>JBBJMG010000015.1:0-79645 GCA_037720205.1 Pyrinomonadaceae bacterium
CGCGGTACGGCGAATCGCGGTGTTTAAGCATAAAGCCCTCAACCCCTAGCGATCGGCTTAGCTCGCGCCGCACGGCGAGATCTTCCCAACTGGCGGCCTCGACCGATTCGGTCAGCCGAAAAATCTCGCTCGATTCGCCGGGGAGCAGTGCTAACGTCTGTTCCAGGAACTCCCGCCGGATTTTGAATTCCAGCGGCCGGATGTCGCGGCCTTCGAATTCGAGCAGGTCGTAGCACTGCACAATGACGGGAACCTCCGCGAGGATTTTTGCGGTCAGATTCTTTCGGCCGATACGTCGTTGCAGCTCGCTGAAGGGAAGTACGCGGTCCCCGTTCCACGGCAGAATTTCTCCATCGATGACCGTACCGTTTGGCATACTGTGCGCGGCCGCTTCTATTTCAGGAAAACGCTCGGTTATGAGATCTTCGCCGCGTGACCAGATAAAAACTTCGTCCTGACGTTTGATAACCTGCGAACGGATGCCGTCCCATTTCCACTCCGCCTGCCAACTGTTGATGTTGCCGAGGTCTCGTGGCGGGAAGTCAATCTGATGGGCAAGGCTGAAAGGAAAAGGCCGCGCGATAGGTGTTTCATCGGTGTCGAGTTCAGGATTTAGCAGTTGCTTCCAAAATGCAGGGTTCGGCGACCACTCTCCCATCAGACGCATCGCGATTATATCGGTCGGCAGCTCGCTCAGCTGTGAAAGCGCACGTGTGACAAGCGATTGCGACACGCCTACCCTAAACGCTCCGGTGATCAACTTGTTGTAAACCAAACGCTGGGAGTAGTCCATCCGTACCCAAGCTTCCGTTACGGCGGCCTTCTGCGTCTCAGCGTCCGTCGAACGGAGCGGCAGGAGCTGTCCTTCGACTAACTTGTTGAGCGGCGTATCATCCAGAGTCGTCGAGTTTGGCAACAGTAGAGCCATAGTCTCCGCTCCGTCGCCCACGGTGTCGCGCGACTCGAGATAAAGCCACTCCGGAATGCCCGAAAGCTCGAGCGACCACTCTCGTAACAGTTTCGACGGCACGATTTGCCGTGGTTTCCGCCCCGATAGAAAGTACAAAGCCCACGCCGCGTCCTCTGGCGGTGCGGTTTCAAAATAGAACCGCATCGCCTCGATCTTTTCATTTGTCTTGCTCGTCTGGTCGAGCCGGACGTAGAGATCGGTAAAGGCCTTCATTCTTGCTGTTCCGGCTCGTTATCCGCCGCCTCATCGCCGACGAACCGCGTTTTCAGCTCTTGGGCGAGCATTCCGGTCTCGTTTAGCCAACGGACGACCTCGCCCGAGAAACCGTGGGTGACGTAGACCGTTTCGGCCGCGCTCGCGCGAATGGCCGTCATAAGCTCGGGCCAGTCGGCGTGGTCGCTCAGGACGAAACCGCGGTCGACGGCCCGCTGGCGTCGGGCGCCTCGTACCATCATCCACCCCGATGCGAAGGCCGTAGATTGCGGACCAAAGCGTTTCATCCACGTCGACATCTGCGCGGACGGCGGTGCAATGACGAGCGAACCCGCGAACTCTTTTTTATTCGTGACGCTGCCAACGTAGGTTGTTTCGGGCAGGTCGATTCCGCCCTCTCGGTAAGCCTGTGTCAGGCGTTCTACGGCGCCGTGGGTGAAAATGCGGCCAATCGATCGATCGACGCCGTTCAGCACTCGCTGGGCCTTACCGAGCGAGTAGGCAAAGACAACCGAGGCCTTGCCATTCGCCTGATTTTGACGCCACCAGTCGCTAATTTCGCCAAAGACCTGCTGCGGCTCGGTCCAGCGGTAGATGGGCAAGCCAAACGTGGCTTCGGTGATGAAATAATGGCACTTCACGCTCTCAAACGGAGCACACGTGGCGTCTGGCGTCAGTTTATAATCGCCCGAGCACACCCAAACTTCGCCTTTATGCTCAACCCGAACCTGCGCGGACCCCAAAATATGTCCCGCGGGATGGAATGACACTGCCACACCATTGATTCTGGCCTGTTCGCCATAGTTTTGACTGGAAATAGTGGATTCGGGATCGAGCCGGATGCGGGCGAGCGATTCCCCGGGGGTCGCGACAAGGTAATTTTTGCTGCCGCGATAAGCGTGATCCGCATGCGAATGGGTCACCACGGCCCGGTCGACCGGCAGCCACGGGTCGACATAAAAGTCGCCCTGTTTGCAGTAGAGCCCACGAGGCGTGAGCGAGATCAAGCTGCCCCTTTTCATTTCGATAGTTTACACGATGCAGCGTCACGCCGGAGTGATTGGCCGGAACGCAGGCACCCTTGCCTGCAAAGCGTCCGTCCGGACGCTTACGGCGATCTCACGCCGGAGGAACCGGCGTTGCAGGCAAGGGTGCCTGCGTTCCGGCGAGGCCCGCGTTCCGGCGATGCCTCTGCGTCCCGGCGGTGTATGCGTTGCGGCAGCGGGACTATGGTAAAATTCCGCGTGCCGTCCGCCACGCCCAGAAACCAAAATTCCGCCTCGGGCACGTCGAAGGTGCGCGATCTTTTGATGCTCGAGGCCCAATCGATCGAGCGTGCAGCTGAACGCCTGTCCGTAGACCAGGTGGATGCCGCGTTGCGACTCCTCGGCGAGTGCACCGGCAAGGTTATTGTCACGGGCGTCGGCAAATCTGGTGTGATCGCCCAGAAGATTGCACAGACACTGACCAGCACCGGTACCATGGCCGTGTTTCTCCATCCATCTGACGCCCTGCACGGCGGGCTCGGAGTTGTAGCGACCGAAGATGTCGTCATCGCCCTTAGCAACTCGGGTGAAACGGAAGAGCTGCTGGCGCTAATGCCTACGCTGCGCCGTCGCGGTGTGGCGATCCTTTCGATTGTCGGCAACCTCGACTCGACGCTCGCCCGCGAGGCCGACGTCCGGCTCGACGCATCCGTCGATAAGGAGGCGTGCCCGCTAAATCTTGCACCGACGGCATCGACCACCGTGGCTCTTGCCATCGGCGACGCTCTCGCGATGGCCCTGATGGAGTCAAAAGGTTTGACAGATGAAGATTTTGCGACCAACCACCCGGCCGGACGTCTCGGCAAACGCTTGACTCTTCGAGTGGCCGATTTGATGCACGCCCCGCCCACCGTTTCGCCATCGGCTGGCTGGCTCGATGTCGTTCGCGCGATCTCGCGGCATTCTCTCGGTGCTGTAACGGTTGTCGATGACGAGTCGCTGCTGATCGGAATCGTAACCGACGGCGATCTACGCCGTGTGATAGAGCGCACTCCGACCGACGGATTTTCATCACTGTTGGCTGAATCCATGATGACGGCGAAGCCGATTCATATCCGCTCCGATGCGCTAGCGTTTGAGGCTTTGCGCGCGATGGAAGATCGGCCCTCGCAGATCTCCGTGCTTCCGGTCGTCGATGACGAGGGCGTGTGCGTCGGGCTGATTCGGCTGCACGATATTGTGAGGAGCGGATTGTGACGCTGCCTGCAAACGATTTGATTCCCATCAGAATTCTGCACGAATTCACAGCACGGCTGGAGTCGCTCGGCGTCCGTTACATGCTCACCGGGTCGATGGCGATGTTTGCCTATTCCATTTACCGATACACCGCTGACATCGACATCGTGCTCGATCTGGCAAGCGGCCAGGTTTCCCGCTTGGTCGAGGCCTTCGAGCAGGACTACTACATAGCGAGGGAATCGGCCTACCGAGCGGTCGCGTCCGAGCGAATGTTTAACGTTATAAATATCGCAACTGGTTTTAAGGTGGATTGCGTCATACGCAAATCCAATGCATTTCAGAAGAACGCTTTTAACCGACGGCGGCCGACGATGATTGCGGATCAACAAATCTACGTTATAACTCTGGAAGATTTGATATTATCGAAACTGATATGGGCCTCGCCGTCGCGGTCTGAGAAGCAGATGACCGACATTTCAAACCTTCTTCTGGCCGATATTGACACTGAATATCTCGATTCGTGGGCGGCGAAACTCGAAGTGAGGGATTTGTTGAATGAGTGTAGAGCTGACCTTGAATCATGAAAGACACCTTGCCGGAAATGAGGAGGCTGCAATTTCAGGTTATCGATGGACTGGGAATCGATCGTCGATTCGAGCTGGCCGCGGAAATGTTTATGGCGGCTCAGAATGACATGCGAGCGAAACTGCCGTCGCATCTAGTTGAAAGCGAGATACTTCGCAGGGTTTACAGAAACACTTACAACGTCGATTTGCCGGACGATTTCTTTAAGGAAGTGGACTAATGTTCAAAATGTGGATTGCCGTCGGTATGACGGCTTTTTTATTTTGCTCGGTCGCGAACGCTCAAAAGGGCGAAGTCACGCTGACACTCAACGAGGCGTTCTTCGACGCTGTGCTCGACTCAATCTTTCAAAACCTAGGCCAGATCGAGTTTCCGATCAGCTCGGTCGAGAGAAAGGTGGCTGGCCCGGAAGGCCTTGGAATCGAAGGGGCCGCGTTCAGCGGGGAGCGGCGGGAATGTCGCGAGACCGTTCGCATCTTGCGCGAAAGCGGCAATTTGCGAAGTGCGATTCGACTTGTCGGCGGTAAGGTGACGGCGAAGCTTGTTTTCGCGGCGAAATACGATCCGCCATTCCTCGGTTGTCTCGACGTCTCAGGAGTCGCGGACGCGGTAATCGACCTTTATTTCGACGCGGATGCCGGACGGATTGCGGGTAGGGCACGAGTTCAGTCTGTCAACCTCAACGGATCGGGCGGTATCGGCGGCGGCGTCTTTGCACGGCTCGTGCAGAGTTCGATCGACAAGAAGATTAATCCTATCGAAATCATCCGTCTCGACAAACTTTCCTTCCTCGTCCCCATACCAAATACCGGAAACCTGCGGATGAAAGCCGTGTCCGCACGTCCCGAAGTTCTTGGTAATCAGCTGAACATCCACGTCGCCTTCCATTTTTCCAAAGAATAGTAATGGCCGAGCTTCCTGGTGTGCTTTTCGCGGCTACCGTCGCAGAGAGCGAACGGCACGACGTTTCGCCGACTATCGCACCTATCTGCTAAAATCTACGGCTTGTTATGCCGCAACCCCTAGTAGCCATTATCGGCCGACCAAATGTCGGCAAATCCACGCTGTTTAATCGCCTGATCGGCAGTCGTCGGGCGATTGTCGGCGACCAGCCGGGCATCACTCGGGACCGAATGTTTGGCGAGGTTGAATGGAAGGCGAAGGAGTTTCGCCTGGTCGATACGGGCGGCATCGTGCCCGACGACGACGCGATCATTCCGGCTAATATATTTAAACAGGCTTCATTTGCTATCGACGAATCGGTGGCGATTATTTGGGTTCTTGATTCGCGCGCCGGCATTACGCCGCTCGATGAGGAGCTCGGCGTTTTGCTGCGGAACACGGGCAAGCCAGTGATCATCGCGGCGAATAAGGTCGAATCTCGAAGTGTAGAAGCTGAAGCAGGCGAATTCTATCAATTTGGGTTTGAGCTCGCGCCGATCTCGGCTGAACACGGGACCGGTATCGGCGACCTGCTTGATATGGTCTTCGACCATCTCGAATTTGAAGAGGAGTTGGAGCAAGAGCCCAAATCAGATATCAAACTAGCGATAATTGGACGTCCGAACGTAGGCAAGTCGTCTATCTTGAATAAGATATTGGGCGAGGAGCGCGTAATTGTTTCGCCGATCGCGGGCACCACGCGGGACGCAATCGATACCTATCTGACGGTTGATGGGCAGGATTTCGTGCTTATCGATACCGCCGGAATCCGGCGAAAAGGCAAAACTGTAGAAATGGCGGAAAAGCTTTCGGTTATTATGGCCAGGAAGTCGCTAGAGCGGGCGGATGTCGCCATTTTGATAATCGATGCCGTCGAGGGCGTGACAAATCTGGACGCGAATATTGCCGGTTACGCTGTTGACTCAGGCTGCTCGGTAATCATTGTTGTCAATAAATGGGACGCCGTCGAGGAAAAGGAAACCAACACAATCTACGAATTCGAACGAAGCTTGCGGATGGCGATGAAATTCCTTGACTGGGCGCCGATACTCTCCACCTCGGCACTGAGCGGCCAGCGCGTCGCCAAAATTTTGCCACTCGTCGTACAGGCAGCGACCGCACGCAACCAGCGAGTAGCGACTTCGCGACTGAATCGATTTTTTGAGGACGCGATCCTGCAGCCGAAGGGCGGTTCAGCACCGGCACCGGTGAAGGGCGGGTTTTCACGGCTGAAAGTTCAATTTCTTACGCAGGCAGGAATTCGGCCACCGCTGTTTATCCTATTCACGTCCGGTGGCAAGGCTGGTTTACACTTTTCTTATCTGCGTTACATAGAAAATCAGCTTCGCGCGGAATTCGAATTCTTTGCGACGCCGATACGCCTCGTCGAGCGGCATAAAACTAAGCCGCGAGTAAGGTGATTCTGGAAATAGTAATAAATTCATAATTGGTTGTTTATGGAATCGTGGCTACTCATTGTTCGCTTAGTGCTTGTCGGTATCTTCCTTCTCGCGGGCGTGGCGAAATTTCTTGATCTCAAGGGCTCGGAGAAGGCCTTTCAGGATTTCGGGATTCCAAAAGCGATCGCGTTGCCATCGTCGATAGCCTTATCGATTGCTGAGATCGTGATCGGCCTCCTATTTCTACATGTCGACACCTCGTGGCTTGCGGCAGTCGGGGCGTCGGCGCTGCTGCTTTTATTTATCGTTCAGATGTCATACCAGATGGCGAAGGGGAACGCGCCCGATTGTCATTGTTTTGGCCAGGTACACAGTGCACCGGTTGGCAAGCTGAGCATTTTTCGAAACGGGGTTTTTGCGGTCTTCGCTCTGACGCTGGTTGTTCGTGGGCAAACGGGACAGGGCCGCAGCCTGGCTGATCCTACGCTTGACGTGTTTCAGTTGGCGTTTGGAATAGTTTTATCCGTCCTGCTCGTCGCCGTGATCTTTTATCTTCGGAAACTCTCCGAGCAGCAGACTCAATTGATCCGCAGGATCGACGTGATGGATCTGGTCGCACGCGAAAGCGGCGAAGTCGTACGCGAAGAGGCCCGAAGCCAGGAAAGTCTGCCGATCGGGGCCGTCTTTCCTTCCTTTGAGCTGCCGGACACGAAGGGGTCGGCCGTGACGCTCGAGATGGTTCGCATGGCTCGCCGTCCCGTGTTGTTCTTATTTGTAAGTCCGACTTGTAATCCATGCCGGGCTCTCGTTCCGGAATTTGCCGAGTGGCGTAAAAATCTGGAGGGCCGTGTCGACATTGTTCTGATCAGCAACGGCAAGGCCGAAGATAATATCGAGAAATTTGCCAGTTCAGGCGTGGGCCGGATTCTCCTGCAAAAGCAGCGGGAGCTTGCCGAGCGCGTCAAGGCCCCGTGGACGCCGGCGGCGATACTGGTTGATGAGAAGGGCCGCATCGCGAGCAGGGTTGCAACGGGAGATGCCCCGATTCGAGAGCTGCTAGAGAAGATCCGTCTGACGGAAGCGGGCGATTCATTCTATTTTCTTAATCAGAACGGACACGGCGGGAAATCAAAAATCGGTTCGTCGATTCCATCATTCTCCACCACATCGCTCGACGGCCAGCCTGTCACTGCCGATGATTTCCATGGCCGCGAGACACTGGTCGCCTTCTGGAGCCAGCATTGCTCGCATTGTGTAAATATGATCGACGACCTGCGTGAATGGGATAAAAAGCGCCTGCCGGGGTCGCCGAATCTCGTCGTATTTACCGACGGTGATCAGGAGTTTCTCAACGGCCTCCATCTGACTTCGCCCGTAATCCACGATCCGGGACATAAAACATCGGCAACACTTGGAATGCACGGAACTCCGTCCGCGGTCCTTGTCGATGAGAAAGGCGTGATCGTTTCGGAAACGGCGATGGGAGCCGAGGAGATCTGGTCGCTGGTTGGACGATAGGCGGCCTCTTAAAGCCAATTGATGATAAAACCGATTGATTGGCGAGTAGAGGCAAACGATGGTGAAGCTCGGGCGGGGCTCCTCACGACGCGGCGTTCGGTCATCGAGACCCCCGTGTTTATGCCGGTGGGAACTCAGGGAGCGATTAAGGGCGTTCGTTTTGAATGGCTAGAAGAAGAGATCGATGCTCGAATTATATTGGGTAACACCTATCACCTCTTCCTGCGTCCCGGCGTTGACAAAATTCGACAACTCGGCGGCCTACACAAGTTTACCTCCTGGAACCGCTCATTTCTGACCGATTCTGGCGGGTTTCAAGTGTTTTCTCTAACCGATCTCAGGAAATTGAATGAAGAAGGCGTTGAATTCCGATCGCATCTCGACGGCAGCAAGCAGTTTCTTTCCCCAGAGGTTTCAATCGAAATCCAGACGGTCCTCGGATCCGAAATCGGCATGGTTTTTGATGAGTGCCCGCCGGGTGATGCTGGACACGATCGGACCAGGTCAAGTCTAGAGATGACGGCCCGGTGGGCCAAGCGATCAAAAGAGCGTCTGGCCGAATTGCAGCCAAACACGTCACCGACAGGAGGAGGCAAGATCCCTCCCGTGTTAAGCGGTGGCCAACATGGTCGATCTTCTCACTCGGACGCTTCCGCTTTTTCGGGCCTGCAGGCGCTTTTCGGCATTATTCAGGGTGCCGGTCATCTCGATCTGAGAAAAGAAAGCCTCATGCGAACGGTTGAGATCGGGTTTGACGGGTACGCGATCGGCGGCCTGAGCGTTGGTGAAGAAAAATCCTTAATGTACGAAGTGCTCGATTTCCTTGCACCGCAGATGCCCGTCGACGCACCGCGTTATCTGATGGGTGTTGGAACTCCCGGAGATTTAATCGAGGCGGTGAATTGCGGGGTCGACATGTTCGACTGCGTGATTCCAACCCGAAACGGCCGAACTGGCACTGCGTTTACATCGACAGGAAAGCTGAACATTCGGAATGCCCGATTCGCCACCGATGAGTCGGGTCTCGACGCAGCATGTTCGTGTTCCGTCTGTAAGCGTTACTCGCGTGCATATCTGCGCCACCTCTATCAGGCTGGTGAGATGACAGCGGCGACGCTAATTTCGCACCACAACCTCGCGTTTTTTATGAACACGATGAAACAGGCAAGGGAAGCAATAAAGGGAAGTTGGTTTCAGACGTATCGTCGCGAATTTCTGGAAAAATTGGCTACTGGCGACGGCCAGACGGTTTGATAAAGCACGAGAGAATGTATATCATTTGGGTTTTGTCTTTTGGTCTAAATAATAATGAGTAATTTCCTTCTCTTTTTTCAAGGCGAGGCAGCCGGTGGGAGCAGCATAGTCTGGACGCTTTTGCCGTTCGTCTTTATCTTTGGCATATTTTATTTTTTGGTTATTCTGCCCCAAAAGCGACAGAAACAGCAGCTGCAGGAATTGATCACTGGCCTGAAGATCAATGATGAAGTAGTCACAAATGGCGGCATCATCGGACGTATCAAAGAGGTAAAGGACACGAGCTTTATTATTCAAAGTGCCGAAAAATCTTTTCTCGAAGTCGGCAAAACCGCTGTCGTAGGAAAGAAGGCCGAGTAGTGCACAATTCACAGCCGCAATGGTTATTACCTGTTCAATGTTTGCCGTTTAGAGTTGACCCGTTATGAAGAACAACAGCCTTTGGATCAGAACGGCGATTATCATCGTCGTGACGCTGATCGGTATTTATCTTGTTATCGGACCGCGTCGGACGCCCGTTGCCGCCGACTTCACGCCTGCTGGCATGCAGCAGAACCTTCGCGAGAACATCAATCTCGGACTCGACCTACGAGGCGGCTCCCATCTCGTCATGCGGGTAAAGACGGATGATTACCTTAAGTCGCTTACGGAAAACAACGCGCAGGCGGCCTTAACAGCAGCCCGTGATGCGAAACTACCAGTTACTGACAACGTCATTACCGCCGAAAACGGCAGCTACGTAGTTGCGCTTAATTTATCTGATCCGGGGCAGGCCCAGACCGTGATCGACGAGGTAAAAAAGAAGGTCGATTTTACGAATTGGACTGAGAATACTAACGGAAGCGTCGTAAGTTGGTCGATGCCGGCGGGAATACAGGGCCCTTTGAAATTGCAAGCGGTCGATCAGGCACTCAAGATCATCGAGAGCCGAATCAATAAGTTTGGCGTTAAAGAGCCGACGCTTCAGAAGTACGGGGCCGAATCGTCTGGACAGATACTTCTTCAGATGCCCGGTGTCGATGACCCTGAACGTGTCAAAAAGCTGGTTGGGGACAAGTCTGAACTCGCCCTCATGAAGGTCGTCAGCCCGCCAAACCCCGCGCCGGTTACCACATATCCGACGGAAGAAGCGGCGAAACTATCGCTTGGGGCCACCATTCCCGCGAACCGCCGCGTTTTGGCCTACTCCGACCGCGACGAACCGACGGCTGCAACGGCTTCCGCAACGCCCGATCCAAACGCCCCGAAGCAGTTCGTCGTTGTTGAATATCCTGCAATCGTCGACGGCAGCGAGCTGCGTGAGGCTAACGCGATCTCCCGGACCGGCAGCGACCGGGACTTTGAGATTGGATTTTCCCTAAAACCGGGTGGTGCGGCGAAATTTGGAGACTGGACCGGTAAGAATATAGGTAATTATATGGCGGTCGTCTTGAATAACGAGGTCAAGTCGGCGGCCTATATCAAGAGTCAGATATTCGATTCCGGACAGATCTCGGGCCGATTTACAAAATCGTCTGCGGACGATCTTGCCCTGACCTTGAAATCGGGAGCGCTGCCCGCAAAAATCGAGTTTCAAGAGGAACGCACAGTCGGGCCGAGTCTTGGTGCTGATTCTATACGGGCCGGGGTCCAGGCAGCCCTCGGTGGACTCGTTTTCATCATCATATTCATGCTGTTTTATTACCGCGGCGCCGGTGTAAACGCGGTGATCGCTTTGCTGCTGAATATGCTGCTTACGCTCGCCGCCCTCGTGATGATCCAATCCACGCTCACGCTGCCGGGCATCGCCGGATTGATTCTCGGTATAGGAATGGCGGTCGACTCAAACGTGCTGATTTTTGAGCGAATCCGTGAAGAGCTGCGTGACGGAAAGTCAATACCGCAGGCAGTGGAGCTCGGTTTCGACCGTGCCTTCATCACTATCATCGATACGCACATCACAACCATCCTTTCGTCAGTAATTTTGTATATGTATGGTTCAGGACCGATTCGCGGATTTGCCGTGACGCTGGTGTTGGGACTGCTGATAAACCTGTTCTCCGCGGTTTTTGTGTCTAGAACCATTTTCATGTGGCTGCTCCAGCGAAAGGCGAAGATGGAGACGCTAAGTATTTAGTTTACGTTCAGAGGTTTACCTTTGGCTGGCTCATCGGGAGCGAAGGCTCATAGAAAGCTCGACTCCAAAGATTAAGAGATGCTGGAAATTTTCAAGAATATTAACGTTGATTGGATGGGTGTCCGCAAGCCGCTGATCTTTGTTTCGATAGTGATTTTGCTCGCAGGCCTTGGTTCAGCCATTGGGCGTCAGTTTACCGAGGGTGGTACGAACGCATTTAACCTGGGCGTGGACTTTCAGGGCGGCACGGTGATCACCGCCAAATTTAAGCAAAAGCCGGCTGAGGATGATATCCGAGCCGCTTTGCAGACTCAGGGTGTCAATGACGCGGTGATTCAGGCGTCAACCGATAAAGCCGACGAGGTCTTAATCAAAGTGCCCCTGTTCGAAGGAACATCAAACGCCCCGGCCGCTCCGGTTCCGACGCCGGCCGCAGCAGCGCTCGATCCTAACGCTCCGCCCGCCGCGCTCCAAGAGGCCTCCCAGGTTAACCTCGGGCGTGAAAAGGTCAAAGAGGCCCTTAATAGCTTTGGAGCAGAGGCCGAGGCTACCACTGCCCTTGGCGATGACCCTGCCGCCGCCTACAAGATAGTAGGTACTGACTCGGTCGGCCCGGTTGCGGGTGCTCAGCTCCGTAATCAGGCGGTTATCGCAACGCTGCTCGGCCTCGTGGGCATCTTGTTATTTATCGCCTTCCGGTACGACTGGACCTATGCGGCTGGTGCCGTTATTGCGGTGTTTCACGATGTGCTGATCACGCTCGCGTTTTTCTCCATATTTCAGTGGGAGGTCAGCCTAACCGTGCTCGCCGCCTTGTTGACCCTTGTCGGTTTCTCGGTCAACGATTCGATCGTAATCTTTGACCGTATTCGCGAGAATCTAACGCTCCACCGGGGCGAGTCGCTATACAAATTAACGAATCAGTCGATCAATCAGACAATGTCGCGCACGATCGTCACAAACGGGCTTGTGTTCCTGGCTGTGTTGGCGTTAGTGCTATTTGGCGGCGATGTGCTCCGAGGGTTTTCGCTCGCCCTTTTTGTTGGTTCGATCACGGGTACTTATTCCACGATTGCCATTGCAAGCCCGATTGCCATTTGGTGGCAGAGCAAGCTTGGCGACAATCGCGTGAAAGAGATACTGGTACCACAAATCGGCGAGAAGCTGGCATCGACATCGCGCCGATCCGTTACGCGTCGACCCGTTACCCGCTGATGGTGTCGGCCTAGTCGCAGATATCCCGCGATCCCTCAAGTTTCGCGGTAAACGGAGACATTATTCTTGACTTTCGAGTACCAGTCTTTTAGACTTCTTTTCGTTGCTGGTCAATTAAACTCTTTGCGGAACTCTTTCGGCTCGATTTCGATTTTTTCGAGATGAGTTGGGATTAACGATACAGTTGCGTGCTCGGGCCGGTCGCTTACTTATCGACCGGGCATCTATGATCTCAAGTTTTGCAGGCATTCCATGTTGGATCCTCTCGGGGCCTCTGTTTCGGGTCTGAGGTGACAACGTGGAGTTTTGTTTATAACATCTAAAGCTATATAAGGTTTCGTAACCCTTGACCTATCACGGCACCGGACAAACGGAGGAAATAAGATGCTTGATCAATTAGTAGAATCCAAAAGTCATATGAACGAGGACAAACGGCGGAGCAGCTTTATGCTGGTTACGCTGATCATCGCTGTCCTCGGTGTGCTGACGGCATGGGGCGTCGATCTTTTTAACAAGGACTTCGGAATGGGCGGCGACGATCTTTCGCTGACCACCCTGGTCGCACCGGTTCCTGTCCCTGACGAGGAGCCGCCACCCGAGCCTGAAAAGAAGCCGGAACAGCAGAAGCAGCCTGACGTCGACGTGCGTAAGGAGCTTATTCAAAACATGATGCAAACGCCGGTCAAACCACCCGATGTGACCAGCGTCACCAAGAATCAGGTTAAGGAAATGCGTCTCGACCGGATGACGAAACTAGGTTCGAACGACTCGGACACTGGCGCCAAGGTCGACTCCGGAGCGGCTCGAGTTGTGGAGACCGGTGGAACGGCTGGCCTCTCCGCCAGCACAGGAACGGCTCCGACCGGCGGTGGTGAAGAAGAGGCTCCGCCTCCACCAGCGGCCAAAGCCACGCCGAAGCCGCAGCCAAAGACGATCTCCCAGGGCGTGCTTAACGGAAAGGCTACAAGCTTACCCAAACCTGCATATCCCGCCGCCGCTCGTGCGGTGCGTGCCGCCGGTTCGGTCAGCGTCCAGGTGCTTATCAACGAAAGCGGCAGCGTGATATCTGCTACAGCTGTCAGTGGGCACCCGTTGCTAAAAGCGGCGGCAGCGGCAGCCGCTCGCGGGGCGCGGTTCAGCCCGACCCTCTTATCCGGGCAGCCGGTCAAGGTGTCTGGCGTGATCACATATAATTTTGTTCCCTAGGGAACATTATCTGCGGGAAATAGTCTAAAAGACTGTTTCCCGCATTTATCGCTTTTCTTTGCATCTTTTTTTAGAGTTTCTGATTTCACTGGAGGAAAAACCATGACATTTTTAGGCAGCCTGATCGTAACGGATTTTTCGCATCTCTTCATGATGCTAACCGGCGAGGGCGTTTCGTTCGGCATTTACGATATCGCGAAGAGTCTGACCATTCCGGGTTGGGGCGTTATCATTACGCTCCTGATCCAGTCGGTATATTTGATTGCCGTGGGGATCGAACGCTGGCTGACATATAACAAGGCCAAGGCCCAGTCGCGTCAGTATGCGCCTAAGGTTGCCCAGGCGTTGAAGAACAGCAACATCGACGAGGCCATCAATATCGGCGACAAACACAAGGATTCGCACTTGGCGATGGTTGTGTCATCAGGCCTAAAAGAATTTGCGGCTCATCAGGGCAATGCCGACATTACGGCAGACGAGATGGAAGCTTCGAAGCGTGCTCTTGAGCGTGCGATTGCTGTCAAAACCGCCGAACTCAAGCGTGGCTTGGCTGGTCTCGCTACGGTTGGCTCGACGGCTCCTTTCGTCGGTTTGTTCGGTACGGTTGTTGGTATTATCGGTGCTTTCCAGGCCCTTCGTGCTAACGAGTCGGCCGGTATCGGCGCCGTTGGTGGTGCTATCGCCGAAGCCCTAGTTGCGACCGCATTCGGTATCCTCGTGGCTATTCCCGCCGTGTGGCTCTTCAATTACTTTACGAATAAGGTTACGAGCTTTGGCGTCGAGATGGAAAACTCCGCTTCCGAGTTGGTCGACTACTTTATCCGCCAGCGTGGAAAACAGATTCGCGGCTAGTTTCGATTTATAGGAGATAACGCTATGGCTGTCAGTGTTGGCGGTTCAAGTGAGTACAATTCGGATATCAACGTGACGCCGATGGTTGATGTGATGCTGGTGCTGCTGATCATCTTTATGATTGTCACGCCGCTCCTCCAGTCAGGTGTATCGGTCAACCTTCCGCGTGACATGATTAGCCCGGATGAGGATGGCGATATTGCGAAGGACACGTCAGTGATCATCGCAATTCCGGACAACAGCAACTTCTATATCGGGAAGGAACAGTTTCCGATCGACGCCCTGGGCGATGTCATTAAGCGGCGCATGGAAGGCAAGACGCCTGAGAAACGCATCGTCTATATCAAGAGTGGTGTTGACGTTGATTATGGACGAGTTGTTGCGGCAATCGAGACCATTCGCAAGCAGGATATCGATAAGATCGGACTCGTTGCGGACCGGAAAAAAGGTGTCGAGCAGCCCAAGTAATTAGCGCGGCAGGCGGCAAAATTTAGTGACCGGCTTCCGCGTCGTAAAGGCAGGTAACAAGCTATGGGAATGAGTACAGGCGGCGGCGGTGACGGCGCTAAGCCACAAATTAACGTTACACCACTTATCGATGTGCTTCTCGTGCTGCTGATCATCTTTATGGTCATCACGCCGCTTAAGCCCAGCAAATTTGAGGCTAAAGTGCCGGCTGAGCCGAAGGACGAGCAACAGGTCAACGTAAAGCCTAACCCCCTGACGCTCGTTGTGGCGATCAGCAAAGAGACGAAAGGTATCACGCTGAATAACGAGAACTTTGGTGATGTTTCCGATACTGAGAAACTCAGTAATCGGCTTCGCGAAATATTCAAAGAGCGAGAAAACAACGGCGTATTCCGCGAGGGCACGAATGAGGTCGAAAAGACGATCTTCTTGAAGTCGCCAAAATCGGTCCGCTACGGTGACGTGGTGCGTGTTATCGACGCTGCCAAAGCAGCGGGGGCATCGCCAATAGGGTTACAGATTGACGATCTAACGGATTAATTTTCGTCGCTACCGGCATTTCGATACGAGCTTTGTCGTCGTTCGTTCCCGGCCGTTCCGGCGACAGTAAATGGAGTCAAATAATGAGATTCTCTCGTTTTGGGGTTTTTGTTTTACTGGCAATAACCGTATTTTTGGGTTCGAGTTGCGGGTATTACAACCGTATCATGGCCCGCAAGGATCTGGTAGACGGATCGAACGCCTACAAGGGCCGTAAATTTCCAGACGCGGAACAGTTATTCCGCAACGCAGCCGCTCGTGACCCCAACGGCGAATCGATCGAGGGTAAAACTGCCCAATTATTTTTAGCCAGAACGCTCCATTCTAGATATATTGGTGACCGATCGAACAGGGAATTGGCTGAGGAAGCCATTCGTGAGTACCAGAAAGCACTCGCGCTGAACACTAACGACCAAAGCTCGTACAAGGCGATCGCCAGCTTATACGAGAATCTGCAGCAGACTGATAAATGGCTGGACTGGGTCACTAAACGTTCGGCGAACACGTCGATTCCTAACGAGCAGCGTGCGGAGGCCCTTACTTCGCTTGCGGCGAAGAAGAACTCGTGTGCCAACGACATTACCGACACTGAGGCCACGAAAAAGACTGTAACCAAAGACGGAAAGCCATCGTTTCAGTTTGTAAAGCCGGCAAATATCGAGGAATTTGAGACCCTAAAAAAATGTATTGATGAGGGAACGGTTCTCTCGGACCAGGCGTTTGGCCTGGAGACGCCGGCCGTTAAAAGCGCTTCCACTCTGGATATCAAAGGGCTCTCGGATGCTGACCTCGTTAAAAATCTCGACCTCTTGAAGGTTTTTGAGTCGGCCCGGTCGTATAAGGCAAGCCTACTGGTGCAGTCAATGCGTCTCGCCGAGATGGACAATCGCATTCCGGACCGCGACCGGCTAAAGGTGGAGGCCGAGGCGGCGAGAAGGAGCTTTCTCGATCTCAGCGATGTCGTAAAGAAAATCCAGACCGAAATAGATGATCGTAAGGCCAAGGCCGCGGCAGAAGCTCCTGGCGGCGGCGGCAGCTCAAATAAGAACGCTAATAAATAGGATTCGGAGAGTTCTCTAAATCAAGCGATGCTCAATTTTTCGGTTGAGCATCGCTTTTTTTGCCGACGGACGGCTGGTCGGCAGGCGCGGAAGCACTGGGGGTCCCCATAGGATTCAGCTTTACTCTTTAGAAATCCTTTATCCTTTGCCGGTTATCCATTATTCTTTCTATAGATGATTAGAATTGAGGACGTGATCGATAAAGTACAGGCTAACCGACCGACGGCCGATGTCGGGTTGATTCGCCGTGCCTATCTGTTCTCAGCAATGCATCACAGGGGGCAGACGCGTGCCTCGGGTGAGCCCTATCTCGTCCACCCGATCGAGGTTGCCGAGATCCTGGCGGACATGAGGCTGGACGAGGTCAGCGTGTCGACTGGGCTGCTCCACGATGTGGTCGAGGACACACTCGTCGATCTAGACACTATCAAATCCTATTTTGGCCCGGAGATCGCGCTTCTCGTGGATGGGCTCACCAAAATCGCAAATATCAGCGATCTCTCCAAGGAAAAGCAGCAAGCGGAAAATGTCCGGAAAATGGTGCTCGCCATGATTACCGACGTCCGCGTGGTTCTGATTAAACTCGCCGACAGACTCCACAATATGCGGACGATGGAGTATCTGAAACCGGAGAAACGCGAGCGTATTTCGCAGGAAACACTGGACATTTACGCCCCAATCGCTCATCGGCTCGGTATGGGAAAAATGCGAAGCGAGCTTGAAGACCTAAGCTTCCAGAACCTTTACCCCCAAGAATATAAGCGGCTTGCAAGTGAAGTCGATGCCCGTCGTCCAGAACTAGAAGCGGCGCTCGATCAGATCAAGGCGACTATCGCGGAGAGTCTGGTCGAGAACGAGGTGCCGTATGTGGAGATTCAGGGGCGAGTAAAACGATTATACTCCCTGTGGAAAAAGCTCAAGAAACAAAAGATCGTGATCGAGCAAGTCTATGACTTAATAGCTGCCAGGATCATCACGGAGAATGACCGCAAGTACTGTTATCTCACCATGAGTGTCATACATGACCTCTGGACACCCATACCCGAGCGATTTAAGGATTGGATAGCCATTCCGCGCGATAACTTGTACCAGTCGCTGCATACCTCTGTCATTGGCGATGGCGGCCAACCCTTTGAAGTACAGATTCGCACTCAAGAGATGCATCACATCGCAGAGGAAGGCGTTGCTGCCCATTGGAAGTATAAGGAGAGCAACCTAGGACAGCAGGCAGAAGACGATGCTCTCGACGTTCTCAGGAAAACGGTAGAGAAACTTTTGCTGCCGCTCGTCGAGGATACTAAGGAACAGGACGATTCCGTCGATTTCATTGAGACCTTAAAACTCGACTTGTATCCTAAGGATGTCTATGCCTTCACACCGATGGGCAAAGTTATTCAACTCCCGCGAGGCTCCACGCCGATTGATTTCGCCTATGCAATTCACTCGGCGGTCGGCGATACATGTACTGGCGCAAAGATCAATAGCCGCATCGTACCGTTACGGAGCGAGCTCCAGAATGGCGATGTGGTCGAGATACTCACCACTCAGAGTTCAAAACCGTCGGGTGATTGGCTCGGGTTCGTTATCACCTCGCGTGCCAGAAATCGTATCAGACATCAGATCTCGCTCGAGCAGCGGACCGAGTCGATTGACCTAGGCCGCAAGCTCCTGGAAAAAGAGACGGAGCGTTTTCAAATTCCACCGAAAAAATTCTTCAACAACGAGACGGAGATGAAGCGTATTGCCAATGAGTACGGGCTCAGCCGCCGGGAGGATCTTTTTGCATCAGTGGGATACGGCAAGGTGATCGCACGCAACGTCGTCGCGAAGTTTCTCGGGGCCGAGAAGTTTAACGAGCTCGATCCCGATAAACAAAAAGAGACGCGACTAAAGTCGGCGACCAAGGCGGTGAAGAAATTTATCGGGATGGGTGACGACGCGATAGTGGTGAAAGGCGTCGATAACCTCCTTATAAACCGTGCTCGGTGTTGTAATCCGTTGCGTGGCGAAGCGATAGTGGGCTACATCTCAGTCGAAAAGGGAATCGTGGTCCATAACAAGCGCTGCAAAAACATGTCGCAGCTGATGGTCAACAAAGAGCGAATCGTCGAGGTCGAGTGGGCCCACACCGACGAGAACCAGAAACAGTCGGTGCAGCTTCTGGCCACCACCGAAAACCGCACAGGCATGATCGCCGGCATCACAAATGCCATCGCCGATATTAAGACAGGCATTCGCGATGCGCGTGCAAGCATCTCAAAAGACGATCTGGGTATTATCGAAGTAACGGTCGAAGTTTTCGACAAGAAACATCTCGACAAAGTTGTCGGTGCGATAGAGCATGTGCCGGGGGTTATCGCGGTTGAGCGGGTGAATGCCTAGATCATAGGCCGTAGATGTGCACGGCATGAACTTTCCTTTTCCCCGATTCTTTGCTAAACTTCGCCTTTTGCTTGAGTTGGCCTTTACGCAGACTATATTATGAAAGCTGTGGTTTCGACGGATTATGCGCCCGGCGCGATAGGCCCTTATTCGCAGGCGATCAAGGCGGGCGGATTTGTGTTTTGCTCAGGGCAGATTCCGATAGATCCCACTACGGGAGAGTTCGTATCCGATGGAGTCGGAGAGCAGACGGAACAGGTGTTAAAGAATCTAGGTAAAGTTCTAGAGGCTGCCGGAACAAGTCTCTCCAATGTGGTGAAAACGACGGTTTTCTTGGCGGATATGAATGATTTTGTGGAGATGAATGAGGTCTATGGCCGTTTCTTTGATGCTAATGAACCAGCGCGGGCGACAGTGCAGGCGGCCAGGTTACCTCGCGATGCGCGAGTCGAAATCGATTGCATCGCGGTCGTCAATTAACTTCGACAGTGTGAGATGGATCCCAGATCCGGCACAAAACAAAAGCCAAACGCCCCATTTATGAGTACGTTTGGCAACTAAAGCGAACGGCCGATTCTCAAATCAAGTTACGCGGCTTTGATAATTTTTCCGCCTTTAATGCACCGAGTGCAGACCTTCTGGCGGGCATTACCACCGGCGGGCTGTTGGACGCGGACCGATTGCAGGTTAGGGTTAAAACGCCGTCGCGTTTTGTTGTTAGCGTGAGATACGTTGTTTCCAAACTGCGGGCCTTTCCCGCAAACTTCGCAGCGTTTTGCCATATTATTGCCTCGATTCGGCTCAGACGAATAAGTCGAGCCTTTAAAAACTCAAAACAAGATTTATAACAAAAGCGATGCGTCGCGTCAAGTAAACGGGAATTATAATGGATATGATCAAAGGAGCAGAAGCAACCGTGCAAATTCAAAGTAGAGGGTATTTCGCCTTAGTCGGCATAGTATTGATCGCCGCGTTCGTGTCGGCGTGCGGAGGTCCAACGGCAACTTCGAACTCGTCGTCCGGCGGATCGGTGGATCCGAATGAGACTGCAGCCAAGGTCAACGGCAAGACGATAACCATGGAGCAGGTCGACCGGGTGGTGAAGCAGCAGGCGCAAGGCCAGGACGACAAACTCTCGCCCCTCGAACTCGCTGGAGCGCGGCTCCAGGTTCTGCAAAGCCTGGTCGAGCAGGAAGTGATGTTTCAAAAGGCCGAGAAAGAAGGCGTCGTAATTACCGACGAGGACGTTACGCTTGAACTTAATAAACGGAAGACGGAGAGTGGAAAGTCTGCCGATCAAATTGATAAGGAAATGCGCGATTCGGGGGTTACTGAGGCCGTCCTACGTGACTCGCTCCGGAGAGAGATCGCCATCCGTCGTTTGACCGAGAGGACAACGGGTAAGATTGAGCCGCCAAAGGACAGCGAAATCGAGGCGTTTTATAACGGGAATAAGGAAGCCTTCGTAAAGAAGAGAGGTGTCAAGCTCGCGGCGATTGTGGTTGATCCGACAAATGGCGGCGAAGGTGACACGACCGTCGATGAGCAGTCTGCGGTGCTAAAGGGCAACGAGATTATAAAACGCCTTCAGACAGGAGCAGATTTTGCCTCGGTCGCGCGTGAGAGCAGCGAAGATCAGACCAAGTTCCAGGGCGGCGATATGGGCTATGTTTCCGAAGAAGAGATGAAGCAGGGTTTCCCGGCAAATGTCGCGGCAGCGTTGATGAGTCCAGAGTTCGGGATCGGTAAGATCACCACGGCGCAAATGCAGGGTAAATTTTACATTCTGAAGCTCCAGGATCGCAGTGACAAGGACGAGCCCGTGACGCTTGAGAGTCCTGGAATTCGTCAGCAGGTCACCGACCAGCTCATTAATTCGCGAAAGCAGATGTTGGTCGCGTCGTATCAAGCTATCGCGATGAACGAGGCGAAGATTGAGAATTTTCTCGCTCAGAAGGTAGTTGCGAATCCGAACGAACTGAGCGGCGCTCGTCGCGCCGGAAGCTCGCCTTCGAACACGAATGGAAATACGGCCGCGGCATCGGCGAATCTCGGAAACACCGCGACGGGGACTAATAGTGCGAATTCGGCGAACCGGCCCGCTGTAAATACTAATACGGGGAACACCTCGACCAACGCTAACCGGCCACGGTAATTGAGAGGATCGGACAATTGATGTAGTCGGTTATTGGCCAAGGGTCTCTCGGACACCCGGCCGTAACCGGCTACTATTTTTTATGTTATTCAGGCTACAGGAAGTTACAAAATCATATGGCGGAAACGAGATTCTAAAAGGCGTCTCTTTTCAGGTCAACCCTAATGAAAAAGTGGGCTTGGTCGGGCGTAACGGCGCCGGAAAAACTACGGTCTTCCGCATCATAACCGGCGAAGAGTCGGTCGACGACGGGGATTTGATCAAGATTAACGGGTTAAAATTGGGCTTACTCAACCAGCACGTTGATTTTGAAACAGGCGAAACCGTCCACACCGCCGCCCTTTCGGCTTTCAAAGAAATTCACGATATCGAGGCCGAGATGCGTCGGCTTGAGAAGCAAATGGAGACCGACCATTCGGCGCCCGTGCTCGACCGGTACGCCGATCTCCAGATTTCATATGAGCAAGCTGACGGATTTTCTTACGCGGCGCGGGCGGAGTCCGTTTTACTGGGATTGGGTTTCCCGCCCGAAACGTGGACGTCGGATGTCGGTACGCTGTCCGGTGGGCAAAAGAATCGACTGGGAATGGCTCGACTCCTGTTATCGTCCGCCGATGTATTGCTGCTCGACGAGCCGACGAACCACCTCGATGTGGACGCTGTCGAGTGGCTCGAGGAATTCCTAAAAGTTTACGAGAAAACCTATGTCGTGATCAGCCACGATAGGTATTTTCTCGACCGCACCACTAACCGCGTGATTGAAATGGATCGCGGTTTGGCCGTCACCTACAAAGGCAATTACTCACAGTATCTAGACGAGAGAGAGCTTCGTCGTGAGCAGCAGCTGCGCGAGTACGAGAATCAGCAGGCGTTTATCAATAAAACGCAGGAATTCATTCGGCGGAATTTAGAAGGGCAAAAGACCAAGCAGGCGAAGTCGCGCCGCACCTTGCTCGCTCGCATGGATCGGATCGAAGCCGTGACGAGCGAAAAGTCCGGCGGCAACTTTGGTCTGAAACAAGTAGAGCGGACGGGCAACAACGTCCTGACGGCCGAGGATCTGACTATCGGCTACGACACAAACGTCCTTGCGGCAGACCTTAACTTTTCTCTCCTTCGCGGCGACGCTCTGGGGATAATAGGCGGTAACGGAACGGGGAAGACGACGTTGATTAAGACGTTGATGGGCAGCCTGCCCGAATTGGGGGGCAAGGTGCATTGGGGCACAAAGACGAATGTTGGCTACTACTCACAGAATCTCGAAGGACTCGAGCCCAGAAACGAAGTCGTGCAAGAGCTGCGCCGCGTCGCGCCTGGCGCGGACAACGTGACGCTGCGGGGATTCCTGGCGAAGTTTCTGTTTTACGGCGAGGATGTATTCAAACCCGTGTCCGCCCTTTCCGGTGGCGAAAAAGGTCGGCTGGCCCTGGCCAAGCTGATCTATTCGCAAAAGAATGTCCTAATCCTCGATGAGCCCACTAACCACCTCGACATTCCCAGCCGCGAGTCGCTCGAGAATGCACTTGATGAATACGATGGTACGATCATCGCGGTCAGCCACGATCGATTCTTTCTCGATAAGATAGCAAGCAAAATGCTTTCGTTCGAAAACGATGGGTCGGTTTTAATTCACAACGGCAATTATACGGATTTCCATGACTGGAAGGCTGACCGTGAAGTCGTGGCTATACCATCGCTCCGTGGATCTAAAGAGCTTCCCAAAGGCGAGAAAGAGAGTAGCGGGAACGGACGTGGAAACCTGTCTAAGAATCAACGACTTTCACTCGAAAGACGAATCAGGGAGCTCGAGATCGAGATTCCGAAGCTCGAAAATGAGGCCGCCCTTTTATCCGAGGAAATGACGGATCCTAAAACCGCAGCCGACTTCCCTAAGTTGTCCAAACTGTCTGATAAGATGAAAAGTGTTGAGTCGCGAACCAAAACTCTTTACGAGGAATGGGAAGACGCGTCCGCAGCACTCGGTTAGTCTCTCCTCCCGGCTTGGCGTAATGGCCCAAGACGATTCCGTCAGAATACAAGGGATTTATGCACGATCCGCTTCGACAGGGCTCTAGAGTGGTATGTTTATGCCTCGCCTTGCTATGCGTATTGCCGAGCCACCCATTCGGGAACGACATCGACGAGCGGCTCCTCACCTATCAGGAACTCACGAAACTTTATATAAACAGACCTCTTCCGGCCGATTTGGAGTCCCGCCTCGACAACCTGCTCTCGGTAGCATTTGTTACAAATAGGCCCAATACTAGCCTTCCGCCCTTGTCGAGCCAGGCATCCCTTGGGCAATACATTCGCGTGGCGCATTGGAATATCGAACGCGGAATAGAATACGACGCTTTGGAGGCAGCACTTACGAGCGAGGCGAAGTTCGAAGCTTTGCTCAGAACGGACCGTTTTCCGTTGGGCAGGGAGGCCCGGAGGGAGATCCTGGATCAGGCTAGTGCGTTGCGGGCGGCGGACGTGATCGTGCTGAACGAGGTCGACTGGGGGATGAAGCGATCTGGTTATCGAAATATTGCCGGCGACTTAGCCGCACGGCTAAATTTTCATTTTGCCTTCGGCGTTGAATTTGTTGAGCTCAGTCCTGTGTACCTCAACGACAATCCGGAAACCCACGACGAGTTATTCTCGCTCGATACCGATCGCTATCGGGGCCTGCACGGCACCGCGATTCTGAGCCGATTTCCGCTGGAAAATGTTCGTCTCATACCCTTTAAGAATCAGCCGTACGACTGGTTCCGGGAAGAGAAACAAAATGTCAGCATGATCGAGAAGGCCCGTCGGAAATTAATCAAGACGGTGTTTCGAGAGGATGCCTTTCGCGAAGTCAGGCGTGGCGGGCGCACTGTGCTGCTGGCCGATATCATCGACCCGCGGTTTCCCTCCGGACGAGCGACGATTGCAGCCACCCACATCGAAATCAGGACAACGCCCAAGCTACGACAGGCCCAATTGGGTGAATTGCTCGACATAATCAAGCCGATCAAAAACCCAGTGATTATCGCTGGTGATATGAATACGTCGGGCCAGGATATGACCCCGACTAATCTTAAGCGGGAGATCAGTAAGCGGTTCGGAAAGCCCGAGTATTGGCTGCGGACAGGTGTAAATACTCTGCTCGGACTAGGCCTGATCGAGGACGTAATTTCAGCGAGTCTACAGTTCGGCCGCAATCACGGCGACCCGACGGTGAGGCATATTCCCGTAGTAATGCCGAACGAGGAGCGAAGGTTTTTCTCACAGCTAAAGGATTTCCGATTCGACGATGGCGGATCGATCGACTTTCGAGGGGAGGCAGCTCGCTCAACCAAGGGACGTAGCAATACATTTGCTAACTCTAACGAGCGTGACGAGAAAGGTTTCGTGACGACCTTCAGATTAAATCGGCCCGTCAAATTCCTCGGAAAGTTTAAGCTGGACTGGATCTTCGTTAAACCTGTCCACCTTTTTGATCCTTCGGATTATCAAGGTTCATATCTTTTCGCTCCTCATTTCGGCCGAACCCTGGATGCCGTGACTGGTGCTATCGAGAGCCGCATTTCCGACCATCATCCGATGATCGTGGATCTGCCGCTACTGGAGCCGTCGATCAAAAAAGTGAAGGGTAAATGAAGGGCACCTAGGATTCGATCCTATAATTCGGAGCCTCTTTTGTGATGATGACGTCGTGGACATGAGATTCTCTCAGACCAGCCGACGTCATCCGTACAAATCGAGCGTTCTTTTGTAATTCGGCGATACTCCTGCAGCCCGTGTAACCCATTCCCGAACGCAGTCCACCGACGAGCTGGGTCACCATCTCAGCGACGGTCCCCTTGTACGCGACCCTACCCTCGATGCCTTCGGGGATGTACTTCGAGTCATGGGAAGTCTCTTCCTGCGAGTACCGGTCGCTCGAACCCCGTTTCATGGCCCCGATCGATCCCATACCTCGGTACGTCTTGAAATTTCGGCCCTGGAAAAGAATTACCTCGCCCGGGGCTTCCTCGGTACCGGCGAATAACGATCCAATCATGACGCTATCGGCTCCGGCGGCGATCGCCTTGGCCACGTCTCCGGAAAATTTTACCCCGCCATCCGCAATTATCGGCACGCCCGTGCCCGCGGCGGCGTTTACGCACTCGACTATTGCGGAAATCTGCGGCACTCCCGCGCCTGTGACCACCCTCGTCGTACATATCGAGCCAGGCCCTATACCGACCTTCACAGCGTCCACTCCGGCTGATATAAGCAGTTTGGCCGCCTCACCGGTCGCGACGTTTCCAGCGATGAGCTCAATACCCTCAAATTTGGCCCTAAGGTTTCTCACTGCATCGATGACCCGAGAGCTATGCCCATGTGCGGTATCTACAACAATTGCGTCCACCCGGGCGTCAACCAGGGCTGCCGCGCGCTCCATGTAGTCGCCCGTCGCCCCAATGGCCGCTGCGCATCTCAGTCGTCCGAGCTCATCCTTCGCGGCGGCCGGGAAGTTGATCGCTTTTTGAATGTCCTTGACCGTTATGAGGCCTTTCAAATGGCCGTTTTCATCGACCACAAGTAATTTTTCGATTCGATGCTTCTGCAGTTTGACCTTTGCCTCGTCGAGCGTGGTACCAACCGGCACCGTTACGAGCGGCTGTGGCGTCATGATTTCGGACACCGGAATGTCGAACCGAGTTTCGAATCGCAGGTCGCGATTTGTGATGATCCCGACTAGCCTTCCCTGGCCGTCCACAACGGGAACGCCGCTGATCTTGAACCGGCCCATGATCTCTAGTGCATCTGAAACCAAGCGGTTTTGATCGATGGTTACCGGATCTACGATCATTCCCGACTCACTTCGCTTTACCTTATCGACCTCCTCGGCCTGGCCCTCCACGCTAAAGTTCTTATGGATGACTCCGATTCCACCTTGTTGAGCGAGGGCGATCGCGAGCGCCGCTTCAGTAACGGTATCCATGGCGGAAGAGCACAATGGAATATTTAATTCAATATTCCTCGAAAATCGGGTGAGTGTCTCGACCTCGCCGGGCAGAATCTCGGAGTAGGCAGGGACGAGCATCACGTCGTCAAATGTTAAACCTTCGCGAATAGTTTTAATGTCCATAACGGCTATATAAGGATATAAAAAAAAGCCCGCAGCCAAACGCGCGGACAAAATGCTTCCTACCTCGCTACCGTCAAACCGCCTAAGGGCGATTGGTCGCTGCTGGCGGTGGCGTCGCCGCCGGGCGCGGCGTCTGTCGCGGTGCAGCTGCGGGCGTTGACCGCGGAGTCGGTTTTGGGGCCGTCGTCGGACGAACTGTCGGGGTAGAGGAGGTTCGGACCGGCGTTGCAGCCGCGCTAGGAGTTACTTCTCCCGTTGCGGTAGGACCACTAGAGCTAACCGCCGCTGGCGGAATCTCAGTTATAATCGATCCCTCACTCCAGATTCTGGCCAAGTTGTTTCTATTGATTTCAAACTCAATTGCGTTTCGCCGACCGGCGGTCGGTGAGATCGGCAAACTGATGGCCCTGCCGTTAATAGTCATCTCGACAGCCTTCGCCAGCGACTTCGAATAGCTAAATTTCAACGTGTCCTTTGCGGAAAACTCCGCCGCGGTACCACGGACCACATTTCGGCCGACCGATTTACCATCTGCCGTAGCGAGGAGCGACACATCCGCCGACACCGCCCGAAATTCGACGGTGATTGTGGACATATCAGGAGCCTGGGGCTCCACGGGAGATGGCGATTCAACACCCGGCATCTCCATCGCAGGGCGCCCGCTGTTCGAGTTGCTCGCGAGTTCCGCCGGTTCGCGGAGATATCTTACAAGAAACAGGATGCCTGCAGAGAAGATCGCGAGTATAACGACCGCGAGAATAATCGTAGGCACCATCGACGACGATGATCGGTCGTCCGTCAGAACCTCGGGCCGATAAGTCCTCGGACCGTCCTCTTCCGACCCCTCGCCATCCGAAATCAGCTGAGTGTACTCTGCGATTGCCTCTTGCTCATTCAAGCCCACCAACTTGGCGAATGTTTTGACGAAACCCTTGTTGAAGATGCCGCCGGGGAGTATCTTGTAGTCGTCGTTCTCAATCGACTGCAGATAAATTGACGAAATGCGCGTCTGCTCGGCGACCTCGCTGATCGTGAAGCCCTTCTCTTCACGGGCAAGCCGCAATTTTTCGCCTAAGGTAGAAGACATTTGCCGCGGATCGAACGTGCTTTAGGAAACCTGAGTAACACCAACTTTGTCCCCAAATATATCGTTCATTTACGGGCGTTGTCAATTGATTCTAAAGAATTTGCCGCTTGCACAGGCTTTCCGTGGATGATAGCTTTGAGCATTGTCGCCCGTGCACTTATACTGAGTGGGAATCAACCTAAATAGTGAGGATTAATCAATGAGTTTAGAGGCTCTCGGAATGGTGGAAACCAAGGGATTTGTGGGCGCGGTCGAGGCTGCGGACGCAATGGTGAAGGCCGCAAACGTTAAGCTGATCGGAAAAGAGTATATTGGGGCCGGGTACGTTACCGTATTCGTTCGCGGAGACGTCGGAGCCGTGAAAGCCGCAACAGATGCTGGCGCCGCGGCCGCTCGCAGGGTCGGCGAACTGATAAGCGTCCATGTCATCCCGCGTCCGCACGGCGAGGTGGAGCGCGTGTTGCCCCGGGGTGGCGCGGTCGGCCTGAGTCCTGACGAGAAGGCTCTGGAGGGTGGGGGCCGCCAGCTCGGAGCGGGAGCTGCGGATACGTCTATCGACGTTACACCCACGAGCCGAACCCGGAACAAAGCCTAGGTTTCCACGGTGGATATGCAACGCGCGCCCGATTTTTAGCCGTTAGCGAAGTTGTTTTAGCCCAATGAGATGACTCTGTAGAGCGCATTGCCTAGTTGAAAATATGGGTGGCGACAAGGACCTGATCGGGCAGGAGGAAGCCCGCAACGCGGTTGAGGCCGCGTCGCTCGCATTTAAGGCTGTCTCCATCATGGGCCAGGCTCGGATCGATGCGATCTGTGAGGCTATGTCCGCTATAGCTCTTGCCAACGCGGAAAGTCTCGGTCGGATGGCGTGTGAGGAAACCGGTTTTGGGCGAGCCGAGGATAAACGCGAAAAGAACCGCTTCGCCGCCGTGGATGTCTGGAATTATTTCCGAGATCTGAAGACGGTGGGTGTTGTCCGCGAAAGCAAGAGCGTCGTGGAAATCGCCAGTCCGCGGGGCGTAGTCGCCGCGATCATCCCCTCGACAAATCCTACCTCCACAGCTATCTACAAGATCATAATTGCGATCAAGTCTCGGAATACGATCGTTCTATCTCCGCATCCCTCGGCCGCAAGATGTATAGCGGAGACCGTCCGGATCATGCGTCAAGAGGGTGAGAAAGCGGGCCTTCCGGCAGACTCAATCATCTGCCTAACTACACCCACGATAGACGGCACCGAGACACTGATGAAGCATCGCAAGACTGCCGTCATCCTCGCTACGGGCGGTATAGGGTTGGTACGGGCGGCGTATTCGTCGGGAAAGCCGGCCTTCGGTGTCGGGCCGGGAAATGTGCCGGTTTTTATCGAACGTACCGCGAATATCGAAAAAGCCGTGGCGGATATTTTGACGAGCACCTGTTTTGACAACGGGACGATCTGCGCCTCAGAGCAGTCCGTCGTGGTGGATCGTACGGTCGAATCACAGGTTCGAGATCAGTTCACGCTACAGGGCGGCCACTTCTTGGACGAGGCCGAGTCGGCCGCGGTCGGCAAGATTCTGTTGACGCCGCAACGTACTTTGAATGCCGCCATCGTAGGGAAATCCGCAGCCTTCATTGCGAATCTTGCGGGCGTGCAAGTCCCCGACGGCACACGATGCTTGCTCGCGGATTGTGCCGGCGTGGGGCGCGATTTTCCCTGGTCGATTGAAAAGCTCTCGCCTACCCTCGCGTTTTTTGTAGCTGACGGCATCGCAGCCGCGGCGGCCAGGTGTCAGGAAATTTTGCGATTTGGCGGCATGGGGCACACTGCGGGCATGCATACACAGGATCGAGGCGCGGCAATCGAGTATGGCCAGGCAATGCCGGTCGCCCGTGTAATCATTAATTCACCCACGACACACGGAGCCATTGGTTTCTCGACCGATCTCACGCCGTCAATGACTCTGGGTTGTGGATCGTGGGGCGGTAACGTAACCTCTGACAACATCTCGCCGATGCATCTGATGGATATCAAACGTGTCGCCTTTGAGACGAAACCGGTCAATGCCCCAGTCGCCAAGCCAAACGCGGAGATCCCATTGGGTCAAGGGAATAGGCCAAAACCGAATCGTGACGAAATCGCAGCGATCGTCGATAGTTTTCTTAGTAAAAAACTGGCTGGAGCCCACCCGCCCGCGCCGGCGATAGTCAAACCGGACGTTCCGGCCGAACCGCTGCTCCAGCCGTCGGCGGCCGTCACAACCGTTGTCCACCCCATCACTCCGGAGAATTCCGCCCAAAAGCCAGTCCCAATCGCAACGGTCGACTTTGTGAGCGAGGACGACGTACGCCAAGCTATCGAAAAAGGCGAGAAAATTTACATCTCCAAGAAGACGATCCTTACGCCGTCCGCTCGTGATCTGGGCGACGAGAAATCCGTATTTGCCGTGATTTGAAAGAATGCCCGAGGCGATTGCACAACAACTGGCGTGCGCAGCGTGCGCGGCCGAGGTCCGGGCGGGCACGGTCTTCTGCTATAACTGCGGTGCAAGCCTTATCGGGAGTAGGCCCGACGGACCGCACGAGTCCGTCTCTGAACCCGAATTGGCAATTCCTTTGTCCAAGGTCGAACGCGACTCGACCGGCGGACGAAGGACGAAGGCGGCTACGGAACGAAAGATATCGCGGGGAACTCCCCGCATGGCGAAAGAATTTAAATGGGAGCCGGTCGAAGATTCGTCCTGGTCCACAATTTTAATTTCTGTCGTGATTTTTGCGATTTCCGCTACCGTTGTGATGCTCGTGGTCATCTGGCGATAGAGAGGGAAGAGTTGTAGACCTAATTCTTTGCACCGGGCGTGAAAACGCGCTAATTTCTAGTTATGAATGCACTCGGTATGGTGGAATGTTTTGGCCTTGTCGCAATGATCGAGGCCGCCGATGCGATGGTTAAATCGGCAAACGTTCAATTGGTCGGCTACGAACGCATCGATGCGGGGCTAGTCACAGCTATCGTCCGAGGCGAGGTTGGGGCCGTGAAAGCCGCCGTGGATGCAGGCGCCGCGGCCGGCCGCCGCGTCGGTACGGTTGTCGGCACGCACGTCATTCCCCGCCCGCACGATGAAGTCGACGATGCGATTGAGGTGCTTAGGACGGGTAAAACCACTCGCAAGAAGATCTCCGGCAGCGTTCCGGAAAAATAGGAGAGATTTATGCGCAAGCTCAGTGTGCTGCTTTTTGTGATCGGCTCTGCGTCGATGCTCGTCGGCCAGGTTTCCTCGACCGATTTGGATGCGTCGAGCAGGGAGCTGAAGAAGCGGCTTCTCGGTGACGGTAAAAACATTTTTGCAGTAAAAATTACGGGCTGCCGGGTTTCGATCAAATCAAATCTCACGAGTTCGACCCAGGACCTGCAACGGGGCGATACGTCGAGCGTGGGACGGGTTATTCCGCCGGATGGCATGTCCGGATTTTTCTCGGCAGGACCGGATCGCCCTGCAAAGCCGACGATGTACAGCCGTTACGAGATCAATTTCTCCAAACTTGATGCGGGTAAGGTAAGAACGACGCCCGCCCGCAAGGGAACGGCCCGGCTTGCCATTGTCGATGATCCGAGCGGAGTCATCACAGCAATTACTTCAAACGAAATGCAGGTAAAGTTTTATCCTACGGAGTATCCGATCATCGTGAACGCGAAAAACGCGGACCGAGTAACGGCTGCGATCCGAAGTTTTGCCAATGCTTGCCATAAAACCACTCGCAAAAAGATCTCAGGCTCCGTCCCGGAAAACTAATCTCGACGTGCGAAACTCGTAAAGGCGTGCAAAACGAGAAAGCCGGCAGTCCGAGGAGGACGCCGGCTTTGCTAATTTGTGAATGATTACGGCTTACGCGGCGTCGGAACAGGCGATGGCTTCTGAGGTGTGGGAGCCTTTCCTTCGGCCGTTCTCCCTGCCCGCGCGACTGCGATCCGCTTTTCCTTGTTAGGCCCGTCATCGACCTGGACTTTAATCGTCCGGTAACTTCCGTCAGTTCGGTCATTCGACGGTACATAACCGATGGAGTATTGCGTTCTCAACTCGCTTGAAATTTCCCGAGCCAAGTTGGGAAGCTCGGCGCCACTCTTTGGAAAGTAGGCCTTCCCGCCCGAATCGGCGGCGATCTTCTCTAAAAACGCTTTTGCTTTGGCCTGCGGACTCTTGCTGATAAAACCGCCTTCCTTGCTTAGATCGTCCACGAATCCAATAACGTAAATCTGGACTTCCGACTCGCTCAGCAGCTCAGATAGCTGTTTCTCGTTGTAGTAGCTATTACGGTCCTCACCATCGCTAACCAAAATGAGGGCGCGACGCTTTCCCGATTCAGATTTCTTGCCTCGCTCGTAGTCGTCAACGTTTTCGACGGCAAGGTAAAGAGCGTCGATTACAGCAGTCTGGCCGCCCTCGATATACAAATTGTCGAGAGCGTCAATCAAATCCGTCTTGTTGTTCGTGAACGGCTGCTCGATCTCGATCTTGTCACGTCCGACAAAACGGATTATCAACGTTTCATCCTCAGCTTTATTCAAGTTCACCAGCACCTTACCGGCCTCGACGACCTTATCGAGTTGCTGTCGCATCGAACCGGAATTATCAATCACAAGGCCATAATTCGTCGGGACTTCGGATTTGTCAAAGAAATCAATCTGCTGGACTACACCATCCTCATAAATCTTAAACTCGCGCTGCTGGATGTTATTTATCGGACGGCCATTACGATCTAAAACGCGGACGTTCAAGTTGACCAACTCGGCGTCTACCTTGATTACCTCATCATCCACTATCGGCGTGGGAGCCACCGTGGGCGTCGGCCGCACCAGAGGTGGCGAGGGCGACGCGGACTGTGCTACTAGAAGCGGAGTTGCTGTGGCAATCAATACCGCCGTCATCAGAATTGCAAAAATTCTATTCATGTGTGTGGCCATGGCGTGTGTCAGCGAAAAAGTGGATTCGGCGTCGCGTAATAGCCCTCACGAGCTCGGACGGTTAGACGCGGTAACCCGCGAGGAGGTTTTATCTTAGTTTTTACCTTTCGCCATTTACCGTCAATCTTAAAATCCTTGGGCGTATAGCCAATTGAATATTGATGTCGGAGCTCCAGGGCGATCCGCTCAAAAATCTCATCCATCTCAATATCCGTCTGCGGATAGAATGATTTGCCGCCCGAGACCGAGCTAAGTTCGTCGAGGAAGGCCTGGCCCTGCATACCGTTGGCACTTGCCGAGTCGCCGCGGTCCATAATGCCTACCGAGTAGGTTACGACATCCGACTCCTTCATAATGCGGCGAACTTCGCCGAAATTATATCGTGAAGCATTATCTTGCCCGTCACTGATCACGAGCATGGCCCGCTTTTGATGGGTACCGCGCGTGACTCGCTCGACTCCCAGGTAGACTGCGTCATAAAGGGCCGTATTATTTTTCGGCTGAACCAACGTAAGCTTCCTCAAAATCGCCTCGCCGTCGCGCGTCCGATCCATAAGCAATTGAGCTCGGTTGTTGAAGGCAATCAGAAAGTACTCATCCGAGGGATGACTCGTGTTGATAAACCGTTCAAGAGCCTTCTTAGCCTTTCTAATTTTCTCTCCGTTCATTGAACCAGAGACATCGAATAGTATTCCTACCGAAACCGGTGCGTCGGCGTCGCTAAAATACGATATCTCCTGCTCGACCCCGTTATCAAAAACTGTGAATGCATTCTTATTCAGCCCGGACACATATCGGCCGTACGGGTCCGTGACCGTGAGCGTTAGCGTGACAAGATCAGTCTTTATCCGCAACGGCCCTTCGTCGTCTGGCGACGGGACCGGTGTCGGGGTGGCCTCCTGTGCCGCGGCCGCGACGACGGCCATGAATACGAACAACGATGCTACCGCGAAACGATTCAGCATAAGTAAGAAACCGAAACGAGTCGCTGACAAAGAAACCATTATTAACCCCTTATATCCACTTTTCTGCTTCCCAAGGCACAAGTCGTCCCAGATAAATTTTCGATGTCGAGACCGGCCTCAACGTTGTTTGGACCGCGGCCGATTCGCTACATTATTTCGTCGCAACATTTAGCTACGAGCTGCGTGATATAATTCGGAGAGTTTTCTTTCTCGGATGCGGAGCCTTTGCGTCCGCAAAATGGCCTAGTTTATGACCGAATACATCTGCCGTTTGGGAACGCCCTCGGGGGACATTGTAACCCGCGTTATCGAGGCAGCTGGGGTTGCGGAGGCGCGTGCGCGACTGGAGAGCGAAGGCTTTCGGGTTTTCGCCGTTTCGAGCGGTCAGGAAGGCCTTTCTGCCGTGCTCTCCATGGGCGGGTCGAAACGGAAAGTAAAACAGGCCGATTTCCTTTTATTCAATCAACAGCTTTCTGCACTGCTCAGGGCCGGAATCCCTGTCCTGCAGGCGATTGGCCTGCTCAAGAGTCGTTCTGCATCGGCAAATCTGCGGCTGGTACTTGCCGATGTCGAGGAAAAGATTAAAAGCGGTATTCCGTTGTCGGACGCATTTGAGGCCCAGGGGATTTTTCCGCGGATCTACACCGCTTCCATTCTCGCGGGCGAAAAGAGCGGCGCACTCGATGACGTACTGTCTCGGTTCGTTACGTACCTGAAAAGGAGCGTCGGCGTATCCCGGAAGCTGCGCGGAGCGTTGGCCTATCCCGCGTTCCTGCTGCTGGCGGCCTTGATAATGGTCGCGTTCCTGACACTTTATATCGTGCCGCGGATGTCTGATCTCTTCAAGAGTCTCAGCGCCAATCGATCTTTGCCCACTGTGACTCTGGTTGTGCTGTGGCTCTCCAATACAGTCATCAACAATATCTTCTGGCTCGCTCCGCTTACTCTGGTCGTCGTTTTAGGACTTGTATTCTGGTTGAGGACGACGGGCGGCAAGCTGTTACTGCACAAATTTCTCCTGAAACTCCCGATTGCGGGCAAACTTATCCGCAATATGGCGACCGCCCAGTTGTCGCGTTCGCTCTCGACGCTTTTATCTGGGGGAATCACTGTCCCGGATGCCTGGGATATCTCGTCGCAGGCGATCAATAATCTTGAGCTACGTCGACGGAGTCAGGGCGTGCTGCCGATGATCCGCGAGGGTCGTGGGTTTACCGAGGCTCTTGATCAGGCCAACTGGGTGCCCGAGCTCGGGCTCGATATGATTGGAATCGGCGAAAAATCAGGCAGTCTGCGCGAGATGCTGGATGAGGTCGCCACATTTTATGATGCTGAGGCGGAGGTGCGATTGGAGCAGTTTACGACCCTGCTCGAGCCTCTCATACTCTTATTTATGGCGGCTATCGTGGTGACGATCCTCCTCGCGATTTACCTGCCGATCATTCAGATGATATCTTCCGGCCCGAGCGGAAAACGATAACCGAAATGGATAACGTTGTTGCCGATACTGTCACGCCGCCGACGATCGATGTCGCGGAGTTTCTCGATAAAGAACCGCCCGAGGTTGTAAACGCCAAAAATCTTGCCCGGCGTTATCGCATGCCTTTCATTGATTTGCTGCCGCCCGAACAGGCGTCACCGGTCGATCAGGACGAGCTATCACGAATCTCGGTCGACCTGATGCTGCGAAATCAGTTTGTTCCGCTGCGTCGCGAAGGAAACAACCTGCACGCTGCGATGGCAGATCCGACGAATCTCGAACGCCTCGACGAGCTGGAGAATGTTCTCAATGTCAGGATAGTTCCGTATGTCGCCACGGCGGGCGCGATCGACGTCGTACTGCGCAAAGGCGAGCAGACCCAACGCGTGCTTCAGGAGGCCGCTTCGGGATTTAAGATTTCGATCCTCAAAGAGACCGAACAGGGCGAAGAGGTGCTCGATTTGGATCGGCTTGCTTCTGACAGCGAGATGTCGCCGATCATTAAGCTCGTCGATACCATTCTTTACAACGCAATGGAATCGCGGTCCTCAGACATCCACATCGAGACCCGCGAACGCGACGTGCAGGTGAAGTTCCGGATCGACGGAGCCCTTTACGCCAAAGTTGATCCAATTGACATTTCTTTTCACCAGACACTGATCTCGCGTATTAAGGTAATGTCTGAACTCGACATCGCGGAGCGGCGAATCCCACAGGACGGCCGTTTTCGCGTACGGTACAAGGGGCGCACGGTGGATTTCCGTGTCTCCATCATGCCTACGATTTACGGTGAGGACGCGGTTATTCGTATCCTCGATAAAGAACAGATCAATGAGAGTTTTAAGAATCTTGATCTTGATGTAGTCGGCTTTGACCCGGAGGATGTCTCGCGTTTCCGCATTTACATTAAGGAGCCGTACGGAATGGTACTTGTGACCGGCCCCACGGGTTCAGGAAAAACGACCACTCTTTATGCTGCTCTTAATGAAATCAAGAATGACGAAGACAAGATAATCACTATCGAAGATCCCGTCGAGTATCAGCTGCATAATATTGTCCAGATTCCGGTCAATGAAAAGAAAGGTCTGACGTTCGCTCGGGGGCTGCGTTCTATTTTGCGTCACGATCCGGACAAGATCATGGTCGGCGAGATTCGCGACGAAGAGACGGCCCAGATCGCGATTCAGTCCGCACTGACGGGCCATCTTGTCTTTACAACCGTCCATGCCAACAACGTGATTGACGTTATCGGCCGCTTTCTAAACATGGGCGTTGAGCCATACAATTTCGTCTCCTCACTCAACTGCGTACTCGCCCAGCGGCTCGTCAGACTGCTCTGTCCGACATGTAAACGCCCATATACGCCGACGGAAGAAGAACTTACGGAATCCGGAATGCGTAGCGAAGAATTGCCCAGCGGGCAGGTGTTTTTCCGCAGCGTCGGATGCGATTCGTGTAATCATACCGGGTACCGCGGACGAACCGCGATCCACGAGTTGTTGGACATGTCAGACACCATTCGCGAAATGATAATCGAGCGCCGACCAGGTTCAGAGATCCGTCGACAGGCGGAGAAGGAAGGCCTCTCTTCGCTGCGCGAATCCGCCGTCAAGAAGGTTTTCCTCGGTATGAGCACGCTCCACGAGATCAACCGGGTGACGTTTGTGGAGGAGATCGGCAAGGTCTAGTCAGTTGTAATTAACTATCATTCCGATCAGCGATTATTGAGGCAAAAATAGTTGGATCGACATTCCCTCCGCTTACGACAAGACAGATTTTCTTTTCTTTAAATCTCTCTTTATTTTCCAGCAGGGCACCCAGCGATAATGCACCCGTGGGCTCGCACTTGAGATTGGCGAGCGTGAAATATAAACAGGTGGCTTTGGCGATATTCCTCTCGCTCACCTCGATGATAAGCTTGACGCCGTCGCGTATGATGGGCCAGTTAAGCGTACCAAGCGAGAGCGTCCGTGTGCCGTCGGCGATGGTTTGCGGCTCGAACTCATTCGCTATCAGCTTACCCGCCCTCAATGATCGAGCGGCATCGTTGGCCATCTGCGGCTCGGCGCCAACAATCTCTGCGAGGCAGTCCTTTCTCGCAAAACTCTGAATCGTGCCCGAGATCAATCCGCCGCCGCCAATTGGGATTATCACCGCGTCGAAATCGTGTTGAGCCAACTCGTCACCGAGCGTCGCGTTGCCGTCGATGACGAATTGATCGTCGAATGCACTCGCGAGATAGGCGTCGGGCCGCTCGTTGGCTAAATCAGCGAGGCGTTGACTGCGGCTAACGGAATTTACGTCGATAAGATCTACCGAGGCCCCGAACGCGGCAACCGCATCGACTTTCACGCGGGCCGAGTTGTGCGGCATGATCACCGTGCATTTCCGCCCCAGCAGTCTGCACGCGTACGCGAGAGCCTGCCCGAAATTCCCGGACGATACCCCGATAAATTCGTCGTTCGGATTCTGAATCACAACATTTAACGCCGCCCGGAACTTAAAGCTACCGGTGTGTTGAAAGGTCTCGCTAGCGATTGTAACGTCCAGACCGAGACGATCGAGAAGTTTCGCTGATCTGATAAGTGTCGTCGGGCGAATGGCGTCGCGGAGTGCTAACATAAGATTCCAAATGCAGTCTAGTATCACAGATTCCGCCGGGCAAGTTCACGCCTACACTCGGCCCATTCATGTCCACATTGTGCAGGATGTCGCAGAATGAAGGCCATGACCTATACGAGCAGCTTTACCGCTTAGGGAATTGAAAAGAATGTCAAAAGCTCAATTTGGAATGATCGGCCTCGGAACCATGGGCAGGAATTTTCTCCTCAATGTCGGCGAACAGGGGTTTGTCGGGTTGGGATACGATCATGATGTCGAAAAGACCAAGCTTTTAACCGACGACGCCCGCGACCTAAATGCTTCTGCTGTCGCGACGCTGCCCGAGTTTATTGCCGGCCTGGATCTGCCACGGCGCATCATGATGCTTGTGCCTGCGGGGCCGATAGTCGATTCCGTAATCGAGGAGCTTTTGCCCAGCCTCGGATACGGCGATGTCATCATCGACGGGGGCAATTCGCATTTCACCGATACAGAACGCCGCGAAGCATTTCTCGCAGAAAAAGGCATCAGTTTCCTTGGCGTCGGGGTCTCGGGCGGGGAGGAAGGTGCACGCCATGGAGCGAGTATTATGGCGGGCGGAAACGAAGCGGCCTATGAGCAGGTTCGCAACATTTTCGAGGCCGCCTCTGCAAAAGTACTTGGCGAACCGTGTGCGGCTCATGTTGGGAAGAGCTCCGCCGGACACTTTGTCAAGATGGTGCACAACGGCATCGAGTACGCCATGATGCAGCTCATTGCTGAAACTTATGATTATTTGAGGACTAAACTTGCGCTCAGCTCTGACGAAATTAGTAAGGTATTTGCTGCTTGGAACGAGGGCCCGCTAAATTCTTTCCTCGTAGAAATAACCGCCGTTGTCCTGGCCAAAAAAGATAGTGAGTCGGGAAATCCTCTCGCAGACATGCTGCTGGACACAGCCGGGCAAAAGGGAACTGGCAAATGGACGTCGCAGGCCGCAACGGACCTGGGAGTGCCGATTCCCACAATTGATTCGGCAGTGTCGATGCGACAAATTTCTGGACGAAAAGTGCTTCGAACACAGCTGGCGTCGCAAATAAAGGAAGACGCAAACCCTACCCGTGAGGCGGCCATCGAATTGACGATCGAAGATCTCGCCGCGGCGCTTGAATGTGCATTTCTGATCACGTACACGCAGGGGATGTCACTGCTGCAAACCGCATCCGATGAGAGAGAGTACGATCTGGATCTGGTCGAGATCGCGAAGATATGGCGCGGCGGATGCATAATCAGATCTAGGATGCTCGAGGATGCAAGGGCGGCGTTCGCTGACGACGCAAAACTGGAGAGCCTTTTGCTTAACGCCCGGTTCGCGGCTCTGGTCTCCGCCGGTGAACAAGCGCTTCGGTCAACGGTCATTGCCTTTACCACGCAGAAAATACCTTCGCTTTGTTTCGCGTCGGCATTGAACTACCTCGACGCAATACGCAGCGAACGGCTGCCCGCTAACCTCATTCAAGCCCAGCGAGATCATTTCGGAGCCCATACATACCAACGCATCGACGCAGATGGATTTTTTCATACGCCGGATTGGGATAAGTAGGGTGAGCCGCGGCCCCGATATCAAATAATTTCCCAGGCGGTTTGCGTTTTCAGAAGCTTGCTCATGAGTGACGCGTGCACGGAATGTCCGCTCTTCTCGGCCGTAATTTTTCCGGCGATAGACATTCCAAGCAGGGCAAAATCGCCGATGATGTCGAGGATCTTGTGACGTACAAACTCGTCACTGTATCTCAGGGGTGTTACGTTCAGCATGCCCTCGGGTGTCAGCACGATCGCGTTTTCGAGTGAGCCGCCAAGTGCCAGATTTGCTTTGCGGAGCTTTTCGATCTCGTGGGTGAAGCCGAATGTCCGCGCCGACGCGATCTGTTCACCAAATGACGCGTTGTTGAGCTTGAAGTTAAATGACTGCCGCTCGACAAGAGGATGCCGGAAGTCGATCGTGCACTCTATTTCGTAATCGTCCGCGGGTTCGATGGACATCCTCCGATCACCTTGCGAGACATCCACGCGCTCGGTAATACGTAGGGTACGTCGAGGCGAAGATTGCTCGATAACGCCGGCTTGCGAAATAAGGCCTATAAATTCTTCGCTCGAGCCGTCCATGATGGGCAGCTCGATGTTGTCGAGATCGATAAAGCAATTATCCACGCCTGACCCTCGCAAGGCGGCAAGCAGATGTTCACACGTCGAGAGCACAACTCCTCGCCGCATCAGAGTGGTCGCGTATGCACAGTGTGAGATGTACTCGACCGACGCTGGAATCTCAAAATTCTCGAGGTCCGTCCGCACAAAAATGTAACCCGTATTCTCAGGGGCCGGTCGCAAGGTTAAGTTGACCTCAGCGCCCGTATGAAGACCTACGCCGCTTGCCGAAATAGATCTTCGAAGTGTTCTCTGGTTCATACACACCCGGACTGCATCCCAACCTATATCAAGCGGCGTGCCACCTTTTCAATAGCCCGTTGCCAGCGTTATTCGGGTTTTTAACGCAGAATTTGATCTTTGTGTTGCGTTTTCGCTACGCGGGTGTGGCCCGATTTACTATTCGCGCGTGACGATTTACAATTTACCAGCATATGGCAATTGAGACGGCCGGTCAGAAGTCGGTGAAAATAACCAGGGTAAAGATCGAAAATAGTTCATCGATTGCCCTGCCTAAGGATACCGAAGCAAATATTCGCGGGATTCTCGACTATTTGCCATCGGAACAGGTGCGCGGGGTCGAGCGGATAAAGTTGGTAGATTTTATCAACGATCCTAGACTCAAGAGCATGGACATTCCGGTCACGGGTGACCTGCCCGGCCTGTACCACCCGCGGTTGCAAAGCCAGGCGCCGTGGTTTGAAATGTCGATGGGCGCCTTGCTGCAGCCGACCGAGGGTTTCATGAAGAAATTCATGGCAAAGAGTGCCTTCAAGGGTAATCTCGCAGGCCTATTGTTCTCTCTTGTGGGCCAGCACTACTATCTGACCCAAAAGCACTCGGTCAAACGAACAAGCCTGGAGCCCCAAATACGCCAGTACGCGGAGAAGAACTTGAGATTGTGGAGTGCAAAGCAGTCAGAGGGGAGCATGCGGGCAAAGATATTTAAGCCGTTTCGCCCGGCGCTTGAACGATGGGCCAAGTGGCTAAACAAGAAGGCCGCGGCAGCACAGAAGGGCTAGCTCAACGTCGCACGCCGATCGCGGTCATCAACGGATAATCATTTATGAACTACTGGATGGTCAAACAAGAGCCGACCGACTATTCATGGGACGACCTCGTGAAGGACGGAAAAACCGACTGGACCGGCGTTCGAAATTTCAAGGCCCGGAGTTTCCTCAAAGGGATGAAGGTCGGCGACAAAGTATATTTTTACCACTCGGTCGTTGGGAAGGAGGTCGTCGGACTAGCCGAGGTTTCGAAGTCTGCGTTTCCTGATCCGACGGACGAGGCCTGGCATGCGGTCGAGATCACACCTGTCAAGCCCTTAAAAAAGCCCGTGACGCTCGCCGAAATTAAGGCAAATAAGGCCTTGGCAAATATCTATCTTGTCCGCCAGCCGCGCTTCTCTGTAATGCCGCTGAATAAAGACGAGTTTGACGAGATAATGAGCATGTCAAAATAGTGGCGATCCTCATGAGAGCGGCGCGATCAAAACTCGAAAGAATTCGCCGAACTGCGAGATGCCTTTGACCGAATGTGGGCAGCAACTTATAACTAGTACATGCTCAAAGACGCCGTCGCACTCTACCACGATCTTCTCAACGACAGCGAACTCGCGTCATCGTCGCAGCAGATGCTTGACGCAGAGCTGGAAAGCTCGAAGCTGATCTTCGGGAGCCGACGGTTATCGCCATACCTGCGGCCGCACTTTGTCACCGACGTCGATTGGTCTCGAATTACGGAAACCTGCGCTACTGTGTTCGGAGCACTTCAGAAGGTGAAGGACGCTGCCGTCGAAGATGACAACAACCTGCTGGACGAACTCGGCGTCACCGATATCGAGCGCGATCTGATCAAGATCGACCCGGGTTACACCCACGTTTCTCCTACCTCGCGGCTCGATTCGTTTCTCACGGACGACAGCTATTCGTATGTCGAGTTGAATGGCGAGAGTCCAGCAGGTGTCGCCTTCGCTGACTCTGCCACCGAGATTTTTGGCGAGCTTCCTGTGATGAAGAAATTTGCTGAGAGTTACACGCTCGGCCGGCTTGAGGGCCGTTCAAAAATGCTTGGCGTCCTTCTCGACTGTTACGAAGAGTTCCTGGGCCGGCGGCCGGAGCGGAATCCGACAATTGCGATCGTCGATCTACCCAACCTGCCGACGATCAAGGAGTTTGAGCTGTTCAAAGAATATTTCGAGGCGAATGGCCATCAGGCAATTATCTGTTCGCCCGACGCCCTCGAGTTTGACGGCAACTTTCTTAAACACGAAGGCACCGTAATCGATATCGTTTACAAACGCCTGCTCGTAAACGAGTATTTGCCCATCATGAAGGCACAGCCCGCTTTGCTCGACGCCTACCGCGCCGGTGCGGTCTGCATGGTCAACAGTTTTCGCGGAAAACTGGTCCACAAAAAGGCGATCTTTGCCGTGCTGACGAATGAAAAGTACGCTCATCTTTTTGATGAATCCGAGCTGAGAGCGATCAAGAACCACATTCCATGGACCCGAGTTTTTCGCGATGAGAAAACCGAAAACGCTGGGAACCACGTCGATTTGGTGGAGTGGACCCGTGCAAATCCCGGCAGACTCGTATTGAAACCAAACGATGATTACGGCGGTCATGGAATTTATATCGGATGGAACTCGACCACCTCAGAATGGGATGACGCCATTTCTGCGGCTCTCGCGGACGGTGACTACCTAATCCAAGAGCGAGTGAAAACCGCGCGCGAAGTTTTTCCGATGATTACCGATGATGAGGGAAACTGGGAAATGGTAGAGCAGTTAGTCGACCTTGATCCTCTGCTATTCATGGGCAAGGTGGGTTCGGCGTTTACGCGGCTATCTTCGACCGAACTCGCGAACGTTTCCTCAGGCGGCGGCATGGTTCCCACGTTTATCATCAGCCAGAAGTAGATTTGCCCCAAAATGAAAATCACCGCGAAGAGTCGGCTTCAGAAGCTGACAGACGATTACAACGAGCTGGCCGCGAAGCTTCGTCTAGGAGGCGGTTCGGCAAAAGCAGAGAAAATTCATGCCCAAGGTAAACTGACGGCCCGCGAGCGTATTTCCTTGCTTCTCGACCCGGACGCTTATTCACAGGAAATAGGGCTGCTCGTGGCCTATGACCGATATGAGAGCCTAGCCCCAGCGGCCGCCGTGGTTACGATGATCGGGAAGATACAGGGGCGTGAATGCGTTATTGTCGCAAACGACGCCACTATCAAGGCCGGTGCGTGGTACCCCGAGACGATCAAAAAGATCCTGCGTGCGCAAGAGATTGCGATGCGCAATCGCGTGCCGATCATCTATCTCGTTGACAGTGCGGGAGTTAACTTGCCGTATCAAGGCGGCGTTTTCCCAGGCCAGTACGGAGCCGCCCGCATCTTCTACTACAACTCGATAATGCGTCGCTATCTGAAGGTCCCGCAGATCGCCGCCGTCATGGGAATGTGCGTTGCCGGCGGGGCCTATCTGCCTGCGCTCTCCGATGTAATTTTAATGGTCGAGGGAACTTCGTTCATGGGCCTCGGCGGTGCGAATCTAGTAAAAGGCGCCACCGGCCAAACCATCGACAACGAAACCCTCGGTGGCGCGATGACTCACAATACCATATCGGGCGTCGCCCATTTTCGGACAAAAGACGAGCAGGAATGCCTTGCAAAAATACGCGATCTGGTCTCTGAACTCCCGGAAAAGGAGAGGACGCGAGTGTCGATAACCGTGTCCAGAAGTCCACGGGCGAGCGAGGGCGTAACATCCAACCCGAAAACCGAAGATGTCGGTTTGAGACCCAACTCTATAACTCCCCACTCAGAACTCTACAAACTGCTGCCCGACGATCACCGTGCGCCGTACGATATGCGTGCCGTGCTCGACACATTTCTGGATGAGGGCGGCATCGACGAATTTCAGGCCGATTTTGCAAAAGAGATGATCTGCGGAACGGCTAGGATCAATGGAATCCTGGTCGGGATAATCGCTAATTCTCGCGGGATGTCGAAAGGGAAACCGGGTACGCCGCCGCGGTTTGGCGGTATCGTTTACACAGAATCGGCGGAGAAAACGGCCTATTTTATCGAGAACTGTGACCGCCACTCGACGCCGCTCCTGTTTGTCCAGGATGTCTCGGGCTTCATGGTCGGGGCCGAGGCTGAGCACAGCGGTATCATCCGGGCCGGGGCCCGATTTGTCGAGGCGATGGCGACCGCGAGCGTGCCTAAAATCGTCCTCACAATTAATCACGCGAGCGGTGCGGGCTATTACGCTATGGCCGGGCAGGGTTTTGATCCCGACTTCATCTTCTCGCTTCCGACCGGTCGGATGGGCGTGATGGAGGGCGATTCGGCCGCCGCCGCGATCTACGGCACCCAGATCGAGAAATTAAAAAAAGAGGGCAAAGAGCCTCCGCCGGAGATGCTCGCGGAGATGCAAAACGTCCGCGAAACCTACGACAAAGAGCTGGATGCCAAACACGCAGCCGCCAGAGGCCTGGTCGATGCGATAGTTACTCCAGAAACGTTACGCGACTCTCTTATTCTCGCGCTTGAGACGTGCCTGAATACATCTACGCCTCATATAGGGCCCTTCGTTCTGCCACGTTGAGGGCGAAGACCGGGAACGCATATACTCTTATCTGCACGGGTAAATGGATTTTGACCAGCCCTTAACCTCAGCTATTCTGATCGCACAGGAGAAATTATGGAACGCAAAACCGCCGAAGAATATCCGCAGGAGCTATTGGACCTATTTCACGAATACCAGCACGGAGATATGGACCGGCGGTCATTTCTGAACAGCATTGGTAGGTTTACAGTCGGCGGCCTGACGGCGGCTGCGATCTTTCAGAGTCTGCAGCCGAATTACGCATGGGCGCAGACGGTGATGGCGGACGACAAAGACCTGAAGGTTGGATACGAGACCGTATCATCGCCAGCCGGCAACGGTTCGATTAAGGGTTATCTTGCTCGCCCCGTCAGGGGCAAGAAACTGCCCGTTGTGCTCGTCATTCATGAGAATCGCGGACTCAACCCATATATCGAGGATGTAGCACGCCGCCTCGCTAAATCAGGCTACATGGCGTTTGCTCCTGACGGATTGACCTCGGTCGGCGGCTACCCCGGCGATGACCAAAAAGGTGCAGCGGCATTTCGCACCGTTGACGGCAAAAAGATGACCGAGGATTTTGTCGCCGCGGCGATGTGGCTAAAAAAACGCCCCGACAGCAAGGCCAAACTCGGAGCGGTCGGCTTCTGCTTTGGCGGCGGAATGGTCAATCAGCTCGCCGTCCGTCTCGGCAAAGACCTCAACGCCGGCGTAGCCTTCTACGGCCGCCAAGCCGGCATCGCCGACGTGCCAAAGATCCAGGCGCCGCTGGTGTTCCACTACGCTGGCAATGACGCCGGCGTCAACGCCGGAATCGCCGCCTACGAGGCTTCCCTTAAAGAAAACAAGAAGAAATTCGAAACTTACACCTACGAAGGCAAACAACACGGTTTCCACAACGACTCCACCCCACGCTATGACGCCGAAGCCGCCAAACTTGCGTGGCAGCGGACGCTGGATTTTTTTAAGAAGAATCTCAAGTGATGGGCCTTTTTGTAAGATATCACGAAGAATAAATTGAAATTTCGCAATGTCGGACTACACCGCGAGTTCCGCCATCTTAAGTATACCTTTCGATAAAAGATCGAAAACCGCCCGTCCAAAACCTTACTCGGGTTTATGAGATTCTCTGGCTCTCACGCGGAGCCGGTAACCTATGATTGCCGATTCTGCAGAATCTTCTTAAACGACCCGGAGCGCAGCTCTTCCAGCGAAAGACTGGTCAGCTGCAGTGCTTCCTGCTCTGTCAAAGCTCCGCAATTGATGGCGCGCAGGAAATAATTGAGCAAACCCTGCCCGGTCGCCGCATCGTCGAAAACATCGCCGACGAGCGTTGCCTGCGCGGCCTTTGCAACAAAGTTGCTCAACCGCTCGGAAGCCGTGTCTAAACTCTCGAGAAAAAATGTGTAAACCGCCGCATAGCGGGTGGGCAGTTGGGCCGGATGCAGATCCCAGCCTTGATAGAAGGCATTGGTCAGCGAATGCCGAATATGTTCGTAATGCAATTTCCAGGCACGATGAACAACGGTTCGGTTCTCAGTTTCTTGTTCTGCGGTGAGTTCTCCGCGATGCGGAGCAACCGGCATAATGTTGGTGGCACCGTCCGACAGCCAAATGCCCGTACCGCCAAAGGATACCTGCATCATATGGCGGGCAAAATCGCACGCCGGGTGCAGCATATCCTGATAGGCGGCGGTGATACTGCAGCTCGCCGTGTAATCGTAAGTGCCGAAATGCGCCGCCAGACAACGCCCACGGGCGGCATCGAGCAATAGCGGAAGATTCGCTTCGCCGCGGTCGTTGATGAGCGACTGCGTGGTTTCGATCATCATCTCCATTTTGAGCGAATTTGCCGACAAATTCAGTTGCGGTTCAAGCAGATCAAAAATGTCAGCCAGCGTTGAAACCTGGGCGGGCGAAACGATCTTCGGCAGCGTCACGACAAAATTTTTCGGAATGCGTCCCTTCGTAGCCTCGACGAGTGTTGAAAGAAACAGATCAAGCGTGCGAATGCTGCGGGCGTGCAATTCTTCGGAAAGGGTTTTGATGCGGATACCAATAAACGGCGGCAAGGTGCCGACTTCAAGGCCTTTGGCAACTTCCTCGGCGGCGATAGCTGCGTGCCCGTCTTCTTCTTCGTCGGGACGCGTGCCGTAGCCGTCTTCAAAATCAATACGGAAATCTTCGATTGCTTCCCGATTAAGTTTTTCCAAAACCCTTTCGTAAATTGTATCGGCCAGTGCGGGCGGCAGTTCGAGAGCTTCGGCAAAAGTCTTCGCGTCCGGCGCGTAAGTTTCTAAAGAACGCAGAGCCAGCGAGCCGAGCCGCATAGCAGTGTCCGATTTGAACAAATGGGCACCGCCATAAACAGTATGCACCGGCTGCCGGCGGCCCGATTCGCCCGGATAACGCGCGGCAAAAGCGTCGTGCGCCGGTTTCAGCGATTGCGTGATCTTCTGCATTGATGCTTCGGAAAGTGTTGTTCTCATAGGGTCTTCCTGCAGAAACACGCACGCAGTAAGTGTGTCATTTCGCCCTTACTTCGTGCGGGCTTCCGCACTCCTCGTATTTTTACCGCCGTAATCGAGCTTCGATCAAGCCGTGCGGCTCGTCCGTCGGCAAGAATATCCGATTGTCGTTCTCCAGGCCGAAGCGCGAAAAGTCTATCGGCAAATAATGGATATTCGGGAGCGAAAACGATATTTCTACGATCTCGGGAAAGTTTTCCAAAACCGCTTTGCCCATTGCGTAGAGCGTGTGTTGGACCGAAAGACTGTCGTGTTCGGAGAAGGTTTCGATAATTGTTTTTCGCACGCGGTGCCAAACATTGCCGGCCGCTGCTTCGGGATCTTCATAGAGCCAGTTCGCTTTGACGGAAGTAGCAAAAATTCTGTCCGTTGTTTCCGGCAAAGTGGTGTATTGGTCTTTGATAAAACCGGCAAAACCCGATCTGGTCGTTTTCAAAACAATTAAATCTACAACGCCCGATTCAATCGATGTGCCGTCGTGTGTTGCGTTGACTTTTGTCGTGCGTTGTTCGTTACTGCCTTTGATGAAAGAATGCGGATGAGGTTCGGAAGGTTTCTCCATTCGCGTCCAGCCGTGTTCGACAATTTCGATAATAACTCTCGTAACTTGCTGGTTATTTGCCAAAAAATGTTTCGCCAACCGCGTCGCAAAACTTTCGATCTCTTCGATCTCCTGCGTCTGATGCGCCAGCACATAAACAGTATTTTTCATTGTATCGGTTGGCAAACACTGACTGTTGTCGCCGACCGTATGAATTTCCGTAAAATCGCCTTCAAGCGCGATACTCACGGTCACTTCCTGGATCTCCTGCTTGTCGCCGTGCCGGGCGACCTTCATTAAGCGAACACGCTTTTTTCCGTAATTGTCGTGAACTATAGTAATCGACATAATTTAGCTTCCGCGATAGGTTGAATAACCAAACGGGCTGAGCAACAACGGAACATGATAATGCTGCCCTGTGTCGTGCACGGTAAACGCAACCGTGACCTGCGGATAGAATCCTTCGATCTGTTGTTCTGCAAAATAAATTCCCGTGTCAAACGTCAGCCGATAATTTCCCGTTTGCAAAATTGCGTCAGGATCAAGCAAATCGCGCAATCGTCCGTCTTCATCCGTGACGCCTTTGCCGATAGTTTCCCAGTCCGTTTCCGTCTGCCGCTCCAATGTAACGGCAACGCCGCGCGCCGGAGAACCCGATGAAATATCTAAGATATGCGTAGTGATTGCGCTCATTCAGATTCCCGATCTAACAATTTCTTCAACCTGATCTCCGTGATCCTTCTCTGTTCATCTGCCGCGATGAGAATTTCTGCGTCAATGGCATTGTCTAAACGATGACGGCAAATTTCGAGCATTTCTTCCGCGCTCTTGCCCGTCGCACAAACAATAAATATGAATCCGAACTTATCTTCAAATAAACGGTTAGCTTCAGCTAATGCGTTGCGAACCGGGTCGGCGGCGGTTTGTGTGCCGGATTGTTCCGCGTGCGACCACTCAGCCGATTGCGCCGTTGCTTGCGGAACGGCTTGGCGAGCCCCGATTTTGGGATGAGCGGCAAATGCTTCGAGCCAATCCTCGGTTTCGAGATTATGCCAGATTTCCTCTGCTTGATTTAGTAACCCGGAAATATCATCAAAAGGTCGCGCCTGAGCCATCTTTTGCGCCCAACGGCGCGAACCACAACAACTTAGAAATACAGATACCGCCTTTACTTGCGAAGCGCGATTTAATTGTTCTAATCCTTCGCTCATTCCGCAATTTTCCCGTAAAGCCGCAGACGGCTCACACCGCCATCAGGAAAAATATTGAATCGAACATGTGTAACTATGCCGCTGTCACCGATCTCATCGGCAAAACTATGCAAAGTATGAGCTTGAAGTTTCATGTTCGGCAGTAGTTCCTGCCAGGCAATGTTGTCTAGATTCGCATCATCGGCTGCGCTGCAAACCTCGATCCAACAACTCTCCGGATAATTTCCCTTGAACCATAAAGTATCGACTTCGACGCGCTTGATCGTACCCGGCGCTCCCAGTTTGATGACACACCAATCGTAACCAGGGTCGCGCCGCCGTTTGGTTTCCCATCCGTAGCTCATATCCGAGGCGCGTCCGGGCATTATCAGGTTATGGCGATGCCCGAAAAACATATCGCTCGCCGTCAAAACCGTTCCGCCGTGTTCCGCGGCAGCCAGATCGATCTCACTCCCACGCCGTCGCAGAGACGCCCAATCCGGCAGGACTTCACCAAAAACTCGCATCCGCGCAACGCCGCCGTCAGGATAAATTTTCAGACGTAAATGCGTTACGCGCGGCGGGGAGTTTATCGTAAACCGATTTGGCGAATCGCCCTGCAATTCCGATTGCGGCAAAATTTCATTCCATTCCGCGCTCATCAGCTGCTCAAGCCGGGGCTGAGAATCAATCGTGCAAACTTCGATCGAGCAATGCGAAGGAAAATTGCCGCGAAAAAAACTCGTGTCGACGACAACGCCGCGAATGATGCCCGCCAGGCCCAAACGTATGATGCACCAATCAAAATTCTCTTCCAGACGCGGCGAACGTCGACGGCGCGTTTCCCAACCGTCCATCCATTTGCCCAGATCAGTGTATTTGCCCTCGATAAAGATCGCCGCCGCGGGTTTCAGCAAATTCTCTTTCGGCGCGAAAAATTCGTCATTCGCGTATAAAACCGCGCCGCCCAGCTTCTCGGAAGCCAGATCAATTAGTTCGGTAAAATCCACCATAAGGTCCAAGTTTTGACTATCACTATTTTAACAGCAATCTGCCATTTGCCTTGGCGGCAAACGATCCTTGCTCATAAACTTTTGCGCCGCGTAGGTAGGTAGCTTCCACGACGCCGCGCAAATTCATTCCCGCATACGGTGTGACCTTATTCTTAAAATGAATGATCTCCGGCACAACTTTGAACTCTTTTTCGGGACTCCAGACAACAATGTCCGCATCGTAGCCGATTTCAAGACGACCTTTTCGTTTGTCCAATTCAGCTAATCTGGCGGGCGCCACCGACATCCATTGCGTCAGGTGGCGCAAACCAAAACCCCGTTTTTCAATTTGCGTCCACATCACTGGCAAACTGAACTGCAAAGCCGCGATCCCGCCCCAAGCCTCAAGAAAATTCCCCTCTTCCATCAATTTCAGATCCGGAGTGCAGGGCGAATGGTCGGAGACAACCATATCGATCACACCGTCGGCGAGAGCCGCCCAAAGCAGTTCACGATTCTCGCGCTCGCGCACGGGTGGGCAACATTTAAAATGAGTTGCGCCCTCGGGAATTTCTTCCGCCGCAAAAGTCAGATAATGCGGACAGGTTTCAACCGTCAGCGGCAAACCTTCGTCACGAGCTGCTTTTAGCATCGGCAGAACATCCGAAGATGAATGATGCACAATGTGAACCCGCGCCCCGCTGGCACGGCAGAGGCGGATCATCAATTCAACTGCCTTATTTTCTGATTCTCGCGGACGCGATCGTAGAAATGTTTGATAATCCTGCGCGCTGGCACCGCTTAATTCCGCGGCGGCATTTTCGATCGGTGCGGGCAATTCGGCATGGACCAGCAAAACAGAATTGTGTTTGGCCAGTTGCGGCATTGCTTCAAGCAAGTTTGTTTCGGTAACGTGGGGAAATTCATCAACTCCGGAATGCACTAAAAAGCATTTGAAGCCGCGTACGCCTGCGTTTAAAAGCGGTTTTAATTCATTCGTGTTGCCCGGAATGACGCCGCCCCAGAACGCCACGTCGATCCAGCATTGCCCTTTTGCCGCGGCGAGTTTTTGAGCAAACCCATCCGTCGTTGTAGTCGGCGGTATACTGTTGAGCGGCATATCAACAAGCGTCGTAACACCGCCCGCCGCGCCGGCGCGCGTCGCCGTCGCAAAGCCTTCCCATTGTGTGCGTCCCGGTTCGTTGACGTGAACGTGCGAATCAATCAATCCCGCCATTATTACTGCATCGCCTGCATCGACCAACGGAACCGCCGGTTCTAATACTTGATCCCATTCGCCCAGTGCCACAATAACGCCGCTGCGAACATGCACAGAAGCCGGACCGATAATTTCCGGCATAACCACTCTCCGACTGCGAATAATTAGATCCAGCCTTTTCATATTCAATCTATATAGACGTGAACATATTGGGCAACCTGTCCCTTTCACCACCAGTATTAATTAAATGAGAAAGTCAATATTGACGAGAGATACTGTTCGATTCTGTCGGGGCGGATTCATCACTGCAGTACATCACAATGTTCGCTCGACGGCAACCGGCTTCTGACCGTCAAAGCGATCATCGCAGCCCCTCCGGGCCTTATTATCTTTTTCGATGTTGTGGGCGGTGGCTAGGCTAAGTCTAAAGTCTTAAGTCCTAAGTTCAGGATTAAAATGGCCGTTACTTTGGACGTACCTCCTCAGGCTCGAATGTCACCTTGACTCGTGCGTTGAGCGCTTTGGCTAGGCGACGCAGGTTGGAAAGAGAATGCCCTGCGTAGGCCGGCGACTCGAGACGGCTGATTTGCTATCAAATGTCCATGCTTTGGGCTACGTAGACGGAATTGACGGATGTTGAGTTCGTGTACGGGTTGGGAAATTCAACGTTGTGGGCAGTGGCGGTGGCGAATGTTTGTCTTAGGTGAGCGGTGAATTCATCGCTGGCGGGGTCGTTGGACCATAAGGCGAAGGTGCCGTTTGGGTTTAGTTGGTTATGGATGGCGGTAAGGCCCTCCTGTGTGTAGAAGGACTTGTTTGATTGGTCGAGGTAGTGTTCGGGCGAGTGATCGATATCTAGCAGAACAGCGTCAAACTTTCGCTCTGGCGAATTGACCTCAAAGCCGGTGCGGGCCAGTTCGAAGAAATCGCCTTGGCGGAGCTCGCATCTAGGGTCGTTTGTGAGGATGGGGCCGAGCGGGACTAGGCCGGCTTGGTGCCAATCTATTACGGCTTGGAAGAGGTCGAGTACCAGCAGGCTGCGGACGCTTTTGTTTTTTAAGGCTTCGGCGGCGGTGTAGCCGAGGCCCAGGCCGCCGATCACTACGTCGAGGTCGCCAGTGAGTGGGGCGAGGCCTAGGGTTGCTAGTTGTTGTTCGGCTTCGGTGAAGAGGCTCGACATCAGATACTCATCGCCGAGCTTGACCTCGAAAACTTCCTGGTTCTGCAAGAGCGGCTCCGGCCGCCGGCGAAGCGTCAGCTCACCAAGCGGCGTCATTTGATACCCGAGTTCCTCTACTTTTACAATCACCGCAAATCCCGGATCTTATTCAATGTTCACGTTTATACCCTCAACCGGGAACTAATCATTGATATCTTACGTTTAGATAGCTGAATCCGCCATTCAATAAAAGCTATGAAAAGTTTACTTATAACGACTCTCGTCAGTCTCGTCCTTTGTCCGCTATCAGCTCTTGCTCAGCGAGCGGCTCCGATTTCGGAGAAAGAATTTGCGAGTGATCTCGATACGTTCATTCAGCGGACGATGCTCACCATGCCCGAGCTGCCGAGCGTCGCTATGGTCGTCGTCAAGGACGACAAGCCGATATTTATTAAGGCGTACGGGCTGGCAAGCAAAGAGACGGGCACCAAGGCCGACGCCAATACCTTGTATTACATAGCTTCGTCGACCAAATCGTACATGGCGCTCGCCGCGACACTCCTCGACCGCGAGGGCAAGATCAAGCTCAGCGACCCGGTCACGAAATACGCCAAAGGCGTGACGTTTAAATCGCCGATTCCGGACAAAGTCACCGTCCGCGATCTGCTGACGCACACCACCGGTCTGCGGAACAGTCCGCTAGTCTGGCGCACGGCGTACTCAGGTGATATCGACGATAAAGAGATACTGCGGATCTTTGGCGAGGGCACGACATACACCGAACAAAACTACGGGAAGTACGCGTACACCAACGTCGGATACAACATTTACTCACTGCTGGTCCAGCAGTCGCTCGGCAAGAAATGGCAGGATGTGCTGCAGGATAGAGTATTCAAGCCACTTGGCATGAAGCAGACGACTGCATACGTCTCGAAGGCCCGTGCGGCCAAGCTCGCGTTGGCCGATTCCTATTTATTCAGCGGCGACGCAAATGCGATCGTCCGGTCGCCTATCGACAAACAGGACAACAATATGCAGGCCGCCGGTGGCATCTTAACCAGCCTCAACGATCTCAGTCGCTGGCTGAGCGTCAATATGAACAACGGCAAGCTCGATGGCAAGCAGGTGATTCCGGCAGATGTGATGCAGATGGTACACACCGGTTACACCGACGTGCTGCGCGAGGAAGGGCCGTTCACCGGAAACGGTAAATACGGACTCGGGTGGCAGATCGGCAAATATCGCGACGAGAATGTGGTCTCGCACCATGGGGGATATTCGGGATGGAGCAGCCACATCTCGTACATGCCCGACAAGAAGATCGGCGTTGCGGTGATGATAAATGAGAGCACCGCGGGCGGCCGTATCGGTCACCTGCTCGCGACCTACGCCTACGACAGGTGGCTCGGCACGGACACCAACGAGAGCTACGCCAAACAGCTCGATGCCATCACCACGCAGTACGGCAAGATGAAACAGGGTTATGTAGACTCGGTCCGCAGTCGGGCGAGCCGGGCATCGCAACTCTCGAAACCACTTGCCGAATACACCGGGAGATACACGAGCGACATGCTCGGCACCATTGATGTCGCAGTTGAAAAAGAAACGCTCGGGATACGGATGGGATATGTGCGGGTTGTATCCACGCCCTTCACCGAAAAGGAAACGATACGGGTGGAAATGACTCCGGGGCAGGGCGAAACCATCAGATTTGGAATGGGTGCTGACGGTAAGGTCGATTCTTTGACGTATGCGGGGATGAAATTTACAAGGGTCATTCGCTAAAACCATAGACTAATGGCGGGGCCGACGGCATTCTGCTAACGTTTAATCAACGTTATGAATATCGTCTCGCTCGAAAATGTTTCGAAGAACTACGGTTTTCGGCCGCTCTTTGAGCGTGTTACCCTCGGCCTGGAGGACCGCGACAAGATCGGAATAATCGGGGCAAACGGCTCGGGCAAAACGACGCTTTTACGCATCATCGCAGGTATCGAGGAGCCCGATACGGGCCGGGTCGTTCGTGCAAAAGGCAAATCACTCGCCTATCTCTCCCAGAATCCACCGTACGATGAAAAGCTGACCGTCCTCGAGACGATCTTTGCGTCGAGCAGCGGCGTGATGCAGACGATCCGCGATTATGAGGACGTTTGTCATGATCTGGCCGGCGGGAAGAACGACACGGCGACTCTCGAGCGGATGTCCGAGCTCCAGCACGAACTAGAAATGAGCGGCGGATGGGAGATCGAGGCAAACGCCCGTGCTGTCTTGACACGTCTCGACATCACGGACACTCACGCTAAGATGGGCACGCTTTCGGGCGGCCAGCGAAAGCGCGTCGCCCTCGCCCACGAGCTGATCTTCAAACCTGACATCCTAATCCTCGACGAGCCGACTAACCATCTCGACGCGGACACGATCGAGTGGCTCGAATCCTATCTCGCACGCTACACCGGCGTGCTGCTGCTCGTCACACACGACCGCTATTTCCTTGATCGTGTGACTGATCGTATCTTCGAGGTCGACCGCGGGACCGTACAGAATTTCAGTGGAAACTACGCCTACTATCTCGAGAAAAAAACAGAACAGGAAACGCTCCGTGAGGTTGAGGGCCACAAACGCGACCAGCTCATAAAAAAGGAGCTTGCATGGCTGCGTCGCGGTGCCAAGGCACGCACGCGTAAATCCAAACATCGTATCGAGGCGGCCCACACGCTGATGGCTCTGCCTAGGGAACAGGCGAAAGGCGAGGTCGATATCGCCATCGGTTCGAAACGCCTTGGCTCAAAGGTCATCGAATTGAGCGGCGTCTCGAAATCGTACGGCCAGAATAAGCTGATCAACGATTTCACCTACCTGGTAAAGCGCGACGACCGCATCGGTGTCATTGGTGCGAACGGCAGCGGTAAAACGACTATGCTTGATATGATCACGGGCCGAGTTGCTCCTGACGCGGGGGAGATCGAAATCGGCCAGACGGTACACATCGGATATTACGATCAGGAAAGCCGTGCCCTGAATGATGAGCAACGCGTCATCGACTATATCCGCGATGTCGCCGAATACGTCACTACCAACGAGGGCGTGCAGATAACAGCGGGCAAGATGCTCGAACGATTTCTCTTTACGCCCGCGGCCCAATACGCCGTCATCGGCAATCTCTCGGGCGGCGAGCGGCGAAGGTTATATTTGTTAAGAATTCTGATGGGCTCGCCCAACGTACTGCTGCTCGATGAGCCCACGAACGATCTCGACATCCCCACACTCATCGCCCTCGAAGAATACCTGGACGAGTTTGCGGGTGCGCTCATCGTCGTGAGCCATGACCGCTACTTTCTAGATCGCACAATCGAAAACATATTCAAATTCGAGCCCGGCGGCGAAGTCCGCGAATACCCCGGCGATTACACCGCCTATCTCGAAGCCCAAGCCCGTGTCAACACCGCAGGCCCGGGCGGCTCGGTCAGTCAAGCGGCGCCGGCTGGTCTTGTAAAAACCGGTAACGATAGTAACCGGAGCAATTCCTCGACGCCCGCTCCTGTCCGTGTTGCGAGCGTTGGCGAGCGGGTTATTCAAACCGTGGCGGCTCCTAAGCCAAAACAAAAAAAACTAACCTTTAAAGAGCAGCGCGAGTTCGAGGCCCTCGAACAGCGAATCGCAAAAGCAGAGATACGCTTGCCTAAGATCGAGAATGAGTTGGCCGTCGCCGCGAGTGACGCCGGCCGGGTTCATGAACTATTTGTTGAACAACAAAACCTTATAGGAACGTTAGACAATGATATGAATCGATGGTCCGAGTTGGCGGAGCGGGCCGAATAGTAAGAGAACACGCACGCCGGTGAGTTACGATCGAGCTTCTAGAGATGCCGCCCTTCTCCATGGCAGTTACCCGATCAATCAAGCAGAGTCGGCGCGTCTGGCAAACACTATACTCTTAGCGAACCACGAAACGCTCTTGCTCCATAATACGATTCTGCACCGTTGTGATAGATGAACACACGGCCGAAGCGGTAATCGCCGAAGATGGCTCCGCCGAGTTCTCTGATTTCAGGCGGCGTTCGGAGCCAGCTTGAGGTTTTTGTATCGAAATCTCCGAGTTTTTGCAGCTCCTGATACTCCTCCTCAGTTAATAGCTCGATACCCATTTCGGCAGCCATTCCCGTGGCGCTGTGTTTCGGCTTATGCTCTTTCCGCGATTCCAGCGCAGCAACGTCATAGCAAAAGCTTCTGCGGCCTTTGGGACTTTCCGCTGAACAATCGACGAAGCGGTATTCGCCGGTCTTCTTGTCAAACTCAACAACATCCGGTTCGCCCCCCGTCCTCTCCATTTCGCCGAGCGCCCACAGTTTCTCAGCTTCTGGTTCCAGCCTTGCCTGAACTTTCGCCCACTCTAGACCTTTATGGCGGTGTTCATTTTCCTCAAAACGCGCCTTCAGCTCTCTGAGTAGTTCGTCACGGTGTTCGGGTGGTAACTCGTTTCTAATGCTCGAAGTTTTCATATATTCATAGATTATTAGAGGTGCGTGCAACCACCTCTGAATGGTTTGATCTTACTACGAAACCGAATTGATGCGAATGGAGTCGGCGATACTAAGGGAGGCGGCTGCGGTCGTTTTAGGGTCAGAAGTTTTTGTGGCTCTCGGAGCCGGGCAGCTGATGTAATCAAAAACGATGGCCCTTTTGCGGCCGGCTGAGCCTCGCTCATTCCCGCCTGACGCGTAATTATCTATTCCCACGATATTTCTGCTCCTGCTTAGGCGGCCCCCCAATTCGATGAAACAAATATTGTTCGGATCGCTGGTCTTGTGCGTCGCTATTCTCTTAAGCAGCACCCCTGGCAGGGCTCAGGATCGCGGAGTACTTCACTCGGTCGCCGCCGGTAGCAGCAAAGTCGCGGTGGTGGTCGTATCATCCGCCGCGAAATCGGTGTGGGTCGTTACTAAATTCTCGGCAAGGCACATTGCGCGGCCGGTTGCCAGGGCTGTTTTATTGAGAGCACCCGAGTATGTATTACGAACCGCTGGATATAGCCTGCGAAAAGGCATTCCGGCAGCGGGTAAGATTGGGCTGATCTATTTGAAAACCAAGCTGCCGTAAAACTGCCAAAGCCAGCGCCTATCAATTTTAGGCGGCTACGAACGTATTGTAGTCTGCTATGGCGGAATTGATTATTTGATAGCTTTCTTCGCGGCCGTACGTGGAAGCGATTTCGCAGACGCTTGGCTCGCCCGGCAGTGTTTTGTAAGTAAGAAAATAGTGTTCGAATCGCCTGAGGATGCCGGTGGGCAGCTCGGCGATTTCTTTGTATTGCTCGAATACCTTGTCGCCCTTGAGTACGGCAATGATTTTGTCGTCGGCCTCGCCAGCGTCGAGAAGGCAGAATCCGCCGATCGGGCGCGCCTTTAGAATTATGTCCCCGCGAGGGATGTGGTGCTCGCTGAGGACGAGGATATCGAGCGGATCGCCATCGCCATCGGAAATAGTTTTGTCCGTTTTTGTTCGTGCGATCCTGGCGATATTCTCGCCGCAATACGTGCGTGGGATGAAGCCGTAATTCGCCGGAACCACATTGGAGTATTGCTGCGGTCGGTCGATCTTCAGATATCCCGTCTCTTTATCAACCTCATATTTGACAGTGTCCTGCGGCACGATCTCGACGAATACCGTCACCGTCTCAGGAGACTCGTCAGCGATCGCGATACCGTGCCACGGGTGGGCTTTGTTTGTACGAAACATACCGCATATTATTAGGTTGGTCCCGAGAAATGTCGAATTCCATTCAAAATGAAACCATCGGTACGGCCCTGGTCATTCGGTTTTGCCGACCGGAGATTCGTAATCCATTGTCGGTTGAAGTACTTGGCGAATTGACGGTGATTCTGGCGTCTTTGGGAGCAATCGAAAAGGTAGTTTTCACGGGCAAGGACGGCGTTTTCGCGTCGGGAGCTAATCTTAAAGAAATAGCTGCAGTTTCGCCAGCCGAGGCCCATGCCTTTGCTATTCGGGGCCAGAAACTGATGAAAATGGTATCCGATTTGACCGTGACGACGGTCGCGGCGGTGAATGGTGTCTGCTTTGGCGGGGCACTTGATCTGGCGATTTCTTGTGACCGACGGGTTGCCTCGTCCGATGCGGAATTCGGTCATCCGGGTGTCGGGCTCGGGATTATTACGGGCTGGGGCGGAACGCAGCGACTGCCGCGACTAATCGGCGAGGCCGCCACCCTTGAGATGTTTTTGACGGCGGAACGAATTAACGCGGCCGAAGCTCTGAGGCTGGGGTTGATCGATAAGGTCTGCGAAGATCCCGTCCGTGATTCGCTGGCAGACTCAGACCCAACACCTGCATCATAATGTGGATGAGAAATTACATTTTGCTGATGGCTCTGGTTTTGGCGACGGCCCTGTCCGGATGCCGGTTCGCCGAGATGTCATCGGCCGAACCCCCGATCGAGGCAACGCCGACTCCCGCCGACAGCGTCGACCGGAGAACAAGCGAGCCGTATACCGGCGACCTTTCTATTTTTGAAGATACAGACCGCGAGAAAAACCTTCAGATCGATCGTGTGATGGATATTTTGAAGATCGGTGACGGCCAGGGTGTTGCCGATATTGGTGCCGGGTCTGGCTGGTTTACGGTCAGGGCCGCTCGCCGCGCAGGCCCCAAAGGTAAAGTATTTGCCGTGGAGATAAATCAGGAATACATCAACCACATTAGCGAACGGGCGAAGGCTGAGGGTCTAACGAACATCCAGACTGTGCTTGGAAAATTTGATGATCCGATGCTGCCTAAAAGCTCCGTCGAAGCGGTCTTGATTTTGAAAACGTATCATGAGATCGGCGAGCCGATTAGATTTCTCAAGGCTCTCAGGCCGGCGGTAAAGAAGGGCGGCCTGGTCGGAATCATCGACCGAAATGGCACGGGCGACGATCACGGTATCGAAAAGGAACAGGTAATCGGCGAGGCCAAGCGTGCTGGTTTCAAGCTCAAAGAAGAGTTCGATTTTGTGAAACCAGACGGGATGGACTATTTTTTAGTTTTCACTGTCAGCAAATAGATATGAAAGTTTCGCTGCTCAAACTTGCTCATGCCCGTTCGGGTGATAAAGGCGATACGGCAAATGTCGGTTTGATCGCACTCAATGACGATTACTATCCGCTGTTGGTTCGCGAGGTCACGGCTGAGAACGTCAAAAAGCATTTCGGTCCGATTGTTAGGGGCGGCGTAGAACGTTTTGAGCTGCCAAACCTCAAGGCCCTGAATTTTCTTCTGCACGAATCCCTCGGCGGCGGCGGCACGCGGTCGCTTATGACGGACGCTCAGGGTAAGACGTTCTCAACCGCACTTCTCCGAATGAATATTGAGATTTCGCCTGAAGAGGCTTCGGCCCTGGGCCTTGCTTAGCGTTACCGTCCGAGACATGTCCACGCCCTCGCGATAATCGGCCATTCTGATTTACAATAATCGTGATTTCTCGATCAGATTATTTGGAGGGCTGCATGTTCACGCAATTTTCTCGTTATCTCCTTGTTTCAGTGTTGACGGTCTCGGTGGTTGCACAGTCTTCAGGGCCAACGCGCGAGATGATGGGCTTTTCCACCTCCTCGGCCGCAAGTCAGCGCGCTCTCGAAGCGAAATTTGATTCCTATTTGAACCCTGGCAGTCAGCGAGACTGGATGAAACGACTGTCCGCCCGCCCGCACTATCTCGGTTCACCGTACAACAAGACGAATGCGGAATTCATTGCGGCCCAATTCAAATCTTGGGGATACGACACGGAGATCGAGCAGTTTGAGGTCCTATTCCCTTCGCCTAAGACAAGGATCGTGCAGATGACCGCGCCAACTAGGTTCACCTTGAAGTTGCGCGAGCCCGCGCTCAAAGAGGACGCAACGTCTTCGCAGCAGCTCGAACAGCTGCCAACCTACAACGCCTATTCGGCAGAAGGTGATGTGACCGGAGCCCTTGTGTATGTAAATTACGGTACGCCTGCTGATTATGATGAACTCGAGAAACGCGGCATCGATGTGAGAGGCAAGATTGTCATTTCGCGCTATGGCGGCTCATGGCGGGGAATTAAGCCTAAGGTTGCCGCCGAGCATGGAGCTGTCGGATGTCTGATCTATTCAGACCCGCGTGACGACGGATATTTCCAAGGCGACGTTTATCCAAAAGGAGCTTATAGAAACGAGAATGGGGCTCAACGCGGCTCGGTTATGGATATGCCGACGCATCCCGGCGACCCGCTCACCAAGGGAATCGGTGCGGTCAAGGGTGCCAAACGCATTGATATTCGAACTGCCCCAACGCTGACAAAGATTCCTGTTCTCCCTATTTCATACGGCGACGCCCTGCCGCTGCTCAAAAATCTCGATGGAGCGGTCGTCCCTCAGGCGTGGCGTGGAGCTCTTCCGATCACGTATCACTTTGGCGGCAAGACTCCGACCGTGCGGATTAAGCTCGAATTTAACTGGGACATGAAGACGATCTACAACGTGATCGCAAAAATGCCCGGTCGCGAGCTGCCTGACCAGTGGATAATTCGCGGCAATCACCATGACGCCTGGGTCAACGGCGCCGCCGATCCGATTAGCGGGATGGTCGCAGAAATGGATGAGGCTCGGGCGATCGGCGAACTAGCGAAAACCGGTTGGCGGCCAAAGCGGACTATCGTTTATGCAGCGTGGGATGCCGAAGAACAGGGGCTCATCGGCTCGACCGAGTGGGTCGAGACACACGCCGAGCAGCTACGCCAGAAGGCGGCTGTTTACATTAACACCGACGCCAATGGCCGCGGGTTTCTCGGCATCGGCGGCTCGCACACCCTCGAAAAGTTTATTAATGATGTAGGGCGCGATGTGCCGGACCCGCAGACAACAATGTCGGTCTGGGAACGTGCTCGGGCGGAAGAAATTGTGAATGGGCCAGCCTCAGCACGTGCCGAAACGATGTCTCGCCACGACCTAAGGATCTCGGCCCTCGGGTCGGGCTCCGATTACACGCCGTTCCTACAGCATCTCGGCATCGCCTCGCTGAACATCGGATTTGGCGGCGAGAATGGGGGTGGCTCTTACCATTCGATCTACGATTCGTTTGATCATTACGCTCGGTTTGGTGATCCGGGATTTGCTTACGGCGTTGCGTTGTCGAAAGTCTGCGGTCACGCCGTACTTCGCTTGGCAAACGCGGAGACGCTGCCATTCGAATTCACCAATTTTGCCGACACGATTTCAGTGTATGTGAACGAATTGGCAAAACTCACCGACCAGATGCGCGAGGATACAAAGAACACAAACCTCGCGATCTCAAGCGGGATGTGGATGGCGGTGCAGGATCCCACGAAGACCTACATCGTTCCGAAACCGAAGGAGCTGGTACCTGCCGTAGATTTCGCACCGCTTCAAAAGGCCTTGAAAACTCTGCAAAACAGTGCGAAAGGTTTTGAGAAAGCCTCTGCCGGAAAAGCGGTCGCGGAACGTTCCCGAAAAACCCTCGACGAAATAATTTTCAGAACGGAGCGAGCGCTCACGCGTACCGAGGGTCTGCCGCGACGCGATTGGTTTCGTCATCAGGTTTACGCACCTGGATTCTACACGGGCTACGGCGTTAAAACGCTGCCGGGAATTCGCGAGGCCGTCGAGCAGCGAAACTGGCAAGAGGCCCGCGAGCAAATCGCAATCGTCTCACGCACTCTGGAGAATTTTGCGGCAGAAATCGATAGGGCGGCAAAGCTTTACTAGCCAATATGCCGCTCGTAAACATCATCAATCACGGCTCGACCCGTATCATCGAGCTAAACCGGCCGGATAAACGCAATGCGCTGAATGACGAGCTGATCGCGTCGTTAAAAAGCGCACTCGCCGACGCCGAGACGGACGACACGCTATCAGCAATCATTATTCGCGGCGCGGGAAAAGATTTTTGCTCGGGCGCCGATCTTGCGTCGATACACAAAATTGCGGGCGCGACATACGAGGAGAATGTCGAGGACGCTCGCTCACTGGCTGACCTCTTCGAACTGATTCGAAAGGTTCGCGTCCCCGTGATCGCGGCGGTTCACGGGCGGGCCCTTGCGGGCGGGTGCGGCCTTGCGACGGCTTGCGATCTGGTTGTCGCGGCGCGTTCGGCGAGTTTCGGGTATCCGGAGGTCAAGATCGGGTTTGTTCCCGCGATGGTGGCGGCAATCCTAAGGCGTAATCTTGGCGAAAAGAAAAGCTTTGAGCTGCTGACACAGGGTTTTGAGTTCTCGGCCGAAGACGCTCTGCATTTCGGCCTAGTCAACGCCGTTTTCGACGACGAAGCCTTCGACACCGCCGCGGTTCGTTACGCCGGCGTTTACGCCATCGTCAGCCGCTCGGCCGTTGCGATGACAAAACGCCTACTCTACGACATCGACGCCCTGCCTCTAGCCGAAGCGGTCCAGCTCGGCGTCGAGACCAACGCCCGTGCCCGCATGACCGACGATTGTAAGAAGGGAATTGCTAAGTTTCTGGATAAGTAATTGGTGTTAGCGGCTATGCTATTATCTGCAAGAGAGTTTAGATATGAACACAAATTTTGCAAGCGTGGTTGATGAGGTTCGAGAACTTTCCGTTGAAGAGAGACGGGAGTTAATCGACGTGCTTGAACAATCGCTTATCGACGAACGTCGAGACGAAATATTTGATACTGGCGAAGGAGCTAGGCGCAAATTTAGTAACGGCGAGTTAAAGACTTACTCAAATATTGATGAGATGATGCGATCCCTGAATGATTAAGGTCGCCTACAGCTCATCGTTCAAGCGATCCTACAAACGAAAGGTCGCGACCGGTTCGGACGGCGAAGCGAAATTCCGATCTAAACTTGAAGCGTTCATGAACGATCCCTTCGACCAGACGCTCAGAACCCACAAACTTTCCGGCAAGTTGAAGAATTATTGGAGTTTCAGCATTGAATATGACCTGCGGGTCATTTTCTATTTTGAAGATGCCAAAACCGTAGTCTTTGTCGATCTCGGCACACACAAGGAAGTTTACTAGCCGTTGCGAGGATAAAATGCATGCTCGCGCGAATAGACGCCCTGCCTCTAGCCGACGCGATGCAGCTCGGCGTCCAAACCAAAGCCCGCGCCCGCATGACCGACGATTGTAAGAAAGGAATCTCTAAGTTTTTGGGGAAGTAACGCCTTAGAGATCGTCGGGAATTCTGATCAGCGGGCTGAAGTCGACTTTCCAGCTATCAATTTCGAATAACTTTCCGTCTTTATCAAGATTGAGAGTGACCAGGACGTCAGTTCCGTCCTGATCTTTAAACTCTATCCTGCTAGCGACACCACCGAACACACGCTCCTCCTGCTCGCAGCCATCAGGAAACAACAGGAGACCTCCCATCTCCCCGTCATCCATCGTTTCGACGGAAAGTGTATTCTTCCACTCCGGCGGAAGCGCCAGATTTGACCGTTGTACCAACGCTTCGATTAGGCGTCGTTCGCTCGTTGATGGTCTACGAAAGCTATCCACGACACCATCATCTCAAAGGGAACCCGTATTCGCCGACTCAGGCGCACGCAAATGCATTACGGCTTGGCGGGGCATTAACGCCACTGGCGCGGGTTCGAGAGACACACACACGTCGTTTCAGAAGGCGGGTGCTGGGCTTCGGATGGGATTTACACCGCTTCACTGGCACGTATATCACTTTGAGAGGCACTTGCGCGGCGTCGAATGGCACTTACTCAGTCTCGGAGGCGTTTACATCGCTTCGGGAGGAACTTACGCGGCGTTGACTGGAATCTTCAGGGCTTCGGCTGCGACTTCTGTGTCCTCGCTAAGTTTCGACGGCCAAGTTTTGTGTAGCCGTGCGTCTCTGCGACCCAAGGTCGTTGAGCGGGACCTTCATTATCAATCACGTCAAATTCAGCACCCCGTTCCCTCAGTAGTCGACGGAACCGCGAAACATTCCTTTTTCCCCAAACGCCGATGGTTTCGTCAATTTCCTCTGTAGGGTGCCAAGTTACATATCCACCGAATAGTGTTTGGAATTCAGCCAGGGGAATGAATTGTTCAATCCATTTTCTTTCACCCTTTATCACCGCAGGCACAGAACGCGTGTACCCCAGAAGCGGAGCATCGAACGAATAAAGCTTGCCCTTCGTACGGCCTGCCGAGCCGCGCCGAAAGTATGAGGCGATCGAGGCCCATAATTCGCTTGTTAGCCGTCCAACTTTCACACTTTACGTCTCGACGATATCGACCTTTGTTTCGATCAGGGACTTCGGGATAAGGGCGGGGAAGTAGGCCATGATTTCTTCGACTTTGGGGCGGCCACCGGCGAAGCCTGTGACGGATGGCGGGCCGGTGAGGATTAACGGGGCGATCTCTTTGGTGAAGCGTTCGACGTCGGCCTTGTTTGGACCGCGGACGCCCACTCTTAGCTGAACTTCTGGAATATCTGCAAGGTTGTTCGCCGCAAGCGGCGATGCAGGCAAGGGTGCCTGCGTTCCGACGGGAGAGGCGGCTGCTCCCACCACCCCGTCAGCCGAAGCGGCGGCCTCCCCTCCTCGGGCAGGAGGGGAGCTTAGAGCGAGGTGGCCGTGGGTTGCGTTTACGCCTACGTATTCGGTTAGGATGACATCGAATTTTAAGCCAAGATTGTCGAGGCGCTGGCGGAGGATTCTGTCTGCGGCCTGAGCTTTCTCGTAGGCGTCGGGCCATGAATAGACGAGAGTTCCGACCGCTTTGAAACCGTCAGCGTAGGCGATCGAGACCTTGTAAGAATCGGTGCTTCGGTTTCCTTTTATTCCGTAGACTCGCACACGGTTTTCGCCCGCGTCTTCTAATTGAATCGTCGTGAAATCCGCGACGACATCCGGCGTGATGTATTCGTGCGGGTCGCCCATTTCATAAAGCAGTTGCTCTTTTATGCCCGGAATATTTACGCGGCCGCCTGTTCCATCGTGTTTGGTGACGATAAAGGTGCCGTCGGGGCTGGCCTCGACTATGGGAAAGCCGACGTTTGCCATATCGGGGATCGACTGCCAGTCGTATTGGCAATTACCACCGCTCGATTGGGCTCCGCATTCGATAATGTGTCCGGCGATGGTACCGGCCGAGACGCGGTCCCAATCGTCAAACTTCCATCGGAATTCGTGCATCAGCGGAGCGAGTGTCAGGCCTGTGTCCGTCAAACGCCCGCCGACTATTATATTGGCACCCTTGCCCAAGGCTTCGACCAATGGAGCTGCGCCGAGATAGACGTTGGCTGACTGAACCTTGTCGCGAATCGCGGCGAGCGGCTCGCCCGTGTCCATGCTGTTGATCTCGACGCCGTCTCTTATAAATTCGTCGAGACGATCAAGGATGTCATCGCCCGTCACCACGCCGATTTTTACCTTGCCGCCAAGCCCGAGTTCGACGGCGACATCTTTGATCGCCTCGGCACAGCCCTTTACATTGACGCCGCCAGCGTTGGAGAGGACTTTGATATCTTTCTCAACACAGTCGGGCAGGATTTCTCGCATCAGTGTGACGAAGTCGCGAGCAAAACCGGCTTTCGGGTCACGCTGCTTCTGCTTTTGAACGATCGACATCGTTACCTCGGCTAAGTAGTCGAGCATGAGGTAATCGATGGGGCCTTTGCGAACCTGATCGACGGGCGCCGTGAGCAGATCTCCCCAAAAACCCTGGCCGCCCGCAACTCTGACCTTCTCTTTCATATCGTCAAGTTAAACAAAAGAAAAAACGGCGGTCAACATTACTGCTGTACCGCCGTCGTGTTCCGCTGCTTCTGGAGCCTAGACAATTTTTTTGCCTGTGCCGCGGGCTTTGTAGTAAACCCACTTCGTTCCGTTAACCGTTTTCCGGGCGACCCATTTGCCGCCTCGCCATGAGCTGCTTCCAACCCATTTCGTGCCGTTCCAGGTCTTGCCGCCTACCGTATGGCCGACCCTATAGCCTTTGTTTACGCCCTTTTTAGAAACGCTATAAGTTTTCTTTGCGGCATCGCTCATGGCATCGCCGGCCTTTTTCATCATCGTTTCCTGCGCACTCGCAGCGACGACAGCCAACATCGAGAAAACAATAGCAATGATTATCGAATTTACTTTTTTCATAATTTCTCCCCTATTTTGAAGTACTAATTTACCTATAGCTTACCATGATCACCGGGCGATTCACTGTATTCTGGAATTCATATACAGTTAACGTCCACGGACGTTTGCGTTGATGTAAGTCACGATGTCCTCGGTTGAGGTACCCGGCAAAAAGATCTCTGAAACGCCTATAGCCTTGAGCTTAGCGATATCTTCCTGGGGTACGATGCCGCCGACGAGTATTAAGGTGTCATCCATTCCATTCTCTTTCATTAGGTTGACGATGCGGGGACAAAGCGTATTGTGAGCGCCACTCAGGATTGAAATGCCGACGGCATCGACATCCTCTTGCAGCGCCGCCGTCGCGATCATCTCGGGTGTTTGCCGCAGGCCAGTGTAAATGACCTCCATACCCGCGTCGCGCAGTGCCCGGGCGATAATTTTGGCGCCGCGATCATGGCCGTCGAGGCCCGGTTTCGCGACTAGAACTCTAATCTTTCTATCATTTATCATCGTTATTGATTAACAATTTATAATTCCGATTGATATTTAACAATTCAGTCCTTGAGATAATCCATATTGGGCGAGGCGAATATGCAGCGAAGTTTAGCTCCGAGCGTTGGATGCTGCTTTAGCGCATCCCACATTTCGAGCCAGCCATGGGTATTTATCCAGAGCGGATTATAGCTTCTAAGGGGCGTGATGATGCCGTACCGGGCCGTTTCCGTTTCCTCGGCATATGAGCCGAAAATACGATCCCAGACTATCAGCACACCGGCATAATTCTTGTCGAGATAGGGATTGTTGACGCCGTGGTGCACCCTATGATGCGACGGGGTATTGAAAATGTATTCCAGCGGTCCGAGTCTGTCTATCAGTTTGGTATGGATCCAAAACTGATAGATTAAATTAAACCCATGCATTACGGCGAACATCCAGGGAGCAAACCCAAGCAACATGATTGGAGCGTAAAATACCCAATGCAGAGTTCCCGAAAACCAACTCTGGCGAACCGCCACGCTCAGATTGTATTGCTCGCTGGAATGGTGAACTACGTGAAAGTTCCAAAAGAGACGGGATTCGTGGCTGATGCGGTGGAAAATGTAGTAGGCAAAGTCGTCGATGAAGAACAGGATTGCCCATGTCCACCAGGCATCCGCGGGGAACTTGTACGGAGCTAATTCGTATGTATATAAATAGATGAAGGCCGTACCGACGCCAAACAAAGTCCCCCAAGCAACGCTCGCAAAACCGAGGAATATATTGTTCCAGGTATCCCGGCGGTCGGCGTATTCATCGCTTTTCCGGCGATACGCGATATATCGCTCGCCGGCGATGAGCATTGCGAATATCGGTATGGCGATAACGGTCGGTTTTAGGAGCGATTCCATCTCGAGGCGGATTTGATTATATACTCAGCGGCCGCGTTTGCCAGTATCGCATTGCGTCCGGAGATATTCGCATGATCAAAAGAATCTTAAAAATCGTGGCTGTGATTCTGGCCGTTGGATTCGTTGCCATGCAGTTTGTACGTATCGATCGCACAAATCCTCCCATCGTATCCAGCGAAACCTTGGAATCAGCCGTAACCGTCCCGGCCGATGTATCTCTGGTGTTGTCGCGCTCGTGCAACGACTGCCACTCGCACAAAACGACGTTCCCATGGTATGCCCAGATCCAGCCAGCGGCGTTTTTTCTTGACGACCATATTCTCGAAGGGCGGCATGAACTGAATTTTAGTAAGTTTAATACTTACGAGCCAAAGAAAAAGGCGCGGAAACTCGAAGAAATCTGCGAAGAAGTCACAAGCGCCGCAATGCCATTGCCTTCATACTTGTGGATCCACGGCGACGCTATCTTAACGCAGAGTGAATCAAAGCTGTTGTGCGATTGGACCAACGATGAGCGTGCGAAAATGGGAACTGTGGAGTGAGCGAAGGTTTAAGATACAAGCGGAAACTTAGAATGTATTGCCCGTCCTGTGCAAAAGAGAACGAGCTGGACCAGAAATTTTGTCGCGCCTGTGGGATGAATCTCGAGCAGACAGGTTTGTCATTGCGTGAGCAATTTCCAGACGGGAATCAGACCACATTCGACCGCGAACAAAAATTGCTGGAGAAATTCGGTAACTTGGCAATGACGGGTTTCGCAGTCGTTTTGGCAGTCGCCATCTTGTCGCTTATTTACGTAATCTTCGGGAAGATGATCTGGAGTGGCACCCAACCTTATTACGGACTGTTGCTGGTCGCGTTTATCACCTTTGCCGGCCTCGCCCTCGCCTACGTCGCCTGGAACGAATCATTAAAGGAGAAACGTCAGATGGCGGGACGCCAATCCGACAATGACGCGAGGGCGCGAGAAAAGTCTCTGTTGGGAGATAAACCAATTGAACCAGTCCCAAGCGTTACGGAGCGTACGACCTCAAAACTGCGAGCACCGAGGAATTAAACTTTCAAACCGGTGCGTACCAAGTGTCGAAAATCCGCATTCCATCACCCGGTCATGAGAAGATTCGCTTCCCATTATCGACTATTCGCCGTAAAATGGTTTAATGTCGCCGCTTGAGATTGTCCATTACCCTGACCCGGTGCTGCTCAGGATAGGCGAGCCGGTTGGTGAAGGCGAGTTTGGAGAGGATCTTGAGGTTTTTGCGGCGAATATGTTCGAGACGATGGAGAAAGCGGGCGGTGTCGGTTTGGCTGCACCGCAGGTGGGAGTTTCGAAGCGGATTTTCGTCATGGACGTGGCTGTCGAGGGAGCGGAAAGGCAGCGTCACGTTCTAGTCAACCCGGAAATCATACGCATAGAGGGCGAGCAGATCGGGGACGAAGGATGCCTGTCATTTCCAGGCCTTTATCAAACCGTAAAACGGGAGATGCGTGTCATCGCGAGAGCCCAGGATGCGACCGGTGAGATGTTTGAGCTCGATGTGAGCGATCTTGCAGCTCGATGCATCCTACATGAGACCGACCATTGCGACGGGATCGTATTTATAGACCGGGTGACCCCGCTCAAGCGGCAGTTGGCGAAACGAAAAATCAAGACACTACAGAAAACAGGAAAGTGGAACCAGAATTGAACAACATAAAAGAAACCCGGCTGACCGCTGAAATCGGATCGAGCGGTGAGCTTAACAAATATCTTAGCGAGGGTTGGGTGCTGCTTCTCGCTTACGTAAAGCATAAGAACGACGGCCAGCGACCACGGTTCGTGGTGGCTTGGCAGCAGGACGGGCCACCGATCTTTCCGGAAACACTGGACGAGTGGGAACAGAGGGAGATGCGGCGCCAGCAAAAGATATAATTGATTTTATGCAGACAGAGAGAAAACTGAACGAATTCAAGAACGAACCATTCACTGACTACTCGACGCCCGAGAATGCCGCCGCTATGCGCGAGGCGATCGAGAAGGTGCGGTCCGAGCTCGGGCGCGAGTACCCCATCATCATCAACGGCGAGAAGGTCTCGCTGGACGCGAAATTCGAAAGCATTAACCCAGCCAAGAAGTCAGAGGTCGTCGGTGTATTTTCCGAAGGTGACAGCGACGTCTCGCTTGTCGAGCAAGCGATCGCGGCTGCGACGGAGTCATTTAAGACCTGGAGGAACGTCCCGGCGTCTGAACGCGCGAATTATCTTTTCAAGATTGCCGACATAATGCGTCAGAGAAAGCATGAGTTGTCGGCGTGGATGGTCTTCGAAGTTTCCAAAACGTGGGCCGAGGCCGATGGCGACACGGCGGAGGCAATTGATTTCTGTGAGTTTTACGGCCGTGAGATGCTGCGTTGGTCGCAGGAACAGCCGGTGACGCCGGCGGCCGGTGAGAACAATAGCTTCGAATATATTCCGCTTGGGGTTGCTGCTGTGATTCCTCCCTGGAACTTCCCACTAGCGATCATGGCCGGAATGACGCTCGCGGCTGTCGTCACGGGAAACACTGTGGTCCTAAAACCGTCGTCAGATTCCCCGACCATTGCGGCGAAATTTATGGAAATCGTGGCGGATGCCGGCTTGCCCGCCGGTGTGGTCAATTTTATATCCGGCAGTGTTAAGACTGGCGAGGCAATGGTCACCCATCCAAAGACCCGTTTCATTTCATTTACCGGCTCAAAAGGCGTTGGCCTTCATATTAATGAACAGGCAGCCAAGGCCCGCGATGGCCAGATCTGGATCAAACGCGTGGTCGCCGAGATGGGCGGAAAGGATGCGATTGTCGTCGCCGATGACGGCGATTTAGAGGCTGCAGCACTAGGTGTGGTACAGGCGGCGTTCGGGTTTCAGGGTCAAAAATGTTCAGCCTGCTCGCGGCTGATCGTAGACGAGAAGGTCCATGCCGAGCTAATTGGCAAGATTTTGGAGCAAACCAGAAAACTGAAGGTCGGGTTGCCGACCGAAATAGAAACGAATGTTGCCGCCGTCATAAACCAACGTTCTTTTGACAAGACGCTTGAATATATTGATAAGGGGGTCGCCGACGGCGGCAAGATCGTGGCCGGCGGAACGGGGAACGATTCCAGCGGCTTCTACATTGAGCCCACCATTATCGACGACGTAAAGCCCCGCGATACTATTGAGCAGGAAGAGGTTTTTGCTCCCGTGTTGGCGGTAATAAAAGCGAGAGATTTTGATCACGCACTCGAGATCGCAAATGATACCGAGTTTGGTTTGACCGGCGCTCTTTACTCGGCCTCGGAAGAGCGTCTCGAGCGTGCGCGGCGCGAATTTCACGTCGGCAACCTCTATCTTAATCGGAAATGCACGGGCGCGTTGGTTGGCGTCCATCCGTTCGGCGGATTCAATATGTCCGGCACGGATTCGAAGGCGGGCGGACGCGAATACTTACTTCAGTTCATGCAGGGTAAGTCGATCGCGCAAAAAATTTAGGCACTCAGGTTGCTATCTATGAAGCTCATCAGATTTAGAAAGTCCTTTGCGTTTTTATTTGTCGCGGCGTCATGCTCGATAGTTGGATTTGCCCAGCGGGCAAAGCCGCCACAGCCGGTGAAAAAGGCGGTAATTTTTGCCGTGTTGGGTGATGGCGGCCTGTTGGAGCCTATTGCCTACGTAAGCAAAGGTAAACTCGAAGCGACCGTCAATGGGTCAGACAGCCCGAGTTTACTCGCCGCCTTCAATCGTAATTATTATAAACCAGGTACATCCTATCGCCTGATTTTTGGCGGCGGCGATGCGGGTAGTGTCAGCGTCAAGAGCGCGAATCCTCAGTCAGACTGCTCCAAAAATATCGCGATCTCGGTGACGAAAGCCGCTAAAACGCCGCTCAAAGGGCTGGTTATGGGTCTGGCGACTAATGCTCCGGGCAAGATTTCGACCTCCGTTCGGAGAAAGCCGACAGCCGAGGAGAAAGACGAGATTGAGGCTTTGGTTCTGGAAGAATACGCTAAGCAAAAGCTGACGCCCAAGGTGCTGCGCTATCACAACCTAACCGCACTCGACATTGAGAACGACGGCAAGGTAGAGTTTGTCGGATCTTACTGGATGGAGATCGACCGTTTAACGCGCGGGCTCCTCTTTTTTATCGCGGGCAAGGGGAGCAATGACAAATACTCGGTCGGTTATCGTGAGTACAAAGAGATCGACCAATCAAAGGTGATGAGCGGGGAAATCAAGTCGATCGATGAGGGGGTCGGACACGAGCTGTTACTCGATGCGTTCGACTTTGACGGCGACGGGACGAGCAATATATTCACGTACATCCAGTCCTTCGAAGGAGCGGGTTTCGCCGCCTATCGCAAGAGCGGCGGCAAGTGGTCTAAGACGTACGAAGGTTCAAACTATCACTGCGGGTACTAGCCAGTGATGCTGAGGTGGCACGACTGACCGTTCGTTCAGATTTTAGTAGGCGTATCCAAGGTGTTAAATTCTTATTGGAATTTAACACTTTTTTGCGCCCGCGTGTTTATCATGACTCTCATGCAAAAATTATTTCTGACCGCGGCCATATTTGCTCTCAACATGTCACCGTTTGCACAGACATTGCCCGATTTTCCGGTTAAACGCCCGGAGAACGTTGATACTTGGCGGCGAGATGGGTGGGCGGCCATAGAGAAGGCGAAGAATCTACGGCCGCGTACTGGCAAAGCCAAGAATGTGATCCTGTTCGTCGGCGACGGAATGGGGATCTCCACGCTCACAGCGGCCCGAATCTTTGAAGGGCAACAGAAAGGAGAGAGCGGCGAGGAAAATCAGCTCAGCTTTGAGCAGTTTCCTTACACGGCACTTTCCAAAACTTATAGCGTGAATCAGCAGACCTCCGATTCGGCTCCGACGATGAGCGCAATTGTCTCCGGAGTAAAAACCGACGAGGGGGTCATCTCGGTCAATCAAAACGTGCGTCACGCCGATTATCGGACCGTTGCGGGGAATGAGACAAAAACGATTCTCGCGCACGCTGAGGAATCAGGCCGGTCAACGGGCCTCGTGTCGACGGCCAGATTAACGCACGCGACGCCTGCCGCTTGTTACGCGCATTCACCGGCTCGCGATTGGGAATCGGATGCCGACATCGCGCGGCTTAGAAAAGACGCACACGACGTGCGGTTTCCCGATCTTGCCCGGCAGTTGATCGAGTTTCCCCACGGCGACGGGATCGAAGTGGCTCTTGGCGGCGGACGCTCGAAATTTATGCCGAAAGAAGCCGTTGATCCTGAGTACCCTACTCGAACCGGCGAGCGCACCGATAAGCGCGATCTCACTCGCGAGTGGATTGTCAAATACAAAAGTTCGGCATTCGTTTGGAATAAGGAGCAGTTTGACGCTGCGGACCCGCGTAAAGTCAAGCACTTGTTTGGACTATTTGAGCCGTCACACATGAACTATGAGCACGACCGGGCCAAGGACGCGGGCGGGGAGCCGTCGTTGTCTGAAATGACTTCAAAGGCAATAGATGTCCTCTCTAATAATAAGAAGGGGTACTTTCTGATGGTCGAGGGCGGTAGAATTGACCACGCCCATCACGATGGAAATGCGTTTCGTGCCCTAAAAGATACCGTTGCGTTTTCCGACGCCGTTCGGGCAGCAACGGCGAAGGTTAACATGGAAGAAACGCTCATAATCGTTACTGCCGATCACAGCCACACTCTGTTTATCCAAGGCTATCCGGCCCGCGGAAATAACATTCTCGGCCTTGTCCGGGAGATTGGCCCCGACGGCGAAGTCGAAGCGAATCACGCAATTGACGCGGATAAGAAGCCATTCACGACCCTTGGTTATGCAAATGGCAGGGCAGCCCGCGGCGCCGAGCGTCCTGTCCTCAAGACTGAGACCGTGCTCGCTCCCGATTATAGACAGGAAGTAAACATTCCTCTCATTGCTGAAACTCATGCCGGAGAAGATGTAGCGATTTACGCAATCGGTGCCGGCGCCCATCTGATTCGCGGCTCAATGGAGCAGAACTGGATTTTCTACGTCATGGCCGACGCGATGCGCCTCCCGCGCCGATGAAAATTGTCTTCATGGGTACGCCGCAGGTCGCCGTTCCGGCGCTGGAGCGGCTCAAGGCGGATGGTCATGAGGTCGTATGTGTCTACACTCAGCCCGATCGTCCGGCAGGCCGTGGGAACAAGATCAGTTTCTCGCCCGTAAAGGCGGCAGCGTTGACTCACAGTTTGAAGGTTCTACAACCTGAGAAGGTACGGACCGATGAAGCACGCGAGGTATTCGCGTCGCACGCCGCTGAGGTGGCGGTAGTCGTCGCATACGGGCGAATCCTACCTGAGTCTTTTCTGTCGGTCTATCCACATGGAGCGATCAATGCCCACTTTTCGCTGCTACCTAAATATAGAGGGGCGGCACCTGTGAATTGGGCAGTTGCTCACGGCGAAATCGAGACCGGTGTTACAACGATGAGAATGGATGCGGGACTCGATACCGGCAACATTCTGCTCCAGCAGCGAATACGAATCAAACCGAACGAAACGGCCCCGGAATTGCTGACACGGCTGTCGTTAGTGGGTGCCGATCTGCTTTCCGAGACGCTGGCAAAGCTGCCCGTCATTCGCGACGTCGTCCAGGACCACGCTAGTGCAACACTCGCGCGGATGTTATCCCGCGGCGATGGCCTTATTGATTGGAATATGAACGCCGTTAAGATTGCGAATCGGGTTCGGGCCTTTGATCCATTTCCGACGACCTACACTTTCCTGGGGCCGATGAAGCTGACGCTATGGGCTGCGGAATCGGTCGGCTCGGAGGCTCCTAGAGCAAAAGTCGGTGAGATTGTCGAAGTCGGGCGTGACATGTTTGCCGTTTCCTGCGGGGGCCGCACCACCCTCCGCGTCACCGAGGTCCAGCCTGAAGGCAAGCGACGAATGGCGGTGCGAGACTTTCTCAACGGTGCCAAGCTCATCGATGGTGATTTCCTCGGATCCCGTTAGGAATGAAAGAAGTCGACCAACAAATAGAGATCATCGCGTTCTATGGTTTCATAGACCTTTTGAAGCTCGGCGCACTCGTTGATCTCCGTGCCGCGATTAGATCACGCCTTCGCGAGGATGACATTCGCGGAACCCTGATCATTGCCCCGGAGGGCTACAACGGAATGGTCTGCGGCGAACCTGTAAAGATTGCCGGATTTGTGCGGGCCCTGGAGCAGTTGCTTGGCACCACATTGTCGGCCAAGTCCTCGTACGCCGCGGAGGCACCGTTTCGAAAGGCCGAGGTAAGGATAAAAGCCGAAATTGTCACGCTTAGGAAGGAAGTTGACATCTCCTTTGGGCGAGGTACGCACGTGCGCGCTACTGACTGGAACGATTTGATTTCTGATCCAACTACGTTTGTACTCGACGCTCGAAACGATTATGAATTCAAGACCGGTACATTTCGCGGGGCTGTGAATCCTGAAACAGAAAAGTTCAGCGATCTGCCAGCCTTCGTGGCGGAAAATCTCGACCCCGCAGTGCACAGGCGAGTCGCGATGTTCTGCACCGGCGGCATCCGTTGCGAAAAATTCGCACCGTATTTGAAACAGATCGGGTTTGAGGAGGTCTTTCAATTGGAGGGCGGCATTCTGAAGTACCTCGAAGAGATTTCGCCCGACCAGACTTTGTGGGAGGGCGAATGCTTTGTCTTTGACGAACGAATAACCGTAGACGCTAAGCTCCAAACCGGCTCGGGGACCGATCATTCGCAACGTATCAGTAAACGAAAGAACCCGCGCTACAAGGTGTCTGAATGAAGATTTCTCCGTCGCGGGCCGCGGCCTACGATACGCTGTTTCGCATCGAAACCGAAAAGGCCTTTTCGTCGATACTCCTAGCCAATCTTGACTCGTCGTTCTCAGACGTTGACCGTTCTCTCTGCCGCGAGCTGGTACTTGGTTCGCTCCGGCGACAGATTTATCTCGATCGTGTAATCGATAGCCTCGCTAAAGGCAAGACTCTCGATATCGAGGTTAGAATCGTGCTTCGGCTCGGTGTATACCAGCTACTTTTCTTATCCCGCATACCCCAATATTCCGCCATTAATGAGAGCGTAAACCTAGCCGTTCAAGCAAAGAAGCGGTCAGCAAAAGGGTTTGTTAATGCAATCCTACGCAGCCTGACTCGCGGCGTGCCCGAGATCAATTGGTTCGATCCGATCGAGCGACTCTCCGTGGAGATGTCACATCCACAATGGCTGATCGAGAAGTGGATTGGCGACATTGGCATGGCTGAGACTGTTAAACTTGCGGCCGCCAATAATATTCTCCCAAAGGCCGCATTCCGCGTCCTCGACGCGGATGACGTCGGCGTTTTGGAGCTCATCCAGGGGGCGCAGAGGTCGGATCTTGCCGAAAACTGTTATATCGCCGACAGGTTTACTACCCGGCTGATCGAGCTCGCGGCGGCGGGGAAAGTCTACATCCAGGACGAGGCATCGCAATTGGTAGCCGGGCTTGTCCGAGCGGAACCTGGGTCGAGCATCTTAGATGTATGCGCGTCTCCGGGTGGTAAAACCGGGATCATTGCGAGAAACAATTCTTCGTCCCGCCTTTTGGTCGCCGGTGACCTGCACCCGAGACGCATCAACCTGTTGCGCGAGAACCTTGACCGGCAGCGTACGGCGAACGTAGAGATAGTGCAGTACGATGCGCAGCGATCACTCCCGTTCGCAGATTCGTCTTTTGATGCAGTCTTGGTCGACGCTCCGTGCTCGGGAACCGGCACAATAAGGCATAACCCAGAGATTCGTTATTTCATCGGGCCTGACGACTTTGCCGCGCTCGCGGTCAAACAACTATCTATACTCGAAAACGCATCTAAAAGCCTTAGGCCAGGTGGACTGCTCGTCTACTCTACGTGCTCTCTGGAACCCGAGGAGAATGAGTCGGTTCGAGATGGCTTTCTGCAGCAAAGTGGGATATTCCGCCTAGAGGAAAAGTATTTCCCGCCCGAGCTTCGGTCGGATGGCGGATCCCTTCGCACGTGGCCGCATAGCAGTGGCACGGATGGCTTTTTTATTGCGATGTTTCAGCGGGCCCGCTGATGGTGCCCAATTCGCGTGAAGATGATAAGATTTCGTTTTGAATTTTAGGTGATTCTTGTGAGCATTCTTAATTCCGGATTATCTGCATTGGGTCGGTTGGCGGCAGTTGGCCTCTTGTTGGCGGCCTTTATTGTGGGACTCGCTGGCGTAGTTTACATGTCCCTGCAGGGCTCAGAAGTAATGGTTCCTGAGATAACGGGCAAGAACATTAATGATAGCGAAAAGGAGCTGGCCGCCCTCGGATTAAAGATCAAGAAACGTGCCGACCGCGTGAGTGCGGAAGTACCGAATACCATAATCGAGCAGTTGCCGAAGCCGGGCGAGACGGTGAAGACTGGGCAGATGATTCTTGTGGTCACCAGCAAAGGTGGTGGTGAGGTGGCGGATGCTCCAGCCAGCCTGAAAAACAGCACGGATGAGGAAGAGGCCGAGAAGATTGAAGAGCTGATCTCGGAGAAGCCAAAAAAAGCGAAGCCGAATTCGAACTCGACTCGGAAGAAGGCGGACACAGCACGAGACGTAAATGCTTCGGGCGGCGACAGCAACTCGAACTCCAACGCTAATTCGTCAAATTCTGATTCGAATAAGAAGGTTCCGACAACTGGTTCTAACACGATCGAGAAGCCGAATAAGAACACACAACCTGCCAGCCCACGAAACCCGGTGTCCCCTGGGTCTCGCCCCGGCAGCGACACTCGTCCGCGCGTTTCAAATCGCCCCTGATCAGCGTGCAACCGGGCGGCCACTTAGAGCAACGAATTAGCAGATAAGAGTTCAATGTTTGAATTAGCCCCTTCGATCTTATCAGCCGATTTTACTAGGCTTGCCGAGGCCATCGAACAGGTAAAGGAAGGCGGCGCCAAGATATTGCATGTTGACGTAATGGACGGGCATTTTGTGCCGAACATTACAATTGGACTGCCGGTGGTCAGATCGATAAGAAAGGCGACCGATATGATTATCGATACGCATCTGATGATCTCGGAGCCGGGCCGCTACGCCTCTGAGTTTGTGAAGGCGGGGGCCGATATGGTGTCGGTACACGTGGAGGCCGACGCCCACCTTCACAGGTCTTTAACTGATATACGGGAGCATGGTGCGAAAGCGGGTATCGCGATCAACCCGGCGACCCCGCTGGAGACATTGACCGAGGCACTGCCGTATGCAGATTTCGTCCTCTTGATGTCCGTGAATCCGGGTTTCGGCGGCCAAAGTTTCGTGCCAACGATGACGGATAAACTCCGACGCCTTAAGGCAATCATTAACGCCCGGGGGCTGTCTGTCCAGATCGAAATCGACGGCGGCATCGACGAGAATAATATAGAACAAATTGTTGGGGCAGGCGCTGATATCGTTGTGGCCGGCTCGGCCGTTTTCGGTCAGCCCGATCCGACAGAGGCGACGCAAAGACTGATCGAGAAAGGCACCATTTGGGTTTAAGAGTCTTTTATTTCCAGGTATAGAGTTATGTTTTTTGATTCGAAGAAACAATATGTTGTGTGGCTCGGCGTAGTCCTAGTCGTTTCCTCTATAGGTTTTGGCCAGACGCCGCCAGCTACTGACGGTACGGCTTTTCAGCGACTCGAGATAATGAGAGACCGTCTGGAGCGTATGCGGCGATCGCTCGGTGGAGCAATCTCAGCTGTCAAAGAGGAGAACAGAGCCGACAATGCGAAGAAGGACGATGAAAAGAAGTTGAACACTCCGCTTGGCCGTCTTGTTGCCCTCGAGAAGGACGCATCGAGGCTCCAATCTGATGTGAACAGCCTCCGGGGCAAGGCCGATCGCGGTGAGAAGTATGACAAGACGGAGGTTGATACCCTGGAGCAGCTAGTAGCCGAGCTACAGTCGCGTACGGATACTGCGCAGATTGAAACTGCCTCTGCCCGGGCTAATCCAGGCTCGACCATCGGTCAGCCGCGCGAGAGGAAGAAGAAGAAAAAATTTCTCGGCATCTTTGGTGGCGGTGACGATGAATATGAGGACCTTCTCGGAAACGTGCAGGTGGGCCGCGACCGCGAGCTATTTGTCGTGGCGACTCGTGAGATCAGGAAGCGGAGCTACGATGTTGGCCGCCTACTGCTGCAGACAATCGTGACGACTTATCCCGATTCGCCGTATTTGCCGATGTCAAAGCTTGCGGTCGGCGACTCTTTTTATTTAGAAGGCTCGACGAGCTCGCTTATTCAGGCCATCGCTGCTTATCAGGACTGGCTCACGTATTTCCCGACCCACCCGCTTGCCGATCGCGTGGTGCTGAAGATTGCGGAATCGGAAATGCGCCAGATTGGCCTTCCGGATCGTGACGCTACCCGAGCAAAGCGGGCCGAGACTCGATTAAAAGCGCTTCTGCAGCAGTATCCGAATACAATCCTACGGCCTGATACAGAGGCTCGTCTGAAGCAGGTGCAGGACAACCTTGGTCTCCACAACTTACTGGTTGCAAATTTTTACTACGTTCGCTCGGTCCAACAGCAAAAAGGCGGGTTAAAGGGATCGCAGTCGCGATTTCGAGAGATACTTGATAAGTATCCAGATTTTAGCTTTCTTGATGAGGTGTTGTACAAGCTCGCGGTGACTTACCTGCTGGAGGAGGAAACCGATCAGGCCGCCCGCTACTTCCAACGGATCGTCGCCGACTATCCGAATAGTGAATACGTGGGCAAATCAAAAGAGCAGCTCGCTCTAATCGGGGCGACTATCCCGCAACCCAATCCGGACCGCATGAAGGTCATGCCCGCCGAGGACGTGTCCTTCTTTCAAAATTTCAAGAATCAGTTTCTTGGTATCTACCCGATGACTATCGATAATGACGGCGTGCTGATGACCAAGGATTTTGAGAAAGAGAAGTTTGAGTTGATCGATCAGATTATCGAGAATCAAGGCGATATCCTCGTTAATCAAATTCCCCAGGCACTCACAACCATCATCAAGACAACCTCCCCGCAGCAAAAACCCGTCCAGCCGCAGACGCCCGCGGTTATAAAGCAGCCCTAGTTGTCATTCGGAACGCACAGCTAAATTTCAAGCAAAAAAGGCGGACCTAAAAGGGCCGCCTTTTTTGCTTCCCCTGCTTGATGTTGCCCACGATACGTGCCATTTTGGTGAAAAATCGCAGCCGTGAAATTATTTTGTCACCTTCTCTTCAGTTTTTACGCTTTGGAATATGAGGCCCGTTTCATTTTCGAGTGACTGACTTATACTGTTTGCGAGGGAACGACTCATTATGGCTAACACTGGCAATCCGCTTAACGCGATGAAGAATTTGATTACTATACGGAGATTCACCGGGAGGTCCCGCCGAGGAATTATGGCCACCCTATTCCTTACTGCGGCTCTTTCGTTTGCCGCTATTTCGTCAGTGCTGGTAAACGCCCACACCGAGG
>JBBJMG010000023.1:0-23426 GCA_037720205.1 Pyrinomonadaceae bacterium
TAATCCGGATCAGGGACATTATCAGGCGGGTAGTTTGACTGGGGCGGTCGCCTCCTAAAGAGTAACGGAGGCGCTCGAAGGTTGGCTCAGGCTGTTTGGAAATCAGCCGTAGAGTGTAAACGCATAAGCCAGCTTAACTGCGAGACAAACAAGTCGAACAGGTACGAAAGTAGGAGTTAGTGATCCGGCGGTTCTGTATGGAAGGGCCGTCGCTCAACGGATAAAAGGTACGCCGGGGATAACAGGCTGATCCTGCCCAAGAGTTCACATCGACGGCAGGGTTTGGCACCTCGATGTCGGCTCATCACATCCTGGGGCTGAAGAAGGTCCCAAGGGTTCGGCTGTTCGCCGATTAAAGTGGTACGTGAGCTGGGTTCAGAACGTCGCGAGACAGTTCGGTCCCTATCTGGTGTGGGCGTAGCAATATTGAAGGAATCTGACCTTAGTACGAGAGGACCGGGTTGGATTGACCTCTAGTGTACGTGTTATGGCGCCAGCCGTATCGCACGGTAGCTATGTCGAGCATGGATAAACGCTGAATGCATCTAAGCGTGAAGCCAGACCTAAGATTAGTATTGCCAGTGAGACTCGTGGAAGACCACCACGTTGATAGGTTGGAGATGTAAGAATAGTAATATTTTTAGTTGACCAGCACTAATTGTCCCAAGGCTTGACCATAAAATTTGTTTGCAAGCAAATTTTAATCAAGCAACGCAAGAAGAAAGAAATAGTAGTGGACTCGCAATGTATTCAGTTTTTAGGTATCAAGATTTGATCTTTTACAGTTTGGAGCAGAGCCGACCGCCTGGTTGGCCGCGGTTTGCGAAGTCTTACGACTGACGCACAGCCGATAACTGCTTCACCTCAGTTTTCCGGTGATATTGTCGGTAGGGTCACACCCGTTCCCATCCCGAACACGGAAGTTAAGCCTACTGGAGCCGATGATACTGCATCTTTCAGGTGTGGGAAAGTAGGAAGTCGCCGGATCTAATTCAAGAAAAGCCCGCTCGTTTTGAGTGGGCTTTTTCACATCCAAACTTCAAAATCGGCGATATCCGCAGAGTCGGCGGAATCCGCAAACTCGGCAAAAAGATGCATTATCGGAAAGGTGCGTAGATTTACGCATAATACGTCAAAGTCGGAAACGTATCATTTCAGTTCGTATGTCGGTTTGCTAGCGTGGTTAGTCAGTATGATGGATCACCAAGAAGCAAGGGTTGAGCGGATCGACGCTTGTCGCGAGCTGTATTTGAAGCACGAGGGCAGGCATCACGAGTTGATTGAGAAGGAAATGCGTGCCCTCGGGCATAAGGATTTTCACCGGCGGATAATGCATGACCGGTTTGAACGCGGGCGGTACACGGCGGGCTGGATTAACCAATATGGGTTCGACAGCCTGGTGCGGGAGCGGAAAAAGAAGGCGTTAAACGTCGACCGTCTTGCGGCCGGCTTGATGCGCGCGGACTCGACAGACGGAACGGTCCAACCCTTATCAGAACATTCAGTCGAGACTGCCGGGACGGATCACGACGGCTCGGCCTATAACGCGCCCATCGGTGGAGGCGAGACTATCCCGATGCCCGATTTCCCGGAATTTCTCGAATGGCTCAAGAAAGTTTCGCCATCGATGACTTGGGAATGGAAGCATCAGGTTTATATTTACAAACGGCTGCGGCGTGTGTCCGATGGGCTTTGCAAACGGTTGATGATCTTCTTGCCGCCGCGCCATGGGAAGAGCGAGTTGGTCACGGTCCGATATGCCGCGTGGAGGCTAAAACAGGACCCAAAGCTCAACATCATTCTCAGCAGCTACAATCAGCGACTGGCAAATCGATTTTCGCGAAAGGTCAGACGAGTGCTTACGGAGGACCAAGCTATATCAGACGAGAGTGCGGCTGCGGCTGAAATCACGCGCGACGCCGTCGAGGTCTATCGAAATCCCGCAGTCGGGCCCTCCGTTCTTTGCCCTTTCTCAGCAAAACGTGAGGCTCCGAGACAGACGGCAGCGAGTGGTTCCGCATTCCCATTCACCCATCGCCGCGCAAACTCCGAGGCGGAATGGGAAACATCGCATGGCGGCGGCATGCGTGCGGTTGGGGTCGGTTCGGGCGTTACCGGATTTGGCGCGGGGCTGATAATTATCGACGACCCGATCAAGAGCCGGGCCGAGGCGGAGTCGCAGACGTATCGCGACAATATCTGGGACTGGTTTAACGACGACCTCTACACGCGGCTCGAGCCAAACGGAGCGATAATCCTGATACAAACCCGCTGGCACGAAGACGACCTCGCCGGGCGTCTGCTCAGGGAAGCACGGGAAGAAGGCTGCGAACAGTGGGAGGTGGTCGACCTGCCCGCACTGGCAGAACCTCCTGCGTCAGCGGGGGGCCAGAATGTTGACGATTCGCAAGGTAACCGGTCGCCCGCTCACGCAGGCGGTTCCGACCCGCTCGGCCGTCCTCCCGGCGCGGCCCTGTGCCCCGAAAGATTTAATGTCGAGGCCCTGGAAAGACTAAAACGAAAGCTTGGCAGCTATTCCTTCGCCGCGCTTTATCAGCAAAAGCCGGTGCCGGCCGAGGGCGGGCTGTTTAAACGCAAATGGTTTAACAACGTAATTCTCACCGCTCCCGCCGGCCTCAGATGGGCTCGCGGTTACGACCTCGCGATGTCGATGGGGGTAACCTCGGATTACACCGCCAGTTTTCGCGTCGCGTACGACAAGGAGGGCAATCTATACATCGACGGCGGCTTTCGCCGACGCATCGAATACCCCGAACAGAGGAAATATGTTCTGGGACGCATCGAGTCCGAACCCGAGACGCAGCATTGCGTCGAGCTCTCGGCAAACGGCAACGCGGTCATCCAAGACCTCCGCCGCGATACGCGTGTCCTGGGACGCATTCTGCGCGGGGTCAAAGTCGAGGGTTCGAAGGTGAGCCGGGCCCTGCCGTGGATCGCCCTCGCTGAGGCGGGCAAGCTCTATCTCGTGCGAGGCGCCTGGAATATCGAGTTTATCGACGAAGCCTGCTCGTTCCCCGCCGGCACCCACGACGACCAGATCGACGCCGTCTCGATCGCCGTCAGAATGTGCCGCCAGCAGGTCGGCCAATTGTTTCGCTTTTGATCGGTCGGTAATCTCGGCAAATGCGAAGCGCGAGGATTGTGCAACCCTTACGCCGCAAAGCGATATAATTAAATGGAAGCGCGAACCCAGATGAACTTCGAGAAATTTTTCCGATCCGTCTCCTACGCCGCGGTTTTTTGCGGCTTCTTATCGCTGTGCATCTCGGGCACGTTTGGCATCGTCAGCACCGGCCTATTTGTCGCGGTAATGATCTCGGCGTGGCAACTGGAGGGCTCGCGATGGCAGATTTCTGAGCGACTCGGCACGGTGTTGATTGTGCTTGCCTTGCCGCTCTTCTTTGTCGCGTGGAAAATGCATTTTCTGTCGCTGGCCGGCGGCGAGACGGCGATTGCGGGGATTTTGTCGCGGATGATACTGAGCCTGGCGGCGGTTAAGCTTTTGCAGAAGAAAAGTGATCGCGACTGGATTTTCCTGTATCTGATGTCGTTCTTTGAAGTGCTGCTTGCGGCGGGCTTGAGCATTAGTGCTTTATACTTCGCGTCGTTCATCTTTTATCTCCTGGTGATGACGTGCGCGATGATCGCGTTTGAGATTCGCAAGACGGCCCGGGCGGTTGAGAACAAGATTGCGGACTTCGAGCCCGACCGGCGAACTTTGATTAGTGAGGCTCCGCCGACAGTTCCTATTCGACGTTTGCCGTCAACCGCTTTGGCTTTGATCACCTTTATCGTCCTGCTCGCTGTGCCGCTTTTCTTTATGCTCCCGCGGGTCGGTGGCGCGGGTCTTGGGGGCAGCGATTCGGGAAGAAGGACCTCGGGATTTTCCGATCGCGTGACACTCGGCAGTTTTGGCCGCATTCGCGAGAATGACGAAGTCGTCATGCGGGTAAAATTTGAGGGCGGGCCTGCGCCAAATCGCGGTCTGTACTTCCGCGGCATTGCTCTCGATACTTTTGATAATCAAACGTGGAGTAAATCAAGGGCCTCAAACCAATCGTTTACAAAAACCGACAACGACCTGATCCGCTTCGATTATGCGTCGAGCCGCCAAGACCTCTCGGTACAGACGATTTATCTCGAACCGCTCGACGCACAGATACTGTTTGGTCTGCCTCGTATCGTCGGGGTGCAGGGAAATTTTCCGATGCTCTATCGCGACTCTTTCGGGGCGATAAGCTACACAAGGAATTTTGAGCGGATCAGTTATAAAGTTGTCTCAGACCGTTCCATTCCATCCGAATCGCAGCTCAGAAGCGATGATCAGCCGTATGCCCGTGAGGTGCAGAATTATCGCGATCTGCCGCCTAACCTCGATCCGAGGATCGCCGATCTCGCGACCGACATTAGTTCAGCGTCCAGAAATCGATACGACGAAGCTCGAGCGATTGAGAATTATTTGCAAACAAGTTACGGCTACACCCTTGATCTGAAAGCCAGCGGTGATCAGCCCGTCGCGGATTTCTTGTTCAATGTTCGCGAGGGTCACTGCGAGTATTTCGCGACCGCGATGGCGGTCATGCTGCGTACGCAGGGAATTGCCAGCCGAGTTGTAACGGGCTTTCACGGCGGCGAGTACAACGACGCTGCGGATGTGACAGTTGTGCGCCAACGAAACGCTCACGCCTGGGTCGAGGTCTATTTTCCTGAGAATGATGCCTGGATCACGTTTGACCCGACGCCGGTTGGCGGTCAGGGCGCCGCGGCGGGAAGCGATGCGGCTGGCATCAGCGGCACAGTGAGCAAGTATATCGAGGCGATCGAAACCTTCTGGATCCAATATTTCGTGGCCTTTGATAACCAGGAACAGCGAGGAATGGCTCGCTCGATTCGTGATCGGTTTGTCGACTACCAAGCCGGCATCGCATCTTATTTCGGCCAGACTCAGGATTTGGCAGCGGAGTGGCTGTCGCGTATTCGAGGCGAAAAGGGGTTCGATGCAAGCCGTGACGCGATACTTCGCGGGGTGGCATGGCTCGCGGGCGGCTTGCTCGTCGTGGCCATTTTAGCTGTGTCTTGGCGCAGGCTGCGAAGGTCGCGACTGTGGCAACGGGTCTGTGATCGCTTATCGCGACGTGAGCCACCGACTATTGTCGAATTCTATGCTCGAATGGAGCGATTGCTCGCGGCTCAGGGAATCCGGCGCGAGTCCCAGCAGACACCTCTGGAGTTTGCGACCGCTACCGGCGTGCCGCAGGCAGTGCGACTCGCTCAAAAATATAACAGCGTACGTTTTGGTCTGAATCGCTTGACAGCCGATGAAGCGATTGAAATCGAGTCATCGCTCGCAGAAATTGCTGCCGGCGAGTAGCTCGTCCGCGTCGATAATGCCGGCGCGGATGTGATATCCTGACCAATTGACCACGGTGCCGGATTCGCCTCTGTATGAAGAAAGTTGGATTTGTCAGTTTAGGATGCCCAAAGAATCTCGTCGATAGCGAGGTAATGATGGGCCAGCTCAGCGCGGCGGGCTACGAGATAACCAGCGATGCGGCTGAGGCTGAGACGGTCGTCGTCAATACGTGTGGCTTTATCGAGTCCGCGAAACAGGAATCGATTGACGCTATTCTCGAAGCGACTCGCTGGAAATCTGAGGGCAAAGCAAAACGTGTGATAGTCGCCGGCTGTTTGGTGGAGCGATATCGTAACGATCTGATCAAGGAATTGCCTGAGGTTGATGCCTTTATCGGCACGTCGCAGGTGGGCGATATTCTGAAGGCATCAGACGATGAGTTCGACGTCCGCGAGCTGACCATAACACCGATCGGTAATAAATCTGCGACGTATCTATATGACGAATACACGCCTCGAATGCGGGCGACCGCTTCGCACACGGCGTTTATAAAAATCGCCGAGGGGTGCGACCGGCCTTGTGCATTCTGCTCAATACCAGGTATGCGCGGGTCGTTTCGTTCGCGCCGTTTTGGCTCGATCATCGCGGAAGCGAGAGATCTTGCCAAAGAAGGCGTTAAGGAACTCGTGTTGATCGCTCAGGATTCGTCGCGATACGGCGAGGATCTTGGCGAGGTCGACGCGTTGGCCGCTCTGATTCGGGCGCTGGGCGAAATCCAGGAGATCGAATGGGTCAGGGTTATGTACGCTTACCCCACCCATATCTCCGACGCCTTCTTGGCCGCGATTGCCGATACTCCAAAGGCGGTAAAGTATCTCGACATGCCCCTGCAGCATGCGTCGCGCAACGTGTTGAAGCTGATGAAGCGCGGCGGAACTCGCGAATCGCTTGCGAAATTAATACGTCGCGTCCGCGAACGCGTTCCCGGCATTGCCATCCGAACGACGTTCATCACCGGCTTTCCCGGCGAGACGGATGAGGATTTCGAGGAGTTGATGGAATTTGTAAAAACCTGTCGATTCGACAACGTTGGAGTCTTTGCTTACTCAGATGAGGAGGGTACCGCGGCCTTCGATTTGCTCAGCAAAATTGATCCCAAGATCGCAATGCAGCGGCGGAACCGTCTGATGAAAGAGCAGGCGAAGATTAGCAAAGAACTGAATCGGTCGAAGATCGGCAATACTTATAAGGTCTTGTTTGAGGGGCTTTCTCAGGAATCCGACATGCTTTTTCAGGGAAGGCTCCAGGGTCAGGCGCAGGAGATTGACGGATATATTCTTATAAACGATATGCCGGAAAATCTTCGACCTGAAGTCGGAACCGTGTACGACGTCCGCATCAGCGAGGCTCACGCTTACGACCTAATCGGCGAGATTGTGTGATAACGCCCTAATCTCGTCTAGAGATATACGTGAGAATCAGAGCGGCCGTCGCGGGCAACGCCTGTGTGAGCATGATTGATGGCTTAGCCGTCAAACCGCCGAAAATTCCCGCGATCACGACGCAGGCGAGGAAGAAAAGTCTGACGTCCACCTTGCGAGCGATTAGCGACCAGACTAGTCCGGCCGCGAGAAAGCCGTTATACAGGCCCTGGTTCATTGCTAGAGTCGCCGATGCTGCCGACACCCCCGGCGTCATGTTGAAAATTCGACGCCCAAACGGGTGGTCCCAGAAAAACATTTCTAACACCAGAATCCCGATATGCTCTAGAGCGACTAGAGCGGTCAGTATTGTAGCAATCAGTTTCATCGGTCTTATCACCAACCTATCGAGGCTCAAGGATCACATCCGTTTTTACAGAACTAGCGATAAAGCATTTTCGTTTGGGAACGACCTTCGAAGACAAGAAGCAAACGCTCCGCAGCCGGAAACATCCAACGATGCTGCCGACTGGATTTATTGTCGGTAAACTTACTCGCGGTCCCGAACGGCGATTGTAAACCGTTCTGGCTTTCCCGGTCAATCGAGACTTTTAAAGGGTACTCGCCAGCTAAAATTGGTTGCGAACGCGTATGGGATATTCTAAAATTCTTTTTGAAATCCAACATTCTAAAAGCACATTCTAATTTTATGAAATACAGCAAGATTTTACTCAGCGTTCTAATAGCTTTAGTGGCTTTTTCGGCGGCTGGACAGAAGTTGGCCGAAAAACCTCTTGAAAAGTGGAGCAAGGACGATGCGCTGGAGGTGCTGAACAACTCAGCTTGGGCGAAGCCGTATCAGTCGACCACTGGTTCGGCCAATGCAGCTGCTTCGCAGATTGCACGTGAGCAGGGTCAGACCGCCAGTAGTGGGGGGTCAAATCCTCGGAGCGTTGGTCGGGACTTCGGTCCTCCGCCTGTCACGCTTCGACTGTTTTCCGCAATGCCTATTCGCCAAGCAATGGTACGCTTGCGCCAGGTTGATATTAATTACGACAAACTGACCGGTGAGGAAAAAAAGAAATTTGACGCCTCGCAGGCTAAGTTCCTCGAATGTGCCATTTGCAAAGACTATTACGTTGTAACGCTCAACAAGGCGGTCGACTCGTCAGGCAATACCACAGAGGAAGGTATCTTTCAAGGCATGACCGCCGCGGAGCTGAAGGGCAACATCCGACTCCTCAATGACAAGGGTGAAATGCGGGAGCTCGTCCAGTTCAATCCACCGCGAAACGCCCGCGACCAGGCCGTCTTTTACTTTAAGCGGCTGAATGAGGCGGGCCAGCCGCTACTGACTAAGGAGTCAAAGAACGTAAAATTTGTCTTCGATTCGGCATTTCTCGCTACCAAAAATCGTTTCGCTTACCTTTTGCCTCGAACGTTCGAATTCGCTATCCAAAAGATGATGGTGAAGGACGATATCGTATTCTAGTTCCGAGATGGGCCTCCTGGATTCCAGCCCTCGGCAATCTCCATTGGCGAGGGCTTTTTGTTCGTGATTTCGATACGACAATAATGTAGGAAATGATTCCTCCTGTTCACACATGGTTCCCAACCATTTATATTGTCGAATTTTTAGATAGAATCTTTCACATTACAGAACCTATCTAGAAGGAGCCGCCATGAACCCAAAGAAAATACTAAAATTCACCATCGACCAGGAGGTCCGGTTCGTATCGATCCGGTTCACCGATCTGGTGGGTGCTTGGCATCATTTAACCTACCCGATCAGCCAGCTAAATGAAGACAGTTTTGAGGACGGTTTTGGTTTTGACGCCTCGTCACTGCGTGGGTGGGCTGCTATCCACGAATCGGATATGCTGCTTGTGCCAGATCCGTCGCGATTCTGGATCGATCCATTCACGTCAGATACTACGCTGTGTCTGATCGCAAACGCAGTTGATCCGATCACGAAAGAAGGTTACTGGCTCGACCCTCGATCGGTGGCCATGCGTGCTGAGAGCTATCTGAGATTTACAGGAATCGCGGACACGATCTATGTGGGGCCCGAGGCGGAGTTCTTCGTCTTTGACGAGGTTAATTATCACAGTACTCAGAATTCCGCCGGGTATTCGGTCAACTCTGACGAAGGTCATTGGAATTCGGGCCGTGTCGGCGACGAATCTAACCCTAATCGCGGGTATCATATTCGCCCGAAAGAAGGTTACGTACCCACGGCGCCGCTCGACACTCTTATTGAGCTGCGAAACGAGATTTCATCGATACTGGGCCAGGTTGGAATTGACGTGGAGTGCCATCATCACGAAGTCGCGACCGCCGGCCAGTGTGAGATTGACTTTCGATATTCGGACCTGCTTTATACCGCTGACAGCTTGATGCTGTTCAAATACGTCGTAAAAAATACGGCCCATGCCCACGGCAAGACGGCCACCTTTATGCCCAAGCCGGTGTTTGGAGACAACGGGTCAGGCATGCACGTGCACCAGTCGTTGTGGAAAGACGACAAACCTCTTTTTAGCGGCGACCAGTATGCGGGGCTGTCGGAGATGGCAAAGTTTTACATCGGCGGGTTGCTCAAGCATGCTCCCGCCCTCGTCGGCTTTGCGGCACCAACGACAAACAGTTATAAGCGTCTGGTTCCCGGCTTTGAGGCTCCTGTTAACCTCGCGTATTCAGCTAGGAATCGGTCGGCTGCGGTGCGTATTCCGATGTTTTCCTCCTCGCCAAAAGCGAAACGACTCGAATTTAGACCACCAGATCCATCCTGTAATCCTTATTTAACCTTTGCCGCCCTTCTTATGGCAGGTTTGGACGGAGTGCAGAATCGCATCGATCCGGGCGAACCGCTCGATAAGGATATCTACGATCTACCGCCCGAAGAACTGGCTAATGTGCCCTCGCTGCCCGGCAGCCTCGATGAAGCTCTCACGGCTCTGGAGAACGATCATGACTTCCTCTTAAAGGGTGATGTATTCACCAGCTCGTTGATCGAGCGGTGGATCTCATACAAACGCGAAAATGAAATAACGCCGCTCCGACTGCGGCCGCATCCGATGGAGTTCTCGATGTATTACGATGTTTAGCAGATGCGTTTAAAGCCGGTCGTACTTTCGGGTAGATTTGTCAGGCTTGAGCCGTTGAAGCTCGCGCACGCTCCGGCCCTGATCGAGGTCGGGATGGAACCGGCAATTTGGAAGTGGACGGCGAATGTCGTCCGAAATTCAAGTGACATCGAGCGGTATGTCAGGTTGGCACTGGAGGATCAGGCAAGCGGTGGCGCCCTGCCCTTCGCCACGATTGACATAAACTCGAACAAGGTTGTCGGGGCAACGCGATTTGGAAATATCGATGTCGATAACCGGAAGGTCGAGATAGGGTGGACATGGATCAACCCGCGGTGGCAGCGTTCGGCAATTAACACTGAGGCCAAGCTTCTGATGTTGACGCACGCTTTTAAGGTGTGGGACTGCATCCGCGTGGAGTTGAAAACCGATGCTAATAACATGCAGTCGCGAACTGCAATGCTGCGTATCGGGTGCGTGGAGGAAGGTACTCTGCGTAATCATATGATCGTAGAATCAGGCAGGTTTCGAGATTCGGTTTATTTCAGTATTATTGATTCCGAATGGGAATCCGTAGAATCAAAGCTGCAATTGATGTTGACCGCCCAGGTGTGAGGACGGAGCGCGCTCTCCTTTTCGGACTCGTGATGATATTCGCGGCTGCCTGCGGCGGAGACGCTTCCCGACCGGGAAACAAAGCGATCAACACTAAAGGAACGTCGACTTCACCTACCGCCATGCAGACGTCATCGCCTTCCCCGGCAGCAATTTCGACTGACAGCGGCACGCCTGAGAACGCCGCGCCGGCCCCCGATGCCGGGACTTTGGCTGACCGGGTCAATCGGCTGCGGCAGCGAGTCGATTCGAATCCTAACGCAACTCCGCTCCCGTTGGCATTTCGGCGGGCACCCGAAGATTCGCGTATTGCAGTCAGCATGGAAGAGGATGGCTCCGTGCTGGAAGTGCGAATATTTGACAACCACCCCGAATTGCTAAAAGTGGAGGCCCGGCCGCAGGCATCTGAGGCGACGCGATTCACGATAACGCTAAAAAATGGTCGTACGGTGGCAGCAAAATCAGACAAGATTCCGAATCTCCTCACCGCTACCTCGAGCCAGTTTCTTGAGCTCGCCGGGGTACGCCGGCCCCCGGCGGATCGTCCCCGTATAACTAATGGAAACAGATAGATACAACGCTTCGTGCTGTTGTATAATCTGACGTTTTGATGGAAAAATACTCAATCATCTGTCCATGCTGCGAATCGACGCTCACCGTCGATGCGAGCACTGGCGCGCTGATCTCGCATCAAGAGAAGAAAAAAGTTTTTGGCTCGTTCGAAGACCTAAAGGGCGATCTCAGCAAGAAAGCCGAACACCGTGATCAGATATTCGCTCAAGAGATGTCGTCGATGAAGGACCGGGAGCGATTGCTTGAAGAAAAATTTCAGGAGGTCTTAAAGCGGGCTGATCCAAGCGATGCAACGCCGTATCGTAACCCGCTTGACCTCGACTGATGATGACCAAACCCGCTGTGGCCGCCTCCCAGTCCGATCAGGCAAGGAATAAGATCATAGTCGCTCTCGACGTCGCAACTGCCGACGAGGCGCGAGCGATTGTCGGCGAACTCGGCGGCAGGGTGGGAGCATTCAAAATTGGACTGCAGCTTTTCACTGGCGCTGGGCCGACTTTTGTTAGAGATCTTGCCGCGACGCATAAGATATTCCTCGATCTAAAGTTTCACGACATACCAACTACGGTCGCGAGGGCCTCTGTCGAGGCAGCAAAGCTCGGAGTGTGGATGTTCAACGTACACACACTCGGCGGCGGCGACATGATGAGAGCGGCGATGGCCGCAGTCGATGAGGTGTATTCGAGAGAGGATGCATCTCGTCCGCTCATTATCGGTGTGACCCTTTTGACCAGCTCTGACGCGGCGGTGATGACCGAGGTTGGGCTCAGGGGTGAGACAGGTGACCGCGTGGTCTCGCTCGCACGGCTGGCCCACACGAGCGGCCTTGATGGCGTTGTAGCATCGCCGATCGAGGTTACAGCAATCAAACGGGCGATTCCCGACGCAGCTTTTCTCGCCGTCACGCCCGGAATCCGCGGTAATCTTGCAACCGGCGACGATCAGAAGCGTGTAACATCGTTTAGGCGTGCCCTCGCCGGTGGCTCGGATTTTGTCGTGATTGGCCGCCCGATTACCGCCGCTGCCGACAGGGCCGCGGCCGTGGAGCAGCTAGTGGATGAGGTCGCGGAAGGCGCCGAATGAAGATTACAAACCGCAGATCCTTACCGCTGGCTATTATCGGCATTTTGTCGATATGCGCCGCCGTGTTTGCGATTGCGGGCGGGGCCAAAATTGCAGCCCAAGAGACCTCGATTTCTGCAGCGTCCCCGAGTCGATTCCGAATCGGGGAGAAGCTTGCCTATAACATCTCGTTCGGGAAATTTAATAATGCTGGTTATGCCGAGACCAATGTCGTGTCACGCGGAAAGCTTGGTGGCAGAGACGCGGTTGAGATTCGTTCCAAGATAAAGACCTTTGAGATGGTAAGCGCTGCATTTTTTCTCTTAGACGAGAGCCGCATTGTGTTTGCCGCGCCAGACTCCGGATTACCGATCTATATCAGCTCGACGAGCAACGACTCGGCGATTCCCGAGGAAAAGATCAGCGATTATCAAACGCGGCCCACATCGAGCTTCGATCTTGTCACGCTCATCTTCAAGGCAAGGGAAGTCGGCGGTGCCGGCATTTTTCAATTAGTTGAGAACGGACAGCCTTACACGGTCGTAATGACGCCGGCCGGGTCGGTTACCGCCCGAACCGATGTTGGCAATCTCGACACCAATATTTACAGATTACAAAGTGAATTCTTCATCGCCCACGGCATCACCGACGTCTTCATAAGTCTCACAGTGGACGAGGCCCGCGTCCCGGCGATCATCCGTTTTTCCACCATTAAAGGGGAGTTTAAGGCGATACTCGCCGCGATTGTATTGCCGGAGGCCGATCTGCCGACCCCGACTCCATCGCCAACCCCTTTTGCGACCCCGAAGCCGGTTGTAGCGGCCTCGCCAACACCGACGGCGGAGCCGGAAATCAAGCCGCTCGCTCCTGAACTCGGTTTCCAGCTTGGCGAGGTGCTTGATTATTCGATTTCGTCTGGTGGAAAGGCCCTCGGGGTGGTGACCTTAGCGGCGGCCGAACGCAAACTGATTGACGCGCTGGATACTCTGGTGCTGAGCGCAACCGTCACGACAGTGGAACCAGGTTCAAATGTTTTGAGGTCGGGCGACGCCATCACGGCTTCCGTCGACCCTGAAACACTCGCTCCCCGACGCTTGACCGGTCGCTTTGCGACGACCCTTGCCGGGTTGAACCAGACAGTATTATTTGATCGTCGCTCTGGCGAGATAACTTTTCCCGGCCCGGCGAAAATCGATGCTCCGATCGGAACGCACAGCCTTCTCTCGCTTGCCTATGCGATGCGCTCATTCAACTTGAAACCAAGCAAGACCGCAGCAAACCCAGTCAACGACACCCGGGTCGCCGTCTTTTGGGAAACGAAGGCTTACATCTTTACCCTTAGGCCCTCGGACACCACCGAGATTACGGTTGGAGCAGAGAAGGTGTCCGCACAATTGATAGCGATCAACACCGGTGTACCTGCCCTCGACGCGTTGGCCATTAAGGTTTGGCTCGATCCCGAGACGCGCGTTCCCCTGCGCTACAGCTTTGGGCTCTATCAGGCCGATCTTGTCGTTAGGCCTACCACTCCTCTCAGATAAAAAATCCAATCAGCTCCAAGCAATTCGTATATTTCAACTATTGAAATTGAAAACGGTTTTCAATTAGGGTAAGATGTATTTGAGGTAAAGGTATGAAAACTAAAATTTTTTTCTTTTCCCTGATTTTGCTAGCCACGACCGTGAGCACCTCTGCGCAGACCGACGCCGATCGCGATGCGGTCAAGCGAGTTGCGATGAGCTATGCCGAAGGCTGGTACGAGGGCGATGCAGCTAAGATGGAGAGTGCCCTGAGCCCGCAGTTGGCCAAGCGGATCGCTCGATCGAGTGAAAAGGGCGAAAGCACCCTGGGGCAGATGACGTCGACGGATTTGATAGATGCTACACGCGGCGGGTTGGGTAAAAAGACGCCGGCAATCGAGCAGCGGAAAGACGTGAAAATTTTCGACATGATGGCTAATTCCGCTACCGTGAAGCTCGAGATGCGCGACTGGGTCGACTATATGCACATCGCCCGAATGAACGGTAAGTGGGTAATCGTCAACGTGCTATGGGAAATGAAGTCGAAAAAATAATATGACATTGCGAGAACTACCGGCGGGCCTCGACGCCCGCGTGACATCAGTGACCGGGACGAGCCGTGTGACGCGTCGCCTGCTGGAGATGGGTGTCGTGCCCGGTGTTGACGTTCAGGTGATAAAGGCGGGACCATTTGGCGATCCGCTGGAGGTGCGTGTGCTCGGCTATAATCTCGCGATGCGCAAGAGTGAAGCGGATTCGATCGAAATAACACTGTAAAAAGCATGGATGCGGCAGAATGGTTCTGATTCTCAAATAGTAATTGCCCTTGCCGGTAATCCGAATGCCGGCAAGACGACCCTCTTTAACTCCCTTACCGGACTCAAACAAAAAGTTGCAAATTACCCTGGCGTCACGGTCGAACGCAAGGAAGGCTCATGGGCGCTCAACGGTAGCCCGGCACTCCTGATCGACCTGCCCGGCCTTTACAGCCTCGATGCGACTTCGCTGGACGAACAGATAGCCAGTGAAATTATCCGAGGCGACCGGACGGACGTACCGCGTCCGGACGCAATCGTCGCGGTGGTTGACGCTACCAATCTTGAACGTAATCTTTACTTGGTTACGCAGCTATTCGAATTTGGCGTGCCTGTCGTAATCGCGCTGACGATGATCGACGTGTTTGAACATCAGAAGCACGAAATCGACGTCGAGATGCTCGCGGCGCAGCTTAAAACGCCGGTTGTTGCCGTCAATACCAAGACAGGCCGCGGTATTGACGAGCTGGGTGACCGAGTACGGCAGGTCGTGGGCACTACTCCTGTTGTGCCATACGTTTATGACGAGGCTGAAGACGAAGCGGGACCGCACGGTAAAATCTTTTCCCGTTACAATTTCATATCAAACGCGGTCCAGGACTCTGTCTGGCATAGCGACCAGCGGCAACATCGCCTGTCCGAGAAAATCGATCGTGTTCTCACTCACCGATTTTTTGGTCTCGTGATTTTGGTTGGTATCTTGCTGGTCGTTTTTCAAACAATCTTTTCGTGGGCGAGTCTGCCGATGGATCTTCTGGAACAAGGGTTTGGCGCGGCGGGCGATTTTGTCCGCCAATCAGTGCCCCCCGGAATTCTAGCCGATCTTCTCGCGGATGGAATAATCGCGGGTGTCGGCGGCGTGGTCGTCTTTCTACCGCAGATTCTTTTACTTTTCTTTTTTATATCACTGCTCGAGGACTCGGGATATATGTCGCGAGCAGCCTTCCTGCTCGACAAGCTGATGAGTCGGGTAGGACTGCACGGCAAGGCATTCCTGCCATTGATCTCGAGTTTCGCGTGTGCAATTCCGGGTATCATGGCGACGCGAACGATCGAGAGCCGCCGTGACCGTTTTGCGACCATCATGATCGCGCCGTTTATGAGCTGCTCGGCTCGGCTCCCGGTTTACACGCTGATGATCGCTGCGTTTTTTGCCGGGCAGACTGTTTTGGGATTTATCTCGGTCGGGGCGCTCTTGATGCTTGCGATGTATGCCCTCGGAATCGTCGTTGCGATTGCGGCGGCATTCGTTTTGAAAAGAACAGTGCTAAAAGCTCCGCCGCCGCCATTCATAATGGAGCTGCCGCCGTACCGAATGCCGAATCTCCGCACGGTGATGCAGAACATGCTCAACCGCGCGTGGTTGTTCTTGAAACGTGCGGGTACGGTCATCCTGGCAATATCGATTATCCTGTGGGCATTGATGTATTTCCCGCGGGCCGACGGACCGCAGGCAGGCGAGCAGCCTACCGAGAACGCTAGCCTGAATGCCGAGCCGGGCGGAGATCCGTCGCCCGAGATAGTTCTGCCGGAGGGGGAACAGCTCCGCAATAGTTATGCGGGCAAACTGGGCCGCGCGATCGAGCCGGTGATCGCTCCGCTCGGGTTCGACTGGAAGATCGGCGTTGCTCTGATTGCGAGTTTTGCCGCACGCGAGGTTCTGGTCTCGACCCTGAGTATTATTTACAATGTCGGCAAAGAGGAAACCGAAGAATCTGAGACGCTGATCTCGGCGGTTCGGAACGCAAAAAGGGACGATGGCCATCCCGCGTGGACGCCCCTTACTGCTCTTACGCTGATGGTCTTTTTCGTCCTCGCCATGCAATGCATGTCGACAGTGGCGATTGTACGTCGCGAGACAAATTCGTGGTCGTGGCCGATCTTTATGGTTGCGTATATGACCGTGCTTGCATATCTCGCGGCCCTGTTGACATACCAGGCTGGTAAAGCGTTGGGGTTTGATTAATGGAAATACAGACCGTTATCGTTGCTGCACTAATCGCGACATCCCTGGTCTACGCGGGCGCAGTGTTGCTTAGAAAGTCCCGTTCGTTTTCGCGAACAGCGGTGTGCGACACCGATTGCGGCTGTACCGGCAAAAATGCACCGCCAAAGGGAACGACTTAACGAGGCTTTTAAACTTTATCAGAAGCTAATCAAGCGAAGACGGTAAGCTCCACGAGATTAGACGGTATCGGCACCTAAATTTTCCTCACCTTGACTCAATCCGAAACATTCGTGACACCGGGCGTGCGGGCGATGTTTTTGTCGACACTAGCCTTTTTCCTGGCCAATGTCTGCGTCAAACAGGTCTCGCACATTCCGGCGATGGAAACCGTCTTCTTTCGCTGCGTCGTCGCGAGTGCACTGTGCCTTATCGGGCTTTACCGCGCTAAGGCGAATCCGATTGGATCAAACCATCTTCAGCTACTGTTGAGGGGCGTATTTGGTACGACCGCGTTATTCTGTTTCTTTCTCACGCTCCAACAGATGCCGCTCGCCTCTGCCCAAACGGTACAATATCTCTCGCCGATCTTTACCGCGATCATCGCGATCTTTGTACTGAGCGAGAGCGTGCGACTTGCTCAATGGGCATTTTATGCGATTTCATTCAGCGGCGTGGTGCTGATCCAACGCTTTGACGAGCGGATCTCGCCATTTTATCTTGCAGTCGGCATTTTTTCAGCGTTTTGCTCGGGCGTCGCTTACAATCTGGTTCGGAGTCTTCGCGGCAAGGAACATCCGTTGACCGTTGTGCTTCACTTCCAACTAGTCGGCACGGTAGTTGGGTTTATTTCGCTGTTTTTTGAATGGAAGTTGCCCATCGGCGTTGATTGGATATATCTGTTGTTGGTCGGCATATTCTCGCAGCTCGGACAGATTTTCCTTACGAACGCACTGCAGCGGGAACGAATCGCGGGCGTCGCGATCATAAATTATACCGGCCTGGTTTATGCGGTCACGGCCGGATGGTTCTTATTTGGCGAGGTGCAGGATGCCGCGTCGATCGTCGGGATGCTGCTGGTAGTAGCGGGTGTACTGTTCAGCTTACTTTACAGCCGACGGAGGCAGCAGATTGAGCAGATGGAATCGACCGCGGCGTAAGATTAAATATTATGAAAGCAGCCATCCTGACTGTTAGTGACACGCGGAGCGAAACCGACGACCTTTCGGGCGACAGACTGTCTGAGCTATTGACCGATTTTGGAGTTGAAATAATGGAACGCCGAATCGCGACCGATGATCTCGAACATCTACGCCAAACGCTTTACGCTCTCGCCGAGCGCGAAGATATTGATTTAATATTCACCACCGGGGGCACCGGTTTCGGGCCCCGAGACAACACGCCCGAGGCGACCCGTGCAGTGATTGACAGGGAAGCTCCCGGTTTGGCCGAGGCGATGCGTAGTCAAACGTCGCGTGATAATCCGATGGCGATGCTCTCGCGCGGGATCTGTGGGATTCGCGAAAAGACATTGATCGTCAACTTGCCGGGCTCGCCGAAAGCGGTTGAGGAATGTTTCGCGATAATCCGGCCGGTGCTCAGGCACGCCATTGCAATTATTACTGGAAGCAATGGGAGCCACACTCCCTAAAATGCACCAGCCCGCGCGTGAGCCAGGCCGCAACTCTCATGTTCGATATGGCGCCCTCGGTTACGCGTGGGCAGGTAGTTTGCCCTGTCTAAGGTGCGGTCTACAACTTCTTCACCCTGGGTTTGGGCGGCGCATTCTTAGCGCAATTATTTGCCACGGCGATTACGGCCAGCGTGCGAAAGTATTTGTCGCCGAGCGAGCGTGCATGGGCAAGTGACATGTCAAAATCCTTTTTGCTCAGATCCTGAAATGTTTTCTCGAGATCGTATCCTGGGGTCGAGAATGACGACATGCTCGTGAAGTGTTTTCCGATGATCCGGCGTGACACGTGGCTCGTGAAGATGTCCGGATCCTTTAGCGTATTGGTCACGCGAATCGATTCGGCGAGTTCGTCGAGCGCGATTGAGTGGTTTACTTTCTCGTACATATTTGCGGTTCCGAGAAGTATCTGCGCTTTTGCGACGGAATTGTCTAAAGTCCGTGCTAGTTTCGACACGCGGTTCAAAGTTTCGAACAAAGCCGCCGTGTCCTGATCGCCTTTTGCCTGGATTGCAGCAATGTCGAACATGATAAGGACTCGGTGTTCGATTTCGGGAACCTTTTGGCCGAATTTCTCCGCGTCTTCCCACCGTTTTTCGTCAACGGCGAGTTTCGCTCTCAAAAACCAGAAAAAATTTATCAGGTCGCGTCGGGGTTTTTCCTCTTTTACCTTGTCTAGAAATGGTTCGATTTCAGCAAACTGCGCCTCGGTCCTTTTATTCCAGGTAACGAGCTGGACGATCATCCAGTCGGTGAGCTTCCCTTCGCTTTCGGCTTTCTTCACAGCGTCCAATCTGTCCTGAAAACTGCCGCCCAGATCCGAATTACGCTTGTCGTTGGTGTCGAGCGACTTGCGCATCGCGTCATTGAGCAGGGAAACAGCCTGCGATTGGGCAACGCCGAAACGGTATAGCAGGTCGGGGTGCCGCTGGATGACGCTCGGCTCGATTTCGCGAAGTGCAGCGGTCATGTAGACGGCCTCGGGCTGTCCGTATTTCTCCGCCGGGCGGTTCATCTCTTCTTCGCTGGCCGCAAAGGCCGCGATTCGTGCGAAAAAAGTCTCTAAAAACTGACGTTCGAGCGCCGGCGAGGATTGCATATTGTCGGGCCTCGACATTCCAAGGTTAAATTTTTCATAGCCGAAGATGCGTTCGTTTGCGAACGGGTAGGCAGACAGGTAGAGCAGGCGTCGCGGCGATTCGTTTCGGTAATTTCTCAACGTTTCGACGTAGATCGAGTCCGCAAACGACTTGTCGCCGCCGGCTAGCCGGTGAAACGTGAAAAACCAGTGGCTGGTCAGCGGACGTTTCATGACCCGGCGAAAGAGATATCGGCTGAATTCCGGGTTTGTTTTTGAGCTCTCCGCGGCGAGGCTCAGTAATTCGCCTTCCTCACGCCCATCGTCAAACGGTTTCTTCTCGCCTTTGGCTTTCTCAAGATCGGCGAGCATCTGTTCCGAAAGTTTTTTAGCCCATTCCGCGTCATGCTTGGCGATCGCACGGATGACCTCCATCCGCTGATCGGGCAAGCTCACCGTCACTCGCTCGTCAGCTACATTCTTTTCTTCGAAGCCAAATTCCTTAAACCGGTCATCCGCCATTTTCCAGGCCTCGGCGAAATAGATGCGGGCCTGCGGTTGATCTAATTTCCATAGAAACTCAGCCGAGCGAATCAGGATTTTGATTCGCTTGACGGGTTCTACCATCGATTTGCTCTCGGCGACCTGCTGCTCGACCAAAGACTCGGCAAACTGGGCATTGCAAGCCGCGCTGTCGGCACCCGCGACTTGCGCGTGAATCGTCACGGTTGCCACTGAAACAAAAAGTAGGGAAATGATTAATCCGTGATTCATAATTCTTCCTTATCGCAGGCAAAACCCGGTAGCATCCCGACGTCTTCTTTGTAAGCTTTCTGTCTTCCCGTCGTGCACTTCGTGTATAGAAGCTTTATAACACAAACACACAAGGAGCAGACACAAAGTTACCGGTAGAGGACTGTCGATAGCAGGTGCTTCAATGCGTAACACGGCTTAGACATCGCCAATTTCCTGCAAAGTTCATTGCTAGAATAGCCTCACCGTATAGCTAAACCGAAAACCGCGACCCGGCTCTGGTGCGAGGTCTTTGATGAAGGACAGGTGATTGCGATAAAGACGATTGCCGAGATTTGAGCTGCTGACAGAAAAAGTGTGGGCGGTTTGTTTCCGGGCAATGGTATAGGACGCATTCACGTTGAAGAGTCCATGACCGGCTGTCGGCGTTTCGAGCGAAAACACATCACCTAGCTTTCTCGCACCCGTAAATACGGCCTCCGGTCTGACGGACAAACCCTTGTACCTGAGATCGAGCCCGACGCGGACGCGCGGGGGCGTGATGCGCGGCAGCGGAATGCCGCCATTACGCAGTTCGGCCTTAACGACATCGGCGACTACGAAAAGCCCCATCCAATCATTGATATCGGCGTCGAAAGTAACGTCGGCTCCGGTAAATGTCGCAGTGCCCTGGACGTAGTTTCCCACGGGCAAGTTGTCTTCGACCTCTACGCTGCCGTCACCATCGGTGTCCTGCGGGGCAAGAAAGATAAAATTATCGATTCGATAGTGAAACGCGCTGCCATTCAGACGGACGCGTCTGATTCGCTGGCGCAGACTAAATTCGATCCCGTTCGAACGCTCACGCCTCAGGTTTTGGTCGCCGACTTCGAACGTGACGGTGCCAATGTGCGGGCCTTCATTATAGAGTTCTTCAAGCGATGGCGAGCGGTAGGCGCTGGTGAAGTTAGCGATGAATGACGCTCCGTCCCAAAGTCGCACACGGGCGGCCGCCGCGCCCGATAAACCCGTGAATGTCCTGGCTTCATAGAGTGTGGTGTTCTCGGGACGATACCTATTGCTCTCGACGCGCGCTCCAAACTGTAATGCAACACGTTCAAAAGCGAGCTCTTGAAGGCCAAAAAAGGCAAAGTTATTCTGCCGGACACGGCCATCGATCAATTGCTCGGCACCTTCGGTGAGATAGTCTCTGCCATAGCCCTCAAATCCGAATTGCCCGGTCAGAATCCCGCGTTTTGCCTGCTGAAATACAGCACGGTAAGACAGTACATTGTTAAAGAAACTGGTGGCTATCTCGTCGACGCCGGTGGGGCCGGTTTCGATCTCGTCGTGTTTGTATCGAGTATAATCGATCGAAAAATTACCACGCTCGAGCCAGCCGCCGACCTCCCGAAAGCCGCCGCGGAGGCGAAAATTGTTGCGCCTCATTTTGATATCTATTTCCTCGTCCGGCGTGTCGGGCAATTGGTTTGCAAAGCGGTCCTGGATCTGGAATATGTCGTATTGGCAATCCTTCTGCAGCTTCACATCGCAGGGGTTGCCGTTCGAATCAGTTAACAAAACGCCGGCTTCGAAAAGCGGTGAATAGGGCGTACCGTATCGACGACGGTCGCCGGTGAATGAACCTTTCAGAAATCCCTTTCGCCCGTAATAACCAAGACTCGTCGAGCCGCCGTCGCCCTGCGATGCGGAATTGGGTATGCGGCCAAGTGGCGTACTGTAGTCACCCTCGCGCAGAAAATTGCCGTTGATATTGAATAGCAGGTTGTCCCATCCGTATTCCACGCCGCCTGAGACGCCGCCCTGGCGATTATTGGTGGCGCCGAGGCCGGTAAAATTACCTCGCAGGCCCTTATGCGGCTGTTCCTCGTCGGACGTGACCGCATTGACCACGCCGCCAATGGCATTTGAGCCGTAAAGCAGCGTCGCCGGGCCTTTTATTACTTCGAGGCGTTCGAGGTTGAGCGTGTCGATCGGTTCGCCGTGGTCGCCGGACTGCGAGGCGAGCGATCCGTTGCGGACGCCGTCCTGCACGACCAGCACTCGGTCGCCATCAAAGCCGCGAATGACCGGCCGCGATGTTCCCGGTCCGAATGAACGTTTACCGACACCGGATTCGCGTTCGAGTATCTCGCCTATTCCCGTGCTGGCAAGCTCGCGGATTCGCGTCGAGCCGACGGAGTTGACCGACTGAAACGATTCGAAAACGGATTCTTCTGTCCCCGACGCGGTGACGGTGACCTCTTCGCGTAGTGAGTTTAAACTCACGACAAAATTGGCGGTCGAAGCCGCTCCCGCGGCGACGGTTACACTCGTGGTCTGATCCGAAAAACCCTCGATGTGCGTGACTAGCGTATAGCGGCCCGCCGCGAGTCCGGTGAATTCAAACTTGCCTGAGTTGTCCGTTTCGGCGGTTCGGCGGAGCTGCGTTATTTCGATTGACACACCCGTGAGCGGTGAGCCGTTTATCTGGCTGGTGATTGTTCCCGTGATGGTGCCCGTGTTCTGCGCGAGCGAGGTGAAAGTAAATAAAAGAGAGATCAGCGAAAGTAAAAAGAACCTTTTCATGACGTAAGCCTCCGAGGCATCCGGTCTATTCACAGCCGGAGCGTGTCAAAAACAACCGCTTTCGATAGCGGTGAGGTTGGTTTGTGGACTATTTAGTCGGGCCTACGAGAGTTCCGGAGGATGGAAAGGTGGACTGATCGCACGGTGAAGTGCCTGAGCGGACGGAAAGCCAGTGTGAAACGCGTTAAACGAAAAAATCGGGCTGCCGAGGATCGTAAGTAGATTGAGCGACGAGGCGTGCGGCGTCATATCGCGGCCGAGACCGGATCGTTGCTGATCGTTGCGACCATTATCGCTACACAATATGAGGGTCTTACAGAGATCGCCATGACCCAGCTCGTGGGCCGAGACATAGGGGCTGTCTGTCGACACCAGACTCGCCTCGATCACCGAGTGCGAGCCCCATTCCGCTACCAGGAAAACCAAAAAGAAGAATGCAACAAAGCGTCGTGCGTTTGGTCTATTGATTGATATGACTCGGAGGTTTTGCATGCAACGTAAGAATAATATATGAATTCACGGCCAACTTCCTAACTGTCCCTTCACCAACTCATCAATGTATGCCGGTGGACGGTCGAAACGTCGAGTCCGTGATTAACTGTCGAATACGGCCCGATCGACAGCGATTTGCCGAATAGAAAGTCAAAAGGAGAAACACACAAATGGCAAACGATCCAGATAACAATCAGGAAGGCGGCGGTCAGGGTGGCTCGCAGAGCGGCGGCGGTTCTCAAGGCGGCGGTGGCTCGCAGGGCGGCAGCAGCTCGCAAGGCGGCGGCGGTTCGCAGGGCGGAGGTAGCGGCGGCTCCGGCGGCGGCAGTGATTCTCAAGGCGGTGGCGGCGGATCCCAGGGCGGCGGCGATAAAGCCGGCGGCCGTGGCGGATCTGGCGGCGGCGCGGGTGGTTCCGGCGGCGGTTCTCAAGGCGGT
>JBBJMG010000016.1:0-70414 GCA_037720205.1 Pyrinomonadaceae bacterium
TTTGTTGTTATTTTTGATGTGGCTGCTCTATCGGAAGCGTTTCTACCTGTAGGTCTAAGCTTCGCGCGCAGTCGCTACAATCAATGTCTACTATCTGACAGTCAACACTTCTGCCTTACCGCATAGTTGCGTCTGATCCCAGAGAAAATCACCCGTATGAATGCAATTAAGTTGTTAGTATCCGATCACAAGACTGTAGACACGCTTTTTGAGAAGGCTGAAAAATCTAGCGCTCACGCCGACAAAGTAGCTGTGTTTTCTAAGATTAAGGCCGAGTTGGAGGCTCACGCCCATGTGGAGGAATCGATCTTCTACCCGTCGCTGCAGGAAGACGGAGATAAAGAGCTAGTCCACCTCGTTTTCCAGGCAATCCAAGAGCACCAACAAATGAAAACTTTTCTTGGGGAGCTGTCTGTGGCCTCCAAGGAGGCTGGTAAATTTGAACCACTGCTCGCTAAGCTGATCGAGGATGTGCGCCACCACGTTAAAGAGGAAGAAGGCGAGATGTTTCCGATGGTGGAGAGTCAATTTGATGACAAAACTGTGGAAAAATGGGGTGCGCAGATGAAGCAGGAAAAGGACCGCTTCCAGTCCTCAACGGAGTCCGCCTACAACTGAATAGACTAGACTTTCTGAGAAAAAACATGCCATCAAAGAAAAAAAATACAAACGTCAGCAAAAAGCAGGTTGATCTCGATTTTGATCGCGAGAATGGTGCCGATGAATTTTTGACAACAAACACCGGAGTCAGGATCAATGACAATCAAAACTCGTTGAAGGCAGGTGAGCGCGGACCCACGCTGCTCGAAGACTTTATAATGCGTGAAAAGATCACGCATTTTGACCACGAACGCATACCCGAGCGCATCGTGCATGCACGCGGCTCGGGCGCCCATGGCGTATTCCAGGTTTATGAGTCGATGGAAAAGGTCACGAAGGCAAAGTTCCTGCAAGATCCTAGCCGCGAAACACCCGTCTTTGTAAGGTTTTCGACGGTGGCAGGCTCACGCGGTTCGAGCGACCTAGCCCGAGACGTTCGTGGTTTTGCGGTCAAATTTTATACCGACGAGGGGAATTTCGATCTCGTCGGGAACAACATGCCGGTCTTCTTTATTCAGGACGCAATTAAGTTCCCTGACCTCATCCATGCCGTAAAGCCTGAGCCGCACAACGAGATGCCCCAGGCGGCGTCCGCTCACGATACCTTTTGGGATTTTATTTCGCTAATGCCTGAGTCTGCTCACATGATCATGTGGGTGATGTCTGACCGGGCCCTCCCGCGTTCATTCAGGATGATGGAGGGGTTTGGCGTACACACTTTCCGTTTCATTAACGAACAGAACAAGTCGACATTTGTAAAGTTTCACTGGAAGCCGGTTCTCGGCGTCCATTCGGTCGCTTGGGACGAAGCTCAGAATATATCGGGCAAGGATCCCGATTTTCACCGGCGTGATTTGTGGGAGGCGATTGAGTCGGGAGCGTTTCCTGAATACGAGCTTGGGGTGCAGCTGGTCAGCGAGGCGGACGAGCTAAAGTTTGATTTTGATCTACTTGATCCAACGAAGCTCATCCCGGAGGAATTAGTTCCGGTTCAGCGGATCGGTAAACTAACCCTCAATCGTAACCCGGACAATTTTTTTGCGGAGACCGAGCAGGTGGCATTCAGTGTCGGCCACATCGTCTCGGGCATTGATTTTACGAACGATCCGCTTATGCAGGGTCGTCTGCACTCCTACCTTGACACGCAGCTCAGTCGACTCGGCGGCCCGAATTTCAATGAGATTCCAATCAACCGCCCGGTCGCACCCGTCCATAATAATCAGCGTGACGCGATTGGGCGTCAAACGATAAATCAGGGCCGCGTGAGCTACGAGCCAAATTCGATCGCAGGTGGTTGCCCTTTCCAGGCAGGGATGACGGACGGTGGCTTCGCGAGCTTTGAGCAGCCCATCGACGCCAAAAAGGTACGCGCACGGAGCCCGAGCTTTCATGACCACTTCAGCCAGGCCACGCTGTTTTATAACAGCCAATCGGAACCCGAAAAAAATCACATCGTTAACGCACTGCGATTTGAGCTTGGTAAGGTCGAGATTCCTCAAATACGTTCGCGAATGGTGGGCATTCTCAGCCAGATCGATAAGGACCTCGCCGCCGAAGTGGCGGCCGGCCTTGGCATTTCCGTACCAAAACCGGAGTTGCCGATGAATCAGTCCTTTGGCGCAGATACCAATCCAAAGTCGGTTCAGCCTAAGAAGGTAACGGCTTCAGTCAACACGTCCGAGGCCTTGAGCATGGCCAACACGGTGAAAGATACGATAAAGTCCAGAAAAGTGGCGGCCCTGATTGCGGATGGTTTCGACGGTAAGCATCTGGAAGCCATGAAGAAGGCTCTCATGGCCGAGGGCGGAATGCTCAAGACCGTGGGGCCTCGCAATGGGGTGATCAAAACTGCCGATGGGAAGGCGGTTGTCGCCGATTTCAGCCTTCTTACAACGGCCTCGGTTCTTTTTGACGCGGTCTATATCCCCGGCGGTACAGCAAGCATTGCAACTCTTGCCGACAACGCGGACGCGCGCCATTTCGTCGACGCGGCTTACAAGCATTGTAAGGCAATCTGCTCCACCGGTGAGACCGCAACCTTTTTAGATAATACTTATGCCGGCAGGGCGGAAGGCGACATTGCGGTACTAGCTGGTAATACGCCGGATGAAGTCGCAGACGATTTCATACGCGCTGTGGCCAATCACCGAAACTGGGAGCGTGAGATTCCAAGGAAGGTGCCGGCCTAGCGCAGCGGGCGATATCCTCACATGAACCGAAAACGCGAAGTCTGCACGACTTCGCGTTTCCCCCGGGTGACCGATGAACTATCGATTATAGCGGGTCTAGTTGACCATCAGGCCGCTGCGGCAACCACTTTCTCCGCCGCGTCGTTCATTCCGTTGGCTGTAATGATGCCCATTCCAGATTCCGCGAGGACTCGTCGACCTTCTTCAACATTTGTGCCTTCTAATCTGGCGACAATCGGGATCGAGACTCCTAGATTGTTGGCCGCCGCGACGACTCCTTTCGCCACCATATCGCACCGGACGATTCCGCCGAATATATTTATAAGTACAGCCTTTACATTTGTGTCTGCGAGCAGAATCTTAAACGCTTGTTCTACCCTCTCCTGAGAGGCGCCTCCGCCGACGTCCAGGAAGTTTGCGGGTTCGCCGCCGGAAAGCTTGATAATGTCCATCGTCGCCATCGCGAGCCCGGCCCCGTTGACCATGCAGCCTATATTGCCGTCGAGCTTAATGTAACTAAGATCGTATTTCGAGGCCTCAATCTCGAGTGGTTCCTCTTCGTCCAGATCGCGAAGCGACAAGTAATCCTTGTGCCGAAACATCGCATTATCGTCAAACGTGACCTTGGCGTCGAGGGCAATCAGCCGATTGTCTTTCGTAAGGAGAAACGGGTTAATTTCCAGTAGCGACGCGTCCATCTTCTCGTAAGCGTCGTACAGCGAAAGCATGAATTTGGCTGCCTGATTTATAAGTTCGTTGGGGATACCGAGGCCAAATGCGAGTTTGCGAGCTTGAAATCCCCGCAGACCTACAGAAGGATCGATGGTCTCTTTCAGAATCAACTCCGGCGTTTCTTCGGCGACTTTTTCGATGTCCATGCCGCCGGCGGACGAGGCCATGAAAACGTTTCGTCCGGTCACGCGGTCAAGCGTAATCCCAAGGTAAAATTCCTTATCGATGGGCAGCCCTTCCTCGATCAGAAGCGTCTTCACCTCGCGGCCTTCGGGACCGGTTTGGTGTGTCACCAGCTGCATCCCGAGAATTTGCGAGGCCATCTCGCGGGCCTCCGCAGGCGACTTTGCGATTTTTACCCCACCGCCCTTGCCGCGTCCACCGGCATGGATCTGAGCTTTAACGACTACTACGTCCGTTCCGAGCTCGGTTGCCGCGGCTTCAGCTTCCTCCGCCGTGCGTGCCACGATACCTCGTGGAACGGGGACGCCGAACTCTTTCAGTAACGCTTTCCCCTGATATTCGTGAATTTTCATGTATTGCTAAGAATCTAAGAAACCCAAGAGCCTCTACTTACTGCGACTTCTCGACGAGTTTCAAAAGCGTCCTAATGGCCACACCCGTTGGTCCCTTTGAAACATGAGCTTTCGCATTATCTGACCAGGCGGTTCCAGCGATGTCGAGATGGGCCCATTTCGCCTTATCGACAAATTCCTGGATGAAGACCGCGCCCATAATCGTGCCCGCCTTACCGCGGGGGCCGATGTTCTTTATATCGGCGATATCCGAGCGGATCTGTTTGCTGTACTCAGGCCCCAGCGGCAGTTGCCAATACCCCTCACCGCACTCACGTCCACACGCAGCAATCTCGTCGATCAGCTCCTGATCATTGCCCATAATTCCCGTATTCAGGTCGCCGAGCGCAATTATTACCGCTCCTGTGAGCGTGGCCATGTCGATGATTCGAGTTGCGCCCTGTTTCTCTGCATAGGCAACAGCGTCGGCAAGTACCAAGCGGCCCTCGGCATCGGTATTCAAGATCTCTACCGTTTTCCCGGTCATCGCTGTGACGACGTCGCTCGGTCGGGAAGCTGCTCCATCCGGCATATTCTCAACCGCGGCTACAACACCCAACACTGGTATCGAAGGCTTGAGCAGTGCAATCGCACGCATCGTCCCCAGAACGGTAGCTCCGCCCGACATGTCATATTTCATCGCCTCCATACCTTCCGAAGGTTTGATCGAGATACCACCTGTGTCGAACGTGATACCTTTACCGACGAGGGCTAGCAACTCGCCTTTTGTGCCCGTACTCTTGACGGGCGTGTACCGCAAAACAATCATTTTTGCATCCTGGGCCGAGCCTAGTGAGACGCTCATCAGCGATCCCATGCCCATCTTGATCATTTTGGCTTCGTCCAGGACTTCGAATTTTAGACCGACCTCTTTCGCCATCATCTCGGCCTGACGTGCCATTTCGGTCGGATGCAGTTTGTTGGGCGGCTCATTAGCGAGGTCGCGCGTAAAATTCATCGAGTCGCCGATAACCTGACCGCGAGCAATGCCCGCTTTTAACTCGGCTGTACGGGCGTCGTCGACGCAGATAGTGAACGCCGAAATCAGTTTTTCGTTCTTATCCTCGGTCTTATACTTGTCGAGGTCAAACTGGCTGGTGATGACGCCTTGAACGGCATTTTGGGCAACATCTACGGGCGACTCATTGCTGCGCGGAAGCAATGCGAATGACTTGATATTACGTTTACGAAGGTATCGAGCGGCTCCGCCTGCGACGTTTGCAATGGAATGGGCTTTGTAATCTGCCGCGTCGCCAACGCCGATCAACATTAAGCGGGTGGCTTTGACACGACCGTGCGCCGCAAAACGGACGAGCGCTGTGTTCCCGACTTCGCCTTTAAACTCTTCATTTTTTATGACGGCTGAGATCAGACCGCCGACCATCTTGTCGAGATCCTTTAGGACCCCGACCGATGCGTTTTCGCCCTTGAAAACGGCAACGGCTAAAGCTTCGACGCCGGCTTCCGAAAAATTTCCGGTGATTCCCTGGAATTTCATTAATACCTCAATAAACTCAAATCTTTATGGTAAATCGTTGTAAAGTTTATAACTTATCTCAGCGTCTGTTTCAACTCCGCCCGTGTTTCTTTCTCGACCGTCTTACGCATCTCCGTCTCGCGCTTATCGTACAATTTCTTCCCTTTAGCCACGCCAATCTCGAACTTAATCCGCCCGTTTTTCCAGTAGATGCGGGTCACCACCAGCGTCATGCCTTTTTGAGTGGTCTCTTTCTCGAGTTTCTCAATTTCCCGCTGATGCAGCAGCAGCTTTCTTGGTCTCAGCACGTCATGATTATTAATGTTTCCGTGTGAGTAGTGCGAAATATGCGCCCCCAGCAGCCAAATCTCTCCACCTTTGATTTGGACAAAAGATTCCTTGAGCTGAATGCGACCGGCCATTATGCTTTTGACCTCGGTGCCGAGTAGAACCGCCCCGGCCTCAAATGTCTCGAGTACATGAAACTCAAAGTACGCCGAGCGGTTATTTAGAATTTCATTGTCAAGAGACATTTGGTTCTGGAATAAACTGACGGCCGGCTCTCCGATCAGCGATAGCAATTCATGCTTAAAGAAACTGGACAGCGACCATGTCGCAAACCTTAATTGTCCGTGTTTATCGGGCGCTCCGCAAGCAAGACATTTGACAAGATTGCGCTCGGCCTCGTAAATTATTACCTACGCTGGGAGATCGTCTAATGGTAGGACTGCAGTTTCTGGATCTGCCTATCGGGGTTCGACTCCCTGTCTCCCAGCCAAAATCTTCAGCGGAAAATGAATAATGCCGGAAGTTGCCGGTTTTCTCATTCACCATTTTTCATTTTCCATTGCTTATGGATTGGCACGAAACCGAGATCCGAGTCCGATATGCCGAGACCGATCAAATGGGTATCGTGCATAACGCTAATTATCACGTCTGGTTTGAGATCGGCCGCAGCGAGCTATGCCGTCATCGCGGCTTTTCTTATAAACAGATGGAGGACGAAGAAGACGCTCTAATGGTCGTCGCCGAATCCTACTGTAGATATAAATCGCCAGCGTTTTACGAGGACGTGCTTACAATTCGGACCAAGGTGGCTGAGGTCCGAAGCCGGAGTCTTCGTTTTGTGTACGAAGTATATCGTGACACCGACGACGTCCTCCTTGCTGAGGGCGAGACACTCCACCTCGTCACCGACCGAAATCAACGGGTACGCAGCCTTCCGCCCACCTACAAAATTCTACTGCTCGCCGAAACCGAGGAGACCTTTCCCGAGGACCAGGCTCCCAGCTGATCGCTCTAACAAAGGTCCATTCTTAACCGCCTGAATGCGAAGTCAAAGCGAATTGTTGGCTTTGGACTTTGACCTCTGGGCCGTAAACTAGACCTATGCCCGGAGCCGGACGTGCGGAAATTTACTTCATCGTTGGGATGATGATTCTGATTCTTATTGTCTGCGGTGTAACCCTCGCATTCTTCGCTAAAACGTATAAAAAAGAGATGCGCGAAAGGCAGCATCGCATTGACGAGAAGTCGGCAAAGGCGTCCAAAGGGCAGACGAAAATCTAAGAATCTCTTGCACGAAAGTATATTAAAAAAAGAAACGACCGCTCTCGTTGTCATAGACATTCAGGAAGGGTTTCGGAATGCGATACCTGACTTCGCAGTTATTGCGTCGCGCGCTGCTATGGCCGTTCGCGGTTTTCAGATGCTGGGCGTACCGGTGATCGTGACCGAGCAATATCCTGCTGGCTTAGGTGTTACTGCTGAGGAGATTCGGCTTCGTCTACCGGACAATTTTCAGGCGTTAGAGAAGACGGCGTTTAGCTCCTGCGGGGCTGACGGATTTGTAGCCAAGCTCGACGAATTAGCCGTTGAACAGGTGGTCCTGTGCGGGCTCGAGACGCATGTGTGCGTCAGTCAAACTGCTCACGATCTGCTAGACCGCGGGTTGCAGGTTCATGGGCTAACCGACTGCGTATGCTCGCGTTTCGAGCATGATAAGCGGGCGGGCCTTCAAAAGATGAAAGCAAGCGGCGTGCTGCCGACATCAATGGAGATGGCTTTATTCGAGCTCATACGTGATGCAAAACATGAGCAATTTAAGCAAATTCAGGAACTGATTAAGTGATCTCGTGCCCGGAACGGCCTACCTCGTAGAATGACCAATGGAAATCCTATCGTCTCTCAACCCTCAGCAAATTGAGGCTGTCAAAACGACCGATGGCCCACTACTCATTTTGGCCGGCGCCGGCTCGGGCAAAACGCGAGTTATCACCGTTCGTATCGCCTACCTAATCACGGAGAACAATGTAGCACCGCACAATATCCTTGCGGTTACCTTTACAAATAAAGCGGCGCAGGAAATGCGCACGCGCGTTCAAAAACTGCTCGCGGGTGAGCGGCTACAATCGGCGCCCCTACTATCGACCTTCCACAGCCTCTGTGTCCGAATACTCCGACAGGACATCGACAAACTAAACGAGGGCTATAAAAAATCGTTCACTATTTATGATACCGATGATACTCAGAAAGTGGTTAAGGCATGTATAAAAGACCTCGGTCTGGACGATAAACAAGTCATCCCGCGAAATGTGCGCAACGCCATAAGCTCGGCAAAGAATCGCGGTGAAGATCATGATCTGTTCGCCTCGAAAATCGAATACGGGGACGAGAAGAAGGCGACCATCGCTAAGGTCTTCAAGATGTACGATCTGCGGCTAAATACGGCCAACGCTCTCGATTTTGACGACCTTTTGATCAAAACCGTGAAACTCCTACGTGTCTCGCCGGAGACTCGTGAGAAATACAACGAACGGTACAAGTATATTCTGGTCGATGAGTATCAGGACACGAACGCTTTACAACTTGCATTGATCACCCACCTCACGGAAAAGCAGCAAAATATCTGTGTTGTCGGCGATGACGCACAGAGCATATACGGGTTTCGGCAGGCCGATATCCGCAATATTCTCGGCTTCGAAGAGCATTTTCCGACAGCAAAGACAATTTTGCTCGAACAGAATTACCGCTCAACCCAGACCATACTCGATACCGCCGACGCGATCATTAAGAATAACGTTAATCAGAAGAAGAAAAAGCTCTGGACGGATAACCAAGGCGGCGAGCGCGTTGCTTACTACCAAGCCTATGACGCCGACGGCGAAGCCCGGTTTGTCGCCGCCAAGATCGAGGAACACCAACGCCGATCTCTTAGCGACCGCATTGCGATCCTGTACAGGACCAACGCGCAATCGCGCCTTTTTGAAGAAGCTCTCAGGCGGATGCGGATAGAGTACAACATCGTTGGCGGCTTCTCGTTTTATGAGCGAGCTGAGGTCAAAGACGCCATTGCTTATCTAAAGCTTGCGATGAACCCCTTTGACGATATCGCCCTGATGCGGGTGATAAATACGCCGGCGCGGGGTCTTGGCAAGACAAGCCTCGACGAGCTGCAGCGTCATGCAAAATCGAGCAATTCATCGCTGTGGATGATGATCGCGTCGATTACCGATCCAGCCTTCCCGGCGCCGGTCAATCTAACGCCGCGGGCAAAGACCGCAATGCGTGACTTTCGAAAGGTAATCGACAGCTTGATCAGCAAGGTGTCAGAGTATTCCGAATCCGACAAGCCGGTTTCAGAAGTTGTCATCGCGGCGATCGAGGACACGGGATACGCGAACGTGCTGCGGGTCGAGAATACCGATGAATCGGCCGCACGTCTCGAAAATCTGGAGGAGCTGGTAAATGCGGCCGTCGATTACGACAAACAAGAAGAAAGCGGCCTTCGCGATTTTATCGATCACGCGGCGCTGACCTCAGATACCGATAAATACGACCAGAATGCTCACGTAACTTTGATGACCGCGCATATGGCAAAGGGGTTAGAGTTTCCGATCGTGTTCCTGGTCGGACTGGAAGACGGTATTTTCCCGCACTCACGTTCGCTTAATGACCCGAAGGAGCTGGAAGAAGAAAGGCGCCTGGCGTATGTCGCGATCACGCGTGCGGAAAAAATGCTGTATGTGACCCACTCGATGCGGCGCCGCGTGTACGGCGAGGAAATTGCAGCCGAGCCGTCGCAGTTTCTAAACGAAATGCCGCTCGATCTGATCGACGACCTCTCAAATGGCGCCTCGTGGCTCTCGTATGCCCGCAGCTCGACCGCGCTCGCCTCCAAGGCGACGGTTAGCGCACTCCGTGGCGAGAGCACGCCGCCAAAGCCACGAAATGCGTACGTCGGCAAGACATACAATAGCAGCGACGCAATTGCGGAGTTCTTCAAGAACCGATCCCCCGGAATTGGATCCGCACGGCCTGCTCCGCCACCTGCGGCAGATCGCTTGCAAAAGGATTTTCGGCGGCCCGTTTCCGGCTACGATAAGCTTAAGGCCGTGTCCTTAAAGGGGAAACCTCGACCGACTACGAACGATGGGACTTCTCCCCTGGTGGCGGGCTCGCATGTGCGCCATCAGAAGTACGGGCGCGGACTTGTATTGCGGCGCGAGGGTTCGGGTGATAACGTTAAACTTACTGTGAGTTTTGTTGGATTTGGCCAGAAGAAACTTATCGAGAAATACGCAAATCTTGAGATCGACTAGGGCGAGGAGGCCACCTGTATGCATCTTATAAAGTCTTTATCCGTCGTCGCATCGGGCATGTTTGTACTCGTTGGCTGCGGAGCCGCGCCGATCGCAACAAATACGAACACGGCCGGTTTACGTAACACAAACACGGTCGGGAATACCGTCAACACAAATACGTCCGTCAACACGGCCATCCCGCCTTTCACAACCTCATCGGTAACCGAGGCTAAGGAACCAGAGTCGTACCAAGCCAATGTGGCCCTTAAGCTGGAGGTGATTGGCTCTCAGCAAAATATGGCGACACCTACGTTGAACGCCACGGTTGCTCGGACCGGATCGGATCGGCGTATGGAAGTGGCGATACCCCTCGGCGGACGTGTGGTTTTCCTCGATAAGGGCGGCAAGAATTATATTATCCTCCCCGAGAAAAAACAGTACGCCGAGTTGAACCGCGAGAGCCTAGGATTTGATGTCCGTCGGATGCTGATGCCGGAGCAGATCGTTGAACAGTTGAAAGGCGTTCAGGGTCTGGAGCGCGTGGGCGAGGAAAAATATAATGGCCGCGACGCGATTAAGTATCGCTACGGGGCGGTTGCGGAGACACAAACCAAGGTCGGACAGGTCGCGACCGAGTCGTTCTTGATCGTTGATAAGGAAACTGGGCTGCCTCTGCGATCAGAGACGTTGTCAAAGTCGCAGGGCGGCGGTAACGTGCAGGGTTATAGTGGCGTCCGTGTAATTACTGAGATTACTGACATCAAGATTGATCCGGCCGCAGAACTTTTTGCCGAACCGGCGGGCATGGAAAAAATTGACGCGAGCCAGGTCAAAGCCCAGGTCGATATGGTCTTTAATTCGATCGCAATGCTTCTAGGTGAGATGATGAAACAGGGCGCCGCTCAGACCGCGCCCGCGAGGTGATTGCGTGGGAAAACTCATCCTCGGCCTCGTCATTGGTTTAATTGCGGGGGCCGCTCTAATCTTCTTTTTCTTTGTCAGCGTACCGACGTCGGCCCAGCCGCCTGGCCGTCCGATCCAGCCCCCCGATGCAACCGTCGCCCCGGGGTCGGCACAGATTGTGCTTCGTCAGGAATTCTTTAACGAGGTGCTGACCACTATATTTCGGGATTTGAATGCCCCTGCCTTCCCGCTAAGCGGCCAACCCAATGCCGCGTGCGACGATACTTTGAAAGTCTTGTCCGAGGGAAGTGGTGCGGCGACCGCTGTTAGATTTGAGAATAATCGGATTTCGGCGCCGCTCGCTTTTTCAGGAAACTACAATTCGGCCATCGGCTGCTTTCCGTTTTCGGGTTGGGCGCTGGGCTATCTCGATCTGCGATACGATGCCGCCGCAAAGTCGGTTTTCGGGCAGATTAATGTGGAGACGGTTAATCTGGATGGCGTCAACCCTATTCTGAGCGGTCTCATCACGCCCCTTATTCAAACGACGCTTAATAACCGCGTTAATCCGATTCAAATCCTCCAGGGCAGCCAAATCTCGGTTAACGCTCCGATCGCATCTGCCGGCGGGACACTTGCGGCGAATGTTGAGGACGTCCGGGCCGAGGTGAAGGATAATGCACTTAGTCTGCATGTCATCTACGCGTTCAACGGGGCGCCCCGATAGGATAGGCCCGACTTGATTTGCTCTATGAAACATCGATTCACCTTACCCATTATTCTATTTGTCTTTCTATTCGCCATTCTAGGTTGTGGCCTTGCCGACCGCGTTCAAAAGGAAATGGGCGGCTCGAGTGGGACGAATACCGATACGTCCCCGGCTGCGAATCAACCGACCGATCCGGCGATCGACATCCAAAAAACCGGTGTAGCGGAGTGTGATGAGGTTGTTGATATGGTCACGGCGTTTGCGGCCCATCCGGACGACAATTTTGCCGTTAGGTATGGCAAATCCCTGATCGTGGATCAAATAAAAGACTCGATAAAGAAGAGCGTGGAAGAGAATGGAAGGGACAAGGTTGAGCTCGCTAAAGACTGTACAGTCGCCAAGACGGAGCTAAAAAGGGCGATGAACCAGTGGGAAAATAAAAACGCTAATCAGTGAGACGGCCCTATTTCTCGCTCCGCTGGGCAGATTTCTCACGACGATTTCGATAGCTTTCAACCCGCGGCTCGCACGATCAGACGCTCATTATTTCGTGGTCTTTGTTTTTCGACAGCTCATCGATCTTCGCGATGTAGGTATTCGTAATTTTTTGAACGTTATCCAGGCCGCCGCGTTCCTCGTCTTCGGAGATTTCCTTGTCCTTGAGTTGTTTCTTCAATAGATCGTTTGAGTGATGACGGACGTTGCGAACCGCGACACGGTGTTCCTCGGCGATTTCATGTGCCTGCTTCGCGAATTGCCGACGGCGTTCTTCATTAAGCGCGGGGACGGTCAGCCGAATAACCTTCCCGTCGTTTGACGGAGTCAGACCAAGGTTGGCGGCGGTAATCGCTTTTTCTATCGCGCCGAGCTGCGTCATATCCCATGGCGAGACGGTCAGCATCTGCGGCTCAGGAACCGCAACCGATGCCATCTGACTAAGCGGCGTCGGCGTGCCGTAATAATCGACATACACGGCGTCAAGCAGGCCGACCGTCGCGCGGCCAGTGCGAATGTTCCCAAGTTTTCGTTTGAAGTCTTCAATGACGGCATCCATTTTCGGACCGGTCTCTTCGATTACATCCTGTGCACTCATATGTTCCTAGTTGCTGACCAACGTGCCGATTGACAGGTCGCCACAGACGGCCTTGATGATATTCTCACTTTTTCGCATATCGAAGACCATGATCGGCAGATCGTTGTCTTTGCAAAGCGAGATCGCTGACGCATCCATTACCTTTAAGTTTTGTTCCAGAACCTGTTGATACGTGATAGTTTCAAATCTGGTTGCGGAAAGATCCTTGTTTGGGTCTGCAGAGTAGATGCCATCCACCTTCGTGCCCTTCAAAATCACTTCAGCTTCGATTTCGAGTGCACGGAGAGCCGCAGCTGAATCGGTTGTGAAGTAAGGGTTTCCGGTCCCGGCGGCAAAGATAACGACACGTTGTTTTTCAAGATGTCGGATCGCCCGCCGCCTAATAAACGGCTCCGCGAGCTGTGGTATGTCGATAGCCGACATAACGCGGGTATAAACGTCGGCATGCTCGAGTGCATCCTGCAGGACGACGGCGTTCATTACAGTTGCAAGCATCCCGATGTAATCCGCGGCAGCGCGATCCATGTTGCCCGCCGATTCCGAAACGCCCCGAAAAATATTCCCGCCGCCGACAACAACCGCGACCTCGATGCCAAGATCGTGAACTGTCTTGATCTCCTGGGCAACAGCTTCGGCAACCTTGGTGTCAATGCCGTAATTCTGAGCGCCCATCAAAACTTCGCCTGAGAGTTTTAACAGGATCCGCTTAAATGCTGGCTCTGACATAAAGATTAGGGAGTGAGAGGCGGAGAGATATTAGTGTATATCCCCGTTAACCCGAGAAAACTCCCGACTCAGCACTCCAAACTCGAAAACTACTTTCCGACCATTGAGGCCACTTCTGCGGCGAAGTCATCAGCCTTCTTCTCGATGCCCTCGCCCATTTTATAGCGTGAGAAACGACGGATCGATATATTTTCTTTGATGGATCCGATCTTTTCCGCGACCAGTTCGCCGATCGTCTTGGACGGATCCTTCACGAAAGCCTGGTCAATAAGGACGTTGTCCTCATAGAACTTATTAAGTCGGCCCTCGATGATCTTGTTCAGAACGTCTTCTGGCTTGCTCGCATTCTTCGGGTCGTTCTTAAGCTGTTCCATCAGAATGACGCGTTCTTTATCAAGGTCGTCTGCCGGGACCTCGTCACGGGTGGCGTAGCGTGGGTCCGTGGCCGCGATATGCATCGCAACGTCCTTAACCAGCTGCTGAAACTCCTCGCCGCGCGAGACGAAATCGCTCTCGCAATTGATCTCGACCAGCACGCCGACCTTGCCGCCCATGTGAATGTACGACCCGACGGCACCCTCGGCGGTCACGCGGCCGGCTTTTTTACCGGCCTGGGCCATACCCTTTTTGCGAAGGATGTCCATCGCGGTATTTTCGTCACCGCCCGACTCTACAAGAGCATTCTTGCAGTCGATCATTCCGGCACCCGATTTTTCACGCAGTGATTTGACTGCGCTCGCTGTTACTTCTGCCATAACATAACTCCAATTATCTTAACTACCCTTTCCGTGGAATTCCCGCGGCCAAGCCTCTGGTCAGGACGGGAAATACACGGAAACGCTTTTACAAAAATGCGTAGCCTGCCGATTTTACGGACACGAGCTACGCATTAGAAAATACAACAATCTACTTGCTCGCCGTCGCCTCGCTGCTTTCTCCGCCAGTGGATTCCTCGACCGCATCAGACGATGCGGGTTCAATCTCAGATTTTACTTCCGGATCGGTGTCCGCACCCGCCGCCTGTGCCGAAGAGCTGCCGCCAGCCGGATCGGTTTGGGCCGCATCGGCAGTTGCGATACTCTGATCGGCGACTACATTATCCGGGTCGGAATCATCATCGTCGTCATCTGGGATTTCGGCTGAGTCGAGCTCGGCTTTTTCGTCGTCGCTAAGGTACTGCTTGGGAATTGAAATCGTCGATTCAATTGTAACCTCGCCGCCCTCGGTCTCATTATCGAGAGCGTCGGAGTGGCCTTCGGTGCCGACCTGTTTACCCTCAATGATTGCGTCCGCAATACGCGAGGCAAATAGCCGGATCGCTCGCAGCGCGTCATCATTGCCCGGGATGACGTAATCGATCCCTTCAGGTGAGCAGTTGGTATCGACAACGGCCACGATTGGGATGTCGAGATTATTCGCTTCCTTGATCGCGATATCTTCTTTGCGGACATCAATTACGAAAATCATATCCGGATGCCCGCCCATATTCTTTATTCCGGCTAGGTTCTTCATCAGACTATCGTACTGGCGATCAAGTCCGAGGCGCTCTTTCTTTGTGAGCATCTCAAAACGCCCGTCTTCACGCATCGTTTCGATGTCCCGGATTTTCTGAATCGATTTCTGAACGGTCTGGTAATTTGTCAACAGTCCACCGAGCCAGCGGTTGTTAATGTAATACTGCCCGCAGCGCTCGGCCTCTTCCTTAATGGCTTCCTGCGCCTGGCGTTTGGTGCCGACAAACAGGACTTTCTGATTCGGCCGCTCGGTGAGTGACTCGGTGACGTAATTGAGTGCGTCGCGAAAGAGTTTCTGCGTCTTTTGCAGGTCAATAATATAAATGCCGTTGCGTTCGCCAAAGATGTATTCCTTCATCTTTGGGTTCCAACGGCGTACCTGGTGACCAAAATGAACCCCTGCTTCGAGGAGCTCTTTCATCGTAACTGTAGCCAAAACTTTAAATCTCCCTAACCAATTGGTTTATGTACTCGCGACGGACGCTGTCGAACCAATGATCCGTCGCAATGGTTTGAGTTTTAGGCCTGGTTTTTGGCAAAAGCCAAAACCCAGGTACCAAAAGCCCTTTTTTTATCTCTTCGAGAACTGGAATCTCGCGCGGGCACCCTTTTGCCCGTATTTCTTACGTTCTTTCTGCCGCGGATCGCGTGTGACGAGGCCGGCTTTCTTGAGCGCGGGACGCAGGTCCGAGTTAAAGTCCATCAGGGCACGCGTGATGCCGTGACGCACCGCACCCGCCTGTCCGGCTGTGCCGCCGCCGTCGACGTTTACGAGGATGTCGAATTTCTCCGCGGTCTCCGTCAGACGAAGCGGCTGGCGGATGATCATCTGCAGAGCTTCGTTAGGGAAGTACGTGTTAAATTCTCGCTTGTTGACCTTGATCATGCCCGTGCCCGGACGCAGGTAAACGCGTGCTGTCGAGGTCTTTCTGCGGCCGGTGCCGTAATATTGAATGTCTGCCATATTGTGATTTTGGATTTTTGATTTTGGATTTTCGACTCAGAGATAGCGTTTTATTCCGCCAATCCAAAATCGGCAATCTAAAATCTAAAATCAGATCTCTCTCGTCTCCGGTTTTTGTGCGATGTGTTTATGTTCGCCATCGGCGTAAACCTTTAATTTCTTGCCCATTGCCTTGCCGAGTTTGGTCTTTGGCAGCATGCCGCGGACGGCGAGCTCGATGACCTTTTCGGGCTTTTTTGCAAACATTTCCTTGACGGTCGTTTCACGCAGGCCGCCGGGGTACAGGGTGTGGCGATAATAGATCTTCTGATCGTCTTTCGAGCCCGTAAACTTTGCGTGGCGGGCGTTTATCACGACGCAGTGATCGCCCATATCGAGAAAAGGCGTCCACGCGGGATTATTCTTTCCCGACAGAATTCGAGCGACTTCGGTCGCGAGACGGCCGACGGTCTTGCCCCTCGCATCGACGACGAGCCATTTACGATTTTCCGCCAGACCTTTTCCGCTTGGAAAATAAGTACTCATATACACACACTAATCCCAAAATCCGCAAAAATGCGAACTGACAGGATATCTAAAACAGTCTGGCGGGTCAAGTCGCGCACCAGTAAAGAAACCTGCCGGAACGCAGGCACCCTTGCCTGCAAGCGTCCTAAAAGACGCTGACGTGCGGGGTGATGTTTCAACGCGCGAAATGCCAAACTCTGTCACGCCGGAGGAACTGGCGTTGCAGGCAAGGGTGCCTGCGTTCCAGTCACCCGGTTTTGGCAAAGCCAGTCACACGGTTTTGGCAAAGCATTAGGCCGATGATTGTTTTTGCGTCTTCTATTCGGCCGTCACGGGTCATCGTTAGTGCGTCGGGCAGCGGGATTCGTTCGATTTCTATTATTTCGTCATCCTCTAGGCGCTGAGTGGTTTCGGTAAGATCGGTGGCGAGAAAGAGATTCATCTTTTCGCTCAGGAAGCCCGGCGAGATATAGAACGCCGCGAGTTTTTCCATTTTGCCCGCAGTCACGCCGATCTCTTCTTCTAGCTCCCGGATGGCACCCGTGAGAGGGTCTTCGCCCTTTTCGAGCGACCCGGCCGGGACCTCAAGCAGCGATTTGCCCGCCGGGTGCCGATACTGGCGCACCAGGGCGACGGTGCCGTCAGCAAAGAGAGGCACGATGACCGCACTGCCGTTGTGGGCGACGACTTCGCGGGTGTACTCGACCTCGCCCTCGCGGATCGTGTCGACGCGGACGTCGAAGATGCGGCCTTTGTAAACCTGGTTGGTTGAGATCGTTTCGGGCTTCATGCTTTACGCCGCGCGACGTAACCGACAAGCTGGCCGAGGGCGTCTTTGTCACGGTCGATGCGGTCGTTGCTGACATAATAGGCGTGCGCGACGTCATTCGACAAACTGTCATGATGTCGAGCGGGTCATCGTCGTCACCCGCCTGGATCGCTCCGGCGCGAAGCGCAGACCGATAAATGGAACTCTTGACGCGCGAACCGATCGTGAGAGCTTACGCCAAACCGGATTTTTCGAAAATTGGGGATAGCTGATAAGTTATAGCTTTGAAGATGTCTAAGTATCGAATAGGTCTGGGTGTGACTGGCGGTATCGCGGCTTATAAGGCTGTCGAGGTTCTGCGCCTGCTGCAGAAGGCCGGGTGTGATGTTTCGGTGGCGATGACCCGGCATGCTACTGAGTTTGTCCAGCCGCTCACCTTTCGCGCGCTGACGGACAGGCATGTCATGGTTGATGATTACGATCCGGCGAATCCCGACCCGATCGCTCATATCAATTTTGCGCAAGAGATCGATTTGTTGTTGATCGTACCGGCCACCGCGAACATCATCGCCAAGTTTGCGGGCGGGGTCGCAGACGACTTTCTCTCGTCGACCTATCTCGCCTCGACCGCACCGGTGATGATCGCTCCGGCGATGAACGTGACGATGTGGGAGCAGCCGGCGACGCGGCGGAATGTCGAGCAGCTGAAGAAAGACGGCGTACACTTCGTTGAACCGGTTGCGGGTGAGCTGGCGTGCAAGACGGTCGGAACGGGGAAGCTTGAAGATGTAGAGAATATCGTCGCCCAGGCGATGATGATTTTAACCGCGGAGACGCAGAGACGCGGAGAAGAAAAGGCGGAAACACGCCCGGTAGGAAGTGTGTTGCGTGATGACCTCGCCCGAGAGAATATACTGATCACCGTAGGCGGCACTCGCGAAGCTATTGACCCTGTTAGGTTTATATCAAATCATTCTTCGGGCAAGATGGGTTATGCGATTGCCGCGGCGGCGGCGGCGCGTGGTGCGGTGGTGACCGTTGTCGCTGGGGTTACGACGGCCGAGCCGCCGGCGAATGTAAATCTTATTCGCGCGGTGTCGGCGAGCGAGATGCACGCGGCGGTGATCAAGGAATTGCCGTCAGCTACTGTGTTTATCGGTGCCGCGGCGGTTGCGGATTATGCTCCGGCAAGCACTGCGGACGCTAAGATAAAAAAGGACGGGCGCGACGCGATGACCCTAGAATTGGTCAAGACGCCCGATATTCTTGCGGATGTCTCGCGGAATCGCCATGACGGACTACTTGTGGTTGGCTTCGCCGCTGAGACGAATGATGTCATCGAGTACGCCCGGTCAAAAATGAAAGCGAAAGGCCTCGATCTGGTCGTCGCAAACGACATTACAAAAGACGGCGCCGGTTTTGATACTGATACAAATATCGCGACGATCCTCGCGGAGAACGGAGTGCAGATCGATCTGCCATTGATGTCAAAACGCGAAATGGCGGACAGAATTCTGGATGAGATCGTAAAGCTGAGGCGATGAATGACGAGATGCAACAACTGATCGCCGACGTTCGCGAGCGTGTGGCGATGATGGGCGAGCTCGGCGTCGAATCGATGGATGTCAAACTCGCGCCGGAGCCGAAGCCAATGGTCGATTCGGTCGTATCCGCTCAGTCTGCGCACCCCCCGACCATTACTTCAAATTTGAAATCCGAAATTTCAGATCGATCTATTCAGGCGAGAAACGGTTCACGTCTTGATTCGCTGCCGTCGCTTGTCGACCGTCCGACTGCTATTCCGATACGGAAAACCGCTTCGACGACGACCAGCCGCGCTGATCCGGTGACTTCGGTTGTCGCAAACGAGGTCGCTGATCTAGTGCCGCTCCTTTCGCAACTACCGGCTCCGATTGAGACGATCGACCAGATCAGGGCCGAGATCGGGCCGGACTGTACGCGGTGTACGCTCGGCACGCTCGGGCGGAAGCAGGTGGTGAATAGCGTGGGTGATTTGAGTGCCCGTTTGATGTTCGTTGGCGAGGCCCCGGGGAAAGAAGAGGACGAGCTCGGATTTCCGTTTGTTGGGCGAGCAGGAAAATTGCTGACCCAGATAATCGAGGGGATAGGCATCAGCCGCGACAACGTATTTATTGGCAACATAAACCGCTGCCGCCCGCCGAATAACCGCCCCCCGACATCCGACGAGACAGTGACCTGCCGGCCTTTCCTGCTCCGCGAAGTGGCAGTGATTCGGCCGAGAGTGATTGTGGTGCTCGGCAATACGGCTACCCAAAATCTGCTCGATATTAAGACGCCCATTTCAAAGCTGCGAGGCAATTTTCAGGATTATTTTGGCGTAAAGGTGATGCCCACGTTCCATCCCGCGTACCTGCTCCGCGACCCTCACAAAAAACGTGAGGTCTGGGAAGATATGAAACAGGTGCGGGATTATTTGAATTCGACTACCGCCTAAGCTCTCAAAGACTGATACAGATTGCGGAAACACGACCGGCACGAGGTGTGCATCCGCTGTCCGCAAGAGAAAGCTTCCCCGTCGGGTTTCCACCTATGTTATCTGCGGAAATAATTGCAATCGGGTCAGAGCTGCTGACACCGACGAAGACCGACACGAACAGTCTCTGGCTGACCGAAAAGCTCAACGACATCGGTATCGACGTTAAGCTCAAGACCATCGTGGGCGACGACGGAGCACGCCTTGAGGAAACCGTCCGCGATGCGATGCGACGCTCGGACATTGTGATCACAACAGGTGGGCTCGGGCCGACCGAGGACGATATTACCCGCGAGTTCACGGCTCGTGCTCTCGGGCGTGAGCTGATCTATCACGACGACATCGAAGTAGAGCTGCGAGAGCGTTTTCGCAAGTGGGGACGGGACATGCCGGATATTAATAAGCGGCAGGCATATGTTATTGATGGGGCGGATATATTGGCCAATCCAAACGGTTCGGCGGTCGGGATGATGCTGCGAGACGAGGGCAAGATTCTTGTAATCCTGCCCGGCCCGCCGCGCGAGAATCAGCCGATGTTTCTCGAACACGTTCTGCCCGGGCTGAAGGAAATCGCGGGCGAGGTTTATGTCGCGCGGCGAGTATTGAAGGTTTCCGGCAAGGGCGAGTCTGCGGTGGACGAGATCGCGGCGCCGATTTACACTGAATACCCGAGCGTACAGACGTCGGTATTGTTCAATCGCAGCGAGGTCGAGATCCACCTTGCTGCGTCGGCATCCGTGGCCGAAGATTCACAGCGGATGGTCGATGAGGCCGCCGAAAGAGTCGCCACTGCTCTCGGCAAAGCAGTATTCTCCACCAATGGCGACACGATGGAGCAGGTCGTCGGGCGGCGTTTGACCGAGCTTGGCCAGACGGTCGCGACGGCCGAGAGCTGTACCGGCGGGCTGATCGCAGGGCGGCTGACCGAAGTTCCGGGTTCGTCGGCTTACTTTATCGAGGGTGCGGTCACATATTCTAATGCTGCAAAGTTTCGCACGCTTGGCGTACCCGAATCCATCGTCGAGGAACACGGTGCCGTAAGTGCCGAGTGTGCCGAGGCAATGGCGATCGGTATGAGAGAACGTGCCGCGACCGATCACGCGATTGCCGTGACTGGCGTCGCCGGCCCGGATGGCGGCAGCGAGCAAAAGCCGGTTGGCACCGTTTATATAGGTTACGCAGGGCCGCGAGGCGTAAAGTCGGTTAAACTATCGCTCCCGGGTGACCGATACCTAATCCGATGGCGCTCGAGCCAGGCGGCCCTCGACCTGCTGCGAAGGGAGATGGAGTCGACCAAAGATTAATTCGCTGATTGCCAGGTATGTCCTGTGATGTCCAAGTGCGGGAAGCCCGCACAAAAAGAATGATCCGTTGGTGATCCGTTACCCGAGCATCGTTTCTCTTGCTTTTTTCCTCTAATAAACTGAAAATTAGACTTCTTGTGTCACGGATCGCTTCCGTGGCGATTCATATTTGAAACTTTGCCCCAGTGCTCGCGTGTAGTTTTCCAGCGATAACAGTTCGCCGTCAACAAATCCTAAGTTAACGTCAACCGCTATGAATAGATCAATCTTCGTCCGCTCCTTTTTAAGCCTAACGCTGTTGTTTTGCCTGATGTCGCCGGTTTCGGCCCTTGCTTTCGACGACGGCAAAAAGTATTTCAAGCAGGGAATGCTGCATGAGGCCTCGGAAGAATGGGATAAGGCGGTCGAGCAATTTGCTCTGGCCGTGTCCGATACGCCTAAGAATCCCGAGTTTCGTCTGCATTTGATTCGCGCCCTTTTTAATGCATCGCAGATGTTTATGAAAAAGGGAACCACGGCGGCGAAGGAAAAGGATTACGAAACCGGCTATACGGCATTTCGTCGAGCGTACGCCTACGATCCGACTAACGAGCTGGCGAAGTCAGAGATGGATCGGATGGTGCGTCTGCAAAAAGACGTAAATGACGCGGCATCACCAAATGGACGCGACACCGTGGGCAAGATCAAGCTCATTCCCGCGGGCTATGCCGCTCCAAACGGCGGCCCTCTCGTGCAGGTGCCGCAGAAGCTGGAAAAGCTTCGCGATCTGCCGTTTCCCGCGGGCGTCGATCTGCAGTTTATCATCAAAGAGCTTGCCCGGGATCTCGATCTCAACGTACTGTTTGATGTTGAATCGTTTCGCCAGCCAAACCGGAAAACCAACATCGACTTAAAGAACGTCACCGCTGCACGGGCACTTGATTATGTCTTTCTGCAGGAGGGCCTTTTCTTTCAAAAGGTCGGTCCGCGTACGATCCTGGTTGCTAATCAACAGCAGCGTACCAAATTTCAACAGCTTGTGTTGAGGACCTTTTATCTCGCAAATGCGTCACCAACCGAGGTGGCAAAGATCGTTCAGACCGCCATTCCCGCGCAGCCCGGCCGGACGCAGACGATCGTGCTGACTGACGCCGCGACCAACAGCATTACGGTCCGTGACACGTCCGAAAATATCCGCCTCATCGGCCGGCTTATTTCATCGCTCGACAAAGACCGCGCTGAGGTCGTAATGGATGTCGCGATTTACGAGGTCAACAAGAACGATCTTTTGCAGTTTGGTGCTCAGGTCGGTAATCAGGGTCAGCTTTCGAATTTTGGCGGGTCGCAAAGCGGATCGGTTTTGTTCGGCAGAACGCCGTTGGCCGGTGCGATCGCGGGAAGTATCGTCAATACAGCGATTCCGACCGGCCTCCTTATTCCGTCGATAAATCTGACCGCTTTTCAGAGCAAGCGTGATACAAAACTCCTTGCCTCGACACAGATACACGCCTTTAACAATGAGGACTCATCCGCTCGCATCGGTCAGCGTGTGCCGGTTCGCTCAGCAACCTTTCAGACCGGTGGTGCCAATACCGGTTCGAATGGGGTTGTCTCTGACGTTATTAATTACGAACAGGTCGGCCTTACACTAAAATTCAAGCCGATTGTTTTCCCGAATCAGGACGTACAGGTGGCGATGGAGATCGAGTCGAAGGACGTTGATGGCGGGGAAAGCCTCACGCCGATCTTTACTGAGCGGACGATCAAGGGCACAGCTCGCATCCAGAACAACAAGACGCTGCTGCTAGCCAGCGTAGCTCAGGGTGTCGAAAGCAAGGGTCGTGCGGGGCTGCCGCTTCTCGGGTTGATCCCCATCATCGGCCGTTTGTTTACCGCACCGACGCGAAACAATCGCCAAGTCGATATTGTCATTGCCGTGACGCCGCGTGTCATTCGTGCTCCGGCGATCTTTCCGGAGGATGAGGTTGAACGCGACTCGGGAAGTATGGGTGTGCCGACGAGCGGTGCGCTTGAGGCGATGATCATTGAAGAAGAGCAGCAGGAATTGATCGCCGCTGCCCGGCGCACCCCGAATACTGCCGTGGTCCAGTTGCCCGATCAGCCGGTTGATTCACCCACATACGTACGCGCTCAGGCAGCACCGGCTGAGGTCAAAACGCTTGCGCCGGACACGACCGCGAGTGCAAACATTGTCGAGGCAGGCGGCGTTGCTCTAAAGCCTATCGACTCGTCGGTCAAGACTCTTCAGTTAAATCAAACATCTGACACAGCACCGGAGCCAGTTGAGATAAAACCCGAAGCGGCAGCGGTCACGCCGGAAATGGCGGCTCGGACGGTTACGATCAAACTTGGCACTGAACTTGCCGAGATGAAGGCGGGTGAGAAGATCAAAATTCCCGTCATGCTCGATGGCACGGGAGCGTTTCGCTCGGCCGTGATCGGGATGAAGTTTGACGATAAGAAACTGGCCGTACGTGGTGTGACTTATGGCGATATATTTCGGCCAACGGCCGCGACGACGGCCGCCACGCCATTTCTAAACCAGAATGGCAAGATGTATGTCACGCTCGCCTCACTCGATGGCAAGGATGTCAGTGCAGTCGGAACCTTTGCATTTATTGAGGTTGAGGCTTTGACCTCAGGCCGGCCTGAGATTGCATTCGACCGCGACGTACTCAACTTTATGACCGCCGACGGCAAAAACTTCGTCGTCAAAATGCAGGATAAATAATGCGCAAGAGCGACGGCGGATACAGCCTTTTCGAACTTATCATCACGATGAGCGTGCTCGCCATACTGGTGATGGGCACGGTGCCGATGGCGCAGAACGGCGTTAAGCGGCAAAAAGAGGTCAGACTGCGCGAGACGCTCAGGCAGGTGCGTGCGGCGATCGATGAATTCAAACGCGACACCTACGGGTCGTGCCCTCAGGGAGCCGTGCGATCGGGGAATCAGACGATACAGGGCGGCAATGTGCCGGTCGACCCCCGAAGCCGCGTCGTGATTGACGATTGCACCATCTTCGACTCGGAGAACATGGACAGGTATCCGCCATCGCTCGATAACCTGGTTGACGGCGTCCGCGTCAAGGCCCGTGCACCGGATATCCGCGGGGGAAGCGGGCTGAGGGACGGGACGCTGCAGGCGACGGAAATCAATGAAGAAAAGGAGATCATTAAAAAATATCTCCGCGAGCTGCCGACCGATCCGATTACGGGTGAACAGGAATGGCGAATACGCTCGTCGTATCAGGACAAGGACTCGGAAAACTGGGATGACGTTAACGTTTTTGACGTCAGGTCGACTTCCGACGCCGAGGCTATGAATGGGGAAAAGTATAGTGATTGGTAATTCTAGTCTGGAGTCTGGAGTTTTGAGTCTTAAGCCGGACATTCGCGGCGGCGACCTGTTCCTGCTAGAGACAAAAGACTCCAGACTCCATACTCAAAAAGGCTTCTCGCTGTTAGAGCTGATGATCGCGATGTTTATCATGATCATTTTGCTCTCACTTGCCGTCCCTACATTTCAGCGGAGCGTGCGGCAGGCAAGGGAAGTGGTGCTGAAGGAAAATCTTTTCCAGATACGCCGCTCGATTGACCAGTTTCAGGCCGATAAAGGTAAATTGCCGTCCTCAGTTTCGGACCTGGTTGAAGCAAAGTATCTTCGTGAGGCTCCCGTTGACCCTATAACCGAAAAGACCGAATGGAATGAGATTATGGGCGAGGACACAAATTCGCCTGACGGCGAGCAGGGAATGATCGACGTCAAGACTCTCGCTGAGGGCGAGGACAGCGATAGCAAGTCGTTTAGTGAGTACTGATCCTAAATGTTTTCTTCAATTACGGAACCAAATTACCCTGATGCCGCACTAGGGATCGAGAGCAATGCGATCTCGGTTGTTGCGCTGTCAGGCGGCCGAAAGAATCTTAGCGTCAAACAAGCGGCGACCGTCGAGCTGCCGCCCGGGCTGATCATTCCAAGTTTTACGGGTCGCAATATCTCAAACGATGATGAGTTTGCCGGTATTCTGCATGAGGCGGTCGAGATCGCGGGGCTGTTGAAGCAGAAACGATGGTCGGTATCACTGCCGAGCAACTCCGCCCGCACGGCAATACTGGCTCTCGACAGTGAGCCGTCGTCGAGTAAAGAGGCGGACGAAATCATCGATTGGAAAGCCGAACAGAGTTTTGGTGTGCCCGCTGCCGAGTTGCGGCTCGCACGACAAAAGATCGCGCCCGACAAGAATGGCCGCTCGCGATACTTCGCCACCGCGGTCAAGCTATCCGTTATAGATGAATACGAAACCCATTTTGAGCGACTAGGCTGGAGAGCCGGGCTTATATTGCCGCGTGCGGTGGGCGAGGCGAATTGGCTTATCGATCGCCAGCAGAAAAATGATGCTCTTTTAATCAGCGGTCATGACGATGGTTTTACGGCCCTGCTGCTTCGTGACTCGGAGCCCGCGGTTGTCCGTTCGGTCACCTGCCTCCCCGCCGAGATCGACGACGAGATCTATCGCCTCGTAATGTTTTACAACGACCGCTTTGGCGGCGCGCATGGCGGCTTGCTCGAGCGCCTTCTCGTCATAGGTAAAAATCTCATCCCCGCGTCGGTTCAGGCTATCGCGTCCGAGGCTCTAGGCCGAAAGCTGGATATCGTCAGTGCGGAGCAGGTCGGCCTCGGACTGCCAGGTGGCGGTATGAGCTTTGACGACCTCGCGGCTCCCGCCGGGCTTGCCGCCCTCGGTGCGTAGTTCGTCTGATTTCGATCTCAATAGTATCCTGCTGCACTTCGTGAGCTTTGTGACAAGGACTAAAGCCTTTGCGCAAAGAGGTTCACTCTGAAACAATTCCAAAGATCGACTCGTAGTATCACCACTGAGTATGACGGCACACGCATTCTCATTTGATCATGTCCGGACATTGACGGACGGCGACCTGATCGTCGGCGCACTTTCCGGCCGCGCTGATGGCTTTGAGGAGCTTGTCCGGCGATACCAGCGGCCAATTACGAGCTACGTTTTCCGTATGCTCGGCGACTATGATTCGGCGCTCGATGTGACGCAGGAAGTTTTCATCAAGGTTTACAGATCACTCACGAAATACAGCCCGGAGTATAAATTCTCGACCTGGCTCTACCGCATCGCCCACAATGCCGCCATCGATCACATGCGGCGGAATTCTGTAAACACTCATAGCATCGAGGCAGAAAACGCGGACGGCACGTTTCAAATTCAGATCGAAAGCCCGGCTGCGTCACCCGAGACAGAACACGAACGCGGCGAGTGGCGAACCGAGATCGACACCGTCGTGAGATGTCTGCCGAGCGCCTATCGCGACCTGATTCTGTTGCGGCACGGTCGCGATCTAACCTACGACGAGATTGCCGAGGTCACAGGACTGCCGCTCGGCACTGTCAAGAACCGGTTGTTCCGGGCCCGCGAGATGATGCGTGAGATCTTTACACAACGCGGCTTTAAGGGTATTTGAGGAGTGCCTGTGAGAGGTAATAACAACACCATTCGCGAATGTCCCGTCGACGAACTGGCCGCCTATATCGACGGTGAAATGGCCGATGCCCGAGCCTTGATGATCGAGGAGCACCTGGCTGGCTGCTCTGGCTGCAGACGCCGGTTGACCGATCAAAAGCTATTTCTTTGCGGCCTGAATGCGAGCCTGAGTCGGGAAACCGAGATCGAGCTGCCGGCTAACTTTGCCAAGGTCATCGCCGTTAATGCCGAGAGTTCGGTGACCGGATTGCGGCCGGCCCGAGAGCGGCGCAGCGCGGTCTATGTCTCGATCGCTCTGTTGGTCTTCGGCGTTATTGCTTTGGGGCCGGACGCCGGACGCTTGTTTGACGCCGGCGAGGCATCGGTTGACCGGGTCGGTGCCGTGGCGTCGATATTCGGCCGGGCGGTATACTCGTTTTTTCTCGGGATGGCTATAATCCTGCGTTCGGTTACGACAGAGTTTGGGCCTGCGGCTGGTACGTTTTTGATCGTGCCGGTCGCGGTTATCGCTTTGATCTACTACTTCTCCCGTAAAACTCTACGTGCCCATCGAGCGTAATGTCTTTTGCCGCCTCAGTACTTTCATTCCGCGAACGCCTAAATCCCGCACGTACGTACCGCCAATGGACGCTGTTCCGGCTGGGGATGCTTATCGGATGCCTGTCGGTCCTCAGCATACCCGCAGTGGCTGGGCCGATCATCGAGTTTTCTACCTCGGATGACGAATCGACCGTCTACATCAATGATGCCCCGGAGCAGGATGTAATTGTTATCGGTAAATCGGTCGTCGTTACGAAACAAGCCAAGGGCGTGTTGGCGATCGGGGGCGACGTCATCATCGAGGGCCGGGTAAGCGGCGACGTGGCCACGCTCGGCGGTAATATAATTCAGAGGCATGACGCCTTTGTGGGCGGAGATGTGATCGCCATTGGTGGTGCCTACAAACCTGAAAACCCCAAACCGCTGCGCACCGAAGGGCGGGAAACGATCATGTTTGGCGTCTTTGAGGAGGAGCTTCGCAGTTTCGGACGCGACCCGTCCCAGATCTTTGCACCGAGCATGACGCTCACTTTCCTCGCCCAGCGAGTGTTACTCGCGTTTTTCTGGTTTGCCGTCTCGTTTATTTTTGCGACTGTAGCACCCGGCGCGGTCGGGCGGGCCGTCGCCCGTATCCAACTGTCTCTACTCAAAGTCTCAGCTATAGGCGCGGCCGCTTTCCTGCTTCTCATCGGCAGCGTTGTCACGGGCGTGCTGACACTACCTGATTACCTGAGCGTAACGCTCGGTTTTATGGGCAGCCTGTTGCTTTTGCTTAGTTATGTATTTGGTCGCGTCGCCCTGCAGTTGACCGTCGGCAAGCTGATCCAAAAGCATTTCCTCTCAGTAAACAATCGCTCTGAGACGCTCGCTATTCTCATCGGCGTCGCGGTTGTTACCATCGTCCTCTCACTGCCTTATATCTGGGTGGTCTCGCTGTTCGCTGTCTTTATTGTCGGCATCGGACTGGTGCTCACCGGACGTTCAAATCCAACCTGGCAAAATCCGTAACCCGCTTTGTTTGCCTAACTTTGCATTTCTTTACATTTTGCCGCGAACTTCGTTGATAGTATTAACGTCTTAGTTCTTGACACTCTCAATATTCAAGTTTGAAAGTAATGTTGGTCTACAGTCGAGGACGGTAAGCTATGATTCAGAAATTTGCAATTAGTGCTTTGCTCATGTTGGTTTCCGGTGCATCCGGCCTGGTCTCTGGGCAGACGCCGGCCGCGGCGGTGAAACCGTCTGTCATCAGCGGCGACGTGACGGCAATCGATGAAAATAGAATTGTAGTCGCGGCTAAGAATGGATCGATAGACGCGAACATTACGGCCAAGACGGAGTTCAAAAAGGTGTCCGCTGCGAAGCCTGACCTGGGAAGCGCGGTAGCCGCCGTCAGGGCTGACATCGTGGCGGGGGATCGTGTGATCGTGACCGGTGTTATGGCCGCGGACGGCAAGTCGCTGCCCGCTCGAACGGTTTACCTGATGAGTAAAGCCGACATCTCGCAAAAGAATGCAAAAGAAGCGGACGAGTGGCGCACGCGCGGCATCGCCGGTAAGGTCGTCTCCGTTAACCCAACAACCAACCAGATCAGCGTAGAAGTTCGTGGCCTGGCGGCCAGCACCAATGTAATGGTTACGCCAAAAGATTCAGTGAAATACCTTCGCTATGCACCGGACTCAGAGCGGTATGACGAAGCGAAACAAAGCTCGCTCGGCGAGATTAAGGCTGGTGACATGATCCGCGCCCTTGGCGACAAGAGCAGCGACGGCACGAGCGTGTCGGCAGAAAAGGTGCTGACGGGTGCGTTTCAAACGATAGCCGGGACGGTCAAGAGTGTGGATGGGGAAAAGAAAGAAATCGTTATTACAGACCTTCAATCAAAAAAGGATGTGACGGTCTCAGTTGGTACGTCGTCGATTCTCAAACGCTTTCCGACGGAGATGGCCGAGCGGATGGCCGGTATGCAGGCGATGCAGGCAGGCGGTGCACGCCCGGTGGGTGGCGGTGCAAGGCCCGTAGGTGGACGCCCGCAGGCCACGCCTCCAGTTGCTGGGGGCTCTCAGACGCCGGGAGCTGCTCGTCCGGGCGGCATGGGTGGTGGCCAGCGAGGCGCGGCGGCAGGCGGGCTTGACGATATGCTCGAGAGATTGCCGACTATCACGGCGACAGATTTGAAAGCCGGTGACATGATCGCCGTTTCGAGCACAAAACATGGAACTTCTGATCGTGTAAAAGCGATTAAATTAGTCGCTGGTGTGGAACCGTTCCTGCGGATGGCTCAGGCTGCCGGCGGCGGGCGTCGCGGCCAGGGTGGAGTTGATTCTGGATTCAGCATCCCGGGCCTCGATGGAATCGGATTCCCCTAAAAACAATTTCTTGATAAATACGCCGTGTGGATGGCCGCGCGGCATTTTCGAATATTAATCAATATCGCTATGACACACGTTAAATCATTTTTTCTTACCGCATTCATATCTATTCTTGCGGCATCATCAGTCCTGGCCCAGAGCTCGGGCAGCATCGGCGGGTCGGTGACGGACAGTGTCGGAGCCGTCATTGTCGGTGCGACTGTTACGGCCGTCTCGGCGGCCGGCACGCCTAAGCAGGCAATCACAAATTCACGCGGCGAGTATTCGTTCACCGGTCTCGCTCCCGGCGTATATACGATCAAAGCTATCGCTACGGGCTTTGGCCTCTATGAGAACAAGGAAGTCAGTGCCACCGCGGGCGCACGCAATGATCTTGTAATTGTTCTCTCGGCTGCCGATCTGACCGAAAGCGTCGAGGTCGGCGGGATCAACGGCGTGTCCAATGACGCCGAAAACAATGCGGACGCGACGATACTTACGGGTAAAGATATCGACGCCCTGCCCGATGACCCTGACGAACTGGCGGCGGCCCTGCAGGCACTTGCCGGTGCCTCTGCCGGCCCCGGTGGCGGCCAGATATACATCGATGGCTTCACCGGCGGCCAGTTGCCTTCTAAAGAATCGATCCGCGAGATTCGCATCAACAGCAATCCGTTCTCTGCCGAATACGAACGTATGGGATTTGGGCGAATCGAGATCCTGACGCGTCCCGGTTCGGATAAATTCCGCGGATCGGTCAATGGATCCTTTGGTGACGAGAGCCTAAACTCGCGAAATCCTTTCGCATTAAATCGTGCGCCGACTCAGCAAAAGCGTTTTGGCGGCAACATCTCTGGACCTATTCAGAAAGGCAAGTCTTCGTACGGTCTGGATGTTAGTAACAATTGGGTCGACAATAATACGATCATCAATGCACAGATACTTGATCCGACGTTTAACATAACGCCTTTTCGCCGGGACGTTCAGGTCCCAACAAAGTTTTTGAGAATCAGCCCGCGAGTCGATTATGCGTTTAATGACCGCAATACATTGGTCGCCCGCTACAGCTTTAATCGAAACAGCTCGACCAATCAGGGCCTCAGCGAGACCTCACTGCCGGCGCGTGCATACGAAACCAGCAGCCGCGAGCACGAGATTCGTCTCACCGAGACGATGATTCTCAATGCCAAGACGGTGAATGAGACGCGGTTTGAATTTAGCGATAATCACCGCGAGCAGGTTGGCGACAACTCGATTCCGACGATCAACGTCGCGTCGTCATTCATCGGCGGCGGAGCGTCAATCGGGGACAGTTTTAACAATAGCCGCGTCTTTGACCTGCACAATTTTACCAGTACGTCGTTTGGGGCAAACTCAACGCACGGGGTGAAGTTTGGCGGTCGGCTGCGGCATATCAAGATTTCGGATCAGTCCGAGAATAATTATGCGGGAACGTTTGGTTTTTCGGGTTTCTTTGGCTCGGACGCGTGCGATCTCGATTCTGATCTTGTCGTATCATCTATCGAGCAATTTCGCTGCAAGGTGACCGGGGTGGCCGGGACCCGATTTAACCCGACGACCTTTAGCATTACGACTGGTAATCCCCTGGCTGAGGTTTCGCAGACCGAAGGAGCTCTGTTCGTCTCGGACGATTGGAAGGTCAGGCCTGCCCTCTTGCTGAGCTTTGGGCTGCGATACGAGCATCAGTCAAATATTGACAGTAATTTCAATTTCGGACCGCGTTTTGGATTCGCTTACTCGCCCGGAGCGGGCGGTGCGCGAACGCCGAAAATGGTTATCCGCGGTGGTATGGGCGTTTTCTACGAGCGTTTCGGCGAAAACAACACCCTGCAGGCATTACGGTTTAACGGGTCAAATCAGCTAAATCTTTTCGTCAATGCTAATGATCGCGACCCGGTACGCGCTGCGGCGGCTGCGGCTTTGCTCGCACAACCCGTGTTTACGACGACCGGCGTTACCAACGTCCCGACTGCGGCGCAGATACTCGCGGCCCTGCCGCAGTCCAATACCATTCGCGGAATCTCACCTGTCTTACAGGCTCCATATTCGATTCAGAGCGTAATCCAGTTCGAGCGACAGTTGCCGGCACGGATGACGTTCTCCGCGGTTTTGTTTAAGAATCGGAGTCTGCATCAGATCAGATCGCGGAACGTGAATGCCCCGGTTTGCATCACCAGCACCAACTGCGCTGGTGCGGCGCGCCCCATACCGACGCAGGGCAATATCAACGTCTATGAATCGAGCGGTACGCTTGATCAGACGCGAGTGAACTTTAGCCTCAACATGAGGACAAATCCTAAATACACGGTCAGCCTCAATTATAGTCTGGGCTGGAGCAAGAGTGATTTTGATGGAGCCGGCCCCGCATATGCGTACGACTTTACAGACGAGTACAGCCGCAGCTCATTTGACTCTCGACATAACTTGACCGTATTCTCCAATTTCCAGTTGCCGTGGTCGATGAATGCATCCCTCATTCTGCGGGCAAATTCTGGCAGCCCTTTTAATATCGTTCGTGGAGGCTTAGATACAAATGGCGACGGCCTTTTAACAGAACGCCCCACGTTTGGTGAACTTGGTGCTGCCTGTGCTGAGCGTAATCTGACATTATCATTCTGCGATGTCGCCGGTCAGGACCCCACAGCTATCATACCGAGAAACTATGGTCGTGGACCTGCATTTATGACCAGCCGTCTGGAACTGCGAAAGAATTTTGGCTTTGGTAAGACGGCGGCCCAGCGAACGGCGGGAGCTGGCGGAGGCGGCCGCGGTGGCGCGGGTTCTCAATCCGTGATGGTCGGTGGCCCGGGCGGTGGCGGGGGTGGCGGTGGCCCCATGATGCGCATGGGCGGTGGCGGCTTTGGCGGTGGCGATATCCGCAGGCCGTACAACCTTAGCGTTGGGGTCTCCTTCGATAATCTGTTGAATACCGTGAGCTACAACAATCCGGTCGGCACCCTCAGCTCGTCCCGTTTCGGCCAATATACATCGATCAGATCCGGTGGCTTTGGCGGGTTCGGAGGCGGCGGTGGCGGAGCAGGCCCGAATCGCCGTATCGATCTCAATATGCGGTTTAGCTTTTAACTCGACTTGTTCGAATCCATAGAGAGGCGATTGGTGCGGGCCGTCGCCTCTTTTATTTTGTTAGAGCGGTAAACCGTCGGCGTGTCGCTTGCAACAAAGCAACGGCTGCCTTCGTATCAATGTCTTAAATGCAACCCTGATTTCTATGATCCAATTTACAATTATCTTTGTCTTTCTAATGTTGACCGCCATGCCGTCATTTGCGCAAGTGTCAGCCGGGACAAAGATCCCGGCGGCTCTTGCGACTGTCCCGTCCGCGGACGACGTGGCAAAATCGGCCCTAACAGCCCACGGCGGCGAGAAGTTGAAGAAAATGCGGTCGATAGTGATGAAAGGGTCGGTCGATCTGAACGCGATGGGGCAGGCGATGCCGGGCGCCTTTTCTACGGCTGTCAGCGGCGAGAAATACTTTTTCGAGATCAACAGCGTGGCCCAGCGGTTGAAGCAGGTATACGACGGAAAAGAGACTTACTCATCGATCGACGGATTCTCGCTGCCGCCTGTGACCAGCATGGGCTTTCCACTTTTGCCGCGTGTCGGCGATGCGGGATTTGTGATTACCGCTCTCGGCGAGGGCAAGAAAAAGAAAAAGGGATTTCGGATGACGACGCCCGAAGGGTTTTACACGGATTTCTACCTTGACGAGAAAACTAATCAGATCAAGGGCTACGATTCGGCTTTCGAAGTTGGCGGTCGGGTAGTGACGACGTCGGTCGAGATAGACGAGATGATTCTCGTGGAGGGCATCACCGTTCCCAAGAAATATTCACAGCGGTTTGATCTCGATAAGATCACCGCTTACGCAAACTTCAATACAAAGACCGTGATGATTAATTCGCCAATCGAAGACGCTGCGTTTGCGATACCTAAGTAAAGTTTGCAGAGTCGACCGAGTTGCGGAGTTATTGATTTCTGAACTCAGTAACTCTAAAAACTATTTCGCAAAGCGACTGCCTTTCCACCAGTCGATAGTTTTGCGGAGGCCTTCCTCTAGCCCGACGATTTCTTTGTAGTCCAAACACTCAATTGCTCGCTGGTTATCGGCCTGCGAATCTTTGACGTCCCCTCGTCGTGCCTCATGGAAATCGGCAGCTACGTCGGGGGTATTCGCGATCTTCTTTAATACGGTTAGCAGTTCGTTCAATGTAATACGATCGCCGTTTGCAACGTTCATCGTCTCGCCGAGGCCTTTCGCTGTCTGAGCCGCCTTTACGTTAGCATCGACGACATTTTCGATGTAGGTAAAATCTCGCGACTGCTCACCGTCGCCAAAGATCACCGGCTGTTGGCCGGTCATCAGTGCGTCGATAAACCGCGAAATCACGCCCGAGTACATCGACGCGGGATTTTGGCGCGGGCCGAACACATTAAAGTAACGCAGCGAGACGGTCTCTAGTCCGTATACATTGTTGAAGGCGCGGCAATAAAGCTCGCCGGTCAACTTGGCTACGGCATAGGGCGAGAGCGGGTCGGGGCGCATCGTCTCGACCTTGGGCAGCACGGGCTGATCGCCATAGGCGGAGCTCGACGCAGCGTAGATTACACGCCGCACACCGGTCTGTTTCGCTTTCAATAAAAGATTAAACGTGCCGTCAACACAGATGCGATGGGTTTCTGCCGGGTCTTCGACCGATCGCGGTACACTGGGAAGTGCGGCCTCGTGAAATATTACTTCCGAGCCGCTGACCGCTTTATCGAGAGCCGCGTCGTCGGTAATATCGCCCTCTATAAACTCAAAATCGCCGCTGATTTCTTCCAAATTCTCACGGAAACCCGTGGCGAAATTGTCGATCAGCGTTACTTTTGCACCTTGGCGGATTAGCCCATCGGCCAAATTGGAACCGATAAATCCTGCTCCGCCGGTGATCAAAACTCTGGTCGTTAGCGACATAAGGCTGAAGAAAGTCTCGGGTTAGCGGCCGACGCCTACATATTCGAATCCCATTTCGCGCATGTCGGCCGGCTCATAAATATTCCGGAGATCAGCAATCTTTGCCTGGCGAAGCAGGCGCTTGACCTTTTCCATATCGAGCGCGCGAAACTGATTCCACTCGGTGATGATGACGAGCGCATCGGCGCCATCGATCGCCGCATACTCGTCATCAGCATACCCAATGTCGGGCAGCGAATGCCGAGCCTCGTCCATGGCGACGGGATCAAATGCCGTAACCGTGGCACCGCGGGCAACCAACTCGTTAATGATCTCGATCGCCGGTGACTCCCGCATATCATCCGTCTCGGGCTTGAATGACAGGCCAAGCACACCGATCTTTTTACCGGCGAGATCCCCGACGAGTTTTTCGATCTTGGGAATCATCGCATCGCGCTGGCGGTCGTTGGCATCGATCACGGCATCGACAATGCGGGTCTCAACACCAAATTGGTCGGCGACCGTGGTTAGAGCCCGCGTGTCCTTGGGGAAACAAGAACCGCCGTAGCCCGGGCCGGGATGCAGGAACTTGCGTCCGATACGGTTGTCCATACCCATTCCTCTAGCGACGTCGTGGACATCGCAGCCGATGGCGTCACACAGATTCGCAATTTCGTTTATAAAAGTGATCTTGGTGGCCAGGAATGCGTTTGCAGCGTATTTAATTAGCTCGGCCGCCTCGAGCGAGGTGATCACTACCGGTGTTTCGATGAGATACAGCGGGCGGTAGAGATCCTTCATGATCTCGACTGCACGCTCGTCATTGCTTCCCACGACGACGCGGTCGGGCCGCATGAAGTCTGCGATCGCCGCACCTTCTCGAAGGAATTCGGGATTGGAAGCGACGCCAAAATCTGTCTCCACTTTCAGGTTCTCTTTGATGAAATCGCGCAGCCATTTGCCCGTACCTACGGGGACGGTCGATTTTGTGACGAGCACCTTATAACCATTCATCGCCTCGGCCACATCTTTTGCGGCCTGGCGGTAATAGCTCATATCCGGCGAGCCATCCGGCTGGGGCGGAGTTCCGACCGCCAGAAAGACAACCAACGCTCCCTCAACAGCCGATTTAATCTCCGTGGTGAAATGAAGCCGACCAGCCGCCGCATTTTTCTCGACAATCTTGTCGAGCCCCGGTTCATATATTGGAATAGTTCCTTTCTTCAAATTATCGACCTTTGTCTTATCAACATCGACGCAGGTCACGTCGACTCCAAATTCGGCAAAGCAGGCGCCGGTGACTAGTCCAACGTATCCGGTGCCAATAACTGCGATATGCATAAAAGAAGAAGATCGCGGGATGAAGCCCGGAAAGACAGTAGGCAAAAATTTGCGGGTCACGTTAGTAACATGACCCGCAAACTAACCGAAGTTAATGATGAGATTAACGAACCGGGCTGGGCACGATGACACCGCCGCCGAGATCCGAATCGTTATCACGTGTTCCAAAATAAATACCCGCAGCAGCCGCGCCAGCCGCAAGGGCAATCAGCCAGGTCAAGCCTGAGATAGCAGGGCCGGGAGCTGAGTCAGGACGGAGACACGGTTTGCAACCTGTCTGAGCCGCATCGGTCGAGCATGAGCTCGCGCCGGCACCGGCGGCAACCTGCTTGTCGCTCGTGCCTTCACGCATCGTAACAACACCAGTCGTCGTCGTCAGGTACGCGTTATTGCAGTCAACCTCGACGAGGTAATTGTTTGCCTGAGCGGTGTCGCCGAGAAACGTTGCCGTCCTGGTTGTAACCGTTGATGAAATGCCGGAAGAGTTCGATACGCGAACGCGACCCGAGTCCAGCATCGCAATCAGACTATTATCAGTAAAACGGAGCGTAACAGTCGTTCCCGACTGAACTTCGACACGGCCAAGTTTGCCGAGACTGACAACCGCACTCGAACCCTGAGCAGCATTGATTGCGGCACCTGACGAAATCGTCGAGTTTGAAACAGCCGGTTGGCCGTTAACCGTTACCTGCCCTGAAACCGTAATTTCTCCCTTAATATCCTGGGGCAGAGCAAAGGCAACCATTGAGTAAACAGACCAGACAGCCGCGAGCGTCATGGCTGTAACAGATTTACGAAGTATATTCTTGCCGAGCATGTTGTTAATCTCCTCCTGAAGCAATCCTTTCAAAATCAAAATAATAACTTTCGAACTATCGAAATACAACCTTATCGAACCGGGCTCGATGCATTGTCGTCGCCGCCACCCGCGACAACCGCGATGAGAATAGCAGCGCCCACACCGCCTGCGATGGCGTACCAGGCCCAAGCAGGTAGGCCTTCCTTACACTCGAGCTTCCCGTCGTTATCGTCATCGATGCACTTTCCGGTCGTCTTGTCTTTATGATCGATTGCCGCACGCGACAATCCTGCAATTGCGGTCTCGCCCTCATTCAGGCTAATGATGTCGCCCGTCGAATTCCTTATTGCGATATTGTTTACCGCATCCGCCAGCGTCACGCTGCCAGCCGCCAGATCACCGCTAATCACGTCATCATTGGCGTTTAATGCAATGGTCGTACCCGCGGCCATCTCAAGCGTTCCGGCCCTGCCCATGTTAACGACCGCTCCATTACCCTCCGGAGTACTAATAGTGCTCGACGAGAAGATCGTGCGGCCGCTCTCAGCAATTTCACCGTTAACCGTCACGAGGGAGGAGCCTGAAACAAGCAATTCCCCGATAGGCTTTACAGCACCCGCGAATGACTGTCCGGCGATCATTATCGAGACGACACCGAAGCATACACTCTTTCGTACTATCCGATCGATGGACAAATATTTCATGATTTGTTGCTCCGAAGCCAGTGTTTCAAATTCAACCCTATCAATCTTTTACACGATTTATTGAGCGATGTCAATAAATCCGGCCACCAAAAGGTCTCAGAGTTAGCCTTTATTTTTCTCGCAACGAGCGATGTGTCAACGTCTAAGCATTTATAGCATATTCGTTGGGTCTTACAAAAGATTAATATAGAAAAAGTTTGGGTTGTGACCGCTCGTTGCTGATTTCCGGCATTTTTGCTCTAATCTGTAGAGCTACCACCCTTAAATCTCAGGAGACACTTATGATGAAAGCGAAATTAACGGCGATGTTGCTTCTATTGGGCTCTATGGCGGCTTGCGGCGGCGAATCCGGCTCGCGAACCGAGTCGGGCGCTAAAAAGATCAAGATTGGCTTCGCGATGGATACGCTTAAGGAAGAACGGTGGCAGCGGGACCAGGACGCCTTTAAGGCGCACTGCGTCAAGATGGACGTCGAATGTGTCATTACAGTGGCTGATAACAAGGCGGATAAGCAGGCGAACGACGTCGATAACCTTTTAACTCAAAAGGTGGATGTACTCGTGATCGCTCCTCACGATGCAACCCAGGCCGCCTCCATGGTGGACAAGGCGAAAGCGCAGGGCGTGCCGGTTATCAGCTACGATCGCCTGATCAATTCCGATAAAATCGACTTATATATCTCGCATCAAGTGCCGGTTATAGGCAAAAAGATTGCTGAATATGCTCTGCAAAAGGTGCCTACCGGGAATTACGTGATGGTTTACGGAGCCTCGACCGATAATAACGCTGTAATAATGAAGAAGGCACAACTCGAGGTTCTCCAGAGCGCGATCGACAGCAAGGCGATTACGGTCGTTGCCGATAACTTTATGACCGACTGGAAGCCCGAGGAAGCCCTCAGAATGGCTGAGAATGCCCTGACCAAGAATGATGATAAGGTGGCCGCATTTGTCGTCTCAAATGATGGAATGGCCGGCGGAGTGGTCTCGGCACTGGAAAAGAAAGGCCTTGCGGGTAAGGTGCTGGTCACAGGTCAGGACGCGGCGGGAGATGCTCTGCAGAGGATCGCGGAGGGAAAGCAGACGATGACGGTCTATAAGCCGATCATCCCGCTGGCAAATGCCGCGGTCGAGTCGGCCATCAAGCTGGCAAAGAAAGAAGCATTGACAACTTCGCCGTTTATGAATGACACGCTCGGGAAGTCAGTTCCCTCGATCCTGCTGGAAGTTACGACGGTGGATAAGAACAACCTGATGGACACTGTAGTGAAAGATGGATTTGCTAAATACGAGGACATATATAAAAACGTGCCCGAATCCGACCGGCCGAAAAGGCCTTAACCGTTCCTCGTTACCCAGGCCTTAGCGGCGCGTGAGCAAATCGAGCCACAGATGAATGACCTTGTCCTCGCCGCTGACCTCGGCGGAACCAACCTGCGAATGGCGACAGTCGACCGCGCGGGCCGCGTAGATCATCTCGTAAAACGCGCCGTGCCCGACGCCGTCACTCCCGACGGTCTGATGACCTTGATTGACGAGATGTTTCGCGAGGTAAACTCAGCGCGGGACGGCGAATCGTATTCGGAGGCGGCGATAAGAGCCGTCGCCTTTACGGCACCGTCGCCGGTGCCCGAGGAATTTGACGGGATACTTACGAAACTTCCCAATCTCGGTAGTATAACGGGCATGAATTTTAAGCTCGAGCTTGAAAAATTGTTCGCCTTGCCGGTTGTCATCGAAAATGACGCGACCGCGGCTGCGATTGGTGAACACTGGATAGGAGCGTCACAGGGCGTCGATACGTGTGTGACGGTTACGCTCGGAACAGGAATCGGCGGCGGCATAATCGTGGACGGGAAGCCGCTGCGTGGGAAAGACGGAATCGGCGGTGAGATCGGCCACATCACCGTCGAGCCCGGCGGGCGGGCCTGCAAATGCCGCAGTCAGGGGTGTGTTGAGGAATATGCGTCGGCGACCGCTCTCGCCCGCATCGCACGTGAGCATAATCACAACGCCCGTGATTCGCAAGAACTTTTCGAGTCGTGGGAATCAGGCGATCCTGTCGCCGTACAGATATTTGACCAGATGGGCCGCTATCTGGGTCAAATGCTGGCGGGTCTGGCAAACGCGCTGAATCCGGAAATGTTTGTGATCTGCGGCGGCGTCGCGGCCGGCTGGGACGCATTCGCCGCCAGGGTACAAAATGAGATCACGGCCAGGGCATATCCCGCGGCCGCGGCAAGGGCAAAGCTCGTACGCGGGCAACTGGGTGACACTGCGGGGATCATAGGCGTGGCCAGATCAGCCTTTCAGCGGACGCCGGCGGGCTAGCTTTGGGAGCCGTAATCGGCCGCCGAAAAATATCCTGATTTACGAGATCCGATAGCCCGTCGCTGCTTATGGAAATATTCCTGTATAGACAAGGCTCTGATAAGGTCGAGGAAGGTTTCTCGCGGGCCGAGCTGCCCGCGTTGCTCGCCCATAAAACCAATGTCGTCTGGGTCGACCTGCAGGGAGAAACCAGCGAAGGTATTGAGGAGGCGAAGGATGTTTTGCTCAACGTTTTTCACTTTCACCCGCTTAGCGTCGAGGACTCACTTGAGACGCGCAATCAGCCAAAGGTCGAGGCTTTTGAGCACTACCTCTATTTCATTGTCCACGGCGTGAAGCCGGGCGAAACCACCTCGTCAAATTTTGCGACGAAAGAGCTTGACGGTTATTTGGGCGAGAACTTTGTCGTCACCTTTCACATCGAGCGGTTCCTCAGCATCAAGAAGGTCAAGCAGCAGATCAGGAACAGCACCTTCATTTGTCAACGCGGCGCTGCCTACCTGATGCACCACCTACTCGATGAACTCGTGGACCTCTACATGCCGATCGTCGATGATTTTGACGAGGCGATTAATCTCCTTGAGGAGCGGGCATTTGATATGCGTCGCGGCAACAACGAGGTCCTCGGCGATGTAATGGATTTGCGGCGCAGTGTGACCCGCCTAAAGCGAATTTCTTCGCGCCAATTGGATGTACTCTACCGAATGTCGCACGGAGAATTTCCCCTAATTCCCGAGAATATGCTTCCGTTCTATCGCGACGTCCATGATCATCTACAGCGTATTTCCGACCTCGCGGAAGGGTATCGCGATCTTGTGGGCGGCCTCTTCGATATCCATTTCGCCGTTGTGGGCAATCGCACAAACGACGTGATGAAAACGCTTGCGGTCGTCTCAGCGATTATTCTGCCGCTCAGCCTTGTAGCCGGAATATACGGGATGAATTTTGAGAACATGCCGGAACTCAAAACCCGCTTTGGTTATTTCGCAACGCTGGGATTGATGGTGCTGATTACAGCGGTCTTACTTTTTTACTTCTGGCGCCGAGGGTGGATCTTTCAAAAGCAGACCGAGCTAAAAATTAAGCGGGACGAGACAGCAAAAGATTTTGACTCCGCCTAGCGGGTGCCCATCTGATCGAGAAGCCTCGAGACCTGAAGGTCGCCAAACCCGTAAACGCCCGCCTTTTCCTGAAATTGACGAAAGATCTCCGCGAAGTCTCGCTGTCCCGAGGCAGTAATTTCACCAAGAATCTCCAGGGGCAGGCTTTTCTGCTTTGCAGCAGCGTCACAAACTTCCCGGAGATAAGGAAACCTCGGATTATTGGCTTTCCCAAGTTGTCGCAGCGTTGTGAAATCCTGCGTTTTGTAAGCGGTCCAAAGATCTGCACCGAGTTTAACGTCGTCCCTCGATAGTTTTTCACGCCCGTCGAAATACTCCGTCAAGGCATCAGCGCCGATGCCTCCGAATCCCTTCCATCTGTCATCCGAGGTGAGGCCCATCGGCTGTACTCGATAGATCGCGGCGCCCGACTCTCGAAGCAGTGACAGGGAGAACCACAGATTCACGCTGCAGAATAACTCGTACTCGAACCATAAATTAACTTCATCGTCAGGCGAAACATCAATGAGAGCAGATAGCTCATCGGCCACCGTCTCGTGGTAGACGATCTCGTCTTCACCATACTCGGCGAGCACGAAGTGTGCCCTCTGATTCCAAAAGTCATCAAGATCGGGCGCATCAATCGGCCCGGCGATGAGAGCTTCTCGGAATACGATCTTTTTGCCGTCGAGCCCCAGCTTTTCAAATTCTCCGACCAGCGAATCGCCTGGTAAGACGTGGTAGATCATAGCGAAAGACTAATCGCGTAAACGATGGAAAGGCAAACTCCGGCATAGACCCCTGCGAGAATATCGTCGCCGCAAACACCGATGCCGCCGGGCAATATTTGCAGGTCGTCGATCGGGTACGGCTTCCAGATATCGAAGAGGCGGAAGAGCAGAAACCCCGCAACAATAAACGGCCAGCCAATGCCAAACGGAACAAAAAGGAAAACGATGAGCTGGCCCATGACCTCATCGACGACGGCTTGAGACGGATCGAGATCGCCCAACAATCCCGTCGATCGCCCGGAGGCCCAGACGCCGACGAGGCAGAAGATGAGAAGGAGAACCGCCGTTACCGCGTGCCAAACACTCATCGACAACGATTTCGGATCGAATATGTACACCGGAAGGAACGATCCCCATGATAAATACAATCCGACCCCGACGAGCGATCCATAGGTGCCCGGAGCCCCGGGTATATACCCCACGCCGAAGGTTGTAACGGCTAGGGCTACGTAGTCGATTACTCCGCTAGGCTTTCGTTTTTCGACGGGGCTTTTCATTCGAAATAGCTGAAAACTGATAACGATTGAATTGGCGTGGGCAAAAACCGGCTACGCGCGAGCTGAAAGGTAAAAGACAACGCCAAATAAACGTAGCTCTTTCGCCCTCACGTCCATTGAAATTTTCGGCCGCGCGGTTAGGTTAATCTACGCAACTTGATTTTTACCTGCACTTCCGCTCCGTCGCGTTTCATTTTTAACAGATATTCTCGCCCATCCTGCCTGAACATTTCACGAATTTGCTCGAGCGTAAATTCCTTGACCGGACGATTGTCAATCGCCGTAATTATATCTCCGCCGCTCACTCCGGTTTCTGCTGCCGGAGTCTTCGGCTTTACGTCGTCAACCAGCACGACTGAGAGGTCGTCGCCATCGGCAACCAACTTCATTCCGCTCATATCAATCTCGAAAGGTCCGAACACCAGCGCGTTCGGCTCAAGAATCATTCTCTTGCGCGAGTAATCAAAAATCGTTCTGAAACGACGCAAGATTTCGCCGCCAATCAGCCCGTCGTATTTCGCGCTGGCATAATCTCCGCGAGTGGCTTGCGAAAATCGAGCGACCGGATTCTCAAGCGTGAAACGTCCTAAAGCAATATTTTTAACGCGCCCAAGAAAAGCCTGCGCTGTGCCGCCGACTCCACCGATGCGCGTTTCGCTTGTTTGAGAGATAGATTTCAGAAGCCCGTGTTTTTTGACGAACGGCGTATTGAACAAAACCGCGCCGGTTGAACCTGAATCAATCTCAAATTTGCCGCTAATCGGCACTCGTTTTTCAAAAGCGAAGCTCGCTTGAACAAACGGCAAATTCTCCTCAAACATTAGAGGAAAAATTTCGCCTGCTCCCGAATACTGATAGCTTTCGGGTTTGTATAAATTGATTTTTCGAGCGGCGTAATCAATCTCGACGACAAACTCTTTGATAATGTCGTAGCCGATAACGCCGCCAATTTTCTTACCGAGCGGCGATGAAAAAGAATCAATCGGAAGTCCGTAAATTGTTAAATTGGAGATTTCAATGTTCGGAAACTGCATTGAAACCGTCTTAAATTTAACAGCTTCAGCCGTCCCCGCGCCGCCCGTCCCGACAATTCTACCGGCAGGTTTCAAGCGCAGCGTCTTGGCAAACTCGGCATCAATGACGGTGCTATCCGCGCCGGTGTCAAAAATAAACCAAACAGGCGCGGAATCATTTACTTTCCCCTGCAACAATACAAGATTGCTGGATAAATCGAACGGTATTTCGAGCGAACTGTTACCAGAAACGAATCGAGCCTGCGAGGTCGGCAGAGCAACTTTACGGGATTTATTCTTTTGGGATTGCGCGTTTACTTGAACAAATGCCAAGAAAAGAAAAATTAAAATGCTGAAATTGAATAATTGAGCGCGAAACTTCATTATGCAAATCTACTCCAAATTTTACTTCCGCAGAAACACCAAAAAGCGTCCAACTAATAGCTGACAGCTAGAACTCGATTCCCTGCTGTGCGTAGATTCCGGCGTGAAAAGGATGCTTGATCTCGGACATTTCGGTCACAAGATCGGCGGCATCGACGACTGGCTGTAATTTATTGTCTACGTTTCGCCCGGTAAGGATCAGGTGTAGATTCGGCTGCTCAACCCGAACCTCGCGTATCTCGTTTATAACGTTACCGATATTGAGAAACTCGTAACTCAAGACATACAATAGCTCGTCGAAAACGAGTAAGTCATAGTCCGTACTCCGCATTTTATCGACGCAGACGGCCCAGGTTTCCTCAGATGTTTTAACGTCCTGCGTCTTGTCGTTCGTGTCCCATGTAAAGCCGTCGCCCATTGTTTGCACCTCAATCCCCAGCATTTCCAAGGACTCGTGCTCGCCATAGCGGTCAGTTTTCGACTTCATGAACTGGATCATCGCGCAATTCATACCGCGACCCGCCGCCCGCACCATGGTTCCGATCGCCGCGGTCGTTTTTCCCTTACCGTCGCCGGTGTTTAGCATCAGCAAGCCTTTCGTGTTTTCACGATAGCCTTCGCGTCGCCATTTGTAACGTTTCTCCGGCATGCTTAGTGTGGAAAAATCTGCGATGCAGCGAGGCGGGATATCCAAGTCGTGAACATACCCTAAATGAGCGTGGATTCAACCCTTGCTCACTCGCCGGCTTCTGCATTATCTACCGCCTCGGCGAGGGCCGCGATTATCTCACGCTCTCTTTCATCCCAGTCGCCTTCAACACTTAGCCCCGCCGCGTTCTTGTGTCCGCCGCCACCGAATTTTTCGGCGACCCTTGCGACATTGATCGTCCCTTTTGATCGGAGGCTCGCGCGGTAGCTATCGGGCCCCACCTCGCGGGTATATACGACGGCCACAACTTCGCGCGCGGCAAGCGGAATATTAACAAAGCCGTTGTTGTCGCCGTCGACAGCTCCGGATGTTTCAGTCATCTCCAGCGTCTGCCTGATTGACGCAATTTTACCCGATGTGTCACGTTTTACGGTCGCGAGCACTCGGCGCATCAACTCAATACGTGACCACGGATAATTGTTATAAACGGCCTCGCTTATTTTTGCCGGCTTGGCTCCGGCCTTAACCAATTCTGAAGCTACCTTTAGCGTGCGATCGGAGGTGTTTGAAAAGTGGAACGATCCCGTATCTGTAACGAGCGCCATGTAGACGCACTCTGCGATGTCTTTGGTGATGCGGCCGCCGATGGCTTTGCAGAGATTGTAAATCATCTCGCCAACCGCCGACGCGGTCGAGTCGATCCAGTTAATCGTGCCAAAATGTTCGCTGGTGGCGTGATGGTCGATGTTGACCGTTAGCTGGCCCTCAAGCCCGGAGATGCCGGGCCGATTAAGATCTGAACACTCAATGATAAAGACCGCGTCGTAGTCGTCGTCGAGCGCGGAGATATCGCGAATATCCGACGCGCCGGGCAGGCTATGATAGGCGGGCGGCACATCGCCGCGGACAATCACTTCAGCCTCTTTGTTCAGCGACCGGAGCAGCCAGCACAAGCCGAGCGATGAGCCGACGCCATCGCCGTCCGGCTTGATGTGCGTCGTGATCGCAAACTTGTTCTTATTTTCAATTAGCTCAACTACTTGACTTAGCACTATTTGGGCAGGTGATTGCTGATTCGGGAAATTACGCGGGGAGCGCGGGTGCCTATCACAAATTACCTGTTACTTCTTCCTTCTTTAATTCGCCCCTGTTTTCGAGATCAACCAGGAGATCACTCACGCGAGCGGCATTTTCCTCAGCGTCGTCGCGTACAAAATGAACGTGGGGAGCAAATCGCATGTCGAGATTCATCGCGACCTGCTGCCGGACAAAGGTGGCGGCGTTCCTCAGGCTCCTCAGAGCAACTTTGACCTCGTCATCGCTGCCGCTGATGAGAACGAAAACTTTCGCGTCTCTCAGATCGGGAGAGACCTGGACGTCGGTCACCGTGACCATCTCAAGTCGGGGGTCGACGAGCTCAAAGCCAACGACCTCTCCTATTTCAATCTTTAAGGCCTCTCCCAGGCGTTCCGGGCGTCTCATAACTTCTAGATATCGGAAAACAAAAAGTATTCACTCGTGATTCGGCATTTTCCATTCTCCGGTTGCCAGTTTTCATTCTTAAAGCTCCGTCGCCGCAAACCGTTCGATGACGTAGGCTTCGATCTCATCACCAATCTTCAGATCGTTGTAATTGACGAGGCTGATACCGCATTCGAAGCCGGTTTTGACTTCGTTCGCGTCATCCTTAAACCGCTTCAAGGCGGCGATGTCGCCTTCCCACGTGACAACGCTGTCGCGCAAGAGACGCGCTTTCGCTTGACGGCGGATTAAGCCCTCCGTGACACGGCAGCCGGCGATGGTGCCAATCTTCGAGACCTTGAATGTCTCTTGGATCAGTGCCTTGCCGAGAATGGTTTCCTTCTCGATAGCGTCGAGCATGCCAATCATGGCGGCAGTGATTTCCTCTTCGACCTTGTAAATAATCGAGTGGAGCCGGATATCGACATCCTCGTGCTTTGCAATGTCAGCCACACGGGCCTCGGGGCGAACATTAAAGCCGATAATTACAACAGCGGTTGAGGCATCGTCGGCCTGCGTGGCGGAGGCGAGCAGTACGTCGGATTCTGCGATGGCCCCGACACCGGCACGGATCACTCGAACCTTGACCTTGCCCGTCGATAGTTTCTCGAGAGTAGAACGCAGTACCTCAACCGAACCTTGAACGTCGGCTTTGAGGATAACGAGCAGCTCTTTAATCTCGGCAAGTCCGAGAGATTCGATGCCGCGTTTCGTTGTCTTGACCATTGCGGCCTGACGGGCGTGCATCTGTCGCTGGCCGGCAATTGTCTGTGCCCGGTCAACGTCAGCCACGACTTGAAAAGTGTCGCCTGCCTGGGGCACGCCCTGGAGGCCTAAAATCTCGACTGGCGTGGCCGGCTCGGCCTCTGTCACCTGGACGCCCCGATCAGAGAACATCGCACGTATCTTGCCGGAAAACTGACCGACGATAAACGGATCGCCCACGCGGAGCGTGCCTTGCTGGACGAGCGCGGTCGCGACGGCTCCGCGGCCCTTGTCGAGTTTTGCTTCAAGAACCACGCCTGATGCACGACGCGTGGGGCTCGCCTTCAATTCAAGAATATCCGCTTGAAGCAGAACCGTCTCAAGCAGCGTGTCGAGACCCTCGTGTTTTTTGGCGGAAACTGCCACCATCTCAGTATCGCCACCCCAGTCGGTCGGTTGCAGACCGAGTCCCGCAAGGCCCTGTTTGACCTTATCGGGATTAGCATCAGGCTTATCAATTTTGTTAATCGCGACGATTATCGGAACGCCCGCGGCCTTTGAATGCTCGACGGCCTCGATCGTCTGCGGCATGACTCCATCGTCGGCAGCCACCACGAGAATGACGATGTCGGTGGCCTTGGCTCCGCGAGCACGCATCATCGTAAACGCTTCGTGGCCCGGCGTGTCGAGAAATACAACGCGTCGCTTTTCACCCGGGTGATCCGGACTCGCAACCTGGACGCTGTACGCACCGATATGCTGGGTAATACCGCCGGCCTCGCCGCCAGCGACATTCTCCGAACGAATTGCATCGAGCAGAGACGTCTTACCGTGATCGACGTGGCCCATAACCGTGATAACGGGTGCACGGGTGAGCTCGGCGTCGTCAGCATCGGCCGCAATCAGCTCTTCGAATTCCTGCTCGATCACCATTTCTTCAAACGGAACAAAGCTGACGTCGAAGCCAAAATTCACGGCCATTTCCTGGGCCATGTTTTCGCCAATGGGTTGGTTTAGCGTGGCGAAAACACCACGTTTAATGAGCAGAGCAACGATGTCTCGCGGCGTGATGCCGAGAGCCTCGGCAAATTCCCGAATCGTCGCGCCCTCCGTCAGACGGATACTCTTCAGATTAGAGGCGTCAATGGAGCCGACCTGGTCGAGGACGCGGTCCTCGATAGATCGTTTCTGGGGTGCATCGGCGTCGCGGTCGGCATAGCGCCCTGAGCGATCATTCGCTCCCTTTCGGCCACCCGAGCGACCCGGCCGACGCCGGTTATCGGCGGGCGGCGTATAGGTCATCTGCGGAGCAGCCGTTTCGCCGGGCGTACCGCGGAATTGGACTACTCGGCCGCGCTCGTCGCGAGTCGGGGTCAATAGGCTGCCAGTCTTGGTGGGGCCCTCGGTTACCAACCGGTCGCCCGGTTTCATCCCTTTATCGAGCGCGTCCTTGCCGAGCGTGAGCCGTTTGACAACCACGCCTGAGGGACTGACAACGTGCTCTACCGGAACAGCCTCCGCCGGAGCGGTTGGGGTCGGCGCAGCTTCGATCTCCGGGGAACTCGTTGGGACGATGGGCTCGGCCTGCGGTTCCTCTGTGAGTTCGGTCGCCTGAGCCGGGGCCTCTGGTGCGGGTTTGACAACAGGTTTCGCGGCGAGTTTCTTAACTTTAGGTGCGGCTACAGGTTCCGTCGCAGGTGGCTCCGGCGCTGGTTCTGCTCTCGGAACAACCTTTGCCGGGGGTGGCGTGGGCTCGAGTGATTTCTCGACTGGAGTCGAGTCGGGCGCAGTCGCCTCCGGCGTTTCCACTGCCGGTTCGACTGGCTCAACCGGCCGCGCCGCAGCTTTGATGACTTTAATCGCCCGCTTAGGAGCTATTTCGGTTTTTGGAAAGTACTTGCTGCGGACTTTTTCCGCGATGGCGTGGCTCACCGAATTTGAAGCTACGCTCACGTCGGCTCCCTCGCGGCGCAAGTCTTCCATGACACGTTTAGTGTCCTGTTTAACTTCTCGCGCGAGGTCGTAAATCCTGATGCTCTTTCCAGTCGCCATATTTTGTTCAATAGCTGAAGACTAAACTTCAACCTGATCTGTTACGCAAGACGGACTATCGCTGGACACGAGACCCTCGAACGGCCTCGTCACGCGTCCGGCCAATCTATATCAAAAGCGGACCGCGGCTGCCCTTGTCATCCTCGGGCGTGGCATCCGCGTCCGAGCTTTCCACCTCGGATCCGTCTCCGCCCGGCTCCGTTTCGGCGGTGGCGTCACCGGCTTCAGGCGTCTCTACGTCTGTATCCGTGGTCTCCGACGTCGGGTCTGCGTCCGGCACCGTCTCCGCCGGTTCCGCATCCGCACCATTATCAGAATCAGTGGGCGGTGTGGTTTCCGCAGCCTCGGCCGTCTCTTCCGGGAGCCCCGGAGCATCGGATGAAGCTGAGTCGCTCGCACCGCTTTCGATGTTTCGGGCGTCGACGATCGCGGTCGCCGCTAGTTTGATCGACTCGGCCTCGTCGAGACTGATGTCCAGGAACTCGACCATGTCATCAACCGATGCGGCGGCCAAAGCCTCGACATTGTCGATGCCCTTTTCCGCCAACGTTTCGGCCTGTGCGGCAGTAACGACCTCAAGCGCGGTGATAGGCACAGGCTCGCCTGAGGCCATCATTTTGCCCATCTGCTTCGCAATTTCCTGCTTCAGCAGTTCTTCGCTGACGATCTTGATTTCCCAGCCAACCAACCGCGTCGCAAGGCGTACATTCTGGCCCTTTTTGCCGATCGCGAGGCTTAGCTGGTCTTCGCCGACGATCACTTCCATTAGGCGGTTATTGATATCGGTAATGCGAACCTGCGAAACCTTTGCCGGCGAAAGGGCGTTTGCGGCAAACACCGAAGGCTCGTCCGACCACTCGATGATGTCAATCTTTTCGCCGCGTAATTCTTTAATGATGGCCTGCACACGCGAGCCTTTCATCCCTACGCACGCTCCGACCGGATCGACATCTTTTTCGTTCGAAGTGACGGCGATTTTCGCACGGTCGCCCGGCTCGCGAACAGCCGATTTTATTACAACGGTCTCGTCATAAATCTCAGGAACCTCCATCTCAAAGAGACGCTTCAGAAGTTCGGGCGATGCTCGTGAACACTTGATTTGCTGGCCCTTCTGCTCTTTCGAAACATCCACAATGACGACGCGAGTGCGCTCGCCCTGATTCCACATTTCGCCGCGCGACTGCTCGTATCTCGGCACGACCGCCTCAAGATTATTGCCAAGATCGACGATCATATCGCCGCGTTCGAATCGTTTGATAATTCCGTTGATCAATTCGCCCTTTCGGTCGATGTACTCATCGTAGACCTTCTCGCGGATGGCCTCGCGGACCTTTTGAACCAGAATCTGCTTCGCCGTCTGGGCAGCAATTCTGCCCATATCCTCGCGATTTAGCGGGATAAGGAGCATATCGCCGACCTCGATCTCGTCGCCAGCCATCTCTTGCGCATCGACAAGTGAAAGCTCACTCAAAGGATCCTCAACCTCTTCGACAACGGTCTTTTCGGCCGAAACCTCGATTTCCCCTTCCTCAGCATTCCACTCGACCTGCACACTGTCGCCGGTCTTATCCTTAAACTGTTTTCGCGCGGCGGCACGAACAGCGTCCTTCATGGCTTCAATAACCATGTCGCGATCCAGACCCTGTTCCGCACATAGTACGTCGATGCTCTGTCCGATAGATGATGTCATAACCTGCCTATACTCAACCGCTTACGCATAATGATTTGCCTTACCGGCGTCCAAATTCCTTAGAAAGATCGATCTTCAAATTAGCTTTTTCGACATCAGCGTAATCAAACTTAACGCTGCCCTTTGTCCTGTCGTCGATCGTTATTTCACTGCCCTCAACCGATGAGATCACTCCGACAAATGTCTTCTGGCCGGCGAGGTCGAGTCTGGTTTTCACCTTTGCAGTATCACCGGTGAATTTTACAAAGTCTCCCAGGGAATAGAGCTGCCGTTCGATACCCGGCGACGAAACCTCGAGCACGTAGCGCGACGGAATAAGATCTTCTGCATCCAGGATTTCCTCAATGCCTCGCGACACTCGCGAGCAGTCCTCAAGCGTCACCCCGCCTTCTTTGTCAATAAAGATACGTACGACCGAATCGCGTTTAGTACCGGCCATCTCCAAATGAACCAGTTCGATTTCCAATTCGCCCGTTACAGCCCCGGCGACCGTTCTAATCCTTTCGCTAATCGCGTTCTTTTCCATCGCGCACGCCCGATTCCAATAAAAAAAGTGGGTGCGAAACCCACTCCACCGGAGATCTCAGCCCAGTCAGCAAACAAACAGCTTAGCGTAGAAGAGGTGATCGTGCAAGTGCACGCAAGTGACCGAAATATCGGCCTCGTATTGATCACCGCAGCCGAAGCGTTCTGGCGGCCCACTCCAATCTTTCGAAAGCAAAGTACACGATTCTATCCGTACATTAGTGGCACAAGAGACTCGCCAAAAGTACAGTGTGTTGCCCCGACCCATAGATCCCTGTGTTCCTTGACAGGAGGGTACGATCTGTGAGACAATGTTGCATTCGCGATACGGCTAGTCTGATATCTGATCGTTAATGTTGCAATGTCATGGACGGGCACATTTGGTAGGCGAGGGTGATTTGGGACAGTTGGGACAGATGGGACAGTTGGGACGGATGGGACAAATGGGACAGTGGACAATGGGAGGACGAAGTCGCATATCGCGGGGTGCCGGACCACGCGAACACCGCAGGTTTGTCCAGCTTCGCCGGTCTGGTAAAATAGCGGTTTTGGCTATTAGTCAGGATTTTTATCTGTAATGAGCATAAAGCAGATCACGGTACGCGGGGCCCGTCAGCATAACCTCAAGAATATTGATGTCGATATTCCGCGCGATCAGTTTGTCGTGATTACGGGGCTGTCGGGGTCGGGTAAGTCTTCGCTTGCCTTTGACACAATCTATGCAGAGGGCCAGCGGCGCTATGTCGAGTCGCTCTCGGCTTATGCGCGACAATTCCTGGATCAGATCGAGAAGCCAGATGTCGATTCGATCGAGGGACTGAGCCCGGCGATTTCGATCGAGCAAAAAACCGTTTCGCGCAGCCCTCGGTCGACGGTAGGAACCGTGACCGAGATCTACGATTTCCTGCGGCTGCTTTTCTCCTCTATCGGACAGCCGCATTGTCACCAGTGCGGTGCGCCGATCACGCGTCAGTCGGTCGACCAGATCATCGCTGGCACGTCTGATTTGCCCGAAGGCGAACGTGTGATGGTGCTCGCACCTATCGTTCGCGGCCGCAAGGGTGAGTTTAAGAAGGAGCTGGAAAAGCTGCATAAGGACGGATTTGTGCGTGCCCGCATTGACGGCGAGATTCGCCAGCTTGATGAAGAAATTCTTCTAGACAAGCGTAAGAATCACACCATCGAGGTCGTCGTCGACCGGCTGCTCATCAAGGAAGGCGTAAACGAACGCCTCGCCGAGTCGGTCAAGACCGCACTCAAGCTCACCGGCGGAGCGGTGCTGATCTCCATCATCGACGGCGAAGAAAAGCTCTATTCGGAGAAGATGGCGTGCATAACGTGTGGCATAAACATCGCTCCGCTCGAGCCGCGGTCGTTCTCGTTCAATTCAAATTTTGGCGCGTGTAAGCGCTGCCAGGGCATCGGCACGGTGATGGAGATCGACCGGTCGAAGATCGTCCCCGACGAGGACGCGACGGTTGAGAAGATTGATTTCCTCTTCGCCGCTGACAAATCAGGGGCCCAGTTTCTCAAATCGGCGCTGATCGCGATCATCGAGAAATTCACCATCGGCGATCCGCTCGAACCGCCGAGCGCCAACGCGAAACCGCGTAAATCGAAGCTGCGGAAGATAAAAGACGCTCTGTTCGGAACCGGCGACAACGCTTATCTAAAGGTAAAATTCAAGGACCTTCCGCAGGAGATTCGCGATGCGTTTTTTAATGGGACTAAGAAGCGAATAACCTTCAAACACGGCGATTATAAATTCGAACGCAACTGGGACGGCGCGATGCGGGCGATGCGCGAGCGTATCGAAAACCCGCCGTCCGAGAAGACGCGGGCGGCGCTCGAGGAGCTGATCGGCCCGATACCGTGCCCGGTCTGCAACGGGCTGCGGCTGCAGCCCGAGAGCCTCGCCGTGCGCGTTGGCGGTCTTGGGATTGGCGACTATACCGAGTTGTCGATTACCGACGCCGCGAAGAAATTTGACGCGATCACGCTTGGCGTCCGCGATGAAAAGGTCGCCGGCCTCGTGCTCAGAGAGATTCGCGGCCGGATGAAGTTCCTCGACGAGGTTGGCCTCGGCTACCTCACCCTGAGCCGTGCATCGGCAACGCTGTCGGGCGGCGAGGGTCAGCGGATCAGGCTCGCGACGCAGATCGGCTCGCAGCTCCGCGGCGTGCTCTACGTTTTGGACGAACCGAGCATCGGACTGCATCCGCGAGACAATCAGCGGTTATTGGGCACGCTGCACGCGCTGCGGGATCTCGGTAATACCGTACTCGTAGTCGAGCATGACGCCGAGACGATCGAGCAGGCCGATTACGTAATCGATCTCGGCCCGCTCGCCGGAACGCACGGCGGGGAAGTGATCGCGGTAGGCAAGCCGTCTGAGATCGCCTGCAATCAAGCGTCGCTGACGGGAAGGTATCTGTGCGGCGAACTCAGTATCGACGTGCCCGACGTTCGCCGGCTGCCGAATGGCAAACGGATCACGGTCAAAGGTGCACGCGGCTATAACCTTAAAAATATCGATGCGGAGTTTCCCCTTGGCCTGCTGACGGTCGTCACGGGCGTCTCGGGCTCGGGCAAGTCGACGCTGGTTGAGGAGATTCTTTATCCGGCGTTATATCGCCACGTTTATAAATCCTCGCCCGAACCTCTCGAGCATGATTCGGTCGAAGGCCTCGATCTTGTCGACAAGATAATCGAGATCGATCAGAAACCGATCGGCCGCACGCCGCGTTCTAATCCGGCGACGTTTACAGGATTGTTTACGCCGCTGCGCGAGCTCTTTGCAATGCTGCCGGAGTCGCGGACGCGTGGTTACAAGGCGGGCCGCTTTTCGTTCAACGTCAAAGGCGGCCGCTGCGAGGGCTGCGAGGGCGACGGGATGAAGCGGATCGAGATGAACTTCCTGCCAGACGTCTATGTCACCTGCGACGTCTGCCGCGGCAAGCGGTATAACCGTGAAACACTCGCCGTAAAATTCAAAGGGCTGTCGATCGCCGACCTGCTCGACACAACCATCGAGGATGCACTGCCTCTGCTCGAAAATATTCCGACGATCAAACAAAAGCTGCAAACCCTGCTCGACGTTGGCCTCGGTTACATTAAGATCGGGCAGTCCTCAACGACGCTCTCGGGCGGCGAAGCCCAACGCATAAAACTCGCAAAGGAACTCTCAAAACGCGCGACAGGCAAGACCATCTACATCCTCGATGAGCCAACCACCGGCCTCCATTTCGCCGATGTCCACAAGCTCCTCGACGTCCTCCAAAAGCTAGTCGACACCGGCAACACCGTTATCGTAATCGAACACAACCTCGACGTAATAAAATCCGCCGACTACATAATTGACCTAGGCCCCGAAGGCGGCTCCGGCGGGGGCAAGATAGTCGCGTCGGGAACGCCGGAAGAAGTCGCGAAAGTAAAGAAGTCCTATACCGGCCAGGCATTGAAAGCGGTGCTGTAAAATTCGTACGCCCTTTTAGACGGCCTGCATGTGCCAAGCAGTCGCACTGGCGAGCGTGATCGGGTACTGCACCAGGTTCGCGGGCTCTAAAAGATATAAACACTGATGTACTCAAAGCGGCGGGTGCGTTTGGGTTTGAGAATCAGAATGACGCGGCAGTGTAAGTTTGTCGTCCAGCAAGAAAAACCAAACCGTAGTCGGATAACGCGAGTTGATTGGAAGGCCTCATAGAATTTGACACAAAATGAGCTTCTGCGGTGTTTTATAATAAGGTGAGACTCTTATAGGGAGATACAGAATGAAGACACTGTTCGTAATCGGACTCATACTTTTTACTTTCGGTCGAGGATCGGTATTTGCACAGAAAAACGGTGTGTCGGCATCGCCATGTTCGACGGAAGGACTTAAGTTAATTGCACGCGAAGAGCTGGCGAATGTCCTTAAAGGGTCCGAGATTCCCGGGGTGACGGCCGCCATATACATTCCCACGCGTTTCCGTCGACCCGTCGCGATAGCAAGCGGGTGGTCTGACTATGCGGCCGAGAGGCAGATGATGCCAGACAACCGTATTCTGGCCGGCAGTATTGGGAAAACTTTTTACGCTGCTGCTGCACTACGCTTAATCGATAAGGGCAAGCTTGAACTTGATAAGACGATTGCAGATTATCTGCCGACGGCGAATATTCCTGCCGCCGATCGTGTAACAGTGCGAATGCTTCTTTCACACCGTACTGGTTATGGCGAATACGATGCAGTTTTTATGGAGGATCTGATAAAAGATCCGACACGCGTAAGAGTCCTCGATGACTGGGTAGGGCCGTTGCGGCGCAATCAGTCGACTAAACCAGGTGAATTTCGCTACAGCGATATTAATTTTGTAATTCTTGCTCATATCATTGATCGCGTGGCGGGCACCCCGGCAACAAATTTCATTAATTCTCAGTTCTTAAAGCCTTACCGTCTACGTGATACAGAGCCATCGAATCAGCGTAAAGTCGCAGGGCTGGTTCAGGGCTACGCGGGGCCAAAAAACTTTTTCGGTCGCGATACAATGATCGACACCGGAAGCCTGATATACAACCCCCAGTTCGAGTCCGGTGGCGGCGGTTACGTTTCCAATTCTGCCGACTTAGCACGATGGATCACTCTCTTTGGTACCTCTACTCTTTTTTCCCTGGATCGTTGGAATGAGGCATCCACACCAACACACAAAGACGAGAAGAAGGATACTGCCTATGGACTTGGCATCCATATCGATTCGACTCCTCTCGGCATCGCGTATGGTCACAGCGGATACATTCCGGGTTATGTTAGCTGGGCCCGATGGTACGAAAAGCAATCGATCGCCGTTGCCATCCAGACCAATACAAGTGACCATGAACGGCTTTCTTGGGATGGTTACGATGTCAGTGATCGTATCGTGAAAAGAGTTGACATGGCGTGCCATAAACAAAAATAAATAGGGTGCTTCAACGTCCCTATCTTTCATAACCATTTTTTAATAACAGGAGGAAAGGTATGGCGAAAATTACGGGAATCGGCGGGGGTTTTTTTAACATGAAGACGACAGCCTTTGTCAAGAAGATGCTTTTGACAATGATCCTTCGGGGGTCGTCGCAGGGCAGTAAACCGTCTAACAAGCGAAAAATAATATGAGAAGACTGATTGCAAGTGAATCATGACGATCGATGTTGTCATACAGAACGGGGAAAATGACGGCGACGGGTTTAAGTATGGCGGGTGTTTTTTCCCTATGCGGACGAAGTGACGGGGGCCGTGGTGCAGGCGCGGCTGGCGAAGCCGATGGATTTGCTGTTAGGGCGCAAAACCTTTGACGGCTGGGAAACGTATTGGCCGACGCATTCGCGCCGTCGGGCCGAACGTCATGACCGCCAACGAAGATGTCATAAACGCTGTGCCCGCTTAGAAAAACTCATTGGCCTCGCGTAACGCGGGAATGCAGGGTCACAACGGCCCAATAGCGGCGAGCATTTCTTTAACAGCCTGATCGAGGCCGACGAAAACGGCACGCGAAATTATGTTGTGGCCGATGTTGAATTCGGTGATATCCGGGATCTGTGCGAGGGCAGAGACGTTGCGGTAGGTTAGGCCGTGGCCGGCCGCGGTTATGAGGCCGAGGGATTTGGCGTGGGCGGCGGCGGTACGGATCCTTTCGATCTCGGCGGCCGCCCGCGAGGCTCCGTCGCCGTGGGCGGCGCGGGAGCTTAGCGTCAGTTCGGCGTACTCGGCGGTGCAGAGCTCGATCTGATGGACGCCAGTGCCCTTTGCTGCCTCGATCTGCTCGAGATCGGGGTCGATGAAGATGCTCGTAAAAATATTCGCCGAATTCAGCTTCTCGACGGCGGTTTTTACGTTTTCAAAATTGCCGACGACGTCTAGACCACCCTCGGTTGTTATCTCATTCTGATTCTCAGGTACGAGGGAAACCGCGTCGGGTACTGTTCTTAGTGCGATCGAAACCATCTCATCAGTCGCGGCCATCTCCACGTTGAGATATATCGAAATCACCTGCCTCAGCAGCTCAATGTCGCGGTCCTGCACATGACGTCTGTCGCCGCGCAAGTGAACTGTAATGCCGTCAGCGCCCGCCTGCTCGCAGATCACGGCGGCAGTGATGATGCTTGGCTCGATAGTTTTACGCGCCTCGCGGATCGTGGCGACGTGATCGATATTGACGTTTAATTTTGCACTCACGGCGACCGATACCTCCCGTTTTTCGCATTGCTCCTTATCTGCGATAACTCGGTGATCATGCGGCGTGTATCGCGCAGTACGCTCACCTTTGACCCGGCAACGTCGTTCCACCTGACCGGGATTTCTTTCAACCGCAGGCCGTTGTGATCCGCAACAAATAGGAACTCTACGTCGAACCCGAACCGATCGATCTTCATGCGATCAAGCAAGGGGCGGAACGCGACCATATTGAAAGCCTTAAAACCGCACTGCGTGTCGGCGAATGGCAGCCCGCTCATCGTCCGGATGATAAAGTTCATCACCTTGCCGCCCTGTTCGCGCCGCCAGGGCTGGTGAGTACCGATCAGGCTCCGGTCGAGTGCTCTGGAGCCAAAAGTTACGTCATAATCTCCGCTGCGCAGCGGTTCGATGAGCGTCGGCGTCTCTTCGATGGGCGTCGACAGATCGGCATCAGTGAACAGCGCAAAATCGGCTGTCGCAGCCAGCAGGCCCGTCTTTACCGCGTAGCCCTTTCCCCGATTTTGCTCATACCTTATTACCTGTGAAGTAATGTCCTGCCGCGAGTCGAGAACGCGTCGCGCGACATCGGCCGTATCGTCGGACGAGCCGTCATCGACCACTATTACCTCAGCGCCCGTTCCGCTGTTCTCGATAAAGTCACAGATCTTTCGGAGCGGTTCGCCAAGGCGTTCGCTTTCGTTATAGGCAGGGATGACGAAACAAATATCAGGCTTCATTGAGCAAAAGGGTAATGGTAAATTTTAGTACGTGGAAAGTAAATGAGTTCGCACCCGAATCCCGGTAATTTCTGACGCGTCGCGACCTACTGATTGGCCACCCACACACGGCGGGCAACCGCAAATGTGGGCCCAGCTTCTATGATATATTGATAATCGACCGCATTTTTCGAGTCATTATGAAGGATCGCTTTGCAATTTTTGTAATATTGCTGGTCGCGTTAGGCGCGGTTGTGGGCGGGCTTTTTGGCCGGATGCCCTCGCGTACGGCGGCAGAAGGTGATGTCACACCCGCACGTTTGCTAACCGATTATCAGGAAGCATTGAAGCTGATCGGCGAACGTTATGTCGACCCGGTCAAGTATGAAGAGGTCGCAGACACCTCGATGCAGAGCATGCTTTGGACGCTAGACCCCCACTCGGCTTTCTTCACGGGCGAAGAGTATCGAAAGATGATGGAGGAGCAGTCGTCGCAGTTTTATGGCATCGGCGTGTCTATTCTGCAGCATCGCGACGGCGTCTATATTCAGTCGGTATTACCTGAGACACCAGCGGACAAAGCCGGGCTCCGCTACGGTGACCGTTTCGTGACGGTGGCGGGCCGCGACGCCAAAGATTGGACCAGCGCCGAGGTTTCAAAGAACGTGCGCGGCGAGAAAGGTAGTGCGGTCAAAATTCAAATCGAGCGTGCAGCAAGTACGAAACCGCTTGATTTTGAAATCGTTCGCGGGGGTGTACCGCTGCCATCGATTCGTAATTATTTCATGCTGCCCAATTCGATCGGTTATGTAGGACTGACGGGCGGTTTTCAACAGACTACCGGCGAAGAGCTGTCGCTTGCGGTGGGCGAGATGAAGAAACGTGGGATGAGAAGCCTTATTCTCGACCTCCGTGGGAATCCGGGCGGCCTTCTCGAGCAGGCAATCGCGGTGGTAAGTAAATTCATCCCGGGCGAGCAGACGGTAGTTTCGGTTAAGGGCGCCGGCGGCGAGCAATCGCGTGACCTGCGCTCGACGGGTGGTACGCCGGAGAATTTCCCGCTGGTGGTAATGATCAACGGCAACTCGGCCTCGGCGTCGGAGATCGTAGCCGGGGCGGTACAAGATTACGGTCGCGGTCTGGTGGTTGGCACCGACAGTTTTGGCAAAGGCTTAGTTCAGCGGGTGTTTCGGCTGCCTTATGATACCGGGCTAACTCTGACCACGGCTCGCTATTACACACCGTTTGGCAGGTCTCTCCAGAGGGATTACTCAAGTGGGTCCATATATGAGTATTATTCCCACTCGGATCCGGCTGTGGGTGACGCGGATGCGGTGGGCGGGCCGAAACCGGCTGGTGTGCCGATTACGACCCCTGACGGGCGCACGCTGTATGGCGGCCGCGGTATCGAGCCCGACGTCGTTGCGGCGGATCCGAAGCCCAGCCCAGCACGCGGCCGAATAAATGAGGCGGCATTTCATTTTGTCCGACAGCTAGTCGCCGGGCGTGTTGCCGGCCAGGAAAGTTTCCGTGTCGAGAAACAGAATTTTAGGGCGGCTCTGCAGCCGAACGAGTTTGCGGTCGGCGATAGCCTCTCTGCGCAGTTTACTAATTTTGCTATCGCTGACAAGCAATTTGGCCTTTCTACGGAGAACCTAGCGGCTCAGGTGGACTATGTCCGGCGACGTCTCCGCGAAGAGATTGCTACCGCTAATTACTCGACCGAGGCGGGCACACAAGTGCTGCTCGAGGCGGATCCGCAAGTCCTCAAGGCGATCGAGGTGATGCCGCAGGCGAGCGAAATGGCAATGCTCTACGCCCGCAATCGAAATTTCAATTAGAAGCCTGAGTCCCGCGTGTCATACGGCCCGAAGTGAGATATTCTTTTACTTCGGGCACTATTGTTTTTTATGTACAAGCAGATCGGAATCCTGACTGGTGGCGGTGACGCACCCGGGCTTAACGCCGCGATCCGGGCCGTGGTACGCACAGCGATTGGCGAGTTTGGGATGAAGTGCATCGGTATCGAGGATAGCTTCGAGGGGATTCTCGGCGAGACCCACACTGTAACCCTCGATAGAAAATCCGTGAGCGGCATTCTGCCGCGCGGCGGTACAATCCTTGGCACGCGCAACCGCGGTAGCTTTGTCAAAACCGTTGACGGGAAGCCAACTTACCCGGCCTTGCCCTTGGGCGAGGCACTTGCCAACCTGGACATTCTGGGGATCGAAGCATTGGTCGTTCTGGGCGGCGAAGGCACGCTGGCGATCGCAGAGCAGTTTCACAAACGGGGATTTCCCGTGATTGGCGTACCGAAAACAATCGATAACGATCTGGCTGCGACGGAGCTGACCTTTGGGTTCATGACGGCTATCGATATCGCGACCGAGGCCCTCGACCGCCTGCATACCACTGCCGCGTCGCACGACCGCGCGATGGTGCTTGAGGTTATGGGCCGCAACACGGGCTGGATTGCATTGCACGCGGGCCTGGCGGGTAGCGCGGACGTCATCCTGATACCGGAAGTGCCGTATTCGTTTGATTCAATCGTCCGAAAGGTTCAGGCACGTGAAGACAGCGGGTCGCGATTCACAAATATCGTGGTTGCCGAGGGCGCGAAGGAGTTAGGTAAATCGGAAATTTACCAGGACGGCGAGGCGACGCGGTTGGGCGGTGTCGGCGTGTACGTGAGCAGACGAATCGAGGAAATGACGGGTAAAGAATCCCGCTGCGTTGTGCTCGGACATCTGCAGCGCGGCGGCAGCCCAAATGCATTTGACCGCATGCTCGGGACGAATTTCGGAGCTTGCGCCGTCAGGGCGTTAGCGGGTGGCGAAACCGGCAAAATGGTCGCCCTGCAGGCCGGCACTATTGTTACTGTACCCCTCCACGAGGCGTGCGCGAACATCAAGACGGTACCGGTTGACGGCCAGCTGGTGCGCACTGCTCGCGACATCGGCATATCCTTTGCCGCCCCCCGAGATTCGAAACTGGGCGAGGACACAAAACAAGAAGAGCGTGCCAGGGCTCAGGTTTAGAAGCGCGACAAAGATATGCAAGAAGTAAAAAAGAAACTCCAAGGCGAACTCGACGCCCTCGAACACGAGCTGCACCATAAACTTCCGAAGGCGATACAGCATGCAAGGGAATTCGGAGACCTAAAGGAGAATGCTGAATACAAGGCGGCGAAGGAACGCCAATCGATGGTCCAGGCCCGCATCAGTTTGCTGCATCAGCGGATGATGGAGGTGGACTCGATCGATATCTCAAAAATCCCGACCGACAGCATTGCGTACGGCTCAAAGGTGGTGCTATTTGATTTGGAAAAAGAAGAAAAAGTGTCGTATGAGCTTGTCACCAGCGAGGAAAGCGACCCTGACAACGGGAAGATTTCAACTGTATCGCCTATCGGTCAGGCGCTAATGGGTAAAGAAGAGGGCGACGAGGTCAAGGTCAAGACGCCGACCGGCTTTCGTAGTTTTGAGATCAGCCGTATGACGACGATCCATGATAAGGAGAAGGATTAAAATGGGGAATGGCGAATGGAGAATGGAAAATACGGAAGGGGAAGCGGTCTCTTCAGTTCTCCATTCTCAATTGTCCATTATCCATTGACAAACCGTGTTCGGAGCCAGCATAGGACGAGGAGCGATGCGGATCATCAATGCGATGGTGCGGGTTCTCGCTTCGGCAGGGATATCGCCCAACATCCTCACCACAATCGGCGTAACGATCAACGTCGGCTGCGCACTGCTCTTCGGATTTGGCGAATTTTTCTGGGCCGGCGTCGTTCTGATCGTTGCAAATCTCTTTGACATGCTCGACGGGAACGTCGCGCGACTGACCGGGCGGGTTACGAAATTTGGCAGCTTTCTTGACTCATCGCTCGACCGCCTTTCGGACATGGTCGCCTTTCTGGGCATCATGATGTTCTATGCACGCGAGGTGCCGCAGCATTCGCTGCTCAACGTTTTTCTAGCGGGCGTCGGCCTGATCGCCTCGGTAATGGTGAGCTACACGACAGCTCGGTCAGAGGGACTCGGCGTAAAAGCGAATGTCGGATTTCTACAGCGGCCCGAGCGTATGGTTCTGTTAATAATCGGAGCACTCTCCACGTGGGATTGGAATTCGAACAACTTCTTTGCAAACCGTATGCCCCAGGTTTTATGGGTGTTGGCAATTGGATCGCTCTGGACGATGATTCAGCGTATGTTTTACATCTGGAAAGAATTTGAACGAATCGACCGTCTGGATGCTAAATGACAGAATGGCTCTCCGATTTCTGGGCGTCGATGACGCTGACGAGGACTCTCATCGGCGTCGGTATATTTATTGTCTCGCTGGCTTTTAGTTTTTTATCGATTGGCATCGTGATGGTCAAAATTCCGGCGAATTATTTCAGCTCGCATTACCAGGAGAGCTTTTTGCCAAATAGCCACTGGACGGTCAGGTGGAGTGCGGTCATTGCGAAAAACGTTTTCGGCGTGTTTCTGATTCTTCTCGGCTTGGCTCTGTCATTGCCCGGGGTGCCGGGACAAGGCGTTTTGACGATTTTGCTCGGAATCATAATGATGGATATTCCGGGAAAACGCCCTCTTGAGGCGCGGATCATCAAGCGGCCTGCCGTACAGAATGCGATCAACAAACTTCGCCTGCGATTTGGGAAACCGGAGTTGTTGCTGGATTAAAGATGAAGCTCCTTGATCGCCTGCGCGGCAAAAAAGCTCCTGACCCGGATGTTCGTCGTCGGCAGCTGCTCATCACTGGACGCATTACCGATGGTGTCATCCTCGATATCGAAATGAACGCAGAAGGCGGCGAGGTTGCTACTTATCTATACACGCTCAACGGCGTAGATTTTGAATCGGCCGACCTGCTGACTAACGAGCAGCGGAACGAGAGGGCAAAGTACGCTCCGGGAGCACGAATCGGTGTGAGATATGATCCGCGGAATCAGGGTGATTCGATTGTTGAATAGCTACTTGCGGTCAGCGGGCAGCCAGCATCCGCGCTTACGACCTGTTACATGTTCAAGAAAGTTCTAATTGCGAACCGAGGGGAGATCGCCTGTCGTGTGATTCGGGCATGCCGCGAGATGAAGATCGCGAGCGTCGCGGTCTACTCGGATGCCGACAGGGCAGCGCTGCACGTGCGGATGGCGGATGAGGCGTTTCACATTGGCCCCGCACCGTCTAGCGAGAGCTATCTGCGGTGGGAAAAGATTATCGACGTGGCTAAGTCTGCAAGCGTGGACGGGATCCATCCCGGCTATGGTTTCCTGTCGGAGAACTCAGATTTTGTTCGCGAAGTGGCAAAGGCGGGCATAACATTTATCGGGCCGCCTCCCGAAGCCATGGAGGGAATGGGCGGCAAAATATCGGCCCGCAAGATAGCCATCGCCGCAGGCGTACCGGTCGTGCCGGGGACAATCGAGCCGCTGGCCTCGTACGATGATGCCCGCGAGACCGCGGCGAGGTTTGGATATCCGGTGATGCTCAAAGCTTCGGCCGGGGGCGGCGGAAAAGGAATGCGCCTTGTCAATGACGAGTCAGAGCTAAAGTCGGGTCTCGACAATTCCCAATCGGAAGCGCTGGCCAGCTTTGGCGATGATGCCGTTTACATCGAGAAGGCCATTGTTCGACCGCGGCATATTGAGATTCAGATTTTTTCAGATACTCACGGCAACCACGTGCATCTGGGCGAGCGAGAATGTTCGATTCAACGCCGGCATCAGAAGGTAATAGAGGAAGCTCCATCGCCGATCAACTCTGCCGAACTCCGTGCGGAAATGGGAGCTTGCGCCGTAAAGGTTGCTGCGGCCGTGGACTATGTCGGTGCCGGTACGGTCGAATTTCTCGTCTCTGACCTCGATAAATCATTTTACTTTTTGGAGATGAATACGCGTCTGCAGGTCGAGCATCCCGTCACGGAACTTGTGACTGGAATAGACCTTGTTCGCGAGCAAATTCTGGTGGCCTCGGGCAAGCCGCTTTCATTCACTCAGGACGACGTCAAATTGACGGGCCATGCCATTGAGTGCCGCGTCTATGCTGAAGATCCGGAAAACAACTTTCTGCCCTCGCCGGGTCGCATAACACGGCTGCGTCTGCCTCAAGGGCCCGGCGTCCGCGATGACGGGGGAATTTACGAAGGGGCCGAGGTATCGATCTTCTACGATCCGATGATCTCAAAGTTTGCGGTATACGGCCGCAACCGCCCCGAGGCGATTGATCGTATGCGACGGGCGCTGATGGAATACGAAGTCGGCGGTATCAAGACGACGCTACCTTTCTTTCGGGAGGTGATGGACGACGAAGAGTTTATTAAGGGAAAGATCGATACAGGCTTCATCCCGCGCTTTTTTGATCGCCGGAAGAATCTCGAAGTCGATCAGGAAACGACGGACATCGCTATCATCGCAGCCGGTCTCGCGTATGCAAAGAATGTGAAGACACAATCTCTCGCAGCTTCAGGCCCGCAAATGTCTCGCTGGGCCGCGGCCGGTCGCGCGGACGCAATGAAGTCTCGCTCATAGAAGATTATTATGGAAGACCTACTGAATAGCCTGTTAGGGAAAAAGATCGACGTGACCTGCGGACCGACCGCGACGTTTCGCGGAGATGTGATCGATGTAAAGAGCGGCGTGCTTTACCTTCGCGATGAGGATGACAAGGTCGCCTATGTCGCTATCTCAAAGATCGCCGTCATCTACGAATGCAAAGAGCCGCTTTCGCGGCCCGGCTTTGTAACTTAATTGTACGAGTAGATTTACGACTCGCAGAGGCACATACAAAGTGTATCGCGGTCTTACTGCTCGATCATTGGCGCTGCTGTGGTCAACTTTCGGAATCCTACAACGCGGCCAGCCCAGTATCCTTTGAATGGTGAATAGGTAATACCCTTACTTGATGAAGCGTGGTAAAAGCCGTTTTCGTCGGCGACGATGCCCATGTGGCCGAGGCCGTTCAGAAATACCAATGTCCCAAACTTGAATCGATCGCTGCCCTCAACCGGCGTCGATTGTGCCCACAGGCTGCGTGCGCTCGCCCGGGTAAACCCGAGCCCGGCGTCTTGAAACGCGGCCCAGACAAATCCTGAACAGTCATAAGTGTTTGGCCCGGATGAGCCGTAGACGTACCTGATACCGTAGCGGGTCTTGATTGCGTGATCGAGCCTGGTGCTCGTTTCGCTTCCGTATGCAGTGCGGCCGGCGGCGGCCATCGCGGCGACGCTGGTGGCGGCGGATGACGACGCGGCTTTCGCGACGAGTGGTTCCCACGCCGCATCGGCCTTTACAACTTTAAGTGCATTCTGTAGGACTGGTCTCGACGATCCTGTCGTCATGACCGTCTCGACGGGTTTCGTCACCGGCGGGAGGTTGGTTGGTTGGCTCGAGCCTGTCTTTACGACTCGGTCGCGTCCCTGGGCCGAAATTGTTCCTGAGAAAACCACGACTCCGCAAAGCAGACACACCGCAACGATTAGCACTCTTTTTAAATCTTTCAAATTGAAACTCCGTCGGCAGGATTTCTAAGGGGAAATTTGAGGAGAAATGGTGATCTGCTCACCCAATATAAAAAGATATACAACACACGAACAATTCCTGAAATTCAGGAATTTCGCTCAAACAAACTCAAATTGTGACCCTTGATTGTTACCGCTTGAAACTGACTTTAATGAGTATGACCCAAACAGTCAGATAAGGCAAACGGGGCGCGGGCCATCTGCGAAAGCAGACGGTCCGCGCCCCACCGCGTCACGACCCCCCGAGCATTCCTACGTTGTCCTTATGATGAATCAAGACACTCCCAATCATTGAGCCTTTCCAGTAAAAGAAGTCAGGCCGCAAATGAAAAAAGGCGGAACACTCAAATCGAGCCTTCCGCCTCTTGTGATGGTTACTTTACTTCAGTCTAAGCCGAAAACGATGTGCCGCATCCGCAGCCGCCAGTCGCGTTCGGATTCTCAAATGTAAAGCCCGAGCCCATCATGTTCGTCGTGTGGTCGATCGTGATCCCGTTGAGATACTGAGCCGAAAACATATCGACGAAGAGCCTGATGCCCTGTCGGTCCATCACGAAATCGCCCGGTTTATTCTCTTCCTCAATATTGAGACTGTACTGAAAGCCCGAGCACCCGCCCGGTACAACACGAACACGAAGCCCCGCCGATGCCGGCAAATCATCTTCGCTCGCGAGAAATTTTTTGATCTCTACCGTCGCGCTGTCCGTCACGATAAGTTCAACGCTAGGTGATACAACTGCTGCCATGATTTTGATCTCCTATCAAAAAATGAGATTCGCCGGGGCGAATCCTTACCTTAAAGTAGATTTTACTGTGACCGGCTCATAATTACAAGCTCTGGTTTCATCGCTTCGATCGATATATGACGAGCAACTTCCTCCGCGACACGGTTAAATGCGATTGATTGCGGCGAGTCGGGGAACGAGACGACGACCGGAACGCCGGTGTCGCCGCCTTCGCGAACCTCCATGCCAAGAGGAACCTGGCCCAGGAAATTGAGGCCATATTCGTCGGCCAGCTTTTGCCCGCCGCCTTTGCCAAATATCTCGTACCTATTCCCTGTGTCAGGCGCTATGAAGTACGACATATTTTCAATAACGCCGAGCACCGGGACGTTGACCTGCTCAAACATTTTGACCGCGCGCCTAACGTCGGAGAGGGAAACTTCCTGCGGCGTGGTAACCAGGACGGCGCCCTGTACCGGTACCAGTTGAGCGAGCGATAGCTGCACATCGCCCGTGCCCGGCGGCATATCGACAATAAGGTAATCGAGCTCGCCCCAATTTACATCTGTTAAAAACTGACGAACGACGCCGTGGAGCATCGGTCCCCGTAGGATCATCGGCTTATCGGGCGGCACGAGCACGGCCATCGAGATCATCTTGACGCCGTGGGCCTCGATCGGTTTCAGCTTGCCATCGACGATTTCGGGCTGATCGTAACCCGTGCCCAGCATCATCGGGACATTTGGCCCATAGACATCGGCATCCATTATGCCGACCTTGGCTCCGTCGGCGGCGAGCGCAACGGCGAGATTCACCGCGACGGTGGATTTGCCAACGCCTCCCTTCCCGCTCGAGACGGCGATAATATTTTTAACGCCGGGAATCGCGATGTTATTAGCGACGCCCCGCCCCTGCGGCACCTCAGCGTCCATCGTGATGTTGACCGCGCTCACGCCGTCGATCGCCAGTACAAGCTCATGCGCCTGAGCTTCCATCTGCTCCTTTACAGGACACGCGGGAGTCGTCAGGACGATGCGAAACGAAACGTCGCCTCCATCGACGACGAGGTTATGGATAAAGCCCAGCGAGACGATGTCATTACGCAAATCGGGGTCGATGATCTGACCGAGCGCGTTGAGTATTTCTGCTTCTGAAACAGGCGTCATTATGAGTTAGTAAAACGGCGTAATAAAATCAAGCCTAGATTGTAGCAAAGCAGGCCGCCGCAGGCTAAGGGCAGGCGGCCGGAAGCTAAGGTGGCGATAAGGGTTGATGGCTCACATGGACAATGATCCGATTCAAGGCTATAGCTCGATCCGCGAGGGTAACTCTGCCTTTTACCAACAAAAGCGTGGTCTGATCGCCGTGTGGGGCAGCGAGGCCGTACAGTTTCTTGACGGACTGATCACCAATAACGTAAAAGAACTCGCCGACGGCGACCAGATGCCGGCCGCCTTTCCAAACGCTCAAGGCCGCCTCCTGGCGCTCGTTCGTGTCAGACGCGGAGGCGACCGGTTTCTCATCGAGACCGAAGAATCGACAACGGAAAAGGTCTATCAGAATCTATTTAGATTCACTTTCGCCGGCGATTTTTTTGTCGAGAACTTGTCGGAACAATATCGGTATTTCGAGATATTCGGCCTGCCGGTCATGGGATCCGAGCCCGAACCGTTGCGCACAGTCGAGTTTGATGTGCCGCCGTGGCCTCAGTCGTTGTTTGTTCCCATTCACTCCGGTGAAGCGTTTGCGGCCGACTTGGGTAATACGGTGTCCGACGACCTCTATGAAACATTTCGCATCGAGCGAGGCGTTCCCAAATACGGTGTCGATATGGACGAGACGACCATAGTCCCCGAAGTCGGCCTGGGCGGCCTGATCTCGTACAACAAAGGCTGCTATATCGGTCAGGAGATTATTGCCCGCATTCATTTTCGCGGCCACGTGGCAAAACGATTAACCGGGCTTAGATCAGAACCGGGAGCGGTAGCGACAGGGCTGCTGCCTGGCGCCGAATTGTCCACGCCGGATGGAAAAAATGCCGGTCGGATTACGTCCGTGACATTCTCCAAAAAACTCGAAACGACAATAGCCCTCGGTTATGTCCGTTACGGTTACCTGACGCCAGGCACCGAATTAACCGTTGATGGCGTGGGCACGACTGTTGCGGACTTGCCTTTTGTACACTAGAGCTCTCGCGAAAACGACCCCTGTAATGGAACAACCCGACATCGACCTGCCAAACGCGAAACTCGCGTACACGATCATCCAGTCACTTCTCGACGGCCACGAAGCTCTCAGCGATTTGCTAGTGCTTATGTCGCATGCGGTTGACGAAGACGTTCTGAAGGCGATGACGAGTACGAATGAATGGGAGGGCTATCTTGAATCGAAGAGGCAGATGGAAAATACAAAATTGCAGATTGAGAAATTTACGTCTGAGCTGAAGAAGCTTGAAGGGGTTGACTTATGAGTATCATTCCTGACGACGTGAAAACCAAAACTTTTCCATGTCCGAATTGCGACCAATTTATTTCTTCCGAGGTTCAAACATGTAAATTTTGCTCATTCGAGATTACATCTGAAATACGGGAAGCGGCAATTAAGAAAGAATCACAAGAAAAGAAAGGCGTTTTCCTCAAGAATCAAAAAAACAGTTTGTTTCTTGGAATCGTGATGGTAGTAATCGGCTTCGGTTTGTTTCTAAACCCCATAGTCTCGGCTAGATGGGGATCAACTGAGGTGCCGTGTTTGTCCCAATTCTAATTCCATTAGTTTTGGCGTAATTATATTGAACTGATCGGTTATTTGAAGGCTTTCGATAAGTACGAATGCTGACGGATCATCATCGGTGCGGACGGGAATGACAGCGGCGTACGAAGCGAAGAAAGCTGGTCTCGATTACCTCGTAATCGAAAAAGGCTGATCAGGAATACCGTTTACAATTACCCGGTCGGGCTGACGGTTTTTTCGAGACAAATGAGCTGGAAATACTATCTGGCGGGCTGAAGCCTGCTCGCGAAAAGCCGACTCGTGAGGAATTGCTTTCTTATTACGTTCGGTTTGTGCTCGAGCACGAGTTGAATATTCAGACTGAGGAAATGGTACTGGGCGTCGAGTCGGTACCATCACGGCGGCAGGTGGGGTTCGATCGACGGAACATAAATACCGTCACCACCGACAAAGGCACGTACCAGGCCCGTTGTCCTCTTCGCCATCGGTGCGATGGATCATCCGCGAAAGCTGAATGTAACAGGCGAAGACCTTCTTAAGGTCCGCGACACATTTCGCAGGCATATATGGTCAGAAGCGTGTTGATCGTGGGCGGAGGCAATTCGGCCGGCGAGGCGGCGCTATTTCTGTCCGACGAGGGTGCCGATACGACGCTTGCGATTTTTCGGGACCAATGGGAAAACACCGATCCGAAACAGGGCTGTATCAAATACTGGGTTAAGAAACCGCTCGAGAATGAACTGAAAAACCACTGCCTAAAGCTGTTTTTTCTGGGCGAGATCGTCGAGATACGCGAGCAAGAAGTTGCCCTGAAGAATGAGGCGGGCGAGACAGAAATCTTGCCAAACGACGTCGTCTTCGTCCTGATCGGGTCGGATGCCGATCTGACGCTGATGAAAAATCTCGGCGTCAAAAGCGATATCGGAAAGGCGGGCGAGGTTCCTGTTTACGATCCGGAAACCTTTGAGACAAATGTCCCCGGCATCTATGTTGCCGGCCACTTCACGCACCAACGGCACATCAAGGGAGCAATCGACGCGGCGAAAGTGCTGGTACCAAAAATGGCCGAACGGCAGAATCGCATGCGTTAGCAGATAAGGGCACTTGCCGCGTCCACGCCACGCGCTTACGCGGGCGCTTCTGCCTCGTTTAGTATTTGTTTGAAACGCAACGCGTCGCCGTGCATCGTTATGTTGTTAAAGAAAACGTAGGCAAGTCGGTCGCGGGGGATAAGCGAGGCCAGCTCCATCAACTCGTCTTCCTCATAGGTATATCGCCAACGCGGGATGCCGTGGAGCCGATAATAGCAATTCCGCGGCGTCACGGTCGGCCGGGCAAAGGGGTCGACGCAATGCCAGAGATTGAGTTCGTCACAAAGGTCTTTGATAATGGCGTCGTCCCATAATTTGCCACGCGGTTCCCACGCAAAATTCAGCTTGCCTCGATCGATACTCGAGAAAAATTGCTTAAGATTCAGAATGTTTTCAGGCAGCGGCTGAAAGCGGGCGGGGCATTGAAAAAGGATCGTCCGCGCTCTCAAAGCCTTGGCACAGGCAAGAGTTAGGTCTAAGGCCTCGCGAACGGTTTTGGTCGTTTTGAAAAAACCAGTCTCTAAGATTTCCTTATCCGTGAGCGGACGTTTCAGGCGTTTATAGGTCGGGCTTGACGCCTCATGCGTAATCATCTGCCACGCCTTTAGCGTAAATTCGAAGTCATCCGGCACATCGGCTCGCCATTTTTCCAGCGTCTTAATCTGCGGCGGCTGGTAAAAAGTGTGCTGAATCTCGACAACAGGAAGAGCGGCGACATAATCGGGGCGCTTGGTGCGACCAAAGCCGCAGGTTCCGATCTGGATTTGATGATCCATTACATCGCCGTCGCTTCAAAATGCGA
>JBBJMG010000024.1:0-22158 GCA_037720205.1 Pyrinomonadaceae bacterium
GAGCGGATCGGGCGCGACGTAGCCGTATTCCTCGACGCCGACCGTTTCCCAATCCCAGGCGCCGATCGCCCCGGTGCGGCCGCGCGAATTAACGCACGCGGAACCGCTTTCCTGCTGGCCGCCGCAGACTCGATAGGGAAACGCGTTATCGGCGATAACGTGATAAAACTGTGCCGTCGGCTGGTTATACCAGCTCGACCAAGTTTCGCCGCCGTTGACCGTGATCGTGGCTCCCTGATCGACGGCGAAGAGCATGATCTCGGGATGCTCGGGGTTGATCCATATCCGGTGATAATCGTCGCCGCCCGGAGCCCCTTTGAAATTGGAAAACGTCTTCCCGCCGTCCGTCGACTTAAAGGACGAGACGTTTGCCACAAATACGATATTCGGGTCGGCCGGATGAACCCGAACCTCGGCGAAGTCACTTCCTCGGCCCCACAGACGCGGGTCCCCGTTCATCAGCGTCCAGCTTTCGCCCGCGTCATTTGACGCGTAAATCCCGGCGAAACGGGCCTGAGCATCGACCGTCGCATACAGGCGATTCGGATTTGAGCGCGAGATCGTAAAGCCGATGCGGCCCAGTCCCTGTTCCGCCGTGGGCAATCCCTTTGTTAACTTGTTCCACGTCTTACCGCCGTCGGTCGATTTGAAAAGGCCGCTTTCCTTGCCCTGCCATGCACCGTTTTCCCACGGGCCCTGCCGCCCGGCCCACATGTCAGCGTAAATTACGTTCGAATTTTTCGGGTCGATCTCAACCTGAAACGCCCCCGTGTTCTCGTCCTTGTACAAAACGCGCTCGAAAGTCTTACCGGCGTCCATGGAACGATAAACGCCGCGTTCCTCGTTCGGACCGTACGGATGCCCGAGGACCGCGACGAAGAGGCGGTTCTCGTTTTTAGGGTCGACCGCGAGGCCCGCGATCTGCTGGCCCTCGCGTAAACCAAGATGCACCCAGGTTTTACCCGCGTCGACCGACCTATACATTCCGTCGCCGGTCGAGAGATCGGGCCGCTGGAGGCCTTCGCCGCTGCCGACGTATATCACATTCGGATTCGAAGGAGCAATCGCAATATCGCCGATCGAACCGGTCGGCTGCTCGTCAAAAATCGGCATCCACGTACGGCCCGCGTCGGTCGTCTTCCACACGCCGCCGTTGTTCACGCCGATATAAAAGACATTCGGCTGCGACGCGATGCCCACAGCCCCGACCGTACGCCCGGCCCGAAACGGCCCGATCATTCGCCATTTCATGCTCTGATAAAGGCTCTTATCCACGGGCTGAGCAGACAGAAAGACCGAGAAAATCGACAAAAAGAGAACAAAGATCAACGCCCGGCCAGGGCGCGCAATCGGAAGTGACATAGATTTCTCCAGGGGGTAAGACCAGAAGCAGATTAGCAGATTTCCAAGATTAGGTCACAACCCAGGGGGGTGCGCGAGGTAAATGGCGCCGGTTCCGGCGTCGCAGGCGTTACGGATAATCGTTTGGATTTTCGACCGGTAACCCTTCGCCCGAGGCGGCTGCGTTTAGGTCATTGTCAGCGGAAATAAAGGTAAAAACGATCTCATCTGGGTTTGTACCGATGAGCACAAGTTTTCGCTGAATATGGACGGCTGATGCGAGTTGGATAGCGTCGGAACCGCGCAAGGCGTGCCTCTCGGCAATCGAGCAGGCCTCAGTCGATATGATATCGGTTACGTCCAGGATCCGAACTGCGTCAGGAAATCATTTCGTAGCTGTCGGATTGCCCATGCTGCATCAGCGGCGCTCAAACTTCCGCTTTTCTCCGTCTGACGATTGCCGAGGTTACTTCAACCTGCGTGACGCGCGAAACGTAAATCTCCTGTGAGGGAACGGCATTAAAAATACTTCTAACCCGGGCTGTACCCGCTTCGAGCAGATATTTTTTGACGAGAGCGCTGCTGTCGACGAACTGAAAGGCCATTCAGCGACGTTCCTCGATAATAGTTTCGGAAACGGGTTTGCCGGTTACCTTGATCGGCGGATTTTCTTCGTGGGTTTCTTGCCTTACAAGAGGCGATCTAACTTCATTTAGCAAACCGTCGGTAACGAGCGCCCGCTGAAGCCGGAGTTCGATTGGTTCGTCGTTAATCATCTCGTTTAATTCCCGCCAAATCCTGCGTTTCTCCTCGGAGGTCAGATTGCTAACTTCTTTGACGACTTCAATTACTGACATGTTGTTACTTAGCTCCCGGCAATAACTCGAGGTTGCCCATTTGGCGATTGTACGAGTCCAGGGCCCCGACTTCATCTGCGGTTGCGTCGAGCATCTGTTTCGTCATCGCTATCGAGTCTGAAAGCTGCTCGAAATCAAGTAGCGAGAACTTTTCGGGCGTCGAGATTGTGACGATTTCGTCGTTGAGATAGCTGAAGAAATTCTCGATCGATTGCAGCTGGCCTTCGACGAGTTTTACGCTGCGTTCGATCTCATCGAAAGAGGACACGCGGCGTTTTAGGATCTCGACGTTTGTCTGTTGGATTCGTTTCGTCTTTTCGTCCGTTGACGATTCCATTGCACGGAATGCCTGTGAAAGCTGATTGTGGACGGCCTGGCGATTGATCGATTTAAGATGCTGTTTGCGGCGGCGATAGACATCCAGCAGGTCGACAAAATCTTCCCAACGTTGATCGAGAGCTTTTAAGTTTGAGGGGAGTTCGCCGGCACCGGTGAACTTGCGGTAGTTGTCCTGGATCTTGTCTTTGAGCCATCGCAGGTATTCAACGGCTTCGCGTTCGCGTGGCGTAAATGATTTGATAAGTTTCTCGCGGTCGGCGAGGTGAGCCTTAAAGCGTTTGTGACGTTCGCGATTCTGAACCAATTGCCGGTAGTACGGCAGATTTGGCACGATCATTATGTAGGCGACCTCAAATATCAATGCAATGAGCAGCGGAATCGGGCTCATCGTATAGGCCGCGGCAACGAGGAAACCTGCCAGACCCCAAAAGTTAGCAGGCTCGCTGATCGCGGCCTTTAGGTAACTCGTCTCAAATTTTGTTAAATCCTGCCGGTATTTTGCGAGGTCAGACATAAACGACTAAAGGGTCGATTGTAATAGGGATTAAATGGGGAGATCTCAAACTAGGATGCCTTCTCGTCCAGAATAGTTGAGTCGAGCACTTCGGCCTCGCGAACCGGCGATCCGCTTTCAATCTGTTTGCTCGCGGGCGGCGTACCGGCACCAAGCATTCCCATTTGCTGCTTATATTCGAGCAGCTTGTCCTGCATCTGGATGTCCATCGCTTCGCGCTCGATATCCTGCATCTGCGAGTCGACTGAGCTTGTGCCAAGCTGCAGTTTCGCCTCGGCGGCAGCAACCCGGCGGTCGATTTTCTCGCGCATCTCGTTAAAGGTCGAGGCATCATCGCCGATGTTAAAGGCCTCCATCGTCTGGGCGAGCTGTTCCTGCAATTTCGCCTGTTTTGCGGCGCTGATAAGCTGCATGGCCTCGGCCGTGCGCTTTTTCATATTGAGGACGTAATTGTCTCGGGCTTTGAGAGCCTGCTTAGACGAGAGCTGCGCCTGATCGGCCTGTGCTCCCGTGCGCTCGAGATCCTGCTGTGCCTGCTGCAGCTGGCCGATGTATGCAGTTGCGATGTCGTCCCGGCCCATCTTTACCGAGGCTTTAATCTTTGAATCGAGATCGACGACCTGGGTTGATAGGTTTTCCTTCTGTTTGAGCAGCAGACGCTCGGTCGCCATCACCTGGGCCACGGAATTATTCAGGTCGGGCACGCGATCTCGCATATCGCGAATCGTCTGCTGAAGCACCAGTTCCGGGTTCTCGATCTTATCGAGCGCCGCACCAGTTCCGGAAAAAAACACCCTCTTCACTCTCGCCCAAAGTCCCATTTTACTCTTCCGCTCCTAAAAAATTGTATTCAAACAACTTCCCGCGTCAATTCACTTACGAAACCGCAGATTCAAAGTTGCAAATTCCGAAACAGTATAACAGTAAATCTCGCGGCAGAATACAGCGTCAGAGTCGGTTGTGGATAGTGGCGGCCCCGTCCGCCAAGACACCCGATCGCAAGTCTGGACGCATCTCACCGTTCATCTATTGCGGTAGTCTCAGGGGAGGATTTGCCCTGCTCCGCGTGTAGCATTAAATAGTTAACTTTGTTCAAAGGATCTCAATGAAGAAACTCATCACCTGGATGCTTGTCTCATCGATTTACATTTCATGTATTTCGCCCCTTGCGGTCAGCGCACAATCCGCAGCCGGCACGATGGCGGCAAAGCTACAGGACGTGCCGTCGGGGCTTCAATTTCGCCTTAGCGAAGGTGTCAGCGGGGCCGAGTCGCGGGTGAAATCGCCGCTGCCTGCGACCGATGCGCTTACGAACGCCGATACGAAGAAATTATTGGGACGGGTGCCGGAAATAAAATCCTCGGTCGATGATAAGGCAGAGTTTCTGAAACGCGTCGGCTCAATGCCGGCTCCGAAGACGGGCACGCGGGTGCCTGTAAAGTTTCCATCCGACGAACAGCGGGGAATGCCGAAGATTGATACCTCTGGAAACACGCTGCAGGTCGTGCGTTTCTCACCCGAGGGGGAAGTATCGCTGGCACCGGATTTGAATGTGACATTTTCAAAGCCGATGGTCGCCGTCACATCTCAGGAGCAGGCTTCGCAGTACGCTCCCATTGAACTGTCGCCGCAGGTCGAGGGTCGCTGGCGATGGCTGGGCACTAAGACGCTGATGTTTGACACGACAACGCGTTTTCCAATGGCGACCAAGTTTACGGCCCGTGTGCCGGCCGGAACAAAAGCCGCAACTGGGGAGAATTTGCAGAAGGACGTTTTGTGGACATTCACCACCCCTCCGCCAAAGGTCGAGACAATGATGCCGAGCGGGGGTATTACCCGTCGCGATGCCGTAATGTTTTTGGCATTTGACCAGGTGATAAATCCTGAGGTGGTCATTAATACGATCATGGTCACGTCCGCGGGCAAGCGTATTGCGATTCGGCTCGCGACTCAGGCGGAGATCGACAGCGCGCCTGCAATCGCCTACGCGGCAAAACAGGCGCAGCCGGGCCGCTGGCTCGCTTTCCGTGCTGTTAACCCGGACGGCTCGACGGAGAACGCGTTGCCGGCCGCGTCGGCAATCTCGGTCACGGTAGAAAAAGGAACGGCTTCCGCCGAGGGCCCACTCACGACGACTGAGGCTCAGTCCTTCGGCTTTCAAACATTTGGGCCATTTAAATTTGTCCGGTCTTTCTGTGGGTATCAGGGCAGCCCCGCGTGCTCGCCTTTCGATCCGTGGTATCTGGAGTTTAACAACCAAATCGACGCCGCGAAATTTGCGAAGGAGAACGTGACCATCGAGCCCGCCGTCGAGGGGCTCAAGATTTATCCTTCGGGAAAGAACGTCTATTTTGAGGGTTACAAGAAAGGGAATACGACCTACAGGATTACCGTTGCTTCGGGATTAGTTGACGAATTTGGGCAGACGCTGGACCGGGTCGTATCGACAACGATCAAGGTTGGATCGGCGCCGACATCGCTCTATTCCCAGGGCGGGCACATGAGCGTCCTCGACCCTGCGGCGGCTCCCGCGTTCTCGATCTACTCGGTCAACCAACCCGCGGTCAAGGTGCGGATGTACGACGTCGAGCCAACTGACTGGGCCGCTTTTCAGGAGTACGTCAGACGAATAGACTACGACGACAGCCAGCAGCGCCCCTCGATTCCCGGGCGGCTTATTTCGGACAAGGTGGTGACTGTCGCGGCGAAGCCGGACGAAATGGTCGAGACCCGGATTGATCTGAGCAAGGCATTTGATGGCGGGTTTGGTCATGTAATTCTCGATGTCGAACCAACTGTTAGGCGTGAGAAATACGACAGAACAAGAATATTTACCTGGTTGCAGTCGACCCAAATTGGACTAGATGCGTTTGTGGATAGCGAGGAATTGGTTGCGTTTGCAACCGAACTGTCCACCGGCCGGCCCCTAAGCGGTGTTGAGCTTTCGATTTATCCGAATGGCGGAACTGCGTTAAATGGCGGCCAACCGCTCGTCCGGCCGGTGCCTACTATTTTTGGCACCGCTTGGAATTGGCTTATGGGCTGGGGCAGTAGCGATCCCGTCGCCCTCGGCGCTGCGGGTGCCGGCGGCGAGAGCGTTGAGGTCGAATCCGTCGGCGAAGCTTCGTCGGACACGACCCCGGCCAATGGCGTGCTGCGGATACCACTCGTCGCCCCATCCTCACCAAATCAGCAGAATGTGCTGATTGCAAAACGGGGTAAGGACACGGCATTTCTACCTGAAAACACCGACAATTTCTGGCAGCAGACGGGAAGTTGGTACAAGAAGCCAGCAGGTGACTGGCTGAAATGGTTTGTATTCGATGACCGCCGGATGTACAAACCGAAGGAAGAGGTCGCGGTCAAGGGATATATTCGAAAAGTTAACAATGGTAAATTTGGCGACGTCGAGCCGCTCGGCGGTATCACAACTGGCATCACTTACTCCGTCAAAGATCCGAGAGACAATGAGATCGCGAAGGGCACCGCGAGCCTCAATCCTTTCGGCGCTTTCGATTTCAAGTTTACGCTACCCGACAACGCGAACCTCGGCTACGCTCGCATCGATTTCCAAAGTGTCGGCGATTATCAGGGCATTCACACCCACCAGTTTCAGATACAGGAATTTCGCCGGCCCGAATTTGAAGTGACTTCAAAAGTGGAGACCGAGGCGCCGCATTTTGTCGGCGGCAATGCGATGGTCGGCGTGGATGCGAAATATTACGCGGGCGGCGGGCTGGCAAACGCTGAGGTCAACTGGACGGTGACTGCCAATGCTACAAATTACACGCCGCCAAACCGCGATGACTTTACGTTTGGAACGTGGACGCCGTGGTGGGGCAATTTTCGCGGGGATTTTGACTATGGACGTGGATATGGCGGTACTTCGCAGTCCTTTAAAGGCGTGACCGATGCCTCGGGCAAACATTTGCTAAAGATCGACTTTGATTCAGTCAAACCGCCGCGGCCATACATCGTGACCGCAGCATCGTCGGTCCAGGACGTCAATCGCCAGACATGGTCGAGCTCGACTTCGCTCCTTGTGCATCCGGCCTCGCTGTATGTCGGCATTCGCTCGCCGAGGACGTTTGTCCAGAAGGGTGAAAAGATCGACATCGAGTCGATTGTCACCGACATTGACGGCAAGCTGATCGCCGGACGCGACGTCGAAATCAAGGCCGTCTTAAAGGACTGGCAGTTTGATAAAAACGCGTGGAAAGAGGTGACCGTCGATGAACAGACTTGCACAGTGATATCCGCTGAGACTTCGCAAAAGTGCAGTTTCGTTGCAAAACAAGGCGGCCGGTACACGATTACAGCGACCGTGATGGATGACCGCGGGCGCTATAACGAAAGCGAAATCACGATTTGGGTGCCGGGCGGCAAGACGGTGCCAAAACGGAACGTAGAGCAGGAGGAAGCACAGGTAATTCCGTCGAAGAAAGAGTTCGCTCCCGGGGATGTTGCGGAGCTGCTCGTAATCTCGCCATTCACACCGGCGGAGGGGATTTTAACGCTTCGGCGCGACGGTATTGTGAAAACCGAGCGATTCACGATGAAGGATTCATCGATCACGCTCAAGATTCCGCTCGAGGAAAGATATTTGCCGAATATCCACGCTCAAGTCGATCTTGTCGGCAGTGCTCCGCGGACAAAAGATGACGGATCGCCGCTGCCGGGGGCGGGCCGGCCCGCCTTTGCGAGCGGAACTATCAATCTCGCGATATCGACCGCCTCGCGAAAACTCAACGTCACTGCCGAGGCCCGCGACAAAACCCTCATCCCCGGCGGCTCTACCAAGGTCGATGTAGCGATCACGGATCATCAGGGCGAGCCCGCCGCGAATACCGAGGTCGCGGTCGTCGTGGTAGACGAAAGCGTGCTCGCACTCACGCAATACTCGATCGCCGACCCGATATCCACGTTCTACGCGGAGAGGTCAACGGGCACCGTCGACTATCACTCGCGTAAGGATGTACTGCTAGCGAACCCTGACGATTTGAAGCCGCCACCGCCGCCTGCGGGTTCCGGGCAGGGCTCGGGAGGTGGGGGCAATTTTGCCGTCGACGGCGTGTCGGCTGCGGAAGTATCAAATCTGCCGGTACAGGCACGATCGATGCTGAAAATGAGCGCCGGTGTCGTGGATTCTGGCGATAAACCGGCGATCAATCTTAGGGAAAATTTCAACGCATTAGCGTTATGGTCACCTACCGTAAAAACCGATTCTTCTGGCCGGGCAGTGATCGACATCAAGCTTCCTGACAATCTGACCCGCTATCGGATCACCGCCGTTGCGTTCGATACGGGTAAGCGGTCTGGTAAATCGGAGTCGAATATTACCGCCAAACAGGCGCTGATGGTGCGGCCGAGTGCGCCGCGGTTTATGAACTTTGGCGACAAGGTCGATCTGCCCGTCGTTGTTCAGAATCAGACTGATAAGGAAATGGCTGTCGATGTGGTCGTTCGGGCGACGAATGCGCTGATGGGTTCGACGGTGCCACCTGCTGCGGCAGGTGGCACTGACTCGACCGCCGGTCGGAGAGTGATCGTCCAGGCCAACGACCGGGCCGAGGTGCGTTTTCCAGTCTCGGCGATGAAGGCCGGGACGGCTCGATTTCAATTCGTCGTATCGAGCGGAGCGTTTAGCGACGCGGCCGAGATATCGCTGCCGGTTTGGACGCCGGCGACAACCGAGGCGTTTGCGACCTATGGCACGACCGAGGCGAACGGTGCAATCGTGCAGCCGATCGAGACGCCGCGAGACGTCTATCCGCAATTTGGCGGGTTGGAAGTAACAACTAGCTCGACGCAATTGCAGGAGCTGACCGATGCCTATATTTACCTCGCAAACTATCCGTATGGATGTTCCGAGCAGATCGCTTCGCGCCTGATTTCGACGGCCGCGATGCGCGACGTCTTGGCTGCTTTCAAATCTAAAGACATGCCGTCCCCAGCGGCACTCGAGGCTCAGTTTGCACGCGATATCGAGATACTGAAATCCCGCCAGCGAGACGACGGCAGCTTTGGTTTGTGGAAACGCGAAAAGGATCGGTACGAGTATCCATTCTTGACCGTCCACGCCGCTCATGCTCTTGCTTTGGCTAAATCGAAGGGTTACAAAGTGCCCGACGAGATGCTGAATAAGACAAAGCCGTATCTGAAGAATGTCGAAAAGCATTTCGATGACTGGTACAAAAATTCACCTCAGGTACGCTGGACGATTTCGGCCTACGCGCTCTACATTCGCGACCTGATGGGTGACAAGGACGTTGGGAAGGCGAAGAAAATCCTGGCCGAGGCGACGGTTGAGAAACTCAATTTCGAGGCGATGGGCTGGATCTTGTCCGTACTTGCGACCGACGCCGGCTCGGCAGCCGAGGTGCAAGCCATTCTTCATTTTCTCAATAATCGCGTCGCCGAAACTGCCTCGACCGCAAATTTTGTTACCGACTACGCCGACGGCGGATGGCTGATAATGCACTCCAATCGCCGTGCCGATGGCATCCTGCTGGAAGCATTGATCAGGGCTAACGGAGCGCGGACACTCTTGGCCGCCGATCAAGAGGCGGACAAGAGTGTCCGCACTCCGAACGACCTAATCCCCAAACTCGTCCGCGGCCTGCTCGCGCATCGTAAACGCGGGCATTGGGGGACGACGCAGGAGAATGTGTTCATACTTCTTGCACTCGACAAATATTTCGGCGCTTATGAAAAGGTCACCCCGGACTTTGTCGCACGCGTCTGGCTCGGGAATGCCTACGCCGGCGAACAGGCGTTTCGCGGTCGTACGGTCGATTCGAATCAGCTCGATATTCCGATGTCTTTCCTTGTCGACGGCGGTAATCCTTCAAATCTGATAATCGACAAACAGGGCCCAGGCCGGCTGTACTACCGAATCGGCATGAAGTACGCGCCGAAGAATCTCAAGCTCGAACCGGCGGATTACGGATTTACGGTATTGCGAAAGTATGAAGCTATCGATGATAAGGATGACGTAAAGCAAAACGCTGATGGAGCGTGGACGATCAAATCCGGGGCGCGGGTTAGGATTAGACTCACGATGGTTGCTCAGGCACGCAGGTACCATGTTGCTCTCGTTGACAACCTGCCCGCAGGATTCGAGATCCTCAATCCCGAGCTTGCCGTGACCGAATCAATTCCCGCAGACACGGGCAGTACCTCGGTTACCGAATACGGCTCACGCTCAATGGGCCGCGGCTGGTGGTGGAGTCGTTACTGGTTTGAGCATCAGAATTTCCGAGACGAGAGGGCCGAGGCATTTAGCTCGCTGCTCTGGGAAGGCGTTTATCAATACACATATGTGGCACGGGCCACAACGCCTGGCCGCTTCGTGGCACCGCCCGCGAAAGCCGAGGAAATGTATGCCCCCGAGACATTCGGCCGAACGGGCACGGACTTCGTCGCCGTCGAGTAGGGTATAGTCATCAGCTATACCAAAAAAGTTTGATGTGGCGTACCACTTGGGGTATCGTTCTTTCTGTATTTACATTAGTATTGACGATCATCCTGTAAGGTAACCTTGCTCAAAATATCTTCTAATAGCTTGTTCGTTGTGCTGCGCGGCCGTCCGGCAGGAGCAGCCGTCTTTGGCTGCCTCCTACTCACGATTCTACCGATTGCATTGCATGGGCAAACAATATTTGATGCCCCGGTGGTGGGTTCATTCGCGGAGCGGCCGCTCCAACGCCAAGAATCTCACATATATCAGCTCCGTCTAGAAGAAAATGAGTTTGCCCAGGTACGAGCCGATCAATTGGGCGTCGGCGTTTCGCTCACGGCCTATGACCCGACCGGCAACTTAATTTTACGCAGTGAAAGCCGCAATCGCGTGCTTGGTTTCGAGATGGTCTCGGTGATCGCTACAGTGGCGGGTGTTTATCGGTTCGAGGTGGCGTCGGTACAAACCGCGGCCAGTGGAGCTGGTAAATATCGTTTACAGGTTACCGCTCATAGAGCATCGTCAGCGGCCGACGCGGATTTGCTCGCCATTGAAAAGATCTTCATGACCGCGATGCGTGATGCGACTGCGGGTACATTTGAATCGCGGAGTGCGGCCGTAGTCGGTTACGCGAAGGCCGCCGAGGGCTTATTACGTCACAATGACGCCGAACGAGCAGGAACGGCGTTTTTCCACCTTGGCCATACGCAGAATTTGCTCGGCGAGAGGCGTGCCGCCTTTGAAGGGCTTAACAGGTCGCTGCAGCTCTTTCGCCAGGTAAAGGCTCAACATCACGAATCGGTAGCGCTCAGATTTCTCGGCGACTGGTACGCCCGTGTCGGTGATCCCGAAAAGGCGATGGAGCTTCTGGTCGAATCAGCAGATATCGCACGTAAAAATTCTAGTACCGACGGTGAGGCCGCCGCGACACAGCATCGTGCGGATGTGTACGTCCAACCCGGCGAGACAGATACGGCAATTCGCCTGTATGAGCAGGCTTTGCGGCTAAGGGAGCTGACTCGAGGACAGGGTATCAATACGGGTTACCTACTGCTAAACAAGGTCGGCGACGTCTACGCGGCTAAGAAGGATTGGAAGCGGGCCCTTGAATACTACCTAAAAGCCGTTGAGGCCAACCGACGGGGAGTTGGAGACACCGTTCCGCTCAACTCATGGTGGCGAATCGGGGGCGTTTATATCCATCTTGGAAATATTGACAAGGCTCTCGAATACCTAAATGAGGGTACCCGGCGGGAAGAAAAAATTCGCAATCCACAACGGCTGGCCGGGTTGGCCATCGGCCTGGGGCAGGTGAGTCTGCTGCTCGGCGACAAGGCAAAGGCACTCGCGTACTTTCGCGAAAGCTCGGCGGCCTTCCACTCAATTATTGATTCTGCTGGCGAGACCTTTGCTCGGTTTCTGACCTCCCGTACGGAGCTAGAGCTTGGAAATCTCGACGCAGCCCAATACGAGATCGAGACGGCGCTCGAACGCTTTGAATTATACCGTTCGCAGATCTCCAACCGAGAGTTCAAGATTTCGTATTTTGCAACCTCGCAGGATTACCACAGCTTTTACCTGGACATCCTGTGGAGCCAGCATAAAAAGAATCCGATTGCGGGATTTGACCGTAAGGCGCTTGCCGCCACTGAGCTAGCCCGAGCGCGGACGCTCGCGGAGATGCTTCGCGAATCCAACGTAGATTTAAGGCAGGGTGTTAATCCCGACCTGCTCAAGCGGGAACGAGCGATACAAACTGAATTGAATGAGGCCGCCGAGCAGCAGACGATAAATCGAGTGGATGCTTCCGCCAAGGGAGCCGCAAAAGCCATTGAGCATGAGTCCCGGATTTCGGCTTTAACCGCAGAACTGAGTGCGGTTCAGGCAAAAATAAGGCAGGGGAGTCCAGGCTATGCAGAACTGGTCAGGCCAACCGCCGCAAAGCTGGACGACATCCAGACTGTCCTTGGTCCTGATACAGTGCTGCTCGAGTATCGGCTGGGCACCGAGCGAAGTTACCTGTGGCGGGTCGACGATCGTTCACTATCGCTGTTCCAATTGCCACCGCGGAGCGAGATAGAAAGGCTCGCCAGCACTTACAATGCAAAAATATCGTCGCGCAGCCGCGAAGATCAGCAGGATGCTAAAAAACTGGCGCAGGAGCTGGGCGACCTCCTGCTCGGCCCTGTCGCGAAAAGCTTAGGAAATAAGCGGCTCCTTATCGTCGCCGATGGAGGGCTCCATCTCATACCGTTTGCAGCACTTAAGGCCCGGTCGGCGGTCGGTCGGTCGGGGATGATCATAGAGAGCAACGAGATTATCAGCTTGCCCTCGGCATCGATCCTGCCGCTTCTTCGATCCAGCGGAAAGGCTCGCCCAGCGAACCAGAAAACCTTAGCGATATTTGCGGACGCTGTTTTTACAGGCCGCGACACCCGGGTCGCCATGCGTCGCGGCCAGCATTCGCAGCTACCCGCAGTGCTCACCGAGAACAGCAGGATGAATTTGGCGCGGCTTCCTTTTTCACGGCGCGAGGCAGAGGGAATCGCGAGCCTCATCCCTGCTCAGGACGTGTTGGCCGCGTTTGATTTTGCTGCGAGCCGTGATGCAGTTTTAGCGGCCGATCTGGCAAATTATCGAATCCTCCATTTCGCGACCCACGGCTGGCTCGATGCCGAACGGCCTCAGCTCTCCAGTGTCGTCATGTCATTAATCGGCAAGAACGGCGAACGCAAGAATGGTTTTCTCCGTTTACACGAAATCTACAATCTAAAGTTGTCGGCCGACCTTGTTGTGCTTAGCGCATGCCAAACGGGCATTGGAAAGAATATTAGTAACGAAGGCGTCATCGGTCTCACTCGCGGATTCATGTACGCTGGAGCTCGCAGAATAATCGCGAGCGCCTGGAACGTGGATGATGCAGCCACCGCTGAACTCATGCGGCGTGTTTACCGCTATCTATTGGTAGACAAAATGTCGCCCTCCGCTGCCCTGAGGGCTGCACAACTATCGCTGTCGCGCGAGCCGCGCTGGTCCAACCCTTATTTCTGGGCAGCATTTTCTATCCAGGGCGACTGGCTGTAGTGCGAGTCCCCGCTCAGTTTTACGGCCGGTAATGAAGAGAGACTGGCAGTTAACCGAATCAGCATTAAACGGTCTGCTGGCAACCCTTGATGTTGATCCGGGACTCGCCGGAAAGGAATACGAGAGATTACGGATTCGCTTGATAAGGCTATTCGAGTGGCGCGGTGCCGAGACACCGGAGGATTTGGCTGATGAAACGCTTAACCGAACGGCTCGAAAGATAGAGGAAGGCCTCAAGATCGAAAGTATTTCGAACTTTGTTGGCGGTGTCGCCCGCAACGTGCTCCGCGAGTTTTACGCAGGGCGGGAACGAGAACGAAAAAATAATGCCGATCTCGCCCACCACATGGACGACGTGCCGACGGATGAAGTCGATGGAAGGGTTCCATGCTTTCGCGAATGCCTCGACGATTTGGCTGAAGAGCAAAGTCAACTGTTGATCGACTATTACAACTGGACGGACATGCCGAAAATAAGGCATCGGCAAGAGCTGGCCGCACGTGCTGGCGAAACAGCGAATGCTCTTAGAATACGGGTCCACCGCATCCGCCAGGAACTCGATAAATGCATTCAACATTGTTTGGCGAAGGGGTAACGTTAATATGGTTTGCTGCGATCGGCCAATTGTGCAGAATTCGCTCTTGAAATAGAATCGGGGATTTTTACACTTAGATGCGGATGAGATAAGAAAACATTGCAACACGACACCACACAACAGATTCCCTGGCGACAGTTTCTCCTTGGCGAGCTAAGCGAGGCTGATCGGCAACCGATTGAGGATACCTTCATCCGCGACCGTGACTCGTTTGCCTCGATGGAGATCGCTGAATTTGAGCTCATCGAAGACTATTTGACCCACGCTCTGAACGCTCGCGACACGGCTTTATTCGAATCTGCCTACATGAGGACCGCCGTCCGTAGAGAACGGGTTGACAGGATGCGTCTTCTCATTCAGGAATTATCATTTCAGAATCAAGCAAAGCGGGTTGATCCCGCCCCAGCAAGCTTGGGAGATCAGATTAGTGCATTTTTCAAAGTTTACGCGTGGCGGACTGCGGCCGTCGGAGTTACATGTCTCATTCTGCTAGTAGCGGGACTTTTGCTTATTAACCGCCAAACAGGGATTAGAGAGATGGCAAAGACCGGGCCGCCGACCTTGGAAGTGCCCGCGAGCTCAAATTTGCCGGCGCGTGAGGATTCGGTTACGCGGAATGATGCCGATTCTCCCACGTCCGCGACAAGCCGCGACGCAAGACCGAGTCCGTCTGCGACGCCCGAAAAACGTCCGCGTGCCGTCCCTGAGCCGGTCTATGCGGTGTTCTTTTTACGACCCGGCAGCATCAGGGGCGAGGCCGCCGGTACTCGCGTTCGCATCGCTACGGGGACAACCGAGGTCGGTCTTCAGCTTGCTCTTGAATCGCGGAGCTATCCACATTATACGGCCCGCGTCACCACGGTGGAGGGAAAGGCCGTATTCACATCCGGGCGTCTCAAAGCGAATAAATCCAGCATCCTCCTCCGGGTTCCAGTCAAGAGTCTTTCTCGTGGTGACTACATCGTGGAGCTCGCGGGAATCACTGCCGCCGGCACGTCCGAGAGCGTCGATGACTACGCCTTCACCTTAGAAAAATAGACCTCAAAAAGATTTTCTTGTAAACAAAAAACCCGGGTCATTGACACGGGTTTTTTTGATTGTGAAATGTTTTTTAGGTTTTTCTCACTATTGGCTAAACACGACAGATTGGTGATCAGAATAGAACTTCTAACGATAGGAAAAGGGAGAACAATGATGAGATTACTAGTAAAAACAATCGGCCTGGCCATCTTTGGATGTATATGTTTGTCTGCCTGCGGAACAGGCTCTGGTGTATTGCCAGCCGGTGTGACCGGCGGTTCCAAGCCCAAGGTTGGGGATACGGTGGTCGCAAAATGGTCGACCGGGTCCTACTACGAAGGCAAGATCGAGAAGATAGATGGAGGCAAGACGACGGTCGCGTGGGAAGACAAGTCGCAGTCGACAGCTATCGACTCTGGCGATATTTACGCAATCCCGGCCGCCGGAGCAAAGGCCGACGTTAAGCAAGGCGACATGGTGTTAGCCAAAACGTCAAGCGGTTCGTACTGGAATGGCGCCGAGGTGACCAGTATCGAGGGTGACGTTTACAAGGTAAGAGTCGTAACGGGCTCGACCTCGGTCAATGTCGGTGGGGAGAAGATCATAAAGGTCCCAGCAACGGCCGCCGCCGATTTCAAGCAGGCCGCTGGTTCGACCGACTTTCTAGCTGAGGCGAAGAAAGGCAAGGTGACCATCCCGACCGACTACAAACCAAAAAAGGGCGATGAGGTGCTTGCTGAATGGTCGACGGGAAGCTGGTGGGCCGGAAAGATCGACAATATCTCTGGTTCAAACATCTACGTGGGCTGGAACGACAACTCAAAGCCAACCGCAGTAAACATCAGTAAGGTTCTTCCGATTCCAACCAGAGCCGACAAGGCGGTGCCGACGGAGAAACAGTTTCTCTTAGTGAAACCGGATAGCGGCTCCAGCTGGCAGTACGGCCAAGCCACTGCGATCAACGGGGCCCGTGTCGAGGTTAAGCTCGCAAATAATCAGTCGAAGACCGTGACTGCTGGCGAGTTTGTTTTGCTGAATTAAACGAGAGATGCCGCCAGGCGAATGGGCAGGGCGGCTTTCAATTCGCAGATATCGAAAGGAAAGACTGAAATGAAACACGCCGGATCAAGAACTTTTAGCCGATATAGATGTCAAACGAGGGGTAAAAAGATGAAAATCTCGTTATTTAATACGCTATTCGAACGAAAGCTTTCCTTTGCCGCAGTCCTCGTGTTTGCGTTCGCGACATTCGCGGTGGCCCAGGAATCTTTTCGCGTGGACGATGCGGTGCAAACGCCTGAGGGACGGGCGGGAAAAATCGAGTCGTTCAAGCCAATGTCCGACTTAGTGAAAGTGAAGTTGGCCGACGGCACTACCAAATTTTTTGTTCTCTCAGACCTCAAAAGGGTCGAGTTGCCAAGACCGCAAAATACGAACCCGCCGGAATCGTTTCGCGTCGGCGACATTGTCATTACTCCGGGAAACCCAAACCGACAGCTCAAAATCGATTCGATCAGCGGCGATTCGGCAGTGGTCCGTTACGGTGTCGGCAGATACAACGTCTTTACGGAGAAACTCTCCGGACTCATGAGTCTGCAAACCTGGGAACGCAGGCAGAATAACGAAAAGGAAGCCAAACTCGAACGCGCCGGTTTTGAAGACGAAGCGCAGCCGTTTATGAAAACGATTCAAATGGTTGCGCCGTCGTTTAATCCAAAAATAGCGCGGGCGTCGAGCACCGGTTTCAATCCGACGCCGGCGACTTACGAAGCGTGGCGCAAGGATTTGGAAGCACTTGCCGCCATCTGTCAAAAATACCCAAACCTGACCAACGAGACATTCGCAGACGAGCCGACTTATGAGAGCAGCGTCAGTTATCGTCAAGCCGATTGGTGCGAAATGGCGCGTCAGCGTGACACGCTGATTAAAGGATTTTTGAAAAATGTTGGCTCTGACCAAGCGAAATATGCGGTTAACAGCGTGCAACATCTGCTCAACGATGCCGAGCGCAACCCGGACGGCTACATCGGCGACGAACTGCAAATTGTTTTGTTCGACCGAGCCGCGTGGTCGAAAAAGAATTTGCAGAGTTACAAAACTCAATTCGGTTTGACCGATGCGGAAATCGAAGCGAAAGTCTTCACGCCGCTCGCGGGAAAAATCGGCGCATTAAAAGCGAAAATTGAAAGCGACAGCTCAAACCCCGCTCCGCCGCTGCCGAGATTCAGCGATGCGGCGCTCGAGGCCACGGTCAAACGCACTTTTGCCACCGGCTATCCCGGCGGGCAGGTTCTGAAAATCGGACTCGATTCCGCGAATTGGAGTTTGCGGGACGGCAAGGAAAATATCGGCAGCAATTCAAACGGCACGCAGTATTACCTCAGGATCAATGGTGCGTATCGCATCAGAACCGGCCTCGCGCTCGTCCGCCTGGCAAACCAACCGTTTTGCCAAATCCGCTACATCGAACTGACACAGACCAAGAAGGGAGCCGGTTTCGAGGCGGCGTGGGCAATGTTGGAGAAGAGGGGAAAATTCGTGAAATGTCCGTGAAACGAGATGACCGAGATGAAAATTCTATTTAACAAAACAGCCAAGGAAGCTACCCAAAAATTGACGAAAACAAGAATCAAGATCTTAACGGGGCGCGAATTTCTATTTGCCGCTCTACTGCTGGCCATGCTCTCGGTTGGGGCATTTGCACAGGCCCGTAGTCAGAGCCAGATGCATGAGGAGTTTCGCGCAGAGGCGGGGCAATATTTTAGGACCATTTCTGTGTACTACTACCTTTACAGACCAGATCTTGCCCAGGATACCGGCGGCCTCGACCGTCGCGCTATGAACCAGGCCCAGGCTGATTTCTCTGAACTAGGAAGGCTTTGCTTTACGAAATACCGCGGGATCGCTAACCCTACGGATCCGCAACGTTCGAAGAACATCGCGGAAAGGTTTGGCGATTGGTGTGACATGGCGGACCGACAGAATGAGTTCAGGCTGGCCGCTCTTGAAGCCGCGAGGAAGAACACCTCGGGTGAATTTGTCTACGGCTGGAGAAGCGAGATTAATAAGGCCTTGACTGACACGAACGGTGTTGTCTGGGATGACGTCCAGACGATGCTGTTTGAGCCGGCGAAGTGGAAGGCAAAGGAAATGATCAGGATGGAGAAGATGGCATCGGAGAACGGCGGAACGGTTCCCGCGAACATTTTCGACTCTCTAGCCCGTGACTTGCAGCCGTTGAAAGCGAAGATCGAGAACGACTCGAAAACAAACAAATGGGAAGCTCCGGGTCATAAAGACGCCGCGATCGAGGGGCTCGCCAGAGCCAAATATCTTGCGGCATTCAAGGGCATCGTCATCGTCCAAAGCGGCATGGATAGTTCGGGTTGGAAGGTATTCAAAAACTTTCTTGGCATTCCCACTGAGCAGATCAAGGGAGGCTGGCTTTTAGTGAAAATGCCGAACCAGAGCGGTCTATGTCAAGGACGGCAGTTCTCAGTCAAAAAAACCTACATGGGCGGCGGGAGATATTCGGCAATGAAGCTGAATGGGTACAGCGAAGCAGGGATCTACATGGTGTGCAATTAACTTGGCCCAGGACGCAGGAGGAAGAATGTTTGCGAGTTTAAGCGATCAGATGAACCCAACGGGGATATGGATGATGGATTCGATATTTTGTGAGAATGCCTAGCATTGCTGTCGCCGCTAAACCGTAGACTCGCGCGACGAGGCTGAGAACCGATATTCAACGAAAAATAGTGCTTGGCGTTGCGGGCGTGGCCACTTTCCTCATCGCCGGCGTCGCCTTACTCTTTTCACGACGAGGCAATCACTGAAATAATTCCAAATAAAAACGCTAAGGAGAAACTATGAAAAAAGCATTAACCATCTGCTTCTTAATTTTACTATGTGTCACGCTGACGTTCGGAATAGACCAGCCAAATATGACGGCGGCCCGGAATGATCTGAACAAGGCGAACACGTCGCTCAGAAAAGCGTCTGCGGACAAAGGTGGACATCGGAATAACGCGATGACTCTCGTGTCGAGAGCGATAGCCGCGGTCAACGACGGGATCGCCTATGATCGAACGCATCTAACGCCGGGAAAACGCGGACGGCGAAACAGCGCTATCGACGAAACAGCTCTCGGCTCCTACCCAGATCAACCGAACATGCAGGCTGCAAAAAACCATCTGCAAAGTGCACTCAACAATCTACAGCGGGCCTCAGCCGACAAAGGTGGCCACCGCGAACGGGCGATCGACCTGGTCCGTGACGCGATTTCTGAAGTCAACAAGGGAATCGCATTTGACCGCCGGAGCTAGCAAGACACAACTGAACCGATGAAAGAGTCTCTGCTCGCATTGTTCGTAGTCCCTATGATCGCGGCCCAGTTCGTGCACGGTCAGAACGTCGAACCTACTATCGCAAGGGGGATTTCCGCGATCCGATCCACAGTTGCGTCTATCAATAGAGACGTATCAAAGTTGTCGAACACGACAAGCGACATAAATGATATTGCTCTGGAGGGGGCCGAAGTCAGGTATTTTCGGTCCATGAATCAGCGGAATAAGGCGATGGGTTGGTTTTACGGGGAGACGTTTCGGGCGACCGGAGAGTTTTATTATGACCACAATAAACTCATCTTCGCATTTCTCAAGTATCGGCGGTACGACACTCATATCGGGGCTCACCCCCCGCCCAAAATCGTGAGTACTGAGGAACAGCGATTCTATTTTGCGGCGGACGGACGATTGATCAGGCTCCTTGTGGGGAAAAAGGAATTGAAATCCGGTGGAGCAAAGTACTCCGAGTTCAAAGATCAAGTAACTAGATTGTCGAGTAAGATTCGCTGATTAGCGGGCCGCGATCGGGATCAGGTCGCCGGCTCCACCGTTCTCTGCGTGCAGCCTGAGCGGTACGATCATGGGCTCGTAATCGCCGAGCAATTCATAAAACGGCATCATCTCTCGGTAATCGCGATGCGTCCGGTTTGCCAAATCGTGGGCGGCGTCGCGGAGAAGCTGCAGCATCGCGTGGGCCGGTGAATCGACGTCGAAGATAATCGGCGGACTGTCGGTCGACAAGAATGATGCTATCGAAGAATGTTTTGCGGGCGGCTTAACGGCGGCGACGATGGGAGGATGGCCGGGGCGATCTGCGAGCGATTGCAATACTGCATTTAGCTGCGGTTTACCTCCATCCAAAACGATCAGGTCCGGAAACTTAGCCTTGTCGCCGTCCAGCCGTTTCTGGACGCCATCGGCGAGCACCGCGAGCTCGGACTTCTCTGACGAGATGAGAAACGTATAATCATGTGCCAGAAAGTGGCCGTGTTCCCAAACGGCGGATGCGGCGACAAAGCCGGTGCCCGAGATGTGGGCGACGTCAAAGCATTCGACACGGCGCGGCTTTTTTTTCGGGAGATTAAACATCTTTGCCAGTCGTCTCGCAATCACCTCGGGAGTCGCAAGCGGTTTCGCCTTGTCGAGTTCGTATTCGTCGTGAGTAAGATGGAGTCCCCGAGCGACATTTACGCCCTTTGTGGCTGGATTGACGACGAGAATTCGAGCCTGCCTGCCAAACTTTGCTGTCAGCCTTCCCGTAAGCTCGCGCCGCCCAACGAAGTCTCTTGATACTCGAATCTCGCGCGGCAGATGAAACTGATAAAAAGATTCAAGAATCTCTGCGAGCACTAGATCTGAGCTTTCAGCCTCCTCGCGATCGACGCTAAAGACCTTTCGCCCCAGAACAGTGCGGTCGCGATGGGTGACAAGAAAGACGCTAAAACCCGTTGGTGTATCCTCGACGGCAAATGTGTCGACCGCGTCATCAAGCCACACCGAATAACGTTTGTTTGCCCAATACTTTTCGACGGCCAGTAAAATATCGCGGTAAAACGCGGCTTTTTCGAAATCGAGTTCCTCGGCACAGCGGCCCATCAGCGTTTTGATTACCGATGAGAACAGCCCGCGTTGGTTAGCCACGAACAGGCGGGCAAGCTCGGCCATTTGCACGTACTCGTCTCGTCCGCACAGTCTCGCGACACATGGGGCGAGGCAGCGTTTGTGGTAATACTGCGTGCAGGGAATTGGAAAAGAGCCGTCGATATCGAGGTCGCAAGCCCTCAATCGGAATATCTTATTCACAAAATCTATCAGGATGCGAACGGCGGTTTTGGAGAGAAACGCCCCGAAATACTCCGATGTGTCATCTTCCTCAATCCGCCGCGTCGCGAGCACGCGGGGAAAATCCTCGCGGGTGAATTTCAGGTGCGGATAACGACCAGCACCGAGATCAAAGATATTATTAACCGTGCGGTCGTTTCGCATATCCGTCTTGCCGGAACGCAGGCACCCTTGCCTGCAACGCCGGTTCCTCCGGCGTGGCGGAGCCTGGTATCTCCGACCTTGAATTATCCGCTGCGACATCAGCGTTCTATCGAACGCTTGCAGGCAAGGGTGCCTGCGTTCCGGCATCCAGCGCCGGCAGCGTTCTATCGAACGCTTGCAGGCAACGGTGCCTGCGTTCCGGCGCCGACGACGGTCAAATAGTACGTACTGCCGACTGTATTGCCTCGAGCATTTCTTGGATCGTCTCGAGCGAATCGGCGTCGTCGATCTTTTTATCATCCCTCCACCGCAGTATGCGCGGAAAGCGAACTGCTACGCCGGATTTGTGTCGGGTTGAACGCTGCATCCCTTCGAAGCCCAGCTCGAAGACGAGCTCCGGTTTAACACTACGGACGGGGCCGAAGGTTTCGATCGTATGGTCGCGGATAAATCTGTCGACTTTTCGTATCTCCGCGTCGGTCAACCCGGAGTACGCCTTTGCAAACGGCACGAGTTCCTTGTCTTTCCACACTGCGAAAGTATAGTCAGTAAACAGGTTCGAGCGTTTACCCGAGCCTTTTTGCGCGTAGATCAGCACGGCGTCGATGGTCAGCGGA
>JBBJMG010000025.1:0-21527 GCA_037720205.1 Pyrinomonadaceae bacterium
GACATCGCGACGATCTCGCCGCCGCGATATTCGTGTTTTTCCTCGGACGCACGCTCGAATGCTAAGTATTCCTCTCGTGACATCTCGCCGATTGGATTTGCTTTCATCAGGTTTTCTCCGCTTCCAGGATTATACACCGGATTCGGCGCCCTCTTCGCCGGACAATGGATTTGACAACCCGCCGTGCAAATATTAGGTTTTTACATTGATTCTTAGGAGACTAATCAGAGCGAAATGACCTATATCGTCACCACTCCCTGCATTGAATGTAAATACACAGACTGTGCCGCTGTCTGCCCTGTTGAGGCCTTTCACGAGACGCCGGACCGATTGCTCATCAATCCCGACACGTGCATCGACTGCGACGCCTGCTTGCCTGAGTGTCCTGTGGAAGCCATCTTCTCGGATATGTCTTATCCGCCTGAATACGCAGAATGGATGGAAAAGAATGCCGAGGCCGAAAACTTCCCGATCATCAGTACCAAATCACCTGCCCTGATGGGCCCCGGATGTACTGGCCCCCCCGAGTAAGCAGATGTCAGTGGACGACTGTCAGTTAATGAACGCAGATTAAGTCAATACCATCTGATTCCCATCCTAAAATTTGCTGGCGCGCTGACCGTTCGAATAGGGGTTCGTCCGATGGAGTAGCGTGAGCTGAATACGTTTTCGACCGCGAAGTATACCTTTAGATTCTCTTTCAAGTCCCTGGAGACGAAGACGTCTGCCTGAAAATATCTCCCGAGTCGAAAGACATTGAGATCATCATCAAATTGTGAGCCTGCCCCGCGAGCTTGGAGGGCCACCGTCCATCGCTTAACTAGGTGTCGAGCTTGCCCAGTAAACTGGTGCCGCGGGACTTGCGGTATACGCAGTCCGATGATCTGGGCATTGGACGGAAACAAAGATACACGCGAATCGGTGAAAAGATACCCACCACTCAGGCTCAGGCTGCGAAATCGCACTTCGCCGTCGACATCCGCGCCGCTCGAAGTCGTACTCGCGGCGTTCTGTCGCTGACGAGTTATCACGTCGGGAGCGATGAGAAGCGTCACGTTTGCGACCGCCTCGTCAACCCGGGTCCAAAAACCGCTGCCGCGGACGCTGAATCTGCTAGTCGTATAGCTGGCCCCGGTTTCAATGTTCGTCGACCGCTCGGCTCTCAAATTTTCATTTGCGAGCGTCATTACGTTACCCACGCGGAAAGCTCGATATAACTCGTTCAATGTAGGCGAGCGGAAGCTGCGGCCCGCACTGGCGTAGATCGAAATCTCGTCGGATAGCTTACCCAGGATTGATACGCGAGGGCTGAGAGCATCCTCACGCCGGTCATCGAACATGGTCGTGACGGCACTGTTCGGGGCGAGAGGGCGGACAATGCTTGAGCCTTTGTAGTTTTTCCATCGATCGAGTCGCAAACCGCCCGTAACAACAATCCGCTCGCCGATCCGAACAAAATCCTGAAAGAACACGCCGACGACCGATTCGCGACCACCCGCTGCGATCAATGCCGTCGCGCGATTCTGCGAGAATCCGATCTCGTCACTCGCCCCGCGCACATTGCGCAAGTCCACGCCGCCGAGTAGGGCATGGTCCCCCAACACGCCTGAAGCTTGTGCCGACAGCCCCATGTTCTGGGCCGGCACGCGCTGGGCCCGGGTTAAGCTCTCAGTAGTGCGGGCTGCGTTTATTGCGGTAAATATTTGATCAAAGACTTGCGTGCCTCCGTAAGCTCGCAGCGAAATCCTCACGCTCCGAGGGCTTTGATAAAGTCTTTCTCCACCAAAAACCAACTGACGAATATGAGTGCGGTTCGTCTGCAGCGCAGTACCGTTGGTTCGCACTTCGCCGAAATACGACGGCCGGAAAAATAGCGAGCCCGTCTCTCCAAACTGACGCATAAACCTGCCCGAAAATACTGAGCTTCGTGCACCTGCGAAGCCGTCGACGGTGCCTCGAACGTCAGGGTCAACGGGGCGGTAACCACGCGTTTGGAAACTCGCTATGACGGCGTCAGCCGCCCACGGGCCAAAATGCATGCCCGCGAATGCCGACCCGGAAATGGTTTTCTGCATCCCGCCAAAGACGTCGGCCGACCCTATGAAGTCCTTGCCTGTTTGACGCGGCAGGATGTTAATCGCGCCGCTGAGGCCTGCACTTCCGTATAGGCTTGAAGCTCCGCCGCGCACGACCTCGACGGTCTCAACACCGATGGGCGGCACCCGATTCCACTGCACCCATCCTCCGAACGGATCGCCCAACGGCACGCCGTCAAACATTACGATTGAGCGACTTGCTCCGCTTGCCCCGACGCCACGCAGCGACACGCCCTGCGTCGTCGGATTGGCATTACGGCTGCTGGAGCGGCGAAAGATTGAAAACCCAGCCGTCTGCCGCAGCACATCGTCGAGCGTCGGCGCGGCAGACGTGGTGATCTCGGTCCGCCCGATCGTTACCACGCTTGCGGGCGTATCCGAAAGCTTCGTCTCGGTACGGTTGGCTGTGACGATGACCTCTTCTCTGAGGATCTGCGGCGTTGGGGTCGGCGTGGTTTGGGCGTCCACGGAACTTAGGATAAGACCTAAAGAAATATAAACACCGACTAACCTTGTAAAAACATGTTGCAAAACGGAACCCATTCGTGTTTAAATGTATGTTAGCACGGGGCATCACCCGTGCTCCCCGCGACATTTTATGTTCGATGATGTGGCCGCCGCCGCCGAGGCATCTCTGCCCGCCCGCACAAGGCTGAACAAAAAAGTACTAGTTTTATTTGGCACACGGCCTGAGGCGATTAAGCTCGCTCCGGTGATCCATGAGTTGCGCCGGCGTCGGTTTGAGACAGTAATCGTGTGCTCCAGCCAGCATAAGCAGCTTCTGAAACCGTTTCTAACGTCGCTCGCGATCAATATCGATCATGATCTTGGCGTCATGAAGCGGGATCAGTCGCCCAACGACGTATCATCCCGCGTCATCGCAAAACTCGACAGACTCCTGGTAATCGAAAGACCGGATCTCATTTTGGTACAGGGAGATACGACCACCACGCTCGCCGGTGCGCTCGCTGGTTTTAATCGCAGGGTCCCGGTTGGCCACGTCGAGGCTGGGCTGCGATCGGGCAATCTGATGAGCCCGTTTCCCGAGGAGATGAATCGTCGCCTCGTCTCACAGATAGCCGCATACCATTTTGCGGCAACAGAAAAGAATCGAAGCAATCTTGTTTCAGAGGGCGTGACTACAGAGAAGATTTTTGTCACCGGAAACCCGGTGGTTGACAGTCTCGATCAGATGCTGCAATCCCTTGTCATCGGCCCTGCAATAGCGAATTTGATCGATTTGACAAGAGGTTCGAAACGGCTGCTGCTTACCACACATCGTCGCGAGAGCTTCGGCCGGACGATGACCGCAAATATGCGCGTTATACGTGATTTTGTGGAACGGCACCAGGATGTTTCGCTCTTTTTCCCCGTTCATCCAAACCCGAACGTTAAAACAATCGCACAAGAGATACTCGGCGGGCATGAGCGAATTCACCTGCTCGGGCCGCTGGGGTACGCCGATTTTCTTGGCTTGATGCAGTCGGCATGGCTCATCGTCTCTGATTCGGGCGGAGTGCAGGAGGAAGCTCCCAGTCTCGGCAAACCCCTGCTTATCTTGCGCGAGAACACTGAAAGGCCAGAGGCGATCCGTTCGGGTGTCGCAAAACTCGTTGGAGACAATCCAAAGGCGCTAAAGTGCCTGCTTGAGGAAAATTACCGCGATTCAGCGTGGATTAACTCGATCAAGGAAGTCGCAAATCCATTCGGTGACGGTCGTGCCGCTCGACGCATCGTAAAGGCCATCGAGGACACGTTCAAGGTAAGACGCTCTGCGGTAAGGCGAATCGCAGCTGACGGTCAGGCCGACGTTCCTCGCAAGAACGTGACCTTTGTTTAGGAAATCAACCGTAATTCTCGCTTTCTCTCTAGCGTCTTCCTTGTAGACAACGCCTGCAAACAAACCAAACCCACCGACATGGTACGAGCCGCGGAAAATAAGACTTTTGAACCGACCGAGAACCTGCGGCCAAAGAGGCGCAGTCTGCTCACAATTCTTGTTGAAGACTATTTTCACGTTGGAGCTTTTGAGAGCCTTATCCAGCAGCGAAACTGGCAAAATTTTGAGCCCCGTTACGAGCAGAACACGCTGAAGACGCTCGATCTGCTCGACCGGTATGACACTCAGGCGACCTTCTTCGTCCTGGGCTGGATTGCGGACCTCAACCCCGCCCTCGTTAGGGAGATTGTGGATCGCGGCCACGAGGTTGCCAGTCGCGGGTTTTATCATCGCAGCCCGGTAAACCTGACTTCCGACGAGTTTCGCGACGACTTGCGGCGAGCCAATGACGCCATAGAGGACGCGTCCCATCAGAAGGTAATCGGTTACCGTGCGGCGGAAAAGCTCGCATTCGAGAAGAGCGGCTGGATACTCGATGTACTGGCCGACGAGGGCCTCAGCTACGACGCATCTTTTCTGCCCACAACTACGACAGATAAGACACGGCGCGTAGCGCACGAAGTTCCGTCGGGTGAAAACTCGATATGGGAAGTTCCGTACTCAACCCTCGACTTAGGCGTCGGCTTGCTGCCGATTTCCGGCGGTAATTATTATCGGCAGCTTCCATATACCCTGATGCGCCACGCGGTAGGAAACTGGCATAAGAGAAGCGACGATCCATTTGTTTTCTACTTTCACGTCTGGGAACTCGATCCTGAGCAGCCTCGTATTTCTGCGGCCTCCAACTATAATCGTATCCGACACTATCGGAAGCTGGACAAGATGGAGTGGATCCTGCACGAGAATCTTGCCCTGTACCAATGCACCGGAATTGCGGATCATCTAGGTCTGACGCAGAGTTTGGCAACCCTTAACAAAGCGGTCACCGCACCTCGTGAATCAGTCGGCATCGTGACCAGATCCACATCGGAAATGACGCCCGTTTCGATTGTCGTTCCTTGTTACAACGAACAGGAATCCCTGCCATACCTCGCGAAGACGCTGGCATCAGTCGAGAATCGCTTAAACGATATCGGCTACACGTCCAGGCTTGTTTTCGTAGACGACAATAGTCAGGACGACACGGTGCAGGTAATCAAAACCCTTTTCGGAGGCCAAAGCGACGTCCAAATTCTAAAGCACGAGGCGAATAAGGGCGTGGCGGCGGGAATCATGACTGGCCTCCGTGCGGCGACGACTGAAATTGTCTGCTCGATTGATTGCGACTGCACGTTCGATCCGCACGAGCTCGTGAAGATGATTCCGATGCTCACTGACGACGTCGACATGGTGCAGGCATCGCCCTATCACAAAGACGGCGCCGTGCAGAATGTTCCTGGATGGCGGCTGCTGCTGTCAAAAGGGGCATCCGTGCTATATCGCCAGATTCTCCATACCAAGATCGCGTCTTACACGGCATGCTTCCGAGTTCTCAGACGAAGCGCGATGGTCGACATCCAGCCTCAGGCCCCCGGGTTTCACGGCGTACCCGAGATGCTGGGACTGCTCGACCTGAATGGCGGCAAGATCGTCGAATTCCCCACTGTTCTCGCTGTCAGGCTGTTTGGCGCCTCAAAGATGAAAACGGCTAAAACAATCGTGGGCACGGTAAAGCTGCTCGGTCGCCTGGCCATGATCAGATTCTCCGGGAATTTAGAACCGATTAAACCTTCTCTCACATCGTCAGGGCTTGCCGTTACGTCAAAGGATCTCAAGTGAATTCCGACCCACGCAGAGTGCCAACAATGAAGGAAAGAATTGCTATCGTCGGTTCCGGCTTTCTGGGAATGACGCTTGCCATGCGCTACGCCGACGCTGGCGCAGAGGTGACCCTCTATGAATCCGCCAGTGAAATAGGCGGGCTCGCATCTGTGTGGGAGATCGGTGACGTCATCTGGGACAAACACTACCATGTGGTGCTTGCCTCGGACCGTCATACCCGAAATATTATCGAGGAAATTGGGCTGGGAGACGACTTTCGCTGGGTCGAAACAAAGACCGGCTTCTACACGGACGGCGAACTGCTGTCGATGTCGAATACAAAAGAGTTTCTCACGTTCAAACCGCTCAATCTTGTAAGCAAGCTGCGGCTGGGAATGACGATTTTTTATGCATCCCGGCTGAACGACTGGAAAGCCCTCGAGAAGACGACCGTTGAAAAATGGTTGACCCGCCTTTCCGGTAAGAAAACTTTCGAAAAGATGTGGAAGCCGCTGCTAAAGGCGAAACTTGGCGAGGCCTACAAAGAGACGGCCGCGTCATTTATTTGGGCGACGATCCAGCGGATGTATTCAGCCCGCAATTCGGGGATGAAGAAGGAAATGTTTGGCTACGTCCGCGGTGGCTACGCCCGGGTACTGGAGCATTTTGGCGAAACGCTTGTCGAAAAAGGCGTTGAGATCAGGCTTAACTCGCGTGTGCGAAATGCGGAAAGGCTTGCGGGAGGCAAAATCCGTGTTACAACGGCAGCGAAGCGTCGTCATAAAGATGTGAAGCCGAGCGTGGTAAGCCAAAGGACAAAATATTCGACTTTCGCGACCGCCGGAACGATCGCGCCGGGCTTTTCCGGGGCATTTCTGTCGGAGCCTGAGCTAGTGAGCAGTGCGGTTATCGACTTTCCATCGGAAGAGACCGTCACCCTGTTCGACCGCGTAATTCTCACGTGCCCGTCGAATACGGCCGCAAAGATGCTGCCCCAGTTGACCGGTCATGAAGTCAAAGGGCTGAACAATATCCGCTATCAAGGCATCGTCTGCGCCTCGATGATGATGAGGTGCTCCCTGTCAAAGTATTATGTGACGAACATAACGGATGACACCCCGTTTACCGGCGTGATCGAAATGTCGGCGATCGTAGATAAGAAAGAATTCAACCGGAACGCACTGATTTACCTCCCGCGCTATATCGCACCTGATGACCCGCTTTTCGATAAGTCAGACGATGAGATTCAAGAGTATTTTCTGATGGGCCTTGAGGATATGTACCCCAATTTTAATCGCAGCGATGTTTTGGCGTTCAAAATCTCGCGGGTTCGGCAGGTATTCCCGGTTCCCGTACTAAACTACTCCGAAGACCTGCTGCCAATGCAGACTTCGATCGACGGCGTGGCAATCGTCAACTCGACCCATATCGTCAACGGCACGCTCAACATCAATGAAACCGTCCAGCTCGCCGAAAGGTATTTTCGGGACGACCAGGCCTCCGCTCAATCTGCGCTTTGACTTCGGCACACCCGACGGCCCGTTCAGAGTATGAAACGCACAGCCAGCTTATCGCTCGACCTTGATAATCAATGGTCGTACATGAAAACCCACGGCGATGCCGGCTGGAAAGATTTTCCCAGTTATCTGGACCGTGCTGTACCCCAAATACTCGAGATTCTCGAGCGTAAGAAACTTAAAATCACATTCTTTATCGTGGGCCAGGACGCGGCACTCGATAAAAACCACGGCGCGATTCGGTCAATTGCGGACGCCGGTCATGAGATCGGCAATCACTCTTTTAGTCACGAACCGTGGCTGCACCTCTATTCGAAACAAGAGATCGCCGCGGAATTTGAACGAACCGAAGACGCCCTGGACGCTATCGGCGTCGCACGGCCTGTGGGTTTTCGCGGACCGGGCTTCAGTCTCTCACCAATGGTAGTTGAGGTTCTCGGCGAACGCGACTACCAGTACGATTGCTCGACGCTACCGACCTACATCGCACCACTCGCAAGAGCATTCTTTTTTCTGAAGTCGCCGAATATGAGCTCAGACGAACGAGAAAAGCTGAGAAAGCTCTATGGCAGTTTTGCCGACGGCATGCAGACGCTGCGTCCGCATAAATTGGCCTTTGACCTGGTTGAGATACCGGTCACCACCTTTCCACTTATCAAGACGCCGATTCACGCAACATATCTCAATTACCTGGCGACGATCTCGCCGGCCATCGCACGGCTGTATTGGCGTTCGGCGCTCGCAGCGTGTTCCGTGACAGGCCTGGATCCCTCATTTCTGCTGCATCCACTTGATTTTTTGAGCGGGGACGATGTTCCTGATCTCAAGTTCTTTCCCGGGATGAGTTTACCGACGGGCCAAAAACTCGAGTTTATCGAGCATGTCCTCGATAAACTTACGCAAAAATTCGAAGTCGTCACGATGCGCGAGCACGCCGCCAGATATCGCAACGAAACTTTAACGGCATCCCGCCCGTCCTCTCATTCCGCCGCAGAGCCGCACCGGTTATAATCCTCGCACCATGCCAGACGCAATTCATCTACCTGAATCTCCGGGCAGGTCGTCTATCGCATTCTGGCTGTGTATCGCGTTCGTTTTCCTGGTCGTTGTCGCTCTCCACGGGCGCACGGTGCCCTATGGGAATGAGTTCATATATCTTCTCCGTTTAGAACCTGGTTTCCTGCAAAACGACTGGTCGTTTTCGCAGACCGCGTCTGAGCATTGGCTGTTTAATACAATTTTCTCAGTTCCGACTCGCTTTGTACCGGTCGAAACCGTCGCTTGGTTTGGGCGCGTCGCATTTTGGATCGCCTGCCTCGCAGCCCTCTTCAAGCTCGGGCGTAACTGGCCGATACCCGTCTGGGCAATCGCCCTCTCTATTTCTTTATGGCTCGCATTTGGCCAGTCGGTGGTTAATGCCGAGTGGATCTTTGGCACCTTTGAGGCAAAAGTCGTCGCATATGCATGTCTGCTCATGGCTCTTGACGGATTTGCGCGTTGCAAGAGTGTCGGGCCCGGCATGTTGCTGGGCCTGGCCTTCAGCTTTCATCCGGCAGTCGGTCTATGGGCCATCCCGTCCGTTGGCATAGCAATGCTTGTAGAGCGACGATGCGCCGCCGATCTCGCAAAGATCGCCCTGCTCACTTTTTTGTTTTGTCTCCCGGGCTTAATTCCGCTCATCGTCGGCCACGAGGGTGCCGTCGAAGCATCCGCGATCGATTGGGAATTCGTGGTGAAGGTCCACATGCCCTTCCACTTCGATCCGTTCTACTTTTCTAAGCTCGGCGTGGGAATCGTATGCCTGATGGGCGTTTTTAATGCCGTCGCCTTTTGGAGGGTTGAGTCTTTCGCTCTGCGATTCCTGCGAAACTTTCAGATCGCGATTGGCGCGTGCTTTCTTCTCGGATTTCTCCTACGCGCTTTTGAAATTTTTCCGCCGCTGCGTTTTATGCCGATGCGGCTCTTCCCGATTCTGACACCGCTGTTTTTCCTGTTTACAGTGTTCTGTGTGCTGCAACACTTACAGCGTGACGGCAGGCGGGGTATGCAGATGGTCGTTGTACTGGTGGCAATCGGACTTATCGCGCCGCTAAATCCGCTTGGAGAGGGCCTCGCTCACATGCGGGAAACGCGGGATAGCTGGCGAACGCACGCCGATGATTTTGAGACCTCTCTTATATGGATTTCCCAACACACGCCGCCAGACGCCGTCATCCTCAGCACGCCCAACCACGGCAAGCTTTGGTATCTTTCGAAGCGAGCACATGTGGCGTCGTATAGATATCCGCGTTACGAGCGGCTGATCGAATGGCGGAGGCGGATATCGGATTTGACAGGCGGTGTCGAAATTACCGAGCGGGAACAGGCCCATAGCGAGATCGCTAACGGGTTTGACCGCCTCTCTACCGAGCAAATCCTCACCATCGCCCAAAAATACGCCGGAACACATCTTGTGACGCGCACCGAATACCCTTTTCCTGTTATATTTGAGACCGAGCAGTACAGAATCTACGAACTGCGATGAGTGTTCAGAGTATGGAATCAACAGCAAAACCGATCGCAAGATGCACAAAGTGCGACCGTGAGATGGATCACTACAACACGTTCGTTTCATCGACACACGCCGAGACAGTGGTCTGCTGGGAATGCCTTGCTCGCGAAGAAAAAGGTTTTAATGCTAAGCGGAACTTCCGTCGCGACTCTCGCACCGGGGTCATACCCCGATAGGGTTACCAGTGAAAGTTTCCGATCAGCTGCATCCCCACGGCCTGTAGGAAAACGAGGGACGCGATCTGTAACCGTGCACCAGCATTAGCCTTTGCTTCCTCCAGGTAACGAGCAACCGGAAACAAGAGATACGGATACATAAACAAACCGGCGCGAGCGGTTTCGCCGGTTCTCCATGCGCCCGCTGCGTACATCCCAATAAGCGTTAGACATGCCAGGCCGGTCAACACATCCAGGGGCCGCAGGCGAATCGTCCTCATGGCCCGGAAAAATAAGATCAACAGAAACGGGCCCAAAAAGAATACGACTTCAGCGACGTCCTCTAATCGCGTGAATAGATAATTGGCCGGATTTACGAACAGCATAAATCCAAGCGGATTCTCGTAAGCGGACGCTGCGCGAAACGACTGAAACGCGCTGTATCCGGTGAGAAGGTAAATTCCCGCGTGCGCGGCGACCACGCTCCCAATCACGAGGAGAGACCGCTTTAGACTGCGCCTGACAATCAGATCGAAACCGACCAGTACGGGCAGGATGAATAGGCTAACAAACGTGAGGAGGAACGATGCGAGAAGCAGAGCGGCCGCGCCTAGCGTAGACAGTCGCCCTTTCCCAAAGCAGAAAAAGTAGAGCGTGCCGGTTAAGAGCGCCGCGACGATCCCATCAATGGTTGCCAGATAGTAAATCTGCACTGCTGGAAGCAGCAGCAGCAGAAAGGTCGTAAACCTTGCAGTCAACTCGTCATCAATGTGCGTTCTCAGTAAGCGACTAAAGAAGAATGCGGTCCCCGCCGTCGATAAAAGCATGATTATGAGTGCCATAATCCCCGGATCGTGAAAGATCTTTCGCAGAAAGTAAAAAGTTAAAACCGCCCCGGGCGGATGTGTGTGAGCATGGGAATGCAGGGTAGGCTGGATCTCGTTATAGCGTCGAAAGAAATCTATCGGATCCTCGATCGTTAGCGCATCATGGAAGTATTCCTGTCCCTCGAGAGAATATGTGGTAAGCGTGCCGCTGCGTGCATCGCCGGCAATAGGAGCGTAGAAACCTTCGCTAATGCCATGGATCAGCGTTACTCCGGCGATCAACAGCACGCCGGCGATCACAACCAGCGGTAAGCTAAAGCGTCTCGCCTCGAGATGTCGATAAATCAGAAAAAAAAGGGCCGTGACGATTGTCGCGACAATGAAATCCTGGATCGCCGGGAAACGCAGATTTAGAATACTGACTGGCCAGTAATACGGGCAGTCGAACGTTACGTGGTTCTCGCAAACGTACCGCAGCGACCGCTGGAGAATAACGACCACGCCAAGGAACGCCGCTCCGATGAGGATGACTCGCTGCCAACTGAAAAGGCGTGTCGAAACTGGTTCCATAGATATAGCGTTAGACGGGCCGAGCGCGCCCGCGACAATACTAACCGACTTTTAACGATAGCTAAACGATTGGGGCCTTCTGATCAAAGACCGATTCGCCGTGACCTTTCAGCGTCAGACTTTTTTGATAAGCTTGAACGGATGTCCATACGACCAATCATCGAGTATCCGGAAAACGTCTTGACCGAATTGGGCCAGCCAATTACGACATTTGACCAGGCACTCGCCGATTTGTGTGCGGGTATGTTTGAAACGATGTACCACGCCGAGGGCGTCGGTCTTGCCGCTCCGCAGATCGGTCTCAACCTGAGATTATTCGTAATGGACTGTGAAGGCACTAAACTGATCGCGGCAAACCCCGAGATCATTGCCACCGAGGGGGAGCAATCCGGCCAGGAGGGCTGCCTGTCCGTCGGTAAAGTGCCGGCCGTTGTCATTCGCCCCCAAAAGGCGACGCTCAGGGCCCAAAATGAAAGAGGCGATTGGTTTGAGCGCGAAGCCGAAGGTTATGCGGCCCGAGCGTTTATGCACGAAACCGATCACTGCAATGGCAAACTATTCATCGATCATCTGCCAAAAATGCGTAGGGAGATGATCATCAAACGATTTAAGAAAGAAAAGAACTGGAAATGAAACGAAGTGCGAATGATCAATGGCTAAGAACTAACAGCTAGAATTCACTCCCGCCGCAAAAACCCAGCACGATAAACGGGCAGGCCTTTCGCCTCGACGGCATTTTCTCTTTCAGTCTTTATCGGAAAGGCGTTCTCGGTCGTGTCAGTCGGCTCGAACGCAAAGTGTTCGCGAAATAGGGTAAACATCTCCGCCGACAGCGGTTCGATATCGGTCTGTACGAATACCCGCCCGCCTATCGCTAAGCGGCCCGCAATCGCATCGAGCATCGCCCCATTCACCATCCGTCTTTTAGAGTGCCTCTTCTTAAACCACGGATCGGGAAATTGAATTGACACCCGCTGCAGAAGTCCTGCGGGAATTTCGGCAATCAGACGGTCCAACCACAGCATGGCGTTGCAAAATTCGTAGTGGAGGTTGTCGAGTCCCGCTTCGGCAGCGATCCCATTTGCCTCGATCACTAACGGCTCGCGGATTTCCACGCCGAGAAAATTCCACTCGGGTTCGGCCTCCGCCATCCGCAGGATAAATCGCCCGCGAGCGCACCCGATATCGAGATGAAGGGGACATTCGGGCCGCGCGTATATTTCCCGGAGTTGGATCGGGCGCGGTTCTCGACCGTAATAAGGAGATAACGGATTAACGTGCTGATGGACGCGAACGCGCGGCATATCTGAGAGCTAAACGTAGCCAAAGAAAAGGAGAATCGAGAACAAACACGACCCAAGATAGATCGCCGCGGCCCCAAATCCTAATAACTGGAAAGGCTGTGACGCTACCCGAGGATCGACATATTCATCCAGTGGAATTTGTATAAGGCCGTAGATAGCTCCGGTGAGCAGTCCGCCAATATGTGCGTAATTGTCGATGACTTGATTTAAGACAAGACCGAAGACAAGGATAAACCCTATATTTATCAACAGACTCTTACGAAAACCCCGATCAATGAACCTACGTCGCCGAAACGCATAGACAGCCAGGTATCCGAGGATCCCTACAACACCGCCTGAGGCCCCCACCGACAAGCCGTCGGGCACAAAAATGAGGCTTGAAAATCCACCGCCCAGTGCGGCAAGGAGAAATACGATAGCAAGGTGCGCCCTGTTGGAAAGCATCTCGAGGATTCTTCCAAAACTGAAAAGCGCGTAGCAATTCATAGCGACGTGCAGCGGGCCGGCATGGACGGTGGCGCCGGTCAGGATTCGCCAGTATTCCCGGTTTTCTGTAAAAGCGGGCTTGTCGAAACCAGCCGCGATAATCGACGGCTCAAGACCGGTAAGAATCTGAAATGCCGCAACAGCGACGGTTGCGGCGACGAGTATGTAGGTTAGTATGGGTGCCGGTATCAGGGCGGAATCGACTGCCTCACCTGTTTCTTCGGACTGGTATTGTAGCGACATTCCGAAGTTAAATTGCCAGACCGCCATCAGCCTGCACGACCTGACCGGTGATGTACGCCGCTGCCGGCGAGAGCAGAAAGCAGGCGATGCCGGCGACCTCGGTTACGTTACCGAGCCGCCCGAGAGGAATCGATGCAAGAATCTTTTCGCGGTACTCATCATTCATCCCGCTCGCCATATCTGTTTCGATCAGCCCCAGAGCCAGGGCATTTACCGTTATCTTTCGGCTCGCAATCTCCTTGGCAAGCGATTTCGTCAGCCCAACCATTCCCGCCTTAGACGCAGAATAATTTGATTGACCGAGCATGCCGACTATTCCGGAAATCGAGGTGATATTTAAAATTGAGCCGCCATTCTCGTTTCGCATCATCGGGCGAACGGCGGCCTTAGAAAAATTCCACGCGCCCTTGAGGTTCGTATCGATCACCGAATCCCAGTCCTCTTCTTTCATTCTCAGGATAAGCTGATCGCGGGTGATGCCTGCGTTATTGACAAGATAATCAATTGCGCCAAATTCCTCTTTGACGTGTCCGACAAACTCAGCCGCCGCCTCCGTATTTGCCACATCACACTGGGACGAAAACGTTTTGACGCCGAACGTCTCGATCTCAGCCTTTAGCTGTTCCGCTTCATCAGCACTCTTTGAGAAGTTAAACGCGACATTTGCACCTCGAGCGGCAAGTTCGAGCGCTATCGCTTTCCCGATTCCTCGCGTTCCGCCGGTGACAATCGCCGACTTCCCTTCAAATTCTTTTGTATTCAATTGATTTGTCCCGCCTGTTTCCAATAGATATTAGTTTCTCGGCTCGCTGACAGTCAAAGCGGTGGGGGATGCCGTTGGACTTTGAGCGGGGTTTTTACATATTATCGCTGGGTGCATAAACAAACCATGGCTGCAGCCCTCGTCGCTCTCTCCCTGTGTAACATTGCCCTTGGTCAGTCGACGTCGACCCTTTTCCAGAACGCGAGAGTGATCGATGGCACTGGCCGACGCTCGTATGTCTCTGATGTTCGGATTACGGGTGACCGCATTGCGGGTATAGGAAAGCTAAGGCCGTCAAAATTTGATGACATCATAGATGCGACGGGCCTCGTTCTCGCCCCGGGCTTCATAGATATTCACAATCACTCGGAATCCGGCCTGCTTCGCGAGGGCGGTGCCGCCAATCAGGTTTCACAGGGAATCACCACAGTCATCGTCGGGCCGGATGGGGGCAGCCCCTTGCCGCTCGACGACTATTTTGGCAAGCTCGCGGGCAAGGTCGCGGTCAACGTGGGTTCGTTTATCGGTCACGCCTCCGTTCGCGAGCGGGTGATGAAGAATGACTACAAACGTAGAGCCACCGCGGACGAGATATCCGCGATGGCAACCCTGGTCGAGGCGGGCATGCGTTCGGGTGCGTTCGGGCTGTCGTCGGGACTCGAATACGACTTGGGTTTCATGGCGGACACGGCAGAACTGGTTGCCCTTGCACGGGTCGCAGCGAAGTATCGCGGCGTCTATATGAGCCATGTCCGTGATGAAGAGGAAGGCTTTCGTGCCGCGATGGAGGAAGCGATTCAAATCGGTCGCGAAGCAAAATTGCCCGTGCAGATCTCACATATAAAGATGGGTAACAAGAACGTCTGGGGCAAAAGTGCGGAGGCAATCGCCTTGATCGAGACCGCGAGGCGAGGTGGTCAAGACATAACGGCCGATGAATACCCGTACACAGCCTGGGCCTCGACGATAACCGTTCTTGTACCGAGCCGACGGCACGAAGACCGGACCGAGATCAAGCTCGGACTCGAGAATGTCGGTGGAGCAGACAAAGTCCTGGTGACCAGCTGCCCCGCCCACCGCGATTACGAAGGGAAAACGCTTGAGCAGATCGCCGCCACAAAAAATACCAGCCCTGTCGATATCTATATTCAGATCGTAAAGGACGGCGGGGCCGGTGTCGTCTGCAATTCCATGAACGAGGAAGACGTCAGGGCGTTCTACACGCGCCCATGGGTAATGGTTTCGAGCGACGGCGGTATCGGCAGCCGGCATCCTCGCGGCACAGGAACATTCACACGTGTGCTCGGTCGATTTGTACGCGAGAATCGATGGTCGACTCTCGAGGAGGCGATCCGCAAATCATCCGGGATGCCAGCGGCGAGGCTCGGTTTAAAAGACCGGGGGTTGATAAAGAAGGGATTGAAGGCGGACTTGACTTTGTTCGATGCAGGATCCGTTATTGATAAAGCGACCTTCGCGCAACCCGAACTACTCTCTATCGGAATCAAACGAGTGTTAGTAAACGGCGTGCAGGTTTGGAACGATGGGAAGATTACCGGATCAACCCCTGGGATGGTTTTGAAAAGGAAATAGCCGCGGCTAGACACTCAACGCGTTTCGTTGGATCTCAAAAAGCCGCTGCACACCCGTCTCCGCAAGAGCGAGCATTTCATCCATCTGATCGCGAGAAAATGGCTCGCGTTCCGCCGTCCCCTGAATCTCAATAAATTTGCTAGCTCCGGTGCAGACGATGTTCATATCGACCTCGGCATTCGAATCTTCCGCGTAGGCGAGATCGAGAATCGTTGTGCCCTCGATGATACCAACGCTAACCGCCGCTACTTCGCTAATGATCGGATTTGTCTTAACCGTGCCTGTCTTTACAAGCTTTCGACAGGCGAGGGCGAGAGCGACATAAGCTCCCGTAATGGACGCGCACCGCGTACCGCCGTCAGCCTGAATAACGTCGCAATCGATAAATATTTGCCGCTCGCCAAGCAATTTAGTATCGACAATTGTCCTCAGACTGCGGCCGATCAACCGCTGAATTTCCTGCGTCCGGCCCGACGGCCCCCGCTGCGTTTCGCGTTGCGTGCGCGTGTTCGTCGCCCGCGGCAGCATGGCGTACTCCGCGGTGATCCAGCCGAGCCCCTTGTTACGCATAAACATCGGTACGCGGTCCTCGACCGAAGCGGTGCAGATTACCTTAGTCCCGCCGACCTCGATCAGGGCCGATCCCTCAGCGTACGGGGAGATGTTCGGCGTGATCTTGGTATTGCGAATCTGGTCATGCGTTCGTTTGTCAGGTCGTTCAAAACTCATAAATCAAAAAAGGGCAGAAACCCGACGCGATAGAGCGTGCCGTCGGTACAATGCATATTCAATGGCAAGAGAACACTCTCTACCGCTCTGGATTCCGCCTACATACGGTCGCTGCCGTAGACCTCTATCGCCTCCAGCTTTGAAGGCTTTACACCCAAAAATCGCTCGGCAACTCCGCTAAATCGGTCGGCCGCGTCGGTCACGTAAAAATGATCGAGGTCGTCACACAGCCGGCGTTTCCCGCCGACGGCATTAAGATTAGCGAGGCCTTTTTCCGTCAGTAACTGAGCGACCTCGTCCGCAGTCGCCTCGCCGGAATCTACGAGCTTAACACCCTCGCCGACGGAACGCTGAATCACATCTTTCAGGATCGGATAGTGCGTACAGCCGAGGACAAGCGCGTCCGGCTCAAAGCTTCGCATCGGCGCCAAATACTTCGCCGCTATCGAATCGGTCTCGGTCTCGTGCGTCCACCCTTCCTCGGCAAGCGGTACAAAAAGCGGACACGCGGTCTGGAAAACCTTTGCACCGCCCGATGCCCGCTTTATTGCGTCAAGATATGCATTGCTCGCAATAGTGGCCTCGGTCGCTATGACCCCGATCTTTGGACGGGAAACACCGCTGGTCAGCTCGACTGCCTTTCGGCCGCCCGGCCCGATCACTCCTACCACGTCGATCCCGATGCTCTCACGAATCTTTGGGAGGGCAAGCGCCGAGGCCGTATTACACGCCACCACTAAAAGCTTGATACCAAGCGATGCCAGGAACTCGGAGTTTTCAAGTGCATACCGCTCAACCGTTGTGAGCGATTTGGTGCCGTACGGCACGCGCGCTGTATCGCCCAGATAGACAAAATGTTCATTTGGCAATCGATCGTGTAGAGCACGATAGACGGTCAGGCCACCCACGCCGGAGTCGAATATTCCGATTGGAAGGTCTTTTTGCAAGGCTAAAATCTATCACGCAAATTGGCGTTTTCTAAACTGCACCAAACGAAAACGGATCTGGAATTTCAAATTTGAAATTTCAGATCCGTCTTGAACAAAATGGTGGAGGCGGCGGGAATCGAACCCGCATCCAAAGGTTGCGACCAGTAAAATCTACACGTTTAGTTCATTCACTTAAATTTCGCCGCTGATGAGCAGATGAACGAACAAGACCTCATCGGCAGCTAACCTGACTGACGTTTCGGGATGCGTTCGCAGGTGGGGAACGCGCCCTAGCTTCTACTGAGTTATGCCTTGACCGGTCGCTACAAGCTGACTTCCGGTAAGACACTTGAGGTTAGTAATTAAACTAAGCTGCAAGAGCTAATTCTTGATTAGCATTTGTGTTTTGACAAGTTTTTTTAACGAGCTAACAAGCCAAGCCCGACGTGCATTCAAAGATCTATACAAGCCCCTGTCGAAGCCTGTCGCCCCCATTAAGACTTAACGAGCGAGCCAACTTGCTCGCTCGATACCCGCATCATGCGGGTCATCAGTCTACGATATTTAGACGAAATTAGGAAGGCCGACGTTGGATCGTTTTTTGGCAGAACACATGCAATAACTTTCAAGCAGCATGTCCGTCCGCGATCAGAGTGGGATAGTGTCCGGTCCAGCATGCCGAGCACGTCGAGCCGCCCGCCAGCCCGATGCTCTCCAGCATTCCTTCGCGAGAAAGATAGCCGAGACTGTCGGCACCTATCCAAGCGTTCACCTCGGGTATCGACATGTTAGCGGCGATCAGATCGTCGCGATCCGGCGTATCGACGCCGTAGTAGCAGCTGTGTGTCGTGGGTGGGCAGCTGATACGCATGTGAACCTCGGTTGCACCCGCGTCGCGGACCATTTCGACGATTTTTTTAGAAGTTGTGCCTCTTACGATCGAATCATCGACGAGGACGATACGTCTGCCTCTAATTAAATCTTTGATGGGGTTCAGTTTTAGCCGAACGCCAAACGAGCGGATCGACTGTGAAGGCTCAATAAAAGTTCGGCCGACGTAGTGATTGCGAATTATCGCCTGGCGAAAGTTGATACCTGATTGATTGGCGAAACCTATTGCCGCGGCCACGCCCGAGTCGGGTACCGGCACAACGAGATCGGCGTTGACGGGATGTTCGATCGCCAGCCGCCTGCCCATTTTATGACGCGATTCGTTAACCGACTTGCCAAAAATCGTAGAGTCGGGCCGTGAAAAGTACACGTGTTCAAATGTGCAGACCGAGACCGGTTTGGATTCGAATGGTTTCGAAGAATGAATGCCCGCAGCGTCGATGACCAGCATCTCGCCCGGCTCGATCTCGCGTTCATACTCAGCGTCAATCAAATCAAACGCACAGGTCTCAGACGCCACGCACCAGGCACCCTGAAATTTACCAAGGACCAGCGGCCTAAAACCTCGCGGGTCACGCACGGCTATCAGCGCCTCGGGCGTTAAGAACAAAAGGGAAAACGCCCCCTCGGTCTTCCCCAGGACGTTCTCAATGGCCTGAGTAACACTGTTTGCGGGCGTGCGGGCGATATCATGGAGAATTGTCTCAGTGTCCGATGTCGATGAGAAAATCGCCCCGGCCTGTTCGAGTTCGATGCGCTTCTGATTGGCAAGCGGCAAGTTGCCATTATGGCAAACTGCAATTTTACCGTGCTGACACGTGACGGAAAAAGGCTGAACCTCGTCGATCGTATTCTTTCCGGCGGTCGAGTAGCGCGTATGGCCTATTGCACTCGAACCCGACAGATTTTCGAGTACTTCCGGGTTGAGGACTTCCGCAACCAGGCCTTTTCCCCGAAACTGACGCAGATCGCCGTCGTAAGCCGAGACAATGCCGCAGGCTTCTTGTCCGCGATGCTGCAAGGCGAAAAGTCCCAGCTGCGTTAGCGCTGACGCCTCGACGTGTCCAAAAACACCAAAGACGCCGCATTCCTCGTGCAATTTGTCGAGAATGAGTTCCATCTATTCTTATTTTGTCACAGAAGAAAGAGAGAGGCAGAAAGAAACGTTGTTTTGCCGCAGGTTGACGCTGATGACGCGGATGGGCGGGAGGCAATTCACAATTTTTCTGTTCTGCCTTATCTCGCACCAATCTGCGTCAATCTGCGTCAAAAGGTCTCAATCCGCTGGTAGGATTCGGCCTCGACACTCTCCGAAGCCGATGCGGCGGAAACCTTCGCGTTCACAAAAGCCTTTCATAATGATCTCGTCGCCGTCTTCGAGAAAGCGACGCTGCTCCCCGGATGGCAGATCAATCGGTTCGGTTCCGCGCCAGCTTAATTCGAGCATCGAGCCGCGTTCGCTCTTTTCCTTGCCCGAGATCGTGCCGGTCGCGATCAGGTCGCCGGTTTGCAGATTGCAGCCGCCTGAGGCGTGATGAGTGAGCATCTGGCCGATCGTCCAATAGAGGTCTTTCATGTTCGAACGCGAGAGGAGATGCGGCTCGATCTTTTCGTCGCGCATCTTATCGGTTTGGATAAAGACCTCAAGATTGATATCGATGCCGCCAAATTTCTGATTTTGCACATCCGCCAGATAATCGAGCGGCTGCGGATCGCCGGGTTCACGTTCAAACGCATTCGTCCTGAACGGCGCCAGAGCCTCCATCGTCACAACGAATGGCGAGATGGTCGTTGCAAAATTTTTTGCGAGAAAAGGCCCAAGCGGCTGATATTCCCAAGCCTGTATATCGCGCGCCGACCAATCATTGACGAGACAAAGCCCAAAAATGTGTTTCTCGGCGTCCGCGATGGGAATTGAGCTTCCCAGTTCATTCCCCTGCCCGACGAAAAACCCGACCTCCATCTCGTAATCAAGGCTTTTGCACGGGATAAAGACCGGCGGTGCGTCTTGGTCGCTCCGATTCTGACCATGCGGCCGCTTCACGTCCGTCCCCGAGATCACAATGCTCGAAGCCCGCCCGTGATACCCGATCGGCACATATTTATAATTCGGCAGCAGCGGAGCGTCCGGCCGAAACATCGACCCGACATTCGTCGCATGATAGATCGAGCAGTAGAAGTCAGTGTAGTCGTTGATCTGCGTAGGGATTTTAAAAGTCACATCGGTCAAGGGAATAAGATTCGGTCGAACTGCCGCGATCGTGTCCGAGGCGGCTCCCTCGCGTAACAGGGTAACGAGTCCAACTCGCAGTTTGATTCGACCAGCAGACATCATTCCTGCCAACGGATTCAAACATGCGAAATGAAAGTAGGGTTCATAACTCTCCCGATCCGACCCCGGAAAGAATTCGTCCAAGAGTCCAAGTTTTATAATCTGTTCAATATCGATGATGGAATCCCCGACAACAGCACCAAAGGACTCTCTCGCTCGCTGAACATCCTTACGAAAGAACATACACAGCGGCAGATTCTGTATCGGAAAATCCGTATTCGGATCGTTGGCGGATTCGACCCAGCTTCGGAGGTTCGGGTCGTGGGTTTCGTTTATTTCGTACCTAGTTGTTATTTTAGCGATTTCGCGTCGAAATGGCATTATTAGAAGGGCGGAAGTCACTTCGCGGTGATTGAAAGCATCTTCGCGGCGTTTGAAAGTTGCTTCGGAACGTTTGGAAGTAGCTACGGAGCGAATAAAAGTTGCTTCGGAACGATTGTAACTAGCTACGGAGCGAGCGAAAGTAGCTGCGGGGCGAATAAAAGTAGCTACGGAACGTTTGGAAGTAGCTACGGAGCGAATAAAAGTTGTTGCGGAACGATTGGTAACAGCTTCGCGGTAATTGGCGCAGGCTTCGCGGTGATCTGACACCCCAAATAGCTATAAAACGCCCAGCTTTTGCAGATCCGACACCGGTTCGTCGAAGGAGCACGAGCCGAATGATTGTATGCCTCTTGCACGCAGCTGCTCGATTTGGCGCAACGTCAAAGAGTAATCGTCGCGCCACGTCGCCGATTGGTCTGCAAAGCTAAATACCTCGTCAAACTCCTCTTCCATTACGTCTTCGAGAAGCGAAGGGCGGTAGCCTTCGAGGGCGAAACCGCTCATAAGAAACAGATTGAGAAAACCGTGCATCGTGCCAGTCGGGGCGTCCTCCGCGTAAGTGAGCGGCTGGAAGCAG
>JBBJMG010000002.1:0-287575 GCA_037720205.1 Pyrinomonadaceae bacterium
GACGCGATCACGCGAAATCTCTCGGCCGAATGGGGCCGCCACGGCATCCGCGTCAATGGCATCGCGCCCGGCCCGATCGAGGACACCGAGGGGATGAAGCGGCTCCTCGTGCCCGAGCTTAAAGAAAAGATCACGCGAAAAATCCCGCTTGGCCGCTTTGGACGCATCGCGGATATCGAAAACGCGGCGCTGTTTCTCACTTCGGACGCCGCGAGCTATATAAATGGCGTGACCCTCGTGGTGGACGGCGGGCAATGGTTACTAGGCACGAGCCTGGCCTAACGAATTGCCGTCTCGACCTCGATGTCACCATCGCCACCCTCTATTTTCGCCGGTTTCTTTTCGTCGAGTATTGAGCGCAATACGAGCATCTTTGCCAGGACCCGTACTTCGACTCGATCAAATGTGTTCGTCAGGGCTTTGGTCTTAGCAAAATCAGCCCTTGCCAGCGACATTAGGGTCGCATTGGCAATGCCCAGGTCGCGGGTGATGCCACGCAGCATCGAGCCGCCAAATGCACCGACCTGCACCTCGCCATCGCTGATCATTTCTTCATTGACGTCCATAAACTCGGCGACCTTGACGAAAGCGGCAAGCGTCTCGTTGACACGGCCGATGGAGCCTTCGAGAAGTGGAAAGGCCTTGGTGGGATTGGCATTTGCATAACCGCTGGCGAGCATCCAGGTCATCATAAAGTCGCGGTAATTCTTTGGCTGCGGGTTGACGAGCTGCTCGGCATCACGCATCACCTCGTCGGCCAGCTCTTTATCGCCCAGCCGGGCGACGTGTGCCGCAAGCATGCTCAGGGCCACGATCTTTTTGTCCTTGCCGGGTGTCTGCGAAATGATCTTGCGAGTCTCGGCAATCACCTTGTCACGCTCGTCTTTCGGCAGCGGCTTCCCGAGTTTTTCGACAGCGTCCATCATTTTCTTTTCGGCGGCCTCGCGCAGGGCGGCTGCCGTCTCGGCCGTATCTTCAACGCCGACTGCGTTAACCGAATTTACGGACACTTTCATAGCGTTGCGATTCGGCGGTCGATTCATGTTGGAACCGCCAGTGCCGATGCCCATCGATAGCGATTTTGCGCCCACCTTCGACCTGATTTGAGCGGCTCGCGCTGGCGAATATTTTTCGATCTCGTCGATGTATAATTCCGCCGAGAACACCGACTCGGTATTCTCGCTGTCGAGCAGGATCTGGGCAAACAAATCGGCGATGTCCCGCAGCTCGGTCTGGGTGTAGACAGGCTTTTTGCCGCTCGGCTTCCTCGACGCCGCAAGCGATTCCGAGCCAAACTTGAGCAGCGTCGAGAAGATATAAGGGCTCATCTCATCGCGGGATTTCTTTGACTTTAGGGCACTGAAAACGGCCTGGCCAAATTCAATGCCTTTCTCTGCGTCCTTTGCGTGGATCTTTTTCAATATCTCGATGTGATTTGAATTGACACCGTCTTTCAGGGATAACGCGCCGAGGCTGGCGGCCTTGGCAGCGCTGGTGTCGGCGATGGTTTTGAGCAGTTGGAATTCGAAATACTTATCCTGCTGCTCGGTTTCCTTTCGGAATTTTTCGTTAGAGATGATAATGCCCGTGTCGTAAAAAAATGCGTAGGCCTGTTCGGCATCGTGCTCGGCGAGGCCGAGCGCCATTTGCTGCCGCACGCTCATCGCGATCCGCAGCTTTCGCTCGGCGGGCGAGCGTCCATAACCACCCAGCAGCGGGCTGATGCCCATATATTCGTCATCGAGCGGCATCGTCGCCGCGTTCATCTGGGCGTCGAGCTCCATCAGGAGCTGTTTCAGGTCGGTGATTGCGAGCGCGTACATCGCCTTGGCCTCGTTCGCGTCGTGAAACCAGAGCAGCGATGCCAGCTCGGCTGAGAAGCTTATGCGGTTCTCGATAGATCGCATCCGCCCGACCTCCGCCGAGGTTTCCTTTAGAAACTCGAGCGATGCTTTTTTTAGTTTTTCGACCTCTTCGGGCTTTGGTGTGGGTGTCGGGCTCTGCGGGTAAACAGCAATCGCGCTCAGGAGCAGCGAAAGGATAAGGAGCAATTTGTGCGGCATACTTCGGCCTCCATGGCTAACTCGCTTATGATAAAGTGAAGTCGCAGATTAGTAAACATCTGCGTTCGGCATCTATAGAATAGCTGGGTCTCGTATGTTACTAGTTATCGATAATTACGACTCGTTTACGTATAACCTCGTCCAGTATCTGGGCGAGCTCGGGGCCGAGATGCGTATAATTCGGAACGACGAGGCCACCGTCGACGAGATTGAAAACGAGCTAAAGCCCGAACGTATTCTGATCTCACCCGGACCCGGTACGCCCGACTCGGCGGGTATTTCACTCGGGGTTATCGAGCGGTTTGCCGACAAGCTGCCGATCCTCGGCGTCTGTCTCGGGCATCAGGCGATCGGCCAGCATTTCGGCGGCAGCGTTGTCAGAGCACCTGAGCCTGTGCACGGTAAACCGGTGAACATTGAACACGACGGTCGGACAATCTTCGACGAGATACCGCAGAGCTTTGCCGCCGGCCGGTACCATTCGCTGATAGTCGAGCGTGAGAGCGTGCCCGACTGCCTGGAGGTGTCGGCGGAGTCGCCTGATCACCTGATAATGGGCTTGCGGCACCGCGAACTGCCTATCGAAGGCGTTCAATTTCATCCCGAATCGATCATGACAGAGCACGGCAAGAAGCTGCTGCAGAATTTCTTAGAGCTTTAGATTTATGCCCGGCACGAAAACAGACTGGCTGATGTCGGCACCCGTTTCCGCAACCAATGCAAAGGCGGACACCGCCCTTTTCCCGTTTTTGATGAAGCTGATCCGGGGCGAGAACCTGACTCAAAACGAGGCCGCCGATTTCTACACAGCCCTTACAGCGGGGGATGCGAACCCCGCTCAGATGGCGGCCGCACTCACAGCGCTCACAGCCAAAGGCGAGACGGCTGAGGAGCTCGCCGGCATGGCCGGGGTCATGCGTGGCCAGGCCCTGGTGATTAAATCACCACGCACCGCGGTCGATATTGCCGGCACCGGTTCATCGACGGCAAAGACCTTTAATGTCTCGACCGCGGCCGCGATCGTCGCCGCCGGAGCCGGCCTGACCATTGCCAAACAGTGCAACCGCGGCGTTACGACAAAGGTAGGCAGTGCAGACGTGCTCGGAGAGTTGGGCGTCAAGATCGCAGGTGAGCCGCCGGTAGCTCAGGCTAGTTTGTCGAGCGGGCTCGCCTTCCTCTTTGCACCAAAATTCCATCCTAACCTGCGTCGTGTCGGCGATCTCCGTCGCTCACTCGGCATCCGCACGTGCCTCAACATTCTCGGCCTGCTCGCGAATCCGGCGGGCGTTTCGCGTCAGCTAATCGGCGTCTGGCACCGCTCGCTGATCGAGCCGACGGCAAAGGCACTCTCGCTATTAAAAACCGATCTTGCGTGGATCGTTCACGGCTCAGACGGGTTCGATGAGATTACACTGACGGGCGAGACCTTTGTCGCCGCGGTAAAAGGTGCCGAGGTGCGGCCATACGTCGTCTCGCCGGCCGACTTCGGCCTAAAGCCTGCGAAGATAGATCACCTGACAGTAAAAACAGCAAAGGAAAGCGCCGCAATCATCACCGAGGTCCTCTCCGGTAAACGCCGCGATGAAGCCCGGTCGCTCGTCGTGTTAAACGCCGCGGCCGCGCTGATTGTCGGCGGACTCGCGACGGAGCCGATGCACGCCGCGCGGCTCGCCGAGCAGTCAATCGACAGCGGCATGGCCCAGAACAAGCTCGAGCGGCTGATCCAATTCACCAGCAGGAAGTAGTTCACATCCCATTTTTTGAACGGCAATGCTTTCGCTCTTCGCACGCATCTACGCCCGGATCGCCGATCTGCGTAATTACCTTTACGACCGGGGCGTACTCGATACACACGACCTCGGTGTCCGTACGATCAGCGTCGGAAATCTTACGACAGGCGGCACCGGTAAGACGCCGCTTGTCGCGTACATTGCCGGGATCATGGCCGCACGCGGTGAGAAGGTGTGCATTCTGACGCGTGGCTATGGGCGTCCGGATGAGCGCCGCCGTGTCCTCGTTTCCGATTTTGAAAACATCCTGGCCGATGTAGACAGTGCGGGCGACGAGCCCCTGGAGCTCGCTCGGAAGCTGCTCGGGCAGGCAATAGTCATCGCCGACGCAGACCGCGTTTCGGCTGGGGAATGGGCGAGGCGAAGATTCGGCGTAACCACTTTCATTCTCGACGACGGATTCCAACACCGAAAGGTCAAGCGAGATGTCGATATTGTCTGCATCGACGCCACCCGCCCGGTGGGCGAGGTCTGCGCGACTACGCTGGCCTCCGGCCGTATGTTGCCCGCCGGCAGGTTGCGCGAGCCTTTGCACAACCTGAAGAGGGCAGGCGTGGTGATGATCACTCGCAGTGACCATTCGACGAGCGAGGCCATCGCGATTTTAAAATCTGAAGTGCTCGAGTTAGCATCAAGCTCCGACATTTTCCTCGCGACCACTCGGATCGGAAGCATCCACCTAATCAACGCTCCGCCGGTTGACGGCGAAAGCGACGTCAAAGTGCTCGATCAGCGCAAATCGTTTGCGTTTTGTGCGCTCGGCAATCCCGATAGTTTCTTCATAGGGCTGCGGGGTGCGGGGATTAACCTCCTGGCGGCGGACCACTTTCCAGATCACCACCGCTATCTACAGTCAGATGTTGATCGGGTCGAGGAACTTGCTCGGAAGTGCGGGGCGGAGCGGCTGCTGACCACTGCCAAAGACGCTGTGAAGCTAACGACACTCAGGTTCCAAATGCCTTGTGAGGTTGTCGAGATCGATGTGAGCGTGGATGACCCCGATGGGTTTGCGGGCCGGCTCTAACGGCGTTTTGTGGGCGGCTCGTTTTTGTCGCCCCAGTAAAAAAACTTAATAACGAGCACGTAAATCGAAATGCTGAGAAAGAGCAGCACAAAGAAGAATACGATTAGCCAAGCGAGCGACGACATTTATGGCTTGACCTCGGACACAGGAACGATGTCGCCACCGGGCGCCTGAGGGTCCGCGGGGTTTTCCGGCCCGCCAAACCACCCGTCGAGCAGGCCTTTTCGGCCCTGATGCTCCAGCACATGCCGATAGATAACGGTCGCGACGGCAACGATCGGTATCGATATAAAGACGCCCGGAATGCCCGCCACCTGTTCGCCTGCCAGTACTGCAAGAATGATCGCTAGAGGATGGAGGTGAATGCCGCCACGCACAATTCGCGGATACGTGACATAGTCGTGAACGATCCGCAGAGCGACCAGAAATATTGCCGCATAGAGCGCATTCCGCGGGTTGTCCGAGGCGGCGGCGGTCAGTATTACGATCAGTCCGATAGTCGCCGGGCCGAGCAGGGGTACAAACTCAAAAATACCGGCGAGGATGCCGAGCAGCAGGGCGTATTTTATATCGATGAGATAGAACCCGACAGTGCAGATAGTCGAGATTATCAGGCTGGAAATGATCTGCGCCCTGGTGTATGCGGCGAGAGTCGTATTGACATCTGCCATCACCGATTCCGCCCGTATTCGCCATCGCCCCGCGGGGAATATCCGCAGGATCGAAAGCCGGAACAAATTGGCATCCTTCAAAAAGAAAAACGCGAGAATCGGGATCAGTAAAAACCACGGCAGATATCCCACAAACAGCAGGACAAAACTGCCAATCCCGGCGGTCATACGGCCGCCCAGCTCGGTTGCCTGGCGATTCAATTCCTCCTGGACCTCGTCCGGAACGCGGAGGCGGTCAAACCTCGTATTGATCTCGCTTCCGCGTTCGCGGATTGCATTGCCGATGGCGGGCAAATTGGCGCCGAATTCCCGGGCCTGTTCGCCAACGCGAGGCGCGATATATGCTATTGCAACGCCGAGAATCGTAAAAACAAATGCGTACGCGACGAATATCGCGAGCGATCGCGGCATTAGTCTTTCGCGACGGGTTCTAATAAACGGGGTCCTGATGATCTGCACGAGCGGATCGATAAGGTACGCGAAAAAGACGGATAGAACGATGACGAAGAACAGGAAGCTCAGCGACGAGACGATTGTCTGTACAAATCCTGCAATGCCGAGCAGCAGCAGCGTGATGACCACCACACGGACGATGGAGCGCACCGGCGGCGTGGACGGATCGAGGACAACCCGGTGTGAGTTTTGTTCCTGCGCCTCGGGCGTCGGCATCTGCTCTGGTTCGATCGTCGGGTCGGCCATTTTTTATTTATTTGAATTGGCGTTCGTGTTCTGATTAGATTCAACGGGAGCCGGCGGTGGCGAACGATCTTCGATCGCGAACCGTTCACTCAGGGCGGCCATCTTTTCTGGGGCGATCGGATAATTCGTGCCGATTATAAATGCCCGGTCTTCGTCCGACGCCACCCGGCGGTTGGCGTCGACTGTATTAACCCTAATCACTCCGCGGTCCGCCGCATCGATCTTGCCGCCGTCTCTCCGACGCAGGACGTAGACAGAAACAAATCCCGCGGTGCGCATCGAGGCAAGATCTTCAGTATATCCATCGATTGCCGCCGCAGTGTTCGCCGCGTTGGGCGTCTCTTTCCCCGATCGGAGAACGGCCTCATTCCCGCCGCAGGCGATCGTTGAGATTGCGATGCCTGCGATAAAACCGGCTAGTCCGAAATTAACTCGCATAAAAACTAATCCTTCGCAGTGCGATAGTGACGGCACAAGAGCACGAACGGCCACTCAGCCCACTTCAATTACAAGAGGGAAGACACTGAGGTCGCAAGTTTCCAATTATTTATTCTCCTCATCATCATCGTCGAGTGGCGCTGTCTTTTCCTCGTCATCCAGAATCTTTTTCTCCTCTGGCGTTTCCGTGTCCTCGAGTTCGTCGGGTATGGGGCCTTTTTCTGTCCTGATTTTAAACAGTCGGGCCTCGTCGTCCTCGTAGATCGTCTCGACCCAGCCGCTTTCGAGGGCCTTGGCGATCATATCAGTGTTTTCTTTGGCATCGGCGAAGATATAATTTGCGCCAAAGCGGTCGCGGATGAGCGGTGCCGGATCGTCGAGCTTCCCCTCGGTAAGGTCTTTAAGCAGGGTGTAGAGCTCTGGATTTTCTGAGTACAAGTAGTTTGGGTCAAGCCCGTATACGTATGCGTGCTTTGTGTTGTAGAAAAACAGTTTTGGGAAATCATCCCAGGTACAATTGAATATCCGCTCCCCTTTCGGTATGTTTTCGGCACCGGTTTCATCGAGCCCGGTAGCAAATTCCATCGCGCGCTTATACTTATTGCCGCTATCATTATCACGAATGTTGTCGATCATGCCCGACTCATTGAATCCGAAACTATGCAGGCCCGTCAGGTTATAAAACCAGAAAACAGTCAGCGTGATGCCCAATACCCACGGCGTTGCCCGCCTCGCAGCATCAAACCATCCATTAGGCGTAGTTGCAACGGGCGCGTCGAGGTATGGGTCGATATCGCGCCGAAAATCCTCGGGAAGCTCAACCGTCCGGGGTCGTGTGAACGAATTCCAGGCAAACGCGGCAAACAGAATCGCAAAGGGCGGAAAATACTCCGCGAAGCGTTTTGAACGAAACTGTGCCGCAAGCAGTATCGTCGTAAACATCAGGAAAAACGCGGCTTTCTCGGGTAGCTTGCTGCCGCGGGGCACAAAGAGGATGTACCCAAGCAGCATCGCGGCGAGGGCTATCGGGAAGTTCATCAACAGTTCCATTCCCGAGTACGGGTACCACTCACCGCCGACCGCGACGACGAAATCCGAACCGACCTTAAACTTTGTACCGAAGTGCTCAAAGAATAGCTGTAGATTCTGCGGAAAGTACGGATTGAGAATGTTGCCCGCGACCATGCCAATGCCCGTGAAAGCGAGCGGCCGCCATTCGAAGCGATGTTCGTTCCAGGCGATGATCAAAACCCAGATAAACGCGGCAAAAAACAGCAGCGGAAACAGGCTGTAGGTCCAGACAAAAGCAAACATCAGCGGCAGGAGCCACTTGTAATTTCGCTGAAAGAGCAGATGAATGCCGAGTACCGTGATGATAATGGTAAGCGGCGGGGCCTTGGCCATATTCATCCGGTAAAAAAAGGCATTGCCGCATGTTAGGATTGCCGCGAGCCAAACCAATTGATGCCTAACGTCGTAGCGGTAGAGCAGCCAATAGATCGAGAAAATCGCGAGCGTGCCAAAAACGACGGTGGAAACTTTTGCCGCCGTGGTCGGTTCAAAAAACCAGAGAAACGGAATCTGCAGCAGGTGGAATAGAAAATGGTGATCAGCGTAATCCGTCGGGTTGAGCACGGTAAGCGGCAGCCACTCAAAGGTCGGCAGCCATTTGCCCTGCTTAAAGTTTTCCCATAACAGCGAACTCCACTTGATGTGGTAATAGCCATCCCAATCCCCACAGCAAACAGCGTCAGTGCGCGTCTGCAGAAACGTCATCACCATCAAGATCGCCAGGAAGCCGAATAGCAGATAAATGCCCCGGACCGCTGCCGGGCTCTCAAGATACTGCGGCCACGTTTGCGGTTTCGGCGTTTCCGGCTGTGTTTCCACCGCCGGAATGTTGGCAATGTCGTCCATTATTGAGTGAATCTAACTCAGAAGGTCAGAGAAAAAAGTAGCACGAATACCTCACAGTGCGATAGCGCTACAGTATGTCTCTCATTCGCCGGCTCTGTTTCTTTGCGTTGAGTTTTCGTGTTAGAAAGTTTCCAACACCAGGGTGCAAAGGTATGTCACAAAGCTCACAGAGAGCCCCGTCAGCCCTCGAAATTGAGTCGGCTATTTACCATTCACAGGTAACCGTTTACCATCTACCATTCAGATGTACCCAAAAGGAAATCTCTCAATTCCGGCGTCGCACGGCATGCTCGAGGCCATCATCAAAGAGCCGAGCGGTGAGCGGCGGGGAATCGGCATCGTGTGCCATCCGCACCCGCTCGGCGGCGGAACGATGCACAACAAGGTCGTATTTCGCGCGGCGGCGGGGTTGATCGATGCCGGTTTGTTGACAATCAGGTTCAACTTTCGCGGCGTGGGTGCATCGACGGGTGAGCATTCCGAGATCGCGGGGGGAATCGAGGATGTACGCGATGTCCTTGACTATATGTCACATAATTATCCCGACGAAGATCTGACACTAGCGGGGTTTTCGTTCGGCTCGCGTACAGGTATGGCCGTCGGGATGGACGATACGCGCGTAAAACGGCTGATTAGCATCGGTACGCCGGTCGATAAATACGGCGATTACGACTTCCTCTCCAAGGTGCGAAAGCCAATCCTCTTCGTCCACGGCGACCGCGACGAATTTGGGTCGGAGGCAAATGTGCGAAAGCTTTTCGAAGAAGTGCAAGAAAATGCGGATGCTGAACTAGCGGTCTTTGCGAATTGCGGCCATTTCTTTGACGAGCACTTGGCCCAGCTCCGCGATACAATATGTGATTGGATCACCCGAAGGTTAAACGCAGCCTAGCAGCACAGCCGGTGCAGCATATCTCATCATATGGAAGAAACGACTGAACCGCTCCGTGATGCCGCGATTCGATTAACAATGATGCCAAGAGACACTAATGCCCACGGCACGGTGTTTGGCGGCGTGATTCTCAGCTATATCGACGTAGCCGGTGGCGTCGAGGCTGTCCGCCAAACAAAGCACGAACGATTTGTCACGGTCGCCATGAAAGAAGTGATCTTCCACGAGCCGGTCTTTATCGGCGATCTGGTGAGTTTTTATGCCAGGACGGTCAAGGTGGGCCGGACGTCAATCTCTATCCATGTCGACGTCGAGGCAGAGCGCTTCGGCAGCCGCGGCCAGCGCGTAAAGGTTACGTCGGCCGAGGTCACCTTCGTCGCGATTAATCAGTTTCGCGAGAAGGTCGCGATTGGAGCCTAGATGTTTTGCTTCATTTCCACCTAGCCGTTAGAATTGGATATACAGGAGACTGCATAAATGCGAAGTATAAGGGTCGATACGGCCGAGGGTTTAAAGGCGTTTCAGGCCGAGGAAGGCACTAAGCTCGTCCTCGCGATCGAGGATAACGGTATCGATATCCTCCATCGATGCGGCGGTAACGCACGCTGCACAACGTGCCGGGTCGAAGTACTTGAGGGCGATCCCGGCGAGATCGGCGAGGATGAGGCGACGATCCTCGCGACCAAAAGCGATCTTAATGAGCGGACACGCCTGTCGTGCCAAATTCGGATCAGTGACGACTTGCACGTCAAGGTCATAAATCAGGCGAGCGTTATGGGCATCGAGCCCGGAACGCGTCCGGTCGACTAATTAGAATTCAGACAGTTTTTATTTAAAATCGAGGAGAAATATGGGGCTCAACACAGTTTACAAAGCAAAATCATTCGACCTCAGCGGCCTCAATGGCATCTCGGACGAGACGCTTGCGATGCACTTCAAGCTCTACGAGGGTTACGTAACAAATACCAATACTCTCAACGAGAAAATTGCCGAGCTAATAAAAGGCGGCGAGCTCGACGCGACGAAAACGGCAGCGTACAGCGAGATGAAACGCCGTTTTGGGTTTGAATACAACGGGATGGTGCTGCACGAGTACTATTTCGAGAACATGAAAAAGCAGGGCGCCGGAGACGCCGACAAATCCTCTGCGTTTGCAAAAGCCGCCGAAGAAAGCTTTGGCAGCTATGACGTTTGGAAGGCCGATTTTAGCGCCACCGGCAAAATGCGCGGCGTCGGTTGGGCGGCAACCTATCAGGACCCGTCTAACGGCGAGCTCTCAAACCACTGGATCAACCTGCACGAGACCGGAAATGTCGCCGGCTACACGCCTGTCCTGATTATGGACGTCTGGGAACACGCGTTTATCAAAGATTACGCCCCCGCAGATCGCCCGAAATATATTGAGGCATTTTTCTCGAATATCGATTGGGACGCAGTTAGCAAGCGGCTCTCAAAGGCTGGAAGCGCGAAGGCGTAAAAGCGGTTGCGGAAGCCCGCACGTTAGTGGGCGTAACATTCAAGGTGCGCGGTACGCCCTCGCTAACGCCCGGACTTCTGCATCAAATCCATGATCGAAGAAAAGGTCTTAATTCAAAATTTCGTCAATCGCAAGAACCGCGAGCGATTGAAAAAACCTGACTGGCTAAAGATCAAGCTGGGCGATCCGCGGAATCAAAACGCGGTTCTTGATCTGATCAGTGGACTAAATCTACATACGGTTTGTCAGGAAGCGAAATGTCCCAACATTTTTGAATGCTGGACGGATAAGACCGCCACATTTATGCTCGGCGGCGACACATGCACTCGCCACTGCGGATTCTGCGCGGTCAATAAGGGCAAGCCGATGGATCTTGACCCGATGGAGCCCGCTCACGTGGCCGAGGCGGTTCGCCACCTTGATCTGAAGCATGCCGTGGTCACGTCGGTTAATCGAGACGATCTCGCCGACGGCGGATCGATGCACTGGGCCGAGACGATCACGACCATCCGCCTATTGAATCCAGCGTGCAAAGTCGAGGTTCTAATCCCCGATTTTAACGGCAATGAGCAGGCTCTCAACAACGTATTGACCGCTCGGCCCGATGTCCTAAATCACAACACCGAAACGATCGCCAGGCTATATCGCCGCGTGCGTCCGGACGCGATTTACGAGCAATCGATGGAGCTGCTGACGCGCGCCGGCTACTTCCGCGACACGCAGATGCCGTCGATGAAGACGAAGAGCGGTATCATGGCCGGGCTTGGCGAGACATTTGAAGAAGTCGTCGAACTGATGCGGGACCTCCGGCGTGCCTCGTGCGATATCATGACCATCGGTCAATACCTGCAGCCCTACGAAAAACGCCTGCCTGTCGAGCGCTACGTCACTCCCGAAGAGTTTGCCGAGTGGAAAGCTATTGGCGAGGCAATGGGCTTCAAACACGTCGAGTCGTCGCCGCTTACTCGCTCGTCGTATCACGCGCGGGAACAGGCTGAATAAGGCGGGTGACGTTTCGGGCCGCTTTCGTATTATTAAGATTATGGACGAAAACGACAAACAAAAGGCGATTGATGTCCTGAATAAAATCCTCGAGCTGGAGCTTGCCGGCGTTGTGCGTTACACGCATTACAGCTTGATGGTTTTTGGCTATAATCGCATCCCGATAGTGTCGTGGCTCAAGAGTAACGGCGACGAGAGCCTGATGCACGCGTATAAGGCCGGCGAGTTTGTCACTATGTACGGCGGACATCCGAGCCTGAAGATCGGCCCGCTGCTCGAAACGTCGAAGCATGATATCGGCGATATCCTTCGCGAAAGTTTAGAGCAGGAGCGCTCGACGCTCGCGGCTTATTATGAACTTCTGGCACTGAGCGAGGGCAAATCCGTAGCTCTCGAGGAGTATGCGCGCGAGATGATCCTGCTGGAGGAGATGCATCTGGACGAGGTCAACAAGATGCTCCGCAAGCCCGGCGATGTCACGCCATTTAACGAATAGCCTTGGCAACTATCCTCGAAACAGAGCGGCTCGTCATTCGTGAGGTCACGATAGACGATGCCGCTTTTATATTAGAGCTGCTCAACACTCCGAAGTTCCTCAAGTATATTGGCGACCGGGGCGTCCGTGATCTCGACGGCGCGCGTGTCTATATCTCAGACCGATACCTTGCCAGCTACCGGGACAACGGCTACGGGCTGTACGGCGTGGTCGAAAAGGCAGGTGGCACGCTGATCGGTGCGTGCGGATTCGTCCGTCGGGAAACGCTGTCGGCGCCCGACATGGGCTTTTCGTTTTTACCCGAGTACGAGGGACAAGGGTATGGTTTCGAATCCGCGAATGCGGTAATGAAATACGGCCGCAGGACGTTTGGATTCACGACCGTTTTGGCAATCACGTCACTTGATAATGACGCATCGGGCCGTCTATTGAGCAAGCTGGGATTTACATTAGATAGGGAGATCGAAATCGGCGGCGACACGTTAAAGTTGTTCGTATCGAACAGGTAACTGCGAAAAAGGCAAGATATACTAAATCAGAAAGCAGATAGTGCCTTTTCACAGCTTTTGTGCATTTCGGGGTTTAACTGGCCATCTAGATTTTTTGCCGTTACTTTCCATGGTCCGCCGCCGAAGGAGGTGAAAAGTTGGACTGAAAATTGGAAGTTTCGGATACTTTTTTTGCGGTTTAAGCAATGTTGATTTACTGTAAAACAGTACGTCCATCATTCGCGGAGGAAAATTAAATGATTTCAGATCGCTTTAGATTGAGACGCGCCGGCTTCACGCTCGTTTTTCTATTATCGCTCCTTATCGCCACGCCGTTCGATGCGTGGGCACAAGGAGCGAAAATGCCCGAAGGCATAAAGAAAGTTACCTCGGTCGAGGGCATCACCGAGTATCGTCTGCCAAACGGTTTAACTGTTCTGCTTTTTCCGGATCAAACCAAACAAACAATTACAGTTACTATGACGTATCTCGTTGGCTCGCGACACGAGAATTACGGCGAAACCGGTATGGCGCACCTTCTTGAACATCTCGTTTTTAAAGGCACGCCGAGGCATCCGAATATCCCCGCTGAGTTGACATCGCACGGAGCGCGGCCCAACGGCACGACTTCCTTTGACCGCACGAATTACTTCGAATCCTTTGCGGCAAGCGATGAAAATCTCAACTGGGCGCTCGATCTGGAAGCCGACCGAATGGTCAATTCCTATATCGCGAAGAAAGATTTGGAAAGCGAATTCTCGGTTGTCCGCAACGAAATGGAATCAGGTGAAAATAGTCCTTTCGGTGTTCTTTTTCAGAAGACGATGGCGACCGCTTACCAGTGGCATAACTATGGGAAAACCGTTATTGGGGCGCGTTCGGATGTCGAAAACGTGCCGATCGACCGCCTACAGGCGTTTTACCGCAGATATTATCAGCCCGATAACGCGGTTCTGCTCGTCGCGGGCAAATTTGATGAAGCAAAAACGCTGGATCTGATCCAAAAGTATTTTAGCCTGATCCCGAAACCCGACCGCATTCTGCCGCCAAATTACACATTTGAACCAACGCAGGACGGCGAGCGTCAGGTCACGATTCGGCGTGTCGGGGATACGCAGATTATCATGGCCGGCTATCACGTACCGTCGGGAGCACATCCGGACGCGGCGGCGGTTGAGATTCTGACCACCGTTTTAAGCGACACGCCGTCGGGTCGGCTTTATAAAAGTTTGGTCGAAACAAAAAAAGCGAGTTCGGTCGGCGGGTTCGGCTTTGCGTTAAAAGAGCCGAGTTTTAATTTATTCTTCACCGAATTTCGCAAGGAGGATTCTCCCGATGCTGTGCGAACCGCGTTCACCGAAACGATCGAAAATGCGGCGAAAACACCGCCGACTAAAGAAGAAGTCGACCGGGCCAGAACTGCTCTGCTCAAGGATATTGATCTCAGTTTGAACGACTCGAACCGCGTCGGCCTGGAAATGAGCGAATACGCCGCCCAAGGCGATTGGCGTTTGTTTTTCCTGAATCGCGACCGGCTGCGGAAAGTTACCGTGGAAGATGTAAAGCGCGTTGCGGAAAATTATTTCAAACAGTCAAACCGAACGCTCGGCATTTTTGCTCCGACTGAAAAACCGGATCGCGCCGAAATTCCGAATATTAAAGAATTGGACGTGGCGGCGATGGTCAAAGATTATAAAGGTGACGCATTGGTGGCGGCGGGCGAGACATTCGATCCGTCGCCGAGCAATATCGAATCGCGTGTCAAACGAATGAAAGTCGGCGGTCTCGACGTTGCGCTGCTGCCGAAGGAAACGCGCGGCGATACGGTGGTGGCGAATATGATTTTGCGTTTCGGCGATGACAAATCCTTAATGAATCGCGGCGATGCCGCCCGATTTGCGGGATTGCTCTTGCAGCGCGGAACGATGAAGCGTACGCGCCAGCAGATTCAAGATGAATTTGACCGACTGAAAGCCCGCGTTTCGGTTTCCGGCGGCGTAACCAGCACGAATGTTTTTATCGAAACAACGCGGCAAAACCTGCCTGCGGTGATGCGACTGGTCAACGAAATTTTGCGCGAACCGGCTTTTCCGCAAAATGAATTCGACCAAATCAAACAGCAAAGACTAACCGAGATTGAAAGCCAGAAAAGCGAGCCGGGACAAATTGCCGGTAACGAAATGAGCCGTCATTTCAATATTTACCCGAAAGGTCATCCGTTTTATGTCGGCACCGTCGAAGAAGATATTGCCGGCATCAACGCCGTCACTTTGGAGGATGCGAAAAAGTTTTATACAGACTTTTACGGAGCGTCGAACGGTCAATTGACCGTCGTCGGCGATTTTGACGAGAAGGAAATATCGGCTTTGACGCAGAAACTTTTCGGTTATTGGAAAAGCCCGACGACTTTTACGCGTATCAAGAGCGAGTATCGCGCCGTCGCGCCGCTTGTCAAGAGCCTGGAGACGCCCGACAAAGCCAATGCAGTGATGACGGCACGTTTGAATGTCAAAATCCGCGATGATAACGCTGATTATCCCGCGCTAGTTTTGGGAAACTATATACTCGGCGGCGGATTTCTGAATTCGCGGCTGGCGGCTCGGATTCGCGGAAAAGATGGTTTGAGCTACGGTGTCGGTTCGGACATTTCCGCAAGTTCGCTGGATGAATCGGGACAATTTTCCGCCGGTGCGATTTACGCGCCCGAGAACGCCGAGAAACTCGATGCCGCGTTCAAGGACGAACTCGCCAAACTTCTAAAGGACGGCTTCAGGGCGGAAGAAATCGAAGCGGCCAAAAGCGGCTGGCTGCAACAACAGCAACTTTCACGCGCTCAAGACCGAGAACTTTCCGGCAGATTAAATCGCTATCTGTTTCTCAATCGAACGATTGCCTGGGACGCTGATTTTGAAAGCAAAATCAAAGCCTTAACGTCCGACCAAATCAATGCGGCGATGCGGAAATATATGACTCCCGAGAACATTTCCATTGTCAAAGCGGGCGACTTTGCAAAGGCAAAAGCTAAAGCTGTGAAGTAAACCAGTGCGGCGATTCACGATCAAAAGACGCGGAGTTTCGGCTCCGCGTTTTTCTTTTGAGGCAGAAATTTCCTGTAAAATCCGATACAGTAAAATCTTACTCCGAGTCGCGGGATGAACTTATGAAACTCGGCTTAATTGCGGGCAACGGCCAATTCCCATTCCTCGTGCTCGACGGCGCGCGGAAATCGGGGGTTTCTCTAGCCGTGGTCGCCATCAGGGAAGAGACCGATCCACGCATCGAAGAGGTCGCCGAGAACCTAACTTGGGTCGGCATCGGCCAGCTCGGTAGGATGATCTCGTTTTTTAAAGATCACAAGGTTGATAAAGCGGTCATGGCCGGACAGGTCAAACACGCACAGATATTTTCGAGCGCGATGCCTGATCTGCGGATGGTCAAGATGCTGTGGAATCTGCCGCGGCGTAATACCGACGCCCTGATCGGCGGCGTCGCCGGCGAGCTGGCGAAAGAGGGAATCGAACTGATCGATTCGACGTATTTTATCAAAGACCAACTGGCGCCCGAGGGCGTATTGACAAAACGAAAGCCAACCGATGTCGAGCGCGAAAACATCGAATATGGGCTGTACGTCGCCGGCGAACTCGGCCATCTCGACCTCGGCCAGACCGTCGTTGTCAGGGCAAAAGCCTGCGTGGCGATCGAGGCGATGGAGGGCACCGACGCTACGATTAAGAGGGCGGGCGAGCTGGCAAAGGGCAAGCTGACGGTCGTAAAAATCGCCAAGCCGGATCAGGATATGCGCTTTGACGTGCCCGTGGTCGGCGTGCCGACTATCCGGTCGATGATCGACGCCGGAGCGACATGCCTGTCGATCACGGCGGGTAAGACGCTTGTTTTCGATTCCGTCGAGATGTTGCGACTCGCAAATGACAACAAGATCTGCGTCATCGGCTCTTAGGTCAGCGAAACTATTTCTATAGATTCGCGTATTGATTTGAATGCGAGCCATGTGGGCAGGGAAGAGTGGTCGGTGGTCAGGGTTTCTGACGCTGCCAACCTCCTACTGACCACTGACCACCGACCACTGTTCAGAAACACAATGAGAAAAATTCTTTTTGCATTTTTACTAACTTTAACCCTGCTTCTGCCTACGGCCGCTTTTGGTCAGGCGGTAAAAATATCGGGTGACGAGCGGAAGATGGCTGAGGCCATCACGGCCGAGCAGCTTAGCCATTATCTTTATTTTGTCGCGTCTGATGCGATGGGCGGACGTGATACGCCGTCGTACGGCCTCGATATAACGGCTGAGTTTTTGAAGATGAACTTGTCCCGTTGGGGATTTAAACCCGCAGGCGATGACGGCACATTTTTTCAGCGCATTGCGCTTCGCCGTGACGCCGTTGATCCGATGACGACGGCGGTTACTATCGGCGGTCAGAAGTATGCGTACGGCGACGAAATTATCCGCGTGACGGGAAACTCCAGCGCACCGCTCAATGCAAAATTGGTGTACGCCGGTGATGGTTGGATGATCAAGTCAAAGGGGCTCGATCCGTACAAGGGCCTCGACGTCAAGGGCAAGATCATCGTGATCACCAGCGAAAATGCCGGCCCCCGCGGTCTTGTGGGTCTGCCCCAGGGCATAAAGGAAAGCGACTTGACGGGTGCTCGCGGAAAGGACTGGGCCGACGCAACGCTTTACGCACGTGAGAATGGCGCCGTGGGCGTTATGATTCTCGCTTCGAAATTCATGGCTGAGAATTGGGGCGCCGTCACGGCCAATTTTGGCCGCAGTCGATTGGTGGTCGACAGGCTTGCTACCGCCGCCATGCCAACATCGAGCGGTGCGACCCAGCCGACGATTTTTCTCGCCTCGGCCAAGGTTTCGAATGCCTTATTTGCCGGTGAAACCGCAAATCCGATGAGCGGTGCGGCTCCTTCATTTGAAATTTCAAAAGACTTCAATTTCAGCCTCGCAACCAAGGCCGAAATGCAATGGACGCAGAATGTTGTCGCCGTGTGGGAGGGCAGTGACTCGGCGCTCAAGGGGGAGATGGTCGCCGTCGGTGCCCACTACGACCACGACGGCATCAAGCCAAATGCTCCGGGTGAGGACAAGATCTGGAACGGCGCCGATGACGATGGTTCCGGGACGGTCGCCGTTCTGGCGATTGCCGAGGCACTCGCAAAAGCCAAGTCACGGCCCAAACGCTCGGTCCTTCTCGTCTGGCACGCCGGTGAGGAAAAAGGGCTGTGGGGCTCCGAGTATTTCAACAAATTTCCTACCGTTGATATAAAGAACGTCGTCGCGCAGCTGAACATCGACATGATCGGCCGCAGCAAAAAGGCGGGCGACACGAATCCGAAAAACAAAGACCTAACTGGTGAGAATGCGATTTACGTGATCGGTTCCGAGATGATGAGTTCGACGCTTGGGGCGATTACGAAAGCTACAAACGACTCGTTTCTCAAGCTGGCTTACGATTACAAATACGACGATCCTAAGGATACAAATCGTTTCTTTTTCCGCTCCGACCATTACCATTACGCCGTGAACGGCATCCCGATCTCATTCTGGTTTGACGGCGTTCATGAAGACTATCACCAGGCGACTGACACCGCCGACAAGATCGACTACAAGAAGATGGAGAAGGTGACACGCACAATCTTTCTTACGATGCTCGAGCTGGCCGATCTAAAAGAGAGGCCTAGAATCGATAAGACGTTGCCGCCCGAGCTGACTCGCCGATAGACATACCGGCGAATGTCGATAATAGACAAAAAGAGCCCGGCGGATTTATTCCGCCGGGCTTTCCTAATGGCATTGCCGGACTTTATTTGAAAACTATACCAACGCTGATCCGGACGTTGTGATCCAACACATCACTAAACCGAATAGGGTTGTAGTCAATCTGGAATGCCCGCAGATCGATACGGTCGGACACCTTAACGTCGATCCCGCCGCCGACCACGCCGGCAAAACCGGTATCGCGATTACGAGTCGGAAGGAATATCCCGGAGCACAAGGCGGTCGGAGCACAGGAGGCGTCCGTATCCCGACGGGCAAACCCCGCGCCGACCATCCCATGGGCAAACGGCTTAAACCGCCTATCGTCCGAATTGTCCTTAATCTGGACGCCACCGACAACGTTGTAGAGTGAGTTGCGGTTCTTTCCGGCAACGGTCGCGGTTCCACCCGCCTGAATTATAGGAAAGCTAAATTCATTGCTGTTGTAGGTGCCAGACACATCACCCTTAAGCCCGATGTAGCGCGAAAAATTGTAAACGCCTGCCACATTAAATCCGTGAAATGACGGTGGCCCGATGTCGCGGAAACTACCCGAATCGTTGTAGCGAAAATTCGAGTTGTCGACCTGTCCATTTGAATAGCCGACAAAAAATTCGGCTTTCTTGTAATCGTCCTGGCCAAAGGCCACAAGCCCGGAGAGCGTGATAAGCAAGATTGCAAAAATATTCTTCTTCATAAGTCGAAACAGCCGCTGTGCATTAAATATCGACGGTTCGTTACGAGGGGCAGCGGCAAGCGTATTTGATGGAGGGCAAGCCGCCGAGGTTGCTTTTTGGCAAGAGAAAACCTCCGACAGTATGAGGCCGGAGGTTCGGAGTTCGATTGACTTAAAAGGCCGCACGACGGCCGAGCTAGCGGGCGGCCCGGGCTTCTTGTCGCTCAATGATCGCATCAGCACGCCCGAGAAATTGAGCGATCAGTGTCGCCCGCAGCACCTTATAGGTTAAGGCTTTTTTCTTAGCAGTTTTGCTCGACGGCAGCCTGACTGCCGAGTTGGACGGCATATCTACACCGCCTGCCGTATCATCTGCGGCAACCGGCCTTGCCTCATCCTCCACTTCCGCGTCGTCATCCTGGTAGGTATTTTCCGAAAGCTTGCCGGCGATTTCCGAAAGCCCTTTGTCGTCAAGGATTACCGCAACGTGGGCCATGAGCGTCGAATTGTCGTACGGCGATAGGGCAGCTGAGCGGATCTGATCGAGAAATAGCCCCGCAATGCGGCCATCGCCCCACCGAGCGACGAGGCTCATCAGTTCATGATCACCGCGCGCCGGTTGTTTGTCGGGCGTTTTCTGTGCCCGTCGAAACTTGCTGTCGAGCAGCAGGTTTGAGAGCGTTTGCTTGTGATGGGCGCCCAGGTTATTCGCAAACATAGTCGCCGTGCCGGTATCGAGACTTGCCTCGCTGTACGATGCGAGCTCATCGCTTTCGGCATCTTCGGTGCCGGCGGCCGCTGTTTTCCGCTCGGCCTCAAGAGCGGCCTTGCGCTCAACCGCATAAAAGCTTTGCTCGAGCTCGTACGTTCCCTCCCACCGTGTGACGGGATCTTCCGCCAGCCGGATCAACCAATCGACAATTTTTTCCGGATTGGGCTTCTTGGCTGCGAGAATGGGGCCGATCTCCTTTAACCGCGCCTCGTAAACGGCGATCTCGGAGTGCGTCAATTTCTTTAGGCCGTCACGATAATCCGTCAGTTCGATATCCTTGGACTCGTCATTCGTTCTCAGAAATAGCAATACATGGTCGCCGGCTTTTAGTTGTGGCAAACCTTCTTCCTCGTCCCCGCCTTCCCCGACATCGTCGCTTTCGGTGGCTGCTGACTCCTCGCCAGCCCCTGCTGCAGGACTCGGGGCCTCAGCGGTGCCGTGGGCTTTCTCCAGCTCCTCCACCGACTCAAAGCCGCTGACCGGCTCGTCATAGATGTATTCGCGGTCGGGAATGGCGACAAACTTGGTGCTCTCGCCCTTGAGGGTCGATGAGACGTCGAAATTTCGCTGGTAATCGAAATAGCCCGGGCTATCACCGTCGGCTTTCTTCACTTCGCCATTATCCTGCCCGCGATAGGTCGCGACGTGGATCGACTTGCTGTTGCGATAGAGGGCAAGCAGCGTTTCAGGGGCCTTTTCACCGCAGGCCAGAGCGGACGTATTGGTAATAATCAAGAACGCGGGAGCGACTAGAGAGACAACGAGGACGAGCAAAATGATCTTTTTCATGACGCTAAAACCTCAAGACTGTAAATTTTTAACCGAACACCTACAGAGAGACATTGCAACACCTTTTGGTTGCTCAACACGAAATAAATTGTTGTATTAGACGCCGGGCGGAGCGGAATGTTCCCATTATTTTTTTGCCGCCTCAAGAATGCGATACGCCTCGGACTTTGGCATCCCGAATTCCTTTGCCGCGCGTTTGAGCGAGAGTTTGTGGTCAAGGCCCTCATCTTTTAATTCCGTGATGCGGGCAATCAACTCGTCGGGCCCTGCTAGGGGCGTCGGTGGCTGCTCTTTTGCCCGGTCGATAATTAGAACGATCTCACCGCGAACGCTTGCAGACGAAAATTTATCGCGTAATTCGCTGAGAGCGCCGCGCGAAAATTCCTCGTGCAGCTTTGTCAACTCGCGGGCAACCACAGCGTGGCGATCGCCGAGGATTTCCATGCAGTCAGTGAGGGATTTAGCCAGCCGGTGCGGCGCCTCATAAAATACCAGAGTCGCCGGAATACGGGCGACCTCCTCTAGCCGTCTCCTCCTCTCTCCTTTCTTGGACGGCAGGAATCCGCCGAAATAAATTGATTCTGTTGATAGTCCAGAAGCCGTGACTGCGGCCACATACGCCACCGCCCCGGGAATCGCGACAACTACCGCACCGATCTCAATTGCCCGGCGCACGACTCGAAACCCGGGATCGCAAATCCCGGGTGTTCCGGCGTCGGAGACTACGGCGATCGAGTCGCCTTGCACCAATCGGTGAGCAAGCTCCTCGGCGCGTTCGTTTTCGTTATGCTCGTGATAGCTGACACTCCGGTTGGAGATGCGGAAATGATTTAAGAGATTACGCGTGTGCCGAGTATCCTCGCACGCGATCAGGTCGACACTGCGCAGAGTTTCGAGAGCACGCACGGTAATGTCCTGCAAGTTTCCGATAGGCGTAGCGACGAGGTAGAGAATGCCGGGCATACTGCAAATATAAACCTGTGCCGTGCCGATTCTAAACTACGCCTCATCTAATAAATGAAAAAAAGCCCGCGGCTTTCGACGCGGGCTTTCGCAGTAGTTAAAGTTTTAGCTCTCTTAGAAAGGCCACCAAGAGGGCAGATTCCTCTGGGTATTGCCCTGCGGGTAACCGTTGCGGTTGTTGCGGTTGTTACGATTGTTGTTGTCGTAATAGCCGTTGCCGCCGAGTTGCTGTAGGTCATTTCTAATCGACGCCCAAAGATTCTGAACGTTGTAGCTCAAACGCGAACGTCGAATCGCGCCATCCAACTGCGAACCAGCCTGCTGTACACGCCGAATCTCGTTGCTATCCTGACGCGAGTTGTTGTTGAGGTCGTTGACAGCGTCGCGAAAGCGGTCCGCGGCATCGTTAATGTAGTCTTCACGCTGCGAACCATCATAGCGGCCATGGTCTAGTTCACGGTCGATCTGACGAGTCAGCTCGCGGGTACGACTCTTCAGATTGCGAACAATCGATTTCGTGTTGTTGTTACCGTAACCACCATTGTTGCGGCCATAAGGGTCGTTGTAACCACCATTGCGGCCATACGGATCATTATAACCACCGTTGCGGCCGTAGGGATCATTGCTCGGGTAATATTGAGCCGTGGCAATCGCCGGCAGAGCCAAAACTAACAACGAAAATGCCGAAATACCGATAATCACTCTTAGTCTGTTCATTGCTTGTCTCCCTTTTCGAGTAAAACTATGGGCAAGGTTTTGGCCATGCTCACGGTCTCTGTGGCAAAGCCTGTGCCACAGCCCGACCAGGGGGATTTTGGAGAGAAACAACATCTTTTTGGGCCGCGCATCGTCGTTATCGACGAGTTGGTAGGCGGACTCTACCAAAACGTCAGTTACGGCAGGCCAATGCCTCGTTTAGACCTCTGCGACCCTGTTGTCTTCCTCCGCAAGTATGGGTCAGTAAGGAAACGAACAGGGCATTCCCCTGCTGATGTGCGTCGTCAATGCTGGTGAGGTCTGGTACACCGTCGCCCGCCGCTGCTCCGCTCGCGACGCTGATCAGGCGATTCGGTGGATCCGCGAAATCGGAGTTGAACTTGTCCCCGCGACCTTTGAATTGACCCAGATCGCCGCCAGCTACAAAGTTCGTGGCAAAATCTCCTACGCCGACTGCTTCGCCGCCGCCCTCGCTAAACAAAATAAGGCAGCCCTCATAACCGGCGATAAAGAGTTTGAGCAGCTGAATAATGAGATTTCGATTGTCTGGTTGTGAACTCAACACAACCCTCGACCGCGACGAAGTCCGTGAATACCCTGGCAACTACACCGCCTATCGGAACGCGGACACTCCAGTCCGCTCTGCAAATGGCGACGATCACTCCGGCACAACCAACGCTCCACCCAGGAGTGCCCGCGTTCCCAAACCCGCTGGGCCGAATCAGAGCCATTCTTGATGATGAACGTCTTTAACACGACGCAGCCCGTGCGTTTGTCGCCGTCGATTGATTCGTCTCGCTTATATTGACAGCTCTCCCGATGTCCTAGGCGAGGCGGCTCGGCGATTTGTTTACTACACAAGGCACTATGTAGTTGACAATGTAGTCTCAAATCTCCATAATCGCATTACCGTATTTAACTACGGAAATGCGTTTATATGGAAAGTATTAAGGCTGAACGATTTAGGCGAGTGGCCGCACCAAGAGTACAGAGAGTACTTGATAGCTTGGACAACCTCGCCAAATGTTCCGGGAAGAACAATTACGAGTACACCTCTGAGGAAGTAAATAAGATGCTTCGAGCCATAAGAGGAAAGCTTAAGAGTCTGGAACAGCGATTCGGAGATCAGAACGGAACATCGAAGCAGGACAGTTTTACATTTTGAATCGTTAGACCAAAAGGAGAGAAGTTATGTTAAGTATTTCGAAGGAAAGTTTAGCCCTAGAATGTATGAGGCGCTCACTACTTATCCTGACTATTTCTATACATGGGTGAACGATGATCGCGTTCCCGACATGGCGGTCGTTCTGCTCACCCTGCATGAGGCGGCAAGGGAAAAATTTGTTGCGGGTAATTGGCACGACGGGTGGCGATTGACCCAGCGAGGTCTTAGATCGGCTAAAGATATCGATCGAAGACGGCTGGCGTGTCCCTAGGGGAGTTTGGAATGTCGAACGAGAAAATAAAAGAGCTGTGCCTAGCCTTGATGAAAACCGATTCAGAGGAGCAGGTTATCCGAATTCTCACCGAGCAGGGGTACTGGGCGAACTCAGAAGTGTGGCGCTTCTACGGCGATAACGAGAATAATTTCAGCACGATTGGCAATCAACAGAGTCGGCCAGATGCGGCCCTCGTAGAGAAGTTGGTCAATTGTGTCGACCACAGGCTTCTTAACGAATGCCTTATACGCGGCATCGACCCGGAGGGACCCGCTGCTCCGAAGTCAATCGTAGAGGCCGTTGCAGCGTTTTTTGATCCGGGTCAAGCCGCTGATGGTCTCGTGGCAGGTCGAATTAGGAACTGGCCGAACGCAAAACGGACAGAGGTGGCTCGGGGAATCACCTTCGTTGCAACCGGAGAAACCGGACGAAACGGATTTCCTTCATTCACTATCTCGGATGCTGGTGAAGGCCAAACGCCAGAAAGAATGCCGGAGACATTATTGTCTCTTTCTAAGTCGAACAAGCTACGAATACCGTTCGTGCAGGGCAAGTTCAACATGGGGGGAACTGGTGTCCTAAAATTCTGTGGGAGCCACAATCTTCAACTCGTTATTAGCAGAAAGAATCCGGCCATACTTACTGATCGGGAACGTAAGACGTCGGATGGGCAATGGAGTTTCACGATTGTCCGGAGGGAGGATCCCGAAGGGAATCGTCGCAGCTCGGTTTACACTTACCTCGCTCCTATTCGATCGGAGACGAACGACGGGACCAATGGGGTTCTGAGATTCAGCGTTGACGAGTTCCCGATTTTTCCAGACGGCCGGAACCCGTACGGGCGAAATGCCGAATTCGGAACCCTCATAAAGCTGTACGAGTATCGAGCTACTGGTCTTAAAACGAATATTCTGTTGAGAGACGGCATGTTAAGTCGAATGGATCTGCTTCTTCCCGATGTGGCCCTGCCCATTCGATTTTATGAATGCCGAGATTATCGGGGCCATGCTGGCAGTTTCGAAACAACGCTTACCGGTCTCGGGGTACGACTAGACGACGATAAAGCTGAAAACCTGGAAACCGGATTTCCGGCTTCTTGTCCCTTGAGCGTCTCTGGCCAGCATATGACCGCTACCATTTATGCCTTTAAGAAAGGCAAAGCGAGCTCATATAGAAAAACTGAAGGAGTTCTTTTTACCCTTAATGGCCAAACCCACGGCTATCTGACCCTGGATTTCTTTCGCCGAAAATCAATCGGCCTCAGTTATTTAGCGGATTCAATCTTGTTGGTCGTTGATTGCAGCGAGCTATCCGGACGTGCCAGGGAAGACCTATTCATGAACAGTCGAGATCGCCTTAGTTCCACAGCTCTTCGTCATGAGATCGAGGATGCTCTGGCTGATTTACTGAAGCACCATAAAGGCTTGGGAGCTCTTAAGGAACGGCGCAGAAACGAAGAGATTGAGTCCAGTCTTCAAGATTCGAAGCCCCTCGCCGAAATCTTGGAGACGCTGTTCAAACACTCACCCACTCTTTCAGAGCTCTTCTCGGTGGGCAGTCGACTTGCGAACCCTTTCAAATCAACCACCGTGCGGACACAGGAAGAAGAATATAAAGGTGAGCGCTTTCCGACGTACTTTAGATTTCGCGGAAAAGAGTATGGAACCTCAATTCAACGCGATTGCTACATCAATAAAAGATGCCGCTTGATGTTCGAAACGGACGCCGAGAACGACTACTTCAGCCGACGCGTGGAACCGGGATCTTTTTCGGTCCTGATGGTGGATGGCGAGAATCAGCAGCCCGTCGAAGACTATTCGCTCAATTTGCAGAACGGCATCGCGACCCTGAATCTACGGCTACCTGACACGGCCGAGATTGGCCATGAGATAGCATTCCGTGCGGTCACCTCGGATCCCTACCGGCTCGAGCCGTTCGAAAATCAGTTTCTTCTTAACGTAAAAGCGGCGGTTGAGTCTGAACCTAGAGAACGATCCACTCGCACAAAATCTCCAACAAAGGAGCCGGGTGAAGACAGAAGTGTCCCGACCGGCATACAGTTTCCGGAACGGATACCTGTAGGGGAAGAGGATTGGTCAAAGCATGATCCGCCGTTCGATCAGCATACTGCCCTAAAAATAAAGCACGCCGGGGACGTCGCGAGCCCCGAGGGTCGAGCTCAAGATATTTACGACTTTTATATAAACGTGGACAACCTGCATCTAAAGCGGTATCTAAAGTTCGAAAAGGCTTCCGACCGAGCCGAGTCTGTCGTACAAACTCGATTTGAGGTCGGAATGGTATTGGTTGGGCTCGCGCTAATCCATCAGGGATCACTTCGCAAGCAATCTAATGAGCATGACGAGTTGGAGAATCAAACCGCTAATCTAGAGCAGCAAGTCGAGAGGGTGAGTTCCGCGCTTGCTCCCTTTCTATTGCCAATGATTCAAGCATTAGGGGCTCTGGAGGTTGAGGAAGTTGCAGTAGCTCATGCATCCGGCGAGGCTACCTAACCGGTTTTCGATGAAAGAGGACGACCTCTTTACTTGCCCGGGGGGCTGCTGTCTGCTGAGCGTACCATTTCCGGTTGGGCACAGTCCGCCATAGTCGACCATCTTCCGTATCGACATTGAATTCGCGGACCTCCCTCAGACCAGCTTCCTCCATAGTATGGAGGTATCGTGGCAACTGACTTTCAAATTCGGAAAAGGCAATTAACTGGACGATCAAGGTCTCCTCGCTGGCTACATCAGCGATTGCCTTGAAAGTCGATTTTGCTTGTTCAAAATAGGTGTTCAACCCTGGAGCCTTACGATCCCCGAAACTGTAGTAGCTCAAGCCACTTCCATCTTGAGCGTTTGCTATCCAGAACGGTGCGGGCGTCTCCCGTCGCCCCATGACTTGCCACCGATGGTATAAAACATGAACACCAGGATAAGGTGGCGACGTCAAAATCAACTTTGGCGCGCCATACTTTTTACCGCGGGTGAGTCGACCAAGCTCGGCCGCTGATCCGTTAAGAATTAGAACATTTGATTTTTTGGATCTACCCAAAGATTCGCGATACGCTACTGATCCGAGGATCATCTCTTCGAGGAAATTCTTCAACTTTGTTCTGAATTCGTTTGTGGAAGGGATTGACCTTTTACAGTCGAGAGCCCATTGAGCAGTCCGAAGAATCACTGCCCTAACGAATTCTTGGGAATCGATATTGTTTAGGAGGGCGATTTGGCTAAGAGCGATCTCAACTAACTTTCGGATTGGCCACGTTTCTGAGCTATTCAAGTTGCGCTGATAACCCTTGTCTATCCATTCCTTTGGGCGGCTAACGACTTTGCGGACATTAAGACTTACCAAGGTCTCATCTACCCATCGACGCACTTCTATGATTTGAGATTGACTTAAGCCTTTCGTCTTTACGCGGGCAAGAAAGCATGACAGTTCGCTCACGTCAACACCAATAGCAATTCTTCCCAAACTTGAAGCCTCTACGAGAGTAGTCGCTCCACCCATGAACGGATCGAGAACAACATCTCCTACATCGGTGAATGCCTCAATCGCTGCCCGAGCGAAGACAGGCGAAAAGCGTGCCGGGTATCGATAATACGTATGAGTCAATCCGGAAATCCGCTTGACGTCTTGAACCGCGTCGACGAATCGCGTAAATCCTTCATCATCCAAAAGCCGTTCGGTTAGTTGTTGGCTCATGTCGATACTCCTAACGTCCGCTGCTCCCGGTCTCGCGATGCTGCTCTAACGTGATGTCTACGTCGCTAATTCGAAAATATTTTCGCAAGACAGCCTCTAGCTGTTTCACAGCTGATCGCTGGCATCTGGAGGCATCCGCGTCGAGTCGCTCCCAAACGTCCCGGGAAAGACGGATAGATCGCGCGGTCTCGGCCTCTTCTTTTTTCTTCCGGGCTTTGTCCACTAACAGAACTATATCATAAAGCAACCAAAGATATACCAAAATAGTATCGTAATGATACCAAGAGAATACCAAGCATTGAGTCAAAAAAGCCTCGCCGATCACCCGACGAAGCTTTCGTTAATCAGACTGGTCCCCCGCTCAAGCAGGCGATTGAGGCCGCCGATTTGGATCATGGGTTCGGCTTTTATCTGGGCCGTTTCCAGAACCATATCGTTGTAGAGTTTACGCATCATCTACATTTCGGCGGCGATCAGTCGGGCATTATTGGTCTTCGTTTCTTTTTCTCGACGGGTTCGGTGTTGTGCAGGTCGAGGGTTAGGACTCCGTCTTGGTCTAATTCGGGGTTTTGGAAACGGATGTGTTCGGTGGGGATGATTTTGTGGTGGCGGCAGAAGGGTTTTGCGTAGATGCCTCGGTGCGAGCCTTTCGGGTGCTGCTTTACCGGGAACGGTTTTATGTCGCCCGGGCCGGCGGCTCTGATGCCGATCGTTTGGTTGCGCCGATCATAGAGCAGCATCGCGGACGCGGGATCGCCTAACGCCTCAGACACCTTCTTGTTAAGCAAGATTATGCAGCGAGGATTTATGGTGACGTGCAGCCGCTCGCGGGCCGGTTCGCTCGGCCCGCCGTGAAATTCTTCCCATTCTCTAATCATAGTGCGTCAGATTCATACAACAACGCGATGAAATTAATCTAACACAAATGTATCACAGATGCAACAACCATGTACTCACGCTACGGCTCGGCGCTTAAGATTCATGATGTGAGTGTCCTTGATTTGAGTGAGCGAATTGAACGCCCCTTCCGTCCTATACGGATTGGCGTTAGGCAAAAGCGGCTTGAAACGGCCCCCAACTTAAGGCTTTTTCTTACGACAAACCAGCGTGTATCTATCCATCAGAGGCCACAAGCCAGCGATCAGCTGACGCTGCCATCCTACATGCCAGCGACGAGCGTCCAGTGTCCAGATAAGTCACTTTCCCTGTAAAAAAGACCCCGCCGATTGCCCGACGAGGTCGTTTTGTATTTTAAATCTGGACGAAATTCCCACAGCCGGTGTGTCAATAGCTTCGCCGATCCTGCGATCAGAATTCTGTTGTTTCTTCCTCGGCGACGAGGAAGTGGGGCGTTCCGCCGCTTGAGATGGAGATGGCGTGGGCGGCCGCTTCCTGGAGTCCCGCTGAGGCCGCCGTCTCTTGCAGGGCCTCCATCGATGGGAAATGAAGCTCCGCTATTCGGTAGAATGGCGGCTGACTGCCGTCGGGGGTGCCGACGACACGCGAGGCAACAAACTTCGACATACCCTTGATCTTTTCCACCGCGAGCGGAACGTGCTCGTTGGTGTAGGCGTTCTCAAACTCTTCGACATTGGTCGGGTACGGGTAGATAACGATTAGCTTTGGCATCTGTGAATGGTCCTCCTGCTTAGTGAGCACAGTCTGTCATAGATTATCCATAAAAGGAAAAGCCCCGCCGTTCCCGACGAGGCTTTCTAGTTTTAACTCTGTAACAGAGCAACGCTTATTCAGCGATGGGATTTAATTACCGGTATGCTGCCTATCGCCAAAGATTTAATACTTTGACGCCGGTCGGGGCGAAATCTTCTTCGTTTCTGGTGACTATTGTCAGATCGTGTTCGAGCGCGGTTACGGCCATTAGGGAATCGATCACCGGGATAGGGCGGCCTTCGGTTTCAAGGCGGCCCATAATTATGCCCCAGCGGCGAAGGATCGCGGTATCGAGGCCGAGGATACTCCTGTCGAACCGGACGAGCAAGGTTTCGACGAAAGCTTCGAGATCGTTTTTACGTTTGGAGACCGGCATTTTGACTATCCCTTTCTCCAACTCACCGATTGTGAGAACACTAAGAAATAACAGCTCGTCGGACTGGCTTTCCAGCCAGTCGATCACCTTCGCATTGGGTATAAGCTTTTTGTATTCCGAAAGGACACAGGTGTCGAGGAGATATGCCATAACCTATTCTTCCGAAAAGTCTATTGTCTGGCGGCCCATATCTTTATCGCGTATTAGATCGAGTTCGAGATCCGTGCCGCGAAGCGGGCTATTGAGCAGAAATTCACTCAGAGATTCCTTCTTGGCTATGAGCCGCTTATATTCGCTATACGAGATAACCACAGCCGTAGCCGTGCCGTTTTTGGTGATGACGTGCGGCTCGCCTTTAGCGACGGACGCCACGAGTTCACTGAACTTATTCTTACCTTCGAAAACTGATACTTGTTTCATATCACGCACCTCACTATAGCTTGGCTAGCCTAGCCATAATCTATCAGAAACGGGATCGGAAATCCAATAAAAAAAGACCGGCGAATTTAATCACCGGTCCATTCGATTGTTTAGGAACTCGGTCGCTACTGCTCCGGTTCTGACAAATTATTATTCAGCGATTGCCATTTCTTTGTCTTCCGACTTCTTCTTGAGGCCGCCGATTTGGATCATGGGCTCGGCCTTTAGGCCCGCTTTTTCCATTACCATTTCGTTGTAGAGTTTACGCATCATTTGCATTTCCTCGGCTGCGGTCTTGGGACCTTCCATTTCCGGTTTGTTGGGCCGGGCTAGATCGACGTCGTTGAGGATGAGGCTGTGGGACTGGTCTGCCATATCGACATTTTTGCCGCGGGCAAAGACTTCGTGACGGCCCTGGTCCTTGTACCATTGGGCGACGGTCGCATTCTGGTGCATGTGCTCGATGATGTTGCGCCATCCGATGCCGGTGTTATATGCACAGAATGAAATCTCGCCCTCCTGCGTGCCGTAGGGGATGATGCACATCTCGGTGCGGCGGAAATCGTAGTTGAAAAGGTCCTGGAACCACATTCCGGCGATAAACAGGAAGTTCCAAGGGTCCTGACGACGTTTCTCAATGTCCTCGGCGGTGCGGTCGCCGCCGACCTTGCCGTAATCTTTACCCGAGAGGCCAAAGCTCTTATCAAACTTTTTAAGGATGCCGCCGAGGGTCAAACTCTTTGGTGCCCCGTACGGGTTGTAATTTTTGAGCAGCGCGAGGCCCATCATCGCGTTTGAAAACCACTTGCCGCGGTTTGTATCCGTGATGTGCTGCATGTCTTTGACAAGGCCCGGAATATTGAGGAACTGAGGCACCGGCGCCATTTCCTTTGTCTCCTTATTGACCATGACCGCCGTGCCGACGCCGCAATTAGGATGGCAGCCGCAGCTGACCTGTCCCCAATCCGACTCAGGCCCGTGGACAACGTCAGCAAAATCAGCAAACGCTCCCATTAGGCTAAGCGGAAACCAATCACGCGTCGGCTCAGTGATTCCGACCTGGCCCTTAACATCGTGTGCAAGGTGGGCGAGAGTGTAACGTTGTTGCAAACGACGCTGCTCCGTGATCAACTCGTCGCGGCCCGTGAACGACACCGGCTGAAAAGCGATGAACGAGATCTTTTTGGGATTATCCAGTGCAAATCGGATGATCGTGCCGACTTGGTCATTATTAACGCCATTTACAAGCGTTGTAACCAGGATGATGTCAACGCCTGCTTCGTGCAGGTTGTTGATTGCACGGAGCTTAACATCAAATAGGTTGCCGATCTGGCGATGCGAGTTTGCGTCGTTGCCGATGCCATCGAACTGAAGATAAACAAATCTCAATCCCGCCTCGGCGGCTTCCCTACAGAATTCTTTTGATTTCGCGAACTCAATTCCGTTGGTGGCGGCCTGCACCGAGTTGTAACCAACTTTGCGGGCATAACGGACCGCATCAAGGAAATGCGGGCTCAAGGTGGGCTCGCCCCCCGAATACTGCACCGACATCTGACGCCGCGGCTTGATCTGGATGGCGTTGTCGAGTATCTCGCTGACATCCTGCATTGACAGCTCGTGCACAAAACCAACCTGATTGGCGTCCATAAAGCACGGGTCGCACATCATGTTGCAGCGATTGGTCAGATCAACCGTCAGCACAGCTCCGCGCCCGTACTTGACCGACGAGGTGCCGTGATTGTGCAGCTTTTCGTCATTATGCGCTTCAATGTCACGCCCGGGGAATAGGCCTTCGATATGCGTTAAGAACTCGCTGTCGATCGCCATCATGTCCTCGAAATGGCCGTGGGTCGGACAATCTTTGACCATCCATACCTCACCATCACGCTCGATGATCTGCGCCTTGATCTCGCCGACCTTATCATTAATAAGCATCGACACTTCTTTCTCGCCCGACAAGATAGATTCGCGGGCCTCGATCACGCAGTTCGGACAAAGTGAGTCGGTCTGACGGGGAAAGCCAAGCGTGGGCTTCGACTTCTGCCAAGACTTAAGCAGCGGCTTGTCCGACCATTTAGGTATAAACGATTCGTTAGGCTTGAACTGATTCACAGAGCGAATGGTATTAAAGACACCACTGGCGACATAGGTAAGGCTCTTTTCAAAATGTTTTACGACTTGCATGTTATTTTTTACCAACTGTTCGACTCAATAGATGAAAGAACTCAATATACAACGCTCTAGCTAGCAATAGGTATGCCACTGAGCGCACTGTCTAAATAATGAGATAACTTACTTAGATTGACCATGATAGGAATAATCTGCTTCATTTTGACACACCTTCTAAAACATACAAGTATAAGGCTCGTGTCGCGATGATACGAATGAATCCTAACGTGGATATCTTCGTTTAACGACGGATTTTAAGCGCTACTTTCAATCGTATTAAGCGTTAAAATCGTAAAGCACCTGAGCCTATCGCAGGTAAATGGTGTCAACATTATAGTTACCCATTATCGAAGTTAGTTAAAATAGCGCTTTACAAGGCGTAGAACGTGTGTTAAGCTTTTCCAACTTTCCCGAGCTTTTTACGGAAAACTTAACCACAAGGGGTGCACGGCGGAAATCATGAGCTGATTCGCGGGATTTATCGCTTTCTACCGCATGTATGCCAATACGTTTCGGAACATCCGGTTGGCGGGCGATTCTCGCACGTGACTTTACTTTCGAAAGCGTGGGACGGGTTACTGGAGCGATCCTTAGTTATTTGACAACTCTCAACCATCCGGGACCGTCGACAATAGTTCTCGGACACGACTCGCGTTTCATGGGGGAGCAATTTGCCGACGAAGCGGCGCAGATTGCTCTCGACGCCGGTTTTCGAGTGCTGCGTTGCGTAGGGCCGACACCAACTCCGACCATATCTTATGCCATACGATCGAGTGGGGCAGTCGGAGGGATTAATTTTACGGCATCGCACAACCCGCCCGAGTATCAGGGAATGAAGTTTTCAACCGGAGACGGTGCTCCGGCGCTTTCAGAGATAACCGGGTTAATCGAGGGGGCAATCGCGGCCGGGAAGTCAGCAGATAAGATCGCGGGCGGCTCGATAGAGAATTATGATGCACGATCCGGGTATCTGGCCGACTTGGAGTCGAAGGTCCGATTTGACCAGATCACGGCCGCCGGCGGGCGTTACGCATATGACAGTCTGTGGGGAACTGGCCGAGGCTATCTCGATAAATGCCTAAAAGACCACGGGCTCGCGGTTGAAACGATTCATGATTGGCGGGACGTCACATTTGGGGGCAGGTCACCGGAGCCTGCCGAGGATCATCTGGACGAGCTTCGCGGGGCGGTCGTCGACGGCAAACTTACCCTGGGGCTAGCGACGGATGGTGACGGGGACCGGTTTGGCCTGATCGACAGCAACGGGGAGTTCATCACGGCTAACCAGCTTGTCGCGTTATTGACAGATTACTTAGCGGAAAGTCGCGGGTGGAGCAACGGCGTTGCTCGGAGCGTGGCGACATCGCACCAGGTTGATCGGGTGGCCCGGGCGCGGGGCATCAAGCTCTACGAGACCCCGGTCGGTTTTAAATTTATAGGCGATTTGATAAATAAAGACGAGATAATCCTCGGCGGCGAGGAGTCGGCCGGTCTTTCGATACGTGGGCATTACCCGGAAAAAGACGGCATTCTCGCGTGCCTGCTCGCGGCCGAGGCGGTGGCCGTTCGAAATGCAAGTCTTACGGATCAGCTCAACGAGTTATACAAGCGTGATGGAAAGCTTGAGTCAGGCCGGATCGGAGTTAAATTAACGCCTGAGATTGCGGCAAAATTGAAAGAAAAGCTGGCCCAGGAGCCCGACGAGGTTGGCGGCCGAAGGGTCGAAAAAATAAATCGAATGGATGGCGTAAAGTTTCTCTTCGAGAACAACGCCTGGATGTTGATGAGACCCTCGGGCACCGAGCCGCTGGTGAGAATTTACGCAGAAAGCGAAGACGCGAGAGACCTGGAGAAGTTACTTGAACAAGGGCGCAAATATTTGTTGGGATAGTCCTGGGCGTACTACCGCCGCTATCAGTAGGCGCGAGCCGGCGAGGCGTCGAGCCGCGACTGTTGCAAAGGACGGCCGGACCGCACCGTGGTGGCTTTCATTTGTGATCGTACTGTCGATCTTTGTAATGCTTGGAGTTTCGATAAATTTCCGAGCCTATACAGAAGCTCAGGAAGAGGCCGCGAAGAATTCGCTTCTTGCGGCACAGATTGAAAATCTGCAGGACGAGAATATCGCTCTGCAAGAGGAAATTCACACGCTGAAGACAGATCCCGATGTTATAAAGCTCGAAGCACGACGCATCGGAATGCATTTTCAGCCAAACCAAGTTCCCGTGCCGGTGAACTGACAATAGCGGAGTAGTTGTTCGTTCGGCACACCCCCTGCCCTTTGAAAACACTGCCTTTTGCCTATCCACTCCGCATTGCCTACAGAAAACCTACTCTTTACAGAAAAACGGCCTTGAGTTCCAAAAACTCAGGGCCGTACTTCCTCATCCTATCTAGCTCGGAATAGACGGACTGTTTATCCATTTGAATAGCAATCGCGTCAGCGAGCAAATATTACCAACATCTCTTTCAGACTGCGTATGGTGCGGACTGTGCCTTGGGCCAATCCGTATTGTAAGATCGGACTCTTAACCGTTTAACTTTATGGCGAGGGCATTAGTATTATCTCTAGACGGCGAGGACTACGCTGTTTCGCTGATCAAGATTGATCGCGAGAAGCTATATGGCAGAGTCGAGATCGAGGCTTTTGACGAAAAGGGCCGTGAGGCCAGTCTTCGCGTGTTAGCGTCGGACGGCAAAACGCTTATTGACAAGGGTGGAACGGCACTTGCTACCGTTACGGACAAAGGCGATTCGATTGAACGAAACGATCTTATACCAGTGGATACTGACGGCAAGGAAATTGAGCAGGTACCGTCATCGTTTAGTCAGAAAAACGATTTAAAGCCGGCAACGATTGAGAATTATTTCGGGCAGATCGTGAAGACTGTCTACCTGATCCAGTCGCACGAAACCGGTGACATCTCCGGGCTTCGAGATCAGTTGACGGCGAAAAATATGTTTACCTTTCCCTTCAGTTGGCGCGGGGGAATTGAGTTCGATGACGCCTATATCATCGCAGCCGATGGGCATATTTTTATGGTTGTCGGAAAACGAGCTGAGTACGAATTTATCACGCTTAATCAGACGGCGGTTCTGGAGTCTACTGAAGAAGAGGAGATCTCGGCCGACGATCTGGACTTTGACTTGATGTAATTCTGAAGAACGTGTCGCCTGCCGGGTCGCCGGGTTCCACGCCGGAGTTAACCACCGTTTCCGCGAGCATCACAGGTCTTAATGATAAAGTCGACTGCGTCCTTTGGCGAATCGGTAAGGTGCAGCAGGCCTAGATCGGCGGAGCCTATCATCTTTTCGTTGAGCATCGTTGACGTTAGCCACGCGAGCAGGCCTCGCCAATATTGTGCGCCAAAAAGCACGACCGGAAAGTTACGAATTTTGCGGGTCTGAATCAGCGTTAACGCTTCAAACAGCTCATCCATCGTTCCAAACCCTCCGGGAAAAATTACGTACGCGTTGCTGTACTTTATAAACATCGTTTTGCGAACGAAGAAATATTTGAAGGTCAGCGAGCGGTTTTGGTAGATATTTGGCGACTGTTCCATCGGCAGCTCGATGTTGCAGCCAATTGAGAGAGCCCCTACGTCTTTTGCACCGCGGTTAGCGGCCTCCATAATGCCAGGACCGCCGCCTGTAATGATTTCAAAACCAGCCTCCCCGAGCAGCCGTGCCGTTTCGCGAGCGTCTTTATAATACTGATGATCCTCCGCCGTTCGGGCCGATCCGAAGATCGAGACGCCCCGAGTGACGGCTGCCAAGTCATCAAAGCCGCCCACAAACTCGCCCATTATACGGAAGACGCGCCACGAATCCGAGGTCTTATAGTCGTCCTGCGGTTCTGGAGAGCGGAGCAGCACCTCGTCGTCGGTAAGCTTCCAGTACGGGTCCTGTTCGACGATCTTTGCCTCGGCCACGGTCTCAGGCTCGGCGGCCTTTCCAGCGTCGCGTTTATGTTTCGATTTGTTCGCGTCAGTTTCGGCCATAGTTACAGGATTGGGCACGCATGTCCGCATGGGTGCTACTCGTACCAACGTTAAATTTCGCCGTAGGAATCGGCGATGGGACAAGAGTGTCCGCGCTCCGTCAGATTCCCATGATGTTATAACCGCAGTCCACGTGTATGGTCTCGCCGGTGATGCCAGACGAGAGATCGCTAACTAGGAATAGCGCCGTATTGCCGACCTCGACGGCCGTTACGTTCCGTTTGAGCGGCGATTTTTCGCCAACATAGCCCAGGAGAGAACCCATATTCTTTACTCCGCGTGCCGATAACGTGTTGATCGGGCCGGCGCTGATTGCGTTTACGCGAATGTTGTTCTTGCCCAAATCGGCGGCGAGATACCTCACTGACGATTCGAGCGCTGCCTTCGCGACGCCCATGACGTTATAGCTGGTTACAACCTTTTCCGCCCCATAATAGCTCATCGTCACGACACTTCCGCCATCGGTCATTAACGGCGCGGCCGCAAGCGACACCTGCGTGAGCGAAAACGCGCTGATCTCCAGCGCGGTGCGAAAAGCCTCTCGGGTCGTTGTTACAAATTCGCCCTCGAGAGCCTCCTTGGGCGCAAATGCGATTGAGTGGATTAAGAAGTCAAGCCGTCCGTATTTTGATTTCACGGCGTCGAACGCCGCATCGACATCTTCCTGATTTGTAACGTCACAGGGAATAATTAGGGAATCATTCAACTCTCCGGCGAGTTTCTCAACATTCTCCTTCAACCGTTCGCCCTGGTAGGTAAACCCCATACGCGCGCCGTGCTCAGCCGCCGCCGATGCACACGCCCAAGCGATCGAACGCTTATTCGCGACGCCAAAGATCATTCCAATTTTGTTTTCTAGCATATCTTGTCGGTACCCCCAGCGTTAGCTGGTCGGTTTAGTCTGCGACGGCGTGGCTCACCCGATAACGCTGTTGGTAACTGACCTATTCCGAAACATATACCTTTTGCAGCATCTCAAAGTCGAGCAGCCTGATGTCGATATCTACCGGAGTTTCTGAGAATCGCCTGGTGACGAGCATGCCGCGTAGATTTTCTTCTTCTTCACGGTTCAACTGCGTGACCAGAACAAACATTAGACGCAGTCGGAGCCGGCTTTTTAAATCGGAGAGATTCTTTTGCGCGGTCGCGATCTTTTTGATCATGGCCTCGATTTTCTCCTGACGTACATCCGGTACGACGAGGAAAGAAACCTCGATACACGTGATCAAATCCTGATCGACCAACACACCGTCAAACGGCGTATCGCCTATGCTCACATGCCGCATTAACGGCAGGTTCTCTTCTTGCTGAATCTGACGCAGGGCCAAATCTTCCGCCACGATATATGCCGAAAGCAGATCACCGAGTTGTCCGCCACCGAGGCCCAACACGCGGGCAAGCTCGCGGACCTCGACATTGACGTTCTGCCGCTGTATCTCCGGCATCGCCGCGTCCCATCGGATAAACTTGCGATCATCGACCGCGGCCAGGCGGCGATTATGAGCCACCTCGATGATCACGACGAGAATGAAAACGCCTACACCAGCAGCGAATATCGTTGCACGCAACCAATCCTGCTCGGACACAGAATAAACGAACCCGCCGATTAAAATCGCGACCAACACGATCGAGGCAGCTATCAGCGGGTGATTCGTTTTCTGACGTTCAAAACGGGCAAGAGGATTGTGAGCTTTCTTTTCCATCGTGGAGGTTATGCCCCCGCCGCCTGCTCGAATGCGGTATCGTCGAAATGGGTCATTGTCTTAAACGCACGAAAGCGCTCGTTGATTTCTGCGTGGGTTAGATAGTCGACCCGCTCGGTCCCAAACTTCTCGACGTTAAACGACGCCATTACGGAACCATAAACACATGCCTTCCGCAAAGTTTCGTCATTGATCTCATCCTGCGACGCAAGGTAGCCCATGAACCCGCCCGCGAATGTATCGCCGGCACCGGTAGGGTCAAAAACACTCTCTAGAGGGTAGGCGGGAATCGCGAAATAGCTGTCTTTGGTAAACAGAGTGGCCCCGTACTCGCCTCGCTTTATGACAACGGCTTTGAGACCGAAATCCATTATCTTCTTCGCGGCCTTGTGAATATTTGGCTCGTCCGTAAGCTGCCGGGCCTCGCCGTCATTGATGATGATGCAGTCGACGGCCTTGATCGTCTCGATGAGTTCGTCTTTAACCGAACTGATCCAGTAGTTCATCGTGTCAAGTGCCGTGAATTCAGCGTTCTCACACTGTTTCCGAACCTGAAGCTGGAGTGTGGGCTGGATATTGGCGAGGAATAGCAGACGCGCACTCTTTGAATTTTCAGAAAGTTTTGGATCGAATGTCTCGAATACGTTCAGTTGCGTCTCAAGCGTGTGAGCCGTGTTCATGTCGTAGTCATATCGCCCCCGCCAGAAAAACGTCTTACCGTCCCCGACGACTTCGATGTCATCGACATTGATATTATGCCGTTTGAAAACGGCCCATTCTTCATCGCCAAAATCACCGCCGACAACGCCGACGGCGCTTACATCGGTGAAAAAGCTGGCGGAGAGCGCGAAATGCGTCGCCGCACCGCCCAAGACCTTTTCGCGTTTGCCAAAAGGCGTCTCGAGTGCGTCAAATGCGACTGAACCAACAACTGTTAAAGACATGAAAAAATTTGACTCCGAATCAGAGGAATAAACACTTACAACGATCACCTATTCACTAAAGAACGATTATTCAGTGGATAGCGGGAAGTGACAAGTGAATAGGTATTTTACACGCGACGGCGGGTTTTTGCGATTTCAGCAGATTGGGACGGCCTCGGATTAGGGCGCTCGTTCAGAAAGATGGAATGTTCGGCAACGGCGGCGACATTTGATTCCCGCTTAGGAGGGCGGTTCTGATAGGCGCCATGGCGGGTTTTTACGATTTTCCCCCGCGTGAAAGAGACATATCTTATTACCGTTCGGATCTTTTAGGTAGGCCTGACGCCAGAGCCATGGGCGGTCGGCAGGGTCTTCGTCGAAATCCAGTCCGGCCTCTTTCAGTTCGGCCACCTTGCCGTCCAGGCCGTCGCATTCGAAATATAGGACGACATTATTTGAAACTGAAGCCTCCTCGGCAATATTCACTGAGAGCGTCGACTCGCCGTCTGGGCATTCGAGGCGAGCATATCGGGGAAGGGAATCGACTATCCGACGCAAGCCGAGCTTCTCAAAAAATTCGACGGTTTCGACCGGTTTTTCAGATAAGATCGTGACTTGATTGAGATTCATTTAACAAAGGATGGAAACACTACGTACCCGAAGTATCGCGAGCGCGTCATGCAATCGATTTAACAGCGTCGCAATTCCTACCGTCGCCTAATTATTTCGCCGCTTTTAGGTCAGCGAGAGCTCTTTGTGCATCGCCGACGTATTGGCTTTGCGGATATTTGTCGACAATTGTTGATAGATATGCAATCGCATCTTCTCTTAGCTTCGCCGGGGCGAACTTATCCTTTTCTTTCTCAAGCTTTAAGTCAACCTTTTGCCGACCCTTGTTCTGCGACAGATAATGGCTGCTCATTCCGGCGAGATAGAGAAACTCGTCGATCTTGGAAAACTCAGGATACGCAGCATACGTTTCCTCGAAGCGCATAATCACGCCTTTATAGGCTTTCTTAAGCTTATAAGACTGCCACGCCACATCCAGATTATGCTTAGCATCGGTCTCCAACACCGGATCGCGTTCGATCGCGGGCGTAACGTTGCGCTGGGCGGTCGCCGTAGCTGTGAGGATACTGATCGCCAGAAATGTGATAAGCAAAATTTTCATCGTAGTAAATGATGTTTTCAGAAGGCGAAACGTTCGCTCTCCAGGCAACATGACAAGCTATCACGGCAGAAAGTGGATCAACAGCGCTTTAGATGTTTCCTTCTTGAACTAACCCATCGGACCGTGCGAGAGAATGTTTGGCCGGAGACGTCATCATGAGAGTTCTTTTGCTAAAATCATTTGTGCTGGCGTGATAATTACATGAGAAATTTCTTCACAGACGATATCCGAACGGTCGACCCATTGGTGGGTAGTGCGATTGATGATGAGGTACGGCGGCAGACGGATGGGCTTGAGTTGATCGCGTCGGAAAATTTCGTGTCGCAGGCCGTGCTTGATGCGATGGGGACCGCGTTTACGAATAAGTACGCCGAGGGTTATCCGGGAAAGCGTTACTACGGCGGCTGCGAGTTTGCCGATGTTGTGGAGAATGCGGCGATCGATCGGGCGAAGAAGATCTTTGGGGCGGAGCACGCAAACGTACAACCCCATTCGGGTGCTCAGGCCAATATGGCTGTGCTGATGACGGCGCTCGACCATGGCGATCAGATTCTCGGGATGAATTTGTCCCATGGCGGTCATCTGACCCATGGTCATCCGCTCAACTTTTCCGGAATCAATTACAAAGTTGCCGATTACGGCGTGAATCGGCAGACCGAGCAGATCGATTACGACGAACTACAGCGGATAGCGGAGGAAAGCAGACCAAAGCTCCTCATTTGCGGTGCGTCAGCCTATCCGCGGACAATCGACTTTGACCGCATCGGACAAATTGCACGCTCCGTCGGGGCAAAGGTGATGGCCGATATCGCCCATATAGCAGGACTCGTTGCAACCGGCCTTCATCCTTCGCCCGTGCCGCACTGCGAATTTGTGACGACAACCACGCATAAAACGCTGCGAGGGCCACGCGGCGGTTTGATTATGTGTCGTACAGAATTTGCACCCGATATCAATCGAAGCGTCTTTCCCGGCGTACAGGGCGGGCCGCTGGTTCACATCATCGCCGCGAAGGCCGTCTCATTTGGTGAAGCACTGCGGGATGACTTCAAGACTTATCAACAGCAAATATTGGACAACGCAAAGGCCCTTGCCGAGACGCTCACGTCAGCGGGACTGCGACTTGTGTCAGGCGGGACGGATAACCACCTGCTCCTCGTCGATGTATTCATGGACGGTAAGGGCATAACCGGCAAAGCCGCGGAAAAGGCCCTTGAAGCGGTCCAGATAACCGTAAATAAGAACACGATTCCGTTTGACACAAACAAACCTTTCACAGCGTCGGGCATACGGCTGGGTACGCCGGCTTTGACAACCCGCGGTATGAAAGAGACTGAAATGCGGGCCATCGGCGAGATGATCGCGTCGATCATCCTTGAACCCGAATCGGAAGCAGTACGAGCCAAAGTCAGCTCCGGCGTTGCCGAGATGGCCGCGAGATTTCCAATGTACCGGCTGCACTCTGTCCATGGAAGCGACGCCGCCGGAGCGGTTTGAATTTCAGATGAGGGTTTTTCACGCGTTTATCCTCGCAGCATGCTGTACTACCGTCGCCTGGACGCAAACCGGCGACGCGACGATAGCCGACACTCCGTTTAAAACCGATAAGTGCACGATGTTTCCAGACGGAAACTACGCCGACTGCTGTATCGAACACGACCGGGACTATCACGCAGGCGGCTCGCTAAAAGAACGGAGCGACTCGGATAAACGTCTAAAGCAATGTGTGAGGTCGAAGGGAAAGGGGTGGCGACGAAGATTCCTGGCTAATATGATTTGGGTCGGCGTACGCGTCGGCGGTGTTCATTTCCTGCCCACGCCGTTTCGGTGGGGCTTTGGCCATCACTGGCCTCGCAAGGAACCTCGGACGCCGGCTCCTAAGCCCACGCCTCACTGACCACCAATCTCATTTTCGTAATCAATCTGTTCGAGTAAATCCCGGGCTTCGTCCGACTCGAACTCGAAGGCCTTTTGCTCGAGCGCCGCGTTAGCGATGCCGGCATACAGGTGGTCGTCGAGCAGCGGAATGAGGGCGGGCACCGGGAGCATCGCGAGGGTTTCATAAGCGACGGCACGGATCTGCGGCAGGTCGGTCTGACGGACGACCTCGGCGATTTCGGCGGCAGAATAACGCTCACCGAGTTTGTCGGCAAGCTTATCCAGACGATTAAAGTCGTTGTCTCGTATTGCTCGTTCCGCGAGCTGGATAAACACCTCGGCCGAGGCCGACTGCGCCTCAAGAATTCGTACGCACGTATCGGCGAACAAGGTTATCTCTGTCAATTTCGCCACATCATGACGCACGTTACTCGACCTAGATTCTTCGTCGAGGGCGGTGAGGAGGCGGCTCACTTCCCAGTCGGCGTGAGCATCGTAGGAGAATTTTGATGCTTTTGGAGCGGGCGGCGTCGAGGGGCTCGAATGCATAGCGCCGACCAGCATTTTTTTTGTGATGGGTCGCAAACCTTCCCAGATACTCGCAACCCTTCCGCTGATTTCGTGAATCATCATGTCAACTATTAAAGTTTGCTATCCAGCGTACGCCTTGTCAAGCCGATTGTTTTGCGGCGACCGTTTCGGTTAGACGCTGCTCGACCGCGCGGAGCGATGTCTCAAAACCTGGGCTCATTTCATTAAGAAACTCAAGAAAAGCCAGCGGAGTGCCGCCAATGTATCTTAGCTCCCAGGCGACTGCCTGGTCACAGCGGGGCCGGGCAAACCACGCCGCATCAATCTTCGAATCCATCACCGGGACACCAAAGGACTTCAATCCATCGCGGGCGGTATCAGTCATTAAGATCCGACGAAGCACCCAGCCGTGCTTTCGATAGGTCTTAACGATTTCGCTGAGCACATCGGCTTGCATTATTGACGCTTGTTGGCCGGACTAGCTGCTCCGCTTTCAAGAGTCGGAGCATTGCTTGTATTCGCGTTTTGATTGAAAGGTGTAACCGGCGGCCTTGCGGAGTTGGCGGCCTCCTTTTCACGTTCGTCGCGGCCCGGACCGGGTGATTTGTAGATGCCGAGGAAAGCGTCTCCGACAGCCAGCTTCCAGGCGCCGTCCTGGAGGATAAAGGGCAGATCTTCCCATCGCTTGTCCGGGGCATTCCAAACCTCGACGGCACCCATGTCGTCCCTCACACGCTGATCTCGCGACTCGGGAAGATCGGCGGCGAAAGTCGTCGCGGTCATACCGTTTTCATATTGCTTTTCGATGGGTTGTCTGTTCATCTGTGCGGTGACGATGCCAAATTCGACCGTCGCCTTGGTCATATTCCTTTTGATACCCTCGGTATCCTTGGCCTTTACCGCCGCGTAAAGGCGTTTATACGCGGCCGCGGGCGAATCCGCTCCGCTGTCTCCGCAGGCTAACAAACTCGCGAACGTCGCCAACATCAAAGGTATGAGTCTACGCATAGGATTTGTTGAAGGCAGCATCTTCGAAAAACGAGATTAGCCCAGGCCGCCTGGCAAAAGCAAAAGACGTGCGGGTCGAGCGGCGTAGAAGCAATGGCCAGAGCCGCAGAACACGGCGTGCTCAAGGCCGTTCTCGACCCGACGAGTTAAGTTGGCATAAATATGTAAACGTTTTGCTACAATTTGCGTGTAAGCTTTAATGCGTTTGCCGACCGACTGGAGAAGTTTTATGTTCCTCGCCCTACTCGCCATCCCCACACGCCTGCTGATTCCGTTATCCGCAGTTTCTATGCTGATCGTCACACTGGGATTTGCAACAGACGCGCACGCCCAGGTCGAGATGCGGCCAGTATCCTTCGCTGAAATTGCCAAGAAAGTTCAGCCGGCCGTCGTGAGCATCAAAACGAAGAGCAAGGCCGCTCCGGCGGCCGCTAACAACTCCGCCCCGCCCGCTGACAACAGCGATATGATGGATTTTCTGCGGCGCCAGGTGCAGCAGCGGCCCGTTCAGGCCGTCGGAAGCGGCTTTATCGTAGAGAAGAGCGGATATGTAATAACCAACGCCCATGTAGTGGAAGGTGCAGCGAGGATCACCGTCAAACTCGAAAATGGCGAGGAATTTGATGCGAAGGTGGTCGGATCGGACGAACCTACCGACATCGCGGTGCTCAAGATAAACGCACGCCGTGACCTGCCGACGGTTAAATTTGGCGATTCTGACCGGGCGGAGGTTGGCGACTGGGTGCTCGCAATCGGCTCCCCCTTTGATTTGGCTAAGACCGTAACCGCCGGCATTATCTCGCAAAAACAGCGCGAGACGCCGTATGCGACGGTCTTTCAGAGGTTTATCCAAACGGATGCGGCCATCAATCGCGGAAACTCCGGGGGGCCGCTTGTGAATCTGGCGGGTGAGGTGGTCGGCGTAAACTCACAAATCGCGACCTCCACGGGCGACTACAACGGCGTAGGTTTTGCCCTGCCGTCGCGCGAAACCGAATATGTATATTGGCAGATTCTGAAGCACGGCAAGGTAAAACGGGGTTATCTCGGCGTGCTGCTCGACTCGGTACAGCCGGAATACGCGGTCGTGTATGGCCTCAAAGACAGACGCGGCTCGATCGTTACCGACGTCCGCGACAAACGGGGCCCCGCGGCCGCTGCGGGGATTAAGGTTGGCGATGTTATTGTTGAGTTTAACGGGCAGCCAATCGTGAGTGCGTCAGATCTGATCGCACGTGTTGCGTCTACGTCGCCGGATCAGACTGTCATTCTGGGGTATCTGCGTGAAAACGGGGATATTCTCGACACCCGGACCGCGACAATAAAGCTCGGCGAAAGGCCGACGAGTCCATTGCCCTCCGACGATACGGAACGCCGGGTGCTGCCAGTGGACGGGTCTAAGCCGGAATCGAATCCCTTTGGGCTCACGGTGGCCGAGCTCACCCCCGCGCTGGCCACAACTTATAAATTAGACGGGTTGAAAGGATTGGTTGTTCGCGAAATTAACCCGGCGAGTTTTATTGCCGACGTGAAAAACTCGGCCGGCGGCGACGCTCTCGGTGAGGGCGATCTCATCCAACGCGTAAATCGTGTCACCGTCACCGACCTTCTGGCCTTTAACGCGATAGTGGCTAAACTGAAGCTCGGCGACGCGGTTGTTCTCCACGTCTTGACCTACAATCCGGCGATCAGGACGACCCAATTAAAGATCGTGCAGTTTACGGTCAGGTAATAATAGTTTTAGTTGACGCTTTCGAGCCCAAAGTTGCGGACGGTGACTTTGGGCTTTAGACTTTTGATTCGAACCTCACAAATTTTATGGCAAAGGCAAAACAGGCAAAGGCAAAGTCATCGGTAAAAAAGTTTCACAATTACATCGGCGGCGAGTGGGTGAAATCGTCGTCGGGCGAGTGGTTTGATAATGTAAATCCAGCCGACGATGGCGACATTATAGGGCGCTTTCCCGCCTCGAATGAGGACGACGTCGACGTTGCCGTCGAGGCTGCAAAGAATGCCGCAACGCGATGGCGACGAACACCGGCGCCAAAGCGGGCGGAGCTCCTCTTCACACTCGGCGAAATACTTCGTAAAAATAAGGATGAATTTACACGCGAGATGACGCGCGAGATGGGCAAGGTGCTCAAAGAAGCGGGCGGCGATGTACAGGAAGCTATCGACTGCACCTACTACACGGCGGGCGAGGGCCGGCGGCTTCACGGCTTTACCACCCCCGCGGAGATGCCCAATAAGTTCGCGATGTGCGTTCGTCAGCCGGTCGGGATATGCGGCCTGATCACGCCGTTTAATTTTCCGATGGCGATACCGTCGTGGAAGCTGATCCCCGCACTCGTCTGCGGAAACACGGTGGTCATCAAATCGGGCGAGGACGTGCCCCTTTCGACGCTTAATCTTGTCAGATCCTGCGAGAAAGCGGGTATTCCACCGGGCGTCGTTAATGTCGTTAACGGTTATGGCGAGCCGGGTGCGGCGCTTGTCGATCACAAGGACGTTCGCCTTATCTCGTTCACCGGTTCCACGGCGACCGGCCGACTGATCGCCGAGGCATGTGCGCGCGATAACAAGATCGTATCGCTCGAAATGGGCGGCAAAAACGCGATCATTGTGATGGATGACGCCGATGTGGACAACGCGGTGGAGGGCTCGCTGTGGGGAGCATTTGGCACCAGCGGCCAGAGGTGCACCGCGTCTTCGCGGCTGATAGTCCATAAAAAAGTCTACAAACAGTTCTGTCAAAAACTAGTCGAAAAGGTCAAACGGTTGCGGGTCGGCAATGGCCTCGACGCAAAAACCGATGTCGGACCGGTCATCAATCAGGCCGCGATGGATAAAATCCTCGCCTATATTGAAATCGGGAAGTTGGTCGATAAGGCGACCTTGGCGTGCGGCGGAAGTAGGTTGAACAAGGGAGATCAGAAACGCGGCTACTTTATCGAACCGACTGTATTCATCGATGTGAGACCCGGTATGCGAATCGAGCAGGAAGAGATTTTTGGCCCCGTGACCTGCGTCATCCCATTTTCGACGCTTGATGAGGCTATCGACATTGTGAACGGGGTCGAATACGGTTTGTCCTCCGCCATTTACACGCAGGATGTCAACAACGCGTTTTACGCAATGCAAGAGCTTTACACCGGCATCTGTTATGTAAATGCGGCGACGATTGGTGCCGAAGTCCATTTGCCGTTCGGCGGTACAAAAGGCACGGGCAACGGCCATCGCGAAGCGGGAACGCAGGTGCTTGATATCTTCAGCGAGTGGAAATCGCTGTACATCGACTATTCGGGCAAGCTGCAAAAAGCCCAGATCGATGCGGTGGAGATTTAATGGAATCCAACTTTCAACCGGGCTGCCTCTCGGGAAAGTGCCATGTCTCTACTCCAGACTGAATATCCGGAAAGCAACGCAGATGCAATAAGATGGACATCCACACTGCCGAGCCCGGAGCCATAAAGTTTTTGATTCGAGATTAGTTCGAGAACCTCCTCGTGGGTGGCTAGCGGTGCCCGCGGGAGTGCGTGCATCATCTCCAAAAAACTGAGTCGGACCGGCAGGTGCCCGCACGCCAATTCTTCGATCACAAAAGGATGTGTGAGTACTTTACGCCGGTCCAGCAGCTCGATGAGTCCGGCATCAGAGCGACGGAGGTGGTCTGTCCAAACCGAGGTGTCCACCAAGATCATCGGCGTCGACGACCGGGCTTGAAGTTGGGGGCCGAGCCACCAAGTGCCGCTAGCCGTTCACCCGCCTTCTTTTCAATAAGAGCGTCAAGCCCGGCATGAACGAGGGCCGTCTTCTCTACAATTCCGGTCAATTCGCGAGCTGTTTTTACCTTCGAATCGTCGATATTGATAGTCGTTCTCATGCACACTAATATGCATCTTTTGTATGCACACTGTCAAGTGTTATTGGGGGCCGGCTATGATACATTTGAGATATGACTATCGGTCGTGCCCGCGAAATCCTCAAACACCGCTTCGGCTACGACGATTTTCGGATGAATCAGGAGGCCGCGATTTTGGCTGTCCTCGACAAGCGAGACTGCGTCGTGCTGATGCCGACCGGCGGTGGCAAATCGCTTTGCTATCAGATACCGGCCTTGATGCTTGACGGGCTGACCGTTGTCATCTCGCCGTTGATCGCACTGATGAAAGACCAGGTGGATGCTTTGTGCTCGAACGGCGTCGAGGCGGCGTTTCTTAATTCTACCCAAACAACAACTGATCAGGTCGAGGTGTTTCGCAGTGTCCGCAGCGGCCGAACCAAGCTGCTCTACGTGGCACCCGAGCGGCTCTTGCAGGGCGGCGACCAGTTCCTAGATTTCCTTCGCGGGCTCGATATATCTCTGTTTGCCATCGACGAGGCTCACTGTATTTCGAGCTGGGGTCACGACTTTCGGCCGGAATATTTGCGGCTTGCCGCCCTTAAACGCGAGTTTCCGGGTGTGCCCCTAATCGCATTGACGGCGACGGCTGACAAGATCGTTCGTAATGACATTGTCGAGCGGCTGAATATCCCCGACGCCGAAGTCTTCGTTTCGAGTTTTAATCGTCCGAATATCTCGTACGCGGTTGAGCCAAAGAGAAATTCGTTCGGCCGGCTGCTGGACTATCTCGAAAAACGAAGGGATGAGTGTGGAATTGTCTACTGTTTGAGCCGGGCCTCGACCGACGCGCTGGCGGCCGATCTGCGCGACGCAGGCTACCAAGCCCTCTCGTACCACGCGGGGCTTGACCGCGAGACGCGAGATCGGCACCAATCAGCTTTTCTGCGTGACGAGGCAAAAATTGTCGTCGCGACGATTGCCTTTGGCATGGGCATCGATAAATCCAATGTTCGGTTTGTCGTTCATATGGATTTGCCAAAAAATGTAGAGAGCTATTATCAGGAGACGGGTCGCGCGGGCCGCGACGGGCTAACCAGCGACGCCCTACTGTTTTACAGCTGGGCGGATGTTAAGAAATTGAAGGATTTCGCGGCGGTCGAGGGTAACCCTGAGCAGAGCGCCATCATGCTTAAAAAGCTCGACCAGATGGCAGCTTTCGGCGATCTGCGTACTTGCCGGCGAAAGTTTTTGCTGAATTACTTTTCCGAGCCGCTCGCTGACGACTGCGGAAACTGTGATAACTGTACAACCGAGGTCGAACGCTTTGACGGCACCGTCATCGCCCAAAAGGCTTTGAGTGCCGTTACGCGCACCGGCCAGCGATTCGGCATGGGATATATCGTCGATGTATTGCGGGGATCCGACAGCGCGAAACTGCGTGCAGAGCATAAAAGAATAAAGACCTACGGTGTCGGCGCCGACTTATCAAAAAATGATTGGTTCGACCACATCAAGGACCTCGTTGAACAAGGCTATCTCGCACAGTCGGACGGCGAATATCCGATCTTGCTTCTCACCGAGAAAAGCGACGACGTTCTGCGTGGCCGCCAGGCGGTACAGATGATCGCGTCAAGGGTCGTTAGCGTGACGAAGAAATCGCTCGCCATCGGCTCGCCGCACCCGTACATCTCCGCTCTTTTTGACGAGCTGCGCTCACTGCGTAAGGATTTTGCACGCGCGGACGACGTGCCGGCCTTCGTGATCTTCTCAGATGCCACTTTGGTTGAGATGGCGACATATCTGCCTCAAACGGATGAGGAGCTGCGGCGAATTTCCGGTCTAGGCGATCTCAAATTTGAGAAGTACGGTGCCGACTTTCTCGCCTCGATTCGGCGATACTGCGATGCGAAAGAACTGACATCGCGAATTCACCTTAAACGGAACGCGCGTGCGACGCGCGTCCGAACGAAACGAGATGCCGACGGGCGGGACACTTATCAATACACTCTGGACATGTTCCGCCAGGGAAAATCGCTCGCCGAGATTGCCAAGCTGCGCGATATCGGGTTGAGCACGGTCGAGGGACATCTTGCGAGGTTCGTCGCGAGCGGCGAACTGCGCCTCGAGCAGGTGGTACAACCGGAAAAGATTGAGACGATCCGCCAGGCCATCGTGCAGCACAGCGACAACGGGGCGATCGGCCCTGTAAAGGCTGCACTAGGCGACGGGTACAGCTACGGCGAGATCAGGGCGGTGCTGGCGTCGATTGAAATCCGACCGCGAGGTGCCTCTGCGTGAATCTATCCCTGCGCCCAGCAACAAAGCATGACCTCGCGCTTCTGGATACCTGGGGTAGGCAGCCACATGTCGTCGCTGCAGGAGTAGATATAGATCACTGGGAGCTCGAATCGGAACTCGGGCGCACGGTCGCTTGGCGCGAGTACCTGATCGCCGAGGTCAACGGACGACCGCTCGGCTTTCTACAGATCATCGATCCAAAATTAGACGAATGGCATTACTGGGGCGATTGCTTACCCAATCTTAGAGCGATCGATATTTGGATCGGCAACGCCGAGGATCTCGGCAAGGGTTACGGAACCGAAATGATGAAACAGGCCATCGACCGCTGCTTTGCCGCCCCAGATGTAAACGCGATCATTATAGATCCCATCGAGTCGAATACCAGAGCTCATAAATTTTACGAGAGGCTCGATTTCGATTTCGTCGAACGGCGAAAATTTGCCGATGACTACTGTTTGGTCTTTCGTCTCGACCGCTCGCACTGTCCCCCGCAATAAAACGATTTTGCGTCGTTTTAGATAAATAAGAAAGCGATTTATACTTTGAAGAATAAGGTTGGAGCATTCATAAATGAAAATCGGATTACCAAAAGAAATTAAGGACAACGAATACAGGGTAGGGCTGACGCCGGCGGGGGTTCAGGCATTAGCGCACTCCGGTCACGAGGTCTATGTGCAAAAAACGGCGGGCGAGGGCTCGGGGTTTACTGACGACCAGTATGTAAAGGCGGGCGGCAAGCTTGTCGACACCGCTGACCAGGTGTGGGAAGCGGGCGATATGATCGTCAAGGTCAAGGAGCCGGTCGCACCCGAATATCCGCGGATGCGCGAGAATCAGCTGCTGTTTACATATCTGCATCTCGCACCCGAGTTTGAATTGACCAAGCAGATGCTCGAGCGAAAGGTCACGGGCGTCGCTTACGAGACGATTATCAGAGACGGACGTTTGCCGCTTTTGACCCCGATGTCGGAAGTTGCGGGCCGTATGTCGGTACAGGTTGGCGCTACGTATTTGGAGAAGATGAACGGGGGCCGAGGCATTTTGCTTGGCGGCGTCCCGGGCGTGCCGGCGGCAAATGTCGTGATCATCGGCGGCGGCATCGTCGGTACCGAGGCCGCCAAAATGGCTGTCGGACTGGGAGCAAAGGTCACGATAATCGACCGTAATCTCGACCGGCTCAGGCAGCTCGACGATATTTTCCTGTCAAAAGTCCAGACGCTGGCCTCGTCGCGCTACGCCATTGAGGAAGCAATCTCCCACGCCGACCTCGTCATTGGTGCGGTGCTAGTCGTCGGTGCGGCCGCCCCTAAGCTCGTCACCCGCGACATGCTGCACCTCGTGCCGCAGGGAGCGGTGCTGGTCGACGTAGCCGTCGATCAAGGCGGATGTTTTGAGACGACCCACGCGACCACACACTCAAATCCGACCTATTACGAAGAAGGTGTGCTCCACTATTGCGTAGCCAACATGCCGGGAGCCGTGCCTCGCACCTCGACGTTTGCACTCACCAACGCAACGCTGCCCTATGCGCTTGACCTCGCAAACAAAGGCTTTGAGCAGGCGATTTCCGACGACCCCGGTCTGTACGAGGGCGTCAATACTTACGCTGGGAAGCTAACCTACGAGGCAGTAGCGACGTCGCAGAATTTGGAATATACATCGCTAAATAGCCTCATCGAGATGAAGGCCGCGTCGGCGTAGGTTCCCGAGTCGCACAGTACTTGCGGTTTCGTTAGGGCGTACAATCAGCGATGATGGTACGCCTTTTTCAGGCGCTCCCCGCGGGGATTTGGTTGCGCGGGCTCGGTCAAACAACATACACTAGCTAGTTCGCTATGTACGAGTTTGCCGTCACACCCGCCGTCACCCAGCTTCGCCGCCCCGGCGTGATCATTACGGATGTCACGCCCGGCGGGCTTGGCAATGAGCTCGAGCTGCACGCGCGTGACCGCATAGTCAAGGTCAACGGCCGGAGTGTGCGTGACTATCTCGATTTCAGGTTTCAGACGGCGGGCGAAACTGAGCTTACATTTCAGGTCAAGACGGCCGGCGGTGAAACGCACGAGATCGAGTTTGACCGCGAAGAGGGTGAAGATTTCGGCCTCGATTTTGAGCAGATCGTACCCCGGCAATGTGCCAATGAGTGCATGTTTTGCTTCTGCAAGGGCAACCCGGAGACGGCCCGCCCGTCGCTGTTTGTCCGCGACGAGGATATACGGCTGTCATTTCTCTACGGGAATTACACAACGCTTTCCTCTGTGACCGAGGATGAAATGAAGCGGATTATCGAGCAGCGTTTGTCGCCCCAATATGTCTCGGTGCACGCAACCAATCTAAAAGTCAGGGCCCTGCTGCTCGGCGTGGATGAGTCGCGTGCCGACATCGCGGACAAGCTGCAGCGGCTGCTCGATAACGACATCGAGATCCACGCGCAGGTTGTGCTCTGTCCTGAGATTAATGACGGAGCGGTCCTCGAGCAGACTTTGCGGGATCTCGCTGCTAATTATCCAAAAGTCGTATCGACGGCCGTAGTTCCTGTCGCCCTAACACGCTACAACACCGACGAACGCCTGACACGAGTCACGCCCGAATTCTGCCGCCGAACAATCAAAGCCGTCGAAAAGCTGCAAAAAGAATTTCGCCGAACGCTCGGCGTCACCTTTGCGTTTCTCGGCGATGAGATTTATATCAAGGCGGGCGTAGAGATACCCTCGAGGCGGCATTACGGCAACTATCCGCAGATCGAAGACGGCGTCGGCATGGTGCGATCATTCCTAAACGCTTTCGAACGCTTTGTCAGAACCGGGAGCCGTAGTGATCGGATTCCTGCGACGGCGACATCTGGAACGCCCGTAAAATGTGATGTCCGTACCCACCCTAGTGCCATCGTCCCCTCGAAAGATCGGAATTCGACGGCTGCGGCGCCCGCTTCTGACTTTGGCACCATCCTGACCGGCGAAATGTTCGCACCGATCCTGCGGGAGCAGATCGACGCGTTCAATGCACTGACCGGGTCAAGGCTGTATGTTCTGGCCGTTCCAAATACTTATTTTGGCGGTGATGTGGCGGTTGCGGGACTGCTCACAGGACAGGATTTCCTGGCGGTCAGAGACAAAATTGTGGGAGATTTCGTCACAATCCCAACCGTGACCATCAAATCGGATGAGCCCGTGTTCCTCGACGGTATGACGTTGGAGGAGCTCAAAAGCCAGTTTCGGGTTCCGATTTACGACGTTGACACCGATGGGCTTATTGGGCTCTTAGGGGCGCGGGCATCCCTGCCCGCGTTTACCAATAAATAAACATGCGGGCAGGATGTATGTGCCCTCAGGCGGTTACCTCGTAAAATTGTAAACGATGACGCCCGTGACCTTTACCGGAACGTCCGATAGATATGTCGGGCTAAATTTCGCGTTGCGGGCGGCTTGCTCTGCCGGGCCTCGTAGCATTATGTGGCCACTGAGTGCCCTGGCCGAAACTACCCTGCCTTTCTCATCGATCAAAACCTGAACATCGACCTTGCCCTGAGCCCCAACGGAGCGCATTACTTCTGTATAAGGCGGCTTTGGCAATGATGTGGCAAGACCGTTAATGACCCCGCGTGATTGTGTGGGCGGCGCCTTAACCGGCGCTTTTACAGCTGTAGGCGGCGGGGCTTCGACATCTGCCGTTGAAGTTTCGATCCGGTTGGAAACCGGCAGACCCGTAGGCCCGGAAGCCGGGCCGGTTTCTCGGACGCGGCTGACACTGTCTCCCGGCGAGTCGCCTGCTCGCGGATCATATTTAAATTCACCCAGCGGCCGTGTCTTGGATACATTTGCCACGACAGAGGTCGCCGTCGGCATGATTGTCGGTTCGTCGACGCGTGACATGATTGTCTGCCGTGAAGTCGTGCTGCTCTCGGCAGGGGAGTACGCGGCCCGCCGTATTTCGGGTTGCACCGATTCCGGTTCCGATGCATCGGCGATTGGTGCCAGCATCTCGACAAGTTCAAAATTCCCTGTGCCCAAGCTAAATTCCGCCGCATATATGCTGAATATTACGGCGCTGGCAAATACTACACCGACCGCCGCCGATGACACCAGAAAATACTTCTTCCGGTTTTTAAATTCCACGGCTTCGGGTTCGCTCGCGATTAATTGATCAAACATTTCTTATCCTCCTGAGCCACGTCGGTGCCATGCGTCTCGTGTGGTTAGACACCAGGGCGAGCCGAATGTTCCGGGAAGACAAAAAATTAAGCGGAGAGCAGAGGGTTGTACATCATGATGGCGTGGTTTTCGGTAACGAGTTTTTCGTCCACCATGCCGTCGGTGAGGCTGGTCGTGCGTTTCCAGATACGGTTGTGGCGAGTATAACCGCCCCATGGCTGCAGCTTGATGAGATGGTCGGTCTCGTACACCTCGTGCTCGAACTTTGCCGCGACGTCGCACCGCAGCTCGCCGTTCAAATATTCGTCGTTAATCCATAGATTGATTTGAAAGGTTTGATCGGTGTCGTTGCGCAGCTGTAGATCGATGTAGTTGTACGAGAGCGTCGCTCCGCATGCGAACGGGATCTTGCGGTTGATATCCGGAAACACGTCAAAGCCGTGGCGATAACGTTCGGTAATAGTCAGCTGCGAGTGAAGGGCCATCCAGTAGAGCAGATTGCCAAGCTGACACAGTCCGCCGCCTACGCCTTTTTCAATCCGACCGTTACGCAGGACAAGGCCCTCGAGAAAGCCGCGCCGCGCCGTCGGCCGTCCCACCGCCCGCCATATCGAGAACGTCTCGCCGGGCCTGATCACTGTCCCGTCGATCGGCCCGATGGCGAGACGCAGATTGGTGATCTTGTTGTGCTGCAAATACATCTCGACATCGCGCAGCGGCCTGAGGATCATCGTGCGATGGCGGAATATGGTATGCGGCAATGTGACGCCGGGGCGGACTCCAGCAAAGCTCGTGCGCCCCATAAACCAACTCATTCGGCGCTTGGCGATGAAGTACTCGCGGCCCATAACGGAGCGCAAATAGCCCCGTGACTCAGGTTTTGAGATCGATCTGCTATCCATCGCGGAGAAATAAAAAATAAATTGTCGCACACATCAGGCATTCCTGACGGAGATGATCTCTGCGGCAATGCTGATTGCGATTTCCTGCGGTGTCCGGCTGTTGATCGGTAGTCCGATCGGCGTGTGGATCAGCGAAAGCGTCTCGGGCGGGTGCCCCTCGGCCCTGAGTTGCTTCATCAGCGTAGCCATCTTGGCGCGGCTGCCGAGCACGCCGAAATATCTCAGGTCGTGATCGAGCAGCTGTCTGATGACGACGGCGTCAAACTCGTAGCCGATGGTCATCACCGCGACGTAAACTTGGTCGCCCTGCGGAATAGCCTGCCTGATATCGTCATAACCATCGATAATCGCGATCTCGTCGGCAAAGCGGTTAGCCCCGATCGTGTTGATCTGCGGGCGATCGTCAAACACCGACACGCGAAAATCAAGCCTCGACATGATCTCGCTGAGCGCCAGCGAACAGTGCCCGCCGCCCACGATGTAGAGCTGATCGCGGCGGTCCAGAGCTTCGCTGTAGGTAAATCCGTCGCCCTCCCATCTCTCGAACCTGACCGTGCCCTGAATTCCCACCTCGGCCGGCCCGACGCTGATCCCGCCGGCCGTCAGCGATAGGTGAAGATCCGTCCCCGCATCGATGGCCTCAACGATGGTGCGAACGGCCGGGAGATCGGCCGGCGTAAAGACGACGGAAATGACGGTCTGCCGGCCGGAGCAGATCATACCGCTGGCATCGAGCGAGTTTTTCTGATGGACCTGTTCGGTGAGAAAGGGCGTTCGGAATCCCGTCGCTGCGCCTCCCCGCTTTGACAGGGCGGCCAATGCGTCGTCGGCAAGTCTTACCTCCATCACGCCGCCGCCGATGCTGCCGACCATCTCGCCGTTCGCCGCGACTGCCATCTTATATCCCGCACGCCCGGGGCTCGAGCCGTGGCTTTCCGCCGCGATCAGGACGACCACGGACTCACTCGCCCGCAGCCGTATCTCAATGAATCGCCATAGCGCGGTCTCACTCGGCATCGGAGCGGGTACGGTCGAGAGCGATTTCAAGTGTGGATTTCCGCTCTCCGCGAAGCTTCTTCTCAAATTCCTCGCGAAATTCTTCAAGCAGAGAGATATCGAGAAAATCTTTCGGGCGACCGGCCGCCTTCTTGCTCGCGATGATGTCACGGAGATTCGCGACCGAGAAACCGTCTATCACGATTCGGCGTTCGTACGCCGCGTCGAAGTCTTCAATTCCATCGGGTCCGAAGACCAAGTCCAGGTCGAAGGGACCGGTGCCAAGCTGCACGAAATCCGAGCCGCGCAGGATATGATCCGACTGTTTCTCATCGACGACAAAGCCGAGATCGCCGAGGGCGCTTATAATTCGCTCACCATTTTCCCGGCTCTTTCGAGGGAAAATATCTACATCCTGAGTACTCGCGGGGTAACCGAGGAGAATCGCCGCGCCTTTTCCAATAAACAGAAATTCGACGCCGTGCCGTGCGAACACGTCTGCCACCTCCCGCGCCTGTTCTGGTTGAAAGTAGCCGCGTTCAATCTTTTCCATCAGCATTATCTATCTTGTACCCGAGGTATGTCGGAAGATTGTTGCTTGCCCACTCCCGGTACTCGCGCATGGTCTTGAAAGCACGATTGCGGTCATCATCGAGAACGGGCTTATAGTTTCGGAAGAATCCATACTTGATTCGTTGATCAAGGCTTCGTTCAAGCTGTCGCCGGCATTGCTCGCGGAAATCGTCGTTCATGGAGCTATTTTATACCAGCGGCTGGTTCTTTCGCGTAAAGATTCATCAACACTTTCTCGGGCGTAGAGGGAAGGCTGAATGGCGGCCAGGCGCCGCCGTCTGTCTGCGTTTTGGCAAACGACCGTACCGCGTTGCGGATCGCAAAATAGGCTCCGATGCCGTACATCAGAGGCGGTTCGCCGACGGCCTTTGAGTTGAAGATGGCAAGATTTTCTCGCGTCGTCTCAAGCGGCAGAATGTCGATTTCTTTCGGCACCGAATAGATGTCCGGGATCTTGTATGTAGACAGAGCGTTGGAGCGCAGGCGTCCGGCGTCGTCATAGACGATTTCTTCCATCGTTACCCAGCCGAGGCCCTGGACTATCCCGCCCTCGATCTGGCCGTTATCAACTGCGGTATTCATCGAGGTGCCGAAATCGTGGCAACACTTTACATAATCGACCTCATAGCGGCCGCGCAGGCAATCAACCGTGACGCCGACTATCGCCGTTCCGTACACGTGATACGCAAACGGATGCCCCTTTGCCGTGCCCCAGTCAAAATGGATGCCGGGCGTAGCATAGTGGCTGTGCTCACTGAGGTTGACGCGGGCGAGATGGGCCTCGAGCGCGAGTGCCTGCCACGAGAGAGCGGTCTTCTCACCATTCGCGTAAATAAAACCGTCACGCACCGAAAGCTCGTCAACACCTCCCGCCTCGACCAGTCCGAGTGCCAATTCAAATAAGCGGTCTCGAATCGCTTCGCAAGCCATCTCAGTCGCCTTGCCATTTAGGTCGGCGGCGGCAGACGCGGCCGTCGGGCTCGTGTTGGCTATCCGCAGCGTGTTGGTTGTGTGGACCCGGATCTGCTCGATCGGCAGCCCGAAGACGCTGGCTGCCACCTGAGCCATCTTTGTGTTCACGCCCTGGCCCATCTCCACTGCACCCGTCGACACAGCGACCGAGCCATCGGTGTAGACGTGGACCAGCGAGCGGGCCTGATTCATTGGCGTCTTAGTAAACGAGATGCCAAAGCAGACAGGCATTGTCGCGAGGCCTTTCTTGAAATACTTTGATGACGAATTAAAGTCGTCGGCCTCGCTTCGGAGCTTTGCGAAACCGTAATTTTCATCGGCCTGCGACCACGATGTGATCGCGTCGCTCTCGGCGATCTGCCCGTAAGGGAACTTGTCACCGTCAGCGATCAGATTACGTCGTTGAATATCGGCGGCGGCCACGCCCAGCCTCTCAGCCGCGTGAGCAATCGCGGATTCGATCACAAACATTCCTTGCGGCCCGCCAAACCCTCTAAATGCCGTGTTGGGCGGCAGGTTGGTCCGGCAGCAGTATGCCGTTGCGGTTACGTTAGGAATGAAATACGAATTCGTGCAGTGAAAGAGAGTGCGCTCGAGCACCGGCGGCGAGAGATCGCAGGCCGCACCGGCGTTTTGATAAAACGTCGCTTCGTACGCAAGGATTTTCAGATCTTTGTCGAGCCCAATCCTATAATCCGACGAATAAGGATGCCGCTTGCCCGTCATCCGCATGTCTTCCATCCGATGCAGAGCGTACTTGACCGGCCGCCGCGTCAGTTGAGCCGCGACCGCACAAATCCCCGCCCAGGCGTTGGCTTGATCTTCTTTCCCGCCAAATCCGCCGCCCAGCCGCTGAACATCAACCTCTACCTGATGCATCGCCAGCCCGGTCACCCGGCAGACCGCCCGCTGAACAGCAGTCGGCCCCTGGGTAGACGAGTAAACACGTAATCCGCCCTGCTCCGTTGGCACCGCGTACGCACCCTGCGTCTCGATATACAAATGCTCTTGCCCGTTCTGCTCCGTCCGGCCCTCGAAAATATGCACGCACCCGGCAAATGCGTCTGCGGTATCGCCCAACACAAATTTTTTCGCCGGCACGATCAGGTCGCCGTTAGCAGCCGCGACGCGCGGGTCGGTGACCGGCTCAAGCTCGTGGATTTGAGCGGTGATCTTCTCGACAGCTTTGCGTGCAAGTTCTTCCGATTCAGCAATTACAATTGCGATCGGCTGACCTTGAAAGTGGACCTCGCCCTCAGCCAGCAAAGGCTCATCCGGCACGATGCCGCCGATCTGGTTCTCGCCGATCAGGTCTCTGGCGGTAATGACTCTGAAAACGCCCTCCGCTTTTTCGGCCTCGCTCGTATCTACCGCTATCAGCCTGCCATTAGCAATCGGCGAGTCGAATACACATGCATACAGCGTGCCCTGGATTGTCGGAATATCGTCCAGATAGACTGACTCGCCTCGGACGTGGGATTTTGAGTCGATGTTTTTCAAGATTCAATACCTGCGTCGATGCCAAACAATTCATAAAAATGCGCGATGAATAGTTGCCGCAATACGAGACGTTTGTACTCCTCGGTCCCCCGAACGTCAGAGATCGGCGAGATCTCAGACTGCATAACTTCGTTGGCCGCCGCGATGGTTTCCTCCGTCACATCTTTCCCGTTTAAGAAGGAAGAAGTTTCTTTCAAATACAGCGGTATCGGGGAAACGCCGCCCGCAGCAATATGCACCTCGACGATCCGTGGTGCACCAGCTGCCAACTCAGACCTGCAGGAGATCGCCGTGTTTACGGTCGCGATGTCGAGATATGTGCGTTTACAGACCTTTTCGAAGTTGAATCGGAAGTTGCGGGTTGTCTTGCGAAAACGGATGGTTGAGATTATCTCGTTAGGCTGTTTTGCCAGTTTCTTGTATCCAAGATAAATGTCGCGGAGGCGTAGAACCCGGTCGCTGCCGTTCCCGCTTCTGACAAAATCCTCGCCGGACGTTGACAGGGTGAGTTCCGCGTCGAGAGCGAGGAACCAGACGGTCATGTCTCCGATTGGGGAGGCATTTATAAAGTTGCCGGCGAGCGTCGCCATGTTTCTTATCGGTGTTGATGAAACGAGCTTTAGGTGGTTGTAAAGATTGGGAAAGATCGCGTTCATCACCGGCGATTCGAGCAGGTCGGTGACGGTGGCTGAACCGCCGATCTCGATATACTCGTGCGTATCGCGGATTCCGCGGAGCCTTTCGTCGTAAAACAATGACGTCGAGCGAGACTCAGCCATCGCATCAGGACGCTGGACGTAAAGATCGGTGCCGCCGCCTGTTGGAATCGCCGGCGGAAGGGAGCGGCCAGTGTCTACCGCGTCGTTGGTTCCAGCATTCGAAATTGCGCTCAACCGAGACGCGATCTCAGCGAAATATGCGGGAACGACGGATGTTCGTCGGCCCCCTGTATGGCCATCCGCGGATAGGAGCTTCGCGGCTCTTTCGATCGATTTGTAGCCAGTGCAGCGGCAGATGTTCCCGTCGATCGCGGAGATTGCATCGGCGCCCGAACCCGCGGGCGTGTCAACGCAGAAATTGGTCAGAGACATCACAAAGCCGACCGTGCAGAAACCGCATTGAGCGCCGTTCTCGTCAACCATCGCCTGCTGGACTGGCGTGAGCGAGCCATCGGACGCGTTGATGCCCTCAATAGTCACGATGTGTTTCCCGGCGGCGTTCGAGAGAGGCATCAGGCAGGATGTCATAGTCCGATACCGCACGGCGCCCGCGACGAGTTCACCGACCATGATCGTACACGCACCACAGTCTCCCTCGCGACAGCCGATCTTGGTGCCCTTGAGATTCTTGTGATACCGCACAAAATCGAGCACCGTCGATCCCGGCGGCTGATCAGTGGATTCGTCGAGGTCGTTCAGGATAAAAGCGATCAAAACGTTTGGGCGACACTGCCAAGTCAAGCGCGGTTTGCGTGAATTGTAGGATTATGCCGAAATTGTCGGATTCTGCTGATTTTGCCGATCTGTGGCACGTGCCACAATTGTGAGCTAATAGTCGACCCTATCAGACTTCCGCGACCAGGCCCGGAATACGTCGAGAGCCTCGTCACGCATAAGGCTCTTCATTGTCTGTTTTCGCTCATCATTGCTGAGCTCGAGCTCCTGATATATGAACTCGTCGTCAAACCCAATCCCGGCAGCATCTTGGCGCGTGCACGCAAACAGGACCCGGTCCGGGCGGGCCCAATAAATTGCCCCGAGACACATTGGACACGGCTCACACGACGTATAGACGGTACAGCCATCCAGCTGAAAGCTTGCCAGCTTTCTGCACGCTTCGCGGATGGCGATCACCTCGGCGTGAGCGGTCGGGTCATTGAGCGTCGTGACGCGATTATTTCCCTCTCCGACGATCTCGCCGTCTTTGACGACGACGCAGCCAAACGGCCCGCCGACATTTTGCTCGACACCGAGCCGAGCTAGCCCGATGGCTCGCGCCATGAAGTTTCTGTCATCGTCCTCGGTCATCTTAAGCTTGAGGTTTGAGCTTTATTTCGTAGAGCTTCTTCCAGTTTTTGCCGGTCACAAAGATCCGGTCGCCAGCGGCGTCGTAGGCGATGCCATTGAGAGCGTTCTCCTGTCTGGGGTCGCCTGGCTTTGCGTCCGGTCCAGATTGATCGTCTGGCGAGATGCCGGCGAGATTGATCCATCCTAAAAGCTTGCCTGACTGCGGGTCAATTCGGGCAATGTAATTTGGCTTCCCGAGTACCTCCGGCTGCTCGGAATGCCAGATGTTGGCCCAGATCTCTCCTTTTACATATTCCAGCTCGTTGATGTTCATCAGCGGCCGGCCGTCCTCCCGCATGATGGCAAGCATTTTTATTGATTTAAAGGTCTCCGGATTGAGCACCCGCATTACGTGCGTGCGATCCGTCATAAATAAATTTGTGCCGTCGGTGGTCAGGCCCCAGCCCTCGCCTTGATATGAGAACTCTTTGACGATCGAAAAGTCGTTGATGTTGAATACGCGTGCGATCCCGTCCTGCCACGTAAGTTGATAGACCTTATCGCCGAGCAATGTTGCACCCTCGGCAAATACAGTTTTAGGCAAGTCAGACTTCTGCACCACTTTTCCCGTCTCGATTTCAACCTTTCTCAATGACGAAAAACCTTCCTGACCAGTGCTTTCATAGAGAAATCCTTGATGGAAAAAGAGACCTTGCGTGAAGGCCTTAGGGTCGTGCGGATAAGCCTTAACGATCTCAAAGCCAGCCACGGGCAGAGGACCGGATTTGGTCGGCGTACCCGCGTTGGATTCAACTATATTGGCTCCGCCTGAGCAGCCCATCGCCGTCAAAATTGTCACAAATAATATGAGCACACGCATATTCTATAAGAGCTATTTTCGCATCGCCCGCTCGATCGCGGCCCGTAACCCGGCGGCTGACAAATTACGGGCGCGGACGCCATTTACGAAGATGGTTGGGGTCGAGTTTACAGCATAAGCTTCGCCGTCGTCGATATCTTTTCGCACTTCAGACGCCGCCTTTTCGGATTTCAAGTCTAACTCAAACTGCTTTGCATTCAAATTGATTTCCGCAGCGTATTTCCTGAGCGACTCGATATCAAGCCGATCCTGACGGGCGTATAGCAATTCGGTATATTCAAAGAATTTACCCTGAGCATGGGCGGCGTTTGCGGCGAGGGCAGCGTTAAACGCATTTTCATGAATGGTCTCCAAGGGGAAGTCGCGGACGACAAGTCTTATCTTGCCAGGATATTCCGCAATCGCCCTTGTTAGGACCGGATGAGTCGCGGCGCACGCCGAGCACTGAAAGTCACTAAACATCACGATGGTCACCGGCCCCGCGGCACTGCCAATGGCCGGGTCATCGTCGATCGAGATATCCTGCCGCGGCGCGGTTGGCTCCCGATATAGAATTTTTGCCTGATACTTATTTAGAAGCTTGGTACGAAATGCGTCCTCAAGGGCAAAACGCTCGGCGTCAGTGTACGCCTTCATTTTGTTGGTGACTTCGCGTGCGATGAGATCGCTCGACGTGACCCCAAGCGATTTGGCCTCCGTATCGGTTAGTGCGGACGAGATCTTTTCGTCGAGCTCACTCATTATGAGGTCGGCCAAGTCGGCCCGAGCTTCATACAGAGGCACCTCGACAAACATCTCGAATTCCCTCGCGGTGATTGGCCGTCCAGCAACGACGGCAACGACATCGGTCGCAACAAGCTTGCGATTGACGTCCTTTCCAGCGGTCACTTTGTATTTGATTCTGAGCTGGTCAAATAAATCGCCAAGAGCTTTCTGTTCCGAAGCATTTCGCAAATAGGCGATAACTTGCTGACGTGCCTTGTCCGAGGTCAGACGTGAAAGCTGGTCGGAATTCGCGTTGACAACGGTCGTTATCTGAGATTCCGTTGGGTCTTTAATCTTCGCCCGAACATCGGCGATCAGCTTTCCCATTGAGACGCCGCGGGCCTTAGCCTCGGCGTCGAAAACGCGGCGACTAACCATCTGCTCGAGCAGACTGGTTCGGGCGGCCGGGATACGGGCTGGCAGCTCGCCCGCAGCCTTTTGTGCCTCCGCGGACAAATCGCCGAGCCTGAAAATGTGACCCGTCGCCGTCGCCAGAACTTCATCGGGCTTCTGGCCAAAGACCGACACGGAAAGTATGAGAATAAGAAAAAGCGGCTTCATAGGTTTCGAGCGATTTTATCAGTTGATACCATCTCTCCATAGGATGAGAAAACTCGCACGCAAGTTTTATCTCCGCGAAGATACTGCCGAAATTGCCAGAGGACTGCTCGGCAAACTTCTCGTCGTGCCCGACGAGACAGGTCATCGCATATCAGGAATGATCGTCGAAACCGAGGCTTATCTTGGCATCGACGACCGTGCCGCTCATAGTTTCGGGGGCAGGCGGACGGCCAGGAACGAGGCGATGTACGCTCATGGCGGCACGGTTTACGTCTTTTTCGTTTATGGGATGTATTACCAGTTCAATGTTGTCTGCGGCCCCGTAAACCGCCCGCATGCCACGCTCATTCGCGCGGTCGAGCCCGTCGAGGGAATCGAAATCATGCGTGCCCGGCGTGGTGAGATGAAGGATCGAAATCTGACTTCGGGCCCGGGCAAACTATGCATCGCAATGGCAATCGACCGCGGTCTCGACGGCGGGGACCTGCTCGGGAAGCGCGTCTGGATCGAAGATCACCGTGCATTTTCAAACGCCGAGATGGCCGTCGGGACACGCATCGGCGTCGAATACGCCGGCGAGGATGCAAAACGGCCGCTGCGATTCTGGGTTAAGGATAATCCGTTTGTCAGTCGCAAATAGTCTATTTCGTGACGACCAGTTCGGAAACTGTCACAAAGCGAAATCCTTCAGCTTTCAGGGCGCGGATAAGTGGTTTAACCGAGTACATGGACTTTCGTTCACGGTCGTACATCACGTGAAGCAGAATAATCGAGCCGTTTCTTGTGTTGCTAATGGCGTACTCAGCGAGTTTTTCGGGATTTGTCGCAACCTCCGGGTGAGATTCCGGTTCGATGTCCCACGTAATAGTTGTGCGATTATTGCGCGAAAGATAATACGGGACGGTGAATAGTTTTTTGCCAAAAGGCGGCCGGAAATGTATCTGTCCGTGAAACCCCGCAGCCCGGATCAGTTCATCCGTTCTTTCAATTTCGCTTTTTACAAAGGACGGCATCACAAAGAGCATCCGCTGGTGAGAGAACGAGTGGTTACCGATCTCGTGCCCGGCCGCCGCGATTTTTTTACCTTCGTCTGGATGTTTTTCCAATTCCCCACCGATCAGAAAAAAAGTAGCCTTAACATCTTCATTCTCTAGCAATTGGAGAATTTCATCGGTAAATACCGGAGTCGGACCGTCGTCAAAGGTCAAGGCAATGATCTTGTCCGAGGCCTCGACTCTGGGAACGATGCTGCCGAAAAACTGAAAGGTGCGAGAATCGGAGATCTTCCATAAAGCGAAACAGCACGCCATAAACAAAAGGGTGCCAAACGTTAGACCCGCTAACTTGCGCCTTGTCATGCTTAGAAATCTCGCCCGAAAACTGATATTTTAAAATATTATATGTCAGAACCAGTAATGCAAAAGATCAAGCCGGATATCCGCGCGATTACGCGGCTTGTGCCTCGCGACGGAAACCTTGTGCAAGGCCAGTCCGAGCTGCCTATCGATCCGCAACTGGCCCGTGAGGCGGCCGACATCATTGCGGCGAGCCAGAATCATTATGGCGGCAGCGAAGGTGACGCAGGTCTCCGAAAAGTTGTCGCACAAAAGATTGCCAGGTACAACAGTATCAGCATTGATCCAGATGCCTTGCCTTTTGAGGTGATGATCACGAGCGGCGGCACGGGTGCTCTGATCGGTGTTGCTCAAAGCTATCTGCGCGACAAATCGGCACTTGTTTTTGAGCCCTACTATCCGTATCATCGCCGCATATTAGAAGAATTTGGCTCGAAGGTCGAGTCGTTTGAGCTTGATGATAGCCTCTCATTCAGCAGGGACGACCTGTCGGCCCGATGCCGTGTTGCAAAGGATCGCTCAGTATATCCGCTGGCCGCTATTATTGTGTGCTCACCAGCAAATCCGACCGGCAAGGTTATGTCGCAAATCGAGCTCGAGGCGGTGGCCGACGTCGCAAAGGAGCTGGATCTGCTCGTGATTTCGGATGAGGTCTATGAGCATTTTGTCACTGGTGAGGTAGCGCACATGCCGATTGCTTCGCTACCGGAGATGTGGGAGCGAACAATAACGGTAAATTCGTTTTCGAAATCGTGGAATATCTCGGGTTGGAGGCTCGGTTACGCCTTTGGCAAGGGCGAGCTGATCGCTCCGCTCAATAACGCTGCGAATGTGATCTACGTCTGCCCGGCGACGCCGCTGCAGGCGGCCCTCTCTCGCGTTTTGATGGCCGATGATAGTTACTATCCGCAGCTGCGCGAGACATTCAACGCGAAACGGCAGTCGACGTCCGAGACTCTCACAGATCTCGGCTTTAAGATTTACGATTCGGGATCCGCGTTTTACCTTTGGGCGCGAATCCCGGAAAAGTACAGCGACGCTATAACCTTCAACGAGATGCTGATTCGTGACGCCGGCGTTGGCATGACGCCCGGCTCAGCATTCGCCGACAGCGACCGGTGGGATGCCCACGTCCGCATCTGCATCGCCCGCGAAGACGGGATACTGGATGGTGCAATGGAAAAGCTGCAACGTGTCTTGCGGTAAAACAATCTATTCTTTCGGTGTAATCAATATGAAACGACTCTTTACGCTTTTCTTGCTTCTGACGCTCGTACCTTCGCTTTTTGCCGACGACGGCATGTGGACTTTCGACAATCCGCCGCTCAAGCAGTGGAAAGAGCGATATGGATTTGAGCCGTCGAAGGAATGGCTCGATAAGGTTAGGCTCGCCTCGCCAAAGGTAAATAATGCGTCGGCGGGATTCGTCTCGGCGAATGGCTTGATCGCGACCAATCATCACGTCGCTGCCGGGTACATCGATAAAGTGTCGAGTAAGGAACGCGATCTCATGAAGGCGGGTTTCTATGCAAAGACGCAGGATGACGAGCTGAAAATTCCCGACGCCAGTGCGTCGGTTCTGGTATCGTATGACGACGTGACTACTCGCGTGCACGGTGCGGCAAAGGGTGCTACTGATGCTGAAATGGCGGCAGGGCGGGCGACTGCGATAGCGGCCATCGAGAAGGACTGCACAGCGGGACTACGCTGCGAGGTTATTTCATTTTACAGCGGCGGCGAGTATTGGCTGTATCGTTTCAAACGCTATACGGATATCCGCCTGGTGATGGCTCCTGAGGAGCAGGCTGCTTTTTTTGGTGGGGATTATGACAATTTTGTTTACCCGCGTCATGACCTCGATTTTACATTTCTGAGAGCCTACGAGAACGGTAAACCGGCGAGTACGCCGCACTTTTTCAAATGGTCTGCGACTGGTGCCGCTGACGGTGAATTCATTCTCGTCTCCGGGTATCCGGGCTCAACCGCCCGGCTTCTGACGATTTCGCAGCTTAAGTATCAGCGCGATTTAGGCAACCCGCTTCAAGAACAGGTATGGAAAACGCGCCGAAAAGCTCTCGAAGACTATTCGAAGCTCGGCCCCGAACAGTTCCGGCAGGCAAACTCCGGCATGCGTTCATTTGCAAATTCACTCAAACGGCTTGACGGCCAGCAGCAGGGATTATCAAATCCGCGAAATTTCTTACGAAAGGAAGCCGAGGAGAAAGATTTGCGTGACAAGCTCGGAGCCAGGCCCGAGCTCGAGAAGCAGTACGCACCGGCGTGGGCAAATATTGAAAAGGCATATAGCGGGATGCCCGCGATGGCGAAACGTATTGCCTTCTCAAACCTTTCTGCGTCCCGTCTGTCGACCATTGCTTCGCAGATTGTCACGTACCATCTGGAGACGGCAAGGCCAAACGATAAACGCTACGCTGAATATCGCGATGCTCGGCTGGACGCCTTTAAGACAGCACTATATTCGCCCGCCCCGATCTATCCGGAAATGGAGGAAGCTGCTCTTAAAGCATGGCTTGAAGAGGCGGCAAAAGTTCTCGGCGGTGACGATCCATTCATCAAAGCCGCAATGGGCGAGGCCGAGGCTGCCGAAATCGTCGGTCGGGCAATCCGCGAGACTAAGCTTGGCGACCCGGCAATCCGCAAGGCTTTGATCGAGGGCGGTGCCGAGGCGATTGCAAAATCCAACGACCCTATGATCATGCTCGCCCGCCGGGTCGAGCCGATTTCCCGCGAGCTGCGCGACTGGAATGAGAAGAACATTGTCAATGTCGAGACGGCAAACGGAACGAAGATCGCTCAGGCCCGCTTTGCCGTTTTCGGGAAGACAACGCCGCCCGACGCGAATTCGCAGCTTCGTATCGAATATGGCGTCGTTAAAGGCTATGAGGAAGACACTACGCTCGTGCCATTTAAAACAACATTCTTCGGGCTATATGATCGGGCGCTGAGCTTTGGCGAGAAATCACCATTCGATCTGCCGCCGAGCATCAAAGCTGCCGAGAAAAAGATCGACCTCGCGACACCGCTGAATTTTGTCTACACCGCTGACACCATCGGCGGCAATTCCGGCTCGCCCGTCATCAACCGGAAAGGCGAGCTGGTCGGCCTGAATTTCGACAGCAATATCCAAAAACTCTCAAACCGCTACTGGTATGTCGAGGCGGACGAAGGCAGCCGGGCCGTCGGAGTTCATTCCGCCGGAATTATCGAGGCACTGCGGAAAGTATATGGAGCGGATGAACTGATCAAGGAGTTGTTGAGATAGGACAAAAATGGCGGTTGGGCATATGCTCAACCGCCATTTTTTCGCTCGTTGTCCCGTATAAGCGACCGAATTACTCGAGGCCTACGAAATCGATGTTTGTCAGATCGCCTTTCAAGTCCATTTGTTCCGATGCCTCGGCTTCTATTCGCTCGGCGGATTCTCGAAACATGTCTCGGCAACCGTTACGGTACGATCCCGGCTTGTGTGCCCATAGTCGTCGTCGTGCCACAGCCGTAGCACCCCTGAACGCTTAGCAATTTCCGCCCCGGTCATTGTCGGATACGTGACGCGCCATTTTGGGCAGGCGTGCTTTTTAACTTCGCGGCGGACCGACCGCACGAGCGTTAAGCGAAAAGACGATGGGTTCCAGGCTTCGTTGAGGTGGTCGGAGATATAGCTCTTTAACGGTCGAGCAAGGAGCGCGGCCGTGTTGAGTTCCCACTGGCCGTCTCGGAGACTGGCAAGGGCGGGATGAATTCGGTTGTTTATATCAATCGGCTTAGTAAGGTTCTCGTAGAATTTCATCCCAACATAGTTTGCGTAGAGATCAGCGTTGGAGTAGACGCCTGAGACTAGCAAGCCGAAGTAGGTTCGTTCGGTCTTTTGACCGTAAGCGATAGCCGCTTTTTCCGCATCGGTTACGGTCGCCCCCGCGGTGAGGGCCTTCCGCTTAAGCTCGTAATACTCGTGGCCCTGTTGAAAAAAATGGTCTAGCTTGTCGATGCCGAATTCGGAATCATACATCCTGACTGTCGGGCTGAGAGTGGCGTAGTTTGACGGTTTTAGTACGAAAATCGTCTCCGAATACGGGGCCTTATACCGATCAGGCTGCGTGCGAAACTTGTGTGTCTCCATCCAGCGGCCAAACCCCGAGCGAAATATGCTGCCTTTGCCGAGTCGCGCGTACAGCATTTCTGCAACGGTCGACTCCGACCGCAGATAAGCTAGCTTTCGACGTTCCACCTCGGCGCCACGGCACCCTAGAGTGCTCGTCTTAAGGCATTTGCTGCGAACCGCAATCTCGCCATTCAACGATGCCAGCACCGCAAAAAGCGACTTCTCGACATGATCCGAAACCTCATCGCCGATATCCGCGAGCGGCACCGGCGGCAGGTTGTACTGATCCGTCTCAAAACCTAGCGCCGCCGGTGGCCGGCTCATCGCCAAGAGGCTGAGAATAATGAAGATTGCGGCTGGAATTCTCATAGAATGGAATTACGACCTCGGATTTCGCCCTACCGAACTCGTTGAACTAAACTAAGATGCCAAGACGGTATTTTGGTTGGTTTCGGCCCTTTTTATCAAGTCTGTATGCACTATCACCTCATTGGAATTTGCGGCACAGCTATGGCGAGCCTGGCGGGAATGCTGCAGGCTCGCGGGCACCGGGTGACCGGATCGGATCAGAATGTATATCCGCCGATGTCGACGCAGCTTGAGGCTCTCGGTGTCGAGATAACGCAGGGTTACTCGGCTGAGAATTCGGACTTGGCACGGGACGTGACAATCATCGGCAACACGATAATGCGAGGAAACCCGGAGCTTGAAGAGATTTTGAATCGCAGGATGCCGTATCGCTCGCAGGCGGAAACTGTCCGCGACGAGTTTATCCGCGGCAGGCGTTCGATGGTCGTTGCGGGCACACACGGCAAGACGACGACCACAAGTATTGCGGCGTGGGTGGTCGAGGTCGGCGGGCTCGATCCGGCGTTTCTGGTGGGAGGTGTCGTGCAGAATTTTGAGTCGAGTTTCCGTGTTACCGGCAGCGACTATTTTATTATTGAAGGAGATGAATACGACACCGCTTTCTTTGATAAGAAGCCAAAGTTTATGTCCTATCTGCCCGAGATCGCGATCGTGGGCAACATCGAATTTGATCACGCCGATATTTACAAGGATTTGGACGCAATAAAGTGGCAATTCTCGCGTTTGATGAACCTCGTTCCCGGCAATGGCCGTCTGATCTGCGGGATCGATTCAACGGTCGTGGGCGAAGTTCTGGCGTCGATGGAAGGAAAATTATTCACTTCGATCGAGACTTTCGGGCTCGGCGAGGATGCCAAATGGCAGGCCCGTGATATCGCGTTTACGAGTGAGGGAACTCGGTTTCAAGTATTTCGCGACGGCGTGAGATGGGCCGAATTCGAGACGAAAATGATCGGCGAATTTAATGTTCGCAACTGTCTTGCGGTGATTATCGCCGCCGATGGGTGGGGAATTTCGCGGGAAAAAATTCAGTTAGCCTTTGAGACATTCAAGTCGGTCAAACGTCGGATGGAGGTGCGCGGCATCGAGCGCGGCGTGACGATTATCGACGACTTTGCACACCATCCGACCGCCGTTGACGAGACGCTCAAAGCTTTGCGGCAGCGCTATCCCGACAACCGCCTGATCGCCGTTTTTGAACCGCGTTCCCGCTCGTCGCGGCTGGCGGTTTTTGAAGAGAAATATAAACAGGCGTTTACCCACGCAGATCAAGTCATAATCGCGGGCGTGTTCAACGCTGAGGATGCAAAAACCTACGGCGACGTGCTCGATGTTGAAAAACTGGTCGCCGACATCAATTCGACCGGTACGCAGGCCCAGACACTCGCCGATGCCGATGCAATCGTCGAAAACCTGGCGCCCGAAATGCGCGACGGCGATGTCGTCGCGGTGATGTCAAACGGCGGGTTCGGTGGGATTCACGAGAAACTCCTTTCGAGTTTACGGAAGGATTAGAGCTCGGGAGTTTAGAGTTCCAGCTTTAGCTGGTTAAGTGCCGAGTGAAGTTGAAACACCGAACGCGTCCGCACCGCCCGCTTACTTAGGAGCTTCTTACAAGCTAATCGATCCGCCCGTTGAAGTTTGCGAGATTCACCACGATCTCATCGATCAGTGCCGTCCGCTGTCGAGTCTCGGCGACTCCATTGACCAGGAGCGAAATGATTAGCTCTTCGCCGCCTGCAGTTTTGACGTAACCTGAAAGCGCCGACACCTGATCAATCGTTCCGGTTTTACCGCGGATATTTCCGGCGGCGGCGGTTCCTTTAAATCTATTGCTTAGCGTTCCGTCGATACCGCCGATTGTGAGGCTGTCGCGCCATGCCTGTGAATACCTGCTCCTTTTCGACATGTAATCGTATAACGTGATGACGGCTGAGGGCGTGATGAGATCGTGCCGGGAAAGGCCGCTGCCGTCGTACTGGCGGATGCCGTCGCTCGGTACGCCGATGCCGCTTAAGAAAGACTTTACCTCTCCGATTCCAAGTTCAGAGCTGTCAAGAGCGCCGCCGCTAACGCCCCCGACCGTGGGATAACTGGTCCGGGAGCGGGCATACTCGCCCAGAGTCCATAGAATGGTCTCCGTGTACATATTTTGGCTGGGTTTCATCGTCTTGGCGGCGATGAGGCTGAATGGTGCAGACTCCAGTCTCGCTATCTCTGCTTGAGTTTCCGGTTTAATATTCGGCGGCAAGATGCGGGCTCCGCCCTTGACCGTCACACCTTTTGCTTCGAGACGCTGTTTTAGAAGAGCGACAAATAGCTCCGCTGGCCGCGTGAATGCCACCGATCGCTTCATGCCGCCATCGTCCACAGGCATCATGCCGGATATTTCAAGACTATTTCGATCGAGTTTCTTGAAAACTCTCAAATCGCGTTTTACTGATGAAGCTGCGGTCGTGCAGAGATTCGTGATCTGCATTAGGGAATTCGCCGGCGAAATCATGACGATGCAGGGGCCGCCGGGACTTCCGGGCGTGACAGCGAGATCGACGGCATTGTCGTTTAGCGGGAGGGCGGAGATCTCGGCTCCGTAATACCACTGCAGGTCGTCCCATTCCCACGTGCCGGGGATCGCAAAGCCTTTAAAATGAGTATCGTCACCGATGATGCCGCCCTCGACGCGTTTCACACCAGCTGCGATTATCTTGTCGGCAAGGTTGTCGAGACCCTTGTAATAATCTACGCCCGTAAATGCAGTGGAGATCGAAATATCGCCTCGACCGAATATACGCAGATCGCCTTGTATCGTACCGGTTGCGTCAGGCATCGCGGCCGCGTAAACGCTCGTTACGAATCTAAAATCCGGGCCGAGGCGTTCGAGTGCCGCCGCGACCGTAAAATTTTTCATGTTCGACGCGGGCATAAAGTATTTGTCCGAATCGTTTTCAAAAATTACCTTGCCGGTTTTATGCGATACGATCTTTACGCCGACGCGTCCACGACGGACTTCGGGCGAGAAGACACGCGCTTGGATCTTCGACTGTAGTTCCTCGAGCGTTTGTACTCTCGGTATGGGCGTCGCCGGAGATATAGGAGTGGGCAGCGGTGTTGGAACCGGGATCACGCCTGCCGGCCGGCCGCTTGGCAGCACCCGGGGCGTTGGCGTCGGTTTAGCCGACTCCGCGTGTGCGGAAAAACGCGGGCCGACTTGGGTGCCGAGGGCAAATGAGACGGCGGCGAACGAGACCAGCGTGATGTTGGCAAGGGTTTTCATCATGGATTAAGATGCCGAGCTGATCAGGGAAAGCAACCCGAAAAAAAAGACTGGGTGAGACTCTGCTTCCTTCAGCGATCTTGGCCTTCCCCGGCGCTCTCTGCCTCATTTAGCTGACAGCGAAGTCACTTACACTTCGAATAACCGCAATCGCGGCACGAGTCGCACCCGGACGCGTGTTCAAGTTGACCGCCGCACTCGGGGCATTCACCGACGAGTGGCGACATTGATGACGTTTCTACCGCGTTTGTTTTCCCAATCTGTCGCTGAGATTCGGGCAGACCATTTAGCCGGCGGTCGATCATCAGCAGGCATTCAGCTACGGCCTGTTCGGGTGCGGTCAGCAGGCGCTCGTTAAACCAGACAGCGTGTGTCGAAGTGACTTTGTTCAGGCTGCGGGCAACATCCTGTGCATCAAAGCCGCCCCGAAGCATTTTCGATGCCAGCAGGCCGACGCCGGCGCTAATCGGGCCTGCGACAAAGACTTCCAGTATCCGCTCGCCGTCATGATTGACTGTGACATACAGATTCTGACCCTCAAAAGGAATGCGCCAAGTTGAACCTTGCAACTCGCGTGGACGCTCAACGGGGGACATCACTCGCGGATCTAAGGTCGAGAGAACAGAGTTTTCGGCGGGTACGACAGAGTCGGATATCACGTTTTCGACTCCCGAGTCATGACTCCCGACCCGTAACTTATCCGCGGCCTTCATCGAATTCAATACCTGGCCCTCGCGGCTGCCGTCGCGATAATAGCTGACAGCCTTGCATCCGAGCTTTCGGGCGACGTGATAGAGCTCGTCCACCGACTCTACAGTGTCGTCATTTGCCCCATTACAAGTTTTTGATATTGCGTTGTCGACGTGTTTCTGAGCAGCAGCAAGCACTTTTACGTGTTCGAGCGATTTGATATCCATCGCCGAGATGAAATGGCCTGGCAGGTCATGCTGATGCTCGACCACGTGCTCGGTGGCTTCTTTTATAGATTCCTCATCCGTCTGGTCGACTTCGATGCCAAGCGCCTCAGCCGCAGCTGAGTGAACATAAGTCCGCGTGCCGAGCGTATCCGCCCGAACATATGCCCACGAAAAATTGGGCTCGATTCCCGACGAAGTCTCGGCGACAAGCGATATCGTACCCGTTGGGGCGATGGTCGTCACCTCGTAATTCCGTGGCGTGAGCGGGATGTCACGCGGAATACCGATATCGTCGTAGATGAATCGCGAATACGCATCGCGATTTGCTTCAAACTCGGGAAAGACGCCTTTCTCCTTGCCGAGTCTGAGCGAGGCCAGCCAAGCCTCCCGGCGTACAAAACCCATTACTTTTTCGATTAACTGAATAGACTCGTCGCTGCCATAGGTCACTTCAAGTTTCAGGCAAAGATCGGCGAACCCCATGATTCCGAGGCCGACGGGCCGCGTTCGTTTTACAACATCGTCGATCTCCGAAAGCGGGAAATAACCCGCATCGACCACGTTATCGAGAAACTGCGTGCTCAAATCTGTCACGTGCGATAGCTTCTCCCACTCAATCAGCCCGCTCTGCTCGTTAAAGAACTTCGCAACATCTATGGAGCCCAGATTACAGGAATTGTTAGAGTGGAGCTGCTGCTCACCGCAGGGGTTACAGGCGCGTATCGGACCCATCGAGGCCATCAGATGGTTGTGGCGATTGACCTCATCGATAAAGATGATGCCCGGCTCAGCATATTTGTGGGCGGAGGCGATGATGCGGTTCCAGACGTCGCGGGCAAGGACCATGCCCGGGCCAGGCGGTTCTTCGATGAGGCAATCGGTCAAGTCCGCGGTCTCAAATGCGGGCTTATCGGCGAAAGTTACGGTCGTCCCGTCAGACCTCCGATAGACACCGTAATCTTTTCCGGTGAGCGGATCGAATACTGGTTGGTTCCACAACCCGCCATTAAACTCGGTCTGAAACCATCGATCGTTGTCCACCGCGTCCATAAAACGGTCGGTCACCGTTACCGAGATATTAAAATTCGTCAGGCTCGTCTGATCATTTTTTGCGTGGACAAATCGCAGGATGTCGGGATGCGCGACGGCGAGAATTCCCATATTCGCACCGCGCCGCACACCACCCTGTTTCACGACCTCGGTCGTCTGATTGACGATATTCATGAATGAAACGGGGCCTGAGGCGACGCCCCGAGTGGAATTTACCATTGCCCCGGCTGGTCGGACGGACTCATATGTCATCCCTGTACCGCCGCCTGTCTGATGGATAATGGCGACATTTTGGGCGTGTTCCATGATTCCCTCGATCGAGTCGGGAACGTCGAGCACAAAACATGCCGCGAGCTGACCCTTTGGCTTGCCGGCGTTGACGAGGCAGGGTGTGTTGGGAATAAACTCACGTGCGAGCATCACGGCCGTCATCTCGTTGTAAAACAGCTTCTGCTTGAAAGGCTCCTTTTCAGCAGTTGCGACATGCCCCACGACGCGGCGAACAATATCAGCCCACGCCTCAAACGGTTCTCCATGTTCGTTCTTAAGGGCGTAGCGCTTACTGACTACTTTTTGCGCGTTAAGGCCGAGGGGACGATACTCGCGAGCGGTCGCCGTGCCCGCACCAACACCATTTTTGTCAAGAAACGTACTGATCGCCGATTCAAATGCAGTGCTCATAAGAAATCTCCGCGCCCCAATAGGCCGCTCACAGGCTAAATTGTCTGGAAAGGTATTTTACCACCGGCGGTATCGTAACTGAACACAAAAATTCGAGAATGCGCAGGTATTTGACAGGGATGTCAGCAGTTCTCGAAACTAAAGGTATGGATAGATTGGTTTACGGAATCGCAGCGGAAGGGACAGTCAGACTGATCGCGGCTGTGACTACCGAGACGGTGCGCGAGGCCGTCCGTCGACACCAGACTGCACCCACCGCGTCGGCGGCGCTCGGGCGAATGCTCACGGGGGCATCTTTGCTCGGGGCGAGTCTGAAAGAGTTCGACCGCCTAACGGTTCGCATAGATTCTGATGGGCCAATCGGCGGAATCACTGTGGAGGCCAACAACAGCGGCCACGTCCGCGGTTATGTTCGCGAGCCGGCGGCCGAGCTGCCGTCCACGCCGGAGGGGAAGTTTGATGTTGCCGGAATCGTTGGACAAGGGATGTTTTACGTCACGCGAGAGTCCGGTTTTGAACTTGGACTGTACCGCGAGCCCTATATCGGCTCCGTGCCGATTACGTCGGGAGAGATCGCGGAGGATTTTGCGTATTATCTTGCTAAGTCCGAGCAAATTCCCTCGGCGGTTTTGCTTGGCGTATTGCTCCAGAACACTGCTCCATTCGTCACAGCGTCGGGCGGCGTGATGATTCAGATGATGCCGGGAGTCAACGATCATGTCGTCACGATGATCGAGGACACCGTCGCCCGTTCACCGCATCTGACTGCGGTTATCAAGGACGGGGCGACCGCGGAGGATCTGATCCGGCTCACTCTCGGCGAGATTAAGTTTGAGATTTTGGGAGAACGGGCGGTGGCGTTCGAGTGTTCATGCTCGCCCGAGCGTGCTGTTTCGATGATCGCGGCGCTCGGTCGAGACGAGGTCGACGCCATGATTGATGAGGACAAAGGTGCCGTTATGACCTGTGGGTTTTGCAATGAGACGTATAGTCTTGACGAATCAGACCTCCTCCAGATATTGAAAGATATTGGCGAATGATGGCAGTACCTGAACCAAATCGTGAGCTTGAGGGTTTTCTTCTGGACACCAGGAGGCGTGTCGACGCGACGCTTGATGAACTCATACCCTCAGAAGAGGAGACGCCTCGACGGCTGCACGAAGCGATCAGATGGAGCGTGTTTGCGGGCGGCAAGCGGATTCGGCCGGCACTGTTATACGCGACCGGCCATGCGCTGCTGGCTGATCCGGTACACCTTGCCAGGATCGGTGCGGCGATCGAAATGATCCATACATATTCGCTCATCCATGACGACCTCCCGTCGATGGACGACGATGATCTCCGACGGGGCCGTGCATCATGCCATAAGCAGTTTGGCGAGGCGACCGCTGTTCTTGCCGGTGACGCGCTGCAGTCGCTGGCTTTTGGCGCTGTCGCCGGTGATATTAATTTGACAGCGGATGTGCGAATAAAGCTTATCGCGCTACTCGCCGTCTGCGCGGGCACACCTGCCGGCATGGTCTCAGGTCAATTTCTCGATCTCGAGGCGGAAGGCGTTACGCTGTCCGCGGAACAGATCTCACAAGTTCACTCACAGAAAACGGGGGCTCTGATAACCGCATCCGTTCTCGGTGGCGGGATCATCGGCGATGCCACGGAAGCCGAGATGACCGCTCTTCAGGATTTTTCCTGCAAGCTGGGGCGGCTATTTCAGATGACTGACGACTTGCTGGATGCGACGCAGCCGTCGGCGACTCTGGGCAAGACCGCCGGCAAAGACGTTGTCTCGCAAAAGGCGACTTTAATCGCAGGGGGAGATCTGGCGTGGGCTATTGGGCAAGCCCAGGGCGTGTATGACGAGGCATGTCGGGCCCTCGCACCGATAGAGCGGGACACCCGATACTTGAATAGTCTGGCCTATTTGATTTTGCACCGCACGAGCTGACCCTGCCCAAACCGGAAATCTCACTCAATTCAGCCTTTCTCAAATCTTGGCCGATGAGCGAAATAACCAGCCCAATCAACAAAACATTTCTCAGCGTCACTGCGGTTATTGCGGCGATTCTTTTCCTCTATGCCCAAGTCCTGACAAAGCTCGGATATGACTGGTGGACGGACGAAAATTATTCCCACGGTCTGCTCGTGCCATTTGTCATCGGGTTCATCGTTTGGACTGAGTGGGACGGGCTAAAGGCAAGCATTCGGGAGCCGGCTGTCCTAGTTGGCGGCGGACTGGTAATTTTCGCCATTTTGCTGCAGATCGCGGGAACCCTCGGTGCCGAGTTGTTTACCCGGCGCATCTCGTTAGTGGTGATGCTTGCCGGAATACTCATTTATTTTTTCGGGACGAGGATTCTGAACTTGCTTGCCGTGGCCATCGCATTACTGCTGCTCGCGATTCCGATCCCGCAGATAATCTTTAATCGCATCGCATTTCCACTGCAGATCTGGGCATCGCAGATTTCGGTGTGGGCGATAAGGCTATTTGAAGTGCCGACGCTGCGAAAGGGTAATGTCATTGACATCCTGCCCCGCGGCGGGGCTCAAACGATATCGCTCGAGGTTGTCGAGGCTTGCAGTGGCATTCGCAGCCTGATGACACTGGTCACGCTTGCCCTCATACTCGCGTATTTTACTCGCCAAACCGCTCGCGGAAAGTGGGCAAATTTCTCGTCGCCCGATCTTGTTCGGGCCGTTTTACTAATGGTCGCGGCGGTTCCGATCGCGGTCTTAACAAATGCCGGCCGGGTGGCGGTGACGGGAATTCTCACCTTCTATTACGGCAAGCAGGCGACCGAGAGCACTTGGCACGACGCATCCGGCTGGCTTGTTTATGTGGTCGCCCTCGGATTGCTTATCGGTACAAATTATGGATTACGGCGTTTACTTCTGGGCGGAACGATCATGGAATCGGTCGACCGGCATCCGACCCTTCCTGCGGTTGCGATCAAAACCGCAAGTGTCGCCACGCTGGTTGCCGTGATGGTTGCAGGCGGTATCGCCGTAAACTGGTTCGTTTTTCGGGGCGAGACTTCCGTCGAGCGTGTCGAACTCGCGAGACTCCCAGAGACTTTAGGAGAATGGCGGCAAAAGGGAAGTGCGATCAGGTTTCATGCCTCAACCGAAAGCGTACTAAAAACAACGGACTATACGATGCGCGAGTACATCCTGCCCAGTGGCCGCGTTGCCAACCTCTATGTGGGGTACTACGCCTCGCAAAAAAGCGGAGCGACGTATCACAGTCCGCAAAACTGTTTACCCGGCGCCGGATGGGTGATGAAAGATCCGCAGTACGTCGACATCAAACGACCTGATGGCTCAACGTTCTCCGCAAATCGGTACATCGTCCAGAACGGAACGTTTAACGAGGTGATGATCTACTGGTACCAAGGCAGGGGACGTATCGAGGCGAGCGAGTATGCGGATAAATTCAACACGATCTTCGACAGCGTGATGCGCCAGCGGAGCGACGGCTCGATAGTCCGCGTAATGACTGGGGTGGGCCACGATGAGGCGGAGGCAGTCAAGGCTGCGGCTGACCTCGCGGGACACCTAGCTCAGATCCTGGATGCCTACGTCCCGCATTAAGAACGTTGGGTCCAGGTCGGGCTCCTCGCGTCGTCGTCGCCGTTTCTGAAATCTACCGTCCATTAACACTTTTTCCCAAATGCCGATAGAACTTTGGTTTTATGCGAGCAAGAGTTTTGAAATCAGATAAATAGGCCGTCTTTGTGGTTTTCAAGCCCGAGACCCGAGACTACGGCGGTTTTGCAGACGCATACGATCAATGCCCGATCAAATGTGTCTGGAGAGCCGACGCCCCAAACAATTAGTATGACTAATCGAGAGTGCCAAGCCCTGCGTTTTTTCTCAGCGACCCTTCTCATTTGCCTGAGCGTGTTTTTGTCGGCGTGCAACTCGAGCGCGTCGTTTATCGCAAAAGGCGAAGAATACCTTCAAAAAAGAAAGTTTCACGATGCGTTGATGCAGTTTCGCTCGGCCGTCGAGTCGGACAAGGGTTCGGCAGCTGCTCACTGGGGCATGGCCCGGTCTTATGAGAATCTCGGTCAGCTCAACGAGACCCTTGACGAGCTGCGTCAGACGGTAGACCTTGACGACGCCAATCTCGAAGCGAAAGCAAAACTTGGCAATTATTTCCTGCTTGTCCAGCCGCCGATGATCGTTGAGGCGGAAAAGCTGCGTAGCGAAATTCTGACAAAGGACTCGATGTTTATCGAGGCCCACATTCTCAGCGCTTCTATTCTGGCGGCCCAGGGCAGGCCGGACAGCGAGGTTGTTTTGACAGTCAATAAAGCGATTGAACTGAATCCTCAGCGAATCGAGTCATATATCAGTCTTCAGCGTATGTATATGACGCGTGAGAACGCGGTCGAGGCTGAAGCTGCGATCAAACGCGGAATCGCGGCGATTCCAGATTCCGTTCTTGGACACACCGAGTTTGGACGTTTTCTGATGTATTCGAGCCACGACGCTGAGGCGGAGGCAATGTTTCAGAAGGCGATCGCCCTCGACGCAGCTAATATCGAGGCGCGTGAGGCCATCGCGGAGTTTTACACGACGAGCCGCCAGATGGAAAAAGCGGAACTGGCGAACCTCGTCCTCGTCCGAATCCAGGAAAATAGCCCGGAGAGCCGGCTTGTGCTCGCTGAATTCTACAACGCGGCAGGCCGCGGCGACGAGGCAATCGCCACGCTTAACGCCATCCTAGACGAAGCTCCCGAATACGTACTAGCCCGCTACCGACTCGGGCCGATCCACCTGGATCGGAAAGACCTCACTAAAGTGAACGAACAGTTAGACGCGTTATTCGCCATCAACGATGACGATGTCGAGGCACTGCTCCTGCGAGCGCGGCTACGGCTGTTTGAGAACAACGGCGAAGACGCTGCCAAGGACTTGGAACAGGTCCTCAAGAAACAGCCGAGCGGAAAAGAGGCACTCTTCTTGATGGCCCAGGCAAGACTCACGCTCGGGCAGATGGATCAGGCAAAGGCGTTTATCGCCGACCTTGAACGGTATCATCCTTACCATCTGAAAACCGACTTATTGAAGATCCAGTCAGCATTTACGGTTGGGGATGCCCAGACCGCTCTCAAGTACTCAAACGAACTAATCGAAAAAGTCGCGAATTCGCTGCCAAGCATCGAGCATGATGCTCGTGCCTTACAGGATCTGGGTGTCCGCGCACTTTCCTCTCGCGGGCTTGCCAGCCTGGACCTTGGGAAACTCGGCGACGCGAGAACCGATCTCGAAGAAGTGGTACGGCGGTCCCCCAACTCGGCTCCGGCCGTAATGAATCTCGCTAAGGTTTCAATTGCCGAGGGTAACTACACGTCCGCGCTGGGCCATTACAAAAGAGCCTCAGACTTGGACGGTCAAAATTTTGACGCGGTCAGCGGCGTGGTAAGTATGTCGCTCAGGCTCGGTCAAACCGCGGAGGCCCATGGGCGAGTCGACAAGCTCATTGCCGAGAATGGAGCCAGCGGCCTTATAGCCGCGGGACATTATCTCAAGTCGAATGTCTATGTCGCCGAGAAGAACCTCGCCGCAGCCGAAGATCAGCTTATGACGGCGATCAATCTGGACGACGGTTATCTGCCGGCCTACTCCGGTTACGCCGCTTTGCTCGTGGGGCAGAATCGCACCGAGGAGGCCATCGCTCAGTACAAAACGATCATCACCAAACGTGGCTCGGCCCAGGCGTACACGATGCTCGGTATTCTCGAAGACTCGCTCGGACGCACGGCCGATGCTGAACAGGCCTACCGTAAGGCACTCGATTTGAACGCGGCGATGCCGATCGCGGCCAATAACCTTGCATGGCTGCTGGCGGATAATGCGGGAAACCTGGACGAGGCACTGCGGCTGGCCAATACGGCTGTCAGCAAGGGCTCCGGTCCCGGTTTCCACGATACGCTCGGTTGGGTTTATCTGAAAAAGGGGCTCACCTCACAGGCCATCGTGCAGTTTAAGAAAGCCGTTGCTCTCGAGGACGCTAACGCACAGCGAAACGGCTCGACGCCGAATCCTGGATACCGCGTGAGACTCGGAATGGCCCTTTCGAAATCCGGTGACAAGGCATCCGCGCGGCGCGAAGTCGAAGCGAGTTTGCAAAATGCTGGCTTCCTAAGCCAACGAGAAGCGACGGATGCACGCGCGGTACTGGCAACGTTGTAGGAATCGACGATGTACGCACTACTCGAAAATACGGACTTTGCCTCCCTCATGCTGTTGATTCCAGAGTCGGTTGGTCTGCTCGCATCGGGCGTCGGATTGATAATTATTGCCGGTCTTCTCCGAAATCGATTGACGACCAAAGAGAAACTTGGCGAATAGCAGGTACACGAAGATGAGTGTTGAATTCAGACAAAAAAAACCAGGCGAGATCATTGCGATCCTTAAGCGGAACAAGTGGATGATCCTGCTGCCGATGCTGACGCTGACCGTCGCCATTGGCTATGTCGTCCACAAGCTGCCGAGCATCTATGAGTCAAAATCGCTGCTCACCGTTAAAGCTCCGACGATTTCCTCCAATCTTGTCGAATCGTTGTCGACCGAAGACTTGTCGCAGCGCCTCTCCACGATCAGTCAGGAAGTTTTGAGTCGATCGTCCCTCGAACCGATGGTACAGAAGTACGATCTGTATAAAACGGAACGCGCCTCGGGATTACCGATGGAGCTGATCATTCAGAAGATGTACACCAGCATCCTTGTAGAGCCTGAGATGAGCGGGGACCAGAAGGTCGCGGCATTCCGGATCAGGTATCGCGATCGCGACCCACAGGCGGCCCGCAATGTGACGGCGGAGCTTGCGAGCAAATACGTCAATGCTGAAGTACAAAATTCCGTCGAGATCGCTGAATCGACAAATGAGCTCTTTGAGAACCAGCTCACTGAAAAGAAATCAGCCCTTGATGAGCTCGAGAAGCAGCGACTCGACATAATGCTCCAGAATGTCTCGACTCTGCCGGATTCGGAGCAGGGATTGGTCGGCCAGCTTTCCGGCCTTCGACAGCGTGACGACACGATCACGAAAGAAAAACAGACCCTATACAACGAGAAAGGCCGTCTTAGCGATTCCATCTCGTCGAATAACCGGCAGATGCGTCTGATCGAGGATTTCGGCGAGAGGGAAACGCAGGACTCAGCGCGGCAGGCTTCGCAAATAGAAGACACGCCCGCTTACGGCGAGCTGATAAAGCGCCGGGCCGACCTGAACGCAAAACTAGACAATTTTATAAAGGTCTATCGCGAGAAACATCCGGCCGTGCTTGCCGCTCAGGCGGAGATATTGCGCGTTAACGAAGAGTTTGAAAACCTCAAGAAAAGTGCCGACAAACGTGTGGCGAACGCGACACAACTTACCGGCCGCAAGGCAGAACTGCAAAAGAAGAACCTCGAGCTCGAAAATCAACGTATTCAGGCGCAGATCGGCCAGCTCGAACAGCAGATAGCATTCAAAGACGTCGAACGCCAGCAGAACGCCGGCCAAGTCGCGGCTCTGGAAGCACGCATTAACGCGATTCCAAACGTCAAAGTCGCACTCGAGGGTGTGACCGCAAGGCTTGCGTCAGCCAAGACGACCTACGACGAGACTTTGAAGAAAAAGAACGAAGCGGAGACTGTCGTCGGTGTCGAGAGCAACGCACAGGGCGAGTCGATCCGTGTCCAGGATCCCGCTAATATACCTCAGTCACCTGTCGCACCGAAGAGGGCGATGCTTACGCTGCTTGGCACGGGTATCGGACTATTCATCGGACTTCTGCTCGCCGCCTTCTTCGAAATTCCACGACTCTTCAAGATTCAGAATATCGACGATGCCAAGCACTACACAGGGTTACCGGTCCTCGCTTCAGTGCCCCCGCTTTTGTCGGCACCGGAGAAGACCTGGATCCGCCGGTCGGGTTGGATGAAGCTCGCCGCCGGCGTTGCCGCCGCGATTGGAATTATTCCGCTGATCATTTTGATTCTGCAATTCACCAAGGTCTTCGATGCTTTTGTCTCTTAATGCTGCGAGTGCCAACTTCAGCGCATACCCGCTCGAAACTTTAGAGGTTAGATATGTATAAAGAATTTTTCGGACTCGATGATACACCGTTCACGTTGACGCCCGACCCGCGTTTTATCGTGTTCACGCCAAGCTACAACGAGGTGCTCGCGAGCCTTTACTACGGCCTCGAGAACGCCAAAGGCCTGATCGTGCTGACCGGCGAGGTTGGCACGGGCAAGACAACCGCACTGAGATGGATTCTGAGACGACTCGACGCGAGCGTGCTGGCCGCGTATGTTTTTAACCCGCGCCTGTCGATCGACGAGTTTTATCAGCACGTCACACAGATGCTGGGCATCAAGGACTGGGCAAACAAGTCCGAGTTACTGACCACTATGGGTAAGGTGCTCGAAGAGCGTCATCGCCGTGGGCTTCGCACCGTGATCATCATCGATGAGGCTCACGAGCTTTCGGATTACGTGCTCGAAGAAATTCGCTTGCTGATGAATTTCGAATCGGACAATGCCAAACACCTGCAGATTGTACTCACTGGTCAACCCGAGCTTCGAGAGAAGCTCAATCAGGCGAATCTGCGTCAGCTAAAACAGCGCGTGGCCCTGCGTTGCGTGATGCATGCGTTTCCGAATGTCGAGGAGGTTGACCGCTACATAACGGAGCGTTTGTTGATCGCCGGCTCGGAGCAGCCCACCGTATTTACGCCCGGAGCGGTCGATTTCATTTATCAGTGCAGCGAGGGAATTCCGCGGCAGATCAATAACCTCTGTGATAACGCAATGCTCGCCGCCTATAGCGCGGGTGAGCAAGTCATCAGCCGCCAGATCATCGAGAACGTCGCAGACAACCTCGACATGCTGCCCCGGACCGATACCCTACTGGCCGCCGATGCTGCTCTCGATTTGCCCGGCAACCGAGTGATGCGACCGGAAGCGCGAGATGAAATGTGGAATGGGCAGCTAAGAAATGAAGACATGAAGCCGCGGATGTTCAAACCCGAAGGTGCCGACAGTGCTCCCCGGAAAGGCAAAGGAAACGGAAACGGCAACGGGAGCGTTGAAGGCTACACAAACGGCCGTGATTTTACACTCGACGATGACGAGGACGTTCGCCTCGAGATAGAAGAACTGGTCGGAACATTCAATAAATACTAATCCTCTGTGAACTGGATGTCCTCTCTTTGTGTCTCTGTGTTGAGAAGGATCTTAAACACAAAGAACACCGAGCGAAGACACAAAGAGCACGGAGCAAAGATAGAGAGGAAGCGAAGATGAGCATCCTAAGAGCATTACAAAAGAAACGTACCGAGGATCTAGGCGACGCATTTGTGTCGTCTGAGAATATCGTTCCATTTGACCGCAACGCGCGGCGGCCCAATATGCCGCCTGAGCTATTGTCAAATGGTTTGGCTATCGGTACACCAGGTTCGGCGTTCATGGGGCAGCCTGATCTCTCCAATGGGACGGCACTCCCTATTTTGGGATCGGATTTATCTGCCGGGGCAAAATTGAACGCCGAAATCTCAACACGTTCGGTGGTTGCCGAGCTGCCTGACTTTGTCAGCTGGCCCGTCGACCCCGAACGTGTTGAGCCACGTCTAGTTGCTATCACTCAGCCGAACTCAAACTACTGCGAAGAGTATCGCAGCCTGCGTACGCATGTACTTCATCGGAGCCAGCGGCAAAAGCTTCAGGCAATCGTCATCGCGAGCGTCAATCCGAGCGAAGGCAAATCGGTTACCGCTCTCAACCTATCATGGCTTCTCGCCCAGACGGACGGCGTCAAATGCCTGATCATCGACAGCGATTTGCGAATGCCCAGCCTAACAGCCTATCTCGGCATCGAGACGGACAAAGGGTTATCTCACATTCTTGCCGGTGAGGCGACGCTAGCGGAGTCCATCGTCAGGCTCGAGCCCGCAGGGCTCCACATATTGCCCGGCGGCGAAGCCCGCCTGGACGTCGCCGAGATGATCTCGGGGCCGAAATTTAAGGAAATTCTTCGTGAGGCCCGCGAAATGTTCGATTTTGTCATCATCGACGCACCCCCGCTCGGTATTTTTACGGACGCAACAGTTCTGATCAACCATGCTGACGGAGCAATGCTCGTCGTCCGAGCCAATCGCACCCGGTACAGCGTTATCGACCGGATCCTCGAGCCGATCCAGAAGGATCGACTGCTCGGCGTTGTCCTCAACCAGAGTGAAGACGTCCTACAGGAGTCGCATTATAACTACGGCTACTACAACTATAAACGCCTCAATGAGAGCCTGGGTTCGGTAGAGCGAGCGGGATGAAATGGTTTCACGGTTTAGCCCAAGATTATTCTGGTTGATACTCGCAGACGCGGCGATACTCTATGTCGGTGTGATCCTCGCGATGTACGTCCGGCTTGGAGTCAACGGTACCCAATACGAACTTAACGCGCGGAACGGATGGCTCAAAATCGCTTTGGCTGCCGGCGTCTGTTTGCTGCTTCTTTATTTTTACGACCTCTACGATTATGTCGTGATGACAAATCGCCGCGAGTTGTTGCTGCGACTCGTGCAGGCATTAGGCATCGCCTGGGCGCTGCTGGCCTTTCTATTTTACTTTGTACCGCAGCTGCTGATTGGCCGAGGGGTGTCAGTGATTTCGGTGCCGTTGGTACTGGTACTCCTTCTCGGATGGCGAATATTTATCCACTCCCTAACGGGGCATCCCGGCGTCGGGGAAAAAATTCTCGTCGTCGGCACCGGGCAGACGGCTCTCGACACCGCTGAGGCTGTATGGGAGCGTCGTGACGCGGGCTACCGTATTGCGGGATTCATTTCGGAGAACGGCGCAATGCCGCGTGAAAAACTCGGACGCTCGGAAATCCTCGGCAAGGCACAAGACCTCGAAGCTGTCATCAAAAGCGAGCGCATTGACCGCGTTGTCATCGCGGTACGCGAGCGCCGCGGAGCATTTCCGACGGAGGCTTTATTGAAGATGAGCCTTGCAGGCGAAGTATCGATCGAAGAATGCACATCTTTCTTTGAGCGCATCACCGGAAAGGTCCACGTTGATATGCTGCGGCCCTCATGGTTGATCTTTGCGGGTCGCCGGCGCGATTCGCCAATCACCTGTTTGATTCGCGAATTCATCCATCGGTTTCTCGCCGCAGTAGGTCTGGTCGTATCGATGCCAATATCATTGCTCACCGCGTTGCTGATAAAGATTGAGTCGCGAGGACCCGTTTTTTACAGGCAGGAGCGGACGGGCAAAAGCGGACAGACTTTCGAAGTAATTAAGTTTCGTTCAATGAAAACGGACGCTGAGGCCAACGGTACACCAGTGTGGGCGGTGACCAATGACCAGCGTACTACCCGCGTTGGAAGTGTAATCCGAAAGCTAAGGATCGACGAAATTCCTCAGTTTTGGAACATTCTGAAGGGCGAGATGAATTTTGTCGGCCCGCGGCCTGAGCGGCCGCACTTCGTACGGCAGTTGGCGTCTGAGATTCCGTATTTTGAGCATCGCCACCTCGTCGCACCTGGTCTGACCGGCTGGGCTCAGGTCAAGTATCCGTACGGAGCATCGGTCGCTGACGCGGTGCAAAAATTGCAATACGATCTGTATTACATCAAGAATCAGAGCCTGACCCTGGATCTAGTTATCGTTTTCGATACGATCAAGACCGTTTTATTCGGAAAGGGACGATAGACAAGGTAAATCTGGATTAGCCGGAACAATAAGAGTTTATTTATGCACGAGGACATCGCAATGAAATTATTAGTATTACTTAGAACGACGTTTTTGATCGCCGCGGCATTAGCACTGACGGCTACGGTTTCGATCGGCCAGGCGACAGTAGCGAAGGCAAAAGAGGGCAAGAAAGGCTCGGCGGCAAACGGAGCTGTAAAGGTACCGCTACCTGCACCCTCGAGCGACTCGACCGATGTGCTGCCTGTCCCGGGCGAAACCCCAGCCGGCGACGATACTGTCCTGAAATACTACGACAACTATCTTAAGGAATATCGTCTCGGGCCGAGCGATATCATCTCGGTCGAGGTCTTTGGCCAGTGTCCTGAATACTGCATCCTGAGCAAGCCGGTTCCGCCGAATGCCCGTATATCGTATCCGCTTATTCGAGAGGGCATCCTGGTTGCCGGCAAGACAGTTGAGCAGGTTGCGGTGGAGGTCACTGCGAAGCTAGATGAATTTATTATCGATCCTAAGGTCAGCGTCACGCTCGAAAAGGCGATGTCCACGCGCTATGCGGTGATGGGAAATGTCGCAGCACCCGGAGTGCGGGTCATGGATCGCAAGGTTAGCGTTTATGAAGCCATTCTCGAATCTGGTGGTGTAACGCGTGACGGAAACCGCGACAAGGTATACATAATCAGCTATAGCAAGAATGGCAAGCTCTCGCGGCAGACGGTCAGCCTCAAGCAAATGGAAGCGGGCAAGGCGGAGATGGTATTTCTTAGTCCGGGCGATCAGGTCTTCGTCGAGGGCAAGGGCTTTACACTTGGCAAGTTCCTATCGGCCCTTGGCCAGGCCAGCTCGGCGAGAGCATTATTTGGGAGCCCGTTATAGATCGGTTGTCAGAGTCAGTGGTCGGTGATTAGCTATGAAAGGGTTCAAAATCGCTCTAACAATTTTTGTGCTGTGCTTGGCGTCTCAGGTCGCCAGGGCTGAGTGGACGAAGCAGAACACGAACAGTTTTGCATGGTATAAAGACATTCACTTTATCGGCCAGAAGGGCTTTATTGTTGGCACTGATGGTGTAATGCTTTCGAGCGACGACGGCGGATCGACTTGGCTCCAACGGAAAAAATTTACAAACGACTCGTTCATTCAGGTACATTTCCAGAACGAATTGGTTGGGTGGATCCTTTGCGAGCGAAACGTATTTGCCCGCGGCAAGAACGCTACATCCTATCTACGCAAAACGGTTGATGGCGGCCAGACATGGGAAAAGCTCGAGTTTGAGGACGGCGGGCGAGAACGCGTGACGCGCCTTCTCTTCCACGCAGACGGACGAGCGAATGCTTTTGGCGAAGGCGGCGTGTTTTTCAAGCTGCAGGAAGATGGGATTACCTGGAAAAAGAGTCAGACCGCAATACATTACCTGATGCTCGACGGAGCATTCTCTAATGACGCTATAGGAGCGATTGTCGGTACCGGCGGCACGATAATGTTTACCGAAGACCGCGGGTTTACGTGGGAAAAGGCGACTTTGCTGGGCGACACGGAGACTCGATTTAACGCTGTTTATTTTGCAGGCGACAAAGGGGCGTGGGCGGTCGGCTCGAAGGGCCGGATATTCCGCTCGAATGGCGGCGGTCGATTGTGGCGTCAGCAGACGTCTACCGTAACCGCAAATCTTCACGATGTATTTTTCACCAGCCCGACCAGCGGCTGGGCAGTCGGGGAAAAGGGAATAATCGTCCGCACCCGCGACGGTGGTACAACTTGGGACGACGTCCCCTCACAGACCACACACTCACTTGAAAAAGTCATCTTCAGCGGCGGTCGCGGCTGGGCGATCGGTTTTGGCGGCACCCTGCTGCAATATACCGATGCCCCGGTAAACTCTGATCGCGGTCCGAAGCCGATACTAATGAAGCGCGGATAGTTAATTTCACCACACCTCTCACAAAGTCGATCGTGTTTTCGTCGTTCTGACCATCGAATTGGGCAAAGTTGACGTACATTCTTGCGCCAATCGTCGGAACCATCGAGCCTCTCGATTTTTAGTTAGCTCAAGAGCCGGTCTGCAAAACTGCCGATGATGGGCAAGTTAAAAATCTATCCCTGAGCCTAGCAGTCTTTTTCCCTCAAATTCGCCCGATTCCACTGATGCAACGACATCGTCCAGCGTGTACCGGTCGGCCTCTACAACTGCCGTTTTCGCATTCAGAAGCTGATCTCGTCGATAAACCATCGATCGCCTTCTTTTCTCCATTTGACATAGGTCGAGTCTGAAATCTCAGTGCCCGGCGGAGTGAATTTGGTCCCGCCGCCCCGCCGCCACATCTCACCGTCGCCGATGTTATCAACAAAGGCATCGTATTTTCCTCCATTGCCCCGTTCAAGATAAGTAAAGTACCAGTCACCTTTCTTCCTGAGATCCGCGGCGAGCTCATTGTAAGATATGGCTGCGCGCACAACATTTAAGGGATTGCTGGCATAGAAGACTCTCGTACGTGAGAACAGTGAAAGAAATTCTTCAACGTTGCGATTCCTAAGCGCCGATATGAACTTGCGCATGGCGACATCAAGTGAAGCGGAATCGGCTGAGCTCAATGGCAACGTTATTTGCTTTTCATCCGGAAGGGCAATGATCGTGATCGTGTACGTGGAGACGCCCGGGCATCCGTTGGGTTTGAACACCCACAGCGTGTAAGCCCCGGACTCCGCCAGAGCGGCGGACCATGTATTCCCGTCCGGTCTTAGTTTTCGGGGGTCATTTTCAAAGCAGTTTGCCTCCGACGCGAGACCGAGCTTTTTCGACACCTCGCCGCTCGCCGCAAGGCAGCTGATCTGCATCGCCTTAAAGTTTGGTCCCTGAATCTTGACGATGGCTGAATCCGGCGGGTTCGAGACCACGCGCACGATCAGTTCCTGGCCGGTTTTAGCCTGAAGCTCATACTCCACCTCAATCGAGCCGCCCACCCGGCCTCTGTAGGTCGCCGTCATTTCACCGCGCGCGAAACGCACCCGCGTGCCCTCTGCTTTTCCGCCGTGCTGAGCCGCCGCCCACGTAATAGGAAAGGTCAGACAGATCAAGAACAATAGCGCTCGCCCGGCAGTCATGTTGATCCTCGAAACTATCACTCAATTCTCCTAGTCAAGAAACTAAACGCCTGGCGGTCCCAAGATTAACTCTTCGTAAAGGATGCTCGTATCCTGGCGGTTGATAATTCGATAAAGCTCTTTTACCAGAGCAACGGTATCTTGATAGAGCTTTTCCTCTCTGACTTTAACTGCAGTTCTCGGGCCTTCGATGCTCCCCACCCCTTTCCTTCCGTCCAGAGTCAAGTCGAACGAAATCGCGAAGTATTCGTAGGTGGAAGGGTCTCGCGGCAACTTGATCGAATCCGTCACAAGTAGATTTCTGGACTTGATCAACTTTTCGACTTTCTTTCTGTCTCCAGATGAGAATTTAAACTCATTGCGGACAGTAGGAGTCCGGCCTCGGCGTCCGCCGTAGGTCTGTTCCCACACAATCGTGCCCGGCGCGACGGTGATCGTCGTTGTTTGAGAACTGCTGTCGCGGCTGCGCTCACCCGTAGTCAGTTCGACGCGGAGCCGCAAATCTCTCGTCACTTGGCCAGCGACGGGAATCGAAACGAAGCAAACGCAAATCAACAACGCTGGAATTGTCAGAGCAGTTTTCATTCGTTATTTAAATGGCTTCGACCATATTTCATACAGTGCATGCGCCCTTTCCAACGATCCATTCGCGAATTTAGTTTTGATAAAACTTTCCGCCCCCGCTTCCGTGTAAGTCGGCGTGTCCACCTTCGATGCGGCGCGGTTTTCTCGACATCGAGGCGCAGGCTTGGCAACGTGGACGGCGGAGCATTTCGATCAACGCCCACCGTGTTTGTCCGAGTCCTGTGTCGCTTGCCAGTATCACTTCTTGAGCTTAACTGAATGAAGAATATCGAACATCAATTGTTTGTACTGCTCATATTTTCCGCCGGGACACGATATCTGGATATATGTGTTTTCAGATTTGCCCTCAGCGTCAGGGTCAGTAAAAGTCCACCACGCCAGGAAATCACGATTATCAATGTACTTCTCTTCTACGAAGAGAATGCCGATGGTGCCATCAACTGCCCGCATACGAGTCTTGCCGGTAGGTTTTTCTTCCCGCATTTTGGCGAATTGACTCATTAAGTCGCGTTCTTTCTTCTCGGTCTCGGTCCCACTACTAATGCGTATTCCCATTCTCTCAGATTCGGCGCCCGGCGATTGGTATTCTCCATAACTTCCTTTCTTTGGTTTCCAGTCGGCGGGAATAGTAAAGGTGATGCCATAGTCCGTTTCTGTTTTACCGTTTTCGATGGATTTCTTTTCCGGTATCTCGAAACTGCTGGCTGTTTCGCCGGATGTGTTAGCCGAAGAAGTGTTGACGTTGGCATCAGCCGCGAGCGGCGCGTTGCTGATATTTGCGTTGACACTCGCTTTATTCGTCGGATTGTCAGAACTGCCACACCCGCCTAACAAGACCGCGCCAACGACAACCATAATCCACAGCAATGATTTCACTTTTCTTGTCTCACCTGATTTAGACTTCATTTGAATTAATCTCCTCATTTCTTTTCAAAATATCAGCGTAGGCCGGGAGTTTTTGCGCCAAGCGATCTCCCGGTTGCGCCTAAAATCAAACTCACTTTCCCCTTGCCTTTCCGTTTAATTTAAGACAAACAACATGCTAATACCGTCGCCATGTTCCAGACGAGACTATGTCCACGCCAATCCTTCAGAGAAGCTGGTCGGCGTGTAGGCATAGCGGACGAGATCCTCAAACAGCTTGAAATTTTGGGTCAAGACAACACAAAAGCGTTATATGCTCTTGTGATGAATTATGCCGAATCGGGCCGCTATGACGAGGCTTTTATAGCTTTGCAAAAATGTTTCGACCAACGCGAAGAAAAAATGATTTGGATGAAGAATGAGCCCCGTTTCGCCAATTTACGGAATGATTCACGATACCAGGACATTTTGCAAAGAATGAAGCTCTAGCCCGCATTTTCTCCACGCCTGGTCGGCTGACGGCGAACAACCGGTACTCTCCGCAACCGGCGGTCAAATGACCGATTCTACTAACGAATTCTTAGCCATTCCACCCACGCCCCTCTGCTCACAGAGTAACGAAAGCTTATGTTGAGATCACAACCCGTGAATCTATCTCGAATTTGACATTAGAGGGTCATTTTCGTAGGATTACGGTTCGCTCAATTTAGCGATTGAGCGGTTGTTTTTTGAAACTTGGTCGCGTACGCGTGCAAAAATATCTTGATTCATACGTTTTTCGGGCACGTACGTCAATTGGTAGACAGCCTCCCTTACAAGGAGGAAGTTAGGGGTTCGAGTCCCTTCGTGCCCACCAGTTATTCAATGGAAAACGGACAATGCAGGTGGAAAATGCCGAAAGCGGCATGATTTTCCATTCTCAATTCTCCAATATCCGATCTTTTTGCGGAGTCGTAGTTCAGTTGGTTAGAACGCCAGCCTGTCACGTTGGAGGTCGCGGGTTCGAGTCCCGTCGGCTCCGCCATTAGCTTTTGTATTGCCGCAAGAAGGCACAGAAGAAACAAAAGGAAGACAACATGTCTTCCTTTTCTGCGTTCTCTATTAGCCCTTTAGCCGCTATTTATCCTTTCCTTAATTCAGTCAGCACTTGTTTTGCCACAGCCTTGAGCGTATCGAACACGCCGGTGCCATTGGTCGCGACAGCTTCGAAGACTGGCTCGCCTTTGCGTGCGAGCTCGTGAGAGAGTTCATCGATGGGCGTGACGTTTGGCAGGTCACGCTTGTTCAATTGCAGTACGTAGGGGATCTGATTGAGATCGTAGCCCTGCGTGTCCAGATTTTCTTCAAGGTTTGAGAGCGACTCGATGTTGGCGTCCATCCGCTCTTCCTGACTGTCGGCGACGAAAACCACGCCGTCAACGCCTTTCAAAATCAACTTACGCGACGCGTCGTAATACACCTGCCCCGGCACTGTATAAAGATGAAAGCGAGTTTTGAACCCCCGCACCGTACCCAGCTCGAGAGGCATAAAGTCAAAAAATAATGTCCGATCGGTCTCGGTCGCCAGGCTGATCAGCTTGCCCTTCGCCTGCGGAGCGGTTGAATCGTAGATGTATTGCAGGTTCGTCGTTTTCCCGCACAATCCGGGACCGTAGTACACGATTTTGCAGTTAATTTCTCGTGATGCGTAATTTATAAATGTCATAAGAAATTGAAAGAAAAAATGGACGATTGAGAATCAGGAGAAAGTCCGATCGAGGCCTCGTCCATTTTCTATTGTCAGTTCGCGATTAACTAAAAAGGCTGTCAATGTCATCGTCCGTGATCTCCGAGAAGAACGAATCCTGACTAATACGAAAGTTCGCCGAGTCGGCTGTAGCCTCATCCAGTATCTTCGCCACCTCAAAGCTTCCCCGCTTTGTTCTAATCTTGACGAGGCTCATGGTCGAACGTTCGTCGAACACAGTCACAAGCAATGCGCGACCGATGATACTGATGAAAATACTTTCGCGTTCGCCCTCGTGAAAAACGCTCGGGAAGGCGTTTTCTCCGATCAGCTTCGCCATCGAACTCGTAGCGGCGACATTGCCAGCCGCTAGCGACGAAAAGCTCGTCGTGTCCATGTCGCCGATGTCACCATGAAATGCGATAGTCTGCCCATCTCGATCTATCAAAAATACGCACCGTGCCGCGCACTCTACACACAATCGAGCCAAAACAGTTTTCAACTGGTGAAACTGATGCTCCTGTAGAATAAAAAGCGTATCTGCCATTGAACGATAATGATCGGAAGATGCCGTCGGGTAAGTCTAACGCTGGTGATATTGTATTGGCAAAATGCCGGCTGGCGTCGGCGCAAACGGCCGCAAATCTAAATCTAACATAACAAAACATTTTTGGACAAGGGATTTCTTTGTATAAGAAATATCGGCGAGCGAGAGTGCGACGGAAGGTAAACAGCACTAAGGTCGGACAATCTGGGCTAATTCCAGTTTACGAGCGATCTCCTGCCCGTCGGCCACCTTCTTGCTGGGTGCTCTGAGCCCCTTTAGCACGCTTTCGTAGCCGAAATCGAATGCAGTTTGAAGCATAACGGCGTTAGACTCCGGCCCCATCCCCGAAATCGCCTGCCCTATGAAGCCCTTGACCTGCCTTCGGTGAAACTCGGCGTCCGGGTGATTTATTAGGATTTCCTCGAGACGCGCGATGGCCAAATTGCGTCCGTCAAGAAACCGGCCTATCTGGACCGATCGCTTGAATCGGTCAGCGCCCCAACTTGTTCCGTCTTCAAACTGAACATAGTCGACCGATGCCCATACCGGCGAATCCCACTCCGCACTCGAGGATGTCGGAAAGGTATTCGTTTGCCCTTTCTCCAACAGCTTCCCCAGAGCCATTGCGCTGACGTTAGTGAATTTTTCGCTCTGAAAAACGATAGCGTATCCGCCGACGGCCTGCTCGCCAACATTATCGACCCTCACCCGGATTGTAGTGCGGAGACTCGATCGCGGCTTGTTCGGCGGTGATAACGGAAAGCTGTCGGAGCCGAGTAATTCGAGCCGAACAGGGCTTCCCGGCTGATTCATGATTTCCACCGCCGGTGGCGACACCGCTGCGGGCGTTTCGGATGGCGATTGGCCGTATGCCGCCCCGAATGCAGAGAATGTGATTATAAATGAGATTAAACGGATAGGAATCATGGAAACATCTCCTTATTTCGGAGGGTATCACTTTCGAGAATCAGACTGAAATTTTATTGTTGACACCCGGCTGCAAATGGTAGGATAAATACGAGCCGGCACGAGTCTCGCCGGCGATGCTTGCGGATTTCGCGGCATCACTTCAAAAGTAAACAGATCAGACACGACGCTTCGGGTTTTTCGATCCGAACGCGAACGGGATCTTCTCCTTTCACCTGTCAACCATCGTAAGCCCTTAAAATGAAGCACCATCTCTTTTCGGATAGTCCGACAGGGCTCAATTTTGTCGCTATCGGCGGCGGAAATGGGCTTTCGACGCTTCTTTCAGGACTGAAGCGTTTTGTTTATGAGCGCGATACCGAGCCGGTATGGCTCGATAATCTCTCGGCAATTGTCGCGGTGACCGATGACGGAGGCAGCTCTGGGCGGCTTCGCGACGAACTGCAGATGCTGCCGCCTGGCGACATCCGCAATTGCATGGTGGCGCTGAGCGAAGATTCGAAGCTGCTTTCTCGGCTCTTCCGACATCGGTTCCGGGGTGACGGCGATTTGGGCGGGCATAGCTTTGGGAACATCTTTCTCGCGGCCCTGTCGGAGATCACGGGTGATTTCGCTGAGGCGGTCAGACTTTCATCAGAAATTTTAGCGAGTAAAGGCCATATCTATCCGGCAACTGTCGCGGATGTGCGGCTGGCGGCGGAGCTAGACGACGGTACAACCGTGCGTGGCGAGACGAATATTTCAAAAATTGGAGACAGGCTGAGGCGCCTGTATCTTGAACCTCAGGGCTCAAAGCCGCTTCCAGCGACGCTCGCGGCCATAGATGCCGCAAGCATCATTACTATCGGGCCGGGATCACTCTACACGAGCTTGCTGCCGCCCATTTTAGTCGACGGGGTAGCCGACGCCATCGCTCGCTCGGATGCGGTCAAGGTTTTCGTCTGCAATCTGATGACACAGCCGGGCGAGACCGACGGCCTGACCTCACGGGGGCATCTCGAAATTTTCAATCAATACGCGCCGCAAATCGAATTTGACTATGTGGTTGTGAATGACCGCCCAATTCGAAACGACCAGCTTAGAAAGTACACGGGCGAGGGCGCGGAGCAGATTGGCGTCCACGGATCGATTACTCCGCAAACGATCGAAGGCGCGGAAATCATTTATGGTAACCTGTTGGACGAGGGCGATATGGTCAGGCATAATCCCGAGAAACTGGCACAAGTCCTGTTGCTGTGTGCCTTGCAGCCTCGGCACAAACACCGCCCAGAGAGCATAGCGACCGTAGCGGTCTGAGCGTGATTGTATTCTCCCTTCCCCGAATCTTACCCGTGGAATCTGATCTCAATATACTTATAATGGCCGCCGGTCTGGGCACTCGCATGCGGTCGAATCGGGCGAAGGTTCTGCATGAGCTGGACGGCCGGCCGTTGATAAACCACGTCTGCGAGACGGCCATGTCGCTCGGCCCAGAGAAAATTTGCATCGTCGTCGGACATCAGGCGGCGGAGGTTCAGTCGGCAGTATTGAAAGAGTTTGACGATGGGAAGGTCGACTTTGCCGTGCAGCGAGAGCAGCTCGGAACGGGCGATGCGGTAAAGTCTGCGAGCGAGGTGCTCGGGAATGATGATTCGACGCTGTTGGTGCTATCCGGTGATGTGCCGATGATATCTAGAGAGACACTCTCCGAGCTGCTGAAAAGACATCGGGAACGTTGCGCCGCGTGCACCGTTCTGACGGTTCGACTCCAAGATCCAGCGGGCTATGGGCGGGTGGTTCGCGACGAAGATGTCAACCTTGCCCGCATCGTCGAGCAGAAAGACGCCTCGGAGGCGGAAAAACAGATTGATGAAATTAACTCAGGAATTTACTGCTTCAACACCCGAAAACTGTATGCAGCCCTGCAAAGGGTGTCGAACACGAACGCTCAGGGCGAATTTTACCTGACCGACGTGCCGGCAATTTTGCGTACGGACGGCGAAGTCGTCGCAGTGTTTCAATGCGAGGATCCGAGCCAGGTTCAAGGTGTGAACGATCGCCGCCAACTTTCCGAAATGGGTTCTGTTATTCGCGGCCGCACGATGGATCGTCTGATGCTCGAGAGCGGGGTGAGTTTTATCGATCCCAGCTCCGCATACGTCTGTGCCCGGGCAAAGATCGGGCGCGACACGGTCATTAGCCAAAATGTCACTATCGAAGGCGAGACCACCATCGGTGACGGATGCATGATCAGACCCGGTGTCCGAATCGCAAATGCCCAGATAGGAAAAAACGTCGAGATTAAGGATAATTCGTTCATTTCCGACTCAACCATCGCCGACGACTGTACCGTTGGCCCAATGGCCCACCTCCGCGGTCACGCCTTAATGGAAGAGGGCTCAAAGGTCGGCAATTTTGTCGAACTCAAAAAAACAACCCTGGGACGCCGCTCAAAGGCTAACCATCTTACATATCTGGGCGATGCAACAATCGGCGAAAATACCAACGTCGGCGCCGGCACCATAACCTGCAACTACGACGGCAAGAACAAGCACGAAACCCACATCGGCGACAATGTAAAGATTGGCTCGGATACAATGCTCGTGGCTCCAGTGGTTATCGGAGACGGCGCCGTGACGGGCGCGGGAAGTGTGGTGACGAAGGATGTCCCGGCCAGGACTCTGGTTATCGGGGCTCCCGCTAAAAAACTCCGGAGTATAGACGATGGAGCGGGGTGTTAAGCGGACCCCGGACGCGGGTTGTAAAGATCAAAGACCCGCCGCCATTTACTTCGGGTCGAGCGGAGTGTGACTAGCGAGATAATATATGTGCGGAATAGTCGGATACGTTGGAAATAAACAGGTTGTGCCGTTGATTATCGACGGTTTACGTAAACTCGAATACCGCGGGTATGACTCGGCGGGAATTGCGGTCGTGGATGATGCTCAGCATCTGGAGCTTCGACGAGCCGAGGGCAAACTGCGTAATCTCGAAGAGTGCATTCGGCTCAATCCGCTCGATGGCAACTATGGAATCGGGCACACGCGATGGGCGACGCACGGGCGGCCGACTGAGGAGAATGCTCACCCGCATCGCGACCAGTCCGGCAAGGTTGTCGTTGTCCATAATGGCATTATCGAGAATTATTTGCAGCTAAAAGAACGTCTTGCAGCTGATGGACATAAGTTTCACACCGAGACGGATACCGAAGTGGTCGCACATCTGATCGGGCACTATGTCGAGACCGATGGTCTGTCGCTGGAATTTGCGGTGCGAAAGGCGGTGGCCGAGCTACGCGGAATTTTTGCGCTGGCGATCATCTCAGTGGACGAGCCGGACACGATAATCGCGGTTCGCGAAGGGCCTCCGGTCGTGATCGGGCTCGGTGACGGCGAGTTCTTTGTCGCCAGCGATATTCCGCCGATTCTTGCACACACACGCGACGTCTTTTTTCTCGGCGACAGGGAAATCGCGGTGCTCACAAAAGACTCTGTGCGTGTGACCGATTTTGACGGAAATGTCGTCGAGCCAGAGCAGCAGCGGATCACGTGGGACCCGATCATGGCTGAGAAAGGCGGGTTTAAGCACTTTATGCTCAAGGAGATATACGAGCAGCCGCGGGCCGTCCGCGACACGGTGCAGGGCCGCGTGTCGCTCGATACGGGTAAGGTGTATCTCGATCCGATGGACATCTCCGAAGAGGATTTCACGGGACTTACCTCGATCAAAATCGCGGCGTGCGGTACGTCATGGCACGCCGCCCTTGCCGGCAAATACATGCTCGAGCAGCTCGCTCGCGTTCCCGTCGAGGTCGATTACGCCTCAGAGTTCCGCTATCGCGAACCGGTCCTGAGCGAGACTGATCTACTCGTCGTCATTTCTCAATCGGGTGAGACGGCCGACACCATCGCCGCCATGCGCGAGGCTAAAAAGTACGGTTGTAAGGTGCTTGCGATATGCAACGTCCATGGGTCGATGATCACGCGTGAGGCTGATGGCACGATCCTCACACATGCCGGGCCTGAGATCGGCGTCGCATCTACCAAGGCTTTTACAGCACAGATGGTGGCGTTATATCTGTTTGCCCTGTATCTCGGCGAACTTCGCGGGCAGATCAACGGCGAAAGGGCAAAAAAACTTGCACAGGATCTCGCCGAGCTGCCTCTAAAGATCGAACAGCTTTTGAACGACGCTGACTCAATCGAAGAACTCTCGAAGGAATATTTCCGCGTGCAGGATTTCTTATATCTCGGTCGCGGCATCAATTTCCCGGTGGCTCTCGAAGGGGCCTTGAAACTAAAGGAGATCAGCTATATTCACGCCGAGGGCTACCCGGCCGGCGAGATGAAGCACGGGCCTAATGCCCTGATCGACGAAAAACTCCCGGTTGTAGTCGTCAATACGCGGGAGAACGGCAATCCCGGCAGCGAGCTGCGATATGAGAAAACTCACTCAAACATCGTCGAGGTAAAGTCGCGCGATGGCATCATCATCTCGGTACTGACCGAGGGCGACACGATGAGCTCGAAGGTGTCAAATCACGTGATCGAGGTACCCGAGACGAGCGACCTACTCGGGCCAATTCTTTCCGTTGTTCCATTACAGCTTTTGTCCTATCACATCGCCGTCCGCCGCGGCTGTGATGTCGATCAACCGCGAAATCTGGCGAAGTCCGTGACGGTGGAGTAAAATCCTCACCATGAAATTGCTATCGGTTTGTCTGCTCCTGCTAAGTGGCGTCGCCAGTGCCCAGTCCGGGCTTTATCTAATCCCGGTCGAGTCAAAATTCTCCTCTGACGCTCGCGTTGTGTTCAGCAAAGATCCCGTTTCCCAACCCATTTCCAGCGGCTCCGAAAATGGGGTGGCATACAAGTTCAACCACGCCACTGGTGTCGGTTTTCTTGAGGGTTCGAAAGGAGTAGGAGTCGAACTCAAATCGAATCATCATGGACCGAATTGGGAACTGCGTTGCGAGAATAGACTCGCTCATAAGCAATGTGGCTTCAAGAGAGGCGGATTCTTTCTCATTAGTTACGTGAACCACGATGGGCCGGGTAGGTGGTCAGGTTTCTTCCTCATGAGCGGTAGTTCGCCGATTAGCCTGACGGTGGATGGAAGAACTTTTTACGTCGCCACAGGAGGGTTCGCGACGGACGCCATTGAAGCCATGGGATCGGGCAAAGAGTTTACGGTCCGATACAGCGAACAGCCTGATGATGTAAAAACATTCGATCTCTACGGATTCAATGAGGCAAAAGCCCTTTCCCAGTGGGCGCTAAAACAAATCGAGTATTTACCCTAAGCATCATCCCCGCAAATTAGTATGACAAGAATAGTCGTCCGCGAATTTGGCGAGCCTGAGGTAATGCGGCTCGAAGATGCCGAGACACCTGAGCCGACGGGGACCCAGGTGTTGGTGAAGATATATGCTGCGGGTGTTAACCCTGTCGACACATACCTCCGTTCCGGCAATCATGCGCACGCTCCTCAGTTGCCATACACTCCGGGCAAGGATGGCGCCGGTACTGTCGAATCTATCGGCGGTGATGTGAAGAAATTTAAGTCCGGGGATCGTGTTTTTACTTCGAACTCGCTCAGCGGCACTTACGCCGAATATTCATTATGTAATGAAGCCGATCTCGGCGTGCTGCCCGACAACGTCTCGTTCGAACAGGGAGCAGGCGTTTGGACACCGTACGCGACCGCGTATCGGGCCTTGTTTCAAAAGGCTGAGGCGAAGAGCGGTGAGACCGTATTGGTACATGGCGCCTCCGGCGGGGTAGGGCTTGCGGCCGTACAGTGGGCCAAAGATGCGGGCCTCACCGTCATCGGCACCGCCAGCTCGGACGAAGGGAAGAGATTGATCTCCGACAACGGATGCGATGCTATTTTTGACCACACCGACGAAACGCATTTCGACGAGATTTTAGAATTCACTGGGGGTCGCGGAGTGGATGTAGTCATTGAAATGCTGGCAAATATCAATCTCGAACGCGATTTCGAGTGCCTTGCGATGTTTGGACGGATCACCGTTGTCGGAAACCGTGGCAGCCTGCAATTCAATCCTCGCCTTGCAATGACGAAAGACGCGACTATTTACGGTATGTCGCTATTTAACTCGCCCCCGAGCCCGCGTGCGGAGATTAGCTCGGCTCTTTTCGATGGTTTAAAGGCCGGGCATCTCATTCCGGTCATTCGCAAAGCGTTCCCTCTCGCCGCCGCCGCGGTCGCGCATCATGAGGTGATAGAAAGCAAGGGCTTCGGCAAGATCATCCTAATTCCTTGATTGCGAGCCCTCACAACACTTCGAAGACCTGCAAAGCATACTTAACGTTGCCAAAGGGCGCCGACACCTGCACACCCTGAATCACGTCGCGGACTTCCAATAGAGATTCACGTGCAATGGCGATGCCTTCTTCGCGGGCGTGCTCCTTGCTCTGTTCTGATGCGATGCGCATGCGTTCGAGGATTTCGGGCGTGACTTCGACGCCGGGGACCTCGTTGTGTAAAAACTCGGCGTTGCGAAAACTTACCAGCGGCCAAATACCGGCCACGATAGGGATGCGGACGTGCTCGATCATTCCCAGGAAGCGTTTCAACTGTGCGGTGTCAAACACTGGTTGGGTGATCGCATATTCGGCACCGGCCTCGACCTTCCATTCAAAGCGTCGGATCTCCTCTTCCATATTCACCGCGCCCGGATTTACGCCGACGCCAATCGAAAACTCGGTCGGACGACCAATCGGGTTGTTGCCGAGGTCGAGGCCGTGATTGAGCTTGTTGACCATATTGGTCAACCCAATGGCGTCGATGTCGAATACGGCCGTCGCATCTGGGTAGGGACCCATCTTTGGCGGATCGCCGGTGATCAATAGGAGATTGTGAAGTCCCAGTGCCGCAGCTCCGAGCAGGTCGCTCATCATGCCGAGCAAGTTTCGGTCGCGGCAGCAGTAGTGGAGAACGGCTTCAATGCCTATTTCCCGCTCGACCAGGACGGCGGTCGCCTGAGCACTCATGCGTGTCTGCGCCCTTGGGCCGTCAGGGATATTAACGCCGTCGACGCCGGCGTCTTTTAATAGCCGAATCGAATCCAGAGTCTTGTCGGCGTCGCAGCCCTTTGGCGGCAGAACTTCGACCGATGTTACGAACTCGCCGCGGGCAATCTTTGCCGACCATAGAGATCGATTTATTGGGTCCACTACCTGAACACCTGTTGGCTTTAGCTCGTTAACGGCCGTGGCCGGCGTCTTGACGAATACCTGCTGCTGTCGCGGGCTAATCGATCTGATCGCATCGGCGATCAACTTGATATGAGTAGGCGTAGTGCCGCAGCACCCGCCGACAAATTTCGCACCGGCCTGCACAAAACGCTTTGCAAATGTCGCCATGTATTCCGGCGATCCCATGTAGAATTGGCGTCCCTGGACGTCGCGGGGCAGGCCGGCGTTTGGCTGTGCCGAGAGGCCCTTCGCGGTCACGGCGCGCATCTTCTCGAGTGCGGTCAGCACGTGGGTCGGCCCCATGCCGCAATTTAAACCGATGACATCGACCCCGAGCTCGTCAAGCTTTACCGTGAATGCTTCGGGCGTCGTGCCAAAGACGGTATTGCCATCCATCTGGATTGTCATCTGGGCGACTATTGGCAGATCGGTGAGCTCGCGTACGGCGCGTATTGCCTGCTCGATCACCGCAAGCTCCGAGAAAGTTTCGAGAATAAAAAGGTCGACGCCGCCCTCCAACAACGCCTCGGCCTGTTCCTTAAAAATCTCTTTCGCCTCATCGAACGAGGTCGGGCCGTAGGGCTCAATACGCAGTCCGAGTGGGCCAATCGCACCTGCGACCAGGGCTCTATCTCCGGCGGATGCGCGCGCCAGGCGGGCCGCAGCGATATTTATCTCTCTCAACTTGCTCTCCAGACCGTAAGGCTGCAGCTTGTGGCGGGTGGCACCGAATGTGTTGGTTTCGATTATATCTGCGCCAGCCGCGACGTATTCGTCATGAACCTCCCGCACCAGGTCAGGCGCCGCAATATTCAGCTCATCATAGGACCGATTGATATAAATGCCTTTGTCATACAGACGGGTTCCGACGGCGCCGTCAAAGACATATACACCGTCAGACTCGAGAAGGTCGCGAAAGGTTTTCATACTTATCAGTCAGCAGTCAGGCATCAGCAGGTAATACAACACTTTCGAAATGCTTTTGGTGACTACCAATAGTTAGCTGCTGAGTGCTCAAAGAAAAAAGCCTCGCCAGACCAGCGAGACTTTTCTAAATCTTGTCTTTATCGCTGTTTAGCAGATTATTTAACGTGGTCGCAAGTCGCTTTAACTCACCACGGTTACTGGGTAGATATTGCGCCTTAGAGAGCCATCGTGTCAAGCGGGGTTCGCCATCAGCTCTCCCAAGATTGCAAAGCTTGTCCGCGGGCCCTTTAATTCCAGACGCCAGTACTTGAAATCTGATGCATTGTCGCAGCCATTGCCGCGTCCTTGAAACACAAGCGTGTAGGCCGTTCCCTTGCCGCGAGCCGAGCTGAAGATGCCGGACGAGCCACCAACGTTTCCGGCAAAGAAAAACTCTTTATAAAGAACTACGTCGGGCGAGCCAGCCCGATTATCAAATCGCGTGTCCACCTTATACCGGACCATTTGAGCAGGCATCGGGAGCGCAAGACTGCCCCGTTTGCCGCTGGGGGTGGAGACATCGAGCCGCCATGTCCGTTTTGCAAATGTCTCGACGATACTAAAATCAGGGCCCGCATCGGAAATCTCGTTCTCCAGCACCTTTAACCCCTTTATCCCGTCAAATCCTGCCTCGGTCATATATAGTTCGGCAGGCCGGGCGAACTTCATCTCTCCCAGCATGTCCAAATAAAACTTATCAGGAGCGGAGCGGGTGATCTCGTAAAATCCCCGTTCGACACAGCAGGCGCAAAACGCGAAGTGTGACGTCGCTCCGATCAGACCGATAGCGATTACAAGAAATGTTTTTGAAAGTAGTTTGGCTATTCTCATTGTTTCGGTTTTTAACGCCGCTGGCATTTTCGGCAAAAATAGGTTGAGCGTCCACCTTGTTTTAGCCGAGCTATCGGCTCATTGCAATTGCGACACGGCTGTTTCTCTCGGTCATAAACACTCCAAGAATGCTCGCCGCCGCTGCTGAAGTAACTGCCCTCGAGATTCTCCGGATCGACATCGAGCGCCGCACCAAATGAAATGGCGTCGCTCAGGACGGCGAGAATACTTTCGCGCAGTCGAATAATCTTCGGTTTTGAAAGGCGATGGGCCGGTAGAGACGGATGAACGCCGGCGGCAAAAAGAGCCTCGGAAGCGTAGATGTTGCCCACACCGACGACCTTAGTCTGGTCCAACAAAAATTCCTTTAGCGTCCGTCTCGACAGCCGCAGCATCCCGCCAAAATAATCAATAGAGAATTCTTCTGAGAACGGCTCGGGCCCGAGTTTCTTGATCTCGCGGTCCTCACGCAGGCTCGGCGTATCGACGATCTTCATGAGGCCGAAATGGCGTTGATCGTCGAAAACCAGTCGTTCACCGTCCTCGAAATGAAAGGCAGCATGCGTGAACTTGGGATTCTCCTTTTCTGTCGGCAGGATCGAGAACCGTCCGCTCATCCTCAGGTGGACAATCAGCGTCACGTCGCCGGTCAGGTCGATCAGGATATGCTTGCCGCGGCGGTGGACAAAGCGAATAGTCCTCCCTTGTAGATGCTTGCCGAAATCCTCCGGCGAAACATCGGGTGCGAGTCTTTGCCGAAGTAGCTTCGCCGACGTTATCGTGCGGCCCGTTACAAACCGCTCCAGTGAACGGGCTATCAATTCAACCTCGGGCAGCTCAGGCATAAGGGTTACACGATTGTATAGTCGGTGAGGGTCGATTTATCACCGAGCACTGCGGACGTGACTTGTGCATTTCGCCCAATATGCGAGCTACGCCCGATAATGCTCGATCGTATTTCCGCCGCAGCGGCAACCCGGGTATGCGACCAGATAACCGAATTCTCAACTACCGCCTTTTCCTCGACATGAGTCCCGGCTCCTAACACCGAATTTATTATCCTGGCCCCCGGCTTCACTACACATCCGGATCCGACGATAGACTTACTGTCGACCTCCGCGTGAGTAGCGACGTCAGAGGCGGCACCTTCGGCAATAGATGGCGGCTGTATTTTCCCGCTCAAAAGGTCATGGTGGGCCTGAAGATAGTTTGCCGGAGTTCCTATATCGAGCCAGTAATCGTCGATTTTGTACCCGAAAAAGCGCATCGCGCGCGATGAGATTTCCGGAAAAATATGATACTCAAAGGATTTTGTAGTGCCGGGCGGAATCAGGTCAAGGATCTCGGGCTCGAGTATATAGACGCCCGCGTTGATCGCGGCCTTCGCCGGTGTCGGGCCGAGGTGCGTACCGGGCTTCTCGCGAAATGCAACAATTCGGCCATCCGGATTCGTCTCAACGAGCCCATATCTCGACGGATCGTCAACCGTGACAGTCGCCAGCGTCGCCGCCGCTTTATTTCGCTCGTGAAAGGAAATCAAGCCGGAAACATCGATGTCGGTAAGGATATCGCCGTTGAAAACTAGCGTAGTCTCCCGCAATTCACCGGCGGCTAGCTTGTAAGCCCCTGCGGTTCCCATTGGACTCGGCTCCGTAATGTAGTGCAGAGTCACCCCTTGCTCGGTACCGTTACCTAGGACGTGCTGAATTTTGTCGGGCTGATAGCTCAGGGAAAGGGTGATTTCCGTTATCCCTGCCTTTTTTAGTACCTCGATTTGGTAAATGAGAAACGGGACATTGAGAATGGGGACGATAGGTTTCGGAGTATAGACGGTGAGCGGCCGTAGCCGAGTGCCTTTCCCGCCGGCAAGGATCAGTGCCTGCATAATTCCCCTGAGAAACAATAAGGTTAAGTAAACTTCGCGAAAAAATCAAAAACCCGAAAGTGTTAAAACAAAGATAACAATAATCAAAAAATATTGACACCTCATTGTCTGCGTGGTAAATTATTCGGTACGATAAGCGCGGGCTATTCGCTGCGTGCCCTTCTCACCCAGGCGATCGATCCGGCTCCTCGTGCTCGGTCAGATCTTACGGTTTCCAGCTACAGAATGAGTTTCGACAAGGCAAAAGCGATGCGAAATGCGGAGCGGTTTGTCGCGCAAGGGAAGATCCGCGCGGCGATCGGCGAGTATCGCAACGTCATGGATAATGATCCTCGCGACATCGCCACGCTAAACATGCTCGGCGATCTGTACGCGAAGAGTGCCGAGAAAAAAGAGGCGGTTACGTGCTATTTGCAGGTCGCCGACCATTACAACACGCAGGGATTCGCACAGAAGGCAATCGCCGTATACAACAAAATTTCCCGCATCCAGCCTGATTCCATAGAGGTGTCGGCCAAGCTCGCGGAGCTGCATAAGGGCAAGGGATCGCTTGCGGAAGCCCGCGCTCACTACACGACGCTGGCCGAGCACTATCAGAAACAGGGACGCCGGCTCGAAGCTTTGGCGATGTTCAAGCAGATCGTTCTCTTGGATCCAAACAACACCGACGTTTGTATAAACCTTGCCGACGCATATCTCCGCGAAAATCAACGTGGCGAAGCCGTAGAGGCATTTGCAGAAGCTGGTGCAAGATTTAGCCGTCAGAATAAACACGAAGATGCAATCTGGGCGTTAATGAAAGGCTTCGACATCACGTCGACCGATCTGCGGGTGCTCAATGGCCTGGTCAAGGCCCAGACCGCGCTTGGACGTGCTGGCAAAGCTTCAGGGCTCCTTGAGGAAATTCTTGAAAACGACCCGTACAATCGCGATGTTCTATACCTTTTAATCGAATGCTGCATCGACTCGCAAGACGCCGCGGGCGCCGAGCGTGCGGTGGTCAAGCTGGTTGAGGTTGAGCCGGCGAACTATCCCAAATTTCTTGACCTTATCCGCATTTACCTGAACAGTAACGATCCGGAATCGGCCGCGCGTGTTCTCAATATGTCGGCGGAGTATCTGCTCGCGGGCGGTCAGGCCGACGAATGTGGCAAATGGATCGATGAAATCCTCGGTCGAAACCCTTCGCAGCTCTCAGGACTGCGACTGCTTGTCCGCTACAATTCCTGGCTCAAGGACGAAAATGGTTTTCGACTCGCCCTCGAACGTCTTTATGCATCTGCAACGGCCGCTGATTCTGTCGAGGATGAGCGGTTCGCGCTTGTGCAGTTGGTGATTATTCGACCGCACGAGACCCGCTTTCGCGATCGATTAAACGAAATCAATGAGGTATACGGCCCTGACGACGATGAATTTGACAGAGCCGCGGCGGATGCGAAATTCGCGGCCGAGCCCAACGGTGCGGCAACTGAATATGACCAAGCCAGTGAACATCGTAATGCTGCTGACGACTTTCAGGCGGCAATCGAGCGAAATGGTCACATAGTCGATTCTTCAATAGTCGAAGCAGTAAGTGATTCCGACATTACGCCCTCTTCTAACGGACTTGCGGCCCTCTCGCATTCCGACGAAGAGCGGATCGGGAAAGAGATCGACAGCGTCACGTTTTACATTGAGAACGATTACAACGATCTGGCCGAGAAGGTACTGGCGGGGCTGGCGCAACAATTTGGGGATCGGCCGGAATTCTTGGCATTGAGAAATCGAATTGGTGCACCTACGCCCCAACAATCGGTAGTCAGCGATGTGCCGGCGGAGGCAGTCGAGGTCGTCGACGAAGAATTTGTGGCGAGTACGCTCGGTATCAGCGAAATCCGGTCGGAATTTGGTATTGACGCCGGTGATGAATCAGCAACCGACTTTGACACGCACTATCAAACCGGCATTGCCTATCAGGAAATGGGCCTGATGGAGGACGCCATCCGCGAATTTCAGGATGCGATCAACCTAACCACGCCTCACGACGGCACGCGTCGCTTCTTTCAATGCGCAAATTTGCTTGGACATTGCTTCTTGCACGACGGCATGGCCAAGCACGCCATCACCTGGATCACGCGTGCGCTGGAAACCCCTGAGGTCTCCGACGACGAGCACCACGGTCTCTGGTACGAGTTGGCGTTGGCCCACGCGGCTGACGGCGACGACGACGCGGCCGGCCGCTATTTCGAAAAGATTTACGCCGAGAACGTTGATTTCCGAGACGTCGGTGCACGGATACGGAACACGCTTGTAAGTCACTGACCCGGCGACTGTTTGGCCGCAAAAGATCAGGAATATATACTCTGACGGTATGGTGGAACGCCTGACCGTCATTTTTTTTATAATTCTCTGCTTTCTATTGGGCTTTTACCTGATCCTGTCGCCATGGGACGCACTGTTCGGCCCATGGGGCGACAACGCGTTGCTCATTTTCCTGTCGGACTTGGCCGGGACGCCTGGTATCCAGCAGGTTGTCGCTTCTACCGCCTTTCGCGGGGCCGTGACCGCGCTTGGCGTAGTTAACCTGCTCATTGCCTTCTGGGAGATCGTCCACTTTCATCAGAGCGTCCAGATGCTCCAGACGGACCCGGCGTCGACGGAAAGGCGGTGATCAGCTTCGAAGGACCGTTAGTCTATCTGATTACGGAAGGCCGGGCGACTGATGCGGACTTCACCGGGGCCCACGCGTCGATTTGCGATTCGGTGAGATGGGCTGCAGATCTTGAGACCGTCGATTTTGTCCAAGTGCGTGAACATCGTCTTTCGGCCCAGAACCTCCTACGTCTAACGGCTGATCTGGTCGCCATCGCTGGGGAAAGGAAATTGCGGATACTCGTCAACGATCGCGCCGATATTGCGTACGCGGCCGGGGCGAGCGGCGTACACCTGAGGTCCACTTCCATACCCGTGGATGCAGTCCGCGCCGCATTCGGAAAAGGCTTTGTGATCGGAGCTTCAGTGCACTCGCTCGAGGAAGCGAGCGGCGCGGCTCGGAGCGGCGCTGACTTCGCAGTTTTGGCGCCAGTATTTGAAACCCCGGCGAAGAGCGAGCCACTCGGACTGGATTACTTGAGCTCGGTGTGCAGGGAATTGGCACCTTTCCCGGTAATCGCCCTCGGCGGTATCGATCAAACTAATGCCCGCGCGGCTATCGCCGCGGGTGCGGCGGGTGTCGGCGGGATCCGATCATTTAACAATCTGGCGAATCTGAGTCAGATTGTTGAAAGGATTAATAGATGACAAGTGGCTCAAAATTCGAATTGCCGCCCGTTTGCCTGACGATCGCCGGACTTGACCCGTCCGGCGGAGCGGGGCTCGTGGCGGACATCAAAACGTTTACGGCTTTTGGCTGCTTCGCGGTAGCGGCGGTTTCCTCAGTCACCTTTCAGAACACGACCGGCGTTTTCGGCGCGGTTCATCAATCCGCAGACTCGATACGGCGGCAGGTCGAACCCGTACTCGATGATTACGAGCTAGCCGCGGTCAAAACTGGAATGCTGCCGACGCGTGAAATCATTGAGGAAGTTGCGCGGTTGATTGGGACTAACGGTTTGAAGAATGTGGTTGTTGATCCGGTTGTCCGGTCAACCTCCGGCTTTGACTTGATCGACGATGCCGCGCTGTCCGCCCTTGTCGAAAAACTCTTTCCGCTGGCAGATCTGATCACGCCGAACCTTCCGGAGGCGGAACGTATCGCCAGGATGGCGATTCGGTCAGAGGTCGACGTTCGATCCGCGGCCGACATCATGCATCGCAAGGGAGCAAGGAACGTGCTGATCAAAGGCGGTCACCCCTTTGAAAATGAAACCGTAATGCCGGGAGCTAAGGCGCGCGACTATCTTTTTCTGGCAGGTGCTCTCACGATTCTGGAGTCTGACTTTATAGACACGACGGCAACCCACGGAACAGGCTGTACGCTGGCCGCGGCAATCGCCGCCAGTCTCGCTCTTGGCCGCGATTTGTTCACGGCCGTACGCACAGCCAAGGATTTCGTGCACGAAGCGATACGAACCGCGCCAGGTTTGGGGAAGGGAAGCTCGCCAATCAATATCTAATTATTTGGCCGGTGTGAAAATGCTGGGCGACAAGTAGGTAACCCCAAAGGTGACGCCCGTGCGAGGACTGAATTTGGTGAGGCCGAAAGCCGCCGCGGTATCAAACCTCAGACCAGCAGTCCTGATCTGCGTACCGATGCGAAATTGGCCGATGCTCTCGGTGCCGAGCGGGGCCGCGCCGCTGCGAGTGTTGACGCGGCCGTTAACCTCAGAGAGCAAATTTACTTTGTCAGTGAGTCGGTAGATGCCCGCAAGGCCATAGAGCAGGACATCATTCTGCGTAAAGCGTTCGAGCGGAGCGGACAATATACCCAGCCCGATGTTCCCCACCGCCTTAAAACGCGGAGTTCCGGCAGCAACGGTACCGAATTTTTTCTGAAGCAAAATTTTGGTAAAGATGTTGACCTGATTCGTGCCGATCCCGCGGGCCTGATCAGTATTCGGCATCTGAAAACCAAATTTCAGGCCTACGGCGGGCAAGAGCCGCGTCTCGTTTCGCAGCTTGACCTTCGCCGAGACGGTAAAGTCGTCAAAATCATTTGTGGAATTCCCAGCAACGGTGAGAGGTATTGCCGAGGCCGTGCGGGAGTTGATCGCTAAGTAATTCTGGACCGTTCCCTCAATCTGTAGTTCAACGTTTGAGGCAAAACCCGTGCGCAATCTAATGTCGCCGACGCGAGTCAGGTCGCCCGTGATTCCAGAGAGTGGAAATTTTGCATTCTGAAGAAAATCAACGCCTGCTGCCAGCTCGATCGACCCTGGCGGTGTGATATCGACATCGTCAGTCAAAAGCGGACGCTGCTGGCCCGAGACGCAAAAAACCGTCGTAAGTAAGATCGCCGAGAGGGACAGTGACCGCAGCATAGATAGAGTTTTGCATGACGGTGGGTGTCTTGTAAATCCTCCACGAAGACCGGTCGTGCATCCGGGCCGGTCGATTTGCACATCGTGATTCAAATCTGCAAAACTGATTGAGGTCTTAGCAATTCATGAGCGATAACGACGTCTTAGCATTTCAGAAAGATACCGCGGAGCCCGGGCTTCGCCTGGTGACGGAAAACGCCGATGTCATCGAACGTCCGATAGACAAGCAGTTTGTAAATTTTCTGTTTCTGCGGGTAAATCCAGAGTGGCGAAAGTTGAATGCCGAGACAAAGCGAATCTACAAAAGCGAGTTCCAAAGTGTCTTTGACTCTTTTCGCGACGACTTTCTCCTCTACTCTTATTCGCTCGTAGGATTTGACGCAAAAGCCGACATGATGTTTTGGCGGATCGGCGAATCTCTCGACGTTGTGCAGGATATGACCGCCAAGCTCTATCGCACCACGCTGGGGAGCTTTATCGAGACGACCGCGAACTACCTGTCGGTGACAAAGCGAATGATGTTTACCGGCGGCCCGTCAGCCGACAGGCTCAGGGTGGAGGCCGGCGGCAGCAAGTATCACTTCGTCTATCCATGTGCGAAAAGCAGGGAATGGTTTGATATTCCGGCCGATGAACGCGACGCGATGATCGAAGAAAATTTTATGGTCGGAAAACGGTTCCCGAACATCAAGATTCACCTTACTCATGCTTTCGGATTTACCGACGATGAGTATTTGATCTCGTTTGAAACGGACGAACCAAGGGATTTCCTGGCGCTGGCCGAGGAGTTGAGACAGTCCCCCGCGAGCAAATTTACACTGCACGGACTGCCGATCTATACGTGTCGCCAGCGCACGTTGATGGAATGCCTGGACGCCCTTGGATGAGAATTGCAAGACGATTCCTGATAAGTGGTGAGGTGCAGGGCGTGGGCTATCGCTACTTTGCACAACGCTCGTCGGCCCGGCATCAGGTGCGCGGATATGTCAAGAATCTGAAGGACGGCAGGGTCGAGGTTGTCGTCGAGGGCAGCGAAAGGGCCGTGCACGAATTCCTGCGCGACCTGGCCGCAGGCCCTCACCATTCCCGTGTTGGAACGATAGAGGAACTCGTCATCGAGCCGAGCGGTTTGTATCCGTCGTTTCGGATCGAGCGGTGATTTGATTAGCGGCCAGACCGCGTTGCGAAATGGAAAACTTAAAGAAACTGATCAGAGAAGTACCGGATTTCCCAAAAGCCGGCATTAATTTTTACGATATCACGACGCTTCTAAAGGATCCGACGGGCCTTGAAGAAACCGTCGATGCCCTGACCGAGCAGTGTCGCGGGATGGACATCGACACTGTCGTTGGGATCGAGTCGAGGGGATTTATCTTCGCCGCCCCGCTCGCCTACCAGCTCGGAACAGGCTTCATTCCCGTTCGCAAACCGAAGAAATTGCCGGCAGAGTGCGTTTCGGTTTCCTACGATCTCGAATACGGTCAGGACAGGCTTGAAATGCACAAGGATGCAGTGGGCGAGGGTCAGAATGTACTGATTGTCGATGACCTCCTCGCCACCGGCGGCACCGCCCGGGCCGTCGTTGACCTTATAGAAGGCGTCCGCGGAAAGGTTGCCGGCCTGCTCTTTGTAGTCGAGCTCGATTTTCTCAAGGGCCGCGACAAATTTGACGGCTACGACGTCAAATCGCTGATACAATACGCTTCGTAGTGAGGACTGGCGGGCTTGACAGCCCGCGTTCCAAGCCGGCTCCCGTAGCTCAGTTGGATAGAGCGTTCGCCTCCTAAGTGAAAGGCCGGTGGTTCGAATCCACCCGGGAGCACCATAAATAAAGGACTACCGTGACGCGTTTCAGATCCTTTACCCGTCTCTCACCCGGCCTTGCATTCGCCGTCGTCTTGTACCTTGGCACCGGTCATGCGCTGGGTCAGCCGTCTACCGGCACCATTCGCGGCAACGTGGTCGATCCGGCGGGGGCTTCGATCGTTTCGGCCTTCGTCAAAGTTTCCAAAGGTCCCGTTCTGGTACGAGAGATTCCCACGACTGGCGATGGATCCTTCGCAATCAGCGCGCTTTTGCCGGGGAATTACGCCGTCACCGTTTCCGCAGCCGGTTTTAAGACTACGGAAGTGCGTGACGTAAGAGTTGTTGCTCGAAACGCGACTTCGCTGGAACTGGTGCTTAGTGTTGCGATTTCTGAGAGCTTCGTTCCCGTGGGCGATCCTTCCGCAATCGACACCGATCCTGCCGCGAATGCCTCTGCGACGATTCTCAAAGGTGACGACATCAAGTCACTGCCGGCGGACCGAGCTGAGCTGGAGGCGGCGCTCCAAGCTTTGGCGGGGCCCGGTTCCGGACCGGGCGGCGGTGAGATATTTATTGACGGCTTTTCAGGCGGCAAGCTCCCGCCGCGCGACACAATCCGTGAGGTGCGGATCAATCAGAATCCTTTCTCGTCCGAGTTTGACCGGCTGGGCCTTGGCCGTATCGAGATATTCACGAAGCCCGGGACTGAGGATTGGAAGGGCGAGATCGGATTTGAGTTTGAGGATGAGTCACTGAATTCGCGGAATCCGTTTTCAGAAAACCGCCCGTCATTTCAACAGCGGATCGGAACTATCGACCTTAGCGGGCCGATTATCAAGAAAAAGGCCTCGTTTGCGATCGACATCGAGCACGAACGGCTCGCAAACAATTCGCTGATCAACGCGATCGTGCTCGATTCTCTCTTAAATCCGATTCCATTCCGGCAGTCGATTGTCGTTCCTACAAAGAGCTTCGAGTTTAGCTCACGTGTCGACGCCCAACTCGGCACAAGACACACCGCCATCGCGCGCTACTCGATGTTTCGCAACTCGGTGGAAAACAGCGGGCTTGGTGGTTTCGACCTGCCTACGCGGGGTTTCCGGTTAAATAATCGCGACGATACGTTACAGATTACCGACGTCTTTGTTGTTTCGCCGACGATCGTGAATGAGAGCCGCTTTCAGCACATCACTCGCGGCAACTCGCGCGGCGGCGGCGATAGTTCACCGACGATCCGCGTACTCGACGCATTCACATCGGGCGGTGCAAATGTCGGCCTCGCGTTTTCTGACGAGACGCGGTTCGAGTTTCAAAATTACACCTCGTTCGTACGCGGGAGCCATAATGTTAAGGCAGGCCTGCGACTGCGGCACAATAAAATTGACGATTCATCGCCCGGGAATTTTGCCGGGACTTTTACTTTTACATCGCTCGAACAGTACCGCAGCACGGTACAGAACTTGCCCGGCGCGGTGCCAACTCAATTCATCATCGCAGGTGGTGAGCCGCTGGCCACGGTTGCGCGTACAGATGCAGGTTTGTTTTTTCAGGATGACTGGCGGTACAGTCCGCGGCTTACACTCTCGTTTGGACTCCGTTATGAGAACCAGACGAACATCTCGAGCCAGAAGGACCTTGCACCCCGATTCGGTTTTGCCTTCGCCGTTGACGGCGGCGGTAAGACTGCTCCAAAGACGGTCGTTAGAGGGGGCATTGGTCTCTTTTACGAGCGTTTCGGCGAGAACCTGACTCTGCACGCCGCTCGATTCAATGGCGTCAATCAGCAGCAGTTTATTGTTACTGATCCGGCAATTCTTGACGCGATTTCTTTCTCTGCGAACGGAGGCGTGTCAGATGCACCGACCGCCGTGCAACTCGCGGCGTTTGCCCAGCTACAAACGACGCGAATTGTTTCACCCGGGCTGCGTTCACCGCGTACGGTACAGACGGTTTTCAGCATCGAGCGACAGCTTCCTGGCAAGACTACATTGAGCACGACTTTCGTGAATGCGCGGATCAGCCGATTGCTCCGCTCGCGAAATCTCAATGCGCCGGTAAACGGGATCAGGCCTAATCCGGCAACCGGCAACATCTTTCAGTACGAATCTACCGCCCACTACACCCAGAATCTCTTGACGGTAAACTTTCGAACAAATTTCATCGAGGAGGTGTCCCTTTACGGAAATTATTCATTCGGTCGGGCATTGAGCGACTCTGATGGGGCGGGCTCGTTGGCGGCGAACCCGTATAGTTTAGAGGGAGAGTATTCGGCCGCGTCGACGGATATCAGGCACCGTGTGAATATCGGCGGCAATATCAAGCTGCCCTGGCAAGTCAGCATAAATCCGTTCATTACTTTTCGCACGGGCATTCCCTTCAACATTACGACGGGAGCGGACAATAATGCGGACTCAACGTTCAACGACCGGCCCGCCATTGCCCTTGATTCAAACGAACCGGGCGTGATTGCCAGCCGCTTTGGCTTATTTGACCCCACTCCCGAAGTTGGTGACACAATCATTCCGCGAAACTTTGGCCGTGGGTCGGATTTTTTTAACGTCAATCTCGGCATTAGTAAAGAGTTCGGCTTTGGCGGAGGCGGCAAGGGCGGTGACGAGGATAAGGAGGCGAGATACAAGATCGAGATCTCCGCCTATATCCGCAACCTCCTCAATCATACAAACGCAGGCACGCCGGTCGGAAACCTAAGCTCTCGTTTTTTTGGCCTTCCGGTAGGCCTCGGCGGTACGTTTGGCAGCGGCGGGTCGGTAGGAAATCGTAGGACGAGGCTGGAGATAGTTTTTGGATTTTAATCCAGCCTCCGGACCGGCCTCCCCGTTTTTGGAACCGCTCCCGCATTGCCTCTTTTTATTAAATGAACGGAAGAAAAGCGTGTACAAGCACAGTGGCAGACAATTTTGCCGCTACGATGGCCGCCGGAGGTCTGTTCTAATCTCCAACCCGAGCTAAACCGCACTGTCGCGAGCAGTTCGGTTTTTTTGTTTCGATAGAGATCAGCACGGTCGAGAAGCGCTCACCGTTCTCAATATTCTATAATCGAGAATGCCCAAGTCTTTACTGGTATGCCCAAATCCGATAAAGCCAAAGAAAAGATTGTTCGGCAATGGCTGCGCGAGACGGCCTTCGCGCGTGATTCTCATAAATATCGACGCGGGCATGCACTATTAATCGCGGGTTCCGACAATTACTCAGGTGCCGCGGTGTTGTGCGGTAATGCCGCGATGCGTTCGGGCGTCGGGCTGACGACGCTTTTCGTGCCAAAGTCTATCAAGAGCGAGGTAGCGTCGCGCTCGTTTCCCGAGGTGATCGTCAGAGCACTAGCCCAGAATTCAGATAGGGGGTCGAAGCGGGACGCGTTCACGCACATTAAAGAGGCATACATATCCGCAGATGCGATTGCGGTCGGCTGCGGGCTTTCGACGAGCGACCATGAAATTGAAAAGCTGGTAAATGACGTGGTCGACAATCGCCGCGTGCCCGTGATCCTTGATGCTAGTGCTCTATCATTCTACAGTCCGCCCAAGGCGATTCCTCGGTGCGAGACGGGCCGACCGGAGCTTATCCTGACCCCTCACGAAGGGGAATTCAGGAAACTTCTCGGATTGGGCGTTAGAGATATAATTGAAAACCGAGAAGATGCGGTCCGCAATTTTGCGCAGACTAATAACGTTGTTCTAGTACTCAAGGGTAATCGGGTGTTGATCGGTGAGCCGAATGGCCGGGTCGTCGTCAATCCAACCGGGAACACAGGTCTGGGGAAGGCAGGTAACGGAGATACGTTAACGGGTATTATTGCCGGCTTTGTCGCCCAAGCAGTGCAGATCGAGATAGACATTTTTGAGACTGTGGTGGCGGCGGTGTATATCGCCGGCCTAGCGGGGGATGTCGCTGAGAAAAAATATGGCAAGCGCGCAATGATGGCGTCCGACGTGCGGGAGTGTTTGGCCCATGTGTTCACCAAGCTAAGCGGCTGACCGGGCCGACTTACGCCGATTTAAATATGTCTTTTTGGGCGAACGAAACTATCAAGTGTTCCACGCCCGACCGCACCTTCGACCTCGGTACGCGCATTTCGGGGTTGATCGAGGCTGGCGATGTCCTGCTGCTAAAGGGCGGACTGGGCGCCGGGAAGACCTTGCTGACCAAGGGAATGTTGAGCGGGCTCGGTTTCGATGTAGACGAGGTAACAAGCCCAAGCTTTACGCTCGTCAATTTGTATAAAACCGACAAATTTGACGTTTATCACATTGATCTCTGGCGTCTGGACGGTGGACAGGATGCGGCGGCCGCGGTAGGTCTTGAGGAGATTCTCGAGGGCGAACGATTTGTCGCAATTATCGAGTGGGCTGACCGCCTCAATTCTCCCCGTATCCCCAACCGCTCGATTTCAATAAGTATCGATGGGGATGGCGACGACGATAGGCTGATCACTATCTACAGCGAACAACTGCCTGGATAGCCGGTTACTGTGAAGGTCTCCTGATTTGGAGAGCCTCGACCCGGAAAAGTTAACATCGATATACTTCTCATTTCGCTGCGGCTGTGGATATAATTACCAGCCGCTATGACTGCCGTTCAAATGAAGGTTCAAAAGAAAGCCGAACCGCCAACGCCTCCAGTCATTTCTGAACAGGTTGCCGGAACCGATGACCGGCGTTTGTTCAACCGCGAGTTGAGCTGGTTGGAGTTTAACCGACACGTGCTTGACGAGGCGACCGACGACAGCCTGCCGGTACTTGAGCGGCTCAAGTTTCTCTCCATTTTCTCTACCAATCTCGACGAATTTTTCATGATCCGCGTATCTGGCCTGAAGGAACAGATCGCCGAGGGTGTGGGTGAGCCTTCGCCGGACGGAATGACGGCATCGGAACAGCTTGCCGAACTCTATAAACGTCTGCGACCGATGCTCAAAAAGCAGGTCAAGTATCTTCATGAGAAAGTTTTTCCGAATTTGGAACAGGCGGGGGTCACCGTCGAGCCATATTCCGGATTGAATGCGAAAGAAAGGAAGCTGCTCGACAGGTACTTTCGAAACAATCTATTCCCGATTCTGACACCGCAATCCGTCGATTCGAGCCACCCGTTTCCATACGTTTCAAACCTGAGTATCAATCTTGGCCTTTATATCGAGCCCGATCGTTCGTTTACGCAACCAAATCTCAAACATCTTTTTCGCCAGAAACGCTTTACTCGGATAAAGCTTCCGCCGACGGTGCCCAGGTTGATTCCGATTGATGAAAAGAAAGGCCGGTATGCTTTGCTGGAAGAGGTCGTCTCGGCAAACGTCCACGAGCTCTTCCCAAACATGAAGACGAGCGAGGCGTTTCTGTTTCGCGTGACGCGCGACGCCGATATCGAGCTGCGCGAAGACGAGGCCGGCGATCTCTTACGTACTCTGGAGCGGGAGCTGCAGAAGCGGCGAGACCGGTTTGCAGTTAGGCTTGAAGTGCAGGCAGCGATGCCGGAAAAGATGGTGAAGCTTCTCAGCACCGGCACTGGGCTGAATGACGACGAGGTCGAGCGGGTCGAAGGATTCGTTGATATCCCCGATTTAATGCAGCTCTACTCACTCGACTATCCGCGGCTCAAGGACAAGCCGATTGCCGCTGTCGTACCGCCGTGGATGCACAAGAAAGAAAATGTGTTTGATGTGTTAAAGAAGCACGACGTTCTGCTTCATCATCCGTACACATCCTTTAATACTGTCACAGCCTTTATTGCCGATGCAGCAGAGGACCCGGACGTGCAGGCCATCAAGATATGCTTGTACCGAACCGGAAAAGATTCGCCGATCGTGAAATCCCTAATGAGGGCGAGCCGCCTCGGTAAGCAGGTGACGGCGCTCGTTGAACTCAAGGCTAGATTTGACGAGACCAACAATATCGAGTGGGCTCGTCGGCTGGAAAATGAGGGAGTTCATGTCGTGTATGGCATCAGCACCCTCAAAACGCATTCAAAGGTTTTGCTCATCGTCCGGCGGGAAAAGCAAAAGCTCGTCCGTTACGTCCACTTGGCTACGGGTAATTACAATCCGGTTACGGCACGAATTTATACCGATCTCGGCATTCTCACTTGTAATGAGGAGATCGGCGAGGACGCCTCGAGCCTATTCAACTTCCTGACCGGTTATTCGCAGCATGATAAATACAAACGCCTGATCGTCGCCCCGCTCAATCTAAGAGAACGCCTAATTGCCCTCATTCGCCGCGAGAAAAAGCACAAGCTCGCGGGCCGCGAGGCGCGCATCATTATCAAGGCAAACAGCATTACCGATGTCGAACTCATCAATGAGCTCTATGAAGCCTCAAATAAAGGGGTTGAGATCGACCTGATAATTCGGGGGATCTGTGCCTTAAGGCCCGGTGTGAAAGGTCTTTCAGAGAGGATTCGTGTGCGGTCGATCATCGGGCGATTTCTCGAACACAGCCGGATACTCTATTTCGCAAATGGCGGCGAGGAAGAGGTCTTTATAGGCAGCGCCGACCTGATGCATCGCAGCTTTGACCGCCGCGTCGAAGTGGTCACCCCGATCCTGGATCCAGACATTCGCAGATATCTAAAAGAAAATCTTCTCGATTCTTACCTTAGGGACGAGTGTAATGCCCACACTCTAAAACCGGATGGCCATTACGCGAAACCCGTAAGCCGCATCGCTGGGGGATTTGATTCCCAAATGCATTTCGTGGGGGCTGAAGGGCAGGTTTAGGCTGCGGTTTTCTTGGCAAAACGCGATTCGACAACTTCGCCGTTTGGCTTGCCATATTTGAGCGTGAGACGCGGGTAGCCGCGCGACTCCACCTCCAAATCGCCCGCCCCGAGGAGCGCTTCCATGGCATTGATATCAGCCATCTCGCCTTCTATCTCCATGTAATAGCCGAAAGGCAGTTCGTCGAGAACAACTTCCACATCACCCAGATGCCACGCCTTTCGGTGTTTTTCGTAGACAATAGCTAGCTTATAGCCAAGTTTTTCGATAATGCTTTCGGTCGCGTCGACGTCAGAAACGTCGGTCTCGAACTCAATCTGATGCTTAAAATCGTTGTCTGTTTCAAGCTTCTCCTTATATGTCAGAATGGTTTTAGTCTCCGTTTTCCTCAAGCGGAGCACTGCGTTCCGACCATCCAACACGCCCCCCCGATGGAGGAAATTTTCTTCAAACCTCTCATAGGACAACTTAGCATCAAGCTCGCCGAGCTTCGCGGTGAGAGCCACAAGTCGTTTTTTGTCTATGCGATATTTTTTTTCTATTTCAATTGCCATCTGGGTACCCGTTAAGAATTAGATTCTAGAGAATCGCAGGGTGGCGAGCAAACCTAGGCCCGCTTATCCAACGACTGTGGGTGAATGGCATGCGAATCAATACTTGATTATTATGTCAGGTTTCTTTTTCCCGAATATTTTGCGATAATCAGTGAGCTGAGACACATAGCGAATAGGGACTAATTTTATGCCATATCCAGAAATAATGATCCAGGGAATGCGGGCTGAGCTCGCTAATTTGGGAATTGAAGAAGCAAAGACGAGTGAGGCTGTCGAGGACGCACTCAAGACCGACGGCACGGTCATGATTGTCGTAAATTCAGTATGTGGCTGCGCGGCCGGCGGAGTCAGGCCAGGAATCGCGCAGGCCCTGCAGAACTCTCCCGCAAAGCCGGATCGAGCGATCACGGTATTTGCTGGGGCGGATATCGACGCGACCGACACCGCCCGCGGCTACTTTAAGGGTTATATGCCCTCGTCGCCGAGTATCGGTTTCTTAAAGAACGGCGAGCTCGTTCAAATGTTTGAACGCCGCGATCTCGAGGGCCGTCCGCCACAGGTGATCGCTCAAGCCTTAACCGACGCCTTTGCAGCCCATTGTGGGCGAACTGAGGCGGCGAATAATTAGTAATCGGTACTAGTGGTTCCAAGGCCGTTCGTCCAGGCGCGAGCGGCCTTCTTTCTTTCATAGATAATAAATATTGCTTCATGTTACGGGCAACGGATAAGATTGAATAGAAGTCCGAAATCAGGTCTGTAGTCCGCATCATAAATGTCGATAAATCAACGGCAGCACATCCGGTTTTCGCTCGATATTCCGGCGTTTATTATTACAAAATTCGGTGAGCGGCAGGCGACCCGCCTCGAGCAGATCAGCATCGGCGGCTGTTTTACGGGTTGGGAGGAGAATGTCTACGTCGGCGACGAGTTCCGTCTTGAAATCGAGCTTCCGAATGGAAATTATCTGCCGCTACATTGTCGGGCTCTATACCGTTTTGAGCACACGGGAATCGGTGCGAAGTTTCTCGACATATGCGAATTTGAACAGGAGCTGATCTCAAAGATCATTGCGCACAAACTCGAGTTGGAGGGCGTGCCATTGCAAATCGATCCATTTACCCTGCCGCCGACTTTTGTGTCGGAAGATCCGAGTCCCCGAATCACGGATATCAGACAGAAGCGCGATGCCGTCTTGCAGCGTATAATGGCGCCGGATGATGCCGTTTAGCTTTGGGAAAGAGGCACGGGTCGCGGCCTAACTTCCGCTCAAAAAAGCTCGTCCATGGCCTCCTCAAGATTTCTCACGCCGACCACGCGCATTCCGAGCAGTTTTTCGAGACCCTTCTTATTAGACTCCGGCAGGACCAGTTTCTTGAACCCGAGCGTCTGCGCCTCGCGGGCGCGGGACTCAGCTTGGAGTACTCCTCGAACCTCGCCGGTCAGGCCGATCTCCCCAAAGACGGCAATCTCGGGCGACACCTGCACATTGCGAAAACTCGACGCGATCGCCGCGACGACCCCAAGGTCGGCCGCGGGCTCGTCCGTTTCCATGCCGCCTGCTATATTCACAAAAATGTCGTCGCCCGCGAGTTGAAATCCGAGGCGTTTTTCAAGGACGGCTATCAGGAGGGCTGTGCGGTTGTGGTCGAAACCCTGCGTCATACGTCTGCCGGTGCCAAATTTTGTCCCGCTCACCAGGGCCTGCACCTCGACCAGCATTGGCCGCGTGCCCTCCATGCAAACTGTCACGACTGAGCCGGTCGCGTTTTCGGGCCGTTCCTGTAAAAACAGCTCCGAGGGGTTGCCGACCGGCATAAGACCAGCGTTCGTCATCTCGAAAACACCGATCTCATTTGCTGCGCCAAATCGATTCTTAGTCGCACGAATGATGCGATGGTTATAATGGCGGTCGCCCTCGAAATAAAGCACGGTGTCGACAATGTGCTCAAGAGTTTTCGGCCCGGCGATCGACCCTTCTTTCGTGACATGGCCGGTGAGGAAAACCGGCGTGCCGGTATTCTTGGCAAAATGCATAAACTGTGTCGCCACCTCGCGTACCTGCGAAACGCTGCCCGGTGCCGACTCGATTTGGTCGCTAAAGACCGTCTGTATCGAATCCACAATGACAAAGTCAGGTGTAATGCGGTCGGTCTCTGTCAGTATCGACTGCAAATTTGTCTCGGGCAGGAGATATAGGTTCTCGGCGACGACACCAAGGCGCTCGCCGCGCATTTTTACCTGACGCTCAGATTCCTCGCCCGAGACATATAGCACTTTCGTACCGTTACGACCAAGTTTATCGGCCATCTGCATGACGATGGTCGACTTGCCGATGCCGGGCGCACCCCCGATCAAGACGAGCGAACCGGCCACAATCCCGCCGCCAAGCACGCGGTCGAGCTCGTCGATACCGGACTCGACACGTGCGTCTTCCTGCGACTCGATCGACGAATAGGCCATCGCCGACGTTTGCCTATACTGCGCTCCCGACCGCACCGCGGCGGCTGGGGCCGCGGTTGCCCGAAAACGCTCTTCCACGAGGGTATTCCACTGCTCACAATCGGGACACTGCCCAAGCCATTTACGCTGTTGCGACCCGCAGCCCTGGCATACAAAAATTGTGGCAGGTGATTTCGCCATGGAAAAGAAAGGATACCAGATCGGTGCGGAGCGCGGACACTCCGGGCCGGCGTTCCGTTGCGGGTTTCGTTCGTGTTAATATTTCTTGTATGAAATGGGATGTTCTCATTCTGCGGATCACGTTTGTGGGCATGCTGATATTGCTTGCATACCTTTTGAATCCGTTTGAGCGGACGCGGCGTTTTGGGTTAGCGGGGATTGAGGATGAGATGACGCGGCGTTATCTGTCGGCGACTCTTGGCGCGGCAGTCGGGCTGCTGATCATTGCCTTTGAGATCAGGGTCAGCCGTTCATCACTCAAAACGCTAATCGGGGCCGCGGTCGGATCAATGATGGGCATCATCGGAGCATTCTTGATAGGCGTTTTGATTTCGATTCAAAAAGAAGCGGCGGTTTCGGCCGAGATGCAGACGTTTCTTACGATCTCGCTTGCCTTTTTTATGGGCTACGTCGGGCTGATGGTGGGCGCGGCTAAAGGCGATTATCTCGATCTGAGTGCCCTCGGCGGCATATTTAGTGACAAGAATGTAAAGCGTGACTATAAGGTGCTCGACACGTCGGTAATTATTGATGGGCGAATCGCCGATGTCGCCGAGACAGGTTTTCTCGGCGGTTCGCTCATTATTCCGCATTTCATACTAGCCGAGCTGCAGCAGGTAGCTGACTCGCCTGATTCGTCGAAACGGCAGCGCGGCCGTCGCGGCCTCGACATGCTCCAGCGGCTGCGGAATAACAGCAAGCTTGATATTCAAATCGTCGAAACCGATTTTCCCGCGGTTAAGGAAGTGGATCTAAAGCTAATCGAGCTGGGCAAGCAGCTTGACGCGGTGATCGTCACCAACGATTTTAATCTCAATAAGGTCTCGCAGCTGCGCGGCGTCGCGGTGCTAAATATTAACGAGCTTGCAAACGCCTTGAAGCCGGTAGTTTTGCCGGGTGAGGCGATGCGCGTTTTTGTGCTTAAAGAGGGCAAGGAATACAACCAGGGCGTGGCATACCTCGACGACGGCACGATGGTTGTGATCGATAACGCTCGGCGGCTAATCGGTAAGACGGCAGATATCGCCGTGACGAGCGTCCTACAGACCACGGCCGGCAAGATGATCTTTGGCCGCTTGTGGGAAGACAGGGAAAACAATGGTATCAGCCCTGAGAGCCATCAGCCGGCGACAGAGAATACATTCAGCGTCCACGATTCTCGCTCTCTCGGGTTCAGAAAGGCGACCCGCGAGCTCCGCCAGACCACGATCATCGAAGAGATCGACGAGGCCTAAGGTGCGATGGCCATCCGGACTGCGTTTCGGCAACTTTTGACTTTGAGGCAATTTGATAAACACCGCGATAATCGTGGCGGCCGGCAGCGGACGAAGGTTTGGTGCCGAGCGGCCCAAACAGTTCGCGGATCTTTTGGGCAGGCCGCTAATCGCCCACACGCTGGACAAGTTCGAGAGTTGTGTGGCCGTGGATGAGATCGTACTGGTTCTGTCTAAGACTGGCCGCCAAGAGTTCGAAAGACTGACGCCGGCATTCAATTTCTCAAAACTCAAGGAGATCGTGATCGGCGGAGCGACTCGAGCGGCATCAGTCCGCAACGGTTTACAGGTAATCGATCCGGCGACCGCGAAAGTCGTAGCTATCCATGACGGCGCACGGCCGCTCGTGACCGTGGCCGAGATTGAACAAACGATCCGAAAAGCGGATCAGACCGGAGCCGCGTGCCTCGTCACTGAAATATCGGATACGATCAAGGAGATCGACGGGGAAGATATCTCGCGCACCCTGGACCGATCAAGTCTCCGACGCGCTCTGACACCGCAGGCATTTCGATACGACCTCATAATCCGAGCATTTGACGGCGCCGACCTTTCAGAAAACATTACCGATGAATGCCTGCTCGTTGAGAGAGTCGGCGTTGCTATTGCCTGTGTTGAAGGCAGCTCGCGGAACATTAAAATCACACACAGCGATGATCTGCTAGTCGCGGCGGCCCTAATGCAAATGGACCGCATGTAGCTGTCAGGTGCGCGGCGTGGCACTCTTTGTCCTATGTTCAGAATAGGTTTTGGCACCGACATACATCGCCTTGTCGCCGACCGGCCGCTCATAATTGGCGGGGTCACGATTGATTCCCCATTGGGATCCGACGGTCATTCCGATGCCGACGTGCTTCTACATGCTGTGACCGACGCAGTGCTCGGTGCGGTGGCTCTTGGCGACATTGGCTTACATTTTCCCGACGGCGATCCGCGTTGGCAGGATACCGATAGTACTCAGTTCCTTCTTCACGCCGTTGGACTCATAGGTGCCGAAGGCTATTCCATCGTGAATCTCGATGCCGTCGTACATCTTGAGATGCCGAAACTCCGTCCCCACATCGACGAGATCCGCCGCCACCTTGCTGCTGCCCTGGCTATCGGGATCGATCGCGTAAGTGTTAAGGCCAAAACGGGTGAATCTGTTGACGCGGTCGGGGAGCGACGGGCCGTCCGGGCTGACGCAATGGTCCTTGTTTCTGAGAAGTCGGCAATGGTCTGCGATTGAAGAACGACAGAGTGATAAATCCGCGTCCAATCCGTGCATTCCCCTAGTTATTATCATTCCGGGCTCTTTCGTGCGACACTTATAACTATATGCGTCCACAGGAGATAATCGCTGCAAAGCGCGACGGCAAGGCGCTGTCCGACGGTGAGATTTCATCGTTTATCGGCGGCGTCGTCGACGGCAGCTGGGCCGACTACCAGATCAGCGCGCTTTTAATGGCGATTTTTATCCGCGGCTTGAATCGACGTGAGCAATATACGATCACGAGCGCGATGCTACATTCGGGCGAGGTCATGGACTTCTCGGACATTGACCTACCGAAAGCTGACAAGCACTCGACCGGCGGCGTCGGTGATAAAACATCACTTCTCGTCGCACCGTTAGCGGCCGCATGCGGCGTGGCCGTGCCCATGATCTCGGGTCGAGGTCTCGGACATACCGGCGGCACGCTAGATAAACTCGAATCGATTTCGGGCTACGACGTCAACCTTTCGTTTCCGCGATTCAAGAAGATAATGAAGTCGTGCGGATTTGCGCTCGGCGGCCAGACAAAGGATATCGTTCCGGCGGATAAGAAAATCTACGCACTGCGCGATGCCACCGCGACCGTGCCGTATATACCGATGATCGTCGCATCGATCATGTCAAAAAAACTGGCGGAGGGTTTGGACGCACTTGTGCTTGACGTCAAAACCGGCTCCGGGGCTTTTATTCAAAAATACGCTGATTCCGTCAAGCTTGCGCACGCTTTGTGCGAGACAGGCAAGTCCTTCAGCGTCAACACAAATGCCGTAATCAGCGACATGAGCCAGCCGCTAGGTAAATACGTTGGAAATGCTCTTGAGGTGTATGAGTGCATTCTTCTACTTCGGGGCGAGGGGGACGAGGCGATGGCCCAGACACTCGAACTGTCGGTCGAGCTGGCCGCGACGATGCTCGTGCAATGCAAGGTAGCCAGCTCGATGGAGTCAGCCCGCGACCGTGTCACCCGTGCATTGAGGTCGGGCGATGCATTGGATCGTTTTCGCCGCAACATCGAACTGCAGGGTGGCGATCCCAGGATTTGCGATAAACCCGACATGCTTTTGACCAAGCGGCTGATTGAAACGCCGGTCACCAGCGACACGAATGGCTTTGTTGCCGAGATCGACACTCTTGCGGTCGGAACTGCCGTTTGCGGCATCGGTGGCGGACGACGGCAGGCCGAGGATAAGATCGATGCGGCCGTGGGTTATGCGTGCACGAAGAAGATCGGAGACCGCGTGCAGAAAGGCGAAGATGTGGGCATCATCTACACTCGCGGACGTAAGAATGTGGAGCAAATTAGCCAAAATTTACGCGGTGCGTATAAAATATCCCGGGAATTCTCAAGAACCAACAAACTGATAAGAGCGACGGTATAAAGGCGATGCAGAGTGCAGATTGCGGAATTTAGAATTAGAGAAAAGTCGATGATTGGGCATAGAATTTTAGGTCTAGTCTTCTTAACCGGCTGCCTTTTTTTATCTTCATGCGCCGAGCGCATGGAAGCTCGTCGCGAAGGTTGTCAAATAAAAGTCGGCATTGTCTTCGACATCGGAGGTAAGAATGATCGCTCATTTAATGCTGCAGCTTGGGACGGCGTCAGGCGAGCGCAGTCCGATTTGCCGATTTGCGTCTATGATGTCGAACCGGGCAATCCGACTTCGATCGAGCCAGCGATGCGGGCTTTTGCAGAGAAAAGATTCGACCTTGTTATCGGTGTCGGCTTTGCGCAAGGCCCGATCATGCAACGAGTCGCCATCGACTATCCGGACCAGAAATTCGCAATCGTTGACGGCGTGATCTTCGGGCCCGATGGCAAGACGCCTCTGCCAAATGTGGCGTCGCTTGTTTTTCGCGAGCACGAAGGGTCGTACCTAGTCGGCATGATCGCCGCCTCAAAATCAAAGACCGGCACCATCGGCTTTCTCGGCGGGATGGACATCCCTCTCATTCGCCGTTTTGAGACGGGATACGCAGAAGGTGCGCGGTCCGTTAACCCGAATATAAAGGTGATCGACAACTACGTCGGCGTGACCGATGGCGCGTGGAACAATCCCGGCAAAGGCAAAGAGCTCTCGCTTGCTCAGATCGAGAAGGGTGCGGACGTGATCTTTACAGCGGCCGGTAATTCCGGCCTCGGTGCCTTTGATGCGGTCGAGCAGTACGGCAAAAACGCCGCGGGCGAGGCAAATAAATTTGTTATCGGTGTCGACTCCAACCAGAATGGCGTCAAACCCGGCTTTGTGCTCACGTCGATGGTTAAAAAGGTCGACAACGCGGTCTACGACGTAGCAAAAGATCTGCTCGCCGAAAAGTTCGAAAGCGGCTTTCAGGTATTCGGGTTAGACAAAGACGGTGTCGCTTATGCCCTCGACGATAATAATCGTGCGTTGATACCGCAGGATGTGTTGCAGAGGGTCGAAGAGGCCCGGACCAAAATCGGAACCGGTGAAATAAAAGTGACTGATGCGATGGCGAACTAAATGAGGGATGTTTGGCTCATCCGCCATGCTGAGAGCGTAGCGAATATCGGTGAGGCGACCACCACCCCGCGGGAAATTCCACTTTCGCCGCAGGGATTGCGTCAGGCCGACCGATTAGCCGAGGAATTTGCCGTCCGTCCCGACCTGATTGTGGTTTCACCTTACGACCGGGCTGAGCAGACCGCCCAACCGTTGAAACGGCGCTTTCCTAATGTTCGGGTTCTTACGTTAAATGTTCAGGAATTTACGTATCTATCGATCGAGCGCAGCCGTGGTACCAATTCTGTGCAGCGAAAGCCGTGGGTCGATGAGTATTGGCTGCGGGCCGATCCACACTATCAGGATGGCGGACAATCTGAGTCCTTCTCGGAGTTTATAAATAGAGTCGAGGATTTCGTCCGCGACATCGAGAGCCAGGCGTTTGCCCTAGCTGCCGTGGTGACGCACGAACAGGTTATTAAGGCGCTTATCTGGAATTCGATGGCTTTTGCGGGCCAGGTCGAATCGAAATCGATGGCCGCATTTCATCAGTTTATGAATTCATTTAAGATACCAAATACGGCGATCCTTCCCACGTTACTCGACGAAGGGAAACTCTATTTTGGCCAGATCGATCGGGCGGAGGACCGTATAGATGCTTGAGCTAAGAAATATTACCAAAACCTTCGGCGACGTAATGGCGAATGACGACGTCTCGCTGACCGTTGCGAAGGGTACTATACACGCGATTGTCGGCGAGAACGGGGCCGGAAAATCGACCATCATGCGTATCGCGTACGGGTTTTACACAGCTGACCACGGCGAAATTCTGGTTGACGACAAGTTAGTATCGATCAGAGGCCCGCATGACGCGATTGCGAACGGCATTGGAATGGTTCATCAGCATTTTATGTTGGTGGAGACCATGACGGCTGCAGAGAATATTATTCTGGGAGCGGAAACGGGTTCAGCGGCAAGCCTCGATTTGGACAAGGCTCGTCGCGAGATCAAGGCACTATCTGACGAACTGAAATTAGATGTGAATCCTGATGCCCACATCGAGGACATGTCGGTCGGCCAACAGCAGCGTGTTGAGTTGTTGAAAGCCCTCTATCGTGACGCTGAGTTGCTGATACTGGACGAGCCGACCGCGGTTCTTTCGCCCCAAGAGGTACAAGAGTTTTTTGGCATCCTCAGACGGATGAAGTCGCAGGGGAAGACGATCATCATCATCACACACAAGCTCGATGAGGTACTCGCAATATCTGACGAGGTGACCGTAATGCGAGACGGGAAGGCGGTGGGAAACGTGAAGACGTCCGAGACCAGTGCGAAGGATCTGGCACGCTTGATTGTCGGCCGTGACGTGCTGTTGAGGGTCGAGAAGTCTAACGCAAAGCCCGCTGATGTTGTTCTAGAAGTGCAGGACCTGCGAGCCGAGGGTCGGCATGGAGTCGCCGTAGCCGGCGTTTCGTTCAGTGTCAAAGGCGGTGAGATTGTAGGAATCGCCGGCGTCGAGGGGAATGGACAAACGGAACTTATCGAGTCGCTCGCGGGATTATTAAAGCCGAGCGGCGGGTCTATTAGATTCCGCGGCGAGGATGTCACGAATCGCTCCGCCCGGCAGCTGAAGAAACTCGGTATCGCACATATTCCCGAAGACCGGCACAAACGTGGTTTGCTGCTTGAAGCCGACCTCGCTGAGAACGCGATCCTCGGTGTCCATCATCGCAAACCAATCGCGGCTGCGGGGTTCATGAATTCCTCGGCAATAAACACGCGTGCCGGCGAGATCATCAAAAATTTTGACGTGCGCCCGGCAAATTCAGCGCTGCCAGCCAAGGCTCTCTCCGGCGGTAACCAGCAAAAGCTCATCATTGGCCGTGAATTTAATCTCAATCCGAAACTACTACTCGTTTCGCAGCCGACACGCGGCGTGGATATCGGGGCAATCGAGTTTATCCACCGGAAGCTGATCGATCTCCGCGATGCAGGCTCCGCCGTCTTACTCGTTTCAGCAGAACTCGAAGAGGTCACGGCCCTGGCAGACCGTCTGCTGATAATCCGAGAAGGGAAAATCGTCGGCGAGGTCGATCCGAAGGTCGCCTCTTTTGAAGATATCGGCCTGCTCATGACGGGCGGGTAAACGAGAATCACACGGTGCGAGCCTACCGGCTGCCAAACATTTTCGTCATCGCGTCCACAGCGCGCTCCAGATTCTCCATCGACGTCGCGTAGGAAACTCTTATAAAACCATCCGCACCAAAGCCGGCGCCGTCGGTTACTGCGATATGCGCGTGGCTCAATAATTTGCTGGCGACATCGGCCGAGGATGCGAACTCGGAGCCCAGCATTCCTCGAACGTCGACAAAAGCATAAAAAGCACCCTCGGGCATTGGACAGGCAAAACCCTCGATCCCGTTCAATGCTGGCACGAGCCAGTTCCTGCGCCTTTCGTATTCCATTGTCATTACCTTGACGGCGTCGAGCGTTTGTTCAACGTCCTCCAAGGCCTTGGCACACGCGTACTGTACAAACGACGTCGGGTGCGTAGCGGAGTGGCTTTGCAGTTTGATAATGGCTTGGGTCCACTCTTTATTCGCTATCGTGCAGCCGATTCGCCATCCGGTCATGGCATAAGTTTTGGAAAAGCTGCCCGCAACGCAAACGAAATCGCGTAGCTCGGCGGGCAGTGACGCCATCGAATATGGCTTAACGGGCGGATACGCAAAGAAAAGATAGCATTCGTCCGCAAGCACGTAGACGCCGCGCTCGGCACAGCGTTCTACAATCCGCCGTATTTCCGCTGGATCGATTACGCGCCCGGTGGGGTTATTTGGCGAGTTTACTATTAGCAGCCTGGTCCGGGGCGTTATCGCGTTCTGGACCATATCTGCGGTCAACACAAAATCGTTGTCTGCTGTCTCTATAAAGACGCTATTAGCACCACAGAACGCAGCGATTTCAGGGAACGTGACCCAATAGGGTTTTGGAATAAGAACGTCATCGCCTGGATTGAGCAGCGTGCAAACCGCATTGAATAGAGCGTGCTTACCGCCGCAGGTCGCGACGATCTCCTCAGGGGATATATCGGCCCCAAACGTAGCTGCGTAGAACGATGCAATACCGGCGCGGAAACTAGCCATGCCTGCGGTCGACGTATACTTTGTGTAGCCGGCATCGAGGCCCTCACACGCGAGTGCTCTAATAAACTCAGGAGTCTCAAAATCTGGTTCACCCACTGCTAGGTCGAGTACATCGATTCCGCGCGCTCTCATTTCTGCCGCAGCTTGGCCGGCGATCAGCGTCGACGAGCCTTTCATAGCGGCGACATTCGTAGCGACGGGGAAGGGTTTGACCATGTGTCTAAGCTGAAGGTACGCGTTGATGGCCGAGTTGCTTTTCACGCATTCTCGCTTCTACGATTGGGTGAACGAGACCGTCGATCGGGCCGCCGAGCTCGAAAACCTGTTTCAGCAAGGTTGACGAGACAAATGAAAACTCTTCGCCGGCGAGGAGAAAAGCGGTTTCAATTGAGGGCTCAAGGCGACGATTCATCCGGGCCATACGGAGCTCATATTCATAATCGCTCACCGCGCGGATGCCGCGAACGATAGCTCTAGCGCCGCTCTGACGCGCAAAGACGGCAGTCAACCCCGAAAAGCTCTCGACGACCACCGCAGCTCCCGCAGTCGATTCCGATGCGAGCACCTCGCGGATTAAGTCGCATCGTTCATCCAGACTGAACATCGACACCTTGTCCGCATTGTTGACAACGCCAATTATCAACTCGTCAAACAGCGGCGCGGCACGGCGTATTACGTCCAAATGCCCGCTCGTTAGTGGATCAAATGATCCCGGAAAAAGTGCTCGCTGCATGTATCGTTCTCACAATGTAATTACAATTACTGTAATTATTTTGTATTTGTTAGAAACTCGATATCTAAATTAAGAATGTGGTGCTATATTCACAACTACAGCACAGAATTTAGCGTGATTACCATAGCACACGACGCAGGATGAATAAAGATAGTCAGCCCGCAGCATTTTACGATCTGGAAGGCACGCTAGTGAGCACCAATCTGGTTCACACGCTCGCATTTTATGCCAAGCGCCAGCAAGGGCTATGGCAGACGGCTAAGAAAAGTGTCGGCACGCTAGCAAAGCTGCCGTTCTTTGGCATCACCGACCTATATTCGCGTAACGTTTTCAACGAAGTGTTCTTTCGCAGTTACGAAGGGCTGTCGCACGACCGTCTGCGATATTTCTCGGACGAGCTGTTCGAAAAGGTTCTGAAACCCGCTATTTTTCCAGGCACGCCGGACCTGATCGCCCAAAGCAAAAAGATTGGCCAACGTCAGGTCGTTCTGACTGGTGCTCTCGACTTTACGATCACGCGCCTCGTCGATCATCTGGGCATCGACGATTATGTGGCCAACCGGCTCGAGTTCGTAAACGGCTACGCCACCGGCCGCGTCCTCCCGCCCGTGATGGCTTCTGCGACAAAGGCAAAATGGATCCGCGAGTTTGCTGAGCGGGAAGACATCAATTTATCCGACTCCTACGCCTATTCCGACAGCATCTCGGATCTGCCTATGCTCTCGATCGTGGGCCATCCGGTCGCTGTGTGTCCGGACTTCCGGCTGAAGCAGACGGCGCTCCAGCATGATTGGCCAATTGTGGATTTGAAATGAGCGGCGCGCGCAGCACCTAGGGGTAGATGATCCCTGCGTGCGACGCTGCCCGTTGCAGGCGTTCTAGGAAGTTACTTCTAAACTATCGATTATGGCCTTACAGCTACGCAGAAAAACACACGAATCCATCGTTTACATCGACAAAGACTCCGCGCCGCGGATTATGCCGTTTGGTGAGGATTTTATTATCAACGATCTGCCGATTGGGACGCGGGTGATATATCCAAATCCGCCGATCAAGGGATTGCCTAATCGCGAGGCGGCGATCAGATACGCTGTTAATCATCCACTTGAGATGGAGCCGCTTTATGCGTTGCTCGAGCCGGGGATGCAAGTGACGATTGCGATGGACGACATCTCGCTGCCTCTGCCGCCGATGGCATTGCCCGACTTGCGGCAGACGATGCTGGAGGTCGTTCTGGATATGTGCGGTGCAAACGGTGTCGATGATGTCCATCTGATCATCGCGAATTCTCTCCATCGCAAGATGACGGCGTGGGAAATGGAGCGGATGGTGGGCAAGACGATCTTTAACGCCTATTACCCGGACCGCTTTTATAACCACGACGCCGAAGCCGACGATGAGCTGGTCACGCTCGGTCACACAAAACACAACGAGCCGCTGCGGGTGAACAAACGTGCGATCGAGAGCGATCTGCTCATCTATCTAAACATCAATCTCGTCCCGATGGACGGTGGTCACAAGTCTGTCGCGGTTGGATTGTGCGATTACGAAAGTCTAAGAGCTCATCACGAGCCGCAGACGATACGCGATTCTGATTCGTATATGGATCCGCCGAAATCTGCGCTTAATCATAAGGTTATTCGCCTCGGAAAACTCGTGGATGAAAACTGCAAAGTCTTTCACATCGAGACCGCGCTAAATAACAAGATGTTTGCCGATGGGTACGACATTCTTACGCGAAATGAAGACGAATTTTCATTCGGCGATCGGATGAAATGGGAGGCGATGAAGCGGACATTTTCTAATCTGCCGCGCGCCGCCAGACGAAAGCTACTGCACGCGATTCCGGCCCAGTACGAGCTCATCGCCTGCTATGCGGGAAAGACCGAGCCGGTTCACGACAAGATACTCGAAAAGAACTATCAGCAGTACGAGATTCCTGTGAAGGGCCAGTGTGACATTTTGATCTCGGGCATCCCTGACATCTCGCCTTACAATGTCTACTCGGCGCTCAATCCGATTTTGGTACAGGTGATGGCGCTCGGCTATCACTTTAATATGTACCGAAATAAACCGCTGCTCAGGAAAGACGGGGTGATGATCATCACGCATCCGTGCTTTGACGAGTTTGATCATAAATTCCATCCGTCGTATATCGAATTTTTCCATCGCCTGCTTCCCGAATCGCGCGACGCCTTTTACCTGCGCGAAAAATACGAGCGTGAGTTCGCGACAAATCCGGCGTACATAGAAATGTACCGCCGCGGCAACGCCTATCACGGCGCCCACGCATTCTTTATGTGGTACTGGGGCGAAAACGGCCGCCAGCACGTAGGCAAAGTCATCGTCGCCGGCGCCGAAAACGCCCACGTCCCAGAAATGCTCGGCTGGGAACGTGCTGACAACTTAACCGAAGCCATCGCCATGGGCCGCAGCTATATGGGCCGAAACGCCGAGATTACAATGCTCCACCAGCCGATAATCGGGCTGTGTAATGTGACGGATTAGGAGATATGATCGCCCCAAAATGAGTGAATTGTTAAAGGCAGATTCAATTATTTCGCATTACCGAATCATCTCGAAGATTGGTGCGGGCGGCATGGGCGAGGTCTTTAAGGCTCACGACTCACGGCTCGATCGCGAAGTGGCTATCAAGCTGCTACCGGATGATTTTGCTAGTAACGAAGAGCGACTGCAGCGGTTTGAGCAGGAAGCCAAGGCTACCTCCGCACTTAATCATCCGAATATTCTGACTGTTTACGACATCGGCGAACACGACGGCTCGCCGTTCATAGTTGCCGAACTCCTCGAAGGCGAGGAACTTCGCCATCGTCTCGACGAAGGGCCGATACCGCTGCGAAAGTTGACGGAATATGCCCAGCAGATCGTCAGCGGGCTGTCTGCCGCGCATGAAAAAGGCATTACGCATCGCGATCTGAAACCCGAAAACCTGTTTATCACGAAGGACGACCGGGTGAAAATCCTCGATTTTGGTTTGGCTAAACTTCGCGAACCGGATGCTAATATTCACGGTTCCGAAGACGCGACACGCCGGGCGATAACAAACCCCGGCGTCATTATGGGCACGGTCGGATATATGTCGCCCGAGCAGGTTCGCGGCCACGCGACCGATTATCGGTCTGACATATTTTCGTTCGGTACGATCCTGCACGAGATGATCACCGGAAAACGGGCGTTTCAGGAAGAGACGATGGCCGAGACCATGTCAGCCATTCTCAAAGAAGAACCTGAGGAATTGTCTGAATCGAATCCGAACATCAGCCCGGCATTGGAACGTATCGTCAGACGATGTCTGGAAAAGAAGGCCGACAGGCGCTTCCAATCGACATCGGATCTGGGTTTCGCATTGGAATCGCTGTCTGCTACTACAAGCTCGTCCCGCACGAGCATGTCTGAGATCGCGGCCGAGGCAGAGCCGGCACGGCGAAGCAGAATACCGTTGCTTATTGCCGGTGTGCTCAATTTGGCGTTGATCGGCGCGGGGCTTTGGTATTTTGGCAGTAGGTTTCTAACACCGTCTGCAGCGAACGTCGCCGAGGTCACATATAAAACAGTTTCCTTTGAAAAAGGTTTCGTCTTCGCTGCGCGGTTTGCACCGGACGGCCGCACGATAGTCTATAGCGCCGATTGGGATAGCCAACCTCGCAGCATATTTGTAACCAACCTCGATAACCTCGAGTACCGCTCACTGGGATTTCCCGGAACAGATCTCCTCGGCGTTTCATCCACCGGCGAGCTTGCCATTCTTAGCGGTTCAACGCTCGACACCGGCGAGCCGTACCACCGGACGGGGACGCTGGCAAGGGCTTCGTTCACCGGGGGTGCCTCGCGTCCCGAGTTCGAAGGTGTCCGGTTTGCAGACTTTGGCCTTAACAACACAATGGCCATAATCCGCGTGGACGAGGGACGTGAGGTGATCGAGTTTCCGGCGGGTCAAAAATTAAATGTTCGCAACGACGGGGTTGATCAGGCGATGCCGGGAAAAGTCGGATATCTAACTCCTCGTGTGTCTCCGTCGGGCGATCACGTCGCATTTTTCGAAGATCGTTCGAATATCGAGAAGGTGTGGGTCTTTGATCGGTCGGGAAAATTTATTACAGCGAGCCAGCCGTTCAGCGATTGGTGGTCGCTCGCATGGAAATCGCCTAACGAGGTCTGGTTTGCCGCAACCGAGACATCAGGAGCGACCAATATATACAGTCTTGATCTCGCGGGTCACCAGCGCCTTGTCTATCGGGCCCCAAGTGCAATAACCCTTCACGACATCTCGCCGCAGGGTGACGTACTCGTTTCGTTTGACCGCGGGTCGAAAGGCATCGAGATCCTTGAGGGAGCTGACGCTCAGCCACGGGATCGGTCGGGGCGATCCGACCCTTTTGTGGCTTTCTCGGCCGATCATACAATTCTGCTTGGCGGCAACGTCGTCTATGCTTACAAGCCAAGCGACGCGCAGCCAGTCAAGATCGCGGACGGCAGGGGCCTCGCCCTGTCGCCCGACGGGACCAAAGCTATAGTTGCGTCTGCTCAATCGCCGATCACCATTTCGATCGTTCCGACAGGCGTTGGGCGGCCGCAGGCCATCGACATTGGCCCCATAGACGCCGTAGAGTGGGCGGGTTGGCTTCCTGACGGACGCATTGTCGTTCAGGCAACTCGCACGGGCTCGGGCACGACAGTGTACATGCTGTCAGTAGCCGGTCGCGATCCGGTCCAACTCCTGCCTGATGGGATAACCTTGCCAAGCAGCGGCCGTAATACCGGCAACAATTTAATTTCTCCCGACGGGGGCCGGATCATCGCGCTTGATGGCGCCAGGAAATTTGTCGTCTGCACGATCGCGGCGCCTATCTGCCGGCTGCTTGCCGGTGTTCAGGACTCCGATGCGGTCTCAGGTTGGACCCCTGACGGCCAAGGCCTCTACTTATTTCAAAATCAACCGGGGCAGACGCAGGTCGACCGGCTCGATGTCGCGTCAGCCAAGCGGACAGCCTGGAAAACCGTTCATCCGCTCAACCCGTCTGCCAGCGGTATCGTCAATCTCATTGTCGCGCCCGACGGTGCGATAGCATACGGCTACCGCAAGGACGACAGCCAGTTGTGCGTGATCAAGGGGTTGAAATAGTTACAAGATGAAAAGTACCGAAGGTGCCAAACTTGGACAATGCGAGGTCCGCGTCCTGATCGGTGTTGGCGGTACAGAGAGATTTACCGGGCATTTGATCCGGAGTAATAGATGAAACTATCACCAACCGAAATATTTAAGGGTAAGAAGATTTTCTTTATCGGCGGGACGGGCTTTGTGGGTAAGGTGACGCTGTCGATGCTGCTGCATAATTTTCCGGATATCGGGAAGGTGTATGCGACGGTTCGTGCACGGGATATTAATGAGTCGCGGATACGGTTTTGGACGAGTATTGTGACGAGTCCGACATTTGATCCGCTGCGGGAGAAGTACGGTGACTCATTTGAAGATTTTATTAAATCAAAGGTCGTGCCGGTGAATGGCGATGTCGGCGATGAGTTTCTCGGGCTGGATGAGAAGGAAGCTAAGAAGATAATGCGTGATACCGACATCATTATAAATGGTGCCGGGAATGTGACTTTTAACCCGCCGCTTGAGTCTGCCTTGCGAACGAACGTTGTCGGTTCGAACAACATTATCAAGATGGCGCGGATGATGAGGAAGCCTCGGCTTGTTCATGTTTCGACTTGTTTCGTGGCTGGCAAACGAAGCGGGCCGATTTGGGAAAATGAGCCTGTTGTCGGATATTTCCCGCGCAAGGAGGAACTCCCAGGGACAGTGTTTGATGTGAATCGCGAGGTCGAGGACTGTGCTCGTTTGTCCGAGCAAGCGAGGCAGGAGGCCGATGACGCCGTGCAGCATGCTAAGTTTCGCGAGCTGGCGAGGAACCGATTTATTGAAGAGGGCCGTGATCCTGATGATGAGGGTGAGCTGAAGTCGGCAATCTTTCGCGAACGTAAGATGTGGGTTCGTGAGCGGACGACCGACCTTGGTGCAGAACGTGCTGAGTACTGGGGCTGGACGAATATTTACACGTATTCCAAATCGCTTGCGGAGCAGATCATTGCGTCGCAGGATGACATTGTTAAAATTCTCGTCAGGCCATCGATTGTTGAGTCGTCTAATCAGTATCCTTTTCCCGGATGGAATGAGGGATTTACGACGACCGCACCGCTGATACTCATCGCTCTACGGGGCCAGCCCATCATTCCCGTAAACGAAAAGCTGATCCTGGACGTTATTCCTGTCGATATGGTCTCCGGAGCCATTCTGGCGGCGACGATGAATGCCTTGGTCGACCCGACCCCACCGCTTGTATTCCAGGCCTCATCGGGTGACTCGAATCCGAACGATATGAAGCGGATAGTCGGGCTAGTTAGCCTCTACAAGCGCCAGCATTTCGAAGACAAAGAGACCGGTAACAAAATTGTCAACAAACTGGCCGGAATGGTCGAAACGCAAACGGTCAAACAGCGTACGTACGAGCTTGCATCCGCACCGATGCTCAATAAATTAACGAAAAGAGTCGACGGCCTTCTCGACCAGGCTTCCCCACGCTGGGGCGGGGGTCGGATTGGAAACATCATTTCGGATTTGAAGAAATCGACCGAGAGCTTTAAGGAAACGACCCAGGCGACGATGGACGCGTTCGCAATGTTTAAGCCGTTCATGATTGATAACGAGTATCTTTATCGGTCGGACAATGTGCGGGCACTACAGACCGCGATCAAGGAACGCGAGCGGCATTTGCTGCCGTGGTATCCAGAGAAGCTTGATTGGTACGATTATTGGCTAAACGTCCATTTCCCGGGGATGCGGAAATGGGTGCTGCCAGCTCTCGAAGAGGAGCTGAAGACTCAGGAACGACGTTCGTACACCTACAAAGATTTACTTGACCTGTTTGATACGTCGGTCAAGCGATTCCCCACCCGCGTCGCGATGCGAATCGAGCGTGACGGGCGTAAAGAGCAATATACGTTCGAAGACGTCAATGAATTAACTCTCAGAGCGGCCGGGTTTTTGGCAAAAAAGGGAATAGGCAGCGGCAGCCGTGTGATTCTTTTTTCGAACAACATGCCCGAGTGGGGCATGGCGTATTTCGGCATTCTAAAGGCCGGGGCGACCGCGATCCCGATAGATCCTGCGTCTACAGTGGATGAGATTCTCGCTTTTGCGAAAGCGGGTCAAGCGTCCGCCCTACTGATTTCGGCCAAGCTGGCGGCCGACAATTTGGAACTAGCTGCCAGGCTCATAGAGGGCTTTTCTCCAGACGGCGATAGGAGTCGGGCGGGCGTTGGAAAGAAGGGTGCCAAGGCGGCGGCCAACGGTGGAAATGGCACGGCCCGCGGCGTACCTGTGTATACATTCGACGAGGTTTTCGAGATTCAGAGCGAAACGGAAGAAGCTCAGCGTAATGCATTGCTGCCTGCCAAAATTCCGTCCAATGCGGTCGCGTCTCTAATCTTCACATCGGGAACCACGGGCACGCCCAAGGCGGTCATGCTCTCGCATAAAAACTTTACAAACATGATCTCGATGCTCTCGTCGGTGCTCGATATGGACCTAACCGATGGCGTCCTGTCGGTACTGCCGATGCATCACACGTTCGAGTTCTCCGCGGGCTTTCTGACCCCGTTCTCAAATGGAACTCAGATCACATATTTGAACGAGCTCACCGCGGAGGACCTTTCACGAACCATCGAGAACGGGCATGTGACAGGCATGGTGGGTGTACCGGCGTTGTGGGAAATGCTGCATCGCCGGATCAAGACGCGGCTCCGCGAGAAAGGGGATTGGATCGCCGATATGGCCGACAATGTCATCGAATTCAACGCGTGGATTCGGGACAACACGCCGTTCAATCTTGGACCGGTCGTCTTTTTTCCAATCCATCAGGGGATGGGCGGCAAGATGCGGTATCTGATTTCGGGCGGCTCAGCACTGAGCGAAAAGGTGCAAAAAGACCTGCATGGCCTTGGATTTACCGTGCTTGAGGGTTATGGCCTTACAGAATCATCGCCTGTACTCACGGTCGCACGTCCCGGTAACAAGCTGCTTCGAGGCAGTGTTGGCAAGCCCCTGCCAGGCGTTGAGGTGAGGATCGAATCACCGGACGAAACCGGCGTTGGCGAGGTGGTCGCCCGCGGCCAAAATGTCATGCTCGGCTACTACAACAATGACGAGGCGACCCAGGCGGTGTTGCAGGATAGATGGCTTAAAACCGGTGATCTCGGCCGGCTGGATGAGGACGGAAATCTATTTATCGTCGGCCGCTCAAAGGATGTGATTATCGATTCGAATGGTAAAAATATTTATCCTGACGAGATCGAGGATCTCTACGGCAAGACTTCCTTTATCAAAGAGATGAGTGTTGTCGGTCTTCCTGACCTTGACGGCGGTGAGAAGATCGCTGCCTTGGTCGTACCTGATTACGAGCATGACATTTCGCTCAATCGATCGGAGGCAAATAAAAAGGTCGCCGAGCACTTTCGCGAGATCTCAGCGGGAATTGCGTTTGCAAAACGTGTCAAGGTGCTTCATATGACACCGTTTGAGTTGCCGCGAACCGCGACCAGAAAAGTAAAACGGCCGCTGGTTGTCGAGATGCTGCAGACGCTCGAAGACCGATCAAAATCAAAAACGAAGAGTCAGATTGAGACCAAAGGCGACGACAACCTGCTTTGGATTCGCAAGATCGTGGCCAGCGTTTCAAACCGGCCTCTGTCTGATATCGCGGCCGAGGACAAGCTCGCCGATCTAGGATTCGACTCGCTGATGTTTGTCGAGCTGCAAGCAGCAGTGGAGGATGCCGGCGGTCGTCTACTCTCGCCCGACACGCTTAATGAAATCCAAACTGTGCGAGAGCTCTTGACTGCCGTGCAGCGAGTCGATAAATCCAAAAAGCTAATCGATGAACCTCGTGCCGAAGGGAAACCCGAGGCAGACGAGATCCACATTCCGTCGATCCTTCGCCGTGTTGGAAATACGGTCGTCGACTTTGCTCAAAACACGCTTTATGAGGGCGTCCTGGACACCAGGATCGAAGGTGAGGCTAACGTGCCGCAGCACGTAAACTTCATTGTCGCGCCTAATCACACTTCGCACATTGATACCGGCCTCGTAAAGCGAGCCCTCGGCGATATGGCTGATCAGACCGTAGCGGTCGCCGCCGCCGATTATTGGTTCGACACCAAATATAAGCGGGCGTATATGAATAATTTCACGACGCTCGTGCCCATCGAGCGGACGGGGTCACTTCGCCAGTCGCTCAGGCATGTAACACAAATTCTTAACGACGGCTACAATGCTCTGATCTTTCCCGAAGGTGGTCGGCAGGAATCCGGGCAAATTGCCGAATTCAAACCGATTATTGGTTACCTTGCCCTAAATCAGAGAATCGGTATTTTGCCCATCTACATCTGGGGAACATATCAGGCCTTTCCAAAGGGGACCATCTTGCCAAAAGGAAGCAGCATCGGAGCTAAGGTAGGAGCGAAAGTAGGCCGATTTCTGGAGTATGACGAGCTCAAGAAAATGACTGAGGGCGTGCCGAACACGGAGGCTTACAGGCTGATCGCGGCCCGGGTGCAGCACGAAGTCGAAACGATGCGCGATGGACGTCGGGACAAATTTGATGTAGCCGCGGTGCGAAAGCTGTGGAAAGGTGAACGGCGGAAATCGCGAAAGCAAGAGCCGGTTATCGATAATTAGCGGTGACATGCCGGACGATAACTCTTTAGAGCATTTTGCCGTAAAATGATTGGATAGATCTAAATTGGTTGGTCACGCCTATTATGAAAATCGTGAAACTGTGGGTTCTTGTCGTTTGCATTTCTTCCTTAGTCATTTCGGCTGCCGCACAAGATGCGGTAAAAGCCCCGCTGAAAATTGAGTACGAAAAGTTTACTTTGCCAAACGGATTGGATGTCGTGTTTCACATTGACCGCTCTGATCCGGTTGTAGCTGTGTCGCTCACCGCCCATGTCGGGTCGGCACGCGAAAAGGCCGGTCGCACTGGGTTTGCACATCTTTTTGAGCATTTGCTGTTTCTGGAATCCGAAAACCTCGGCAAAGGCGGACTCGACAAATTGAGTGCGCGCATCGGCGGGTCCGGAGCTAACGGATCGACCAGTCGCGATAGGACTAATTATCTGCAAACGGTGCCGAAAGATGCACTGGAGAAAATGTTATGGGCTGAGGCGGATAAGCTGGGCTGGTTCATCAACACTGTTACGGACGACGTGCTGGCGAAGGAAAAAGAGGTCGTTAAGAACGAAAAACGCCAGAGCAACGACAACAGTCCGTACGGGCATTCGCAGTACGTTATAGATAAGGCCCTTTATCCTGCCGACCATCCGTATAACTGGCAGGTTATCGGTTCGCTTGATGACCTCCAGAACGCGACGCTTGCGGACGTAAAAGAATTTTTCCGCCGATGGTATGTGCCCAACAACGTGACCCTCGTCGTTGCGGGCGATTTTGATACTGTCCAGGCGAAGAAGTGGGTTCAAAGGTATTTTAGCGAGATCAAACGGGGCAAAGGGATCAAGATGCAGGCCAAGCGGCCTGGCTTCGTTATGCAGACGGTTAAGTTTTATCACGAGGATAACTTCGCTAATCTTCCCGAGCTAACGCTTGCCTGGCCGACTGTTGAGCAGTATCACCCGGACTCATATCCGATGGACATCCTGATGCAGTATCTTTCGGACGGGAAGAAGGCTCCGTTTTACAGGGTACTGGTGGAGGAGAAAAAGCTGGCACCTAGTGTTTCAATCGGCGGTTACGATTCCGAGCTGGCGGGGCAAATGCAGATTGAGGTGAGAGCGTTTGAAAACAAGGATCTTGACGAGGTGGCAAGGGCGATCGACGAAGCTTTTGCCCGGTTCGAAAAGGATGGCATCGCAGAAAAGGATCTAAGTCGAATCAAGGCGGGTTTGGAAACGCAATTCTATAACTCGCTTTCGAGTGTCTTAGGCAAGGGCGTCGGCCTTGCACAGGGAAATCTCTTTCTCAACAATCCTGGTTTCATCGAAAAGGAGATCGCGAATACGCTGGCGGTGACGCCGGCGGACGTAAAACGCGTTTACGAAAAATATATTAAAGGCAAGAATTACGTGGCTACGAGCTTCGTGCCTAAGGGAAAGATCGATCTCGCATTAACTGGTTCGACAAAGGCCGAGGTAGTCGAGGAAAAAATCATCGCCGGCGCTGAGAGTGCTGTTGATCCGACGGCTCAGGCCAAATACGACCGTACCCCATCGTCTTTTGACCGCTCGTTCGAGCCTCCTTACGGACCCGCACCCGACGTGAAGACACCGGCAATTTGGGAGACCAAACTCCCGGGCGGCATGCGTGTAGTGGGTATTGAAAACACCGAAGTCCCGCTCGTCCAGTTCGAGATTGTGATGGACGGCGGACTGCTGCTAGAGGATATAGATAAGGTAGGCGTGGCCAACATGATGGCCCGGATGATGACGCAGGGCACAGCAAGAAAAACCCCCCTGGAGTTGGAAGAAGCGATTAAGCAGCTCGGCGCATCGATCAACGTGAGCGCAGGGCAGGAAGATGTCCGCGTCTCCGTCACATCGCTCGCCCGCAACTATGACGCCACGCTCGCCTTGGTTGAGGAAATACTGCTTGAGCCGCGCTGGGATGCGAAAGAATTTGACCTGCGAAAGCAGGCGACAATCAGCGCTATCCGCCAGCAAGCCGCGAATCCCAACGCCATTGCCCAGAACAATTTCAGCCTGCTCGTCTACGGAAAAGAGAACATCCGTTCGCGAAGTTTGCTCGGAACAGTTGAGTCGGTTGGAACGATCACGCTCGACGATCTAAAGGCATTTTATGCAAAGAGCGTCTCGCCCACGCAAGCGCGGATGCATGTGGTCGGATCGCTTGGGCAAAATCGGATTGCGGGCTCGCTGAAGTCGCTGGATGCCCGCTGGAAGGGTAGCCGGGTCGTGATGCCTAATTACAAAACGCCGTCGGCGCCACGGAAATCCCAAATCTATTTCTACGATGTTCCCGGTGCCAAACAGTCGGTCATCACCATTGGATACCCGGCCCTCGCCGAGACAGATGCGGATTTTTACCCGGCATCCGTAATGAACTACATCCTCGGTGGCGGCGGATTTGCCTCGCAGCTAACGCAGCAGCTGCGCGAGGGCAAGGGTTACACGTATGGTATCGGTTCCGGTTTCTCCGGCACGAGATCTCCCGGCACCTTTAGAATATCGACGGGCGTGCGAAGCAATGTGACACTGGAGTCGGCGCAGCTCATCAAGCAGATTCTGCAGGAATTCGGCAAAAACTATTCCAATTTGGATCTTGAAACGACCCAGGGTTTTCTCACCAAGAGCATGGCCCGTTCATTTGAAACCGCAGGCGCAAAGCTCGATATGCTTGAGGATATCAGCAAATACAACTGGAAATACGATTACGTCAAGGGCCGCGAGCAAATCGTCCGTGGCATGACCGTGCAAAAGATTAAAGATCTCTCGACCAAATATTTGAACACCGACCGGATGATCTGGCTCGTAGTTGGTGACGCTAGAACGCAGCTGCCGAGGCTAAAGGATCTCGGGTTCGGCGAGCCGATTCTGATTACAAAATGAATCAAACCTTAAAGCTGCTTCTGATTTTGGTTCTCGCGGGGTTTACGGTAGCCGTTCCTCTAAACGCTCAAACTGCGGTCAGAGTTGACCAGAAGAAACTTGCCGCTGAGGTCAGAGCTGAGTTTCTCCACGCGTGGAACGGCTACAAGAAACACTGTCGGGGCCACGACGATCTTAAACCGCTGACGAAAACGTGCCGCGACTGGTACGGAACGCCGGTCTTGATGACGCCCGTCGACTCACTCGATTCGCTGTATCTGCTTGGATTTAAGAAAGAGGCCGATGCCACGCGCGAATACATCGTCAAAAACCTTTCTTTTGACAAGGATATCTCCGTTCAGAATTTTGAGATCGTTATACGCATACTTGGCGGACTACTGACGAGTTATCAGATGACGGGTGACAAGCGGCTGCTTGCTCTGGCGGACGATCTCGGACGTCGTCTGCTGCCCGTCTTTGATTCGCCGACCGGACTGCCGTACAAGAACGTAAACTTGAAAACCGGCAAGACGAGCGGACCTGTATCGAATCCGGCGGAGACCGGGACGCTGCTGCTTGAGTTTGGCACTCTGGCCAAGCTGACCGGGAAGCCCGTTTACTATGAGCGTGCAAAAATAGCGCTGGTCGAAACCTACAAGCGTCGCTCTGCGATAGGCCTGGTCGGCACCAACATTAACGTCGAGACGGGCAAGTGGACAAATACCGACAGTCACGTAAGCGCTGAGATCGACAGCTATTACGAATACTTGCTCAAGTGTTCGATCCTGTTTGAGGACAAAGACTGTCGCAAAATGTGGGAGGACAGCATCCCGGCTGTCAACCAATACCTTCGCGAAGAGGTAAACCGCGGGCTGTGGTACGGCCATGCGGATATGAATACCGGTGCCCGTATGAAACCACATACCGGAGCTCTGGATGCATTCTTCCCGGGTGTTCTGGCCCTCGGCGGCGATCTCAACCGAGCACGAGCGCTCCAGGATTCGATGTTTAAGATGTGGCAGGCACACGGCATCGAGCCCGAGGTTTACAACTATAAAACCGGCAAGGTCGAGCACGGCGGCTATCCGCTGCGCCCGGAGATCGTCGAGTCCACCTACATCCTCTACCACTATACAAAAGACCCCAAATACCTCGCCATGGGCGAGCAGATGTGGCGCGATTTTGTAAAACATTGCCGCACCGACGTCGCCTATGCAGGCTTAAAGAGTGTTGAAACAAAAGAGAAGACGGACTACATGCACAGCTTCCTACTGGCCGAGACGTTCAAGTATTTTTATCTCCTCTTTGCACCTGAGAAAACCCTGGATTTTAAGAGCGTGGTATTCAATACCGAAGCCCATCCGATCAGGAAGACCTGGAAATAAGCCATGGCGAAAACGAAGGCCTTGGCCAAAACCAGCAAAAGAATTCTGATCACCGGTGGAACCGGTTTCCTGGGAACGCATATCGTTCGCAATCTTTTGGATGCCGGCGAGACGAATCTAAGGGTGATGGCGTCGCGGGTGCCCCAATGGATGACGGACGCCGGCATCGAGTCTGTCGAAGGCTCGATTACCAACCGGCAAGATGTTGGAGAGGCGTGCAAAAACGTCTCCGCTATCTTTCACCTTGCCGGCAAGGTTTCGCGTGATAATGGCGATGCTTCGGCCATGAATCGGATTCATCTGGAAGGCACGCGGCTCTTGTGCGACGCGGCACGAGAAGCCGGTGTCGCGGCAATGATTCTTGCATCATCGAGCGGGACAATCGCGGTGACAGAGACGCCTGAAACGGTCGACGAGACCTTTCCACAGCCCGTCAGTATCATTACGCGATGGGCCTATTACGCTTCGAAGTATTACCAGGAGCGTGCCGCGATCGAGAATTTCGCTGGGGACAGACGGCGGCTCGTGATCTTAAATCCTTCGCTGCTCCTCGGGCCGGGCGATGAGCGTCTCAGCTCGACCAAACCCGTACTCGATTTCCTGGCCCGTAAAATTCCATACTCGCCGAGCGGCGGCCTGAGCTTTGTCGATGTGCGTGACGCAGCGTCGGCATTTATTGCGGCTCTCGAAAAGGGCCGAGATGGTGAGAAGTACCTCGTGGGCGCGGCTAACATGAAATTTTCGGAGTTCTTTTCTCGCCTTGAAAGACTTAGCGGCGTGTCGGCACCGATGCTGACCGTACCAAAACAACTGGCCATGGCCGGCTCGAGCATAATTAGCTCGATCTACAAAAATTGGGGAAAGGCCTCGCCTGTCGCACCGAATGAGGTAGAGCAGGCCGAGCATTTTTGGTATTTCGACTCGTCAAAAGCCGAAGTTGAGTTAGGTTTTACGCCGCGCGACCCGCAAGAGACGCTTCAAGATACGATCTCGTATATTCGGCGAAAGTTTCTGGGCGACGGCGTTTTCCAGTAACGCCTAAGCGGTCTGCCGGCGGAATATCCGGACAGCAGCAAAGATAATCAGGCCCGCAAATACCGCTGCGACAAGCCCTAGACCTTCCTTTGCAAAATCCACGTTAGTTAACAGCCAAATTATCAGTGCGATGGACAATACTGCGGCGACGATGCCAAAAGGGGCCTTGAATGGTGCCGGCGGCAGGTCCGTTCGGCGTCGGAAGATCGGCAGAGCGAGACACGTCGTCGCATAAACAATTAACCGCGTAATCGTCGCGATCGCCACGGCCGTCAGAAATGACGACTGGATCGTCAACACCAGCATCACTACGGCTGTCGCGATGATCGCGACATATGGGGTCTTAAACTTGGGGTGAGTTTTCTCGAAGACACCCGGTAGATCGCGTTGCTCGCTCATCGCGAACAACATCCGCGTCGAGCTCAGTACGCCTACATTCAGATTCCCAAAGATCGAAATGAGAGCGCCGACCGTTATAAAAGCCGCACCCATCGGGCCCATGAACGCGGCGGCTGCATCCGCGATGGGGCGTTCAGAGGTGGCAAGGCCCGGTAGGGTTCCAATGCTCACGATCTGGATGAGAATATAAAACGCCGCGACAATTAGAAGCGCGACGATCAGGCCGAAGGGGATAGTCTTCTCCGGCTGTTTTGTTTCTCCTGAAAGCACCACCGCTGCCTCGAATCCAACAAAAGCATATATGAGCAGCAGCACCGCACTCGAAAAACCAGAATATTCCGGCACTGCCGCAAAACTAAAATTCGCAGGCTGGATAAAGAACAGCCCGACCGCGACGAATACGAAAAGCGGCAGCAGCTTACCGACCGTAAAAATATTAGTAACGAGTGCGGACTCGCGAATGCCGATTAGGGTGATGCCCGTAATGGCCACGACTACCAGTGAGACAATTGCGATGCGCATCGCACCTTCATTGGCGCCGGGTACGAAAAAGCCGAGGTACGTAACGAGCAGATTGCAGTTTGCGGCAAAGGTCGCAACACGGACAATCCAATAGAGCCAACCAACCTCAAACCCGACCGCCGAACCAAACGCCTCTCGTGCGTATAAATATGGGCCGCCGGTCGCGGAAAACCGGCTTGCCACCTCTGAATAGCACAGCACGATTAAGCCGACAATGAGAGCGCACGCGACAAACGCGATCAGGCTGTAGGAGCCAATCGCGGCGAAAACCTTCGCCGGCAGGCCAAAGATTCCGGCCCCGATCACCGTATTGATCACGACAGCCGTAAAGTCCCAACGGCCAAGACCGCGTATCAGTTTATGGTCGTCTATTATTTCAGTCGTCATCGGAACTGTGAATGAGGCCCGGGACCCCGGAGTGCTTCTTTTGACCGGCAAATTCCGTTATACTTCCGCTACCGCTGCCGTAAAAGATAACACAGCTATTTAAGATGTATTCGAAAGCAAAATTGATATGCGCGATTGCCGTGCTGACTGCGTCCGGACTTACGGCTCTTGGCCAAAAGGTTGAGATCGTCAAGCCAAACAACTATCGAGCGCCTCAGCTCATCGCCTCGGCGGATTTGAAAGCGATTATTGACGCAGCAGTCGGGGACGTCCGGGCCGCTAACCGCGATAAAGCGCTTGGTGCAGGCGAGATCGCTGTGACCGTCATTGATTTACGCGACGCGTCAAAATTGCACTGGGCCGACTACCGAGGCGAGGATATGATTTATCCGGCGAGCGTCATCAAAATGTTTTACATGGCGGCGCTTGAGCGGCAACTTGAGGATAAAAAGGTCACCATGACCGCTGAGCTCGAACGCGGACTCAAGGATATGATCGTTGACTCATCCAACGAGGCGACGCAGTACATTCTCGATGTGCTCACCCAGACAGCGAGCGGCGCCGAGATGTCGCGGAAAGACTTCGAGGCCTGGCAATTCAAACGCAACCGCGTCAACCGATGGTTCACATCGATGGGTTATACCAACATCAACGTCAATCAGAAGACATTTTGCGAGGACGCCTACGGTATCGAGCAGCAATCGCGGGCCTACAAGGGCCAGAATCGCAACATGATCACTACAAACGCTACAGCCCGTCTGATGGCCGAGATCGTAAGCGGCAACATCGCGAATCCGGAGCGCACGGCGCGGATGATGAATCTAATGAAACGCGACCCATTCGCCGCGACTACCGACCCGGACAGCCAGAACAATGGCTTTACCGGTAAGCTTATAATCGATCGTAAAATTACAGACGCAAAACTCTGGTCCAAAGCCGGTTGGACTAGCAAGACCCGCCACGACGTCGCCTATATCGAAATGGCCGACGGCCCCAAGTTCGTCATAGCTGTCTATACAGAGAACCACGCAAACGAAAGGGACATCATTCCGGCAATAGCCGGTAAGGTGCTGGACTCGATGAGGAAAACGAAACGGTGAGTCCTGCTCGCGCTTCCGAATTCAAAAACGAGCTGTTCCGAGGTACAAACAAATGAAAGTGAGATTTTTTACCCTATTCGCACTTCTAGCATTACCCGCCCTCTGTGCGGCGCAGAACTCGTACAGGCAACCATCAAAAGCGGTAATGGACGTGTTGAACTCGACAGTCACGCCATCGACCTCTATTTCGCCGACCCGTGATCGCATTGCGCTGCTCGTGCCGCTTCGCTACCCGCCGATTTCCGAATTAGCTCAACCGATGCTGAGGATCGCGGGTCTTCGGATCAATCCGCTCACAAACGCCGCTCACCGGCAGCCGTATGCGGTCAGCTTAAAGCTGAAAGACATAGGTACAGGAAAAGAAACTCCCGTCGTCTTGCCCGCGGGTGCCCAGATCGTCTCTCCACAGTGGTCGCCCGACGGCAAGTATCTCGTCGCGGGCAACGTCACGCCCGCGGGTGTTGAGTTGTGGATCATCGATTCAATAACGGCAAAGGCAACGAAAGTGAAAGGTGTCTATGTAAACACCGCCTACGGCCGATTTGACTGGGAGGGCCCCCGGAATATCGTCGCAACGCTTGTTCCGGCCAGGCGCGGCCCGGCTCCCGCTTATCAGAATTTGACGCCGACCGAGCCGAGCATCCAGGAAACATCGGGCCGGACGGGTGCCGTCCAGACTTTTCAGGATCTGATGAAGAGCCCGAACGACGAAAAGCTGTTCGAGTATTACGCCACCTCGCAGCTTGCGACGATCGACGTGACTGGCCGAGTTCGTAATATTGGCACGCCTGCCATTTACAACAACGCAAGCTTTTCTCCCCACGGACAATACATCCTCACCGATCGCATTCAGAGGCCGTTCTCCTATCAGTATCCATCGTCGCGTTTCCCTCGAAAGGTCGAGATCTGGGATGCGAACGGAAAGTTTGTAGCGACCGTGGCGAACGTCCCGCTGCAAGACAATCTACCCGTCCAGGGAGTACCTGTCGGGCCTCGAAGCTACGGCTGGGTGCCGACCGAGCCTGCCATGCTGATGTGGCTCGAGGCTCTCGACGAGGGCGACCCACGTAAGAAAGTTACTCATCGCGACAAGCTGATGAAACTCACCGCACCATTCACGGGATCGGCAAGCGAGGTGTTGAAAACCGAAAATCGTTTCCAGGGCCGCAGCTTTGGCGAGCGTGACGGACTGATGTGGTTTGGCGAATACAATCGGGACACGCAGCGACGGCGGACGTTTATTACCGATTACCGCAACCCCCTGACGGTTCGAATGGTCTCAAATCTCAGTGTTAATGACCGGTACAACGACATTGGCTCTCCAGTCACAAAGACTCTGGCAAATGGTGGAAATGTGATTCGTCAGGATGGAGATTACATATTCCTAACCGGAACCGGCGCGTCGCCGGAAGGGGACCGGCCGTTTTTCCGAAAGATGAATCTCGCCACAATGAAAATCGACGAGCTGTGGCGTTCCGGCAACGACGATTTCGAATCGTTTGTAGCCATGATGGACGAAACCGGCAATCGGTTCCTCACAAGGAAGGAAGCTATCGCGCTCCCGCCAAATCTCTTATTACGAACTGTGTGCCCGCCCAATGCGAAATGCGTCGAGCCTGGTGAAATTACCGACTTTCGCGACCCCACTCCGCAGCTTCGCGGCATTAAGAAACAGCTTGTCCAATACAAGCGTGCCGATGGCGTTGACCTGTCGTTTACGCTCTACCTTCCCCCGAATTATAAACCCGGGACACGCCTTCCGACGGTTGTGTGGGCTTACCCGTTGGAGTTCACCGATGATTCTACGGCCGGACAGGTGTCGGGATCGACCAATCGATTTACACAGATCGGGGGCACGTCCCATTTGTTCTTCCTGCTCGAGGGCTACGCCGTGCTCGACAATACAACGATGCCGATCGTGGGAAACCCCGAGACGGTCAACGACACGTTTGTAAAGCAAATTGTGGATTCGGCGAAAGCAGCTATAGACAAAGGCGTGGAAATGGGTGTGGTGGACCGTGACCGCGTGGGTGTCGGCGGACATAGCTACGGCGCATTTATGACTGCGAACCTGCTTGCACACAGCGACTTGTTTCGGGCCGGTATTGCTCGCAGCGGAGCGTATAACCGTACGCTGACGCCGTTTGGCTTTCAGTCGGAGCGCCGAACGTTTTGGGAGGCACCCGACCTTTATGCAAAGGTCTCGCCTTTCTTTGTCGCCAACAAAATAAACGAGCCTATACTGCTCACCCACGGCGAGGCCGACAATAATCAGGGCACGTTCCCAATCCAATCCGAACGCCTCTTCGCAGCGATCAGCGGCACCGGCGGCACGGCCCGGCTTGTAATGCTGCCGCTCGAGTCGCACGGCTACTCCGCCAAAGAGTCGACCGAGCACACCCTGTACGAGATGATTACGTGGTTCGACAAATATGTGAAGAATGCGAAGCCACGTGACGGGAGAGGCGTCGGCGGAAACTAATTGTGGCAACATGAGCGGTAGTAAGTGTGCCTGCATGGCCCTGGGAGCCAAGACTTCCTACGGGCATGTTTCTGCCCTTTTTTCGCAACCTTATTGCGGCGGCGGCGTGAGCTTATCCAGCGACGCCGCTTTGTTTTTGTGAGGCGTATCGTTTCCAATAGTATGAATGTATGGCATTCGACGCAGTTCAACGGTCAGGCGAGGAGGCAAGCGCGGCCTTCATGGCTAAAGAAAGGCGTTCGGACCATGCACTTATCGAAGCGACAAAGGGCGGCGACGAGGCCGCATTTGGCGAGATAATGGACCGTTATCGCTCCCCGATAACCAATTATCTATATAGATTTTTGAACGACTACGAAGAAGCGGTCGACCTAGCACAGGAGACATTTGTCAGGGTCTATTTTGCCCTCGACAGGTATCACACGCAGTACGCCTTTTCGACCTATATCTATCGCATCGCGACCAACCTGGCGATCAGCGAGACACGGCGGCGAAAACGGCGGCGGCTGATGTCGCTGACCGGGCTTTTTCAAGGGGACGATGGCGAGGAGATCGAGTTTCAGCCCCCAGATAAACGTCCGCTGGCAGACGCAGAACTGGTTGATGACGAACGCAGCAAGGTAATAGGCCGTGCGATCGCCGCCTTGCCTGAGAAGTATCGAGTGCCCGTGGTGTTGCGTGACGTCGAGGGAAAGACATACGAGGAAATTGCCGAGATAATGGAGCTCGGCCTGGGAACCACAAAATCGCGGATCAGCCGCGGCCGCGGATTATTAAAAGAGAAATTACAGCATTATTTATAAATGAATATTAAAGAGGACGAAATTAACGAACAGTTTATAGGGACGACGCTTCGCGATCTGGGGCGCGTCGATCCGCCCTCGGATTTCAACTTTAAGGTTCGGGCACGAATCGCCCACGGTCGCCCAGTCGTCGGCCGGCAGACGTGGTTACCAGTGTGGGCGTATGGCGCCGCTCCGGCCGCGGCGGCGATTTTGATCGGTGGTTATCTCTTCTCGGGAGGAAATTATTCTTCGAGCGTCACCGAAGGCCCGACCGTTTCGACGGCGGCAACACAGGCTGTGCCCTCTCTTGCGGAGCAGCCCTCTTCGCCGGCACCGATTGTGGCCGTTAATGAGACGATCGCTCGTTCTGGAGAGAGGCAGGCCGAGCCGTCGGTTCGCGTTGTCGCTGCACGAGAAGTCCCCTCCGCCAGCCGTAAGATTGAAAGGCCGGCGGGCGGTTCTTTTGACTCTGCGATCAGAGGTTCCGAAACCATCACGTCGGCGCGTGGTGCAAATTCCAATTCCGTTGTGTCCACGGGCTCGTCATCCGCCGCTAACAGGACGCCCACGACCGGTAGCTCGCTGCCTTCGATGGGTATTCGCGTAGCCGGAAACGTTGTGACTGCCGTTCTTCCGGGTAGTACGGCGGCGGCCGCTGGGGTAAAAATCGGCGACGTGATCGAAACGGTATCGGGAAATGTCGTCACCGTTCGACGCGATGGTAAGTCGCTGACGTTCACTGTTTTACAAAGATAAGTTTAGCGATTCAATGTTGAGCCTCCGATTCTATTCCGGATCGGGGGCTTAATTGTTTGAATTTAGTCGCCTTGGAAGTAGAAAAAGACCGGTCAGATAGAGCGTTAACGTGAAAAACTGAATATACCCAGTGCCGGCGGAATACTGAGGCAGGTCGAGTAGGTAGGTCAGGGCCACTTTTCCGGGATTGGCAATTACGCTCGCTAGCCAACTGTCGCCGGGCGAGGCGGTTAGATTCGCCAGCAGCAGATATTTGACAACAAAAGCGAGGCCGAAGAGGCCGATCATACTTTGTAGCAGGCGTTTCGGGTCGAAGTCAGCAAATAAGTTGTTCCAGATCGTCCAAAAAAAGCAGAAGCCGACTATCCAAAACGGTAATCCCTGATCTGGCAGGAGTGCGCTAAATAATTGAACCGTAGCGGTAAAAAGAGTGATTAAGATCCCTAATCCGGCGGCATTATCGAGGAGTGGCCGACGCCCCGACAACCAGCCATCTAATTCGATAAACGCTGATCGAAAATACAGGACGAGCGTCAATGCGGCAAAAACTAGAGCGATCAGTGCCGGTTTCAGAAAAATAAACGCCCCGTCCGCCGCCCCCAGCCGTAGACCCCCAAGCAGCGTGACCGTTAAAAAGAGTAGGGGTATCACGATGTATAAAGCACCCGGCCCGCGCGGTTCACTAGATAACAACCCATTATCCGAATCAGCGACAGCAAGATCGCCGGTGATTCTCGTATCGAGATCTACGTCTATATCCTGTAATTCCTCGCGGATCATCTTGCTATTTGCGCTCGCGGGTGAGCCTAAGGGGATTAAAGTCTGCCGTCGTTATCTTCAAACCTTCTTCGAGCTCGGCCTTTAATTCAAGCGGCGTTTTGATCGCCAGTGTCTGATCGGCAACACGAAAATTCGGATCAATCTCTGTCACACGCCGGGCCGCCGTCACGCCCGACTGAAACAGGACGTCGTCATTGGAGAACCTACCCCAGCCCTGCCGGTAGTAGCTGTATGTGGTGTAAAACTGCGTCGCGGCGTCCTTGCCCTCTGGATCGGCGCGCCCCCAAGCAGCCCGGGCATTGATAAAATCGTCTACTCGAAAGCTAGCCAGTCCTGCTTCGAACTCTTTCCGATCGATCTCATATGTGCCGAGGGCCACTTGGCCTTTTGTTGTCACCTCGGCCAAGGAACGGGGCTCCGTCAAATAAAGAAAGCCGATAAACGCGAGGCCCACAGAGCTCAGTGCGATCGCTAAAATCTGGAAATATTTATCCCGCATTTGATATAATGTCCCATATTCAGAATACACTTTCTCGCAGCTGTTTTTATATGCAAAAGCTTTTCGCCTTGGCCTTACTTCTCGTTCTCGCCGTCGCGGTCTCAGCTCAAGTGCCGTCCGCCGATCTTGTCGTCGTCAACGCAAACATCCGCACAATGGATGCGAAGCGAACAGTTGCGCGGTCGATGGCGGTCGTTGGGCGAAAGATTAGGGCGATGGGTTCAGAAGCGGAGGTAAAGCTGTGGATCGGCCCTAAAACGAAGATCATCGACGCGGGCGGGCGTACGGTCATCCCCGGGTTCAACGACGCACATGTTCATTTTATGGAGACCGGATCGCAACTCTCGTCGGTCGACCTGCGATCTGCGCAGACGCCCGAGGAGTTTGTCCGGCGGATAAAAGATTTTGCGGCGAAGCTGCCAAAGGGCAGATGGATACTCGGCGGCAAGTGGGACCACGAAAACTGGACGCCGAACAATCTGCCGACTGCCGCGATGATCGACGCCGTCACGCCGGACAATCCGGTAATGATCGACCGATTGGACGGTCACATGGCCCTCGCAAACAGCCTTGCGATGCGACTCGCGAAGGTAAATAAGGACACAAGGGAGGTAGATGGAGGTCTAATTGTTCGCGATGCATCCGGCACTCCCGCTGGAGTGTTCAAAGATGCGGCGATGTCCTATATCAATAAGGTCATTCCCAGTCCGTCCTGGGCCGAAAGAATGGAGGCCGCTCAAGCCGCAACCGACCATGCCGCGAGCCTCGGCGTCACAAGCGTGCAGGATATGTCGGCCGGCACGGACGTAGGCATTTACCAGGAACTTCTCCGCCAGGGAAAGTTAAAAACGCGCGTTTACGGCTGTTCGCCGTTGTCGGACTATAAGCGCTGGGAAAACACAGGTGTCCGATATGCGTTTGGCAACGAAATGATACGCGTTGGCTGTCTAAAGGGTTACGCTGACGGCAGTCTGGGATCGACAACTGCGTGGTTCTTCGATCCGTATCTTGATGATCCTAAAACGAGCGGCCTTGCGGGAGACGAGATACCAAAGACTCTCGAATACGTCTTGGCCGCCGACAAAGCTAGCCTACAGATCAATATTCACGCGATTGGCGATCGGGCGAATGACGAAATTCTCGATATTTTTGAGAAAACCGCGACCGCTAACGGCGCGAGGGACCGGCGGTTTCGCATCGAACATTCGCAGCATCTGAGGCAGGATGACATACGGCGATTTGGAGCACTAAAGGTCGTGGCCTCGATGCAGCCGTATCACATCATCGACGACGGCCGCTGGGCGTGGAAGCGGCTGGATGAGAAGCGGATCAAGGGTACGTATGCTTTTAGGGCGCTGCTGGATTCCGGGGGCATTCTTGCATTCGGCTCTGATTCGCCGGTTGCACCGCTAAACCCTCTGCTTGGCGTTTATGCGGCTGTCACTCGACGGACGCTTGACGATAAGAACCCAAACGGATGGGTGCCGGAGCAAAAGATATCAGTCGACGAGACCGTGAAAGCGTTTACATGGGGCTCAGCGTATGCGGAATTTCAGGAAGATCAGAAAGGCACGCTCGAGGTGGGACGTCTTGCGGATTTTATAGTCTTATCCGATGACATCTTCACGATTGATCCGACGAAGATTGCCGATGTGATAGTTTTCACGACGGTTACTGACGGCAAGGTCGTCTTTCAAAAAAAGTAAGTTTTTCCGCCGCGGATCTGCTCGTCTGACGCAGCGGCCCGATTGGGGTATTTATTATGAAAAGAATATTTGTTTGCGTATGCATATTGTTCGTCTTCGCGACTTTTGGTTTTGGGCAAGATTCGCATACTGCGGACAAGCCTGAGCTGAACAGTAAAGGAGATCCGGTTGTTAAGAGCAAAGACAATGCACCCGTTGACCTAAAACCCGGCGGAATGATCACGCGTGGTGACGCCCTTGCGAAAAAAGTCTCTTTCGCAAAAATCGAGAAGGTATTTGCCGACCCCGCAAAATTTGCTGAAAGGACTGTGGAAGTCAAAGGCATCGTCGTCCGTTCCTGCAAAATAGAAGGCTGCTGGGCCGAGATCGCGGACAAGGTGGGCGGCAAGAGCGTTCGCGTCACATTTGGCGATCATAAGTTCTTTATTCCCCTCAATTCGGCCGGGATGAAGGTAAGAGCCCAAGGCATTTTCAAGACAAAGATCCTGCCCAAGGAGCATGTCGACCATTTAATTAACGACGACGGTGCAAAATTTGACAACCGGAATGCCGATGGAACGGTGACCGAAGTATCTTTTGAAGCGACGGGCGTCGTTCTAACCAAGATTTGAGCCCCGCCAGGGGCTTCCTGATGAAGCCTTTCAAGATAAGAGACATCCTCATCGATCCGCCGCTCGTACTGTCTCCAATGGCGGGCGTGACGGACTTCACGTTTCGCCGGCTGATAAAGCGGCGCGGCGGCGTCGGTCTGGTCGTTTCAGAATTCATCTCTGTCGAAGGCCTGACCCGAGGAAATCCTAAGTCGAAACGCCAGATGCGTTTCGATGAAGAGGAGCGACCATATGCCGTCCAGATCTTTGGCGGCAAGGTCGACCGCATGGCTATGGGCGCCGAGATGGCCGAGGAGGTCGGTGCAGACATTCTCGATGTAAATTGTGGCTGCCCGGCCCCGAAGGTCGTCAGAAATGGGGGTGGCTCGGGACTCTTACGCGACCTGCCGCAGCTTGAATTGATATTGAAGGAGATCAAGAAGTCGATCTCAATTCCACTGACCTTAAAGCTGCGGACAGGATACTCTGATGCGACTATAAACGTTGTCGACACAGCGAAAATGGCGGAGCAATGCGGGGTCGAGCATATTCAGGTTCACGGGCGCACTCGGGAGCAGGGTTACAAAGGCTTGGCGAATTGGGACCTGATCGGTGCCGTAAAAGAGGCGGTCGGCATACCCGTTTCCGGGAACGGCGACATCACCACTATCGAATATGGTATGGAGCGGTGGGCGGAGACCGGAGTCGACGGGATATTGATTGGCCGCGGAGCCATGCAGAACCCTTGGATATTTCGTCAGTTTGCCGATGTTCTAGCCGGTCGCTCTCCGTATCAGCCGGATCTCGATGAGAAGAAAAGTGTCCTGCTCGAGTTCTTTTCAATGTGTCGCGAGGAGATGGCCGAGATAGTCGCCCTGGGCAAGATGAAACAGCTCGCCGGGCAATTTACAAAGGGTTTGGTCGGCGGTGCATTGTTTCGTCAGAAACTTTATCATTCGCATTCGGCAGACGAGATTTTGGACAATATCACGACATATTTTGAGACCTTGGCCGATGGCAAGATTTTCGGTGACGGCTCGGTCGAATCGGATCACGACCTTGTCATGGATCGGTGCGCCGTAGGGGAGGCGAGCGCCTCGTCACATTTAGCTCAGCGGAATGCGGCCCCTGTAGCGAGCAGGCTCTAGGTAACTGGGAGGTGTGATTATGAAAATATTTGCGAATTTGGCCGCGTCTGCCTTATTAATAGCGGGCCTAGCATCCGGGATCGCGGGCCAGAGTCTAAAAACGGACGAGATTATCGCAAAGCATCTCGGATCCATCGCGAGCCCCGCCAAGAGGGGTGAGTTGAAGACGCTGATGGCCATCGGAGCCAGTGAATTCGAGGTAAAGTCGCCCGTGGTAAGAGGCAAGGGTCGTGCGGTAATGGTCTCGAATCCAGCTAATCTGTTTTTTATCATCAGCCTCAATTCGAAAGAGTATCCTTTTGAAAAAATAGGCCATTTCCATGGGAAATCCAGCCTGCCCTTCATTAGCGCCGGCAATCGGTCACTGCTTGGTGCATTTCTAAATGAACATGACATTGTCCTGAGTGAAGGTCTGTTCGGCGGCACGATGTCACTGCGGTGGCCTCTCTTGCTTGCCGATAAAAAGGCCATGATCAAATCTGCCGGCACGAAGAAAGTTGGTGAGCGCAAATCGTACGTGCTTGACTACATGCCGCGTGGAGTTGGCTCGTCTGATTTCACGATTAGACTATTCTTCGACGCGGATAATTTTAATCACCTACGCACGGAGTATCGTCGCCAGGTTGATGCGGGTCGCATAATATTCGGCCAGCAGAATCAGCTGTCGAGCTCGGTTATCACATTGACGGAAGATTTCTCGATTTACAAAGTCGTTGACGGTGTGACTTTGCCGCATGAGTATAGAATAAGATTTGCCTCGAACAGTAGCAGTGTTACCAGCGAAAACATTTGGGGCGTACAAGTTCTTGAATACCGCCTAAATCAAGCTCTACAGCCCGATTTCTTTACGTTTGAGACAAATAATTAAATGATACTTAATCGCAGCTTAGTGTTCGCCGCGCTGCTCTTGATTCCGGGAGTTGTCGCAGCACAGCAATCATCGCCGTTAGTTAGAGTTGGGGGGCCGATACGCGGTTCCGCGGCCTTTGCCGAGGTGATGGTGCGGCGCGTGGAACTTACCGCCGACCTCGAGTCATTTGCCGCAGACTATACCGACCAAAATCCCAAAGTGCTCGATGCCCGTGCCGAGCTGCTCGCCATCGAGCGTGCTCTCACCGCTATCTATGCCGTGAAGCCAACCGAGACTGAAAGGCTAACGCTGGCACTTGGGAAGTTGCTGGTGAGGCGGGCGGCTTTCGAAACCGATCTTGCCCGTCTCTCCCGCAGCTACGCAAAAGACCACCCCGAGGTCAAGCGGGCGAAGAGACGGGTGGAGATATTCGACGCGGCGATACGCGAAATTCTGTAATAAAAAAGGGCCGGTTTCCCGGCCCTTCTATTTTAATTCGTCACCCGAGAATCAGTTGGAAGTTCCTTTCTTTCTCTCATCGGCAAACAAAATCGGTGCGACGATCGGGCGATACGTCTCACTGATCTTGATATACGAATCGTCTCGGAGCTTAGACATAAACTTTTTTTGCTCCTCAGGTAACCTCTCGTTGAGCATCGCGGTTCGTACGGCGGTTTCGTCAAATGTTGATTGATCGCTGGCCGCGATGCGTTCGTCGATTCTCAGGATCACAACACCTAGCTGATCGGCATCAAAGGGCTTTGTGTATTCGCCCGCTTTGAGACCGGCGCTCGGTTTTGAGAGTGTGTCGACCAAGTCTTTAACGTGCAACTTTTCGATCTTGCCCACACCCTGCGTGACCACGCCCGGATCAGAGTTTTCCTTCGCGATCTTAGCGAAATCACCGCCCGCCACCAGCTGAGCATAAACCTGGGCGGCCTTATCGCGAACCACCTTCTCGTCGCGGCCGGCAAATCCAAGGAAAATCTCGCTGAAAGAAACCGTTTCCGGCGTGTTAAATTTCGCCCTGTTCTTCTCGTAATAGTCTTTCAGCTCTTTCGGATTGAACCCCCAATAGATCTTTTGCTGCACTTCTCTCTGGATCACCCGGTCGCGGGTGGCCTGCTTTCGCCACGTCTCTTTTAACTCGGTAGGATTAACGCCGGTTTTTTCCATCTCAGCATACAGCTGCTCAATCGTCGTGAATTTATACTGCTTCATCAGATCAACGAATCGCTGATTGATCAGTGCGTCGATGTCGTTTCCGACGCCGCTTTCTTTCGCTTTTTGGATGAGCAGCTCTTCATTGATCAGATTTGCGATCAGCTCGCCTTGTTTGTCATAAATCAGCTTCTGGGCCTGTTCGCGGGTCTTGCCTTCGCCGACGTAGGTGTCAACAAGCATTTTTGACTCGCGCTTGATCCGGGAAAGGGTGATAACTCCATCATTGACCTGGGCGACGACCTCGTCCACGACTTTTGTCTGGGTCTCTTGGGCAGTCAGGCCTAAGGCCGAAATAGAGGTCAATAGTGCGCCAAATACAATTCTCTGAAAATTTCTCATCAAAACTCCGTTCCTTTTGAGGCGATACAATAATATATCTAAAAAATGTCAGTGCAAACTGAGGGGTTTGATGCCGAAACCGGCCCTTACGTTTCACTCTTCCTCCAATATAAACCGGAAACGGGAGTGATTTGATTGTTTTTAGTAAAGGCGGGAATCTTAGACCCACCCTTCTTCCGCGTCTTGATGAATAACAAATGTCGAAAATGCGGCCTTGTCCCAGGCCGGCGTGTCGCTGACTGCCCGAGGTGCGGTCGCGAGCTCGGGAGTCGAACGGGTAGCGGCAGGACGATCTTAACGCGTTTTCTGGTGTGCATCGCCGTATGTCTAGCCGTTATCGCAGGGTTTTACCTATCCTTGATCGGCTCGGCACGCTCACTATCATACGACCAGAAGCAAGTCATCAAGGCTGCGGTCCGGATCCTCAAAGATAAGGGTTTCGACAATGAAACTTTCTTGCTGGCGAATCTCACGGCATATCGCAGCGAAGACAATTGGCTCAATGCGTCAGTCGCAAAAGAGAGCGCATACGCGGCAACGAATTTCCCCTTTGAGATCATGACCCTATACCCAGACTTCTTTGCCTATCCCGCGGATGATATTGAGCGGGCGGCCATCCTGTTGCATGAGGCGCGACACCTGATGGGCGAGGACGAGCGCGAAGCGTATGAGTACGTGTGGCGAAACCGCGCCAAGCTCGGCTGGACACGCGCGGCGTACGCCCAGTCGCCTGTATGGGAAAACGTGCGGCAGCAAACGCGCGAAAACGTGGCGGGGCTCTTCGTCTGTGATCGCAAAGAATTTGGCGACTGTACAGAGTGATCAGGCGGAGACCGCGAGGAGCGTCAATCTCGCCGTTTTAATCGGGTCCGCGGTCAGCACTCTTGTCCGCAAAATCCCGTTCGGGGAGAAGGTCGATTCCTCATTGTTCTCAAGAAACGCCATCAATTTTTCGGGCACGACCCGTGCGTTCTCGCCTAGCTTGATTGCGATGCCGTCCGCTGCTTTGTCGATCGAGATGATCGCCAGTCGCTCAGCCAGCTTTCGCAACCGCCCGTAGTCGAACAGTGTGTCTACAGAACGCGGTATGCGACCGTATCGGTCGCCGATCTCAGCGTGAATCTCGACCAGCTCCTCTTCGGACGTGGCGGAGGAAATTCTCTTGTATGTCCGCAGCCGCTGGCTCGCCTCAAATATGTAATCTTTGGGAATCGAAACGTCGACTCCGAGATTGATCGCCACGCTCGTTTCGTCGGCTACCTCATCGCCCCGCAGCTCGCCGATAGTCCGCTCGAGCATTTTTGTATAAAGATCGAAACCGAGCGCATCGAGATGGCCTGACTGTTGGCCGCCTAATATATTGCCCGCCCCGCGCAGCTCGAGGTCCAGCGCCGCTAAACGAAAGCCGGCGCCGAGATCGGAAAATTCGCGGATTGCCGATAAACGCCGACGGGCAATCGGCGTCAACTCCATCTCACTCGGAATGAGCAGATATGCGTATGCACGCCGGTTCGACCGGCCGACGCGTCCGCGAAGCTGGTAAAGCTGCGACAGGCCGTAATTATCCGCCCGGTTGATGATGATTGTATTCGCTCGCGGAATGTCGATGCCGTTTTCGATGATCGTTGTCGCGACCAGGATGTCGTATTTGTACCCGATAAAATCGAGCATGACATTCTCCATCTCCTTCTCGTTCATCTGTCCATGACCGATGGCGACCCGGGCGTTTGGCACGATCTTTTTTATAAGGGCCGCGATCGATTCGATTGACTCGACACGGTTGTGGATAAAAAAGATTTGACCATCTCGGGCAAGCTCGAGCTCGATGGCGGAGCGAATAACACTTTCGCTAAACTGAACAACCTGTGTGTTAATCGCGAGACGGTCACGAGGCGGGGTCTCGATGACAGACATGTCCCGCATGCCCAGCAGCGACATATTTAACGTACGCGGGATCGGGGTCGCTGAGAGGGTCAGAACATCTACCTTCTTTTTCAGATGCTTGAGTTTTTCCTTATGCCCGACGCCGAAACGCTGCTCTTCGTCGACTACGACTATACCGAGATGAGGCAGCTTAACGTCGGTCGAGAGGATGCGATGAGTGCCGATTAACACATCCACCTCGCCCTTACCCGCTTTTTCGACGACGCCTTTCTGTTCCTTAGTTGAGCGAAAGCGGGATAGCAGTTCTACCTTTACCGGAAACGCCGCGAATCGCTTCTTAAACGTTTCGAAATGCTGATACGCAAGGACCGTCGTGGGTGTGAGGATCGCGGCTTGCTTTCCGTCCATCACGGCCTTGAACGCGGCACGCATCGCCACCTCGGTCTTGCCGTAGCCCACATCGCCGATTATCAAACGATCCATCGGAGTCGCCGTTTCCATGTCCGTTTTCACATCCTCGATTGCGCTCGCCTGATCGACCGTCAGATCGTAAGGAAAAGCATCCTCGAATTCATGTTGCCATGGTGCGTCGGGCGAGAATGCGTGGCCACGGACGAGTTTGCGCTCGGCGTAGAGCTTTAGCAGCTCGTCGGCCATATCGCGCATCGCGCGCTTTGCCTTTGCCTTAGTTTTCTGCCAACCGAGCCCGCCCAGCCGGTCGAGCGTCGGCGCCGTTGTCTCGCCTGACGAGTATCGGGACACGAGATCCATCCGCTCGACGGGCACAAACAGCTTCGCCTCGTCAGTGTAGACGAGCAGCATAAACTCGCGCTCGGCACCCTGCGATGAGATGGTCTGCAGTCCGTCAAACCGCCCGATACCGTGATCAACATGGACGACGAAATCACCCGATTTGAGGTCGCGAAAATCGGAAATGAACGCACCAAGCTTGCTCTTAGTTCGTTTTGGGGCGTCCTTGTCCGTGCGAAACTCGGCTTGCGTCGTCTCGCCAAATACATCGCCCTCGGTGTAGAAGACGCGACGCTCCGACGGCAGCTCAAATCCGCTTGAAAGAATTCCGACGTGGACAGCGTCCGGCAGCGACACATCATATTCTCTTAGGATCTCTTCTAAACGCTCGGCAATTCCAGGGGTCTGTACGATAATCTGCGGACTGTGTATATCACCGACCTCCGCCGCAAAACCCGCTACGTCTCCGCGGTATTTCCTCGTGGCTCGGGTTACGATCTCGATCTCAATCGCATTGGCCGCCGTCGGAAACAGGAAAAGGGGCGCTGATGACGATTCACCGCCCGTATCGAATTGCTCGTCGACCGCCGCCGCGGTTTGGCCCAACGCACGAAGCTCGAGCCGCCGGGCTTGAGATAAAATCTCGCGTAACTCCCCAGGTGCTACAAACAGTTCGTTCGGCGGCAAGCCAATGTCCCCGGTCTCGGTAACGGCGGCCAGACTGGTTGCGAGATGATCGAAAAGGGTTTTGAGGCTGCCCTCGACGGCAGTGGGCTCGTCGATTACAAAAATGTAGTCCGCCAGATAAGCGGCGACATTGGACGTAAGAGGTCGGGACAGTGGCAGCAAAAACTCCCAACCCGAAAATGTTTCGCCGTCAAGCGCAAATGCCGTGCGGTCTTTGAGATTTCGTGCAAATCGCGGGTCGCCGAATTTCTCGGCGGCGAAAAATGCCCAGTCCTTTAGGTCCTGCGGCGAGACCGACAGCTCACGCATCGGCGAAATCGGAAACCTATCAAGCTGAGCGATCGACAGTTGCGTGTCTGCGTCAAAACTGCGAATTGAATCAACAGTGTCCCCAAAAAACTCGATCCGCACGGGAAACTCTGAATCCGGTGACCAAACATCCACAATGCCGCCCCGCATCGAGAACTGCCCGGGGCCGAATAGCGGATCCTCGCGCACATAACCACCGGCTTTTAAACGCCCGACTAGCTCCTCGGGCACGTAGTCATGGTCGCGGATGACCTCTGCACCGAGGCTCGTAATTTCCTCCCTGGTGACCGTCTTTTGAACCAGGGCACGGACGGAGAGCACCACCGTGTCGCCGCCGCCATTCGCCAGCTCCCACAAGGCTAAGGCGCGGCGTTCCTGCGTTTCTGCGTGTGGGGATACGCCGGAGTAAGGATCGGTCTCGAATGACGGGAGAGCTATCGGCGGTCCGGAATTAGCGAGATAGGACTTGAAAAAAGCGAGGTCGCCGAGCCACGCGTCCATATCTGCATTGGTATCAGTGACAACGGCGAATTTCGCATTCGTTTCCTGCTGGAGCTTAACCAGCAGGTACGCTTTTGCCGCCGTTGAGGTAGCTCCGCTGAGCGTGATCGTCCTAGTGCCGTTCGCGATTGCCTTTTTCAGGTCTTCAAATCCATCGATCATAAACGCAGGTATCCGCAGAAAACGCGTTGCGGTTTCGCGCGGAGCGTAACCAGAGTGCACAGCGTTTTCAGCAGAAGCTACATTCTGCCATAAACCTACGCGGTTTGCCGCACCCGGCGCGTCACAACTATAATCGAGTCACCATGAGCGTTCCGAACTTTGACGAGATCATCGAGCAAAACGACCAAACGGCCGCCCGCCTCGATCACCTGAACGCCCTGCGCGAGCTCGTCGGGAATGTCTACCCGAACAAATTTGTACGCTCCACGCTGACCGGAAGCGACGATTCGATCACGGCGCTCCTTCGATTTCCGCCGATTGCGTCGATAGCCGCGGAGATGGCTGAGATCGTCGCTACTCTCGCCGAGCGCGAGCGTCCGCCGGCTGACATCAAGGAAGCTTTGAACGCTCGCCTAAAGGAGTTCGGTAATGTCCGAATTGCCGGGCGCCTGGCCGTGCCGCCTCGCGTGATGGGAAAAGCTGCCTTTGTACACCTTTCTGACGGAATCGAAAGGCTGCAGATCTATATACGCCGGGACGACGTCAAAGGTGCGTACAACGGCTCGGGAGCGAATGACTCCGGCGTGTCGCCGGACGGCTGGGAAATCTCGCACCTTTTGGACCACGGCGACTTTGTCGGGGTCGACGGATATCTATTTATTACAAACACCGGCGAGTTGAGTGTCCACGTGGAGGTGCTGCAGTTTTTGGCCAAGGCGATGGTGCCGATGCCGGACAAGATGCATGGCATTGCTGACGCCGAGATCAAACAGCGACAGCGTTATGTCGATCTCATCGGTTCGAGCCTACGAGTGGAGACTCAGGAAAAGGAAGACGCGAGTCAGGAGCTTTCGACCCGTGAGGTTTTCGAACGGCGTGCGAAGGTTGTCTCCTCGCTGAGGCATTTTCTCGACGAACGCGGCTACATCGAGGTCGAGACGCCAATGCTTACCCCAAAGGCAACCGGTGCGGCCGCTACGCCGTTTGAGACGCATCACAACGCGCTCGACATCAAACTCTACGCACGCATCGCGCCCGAGCTTTATTTAAAGCGCCTGCTCGTCGGCGGTTTCGAAAAGGTATACGAGCTGAATCGCAACTTTCGCAACGAAGGTATCTCGTATAAGCACAATCCCGAGTTCACAATGCTCGAATTCTACTGCGCCTACATGGACGTCAATGGAATGATGGATTTTTGCGAAGAGATGCTACGCGAAAGCGTGGAGCAGGCGACGGGCGGACTGAGCGTGGTGTATGAGGGAACTGACATCGACTTTGGCACCTTCCGTCGAATCTCGATGAAGGACGCGATATGTGAGGTTCTAGAGCAGAACGCGTCGTCACCTGCCGTCACGGAACTCGACTCTACTGAGGGGCTCCTAAGAACAATGGAGTTCCTAGGCGCCTCGCGTTCTGAGTTGCTGAAGCAGCACTACGCGAACACTAAAGTCTCGCAGCAGCAATTTCACGGGAACATTGAGAAACTCTCATCAACAGCGTCAGAGAACGCCCGTACCAATCCAATGAAGGATAGGTTTAGCAAGGATGAACTTCTTGTCTTCATCTTCGATCAATTTATTGAATCAACGTTATTACAACCGACGTTCATCATTGATTACCCGAAATCCATCTCCCCGCTCGCGAAAGCCTCTCCGGGGAACCCGCAAATTGCGGAGCGATTTGAGTTGTTCATCAACGGCATGGAGGTTGCGAATGGTTTTAGCGAGCTCAACGATCCGAAGGAGCAGTATGATCGATTCACCGATCAGATGGGCGAGCGTGAACGCGGCGACGAAGAGGCGATGGTGCTCGACGAAGACTATATTCGGGCACTGAGTTACGGAATGCCGCCCGCCGCTGGTATCGGAATCGGTATCGACCGCCTCGTGATGCTGCTCACAAACAAACACTCGATCCGCGACGTGATTCTATTTCCGCACATGCGACCGGAGCGGAAAGAAGCTTCTGCGGATGAACAGACTTTGGATGAGACAAGCAATTAAATAAAGGAGTTCGTAATATGCAGCAGGAAGAACGAAAACAGGACGATCACATAACTGGCAGCGATTTGCCTAAGGGCGATGGCGGAGTCGGCGATGAGCAAGTAAATGCAATCGACGACGACCGCAAAGGCAAACCGACGGGCCAGGACCACTCGGCTGAAACAGATGACCGGCGCGAGCCAGCAGACGGCGTCGGTGGCGTGCAGGACAGCTCGGACACGACCTCTGACGTGGCCCGAATAAGTGATTAGGGTTACCGCATTTACCGCGTTTGCGCTTGCGGCGTTCGCTTTAAATTCGGTGCTCTGCCGTTTGGCCCTCCGCGATGGAGAGGCGGACGCAGCCGGCTTTACCGGGTTGCGGCTGCTGGCTGGCGCGGTCGCATTGGCTGCAATCTTTTATTGCAGAGGCCCGCGCATGAGCAGAGGCGCAACCCGCAATTTGGATGTTATGCCCCTGCGCGCTCTCCGACATTCGGGGAGCTGGATTTCAGCCTTTTTTCTGTTTGCCTATGCAGCATGTTTTTCGTTTGCCTATCTCGGGCTGACGACCGCTAGTGGAGCGCTTATTCTATTCGGCACGGTGCAGACGACGATGATCGCCATCGGGATAATCAAAGGCGAGCGGCCGTCGTTACTCGAATGGTTAGGTTTCATAATTGCGTTTGGCGGGCTCGTTTATCTTGTAATCCCGGGCCTCGCGTCGCCGCCGCTTATCAATGCACTGCTCATGGCCGCGGCCGGGATGGCATGGGCCGCCTACACGCTGCGAGGAAAGGGGAGCGACGACCCACTCGCTGATACCACCGGTAACTTTATCCGTTCGGTGCCGATGGCGGTTCTCATTGTTGTCCTTTACTTTCCTAATTTACATCTCTCCGGCCGCGGCATCGTGTTGGCAATAATCTCAGGTGCTGTGACGTCGGGCATCGGTTACACAGTTTGGTATGCCGTGCTAAAAGATCACTCATGGACACGTGTGGCGGTGCTGCAGCTGTCCGTTCCGGTAATCGCTGCGGCGGGCGGGGCGGTGTTTTTGGCTGAAGCTTTTACAACGCGGCTCGTCATTGCGGGGGCTGTGATTTTAGGCGGAATCGGAATGACCATAATAGGACGGAGACCCGTTACCTAAAGTTATGCGACACAACCTCGCTTGTGATCTCACTTAGCGACATAAAGCTTAGGGCTTTTAGCATCCCTCGCTCTTCGAAGATTCCCCGGATTATCAGATAGTCATTTTGATTTATCACCGCCCGATACTCTTCAAATTTATCGGGCATCACTACAAAGTTTGAGAAACCGGTCTCATCCTCCAGCGTTATAAAAACCACATTCTTTGCGGTCATCGGGCGTTGACGAATAATAACTGCACCCGCGATCGAGACCACCTGATTCTTTTTCAGATCGAGAGATTCTCTCGCCGACAATACGCCGCGGCGTTTCAGATCTTCGCGAAAGAAAGCGATCGGATGTTTGCCGATAGAGATTCCGGTTTTTCGCAGATCGGCATCGACCAGCTCGACACCCTCAAGGCGGTTGAGGAATGGGACATCGGAGGCTTTATGCAGAGGCCTGCGCGTAAGCAAGGGCGTAACATCCAACTCGCCTGTTGCGCCCTTGCTCATGCGTGGGCCTCCGCATTGTTCGAATAGCCCGCCCGCGGGCTGAATCTCCAATTCCGATTGCCAAAGAGCTTCGCGGCGATGGACCGTCCCGTCAAAATTCAGTGCCCCCGCCAAGCTGAGCGCCCGTATCTCGCGTTTGTTTATCTGCGGCACTCGCTCGATCAAGTCAGCGATACTATTGTAATTGCCGGAACGCGGGCTATGCCGGCACGCAGGCTCCCCCGGCGTTACGCTGTATGAGTGTCGAGGGGGATTAGACGCTGCCGCGTCTTGCGGGCAGGGGTGCCCGCATTCCCGGTGGGGGAAAGGGGACGACCCGCGTTCTGACACGATCGCTCTGCCAACCTCTTCTCTCAGTCCTCGCACAAATTTTAATCCCACGCGGACTTGGTTCTCTCCGTCTACCTCCTCGACCGTGAATTCGTATTGCGATTTATTTATATCAAGCGCGAGAAAGTGCAGGCCGTGACGCTGGGCGTCTTTTACCAGCGTGGCGGCAGAGTAGAAGCCAAGCGGGTAATTATTAAACATCGCGGTCATAAAACATGCACGGTAATGCACGATGTAATAGGCCGAGGCGTAGGCGAGCAGGGCAAAGCTAAAGGCGTGCGATTCGGGAAAGCCGTAATTGGCAAACGCCTTTGTGTATTCGACGACCTTTTCCTGTACGTCGGGCGGAATGCCGTTTCGGGTCATGCCGTCGCGGAGGTTTTGGGCAATCTTTTCCATCTTACGGTCGGGTCTCTTAAAACCCATCGCCCTCCGCAGCTCGTCTGCCTCGCCGCCGGAGAACCCAGCGATCTCCATCGCCATCTTTAAAAGCTGTTCCTGAAACAGCGGCACGCCCATCGTCCGTCGCAAAATCGGTTCGAGGGACGGATGCGGATATGTGACCTCTTCCAAACCCTGCCGCCGCTTTAGATATGCATGCAGCATATTGCCGACGATCGGCCCGGGGCGAATGATCGCAACCTGGACGACGATGTCGTAGAAGTTAGCCGGTTTCGACTTTGGCAGAAACGCGATTTGGGCGCGGCTCTCGACCTGAAACATTCCAACCGTATCGGCCCTCTGCAGCGTTTCATACACTTCCTTATCGTGATAGGGGATTTTGTACAGATCGAGATTCTCGCCGTGATGCTCCTTGATAAGCGTTATTGTGTCGCGCAATACGGCCATCATCCCGAGACCGAGTAGATCAATCTTTACTATCTTCAGAGCCTCGCAATCGTCCTTGTCCCATTGAATGATCGTTCGATCGACCATCGAAGCGGGCTCGAGCGGAACTATTCCATCCAGATGCCCGTGTGAAACAACCATGCCGCCTGAGTGCTGGCCAAGATGTCGCGGAAAATCGAGGATGCGGTTGTATAAATCGGCGAACTTACGCAAGCCCCGGTCGTCGTCCGGATTGAACCCCTCCTCTTTCAGACGGCGCGTCAATTCCTCGCCCTTAAATGTCTCGTAATAGGAATTAAGTTTTGAAAGCCGGCCGAGGACTTCGGGGCCGAAACCAAATGTCTTGCCAACTTCGCGGACGGCCGATTTGCCGCGATAGCAGATGACGTTTGCGGTCATGCCGGCACCGCGGCGGGTGTATTTTTCATACACGTGCTGGATAACCTTTTCACGGTCGTCGCCCGATGGCAGGTCGATATCGATGTCGGGGTATTGCTCATATCGCTCGGACAAAAATCTTTCGAATAAAAGATTGTGCTGAATCGGATCTACCGCCGTGATGCCGAGCGCGTAACAAACCACGGAATTAGCCGCAGATCCGCGGCCCTGCGACAAAATGTTATTGCCCTTACAAAAATCCGAAATGTCCGAAACGGTCAGAAAATATCCCGCCAATTTCTTCATTTCGATGATCTTGAACTCCTTTTCGAGTCGCGAGACAACCTGCGACCGGATCAGCCACTGTTTATCGCGGTAACGCTCAAACGACATGGCGAGGGCTTTTTCACGCAGAACCGCACTCGCCGTTTGGCCTTCGGGCAGCGGGTAATCGGGGAAATTGTAGGACAGCTCGTCCATTGAAAACTTGACCCGAGCCGCGATCTCAGCCGTGATGTCTACCGCCTCGGGAATGTCTTCGAAAAGCCGCCGCATTTGCCGCTCATCTTTGAGATATCGCTCGCTGTTTTCCGACAGCAGCTTACCGGCATCGTAGATCGTCTTGTGATTTTTTATACAGGTGAATACGTCAAATAGTTCGCGGTCATGATTATCGGCGTAGTACGCTCCGTTGCTGGCAAAATAAGGGAGCCGCAACTTGTGTGCGTAGCCGAGCAACGTTTGATTTATCGCCTCTTCGTGCCGGAGATGGTGCCGCTGTAGCTCGACATACAGGCGCTTATTAAATACATAATCGAGCCATGCGAGATCGGCGAGGCCGTTGCCGTTTTTGATGCTGTTGTAGAGAAAACCATCGCCGCCGCCGGTAAAGCACATCAGATCGGCCGAGTGATCTTCGACGTCTTTTCGGGTGGCGAAATGCTCGCCCTTTTTGTGACGAAACTTGACGGTAGTGATCAGTCTGCTTAAGTTTTGATAGCCTTTCAGACTCGTAGGAATCAGAGGCAACAGGCTGCCGTCGTCCATGGTGATTTCGGCACCGATGATCGGCTTTATGCCATGCTCACGGGCCTCAAAATGAAACCGTACCGCACCTGCAACCGTGTCGCGGTCAAGCAGTGCAACTGCCGGCAAACCCAGTTCCGCCGCGCGGCCAACCAATCTTTGGGGCTGCGAGCCGGATGAGAGAAAGCTAAAGGCTGAACGTGTGTGGAGCTCGTGGAACATTCTTTTATTTCATTGCTAAAGGCTAGGATTACACTCGTTTAACCCTGGTTTAATGTTTGTCGCCGTTGGCGGCAGAAACTGTCCCAAGCGTCCCACGTGTCCCGCGTGTCCCAACTGTCCCAACTGTCCCAAAACATCCTCCTGTCGCATATAAGGCCGATTCCTCCGGCCTGAGAATCTTCACCCCACCCGCGACTACCAGACGCTAGCCGCGTCTTGCGGGCAAGGGTGTCCGCGTTCCGGCACTCAGTCATATTCACCCATCAAAAACCAATCCATACCTGCCTTGCATAATCTATAAATGCCGTGGCTTTCAACTTCGACATCCCATTCCTGTATCTTCCATTCGCTGCTCCACCATTTTGAATTTGCCCGCCATACTCCGCTGTATTCGGTGACGTGACCGCTAAAAAACCTCGTCTTTATAAATACGAGACGGCCATCGCGCACCAACACCTCGGCCCGGACGGGCGGGCGGTAATAGGTAAATGCGATAACCGATTTTGCCGTTTTGACCTCGAGCGTTTCCTTGCCCTGCGGCATTTTGTCTGCATCCAGGGCGAATGGCTCAAAAACCCGCTGATCGAGTAACACGGGCACGCCGACATTCTCTTCGCCGACCAGTTTTTTGAGTTTGCCGACGGTTAACAGCAGGCTTTCCGGCTCTGGCCGAGATACGGCGTAGAGGCCGCGTTGGCCGGGTCGGGGCTTTGCGAAATGCGCCTCGGCACACACCGAGACGATTGCTGCTTCTGGGGCATCGAGCGAGATGCGCAGGTTTATCAGCTTGAGCCAAAAGGTCTTGTCGAGTGTGGGGAAAGAGGTTTTTATCGCATAACTTTTTGTTATTGAGTCGGGTGTTACGCCCTTGCTTACACGCGGGCTTCCGCATAGCTTGAACGAAATATCTATATGCTCAGTACTAAAACCCTGGGCGGCGACCCGGCTAAATAAATTGTCGAGGCCGTGATTGACGATAAAAATTAGCTGTTCAAAATCGTCAACAGGGAAATCCAGATCGAAACTCCATGCCGCGCTGCTGTCTTTTACATTTGCCGTAATGACGGACACACCACGCTGCTCGATCGTGTCTATTACCTTTTCAAACTCCCGGCCATAACGAGTAACGAGATCATCACGAGGTATTTCGAGCAGGTCCTCAATTCGATGGACGCCGAGATCTTGAAAAACTTTGAGCGTGTCGGTCGGGATATCGAGGTCGCCCAGCGGCAGTTTTTGAAAAGTCGCTGGTGAATACGCTTTGCGACTTACGCCCTTGTCCTGGCGGGCCAGAAGAATCGCAGTTTGGGATGCCGCGGCCACCGCCAGGCTGCCCGAAATACCCTGAGTTTCCATCTCGCCAAGAATTTGTTTCACGATCTTTTCCTGGTTACCGATTAGCCGCTCAAGCCCGCTAATATTAAATAAAACTCCGTCCTTGAGGGCCTCGATTGAGTAAGCAAAAGTGCGCGCGACCGCAAGGAGACTGTCTTTGTCCATGGCTGTATCAGGTGAAATTATGCATGCGTAAAGCCTAGACATTTTCTTGCGCTCGGTACTAAATCTCGGTGTAATCCATCTCGATCCCTGAGCGAAAAGCCTCGCCATAAAATCCGCGTTGAGAGTTAGCTTTAATCTCTATTTCGCGCAGCAGTTTAAATTTTCCCCAGCCCGACCATCGAGCACGCTCGCGTGACAATTGAAACGTCTGCTGCGATGCCGAGCCCGTTACATGTTCGCGAGCTGTGACTAAAAATAAAGTCGGCGTTTCCTTTATTCGGTTGCGATAGCGGTACCAATATGTCTTTGGCACCATGCGAAGCTTGTCCTGCGCAATGCCGTTCAGATTGAGCCAGATCGCGCCAAAACCCTTTGCCTGGACCAGATGGTCGGCAGACATAAATGCCTTTTCGATATCGCCGCCGCACCTTATCCACAGCACATTCTCAAGCTCTACCGCACCCAAAAAGGCCGTGCACGGATCAAAGCTACCTGCTCCATCGACGATTGCACAGATCTCGCCAGTGCCCGTAAGCTTTGAAAAAAGCGACAGAGCAAGACTCGTTTTCCCGGTGCTGGCCTCGCCCGCAATTTCGATCACGCTCCCGCGTACCAGGGCGACCCCGACCCGCTCGAGCAACACCTCTTCGGTGTATTTTTGCTCTTCCTGAAGGCGGGAAAGGCTTTGTACTAATCTCAAATGGGCCGGCATAGTGGATGATCACGTTAAACATCGTTGCATAGATGCAACAACCTTTACAGAATAAATCAGATCGGACTAGAAGGCAAGATTTGGATAAATGAGTGGAAGATTACGAGAAGATCGGACAAGAGCTATTCATTAACCATCACCTCAACCGGATCGATAGTTGACGCGCGCCAAGCGGGGTATAACGCTCCGAAAAGGCTGCCGCCGATGGCAATGGCGATGGCCGTGAGTGCCCAGCCTAAGCTGAACTCGAACATTAGGCCGAATTGGCGGGCGATGACGTATGATGCGGCAACCGCCACCGCAAATCCGGCGATAGTCCCCAGCACCCCGATCATAAATGCCTCACCCTCTATCGTGCTAACAATAAAGGACTTTGAGGCACCTAGCGATTTCAGGATGCCGATCTCTTTTCGGCGCTCGGTGATTGTCGTATACATCGAGAGCAGGACAAAGATAGTGCTGACAAACGCTCCGAGGCCCACTAGGACCTTTAAAAAAGTATTTAGGCCAGGGATGCGATCTTGAGCGTCGATGACCATGTCGCGCGTCAGCGTAATCTTGTTCCCCGGCAGTATTTCATTGATTTTTGCCGCGACGACGGCCGGATCTGAGCCCGAATCAACTTTGACCAGGATATAAGTGCATTTGTCGGTTTCTAGTGCTTGTTGAAGGGCCGCCAGCGACATTTTGATGCGGGCGCCCGAGGGCGGCGAAAAGACTCCTACGATCCTGTAAGGTTTGCCCCCAAAGATCTCAAATGTGTCGCCGAGCTTTAGATTCTCGTCCAATTTCTGACGCTCATCTATGATAATTTCGTCGGGCGCAGTCGCAGCCCGGCCCTCGACCAGGGTCATCTCATTCATCCCGGCAAACGCCGGCCAATCCACGCCTTCAAGCATTCTAATGCCCCAACTGCCTCGCGAATCCGGCGAGAAATACCGCAGTACGGGCACCGTCGATTCGACACCCTCAATCTCTTCCAGGCGTGGCGCATAGGCCACATTTACAGAGGCGTTCGAGCTGGTCGCGTCCATCCCGCCGGGCCGTGAGAAGACGATCTCGGCCTTCCAGTTAGCGGTGCGGCGGGCCAAATCGTTGGTCATGCCCCGTGCCAGGCCCGTAAAAAGCACGACCAGAACAACGCCCAAGGCCACTCCGACCACGCTGATCAGCGTGCGAAACGGCCGGACCCGTAGATTGGCAAGGACAAGCTCGAGCATTGGTTGGGATTGTGGTTAGTAACGTTTGCGGTACATCGTTCCCTTACGCTTGGAAATGTAACGCGCTGTGGCCGTAATGATTACAGCAAAAAGTAGAATCGCCCATGCTCCTAACGCGGAACGCCATGCCCATTGCCATTTGAAACGAAACAACCCCAGAATTGTCCCCACTCCGACACCGAATGCGATAACGATAACTAAGCCGTTCAAAATTCGGCCTTCCTCAAAATATTTTGAAATTTGGACGGGCAAATAGGCGGTAAATTCGCCGACCATCCGTGGCAGACGCTTGATATCGTTGCCCAATGACTGCGTTTCCTCGCCCGCGCCGACAAGCAGCACCCCATGTCTCATCGCAAATAAATTAAAAAGCACGGCAATCACCGAGAACAGTACCGAGATTGCAAATGCCCTTGAGCGAGCAGTAGTTTCCGACGCCGCGAAAATGTCGTAGAGATAGCGTTCCTGGCCGTAGTGAGTTACAAATTCGACTGTGTGGCTAAAAGCTGGAAGAAGGATCGAGACGATGACATTGGCCTGCCAAACGGGCGTAGAGCGGCGGAAAGACTGGACGACCGCACCGGCAATCCCTGTTGAGATAAATCGGGTTACAAACTCAACGGCGACAGCTGTGAGGATGACCAATCTGTTTTCGCCGCTGGCCTGGTAAACAGCGTAATAAAACGACGAACGCAAAACGGCCCCCATCATTGCGGCCTTCCAATTGAGGCGTGTCAGGAGCTGGAATGGATGGCGGACCAAGTTGCGAAACACGTCCGCGACCATTATCCGTTGGTCCCAGACCTCTTCCATATCGTCAGCGTCCGCGATGGAATGGTGAATTTCGTCAGACGTTGACATCGATGGCACTGTTTCCCTATCGATCATCTTGTAGAGTTTCACCCGTAGCCGGGCGTTGCCGGACGAATGAAAGTGCTAATGGTAGCATACGCCGTTTGATGAAGCTCAATCCGCCGCGCTCGCGAAAAGTCCGCAAATTCTGTCATAAATCTCCCGCTTACGGTGTTTTATCCGCAGACGAACGAATACGTGGAGACGTTTATATGAGCTGGTTATATTCAATTATTGTCGCAGGGTTGGTTTTCTCTTCTGGCGGAGATGGCGGTCCTCAAAGACCTGAAGCCGTTCCGGCGGACGCGGTTGCCGTGAGGAGCGTCACCGATGAGACTGAGAAGTTTGAACAGACCTATCCCTTAAATGCGAGTGGTCGTGTGAACGTTTCCAACGTTAACGGTTCGATCGTGGTCGAAGCCTGGGATCGCAGCGAGGTAAAGCTCGAATATGTTAAGACCGCCGATACCCGCGACCGACTCTCTGTCGTCGAGATCAAAATAGACGCCCGGCCCGAGTCCTTTTCCGTTGAGGCTGACTATGGCCGTCGCAACTCGGGAGACCGATATAGAAACGGCGGGCGATTGACCGTCGAATTCCGTTTGATGGTGCCCCGGGGCGCGGTTTTGAACGAGATCGAAACAGTAAATGGGTCGGCGTCGGTCGCGAACTTTACCAATTTTACTCGAGTATCCGCGGTCAATGGCTCGGTAAAGGCTACGAATTTGCGGGGGACGGCAAAGCTATCGACGGTGAATGGCGAGGTCGATGCCGACTTTGATCGGCTTGAGCCCGGAAGCAAGATCTCGCTCGACACCGTTAACGGCACGGTGAAATTACTGATTCCGTCAGACGCTAATGCAACGGTTAGGGCGGATTCGCTTAATGGAAATATAACCAATGACTTTGGCCTTCCTGTTAGAAAAGGGAAGTACGTTGGGCGTGATCTTTACGGCCGTCTGGGCAGTGGTGATGTCCAGATAAAGCTCGACAGCGTTAACGGCGGCCTCACGATCGGCCGAAAAAATGATGGAAAAAGCCTGAGCCCGGCGACCAATCTTCTAACCCAAAAGGAAGCAGACGACGATAACTGGGACGACGACGCGAAGTCTGTGGCCAAATCGGCAAAGATAAATAAGGAGGTCGAAAAAGCCATCAGGGACAGCGCCAAAGAATCCGCCAAAGCAATCGCTGAGGCACAAGTTTCACTGGCAGCGATACAGCCGGAAATTGCCAGAATAACTGCCCAGTCAGTGGCTGCGGCCGCCGAGGCGATCACCACACGCGTATTTAGTTCTGAGAAGGTTCAGGAGCAACTCCGCAGTGCCCAGGCGCGAATGGCTGACAGTGATTTCTTTGCGACGGTACCGAGAATCGTGAAAAAGAGTGAAACCTTCTCTGTGCGGGGAGTTCCGGAGGTGACCGTCAAGGGCGCCGGCTGTTCTGTGTCGGTGAGGGGCTGGGACAAATCAGAGATTCAGTATCGAGTCACGCAGTTTACAGATCCACGCAACCGCTCGGAAATAAATATGACCGAGAGTCATACTGAGACATCGCTGAATTTAGCAGTCGAAAATCCGAGTTACTCGGCACGGAACGGATCGCTATTTGAGCAGAACCGGGAGGTGAGGATCGAGGTCTTTGTGCCGAGAAAAACGAATCTCAAAATCGAAGCGAACGGGGCGATCAGGCTCGAAGGCGTGACAGGCGAGATCGTACTCAAAGGCGGTGACGAGACCGTGAACGTACGTGATTCCGGTGGCAAATTGAATGTCACGAACGCGGATGGGCAGGTACGGATCATCGGCTTCACGGGCGATCTTACCGCGAAAACTGAGGATGGCGAGGTTCGTATCGACGGTGATTTCTCGCGCATCGCGGCATCATCGGTGGACGGCCGATTTGTCCTCACGCTGCCGGAGGGTTTCGACGGCGAAATTCAGACGCCGGGTAACCGCCTAACAATCGAAGATCTCCCCAATAATACGCGACTCTCGGATAACAGATGGCGATTTGGTAAAGGCGGCGGACGTACTTACGACTTCTCACAGGTCGAAGGCTCGGTGATTATACAAAATCGCGATCTGATCGACGGCGATAATTAGGCTGACTAAAAAGCACCTCGTCAGTTTTTGGCGAAACTTGTTTGACTACTTTTACGTTTGAGTCAGTGCGCTCTCGATCCCGATCCACAATTTGCCCAAATTTATGAACCGACTCCGTGGCCTGATCTATATCCTTGCAGTGTCGTCGTGCGCGGCGGTCGCCGTCTCCGGACAGATGGCATCCGGGGCCTCCGCAACTCCGACGTTGCCTCCAGGCCCTGTAAACAAATTTATGGTCCCGGCGGAGAAACTAAGGCCGGTGAATATACCTAAGCTCTCCGCAGGCGCGCTCACTATCGACGGCCGTCCTGATGAGGAGATATGGAAGACGGCGGCGGTTTTCAAAGATTTCTACCAGACATATCCCGGTAATAACACTGCTCCGTCGAAACCCACCGAAGTCTACGTGATGTACGACGAGAATAACTTGTACGTCGCCTTTAAGTGTTGGGACGAAAAGGACAAGATCCGGGCGACGATCGCGGCACGTGACAACATTTTTGGCGAGGATAACGTCAGGATGTGGCTCGACACCTACAACGATCAACGGCGAGCATACGTCATCGGCTTCAATCCGCTCGGCGTTCAGGCCGACGGCATTTTTACAGAAGGCCAGGGGCCGGATTTTTCCTTTGATCTGGTCATGGAATCGAAAGGCTTGATCGAGGATTGGGGCTGGTCGGTCGAGGCGAAAATTCCTTTCAAATCGCTTCGCTATAAGACGGGAAAGGGCGTCAATTGGGGATTTAATGTCGCACGAAATATCGATCGGTTTAACGATGAGTTTGACCAATGGCTGCCTGATGATCGAGATATCTCTGGCTTTCTGATCAAGCATGGAAAGATCACAGGCCTCGAGGACATTAAGTACGAACGTACTCTCGAGATAGTCCCAAGCGTCACATTCAGCGAAACCGGGAGCCGCGTGCCGGCACTGGAATTTCAGGCGGGCCGGTTTGTGAATCAGCCGATTGCCCGACAGATTGGCGCGACGTTGAAATTTACGATCAGCCCGAGCGTGACGCTTGACGCCGCGATAAATCCGGATTTTGCCGAGATCGAGGCCGATGCTCCGGTCGTTTCCGCAAATCAGCGGTTCCCGATATTCTTTGAAGAAAAGCGGCCCTTTTTCCTTGAGGGTGTTGACATTTTTCGCTCGCCGCTACAGGTCTTTTACTCACGGAATATCGTCGATCCGGACGTGGCCGTAAAGTTATCGGGAAAGCTCGGTAAGATCTCGTTCGGCCTGCTGGCTGCGTCGGACAACGCGCCGGGAAACTACTCAGAGGATGAGAGAAATGACCCCAATATCCGCCCGCGCATTGATGAGTTTCTGGGCAAAAACTCCCTCTTCGGTATCCTGCGGCTAAAGCGCGACTTTGGCAAAGAGAACGAGATTGGTTTTTTCGCGACCTATCGCACTTTTCCTGAACAGAAGAACCTGCTGGCAGGATTTGACGGGCGTTTAAAGCTTTCTCCGCGACATTCTGTTCAATTTCAACTCGTCGGTACAACCTCGCGCCGATGCGTCTTTGATCCGGAATTCGAGCCCACGCTCAACCCGGTCCAGGCCGAATCGAATCGCAGAATCTGCGGCGGCGGCATTTTTGGCGGCAGGGAAGTGCTCGGAAGCCCGTATAACCGGTACCGGACAGGTAACGGTGTCGGCTATGCGGCAACGGTTGATTACAACACCGAGACGCATGGCTGGTTTGTTGAAGTCGAGGGGCGAAGCGGTCAGTATCGGGCAGATTCGGGGTTCACCCGGCGGCAAAATACAAACTCCGCGTTCTTCTTCAACCGTTTTTCCACCAAATCCAATGCCAAGGCAAGGATTATCCGTACAAACTGGAATCAGAGCTCAGGTGTGGATTACGACTGGAGCGGCCGGCTTACGTCCTTTAGCGGTCAGTCCCGGCTGAATTTCAGCCTACAGCGCAATATATTTATCGGATTTGGCGGCGGCGCGAATTATGAAAGAATCTTTGAGGAGGAATTCGGGTTGAAACGGTCGCCGACGCGTCCCTTTGGCACGTTCCTTGGTGATCCGTCGCGCAGCACCTGGCAGCAGTTTGGATCTTTCAATTTTAACCAACGCCCGAATAAAAAGATAAGCTATGGGCTGTCTTTTGGGGCGACGCGCAAAGCCTTCGACTTTTTCGCATTCGAGTTTTCGCCCGAGGCCAATCAATTTCTGCAGAATCCGGGCACCGGCTCGCAGTTCAGCGGCCAGGTTTTTTTAGAGGTTAAGCCAACCGACCCTTTTAGCTTTGGCGTTAGCTATAACAAGAGCCGGCTAACCCGCGACGATAACCGTCGGCGATCCTACGACGCGGATATTCTGAGCCTGCGATCAACCTATCAATTCACACGCTTTATTTTTACCCGATTCCGACTTGATTACGACGGCACGGAGAAAAACTACGCCGGACAAGCCTTGTTCGGTTGGACGCCGAGCCCGGGAACAGCCTTTTACATCGGGTACAACGATAACCTAAACCGGAACGGCGTCAACCCTTTCAACGGGGACTTCGAACAGGGTTTGGCAAGAAACAGCCGGACGTTCTTCATCCGCGCATCATACCTTTTTCGTAAGAGCTTCTGACCGTACGGCAATTACGCCACCGTCGACGCACCATACAACAGCCTGATGTCCAGCTATGCGAAAGCTTAACGGGTCGTGGATGGCTTAAGCAAATATATCTTGTATTCTGTGATCGACTAGGGTATAACCGTAAGCGTAATCTGCTTTTAGATACGCACCCTCGAATCTTACAGGAGAAAATATGATGAAGACTCGCCCAAATATGCGAGCCTCTGGCTTAAACATTATCTTAGGCTTTGCTGCACTTATCTTTCTGATTGCACCGCTGGCCGCACAGACCACCGAGGGTATTGCACTCCAACGGGGATACCGGACCGGTTATTCTGACGGGTATATGGCGGGGTATCGCGACACAATCGACAGTGCCGGACGGGACTATAAGCGTCACGGCGAATACTCGCAGGCGGACCGAGCTTACAGCAAGGACTATGGCACTCGCGAAGATTACCGGGATGGATATCAGCAGGCTTTCGAGATTGGTTACGACACGGGCTACGACCGCCGCTCATTTGATTCGGCTCTGCCGCTCAATATCCGCAAGCGCGGAATAAGCAGGGATACTGAGCAGATCGCAACGGCCGAGGATTCTGCAACCGTCGAGAATAGCCGGCCGTACACCGACCCGGCCGACTCGAGACAGTCAATTCAGATTAGCCCAAAGGCTGAGGACAGTCCGCCTGCTGCTTCGGCGTCTTCTTATCAGTCCAATGGAAACGCGATCGTAGTAATCCCGCGTGATATCGATCTGATCGTCGAGTTACAGGAAGACCTCAATACCGAACAAAGCCACGAGGGTGAGAAATTCACGGCCCGCGTCGTATCTCCGTCAGAACTTGCCGGGGCGACAGTCGAAGGCCGCGTGTCAAAGATCTCAAAGCCCGGCCGCATTAAGCGCCGAAGCGAAATGCTTCTATCGTTTGATCGCATTATGTTAAATGATCAACGTTGGAGTAACTTCGCAGCGACCCTGACTGAGGTGATGGCAGTCAAAGGCGATAACATCAAGCGGATCGACAACGAGGGAACCGCTGTGGGCCAGAGTTCGCTCAAGGGTGACATGGTCAAAGTAGGCGGTGCAACTGCGGGAGGAGCCGTGATTGGCGCCGTTGTCGGCGGCCCGGTTGGATTTGCGATAGGCTCAGGGGTGGGAGCGGCTTTCGGTGTCGGTGCCGTCGTGATCGAACGCGGTAAACACGTACGCCTGAGCCGGAACCAACAGGTACGTATAAGGACATCTTACGAAACCCAGATTAGGTAAAGGCTCAAAGCTTCACTGGCGAAACGCACGAAAGACGCGGAACGAGAATTCTTGTTTCGCGTCTTTTCGCGTCCTTCGCGGACAAGCTGATTTCCTCAGGCTTGTAACTAACCGACCGGTTAGATAAAATTAACGTTTGGATCTTAGAAGGGCTATTCCGCGATAGTAAACACGATGAGTACAGCAACCGAACCTTCAGCAGCAGCGGCCGCCGGGCTTCGTGGCGTGGTGGCGGCACAGAGTGCGATTGGCGACGTCAATGGTGAGACCGGCGTCTTAATTTATCAGGGCTACGACATACACGACCTGGCCGAGAATTCCACATTCGAGGAGGTCGTTTTTCTTCTCTGGAACGGACGTCTGCCGTCGCAGGTCGAACTTGAGGAATTGAGTTCACAGATTCGCGAGAATTACGGCGTGCCGACGCAGATTATCCAGGGAATGCAGTACTTTCCTAAGGACGCGGATCCGATGGATGTGCTGCGAACCTGCGTCTCGGCCCTTGATTTCTTTGACAAGGATGGGCACGGCACCGATCGCGAGAATGCGTTGAAATCGGCTATAAAATTGACCGGCCAGATGGGTACGATCGCGGCCGCGTGGGATCGGATACGCAATGGCAAACAGCCGGTCACGCCAGATATGAGCCGTTCGATCGCCGACAATTTTCTGTATATGCTCCGCGGTGAAGCGGCTGATGCGGACGAGGTGCGGATGTTTGACGTTTGTCTCATCCTGCACGCCGATCACGAGCTGAACGCATCTACCTTCACGACACGCGTCGTTGCCGGCACGCTTGCCGATATGTATGGAGCAGTAACGGCGGGCATCGCGGCCCTAGCCGGCCCGCTGCACGGCGGCGCCAATACAAATGTAATGAAGATGCTGATCGAGATCGATGATCCGGCAAAGATCGACGCATGGGTTGACGAGGCTCTCGAATCGAAGAAAAAGATCATGGGTATCGGCCACGCCGTCTATAAAACCGAAGACCCGCGTGCGACCTGGCTCCGACGTTATTCAAAGCAAATGGCGGACAAGAAAGGCGAGACCAAGTGGTACGAGATGTCCCAACGTATCGAGCAGCTCATGCACGAGAAAAAGGGTATGTTTCCAAACGTCGATTTCTATTCGGCCTCGACCTATTATCTGATGGGCATCCCGCTCGATCTCTACACACCGATCTTTGCCGTTTCGCGTGTCTCAGGCTGGACCGGCCACATTCTTGAGCAGTACGCTAACAACAAACTAATCCGCCCGCGTGCCGAGTACATCGGCAAACTTGATCAGAAGTACGTACCCATCGGCGAGCGGTGAACCTAAACCGGGAATTGAGCCGGAACGCAGGCACCCTTGCCTGCATACGCCGGTTCCCCCCGCGTGACGGTGCTAGGACTTTCTCGCGTTGAATTACCACCAGGAGTTTCAGGCGTCCCATTCCCCGGGAACGCAGGCACCCTTGCCTGCAACGGCGGTTCTTCGGGCGTGACGGAGCTAGGTATTCCGCTCGTTGAATTATCACCACGAGCGGCAGCGTCCTTTTGGACGCTTGCAGGCAAGGGTGCCTGCGTTCCGGCGGGCGTGCGTCAGCGTCCCTTAGGACGCTTGCAGGCAAGGGCGCCTGCGTTCCCGATCAACGCGATGCTTTTTATCCCAGCTTGATATTCGTGTAATGCGACTGGACGACCTGCCACTTGCCTTTGCGCTTTAGATAGAGGTTTGTGAAATGGACGTGGCCGTTTATCTTTTGCGTCTTCCAGGTGTAGTTCTCGACAATGAAGCCTGTTGAAACGGCCGTGTCCTTCCCAAGCATCCGCACCTTATGCGAATCCGCATCGATCTTAAAGACGCCGCCCGACGATGGGTCTTCGCTATAATCACCCTTTACATTCGCCCGCTTTTGCTCGCGAGTCAAAACCTTTCCGTTCGCCCCTGTGATAACAAAATCATCCGCCACGATACGGTCAAAATCCTTCAAATCCTTACTGGAATAAGCCTCAATAATCCACTGCCGATCCATCACCTTAAGGGCATCGATCAGCTTCTGATCGACACCCGACTGAGCAAATAGTCCGGGAACTGCAATTAACGCGATTAGTAATGTAAGGATTAATTTCATAACTAAAATTGTAGCGCGATCCGGCTGCAAACCTCCGCATTGCGGCAGCGGCAATTTTGCCCGGGAACGCGGGCACCCTTGCCTTGGGCGGCGGTTCCTCAGGCGTAACGGTGTTTGGGTTTTCGCGAGTTGAATTATCCGCGGCGCTGTCAGCGTCCTTTGGGACGCTTGCAGGCAAGGGTGCCTGCGTTCCGGCGGGCGGGCAACAGCGTCCTTTAGGACGCTTGCAGGCAAGGGTGACGGCGTTCCGGCGTACAGCGGTCAGCGTCCTTTGGGACCGAGGGGCAGACGGCCTTGAGGGTTTATCTAATTTTTACGCCCGATTCGAAATGTAAGTCCGACGGTGGCTGTGAATGGGTAGCCTGGAGTTGCGTGGATTCTCGGCAGGATCTCGCAGGTCTGGCAGGCTCGGGACTCGAAGAAGTTTTGTGTTTCGAAGTAGCGTTTATTCAGCAGGTTGTCGATGGCGAAGTTTACATCAACCCATGTTCGCAGGCGTTTCGATATGGCGAAATCGAGGACGTCGTTGCCGCTTGCACGCAGGGATGAGTCCTCGCCGTCGAGGCGATAGTTGGAGATGTGCCGGAACGAGAGAGACGAGTTAAATCCGCGATATTCGGACAGTACGAGGCCGGCATTTGCCACGAAGTGCGGAGCACTGTCGATGGCGATGCGACGATTGTCGGCGGTGAATTCGCCACGAAAAAACGCATTGATAACATTTGTCAGGCCGCCGTTAAAGCTGAGGTGTTTTGTCAATTTGACTGTTGTGCGAGCTTCTATTCCGTATGAACGTGTCGGACCGGCGAGTTCGACGCTGCCATCGTCGGGAATGTAGACCTGCTCATTAGATCGGTCGATCAGGAATCCGCTGAATACGCCCGAGAATCGGCCGCCATTATACGAGGTGCCCGCCTGATAAAAATCTGTGGTCGAAAGCCGGGGTGCGTCTGGATTGCGGGCGACGCCGCGTGCATCCTGCGATGAAATTCCACGTCCGTAATTGGCGTATAAACTCACGGGGAACGCGTCAAAGGGCGACCAGGCAAGGGCGATCTTCGGCTGAAACCGGCCTTCACCCGCTTGGCCTATCAGATCGACACGCGTCTCGCGCTGCTCAAAACCATTCGTACTAAAGGTGAAATAGTCATAGCGCAGGCCGACATCGAGCCTCAGGTGGCCATCGGCGAAACTAAAGCCGTTTTGAACGTAGGCAGCGTAGTTATTGATCTTCGCGTTGGCCTGCGTGAAGACGACGTCGGGATTGTCGATGTTGCTGGGCAGGAATTTACGGTTTGGCACCCGATTAACTGACGGGTAGAGGCCGACGTTGACTTGATTAGCGTGAATGTTTCCCCCGATTGTCAGCAGGGAACCCGTTCCGAATAGTTTGTACGGCTGAAAATATTGGACATTAACGCCTTCTTGCAAGCGCGAATCGTGTTGCTGGATCTCGTCGCCAAAAACCGGGTCGGCGGTGAAGAAGGTAAAATTTGAAAACAGGTCGAAGAGCGATCGGCCGACGAATGCATCGGCCTTAAACGTCGCACCGGATTCCATCTCCTTGCGATAGTATCCGGCGAATGATCCGAGACGCACCCGGCCGCCGTTTTCCGGATCGATGAAGCCAACCCGATCGAGCTCACCGGACACTACCAGGTCGAGCGGGATCTGCCCGGATGAGAAGAAATTGTTGCGGCCAGCGTTGAATTTGAATCCGATAGCCTGGGTGTCGTCGAGCTTGTACGTTAGATTACCCGCGAGATTGTCGCGGCGATAGCGCAGCGGACTGACAAATGGGCCGTCGGTATAGCTGGGCTCATAGGCGAAATACGAACTGACCTTTTCTGATTTTGGCGAGTAGGCAAAGAACCCTCGGAATGTCTTGAACGAACCGCCCTGGACGCGTGCCGTAAAAATGTCAGGCAGGGATTCTTTCAGACGGATCTGCACCACGCCCAGGCCCGAAAAATCTCCGTGTGCGGCCGAGAATGGACCATTGATGATCGACACATCTTCGACAAGCTCGGGTGAGAGGGATTTTAGGCTGCCCAGGTATCCCTGCCCGTGCCCCTGCGTCCCCTGATTCTGCTGCACGTTATCAACCAGAATTTTTAGCCCGCCGTTCAAACCGCCGTGATCCAGATTAAAGCCGTATCGTCTGATTTCGAGCGATTTCCCGCCTCCCTCGTGCTGGCCTGCATTGATGCCTGCATTCAAGGTGTGGATCAACTGATCGTCGCGGCCAAAGAGCGTGTTTTTGTAGATCGCGTCGTTCTTGAACTCTATGTCAGGCGTTAGGGTGTCGACTTGAATAGTGACGTTCTCTGCAATTGGCGGGACCGAATAAACAATCTTAAGCTGAATGTTTTCCACACTTTCTGCTGTCGCGAATGAACGCGAAAACGGAAGGATGTTACGGCCGGAGATTGTGATCTCTATATCTCCTAGAGGAACGGCGGCCGAGAAGCGGCCCTCGGCATTCGTGACCGTGGTCAGGGTGGCGGAGCCCGCGCGAATATTGACCGTAATCCCCGACACAATTTCAAATTGAGTCGTGATAACCCCACCTGAAACCAGCCGAGTGTTTTGGCTAAATGCGACCTGAGAAACAGCCAAAAATAAAAATGCGAGAACTGCCAGACGTAAAATAAACATAATGACCCCTTGTAACGTTCGATACGAAAAAACGCGATACGTGATACGAAAGGATAAATCGTAACACAAATGCATGGTGATAGCTTCGGGCGCGCAATAAATTTGGATTCAACGGACGGTTAGGACGTGATAGAGGATGAGGGCAGAGTGAGGAAAAGTTTTCCGTTTTTTATACCTTTCAAGGCCAGAAGGGAGTTTGCGAGATCCACGGTTTCCTTGACCTGACCGCGAAGGGCAATGATTTCGAGGCAGTCGTCGTGGCTGACGTGCAGGTGCATCACGGAAAGAATATGACTATGAAATTTGTGTTGAATCTGCGTCATCTCTTCGAGCAGGCCGCTGGCGTGATGATCGTAGACTAATGTGAGGCTGCCGATGATATCCGATGTGTCAGACACGTCTTCGACCTTGGATTTTATGAGAGCGTCGCGGATCAGATCGCGAATCGCCTCAGACCGATTTCCATAACCCTGGCCAGTAATGAGCCGGTCGAAACTAATTAAAAGGCTCTCGTCGATGCTTACCCCAAACCTATTCAAGTCGGCCATACCCAATTAAGCTAACATAATCTCGAAACGCCGCGCTGTGAACACTTGCCGGATAAAGGCCTATGTTACAATTTTTTTCTCTGTTCAAATCAATCTGAAAGGGAGAAGTGCCTGTTGTTTCACAGACTGGCGAGGAGTTTGACCAATGAAATCCATATACACGTTTGCCGTACTTTGCTTTCTCGTCATATCGACGGTCAGCCAGGCCCCGCAGTCGGCGAAGCAGGCGATTGGCCCCGTGGCGGCCGATCGGTATGGGCAGGCTTTGGATGCGGACTATACCGCATCGATCTTGAAGAACACGACCGAAAAGCATTTCCTCACTGAGATTGTGGATCACCTTCCGGTGACGGGTTCGGTGCCTTCCCCAATGAAGGTCTTGGGGTATCCGGTCGGCACACCCGACAAGCTGACCTATACAAAGGATCAGCATCGGTATTACCGCGAGCTTGAGAAGGCAACGCCGCGGGTCAAGACTTTTCTTGCTCCGGAAAAGAGCGAGCAGGGCCGCGAGCAGATGCTGGTTGCCGTTTCGGACGAGGCGAATTTGAAAAACCTCGATCGGTTAAAGCAGATCACCGCCAATCTAGGCGATCCGCGAACACTTACGGAACAGGCAGCCCAGCAGTTGATTGCCGAGGGCAAGGCGATTTACTGGGCCTCGGGGTCTATACATTCGACCGAGACCGGCTCGCCCGAGATGCTGATGGAGATGGCGTATCGCCTGGCCACGTCCGAGATGCCGATGATTAAGGAGATTCGCAAGAACGTCGTCGTTCTGATCACGCCCACGCTCGAGGTCGATGGCCGCGACACGATGGTCGATCTTTACAATTATCGTAAGGCAAACCCAGGCAAACGCACGCCCGGGCTAATTTATTGGGGCAAGTATGTTGCCCACGATAACAACCGCGATTCGATGGGGATGGCCCTCGCCCTGACGCGGAACCAGATGGCGACGTTTTTGGATTTTCACCCGACCGTCCTCCACGATTTGCACGAGTCCGTTCCGTTTTTGTATGTTTCGACCGGAACGGGACCGTATAATTCGTGGCTCGACCCGATCGTCATCAGCGAGTGGCAGGACCTCGCCTATCATGAGGTCGAAGAGATGACCAAACGCGGTGTGCCCGGCGTTTGGACACACGGTTTTTATGATGGTTGGGCGCCGAATTACATGTTCTACGTCGCCAATGGGCACAACTCGATTGGGCGATTCTATGAGACTTTTGGCAACGGCGGAGCCGACACCCAGGATAGAACTGTCGGCGGTGAGGCGACCTCGCGAACGTGGTTTAGGCCGAATCCGCCGCTGCCGCGCGTGAAGTGGTCGCTGCGAAACAACGTCAACCTACAGCAGAGTGCGATTATCCTGGCGATGAACCACGTTGCTAATAATAAGGATAAATTTCTTAACAACTTCTATCTAAAGAGCAAGCGTTCGGTCGCTAAGGCGCGAGCCGAAGGCCCCGCGGCGTACGTCCTGCCCGGTGACGAGACGCGGCCAAATTCCGCGGCGGATCTTGTCAATCTGCTAAAGATGCAGGGATGCGAGGTGCATAAACTGACGGCCGCGGTCGAGGTGAAGGAAGGGAAGTTCCCGGCTGGGAGCTACGTGGTCCGCATGGACCAGCCGTACTCGCGAATGGCCGATATGCTGCTTGACACGCAGTATTACAACGTCAATGACCCGCGTCCGTACGACGACACGGGCTGGACGCTTGGGCCGCTGCGAAACGTAAAGACCGTACGCGTAAAGGACGAGAAAATCCTCGATGCACGGATGGCGATGATCGACGGCCCGGCACGCGTCGAAGGTAAGGTCGATGGTTCTGCTAAATCCGCCTGGGTTGTCAATCACACCGGCGAGAGCGAGGTGACGCAGCTAAGATTTCGTCTGAAGGACGTTAAATTTTTACAGGCGGAAGAGGCCTTTAAGATCGGTGATCGAAGCTTTAACGCCGGCTCATTTATCGTCAAGGCCGAGGGTAATTCTGCCGATGTCGGCTCCCGTCTCGCAACAGAGATTAACCGCCTCGGCCTGAAAGCGATGGCGGTAGACAAGCTGCCGGAAGTGGCCCAGCACAATGTTGGCGTGCCACGCGTCGCTATCGTTCACACGTGGATCAACACTCAGAACGAAGGCTGGTACCGGATCGAATTCGACAAGCTCGGCATTCCGTACGATTACATTTCAGACCAGGTGATTGGGCGAACCGCAGATCTACGCAGTAAGTGGGACGTCATAATTTGGGGACCGATAAACGGCAGTGCACAGGCCCTCGTGCGCGGGAATCCGAAACGAGGTCCGAACGAAGCGCCGATTCCGTGGAAACGCAGCGAGCTGACACCGAACATGGGTATGTCGCCTGACACGACCGATGACATACGCGGCGGAATGGGCATCACGGGCGTCGCCAACCTAGAGCGTTTTGTTGAGGGCGGCGGGTTGTTCGTGACAGTTGGCGGAAATGCCTCGATACCGATTGATTTTGGAATTACCGAGGGCGTTGCGATTCAGGAGTCCACCACCCTGATGGCTCGGGGCTCGGTGATGAACGCCACATTTGCCGACCGCAAGAGCCCAATCGCCTACGGCTATGATGAGACCCTGGCCGTCTATTTTAATCAGTCGCCGCTATTCCAGGTCGCCGGCGGCGGACCGGGCGGCGGTGGAGGTGGGCCTCAGGCAGGAGCGACACCGGTTGGCCGACCGACGGGGCGTGGCAGCACTGACGATCCTGATGTTGTGCAGGGACGTCCGCCAATGACATCGTCTTCGCCGACGGGCGCCGATGCCGGCGTGGCCGCTTTCGCGCTCAATCAGCCACCGGTCGAAATGCGGCCTCGTATTGTATTACGATTTGCCGCAGAGAAAGACCTACTTATCAGCGGCATGCTGGGAGGCGGATCGGCCCTCGCGGGTCGTCCGGCTGTCATTGATGTGTCAGTTGGACGAGGGCACGTTGTAATGTTTGCCAATAATCCGATGTGGCGGCATCAAACGCATGGCAGCTTTTCGATGCTGTTTAACGCGATTCTTAATTTCGACAATCTGGGTGTCGGCCGGACGGCGGCCCGACCCGCGACTGTTGTCCGGACGGGCAATGATGACGCGGAACAATAAGGCCTGGCCAGCATGGAAACACGCCTGCCGCGAACTCCGTATTAGCCTGGCCAAGTAATAACATCATTTCAGGAGTTTTATCATGAGAGCAATTAGAATTTCCGCTTTTATATTGGCCGTCATCCTATGCGGGGAAGCGGCGGTATCAGCACAAGATATGAAGCCACCGACAGCAAAGAAGGTTCCTAAGGTACTGAAGATACACGGGTATGAGATCACGGATAATTATGCGTGGATGCGTGACCGGAATGATAAGAAGGACCCGGCGATCCTTGAATATCTCACCGCTGAGAATACCTATACCGAGTCGTTTATGGGCAAGCATCAGCCGCTCGTCGATACCTTATATAAGGAGATGATCGGGCGTATAAAGCAGACAGATCTGAGCGTGCCGGTGAGGATGGGCAAATATTGGTATCTCAACCGGACGGAAGAAGGGCAGCAGTATGCCACCTACCTGAGGGGAAAAAAGAAAGACGGTAGTGACGCGCAGCTCCTGCTGGACGTAAACGAGATGGCGAAAGGATTTAAGTATTTTGCCATCGGCGCCTATGAGCCCAGCGATGACGGCAATTTGCTCGCATTCTCAACGGACACGACCGGTTATCGTCAATATACCCTTCAAATCAAGGACTTGAAGACCGGCAAGATGCTGGCCGATAAGCTCGAGCGTGTCACCTCCGTCGAATGGTCGAGCGAAGGCAAGTATTTGTTTTATTCGCAGGAAGACCCTGTTTCAAAACGCGATGACAAGGTCTTTCGCCACCTCGTCGGCAGCACCGGCAAGGATGTTCTAGTCTACGAAGAAAAGGACAACCTGTTTGGAACGGGTATCGGCCGGTCGCGGGATAAGAAGATGTTTTTTCTCGCCTCGGGTGCCGCGACCATGAGCGAAGTGCGTTATTTACCGGCCGACAATCCACTTGGAGAGTGGAAAGTGATTAGCCCGCGTCGTGAGAATCACGAGTACGACGCGACCTTTAACAATGGCGAGTTTTATATCGTTACTAATAAGGACGCTGAGAATTTCAAAGTCGTCCGTGCCCCGGCTAAGGACCCTGGCGAAAAGAACTGGGTCGACTATATCCCGCACAACCCGTCCGTGAAGATCGACGGCATCAGCTTCTTTAAAGACTACGCCATTGTTTCCGAACGCGAGAATGGGCTCGAGTATTTGAAAGTGATGGATATGAAAACCCGGCGCGCCCCCGCTCGTATCGAGACGTCCGAGGATGTCTATACGATGTCGCTGTTGAGCAATCCTGAGTACGACACGCCCGTGGTGAGGTATGGTTACTCGTCGATGATCACGCCCAACACGACTTTTGATTTTGACCTGCGAAAACGTACAAGCCAGCAAATCAAGATTCAGGAAATTCCCAGCGGGCACGACAAAACAAAGTACGAAACGACCCGCGTCTGGGCCGTGGCTCGTGACGGGGTGAAGGTGCCGGTTTCGATGATTATGAAAAAGGGCACCAAGCTCGACGGCAAGTCACCGATGATGCTCTATGCCTACGGTTCATACGGGGCCTCGATGACACCGAATTTTTCCCTTGCGAGATTGAGCCTGGTAGATCGCGGTATGATCTACGCGATTGCCCACATCCGCGGCGGATCCGAGCTCGGTGAGAAATGGCGACAAGACGGGCGGATGTATAAGAAGATGAATACGTTTCACGATTTCATCGATTCGGCCAAATGGCTCGTGAGCAATAAATACACGTCGAGCGACCGGCTTGTAATTCAGGGCGGGTCGGCCGGCGGCCTATTAATGGGTGTGGTCGTCAATCAGGCGCCCGAGGTTTTTAAGGCAGCGATCGTACAGGTGCCGTTTGTTGACGTGATGAATACAATGCTCGACGACACACTGCCGCTCACGACCGGCGAGTGGATCGAATGGGGCAACCCTAACGAAAAGAAAGCGTGGGATTATATGGTCACTTATTCGCCATATGAAAACGTCAAGGAACAGAAATATCCGAACATGCTGGTCGAGGTCTCTTTGAACGACAGTCAGGTGCCGTACTGGGAAGGCGCAAAATTTGCCGCCAAGGTTCGTGATATGAAAACCGATAAGAACGTCATCCTGCTAAAAACAAACATGGGCGCCGGCCACGGCGGTTCGTCGGGGCGTTATGATCGGTGGAAAGAAGTCGCTTTTGAGTACGCTTACGCGTTGACGCAGGTTGGGATTGTGAACTAGAGGGGGTCCTTGAGTACCCGCCTCGTGTAGGGTCAAGTTCGACTTTGTCCTCGCCTATGTCACGCCGGAGGAACCGGGGTTGCAGGCAGGGGGGGCCTGCGTTCCGGCGGTGCCTGCGTTCCGGCGGTGGGGCTGCCTAGATTCATCCCCGCTGGAGTCACGCCGGAGGAACCGGCGTTGCAGGCAGGGGTGCCTGCGTTCCGACGGTCGGGCTGCCCGGTTCTTCCCGCCGAAGTCACGCCGGAGGAACCGGCGTTGCAGGCAGGGGTGCCTGCGTTCCGGCGGTGCCTGCGTTCCGGCTTCAAACTGACCGATTCTCTCTTGTCATTCTGACCGATTCTTCTAGATAGTTCCGCATTCCTGACTCCTTCGCGATTCCCTAACATCTTTATTCCCAACGGTTACGGGCGGCTTCATTCTTTGGCACGGGCGTTGCCATAAGAGGCCCGGGGGCACAAGTCCCGATGAAGTTCACCATGTTAGTTAGGGAGACCAGTATGAAGATCAACAGATGTCCAAAGGTTACCGCCGCAGTTATGGCGTGGACGCTCATCTTCTCAACGCTTGGATTCAGCCAGACCGCGGTCATAGCGGGTTCCGAGGGTGCGAGAGTTACGGCCGACACGACAACGGCCAATGACTACTTATATGAAGTCGCATGTGCGACAAGCGGTTCGCATGCAAACGAAGTGTCCGCGATTGAAAGAATCCTACAGTCGAAGACCGGCAAGAATGCGGTCGTAATAGACGATAAGGGTTTTGCACGCGAAACTGTTGCACAGGAAGTAGCCGCCCGGCTCGCAAGCCGCGGCGACAAACGACTCTATCGAGTCAACTGGAACGCGGTGTTTGCCACAGCAACCGACGCTCGGGCTTTTGAAAAAGTTCTGACGACGATGTTCGAATACATCGCGGCGCAGAACGGCAACGTCGCGATCTATCTTGATGATATCGCGGGCTTCTCATCGGAAACACCTGTTTTCGGTGCACAGGTCGCACGCAATATGTATAACGCTCTTGCTCAGGGGAGCATCCAGATATTGAGTGCCAGCGACGCCGTTACGTTTGAACGCCAGATCGCACGCGACAGCAAGCTTCGTCCGAAGTTTGAGCGTGTCGTGATCCGCGAAGCCAAGGACGACGACGGTTTTGTCGGCGACAAGCTCTCGCCCGACCTCAGAGAACTGGTGGCTGGTGCCGACAAGAATAGGACCGTCAAGGTTATTCTTCAGTCGGATGATATCGACAATCCACAGCTCCTCAACGTTCTCAAGATAAACGGAGTTTTAATCGGCGACCGTGCCGAGGCTCTGAACATGATGATTGTCGAGATGCCGGTACGTGTTGCGGAAAAGGTCGCGGCTGTTCAATCTGCCAAGCATCTCTCGCTCGACAAACCGACCGTCGCTCTTGGTCATATCGAAACTACGACCGGTGTTTCGCTGGTGCGTAGCATTCAGACTGGTGTCAGTGCTGTTGGCGCTCCCATCTATTCCCCTCTCGAAGAGCTCGATGGACGCGGTATCGGTATTGCCATCGTCGATTCGGGTGTGCGTGCGGATCACCGCTCGTTTACCGACATCTCGGGCGCCAGGCGAGTAACCGACAATGTGGAATTTTCTGGCAGCGTCGCGTACAGCACCGATAAAGACGAGTTTGGTCACGGCAGCCACGTCGCGACCTTGGCCGCGGGCAGCGATGGTGCCTACTTCGACAGCTCGGATCGCCAGTACTTGTCCCAGTATCAGGGCATGGCGCCAAACGCAAAGATCATCAATGTCCGAGTCCTTAACGATGCGGGCCAGGGGTCGACCGCCCGTCTGATCAGTGCCCTTGATTGGATCTACACCAATCGCACCTCGAAGAACATCAAGGTCGTCAACATGAGCCTCGGTACGCCGGCAATCGAAACCTGGCGTAACGATCCGCTCTGTCGTGCCGCACGCAAATTGGTTGATGCTGGTATCGTCGTTGTCGCCGCCGCCGGAAACAATGGCAAAAACTCAGCCGGTCAGAAGCTCTATGGAGCGATTCACGCTCCGGGTAATGACCCGTCGGTCCTAACCGTCGGTGCGACCAATACCTACGGAACCGACGGACGCAACGACGACACGATTGCAACCTACAGCTCACGCGGGCCTACACGCTCGTACTTCACCGACGCTCAGGGTGTCAAGAAGTATGACCACCTGATGAAGCCGGACCTGGTTGCCCCCGGCAACAAACTGATCGGTGCCCAGGCGAAGCAGAACGAGCTGATCGATGAGCATCCCGAACTCAATGTCACTAACAACGCCGATTTCACACGCCGAATGATGTACCTGTCGGGTACGTCGATGGCAACGCCGGTTGTCAGCGGTGCGGCCGCACTCTTGCTGCAGGCAAATCCAAAACTGACGCCGAACATGATCAAGATGGTCTTGACGTACACGGCCCAGCCAGTCAACGGTTTCAACGTGCTCGAGCAGGGTGCCGGTCAGCTCAACGTCGAGGGTGCGGTTCGCCTGGCTCGATTGATCAGACAGGACCTCACGTCATCGACGCCAACGGGCACGGCTATGCTGACCACCAGCACCCTGCCCACGCCAAGCACCACCATCGCCTCGCAAACGGCGAATTGGTCGCAGGGAACGATGTATGGACGAGCATGGGGAACGGGGACGGCCATCATCGCGAAATACCAGCAGGCGTATAGCGTGGGCATCCTCATGGGCGACGGTATCATTGCCAGCAACGGAATCATCGTTAGCGATGGAATCATCGTTAGCGATGGAATCATCGTCAGCGATGGAATCATCGTCAGCGATGGCGGTGTGATGGGTCTCGGCACTCGATGGGCCAGCTCAGGCCAACCATTTGCCTCGGGTATCATCGTAAGCGACGGTATAATCGTGAGCGATGGGATTATCGTGAGCGATGGCATCATCGTCAGCGACAGCCTGCTCATCGCGAGCGGTATCATCGTAAGCGACTCTATCTTTGGCAGCAACAGCCCGATAATCACCGGAGACGCCGGGCCTAGTATGCAGTAAAACTATCTGAATCCATTCAGATGAGAGCCGCCGGGACTGTGCCTGTCCCGGCGGCTTTCCACATTTCTCATACAAATCTCAGCGTCACTCCGGAGGAACCGGCGGTGCAGGCAAGGGTGCCTGCGTTCCCAATATAAGGTTTGCAATTGTTAAAAGATTTTTATTGCCAAAAGTAATTGTTTATCACATAATAGTTCGAGGCCGATGTATTCGGTCCACGTCCTTCTAGCCTCTGCTCCGTTTTTCCCTCGCCCGTCCGACCGTTTCGCCTCACCACGAATGGACTCCAAAGATCGCAACATAAATCTCTTTGTGCTCGTGCTCGCTCCGGTGGCTATCGCCGCGACGATCTGGGCGCTGATGGGAATATCGGTCGAGCGGATCGACGCCGGCGTGATTACGCTTGCGGCTCTTACTGTGTTCTGCAGCTCCTATCTGCGAATACAGTTGCCTCGGGTAAAGATTTATCTAACCATCTCTGACGGGTTAATCATTCTGTGCATGCTCAGATACGGCGGTGAGATTGCGGTGATCGTCGTGATCCTCGAAACGTTTTTCGCCTCGCTCATGTTTATGCGGCAGGGCGTGACGATCAAGCCGAAGACGATCCTGATGAATACTTTCATCGCGGTCATCTCGGTTTTTACCGCTACGAAGTTTGTGGCGTTCGCGTTTTCGCCGGAGTTGATTTTGCAGCGAGGCGAAGTTTCGAGCTTTATCTGGCTGCTCGGAGCGATGGCGATGTCTCTTTTCATCGTCAACTCGGTACTGATTGCGGCCTACTCGGCAGTTAAAAAGGAGATGCGTTTCTGGACGGTCTGGACGGAAAACTGCGTCAACGCCGTCGTAATGTATCTGACCGGAGCGGTCGTCGCGGGCATTACGTTTAAGGCGCTGACCGTCGGTGACATGAGCATATATGTGCTCGCCGCCGTCATCGGATTCTTTGGCGTGATCTATTTGACTTTTCGTCGGTTTGTCGAAGATGTAAAGAAAACGGTTGAGAAGGCTAAACGGGCCGAGCAGCTGCGTGCCGAGCAAGCCGAAAAACATGTTGGCGAGCTACAGCATTATGTTGGCGAGCTCGAACGCAGCAGCGTAGCTCTGAAGGAGAGCCACGAGAACTTTCGTCATGCGGCGTACCACGACGCACTGACGCAAATGCCTAACCGCAACTACTTTATCGACACGCTAAAAGGGTTGCTGCAGGCGACTCGCGAGAACGCGGAAAATAACTTTGCGGTGCTCTTTCTCGACCTGAAGAGTTTTAAGACGATCAATGACAGTCTGGGCCATTCGATGGGTGACCGGCTGATCAAGAACGTCGCCAAGAGGCTCGAAGGCATTGTCCGCGATGAGGACATGGTGGCCCGCTTTAGCGGCGACAAATTTGGAATTATTCTGACCGACCTGCTCAGTCGCGAGGAAGCAACTGCCTTTGCCGACCGCCTTGCAAAACGCCTGTCCGAGCCATACACGCTTGACGGCAGACAAGTATTTACAAGCGCAAAGATTGGCATCGCGTATGGCAACTCTCGATATCCTGAGGCCGAAGATATCCTGCGCGACGCTGACATCGCGATGTATTACGCCAAGGATAACGAGGACAATTACGTCATCTTTGACCAAAAGATGCACATTAGGGCCGTCACGCGGCTGCAGCTCGAGACCGACCTCAGATTTGCTATCGAGCGTAATGAGTTTGAGCTTTATTACCAGCCGATCATCGGTCTCGACACGGCTACGCTTGTTGGCTTTGAGGCCCTCGTTCGGTGGAATCATCCGATTCGCGGACTCGTCCCGCCCAATGATTTTATACCGGTGAGCGAGAGTACGGGATTGATAATTCCGATGACCGTCCAAATCCTCGAGGCCGCCTGCACGCAGGTCGTCGAGTGGCAGCAGCGATTCCAGAATACGCGTCCGCTGAGCGTCGCCGTCAATCTATCGGGAAAACATTTTGGCCACCCGGCGCTCGTTGAGCAGATAACATCGGTAATCTCGGCAACGGGTATCGATCCGTCGAGCCTCAAGCTTGAGCTGACCGAAAGCGCAGTGATGGAAAATGCGGAAACCGCCATTTTCATGCTCAAGCAAATAAAAGAGACTGGCGTGCAGATAAGCATTGACGACTTTGGAACGGGCTACTCGAGCCTGAGCTACCTACACAGGTTCCCCATCGATCTACTCAAGGTGGATCGCTCATTCGTGAGCGCGATGGAAGAGAATACTGAAAACGGTGAGATCGTGAGAACCGTGATTGCTCTCGCTAAAGCACTGAATTTAAAGGTGGTGGCCGAGGGCATCGAGAGCATTCACCAGTTTCATCAGTTGCGGGTGCTCGGCTGTGAGTATGGTCAAGGCTATTTATTTTCTAAGCCGCTGCCGGTCGCGGATATCGAACGACTTCTCGAGGACCGCAATCGGTGGCAGTCGATCCTCCCAGCCGGGGAGCCTCCGACGATGATAGCCCCGAACCGGGATTTTTCGCAGCTCAGGTTGGCACAGTAGGACCGGTTGTCAAGCAAAGATCGCGGGCCGCGCATTCAGAGGATGCGTGGTTTCGTGTTTGTGGGCTAAGTTTAAAAGAGTTGCCTCGGACCAGAAATTCCCGACGAGCTGTAGGCCGATAGGCAGGCCACCTGACGAAACTCCGCACGGAACGCTCATCGCGGGCACGCCGGCGAGGTTGGCCGACACGGTGTAGATGTCATTTAGATACATCGCCAACGGGTCGTCGCTTTTCTCGCCGATTTTAAAAGCAACCGTAGGGGAAGTCGGTGTAAGTATGGCATCGCACGAACCAAACGCGTCTGCATAGTCTCGCTTGACGAGAGCGCGTACTTTCTGTGCTTTAGAATAATAAGCGTCGTAATAGCCGCTCGAGAGTACATATGTGCCCAGCATAATCCGGCGTTTTACCTCAGCACCAAAACCCTGTTCACGCGTTTTAGCATACATCTGCCGCAATTCGCCAGATCCCTCGGCCCTGAGTCCGTAACGGACGCCGTCATACCGGGCGAGGTTTGAGGAAGCCTCGGCGGTGGCGATGATGTAGTAAACGGCGATGCCATATTTGGCGTAGGGAAGCTCGATATCGACGATCCTGACTCCGAGCGTTCTAAAATCTTCGATTGCCGTTTCAATCTTTTCACGGACCTCGTCGTCTAGTCCCTCGCCCAACAAGGCTCGCGGCACGCCAATCGTCTTGCCTGTGATGTCAGCATCGAGCGTTTTCCGGTAATCGGGAACCGCCGCATCGGCTGATGTCGGATCCATTTCGTCGCGCCCGGCGATCACACTTAGGACGCCCGCGATATCGGCGGATGTCTGTCCAAAAATTCCGATATTATCGAGCGATGAAGCGAACGCGACCAGCCCATAACGCGAGATCCGTCCATAGGTCGGTTTCAGTCCGACCACGCCGCAGAGCGCGGCCGGTTGCCGAACCGAGCCGCCAGTTTCGCTCCCCAGAGCAACCCGCACTACACCCGAAGCAACCGCAACCGCCGAACCGCCTGAACTCCCGCCAGGCACGCATGTCGTGTCCCATGGATTTTTTGCCGGACCGAAAGCCGATGTTTCGTTAGACGACCCCATCGCAAATTCGTCCATGTTTGTCTTGCCAACAATTACAGCACCGGCATCGTTGAGACGCCGTACGGCCGTCGCGTCATACTGCGGCTTATAGCCTTTGAGAATATGTGAGCCGCACGTGGTCTCGATCCCCTGCGTACAGATGTTGTCTTTGACGGCAATGGCGACGCCTCTGAGCGGCTGGCTGCCGGTCGAACTCTCGATCTCGGCAGCCCGTTTCAAACAGCCTTCGCGTTCGATTGTAATAAACGAATTTAGTTCGCCGTTTAGCCGCTCGGCATTATCCAGTACGTGCTTTATATTTGCGACGAGTGACATTCGAATGGATTATCAGGGCCTACTTCCTTGAATCGAGTTTATTAGTGGCGATCACCGGACCTCGTTGATCAACCAAGCCTCGGCCGGTCTAACGACGTCAACCGAAATTTTCTTTTGATCTGTTGAGACGTCGTCACGCCACAACAGTAAGACACCGAGCGTCGCTGAGTTTTCGCCCGACGACTGACACTCACCGACTCGGAATGCCCGCGGATAGTTGTCCGTCGCCGTAAAATAATCAACTTCACCATCTGCGCCATTTAACCGGTTATAAAGTGCAGATGTGATAAATTGTCGTCGCGCCTCTAAGCTCACCTGCGTCGGCCGGATATCCTCCGACATATGGAGCGAATAAAGCCGTTTTACGGCATCGCGAGCCGCGATACATTGCGCCGTCTCCAGATTTGGCACGCTGCATCCTGTCGCCCATATGAGAATGCAGAATGCAAAGATCCGAGTGAGCACCCTGTTTATTCCATTTTGCATTCCTAGAGAATCTTTGGCACCTGGAAATGCCCTGCGACCGCTGACGGAGCCTGGTCCAGGGCCGCCGTTTGACCTAGTGAGCCGACAGGCGAGTCTTCACGAATCGTCTCCGTCCGCTCGCCCTCAGCGGTTAATCCGCCGAGCATTGGCTCGATTTCACCGGTATCGAGCTCATTAAGTTGATCGACATATTTGACGATCTCGGCCATCTGCGGCGAATAAAACGCGACTTCTTCCTCCGTGATTTCCAGGTGCGCTAGCTTTGCAATCTTTTTGACGTCCATAACTCAAAGAACAATTCTAATTTGGAAATCGGGAGACTGCTAATTCGTTCACATTCTTTCGTGGGTTTCGTCGTTAATCGAAATTATGATGAGCGAAACCACGAAACACATGAACCACATCCGCGGACTAAGAACGGACGTTAAGGTAGGCTGAGGCCGCTTGGAGAAACGTTTCCCGCAGGTGCGGGTCGCTTATTGCGTCTGCCGCGGCCGTGAGGGCCGGTGAGACAATCGGCTCGTTTGGGCCGTCGTCGTGTGGCTTCGTGCGGCGAGAGAGAGCCGGATCGACTAGGAATTCAATAAACGTTACGACGCGTCCGGCGAGTTTGGTGTTCATGCGCGAGAGGATTTGCGGTGCCAGCTCCTCCAGATGCAGCCGCCAGGTCTCGGTTTCAACCGAGACGACGAGTCGACGCTCTAGAAACTCCCTCGGTGCGGTTCGCTCATTAATAGCCGCGCCGGCTGTACGTTTCCAGGCGGCGAACACGATGACTTCTTCGACACGGGCGTCCGGCGTGTCAAGACTGGCGATGATCGCGGGAATAGATGTAAAAAGCTGCTCCATTTTGCAACCAATCCTCCGCAGTGAGCAGGAAAGCAAGCGCTTCAGAAACTCACTGCCTTATGAACAGCTCGTCGATATTCCACGACGAATACGGAAAGATAGCGCTGGGCGAATAGTTACCGATACGTGAATGGGCGGCAGCGACGACATGGCGGGCCGCAAGCGGAATTACCGGCATCTCTTCGCGCATTATCGTCTGGATCTCATGAAAGATCGCCATCCTTTTCTGGCGATCTAACTCGACGGATTGAGCGGCAAAAAGCTCATCGATCTTTGCTTCCCACGCCGTCGTAGGCGTCTTTTGCTTTGGCTGCCACTGATGTGTTCCGGCGCTGCTTAGCAGAAAATTCTGATATGACGACGGCTCGATGTCGGTCTGCGACAAGCCCAGCAGTATCGCCTCATAGTCGTATGTCTTGTTCCAACGCTCGGAGATCGCCGCGAATTCTAATGGAACGACGGCCATCTTAATTCCAATCTTGGCGAGATCTTGCTGAATGACGGAGGCCATCGTCTTCCGGGCCTCGTTCTCTGTCGGGACGAGCAGAGTGAATTCGACTGGATTACCGGCGGGGTCGGAGAGCGTGGGAGCATCGTCGGCTCCGCCCTTTTGAAAGCCAGCCTGACGAAGCAGCTCCTCGGCCCGCTTCGCATCGAACCCTATCTTGGCAAGATCTTTTTTGAGCCACACCGAGTTCGCGGGCGAGACAAAACCGTGCAAAGGGGACGCGAGACCCTGAAGCGAAATGCTTGTTATTGATTCGCGGTCGATAGCGGCGGCGATCGCCTGGCGAAAACGTTTGTCAGCAAACCATGCTCGCTTTGGGCTGTTCTGCAAGAGATTTCCGGATGGGTCAGAGGTATTGAGATTAAAGAAAATGTGATCAATGCTCAGACCGGGGCCGACGTCAACGGCCCGCATGGCTCCGGCCGTCTTCCCAAGTTCGGTAAAGTCATTTGGCCGAATCCGGTCCGCAAAATCGAGAGAACCCTGGCTAAGCCGGACAAACGTATTATTGGCATCGGGCACGACCTCGATCACGAATTTGTCGAGATACGGCAACTGTGTGCCCGCCGAATCTTTCTTCCAATAATTGGGATTTCTCGCGTACTCTATCCGCTCATTGGGCGCGGCAGCCGTGATGACAAACGGTCCGCTCGCAACAATCGACGCGGGCGCCGTGTTTATCTTCCACGCCTCAGCCAGCGTCCCGGCATCCAGATCGCTTTTTAGAATATGCGCCGGCAGAACACCGATGTTCACCAGATAGTTTTCGGCGGATGCGACGGCCTTTGGAAAGATCATCTGCAGGCGGCGAGCGTCAATCTTCTTGATTTCAATCGGCTTGCCATCGATGAGCATCGCGTCGCGAAAGGCCGACTCCTTTATACTCTTGTCGTACATCGCCGACAGAGTGAAGGCTACGTCGTCGGTCGTAATTTCACGGCCGTCCGAGAACTTCAATGCTTCACGGAGCACTACATCGACTGTCTTACCGTCAGGCGAGGGCGTCCACGATTCGGCCAGTGCCGGCACGAAGGTCTGGGTCGAGTGCTCAAAGTCAATGAGGCGGCTAGTAATGGTGTAAAAGCCGGCGACGATCGAGTACTCGTCATTAGCGAGAAGGTAGTTAAACGTCTTCGGCGGCGTAGTAAGCCGATAGGTCAGGGTGCCGCCGCGTGCGCCTGTCGTCCGGGCCTCGATCTTTGCAGCAGTGGACTGATTACCCGTCGTCGGTGCGGACCCGCAACTCGTGAGGAGAAGGATGCAGGTCGACAGTAGTGCTGACAAAAAAAAGGACGGTCGGTGCGGCATAATTCGAGGCCTCCTAGACCGCTTTCGGATTGGTGCAGCGGCGCCCGGACGAGCGTTTCCGAGTTTAGAATCTTTCGTTTTGCAAATCAATACGCGATACTGAAGGCGGTTGAGAAACTGGCCTTTTCGATAATCTCTTTGTCGAATTTAAACCGTATTTTGTGATCAAGCGCTATTGTGTCTTCACTTAGTATCTCTTGTATTGACGGCATCCAAATCTCGGCCGACCCAAGGACAAGCTTCCGTTTCGTTTGAATGCTCCAACTCGCCATCAAAAAGCTCATTCAAGGTGCTCTGATGATTCTATTCGTGTCGGCGGCAAGCTTTGCATTGCTCTCGTCGGCGGGCGGCGATGCACTTGTCGGTATGCGAGACAATCCGCAAATCTCGGCAGAGACGATCGCTGAATTGGAGTCTGCGTATGGCCTTGATCGGCCCTTTGCCCAGAGGTATTCTTCGTGGCTTGCCAGCGCATTGCGTGGTGACCTCGGTGAATCGATGTCGTTTCGAATTCCCGTTGCAGGTATGGTGATGACGCGTTTTGCCAATACAGCAACACTCGCTCTGTCGGGCCTCGCTCTTGCCAGCCTTGTCTCATTTGGATTGGCCATCGCGTCAGTGCGATTTCGCGGCCGGCTATTGTCGGGAGCAATTGAGGTTTTGATCCTGCTTTCCGCGTCGACACCTCGCGTGGTACTAGCCCTGCTCGCACTCGTCTTTGCACTCCTTTTTTCTGTCTCCGCCTCGGCGGGCGGTACCACGAGCTGGTTTCAACTCATAGCGGGATCGGTCGTTCTTGCCGTGCCCCTTATTTCTATCTTTCTCGCCCAACTCCGCGATGGGCTCCGCGACGTAATGGAGGAAGACTTTGTAAAGCTTGCCCGTGCTAAAGGCCTGAGCGAGTGGACGGTTATCACCCGGCACGCACTCCGCGCCGCGATCAACCCTTTTTTGACACTGTTCGGTCTTTCGCTGGGGGCGCTGCTCGGCGGGTCGGTGATCGTCGAAACCGTGCTCGGCTGGCCCGGAATCGGGGCTCTGATTGTGGCCGCGGTGCGGTCACGCGATGTGCCGCTGGTGATGGGTGTGGTCTTGATCTCGAGCCTCGCGGTCTGGATTGGCAACACGGCGGCCGAATTTCTACAGCTTGCCAACGACGCGCGGATGCGTTCCGGCGATTTTGAATAAAGGACTCAGAAAAAGTCTTGCCATCGGCAGCCGGGCGCAGATTGCTGGCGGCACCATCCTGGCTGCATTCTATCTTGTCGCGATCTTCGCCGGATTCCTTGCTCCGTATGATTACCGCGAGCAGACACGGCTCGAGCCCTCGGCCCCGCCATCCACCATTCGAATGCGCGACGCGAGCGGCGACTGGCGTCGTCCCTACATTTACGCACGAAGACTGGTGGACGCTCGGAATTTAGTTTACGAAGATGACCTCTCCGCTCGATACCCAATCGAATTATTTGTAAACGGTCGGTTATTCGGCATCGCGTCGGCTGACGGCGAAGCGTCGCCTGCCAAACTAAGGTTACTCGGCACCGACAACCTCGGTCGCGATCGGTTGTCGCGATTGCTGCATGCAATCCGGTTTTCATTATTTGTCAGCCCGATAGGGACAGTCTTGGCGTGTTTGATCGGAATAATCTTTGGCTCGATAAGTGGCTACGCGACCAAATCCATCGACGCGGTAATGATGGGCATCGCTGACACGGTGATTTCGCTGCCCACTCTGATTCTGATTTTGGCCGCTAGAGCGGCATTTCCGCTCGAACTACCACCAATAACTGCGGCGATTCTGTTGATCATGATTTTTGCATTGACCGGTTGGGCCGAGATGGCACGGCTGACCCGCGGACTGGTTGCGTCGACGAGGAAGCGCGAGTACATTGTCGCCGCGCGTGCAATTGGTCTCGGTGAGGCTCGCATTTTATTCCGCCACATTTTGCCTAACATTGCCTCGCCCTTGCTCGTTCAGGCCACGCTTCTGCTGCCGGCATTTCTCCTTGCCGAGGTCGCGTTATCATTTCTGGGCGTGGGATTACAGGAGCCGGAGCCGAGCTTAGGCAATATGCTCTCGGGCGCGAGCGACCTTACGCTGCTGAGGAATGCGCCGATACTTTTGCTTTCGCCAGCGATAGCAATATTTCTATTCGTTCTCGGCGTCAGGCTGATCGGCGGGCGCAGCGATCGCTCGGCGCATCGTGGGTGGTGACTACTCGATTTTCAGAAGTCCAACTATTGCAACATCTAGGGCCTAGAAATTCATTTACAACATTAGATACGTCGTGTATCCTCTTTATGGTCAGCCAAGTAACCGAATGAATCGCTGCAACGGATGGCGACCCGATTTCATCAACAGTTGTGTCAAAACAGGGCGAGAATTCTAAGTAAGCCCTATTCGATCCACTCTCCGCCATTTATCTAATCTCTATCGGGAGGTATCTATGTCTAAATCGTTTCGTGTATTGGCCGCTGCGTTGACTGTATTGTCGATTGCGACCCTCGCGTTTGGCGACACCGTCCGACTAAAAGATGGCAGCCGAATCAAAGGCAAGATTGTGAGCTTTGGCGGTGGCAAATTCGTCGTCGCAATGGGTGATGGTTCGCGTCGTCGACAGCTAACGTTTCAAGCCGATGAAATCGAATCGATCGAATTTGACGCCCCGCAGACCGTAGACGTTTCCAATCGAAACGCCTCCTATACCGGTCCGGTGCGAAAGGTCGAAGAGGTGGCTCCAAGAGTCGTCCAGGCGAAACCGAAGGTGATGGTGGCGGGAGTTCCGAATGCACCCTCCAAGATGACGCCGATCGAGTGGAATGTAAATGTACTTGCCGACAACACCGCGAATGGCTGGACTAACTCCGGCTGGGTCGTGAAAAAAGGTCAGCGAGTGCGGATCTCGGGCGACGGCACCATCTCGCTCGGCAAAGGCCGCAAAACTTCATCTTCGGGTGTAGCGGAGTATGAAGACGGCTCCAAACTGTTAAAAAATGTCGCGACCGGCGCTTTGATAGCTGTCATCGGCGACGATAATAATGACTTTATCTATGTCGGATCCGAGCGGGAATTCACGGCAACCCGCGATGGTGCTCTGTTCTTAGGCGTCAATGAGGGCAAGCTTGATGATAATTCCGGATCCTTTAGCGTTAAGATAGAAATTTTACAGGACGCGATTAAATAACGTTTTCGAAAACAAACCGAAAAAGCCCGGGCAGCAACAGCCCGGGCTTTTTCAGCTTAGCGGATGATTACTAGCCGCTATTCAAGACCGACGAAATTTACACTCGATAAATTGTCGTTGACAAACTCAAGACTATATTCCGAAAGCCGGCCACGGGCAATTGAAATAGACGGGGACCGAGCACGGGTTCATAATTGAAATTTACCAACCAAAAGCAGACAATCGGTATCTAAACGGGCAAGACCACACGTTGGGAAAATATATGGATATTACTGGCTTTCGTCGCCCTTTATTCACACTTCTGGGGCTCGTAATGCTTTTTGTCGCCGGGACGGCTGTAAGTGTCGCGCAGTCAAGACCGCAGAAAACCGAGCGGCCGACAGGCGATGGTAAAAAGAATCAAAGGCCGACCCCGATGACCGAAGAAGACCGGCTGAAGGCGGAAGAGGCAAAACGGCGAATCGAAGAAGAGAAAAATGCGATCGTCGATACCGATGTTGAGAAGGTTGATCTGAATATCGTCAATGTGGATGCGGTCGTCTTCAACAAAAAGAGCGGGCAGATCATCAGTGGTTTGAAGAAAGAGAATTTCGCGATTTTCGAAAACGGCGTGAAGCAAAACATGGCGGCTTTTTCGACGCCGGAATCGCCCATCACAGTCTCTCTCGTGGTGGAATACAGCAAATGGACCGAGGTCTTTGGGTCCGCGGCGGGCGGATATTTCGAGCCGGGAGCTTACGAGGTCATCCGCCCTGTCGCTGGCTTTCTTTCTAAATTCATCAAGGCGCCCGATGATTACGCTTCGGTTATCGCCTTTGACCTGCGCCCGACACCGCTTACGGATTTTACAAATGATCCGAAACGATTAAGTGAGACGGTAAATATCCTGCTTCGTAACCGACCCGCTTTTCGTGAGAACAACCTCTTTGACGCCCTGAAATTCGCACTGATTGGTGGCGTCGGGGATTCCGTTGTTCTCGAAAATTCGAAGAACGAGAAGTCGGTTTATGGCGGAATGGTTGACGTCAAGTCAAGGCGTCGCGCGATCATTCTGGTCGCATCTGGCATCGACACATTTAGCAGAACGAACTACGACCAGATTCGCCGAATCGTTCAGGAAGCCGGCGTGCCGATCTATATCATCAGCACGGGCAATCTATTTTTCAAGAAATACGAACACCTGCTGCCCGCGACCGACGGACTGACCGGCGCCCCCGGCCGTCTGACGTTTTTGCAGGCCCAGAACACGATGAATACGCTTGCAAAGGAGTCCGGCGGTATGCATTACCCGATGACGTTTGAAGGCGAGATACCGAATTACCTGAACTCTATCAACGCACTGCTTCGCAGCCAGTACGCTCTCTCATACGACCTGGCTGAAAAGCACGAGCCTGGCAAAAAATACAAGCTCGAGGTCAGGGTTGATGTCGATGGCGATGGCAATTTTGATGATAAGGCGTTCCAGGTGCAGCACCGGCCTTATTACACGACACCGAAAGTTGAGGAAAAGAAGAAAAAGTAATAAGAGCTCCCGGCTCGTCGCGTGTTAGGATAGTCGATTGGAACGCAGGCTAGCCGCCTGCGTTCCAACTTTATGAGCAAACGCATTGTAGAAAGTTATAAAAGGAAACTCGCGGGCGAAGAGGGGTATACCATCTCGTCCGGGGGGGCTTTGCGCATTGCCTTGTGTTATCCGAATACGCACGCCATCGGAATGGCGAATCTTGGACTTCATACAATGTATGAACTGTTCAACGCTATCCCCGATGTGGTTTGTGAGCGGGTCTTCCTGCCGGACAAGTCAGAACTTGTTGAGTACGAAAGGACGGGCACGCCGCTGATGTCGCTTGAGACTCAGACTCACGTCAAGGGATTTGACGTCGTTGCGTTTTCGATTTCGTTTGAAACCGATTACCTGAACATGGCGCGGATGCTGCAGCTTTCGGGTATTCCGGTGTGGGCTGAGGAACGTAACGAGAGGCATCCGCTAGTCATCATGGGCGGAGCCGCGTCGTTTCTCAATCCGGAACCGATTGCCGATTTTACCGATGTGATCGCCGTAGGCGAAGGCGAGGTCCTGGCCTTTCAACTCGTCGACGCAATTTTTGAAAACGACACTCACGAGGAAATCTTGCTGAGTCTCGCACGCATCGGGCGTGGTTTCTACGTGCCGTCGTTTTATGACGTGATTTACAACGACGACGACACCGTTTTTGACTATCTGCCGAACAGGCAAGGCGTGCCTAAACGGGTTGGGCGGGCACTCGCGTCGGTGAATCCGAAAGAGGGCACGCTGAGACGGGCGATGAAGCGCGGCGAGACCGAGCTCGCAGAATTCTTGCGGAGTCAGGATGTATTTTGTCCCTCGACCGCCATTTGGTCGCCGGATGCTGAGATGGGCGACCGTCTTTTGGTCGAAATTTCGCGCGGATGCTCACAAGGGTGCCGGTTCTGTTGGGCCGGATATAATTACTATCCGCCACGTGTCGTTCCTGCCAAGGACATCCTGCAAAAGGCCCGTGAATGGCGGCACAAGACCGACAAGATAGGCCTTGTTTCCACCGCCGTCTGCGACCATCCTGAGATTTCCACGATATTGCGCGAGTTGCGGGCGATGGACTACCGCATTACCGTATCCAGTTTGCGTCTTGACCAAATCTCGGACGAGTTGCTCGATGCCCTCGTCGAATCGCGTGATCAACAAATCGCGGTCGCACCCGAGACCGGCTCCGATCGGCTTCGTCGAGTCATCAATAAAAACCTTACAAACGACGAGATCGTGGATATCTGCGGGGCTGTTTTTGACCGGGGTATGCTCACCGTCAAGCTCTATATGATGGTCGGATTGCCGACCGAAACCGAAGAAGATTTAGACGAGATGTTTGTCCTGGTCGAGCGGATCAAAAATCGAATGCTCGATGCGGCCAAGCGTCTCGGACGCCGGCCCGGTACGATAATTCCATCACTCAACGGCCTTGTCCCCAAACCGAACACGCCCCTGCAGTGGGATGCGATCTGTGATGAGCGAGAATTGAAGCGACGTATCAAATATGTATGTAAGGGCCTGAGCAGCATTCCGAATGTTGACGTCCGATTCATGTCGGCACGAATCGCCCACGAACAGGCACTCTTTTCGTCGGGAGATCGTACAGTTTCCAAAGCGATTGAGGCGGCGGCGAGGTTTGGTGGTGATATCAATCGAGCGTTACGAGAGACAGGCATCGACGCGGCCTTTCACACTTCGCGTGATCGGAGCTATGACGAATTCCTGCCATGGTCGATAATCGATTCCGGTCTCTCCTTCGAGTTCCTTAAGACGGAACATGAAAAAGCCCGAGAGTCGCTCTCGAGCCTGCCGTGTCCTGCCGTTGAAAAATGCACCACCTGCGGCGTATGCCCGACCACCTGGCTCGCCGATGCGCCTGATTCACTAATTCAAATCCAGCCTCTAAAGATCCAACAAGCGCTTGCTGCCGGAATCTAGTCCGCCTTTTCGTTCTAAGACAAACGCAGTTAAACTCCGCACAAGGTTACTGTTTCAGAAGAAACCCTGTGGGCGTTGCCGTGAAATCAAAATTGTAGTTGTAGCGGTAGAGGCCAAAGGGTAGGATGTTTACCTGCTTTTGATAAGCGACGCGGGCGGTTAGGTTGTTCCCCGCTTGTTTGACTTCCAGAACGGCGTCGGGCGGTACGTTGTTGGCGACAAAGGTTCGCTGCAAACGGGCCTTTACGTTGTCGATAACATTCAACTTGCCCGGCAGTGCCAGTCCCTGCAGCACTGCGGTGTTCATTTCCGTTTTTACGCTCTCCGCGTCGTAGGCGACTGGTATGTAGTTGTAACCGGCATGTGCGGTCAAAAATATCACGGTCAGTGCGACGACAAGCTTTATGCCCGCGGCTCCTCGTTCGCCTTTCCGACAATTTACAGGATTATTCATTTCTTTGACCTCTGTGGAATAGAGATTGGAGACCGACTGTGGCAGGAGGGCTTACGACCAGTTACGCAAAAGACGCGTCAGAGTCGATTTGATTGCGGACGGCGGGATGGCGTCACCACCGATTATCGTCGGCTGCCCGAGACCTGTGAGCAAGACCATTTGAAGCGAACCCGACAACTGTTTCTTGTCCAGTTTAAATGCCTCAAGTACTTCTCCCGGATCGATGTTTGTTAATCGGGGCAGGGGGCCAACCCGATGCAAAACATCGTTCAACAATTCTACATCCTTTTTATCACACAAAGCAAGGCTTTTTGATAGCTCCGCAGCAAACAAAATGCCGTAACCGACCGCCTCGCCGTGCTTGAGCAGTTTGTAGTCGGTCACTTTTTCGAGAGCGTGGGCCAGCGTGTGTCCAAAATTGAGAATTTTGCGGGATTTCGGATCGCTTCGACTGGTCGTCTCGCGTTCATCACCGGCGACAATATGGGCCTTAAATCTTATGTTTTCCAATATCAAATTTGAAATCTGAGATTCGAAATCGAGGCTCGTAAGGTTTTCTGACAATGGTATCGACGAGTCTGCGGTGAGAAATTCGGCGGTTTGCCGGAAGAGTTTTTTGCCGCTGATTGCGGCATGTTTTACGGCCTCGTACATCCCTGCGGAAACCTCTCGCTTATCGAGGGTGGCCAAAACGCTAGGATCTATGAGCACGCCCGACGGCTGATGAAATGCACCTGCCAGATTTTTCCCGGCTCGCGTATTCACACCAGTTTTACCTCCCACAGATGAGTCGATCATCGCAAGCAAGGTGGTGGGTATCTGGATAAACCGAATCCCTCGAAGATGAACAGCCGCGGCAAATCCGGCTACATCACCTACTACGCCGCCGCCGAGAGCAATGACTGCGTCGGTGCGCCCCGTACCGGCCGACGCGAGTGCGGTGAGAACAGTCTCGGCCGTTCGGAGTGATTTATACCTCTCCCCATCACCGATAAGACATGACGATACTGTAAAGCCTGCGGTCGCAAGACTCGCAGCGACGTGTAGGCCGTAGAGTGTGTAGACTCTCTTGTTTGATACGATGACAACTCGGCGTGCGGACTCGCCGAGCCAGCGGCGGCTCAATTTGCCGCAATCGTTGAGATCCGCGCCGACTATGATCTCGTATTGCGTACGCTCACGACCGAGATTTATTGTCAAAGACTGCATCAAGATTAGCCTAGCGCACGTTTGATAATATCGCCGAGCCGATGCGCCTGCTCCGAGATCGACCGCTCGTCTTTACCTTCGATCATCACGCGGGCGAGATTTTCGGTGCCGGAGTAACGCAACAGCAGACGGCCCTCGCCCTGCAGGTCACCTTCAATCGCTTTTGCGGCATCGTCGATAGCCGGAATGCTGTCAAAAGCGGGTTTTTTGACCACCGGAATGTTCAGCAGGATCTGAGGATACGGTGTAAAACCGTGTGTAGCCGCCGACAATGTCGATCGGCCCTCAACGAGCGCCCGCAATAGCAGCAACGCCGTCATCATGCCGTCGCCGACCAGGCTTAATTCGCTGAAAATAATATGCCCGGACTGTTCGCCGCCAATCTCGCTCCCGGTCTCAGTGAGTTTTTCGAGAACATATTTGTCTCCTACCGAGGTTCGCAGGAGTGAGATGCGGCGAGTTTTCAGAGCGAGTTCCAGACCTATATTACTCATCACCGTTGCGACCACGGTCGAGTTATGCAGCTTGCCCGCGTTCTGAAGATAGCTGGCGAGAATCCAGAGTGTGGCGTCGCCATCGACCACCTTTCCCATCGCGTCTACAAACAGGGCACGATCGGCGTCCCCATCAAACGCGACACCCAGATCGGCCTTTTCCGACAGCACTGCCTCGCGCAATTTGTCGAGATGGAGCGAGCCACACCCAGCGTTAATATTGCGTCCGTCCGGGTGATCGTTAATGGTGATTACCTCAGCGACTGCTTTCGTGAAGACCCTTCCGGCAAATTTGGACGCGGCACCATTCGCACAATCGACCACCAGTTTTAGGCTGTTTGCGGGTACGTTTTCGGCCGCCCGGTGCAAGTGCATAGCATATGCGATGCGCTTGACGGCGTCGACGGGCGGCTCGAGGATGATTTCGTTCGTAGAAGACGCCTCGGCGCTCTCGACGCTGCCCTGGATCAGACGCTCAAAAGCGTCGTCAATTTTCCTGCCCGATGCGAGAAAAATCTTGATCCCGTTGTCTTGATAAGGATTGTGCGACGCACTGACGACGACACCTGCGTCGAAGTGGAACGCGCCTGCAAGGTAAGCAACTCCGGGCGTGGTGATCACTCCGGCGGATTCACAACTTGCGCCAGCGGTAGTCGCCCCGGCATGAAACGCGGCCTCGATGCCAGCGCCCGACTCCCTCGTATCGCGGCCGGTGATAAAGCGCGCCGGCCGGCCAACTCGGTCACGGAAGCTTTGAGCAACCGAGGTTCCGATGACCTGCACTGTGGCCGCATCGAGAGGGAATACACCCGCTAATCCGCGAATACCATCGGTACCAAAAAGCTTGTCCATATAGAAAAACCGCCTTGGGTGGCGGTGACAATTATTTATACATCAAGGAGCATGGGGAACCAAATCCATAAGCACCAGTTGTGGCCCCGATAATTATTTCGCAATCGGTTGACAACCGGCGATCTTTTGCGAGAATCTTATACGGGTAGCGGACTACTCACCCCCGAGTTTCTCCTCAATAAAATCATTATGAAGCTGTTTGCGTCCATCGGGCTTTTGTTTCTTACGACGATTCAGGGCGGCGCCCAGTCGCCTCAGCCCTCATCAACTCCTGCGGCGATGAGGCCGAGCGTTGTTACTGCGTCAACGCCCGCGGTTCCGGTCAGAAGCACGCCGACTCCTGTACAGGTTCCGCGGCAAACGCCGGTCTCGATGCCGAGTCAGATGCAGCCCACGCAGGCGAGCAATTTGTCGTACAAAGGTCTGAGTTTTTCGCAGATTAAAAACAAGATTGCCGAGGCCAAGCGGGCAATGCAAACGCGACCGCTGAACATCGTAATGAGTGAGCCGTTGACGACCTCCGCTCCCGTCCGAATTGCCTATTACGACTCACGCGACAAGAAAATCGACTATATCGTTGTTTCGAAAGAGGCGTTTCTCACCCCGAGCTTTCCAACCGCGGCGGTTTCGTCGAATGGGCGTGGAATGACCACGACGACGATTAGGGCCAACGGTGTCAATACACCGATTGTAGTCAGAGATGAAACCGGGCAAACGCACTTGCCGCTGCTTGTGCAATATCCCGTCGAGCGTAGCGGAAGGTATATGGAGACGGCGTACTATATGTCTACGCATCCAGGGCTTGTGACGCCCGAGGTTGTGAGTGCGGGTCGATTTTATGTGGCCAATACGATAGAGATAGCGCGCGACCAGTTAAAAGTTAGTGGCTATTTTATCCAGCCAAAGATCGCTGATATGGCCGAACGCCTGGCGACCGTCGAGCACGTCGATCATCTTCGGTTTCGCACCGAGTTTCATCCGAATATCTACAATGACATTTTTACGCTGTACGCGCTGAATGAGGGGCAGACATACCGTTATTCTGTCAGCTCGGCCGGAGCGGGCGGCATGGTACAGATGATTCCGTGGACGTATCGGATGATTCGCGAGCGTTATCCGAGAGCTTTGCTGATGCCGGATTTTGTCGAGGGCATGAGGCATCATGTTAATGCTTCCAAAGCGATGCTGCTCTATATGCAGATGACGTGGAACGACCTGATTGCCAGTCCGGCAGTCTCTGACGCACGTCTGACCGGCATCGCCCGTGACGAACACCTGATGGCCGCCGGCTATAATTCAAATCCTGCTAAACTGCCCGGCTACATCACCCGCGGCGGTGCGAACTGGGCGTCGTTAATACCCCGAGAGACAAAAATTTATTTACAGATTTGGGACTCGCTAGAGCGTGCGGTTGCTCTGCCGCCGCGAAAGCTCTAAGACACAAAGCCCGCGTAAGCAGATGGACCGTGCTTCACTAATGCATGCCGCCCTCACGCGGGCGGTCTTGCGCTGATTGCCGCTTGCAGATCGGCCGTGGTCTTTTCCACCAGCGTCCAGGCGTCGAAAATTGGCGAGTTGGTCAATTCAAGTATCGCAAACGGCGGGACAGCCGCACCGGACGGGAGGTCGGCCATCGCCGTTGCTAGTCCCCATAACCTGCCCAGATAAACGTCGAAAGTAAAAGTGCAGCCCTCGAATTCGTGAAAATATCGGTTCTTCCGTATCTCGCGTCCCTCGAGGTGGAAAAGAGCTGCGTATTCGGGGGCGTCGAGATTAATCTCCTCTATGCGAGACGAGCCTACCGGCTTTTTTTGAACGAGATAAGTCCAGGCTTTCGTATAAGGATTTCTGATCTTTCTCAGACGCACTCGCGTATCTGCGACATAATTATCAAATATCTGGATGTGCGGGCTAGCCGGTGTGAGCGGCTCGGGCAGGGTTTCGATCAGAAACAGCCTGCCGGTTTCAGGCTTCAGAATGTTGTCCATTTCGAATAAATTGAATTATACTCTTGAATTCGATTTTTACGGGAGACTAGCGATTTTATGCGATTCAAAGGATTAAGTTTTGTGACCGTTGCGGTTATGACCGCGTTGATATCTGCTTGCGGCGGTGGAGCCGACAATGCGAATCCAGCCAACACTGCCAACACGGGCATGCCAGCCAAAACACCCGTTGTCGAGCAAGTCACGAATAACGCACCGACCCTGACACCAGTATTTAAGGAGTACTGCGCGGCGTGGAAGAATAACGATGAAAAGGCACTTCGAGCGGTCTATTCGGCAGACACGATCAAGAGTTTTGAAGAGCAGATGAAGGACGATAACTTTAAGTCGAAGAAAATCACCGAGTTTCTGCAGGATGAGCGTGTTATGGGTGATTTGTGCGAGGTCATCAACGAGGAAATCACCGGCGACCGTGGAGTCGGAACGATCAAGACTAACGCGATGCCGCGTGGGGTACCGATCGAGTTCCTAAAGGAAGGCGGCTCCTGGAAGTTAACGAACAAGACCGCGAATCCCGAATCAATTACTCGCCAGGCAGCGAATTTGCCCGCCGCGAATACAGCGAAATAGGTAAGCATCGCCCGCGTCAGCTCACCGAAGAGCTTCCGACGTAACTGGCTCGACAGATTTGAATGGCGGTAAGATCACTCTTGCCGCCTTTTCTTTTTTCGTCCCCAGAGCCCAGTCGGCCTGCATCAGCGTGTGAATGTCGCGAGTGCCTTCGTAAATCACAGCCGCCTTGCAATTACGCAAGTAACGTTCAACCGGATAATCGTTGGTATAGCCGTTTGCTCCGTGAATCTCAATCGCCATTGAGGCAGCCGTTTCGCTGCGTATAGTAGCCTGCCATTTCGCCAGGCTCGCTGCTTTCGCCGACGGCAGGCCCTCGTTTTTAAGATACCCGCATTTCAGCCACAGCAGGTGCGCCATCTGATAGTCCGCCTCCATATTGGCGATTTTTTGTTTGACGAGCTGAAAGTTGCCGATCGTCTGCCCCTGCACCTCGCGCGTGTTAGCATAAGCTACTGAGGCGTCACGCGAAGCCCGGATAACTCCCGTTGCCCCCGAGGCAACGGTGTAACGTCCGTTTTCAAGCGAGAACATGGCGATCTTAAAGCCTTCACCCTCCTCGCCCAACATATTCTCTTTTGGCACGCGGACATCCTGAAGCGAGAAGTACCCAGTGTTTCCCGCCTTAATACCAAGCTTTCCGTGAAGGGTGCCGCTGGAAAAGCCCGCCATTGTGCGCTCGACGATAAAGCAGCTCAGGCCCGAGTGATCGCGAGCCTTCTGTTTATCCTGATCCGTCCAACAGAAGAAAAGGAAGTGATCGGCCACATCGCCCAGGCTGATCCACATTTTCTCGCCGTTTAGAATCCAGTCGTCGCCGTCACGTTTCGCATACGAACGCATACCCACAACGTCGGAACCGGCATTGGGCTCAGTCAAGCCAAAGGTCGCGAGCTTTTCACCCTTTGCCTGAGGGACGAGGTATTTCTGTTTTTGATCTTCGGAGCCCCAGCTGAAAATGCTGAGCGAATTTAAGCCGACATGAACGCTCATCGCCACCCGCAGGAATGTGTCGCACGCCTCGAGCTCCTCGCATACCAGCCCAAGGGAAATGTAATCAAATCCGGCACCGCCATAATGCTCGGGAATGCATACGCCCATCAGCCCAAGATCGGCCATCTTATCGAACACGGACCGCTCAAAATGGGCCTTCTCATCCCATTCTTTTATGTACGGGGCGATCTCGCCCGCGCAGAATTCGCGGACGGTGTTCGACAAAGCGATATGTTCTTCGGTTAGTTCAAAATCGACCACAGTTCTAAAAACCTCATGTCGTTGGTATGGTAAAGTTGGGAGCGTAAATTCAATCGACAAGCTTAACATTTCGCCTAAATTTGTGCGAAATCGGCGCTGAATCGTTTGGTGTGCGAGCACAGGAACAGGAGTTTTAATCGTCAATGATCGCGATTCCGACAGCGTTCAGAATTATTGATTCTAAGACCGGCTGCCTCGGCACGGAGAAGATTTCGCTTGAGAAAGCGATCGATCGACTCCTTGCCGAGGATGTCGCCGCAGACAGCGACATGCCGCCGTTTGATCGGTCCCAAATGGATGGTTATGCCGTGCGCGCACGCGACACCACTGGCGCGCCCGTGACCCTACGGATCGTCGGCGAATCGGCTGCGGGTCGGAGTTGGCGGGGCCGATTGGCGAGCGGTCAGGCAGTTAGAATCATGACCGGTGCCCGCGTCCCGATGGGTGCGGACGCAATCCAGAAGATTGAATTGACGGCGGAGTCTGAGGAGGTCGTGAGGATTCTGGCCCCAACGGTTAAGGGCCGTCATATCGTGACAAAAGGCCGCGAGGTTCGCAGTGGCAAGATCGTCCTCCGCCGCGGCGAGCGGGTCTCGGTGGGCAACATCGCGGTACTCGCGGCATTCGGTCACGATAAGGTTCTAGTCACCAAACGACCAAGGGTCGGCATAGTGTCGACCGGCTCCGAAATCGTAGAAATTGGAAAGAAACCGCTTCGCGACCAGATCCGTGATTCAAATTCAATAATGCTCTCGGCATTATGCCGCGACGGTGGTGCCGATGTAACGACGTACCAAACCGTGGGCGACGACTTGCAGATACTGAAAACTCGGATTGCGAGTGCGGCATTGCAAAACGATATTCTGGTGACGTCTGGCGGCGTGTCGGTCGGAAAATATGACCTGACAAAAACTGCGCTGCAGGAACTAGGGGCAGAAATATTATTTGATAAGGTTCGTCTCAAACCGGGTAAGCCGACGGTCTTTGCGAAGCTTGGCCGAACTCTCGTGCTCTCGCTGGCGGGCAATCCCGTTTCTGCGGCCGTGACCTACCACCTTTTTGTGAGGAGAGCGATTCTGAGGCTGCAGGCGGCACGACAAACCGGTCTCATAACGCGGACAGCGATTTTGACGGGCCCTGCAAAGTCGCCTCGCGAACGCGCCGCTTATCTCCCATGTTTGACGGACACCGATTCGACCGGAACACTCGCAGCTACGCTGCTCAACTGGCACGGCTCATCTGATTTCATCGGTTTCTCGCGGGCCACAGCGCTCGTGGTAGTCCCACGTAACAAGACGTACGTGGCCGGCGACCTGGTTAAGATTTTGCTGTTATAGTTTCAGGAGAATGGCTGCTCCGACCCCTCTCGCTCACGTGGCGATATGAGACCGTTGAGGACATACTCGACCCGCTCGCACGCCGGCGCCTGCGCAAGCGGTGGACTCATGAGCTGAATTCAGACGAGGTGCTGCTCGGGGGCAATACATGGATCTTCAGGGCAATAAAACAATGACTAAATTGTCACATTACGACGAAACAGGCCGCGTGCGAATGGTCGATGTTTCCGAAAAAGTGTCGACGCCCCGCCGAGCGGTTGCGACCGGGCGGGTAATTCTCTCCAGGGAGACCGTGGACATCCTACGCTCTAATGTGAATCCGAAAGGGAATCCGCTTGAGATTGCGCGGATCGCGGGCGTGATGGCCGCGAAGAAAACATCTGACCTGATCCCCCTTTGCCATCAGCTAAATCTATCCAGTATTGAAGTCACGGCAGACCTCGGTGAGGATGGCGTCGCCCTGACCGCGGTGGTCTCAACAATCTCGCACACCGGCGTCGAAATGGAAGCGCTTACCGCCGTATCGGTAGCCGCGTTAACCATTTACGATATGTGCAAAGCGGTGCAGGCGGATATTGTGATTGGAGACATCCGGTTAACGGAGAAGACGGGTGGAAAATCATCGGCCCAGTGACTGCTCGTAAGCAGTGTTTTCCGGACGCACTTCGTCAACTGCTTTAGGGTAATTGAACTTTCGCCTACAATAGACGTACTCGGTTGTAGGAGCCTATGCCAATTAATTACACACTCGCCGCGGACACCAGGCCGCAAGTCAGGTTATTGATTATCGCTAGCCTTGCCAGCGTCGGGATTTGGATCGTCTCCCTTGTTGTGCCCGGTGTATCGTACCTGGTCTATCCTTTGCAGCTGTTTGCCACGTTTGTCCATGAGGGAAGCCACGCACTTGCCGCGTTTGTGACCGGCAGCCCGGTTCTCAGCATGACAGTGTCGCCGGACACAAGCGGGATGGTCTGGTCACAGACATCCGGCCTTGCCGGGCTGCTGGTGTCCAGTGCCGGATATATGGGCACGACCGCGTTTGGAACCCTTTTACTGGTCTGGATGCGTTATAGCTTCTCGTCGCGGCTGGCGCTCTACTTTTCGGCCGGCTTTGTCGCCGTAATGACATTGCTATTTGGCTTTGTCGCTCCGTTTTGGAATTTCCTGACCAACGTGACGTTTTTGAGCGTTGTTTTTACGGTGTTTTCGGGGGCGGTTCTGACAGCGATCCTGGCGGCAGTCGCGAAATTTGGTTCACTGAAATGGATTAATTTTTCGCTCGCTTTTCTCGCCGTACAGTGCTTGCTGAATGCCCTTTTCAGCCTAAAGACTTTGCTGTTCGCCTCGGCATCGGGCCAGGCATCGGACGCCGCTAATATGGCGGCCGCGACCGGCGTCCCGGCAGTTGTATGGGTAGTACTTTGGATCGCCGTTTCATTGGCGATGATCATGACCGGTGTCCGGCTGTATGCAACCAGCCGTTCTCGAATCGCGACCGATACGGTTTTCCTGGAAAGTTAGGATGACAATGGAAGTTCGTTTGACGTTGATGAGCCTCCCGGTCGGCTCCCGCCTGCTTGTGCGTTCGCGCAAAGACTGGCGTTTTGCAACGGTCTCCCGCGTCGCCGATGAAAAGATTGTACTTACCGTTTCATCACCCAGCGGACGAAACTACCGGCTGCGGCCGGAAGCTTCCAGGGAGATTTTTATGGAGGGACTAATCCCAATCCTAGCTGGCGAGGAACCCGACGACTGGCGTGAGAATTTCTGCCGGTACGACTGCCGTTGGTAGGCAGATCCATCTCTGCGATCCTCTGCTCCCGCCCTCGAATTCTTTTCAATCTCCGCATTAAATAATAGCCCACAAGGGTTCCGCGCCTACTTCCAAATTGCCGGGTGTGTGACGGCGGCCCCGGTCTAGTTTTGTTTCGCAAATACGGTTTGGTAAAATCAAGGATTGCCTTAGTGGCAGGATTTTTCACCTATGCGGGGAATCGCGGCAAAAGCGGAAGAGATGATCGAGGTGAGGGGAGCGCGTGTCCATAACCTCAAGAACATCTCGGTATCGATTCCGATTAACAAATTGACCGTGATTACCGGAGTCTCGGGCTCTGGGAAGTCCTCGCTCGCCTTTGACACCCTGTATGCCGAGGGGCAGCGGCGCTACGTTGAGTCGCTCTCGGCGTACGCCCGGCAGTTTCTCGAGCGGATGGACAAGCCCGACGTGGATGAGATCACCGGTATCGCTCCCGCAATCGCGATCAGGCAAAAGAATTCGACCAAGAATCCGCGTTCGACCGTTGCCACCCAGACCGAGATCTACGACTATCTGCGGCTGTTGTTTGCACGCGCCGGTACCACGATCTGTCATGTTTGCAGGCGAGAGGTGAGGCGGGATTCTCCGGAGTCGGCGGCCAGCGAGATATTGGCCGAGTTGCCGGAAGGGACTCGATTTTACGTTCTGTTCCCTATACAGGACGAGCTATCCCGCGAGGTCGTCAGAACCGCAAAGAAAACTAAAGCTAATCCAAAAACCAAGACGTCCTCCAAGGAGCTCAGCACGGCGGCCTTTTTGATCTCGCTGCTGCAGCAGGGATTTTCCCGGCTCTACCGCGACGGAGAAACTCTGGAATTGCAGAAGCCAGAAGATTATCCGTTCGACGACTTCGTAAACACGTTTGTACTGATCGACCGGCTCGCTGCGGCGTCCGACATTCGTCAGCGTCTCGTAGATTCGCTTGAGATCTGTTTTCGTGAGGGGCATGCCGCGGTAGTCAAATTGGCGAATTCTGGAGAGTCAACGAAGAGCACGGATCTAAAGTTTTCAGACGGATTCGTTTGCAAGTATGACGGCACTCGTTACGAAGAGCCCGAGCCACATCTGTTTAGTTTTAATTCGCCTTTTGGAGCGTGTCCGCTCTGTCAGGGTTTTGGCAACACAATCGGTACGGATTATGACCTCGTGATTCCTAATCCTCTGTTGTCACTGAAGGAGGGTGCGATTGACCCATTTACAAAACCTGCGCACGCCTGGGCACAGAAGGAATTGGTGCAGTATGCCCAGTCTGCCTCAATTGATTTAAAAACGCCGTATGTTGACCTGCCTGATTATCAGCAGAATTGCATTGTTTCCGGCGACGAAGGCTGGAGAGGGATCAAAGGGTTTTTTGAGTGGTTGGAGACAAAAAAGTACAAGCTGCACGTGCGCGTATTCCTGGCAAAATATCGAGGATATACGAGATGTCCCGAGTGCGACGGGCAGCGGCTCCGCCAAGCGGCGCGCGATGTAAAGATCGGAATGAGGTCGCTGCCTGAGATCGTCGAAATGTCGATCCGCGACGCAGCCGAGTTTTTTGAGAATCTCACTCTTGACACCGAGCGCGCTGAGATCGCTGATAAGCTGTTGCTGGAAATTCGTCGTCGCTTGAAATTTTTGGTTGAGGTGGGGCTTGACTACCTTACGCTCAGCAGGCTGGCGGCGACGTTGTCTGGCGGTGAGGCTCAGCGAATCCAGTTGGCTACTAACCTGGGTTCATTGCTCGTCGGGACACTCTACGTCCTCGATGAGCCGAGCATCGGGCTGCATCCCCGTGACAACTCTCGCTTGATTAAAATTCTTGAGAATCTGCGCGACATCGGAAACACCGTCATTGTCGTCGAACACGACGAGGAAACGATGCGTGCGGCCGACCACGTTATCGACATCGGACCAAACGCTGGCGAGCATGGCGGTGAGTTGGTATTCGCGGGTAATTTCGATCAACTGCTGGCAAATGAGGATTCCTTGACCAGCAAGTATCTGCGCGGCGACGCTGCGATCAAGGTGCCGCAGAGTCGACGCAAGCCTACAAAACGGCAAATTGAAATTATCGGAGCTCGCGAACACAATCTGCGCGACGTGTCTCTGACAATTCCGCTCGAAATGCTCGTGTGCATCACGGGCGTGTCGGGATCGGGGAAATCTACGCTCGTCCACGATGTATTGTATGCGGGCCTTAAGAAGCAGCGGGGCGAATGGAACAGCCATGTGGGGTTCTGCAAAGAGATAAGGGGCGGTGACCTGATTGACGACATTATCCTGGTCGATCAGTCGCCGATTGGCCGCACGCCGCGCTCAAATCCCGTCACATACATAAAGGCGTACGATGCGATCCGTGAGGTTTTTGCAGCTACCAACGCGGCAAAGACGAAAGGCTTTAACGCGTCGCACTTTTCATTCAATGTGCCAGGCGGCCGTTGCGAGATATGTCAGGGAAGCGGCACCGTTACCATTGAGATGCAGTTTCTGGCCGATGTCGAGCTTACCTGCGAAGACTGCCGCGGGATGCGATTCAAACAGGAAATTCTAGATGTGAAATACAAGAGTAAGAACATCCATGAAGCGTTGCAATTGACCGTCCGCGAAGCAATTCTTTTTTTCAAGGACGTCGGGAAAATAATCTCGCGTTTGAAGGTTCTTGAGGCAGTCGGTTTGGGTTACCTGCGCCTCGGCCAGTCCGCGACGACGCTATCGGGCGGTGAAGCGCAGCGGGTAAAGCTCGCATCGCACCTGGCTCAAAAGACGACTTCGAAGACTCTGTTCATCTTTGACGAGCCTACGACGGGTCTTCATTTTGACGATATAAATAAACTTCTCACCGCGTTCCGCGCGCTAATCGACAATGGCGGCAGCCTCCTCGTGATCGAACATAATATGGACGTGATTAAGACGGCCGATTACGTCATCGATCTCGGGCCGGAGGGCGGAATCGGCGGCGGCGAGGTGATCGCGACAGGTACCCCCAATGAGGTGGCAAAGGTTGAAGCCTCGTTTACGGGAGGATATCTGAAAGAATATTTGAAATGACCGACAGGTGTCTGCTTAGGGCGCCACGCCGCGGAGATATACCGGACTCAGTCGTCCCCAAACTTTGCACGCCAGGCCGGAGCGATTTCCTTGAGAACTTTGCAATCACAGTAGCCGCCGTTTTCGTTTAGCCATGATGTAATTTTGGGAAAGTCGACGCGGTTTTCCATCATAAACCGCATAGCGTATTGCAGGCTGTGGTTGCATTCGGTGTCAAAGAGCTCGTCTTCAACGTGGTCGATCAGCTCACTGATCGTGTGTTGCCCGGCCGGCAGGCGGTCGAGAAATGCCTGCAATTCCTCGCCGCTTAGCTGTTCGAGGTTTTCGATTTCCCGTTTTCGTACGACTGCCATAGGTTTCTAGAATTCGCTTTCTGAAACGCGAAGCATCTCACTTCGTTCGGCTTCTTCGCGTTCGCGTTGTTTGACGCCTTCGCGACCGTCATAGGCTGCGAACTTCGGAAGAAACAATGCCGAGCCGGCAACCGAAGCGACGCACAGTATACCGCCGCTAACCAGGGCCGCCTTTACGCCGAAAGTTTGACCAACGACACCCATTTTAGCACTGCCGAGCATGGGGCCGGTGAGATAACTCATCATTTCGATGCTGGCGAGGCGTCCGCGGAGGAAATTTGGAATCGTCTGATTCCAGATCGCGCCGCGAAAAATGCCCGAGATCATATCGAAGAATCCGGCCGCCGCCAACAGCAGAAGAGCCGGTACAAGGCTGTCGACCAGCCCGAAGAAGAATATTGCAATGCCCCACAGCACAGCGGCAATTATAACGACTCGCCCGTGCCGATGAACATTTTTCGTCCAGCCTGAGGTCGCGCTCGCCGCAAGTGCGCCTACGGCGATAGCTGCCGGGAAAAAACCGACATACTTTTCGCCGTAAACGACTGCAAGAGCCGGATATAGCGCCTGCGGAAACGCAAAAAACATCGCTGCGATATCGATAAAATATGTCCCGACCAATTCTTGGCGGCTAAATGCGTATCTCCATGCACGTTTGATCGATGCGATGCTGGGCCGCTCGGCATTGACCGGCGCCGGCACAAACTGGAGCATAAAAACCGCGATGAGCGAAGCGATAAACGTCACGAGATCTATCGAATACGCTATCGACGCACTTAGCTGGGTCGCAATGACGCCCGCAACCGCCGGGCCCACAATCATTCCTAAACTGAATCGGATCGAATTCAGTGCCGATACCGCTGACATCATTTCTGGCGGTATGACTTTTTGTATAAAGGATTCAAAAGCCGGCCGCTGAATCGCCGCCAGCCCCGCGTGCATCGCGACTGCAACAAATAAAACCCATATCTGCGGCCTTTCAAGCAGCGAATTACCAAGCAAAATCGCCGTCACAACCGTCTGCCCGATTTCCGTCAATCGCAGCATCCGCCGCTTGTCTAAAAAATCCGCCATGGCCCCGCCGATAAAAGCCAGCACGACCATCGGCACAAACTCCGCCAGATAAATATACCCAACCATCGCCGACGACTGAGTCAACTCATACATCTGCCACGGCACGACAATAAAAGTCATCATCGACCCAAAAAACGAAACAAGCTGCCCCGTAAACAAAAGCCGATAATCGCGCGAGGTCCTAAGGGGTGATAGGTCGATGAACATTAGGGGATTATTCCATTAGAGCCAGAAATATAACTTCATCGGAATGGCTTACTGTCAGTCAGACAAAGTTTTCGGTATTATGATTCAAAGATTTCGAAACACCGTGCTACCCGAATGAAGATACTCAATTTTCTGAATGAGAACCGTCGCTATGCGTTAATTGTCGGCGGTCTGATCGTCCTTGTGCTTTATTGTTACGACCTTACGGGAAATCCGCCGGGCTTTTACCTGGACGAGTCGCTGATCTCATACAACGCGTATCATCTATATCTTACCGGACGCGGTGAATTTGGCCCGACGCTCCCGTTATACTTTCCTGTCCTGCAGATCCCTCCGCCGCACGATTTTCTGGGCTATGCCGACCCCGTTCAGGTCTACTTACTAGCTTTTCTGTACTTTTTCTTTCCTCCGAGCATTTTTCTCGCCCGATTCTTGAGCGTCGCGGGAATAATGGCCGCGACGATCCTAATGGGGCGTCTTGCTGTGCGCATTTCGGGGCGGCTGGCCCTTGGTGTGGCCGTCGCGCTTGTTGCTCTCGCGACGCCGTGGTTCTTTGAGATTAGCCGGCTTGCGTTTGCGTCCGCGCTCTATCCGCTGGCGGTCGTCTTGCTATTGACGATACTGTACCGGGTGAATCGCAAAGAGCGTTGGTCGGCCTTAGAATACGTTGGAATCGCTCTCGCGCTTGCCCTTTGCACTTACACTTATTCGATCGGCCGTCTACTCGGTCCACTGTTAGCCTTCGGATTAATAGTTTTTGCGACCGATATCAACCGCTTTAAGGCTGTGCTGCGGGCGTGGGGTGCGTATGCGGTCACTTTGATTCCCCTCGCTATCTTTCACTTCTCTAATCCAAATGCGCTGACCGGCCGCTACAATATGTCGGTCGGCATCATCAAGCCCGATATGGGATATTGGGATGTTTTGCTCACATTCCTGGGTAATGTCTTCCAAAATATCGGTCTCCGACGATTGTTGCTCATAGGCGATCCGAATCTTCGGCATCACATCACTGATACTCCCGCGATATTCGTTGCGATGCTCCTGCTGGCGATCGCGGGAATCGTGCTCGTCGTACTCCGACTGCGCCGCGATGCATGGTGGAGGTATATTTTGTACGGCCTCGTTGCATCACTCGTGCCGGCCTCGCTAACGGTTGACCACTTCCATTCACTCCGACTGGTCGCCTTTCCCGTTTTTCTAACATTGTTGATGGTGCCTGCTCTCCAATGGCTGTTTTCGGACGATGGTGAGACCGCGGACGGCCAAGCACCTCGAAATTTTACGCGAAACCCCGCGAAAAAACTTGCACTTGGTCTTTTGCTGCTTTCCGTGATTCTTCAGACATTATCGTTTCAAGAAAGCTATAGGGATCTGGGTGGTGTAAAGCGGGGATTGTGGTTTGACGACGCCTATCCGACGGTCTTCGAAGCGACAGTGGCGATGGAGCAGCGCCCGATATATCTCGTCGACGGAGCTTGGGGCCAGGCGTACCTACACGCGTATTGGTACGCGACGGTAAAGGGCGTTGACCTTTCAAATTTTGTCCACATGAAGGAGGGTGTTCGCCCGCCGCCGGAGGCCCTTGTTTTGAGCTCAGAGGAAAAGTGCCTCAACTGCAAAATGATACAAAAGGCGGGAACATATCTTCTCTATACCGAGGGTGGAGCGGCCGTTGACCCATTGGCACCGCCAGCGTCGAAAGGAGTTTTCGACGGTGGAAAGGGAACCGGCAAGGCACAGTTTCAGTTTCCGCATGGAGTTGCGGTCGACAGGGTTGGGAATGTTTATGTCGCCGATAGCGACAATGCGCGGGTTCAGAAGTTTTCCCCCGACGGCGCCTTCTCCGCTGTCATCGGGCAGGACGTCCTCAAGAGTCCTAAGGGCATAGTGATCTTGGGCGATGAAATTCTCGTCGCTGATAATATAGCGAACACGATCGTAAGATTTCGATTGAGCGATCTGAGCCCGCTGCCGCCCTTCACCGGGCCGCCCGAAGGTTTCAGTGCCCCGGTCGACATCGCGGTCGGCGAATCGAACAGTTTGATAATCGTGGATCAAGGTACGGCCCGAATTGTGCGGCTGTCGGCAACGGGAGAGTTTCTCGGGGCATGGGGCGGCGTCGGTGAAGGGCCGGGCGAGTTTCGTCAGATCACCGGCGTGAGTCAGGGCGGCGGGCGCGTTTTCGTGGCCGATGCGCGAAACTCCCGAATTCAAGTCTTGGACACATCGGCCAAATTCATTTCTCAAATCCCTGTGCCGGAATGGGAAGCAGGAGATGGAACCTGGCAATCGCCGGATGTCCTCTATGATCCTGCAACCCAACGCCTATTTGTATCCAGCACAAATACGCACGAAGTTCTTATTTTCGACAAGGATTTGAAACGGATAGGAAAGATCAGCGAGGACCTGAGCGGGCCGACCTCGCTTTCGCTTGGCCCCGAAGGCAAACTGTTTATTCTGAACACTCTGACGGCACGGGTTACCGTTGTGCCTGCTAAAAAGTGAATCGACTGCGCAACTCAGGCGAGCCCGCGCAGATATTCGTCACAACGGGCGAGGTGCGGTGCGCGGCATCTGAGGAATTGGTACAAGGATAGAGAACGAGCAACGCCGAAGATTTTTATCTCGACGCGGTCAAAAAAGAAGCGTAGAACGTCTTCAATTTCCGCGGCGGTGTTTACGTGCTCGTGCCGCATCAGGACCTCATAGTCCAATCCGTGCCGTCTTCTGAATTCAAGCCCCGTCGTCATCGTGTATCCGAGGCGCCAGAGAACGGTGCCTTCGCTCGGTATTCCGCACCGCAATTCACCGCCGTCGGCCAGAAGTAGGCCAGCGCGGGCGAGCACCTCGGGTAAATTGCAGATGTGCTCAAACGCGGCGATTGACGTGATGCGCTGATACTTCTCGCCACTCGGGATCTCAGAGATATCGTCGTAAACGATGCGGACTCGTTCTCGCAACGGCGACTGCTCGAATAATTCGGGAAACGGTTCGACGATGTCGTATGGCTCGGCGAGAGGTTCATACGCCATCTGATTCAAAGTGCCGGCACCGATTTCCAATGTGGACTTTGCCGGACCGCTGAGAACGTCCGCGGCGACGCGGCGATGCATCCAGCTTTCGAGCTTTTGAGCCAGTCCCGAGGCGGTCGAGGCTCCGTCGCGGTTCTCTTTGTACTGGGCGGCGTATATTGCCTTGTACGCGGCGGGCAGCTCCGGCCTGATTTTTGGGAATTGTTCAAACATTCTTGTTGCTGATGGGCACAACCTCGGCGGCCCCTAGAACCTTGGCGATGATGTATCGTGGGCGTCCTTTCAATTCGTCGTAGATTCTCGCGAGATATATTCCGATTATGCCAAGGCTTATCATCAGCAGGCTTCCTATCACCAGTAAAAGCAGAATAACAGTCGCAAATCCGCTGACCGAGCGTCCAGTGATTTGTAGAATAAGCGTGTAGCCGCCGAAGGTTAGAGAGAAGAGGAAGAAAATGATTCCCGCGAGGGTCACTAGATGCAGGGGAAACGAGGAGAACGCCGAGATGCCGTTGACCGCCAGCCGGAGCCGTCGCATCACCGACCAGCTAGACTCGCCGCTTGCACGCTCGGGCACTTCGAAAGGTATCTGGACACGTGTAAAACCCAGCCAGGCGGTCATTCCACGAAAAAATACGGCCCGCTCGCCCATCTCTAAATAAGCATCTAGTACGCGTCGGCTCAGGAGTTTGTAGTCTGACGCTCCGCGCATTTCAAACCCAGATAACCGGGTCCAAATCAGATAGAATAATTCAGCTCCCGCCTTGCTAAACAGCGTCTCAGAGCCACGGTCGATCTTCACGCCCTCGACGATATCGACGCCCCCAGCACGCCACGCGTTTATCATTTCCGGCAATAGGGCCGGTGGATGCTGGCCGTCGGCGTCCATCACGATTACTGCGTCGCCTAACGCTAATTCCAGTCCGGCCGCAACCGCCGATTCCTTGCCAAAATTGCGGCTCAGTCTCGCCGCTCGAATCTCTCGATGCGATGACGCAAGACGTTCCACAATCTCCCATGTTTTATCGGGCGAACCATCGTCGACGAGGATTAACTCGGTCTCGACATCCATATCCCGTGACGCGCCCAGCACGTCATCGATGACAGCCTCAAGACTGCCCGACTCACGGTAAACTGGCATTACGATGGATATTAATATTTTACCGTTTTCTGGCAAGGTTGTTATTGGGTACAAGATACCATACCACTACGCCGCGTAGATCTTCAGCTTGAACTCGTCACCGGTGAGATAAATCTCGGGCTTGCGATCCGAGAATCGGGTTGATTGCCTTAAGATCATCGGGAGGCCGCCGTGGGGGGCGTTTATGCCGTATTCGCGGCGGGTGAAGATGGCGGAGATCTGTGGGTTTAGGCGCTGTGTGATGCCATAGCGGATGGCCCGCGAGGCTGGGGGTGAGAATCCGTTTGTGCGTCGCGGGTTTATGAATTCGACTGAATTATCGTAAATGTTGATGCGCGTGCGGATGTCGCGAAGCGCGAGGTCGCGGTGCATCAGGGCGTTGATGACGGCCTCGGCGATCGAATAGAAATGATAATGACCGCGCGGGCGGGCGACGGCGTCGGTTACGAGCTCGAGCTTGCGTTTGGGACGCTCTTTGCCTAAATCGGCGTAGCGTTTTATGAATTCGATCACCGCCTCGTATTGAGTGAGCAGATTACCTTTGACCTCGACGGCCTCAATGAGTTGGGCGGAACGGCCCTCACCGGAGTAGCGGGCGACCGTCACGTTTGAGCGCGGCAGCAGCTCGGCGACGCGTTCATTTTTGCCAAATAAAAGCAGGGCGGCGACCGTCGGGAAGAATTCGTCGGTGGTGCCGACAGCGAGCAGCAGATCTTTTCGCAAAAAATCGCTCGTCTGATACAGGCTGGCGTTCGGAGCGTTATCGTCAAATCCGCTGGCAAAGCTCCAGAGCAACGCATCGTCAAAATCATCCTCGGCGACGCCTTGCAACGGAATGTTTTCAAATCCAAGCGGCCGAATTTCGTCGAGCCAGGCCGAAAGAGCATCGCGGGATACCTCGCGTTTCTCATCACCAAAACGCAGATAGAATCTACCGTCGCGTGTCCTGTATGGCCGATTGCGGCCGTCGATGTCGAGGGCGACGATGCGTTTGCCGCTATCAAAGGCGATCGTGTCGATCAGCGGCACGAGCGACGGGACGATGTCTTCGCGGCAGATGCGGGTCAGCTCGGTCTGCACCCATTCCGGGTTGCCGATGCCCTCGATGCGGAGCTGGTCGTTGACGCCAAAGATGATTGTGCCGCCATCGGTATTGGCCAAGGCGACGATGCCTTGGGCGATGCGTTCGGAATTCGAAAGTTTTACCTTGAGTTCGAGGTAGGTGTCCTCGCCGCCGCGAATTAGTCGGAGCAACTCGGTGCGCGTCGTCGCCGGGGCCGGCGCGTTTACAAGAAATTCCTGAAAAGAAGACTCGCCCGCGGGCTCAAACCGTTGAGTGTGACGAAATTTTCTTCGCGGCATGTCAAATGAGCGTGAGGTTTGTGTCAGGACGAGCACGCTGACCCGCCCGGATGCTCGAAGCAAACATCGCTGGCTTCTGATTAGAATTTGATTTGACCACAGCTTGTGCGGGGTTGTAAATCTGTGCAGGGCGAGCGCAACGGTTGAAAAACGCGAAGTTTACGGTATTATTTCAGACGTCAGCGGAAAATTTAGAAACCACGCTCACAAACAGTCTCAGTGAACGAAGACCACACAACCGCTTTTGTCGGCCTCGGATCAAATCTCGGCGACCGTGCCGGGAATTTATTGCTCAGCGTGCGATGTATGATGGAGGCGAGCTTTGAGGTGTGCAAACTTTCGGGCATCTACGAGACTGAGCCTTGGGGCATGGATTCCGATCTATGGTTTTTGAATATGGTTGCCGAGGTGCGGGTGTCGCCCATTATTAGCCCGACGCAGATGATGGCCAGGCTCCTGCGGATCGAGTATAACCTTGGCCGCCGCGATAAGATGAGAAACCTGCCGCGAACGATCGATCTGGATTTGCTCTTTTACGGGCATATGCGGCTTAAGACGGAATTCCTGACGCTGCCCCACCCGTGCATACCCCTGCGGCGGTTCGTGCTGACTCCGCTCAAGGAAATCGCCCCGCGTTTCATTCATCCGGAATTCCGACAAGACATAGGACATTTGCTAGCCGGTTGCGAGGACGATGGCATTGTCCGGCGGTGGCACCCGTCACCGAACCAGAATGCCTGCATAGAATTTGGGCCATAGCGGTTGCACACCTCCAATTAGACTCAAATCCTTACAGACGCTAGACTGAAGGCGAAATATGGCTTATCTACAGCCCGACAAAGAGGGCAAAGTTTATCTGCCGGCGATCCGAGCGGCGAAAGAGCGCGCGGAAAAGCTCGTCTGCCTGACGGCCTACGACTATCCCACGGCCCGTATCGTCGACGAAGCGGGTGTCGATATCATCCTGGTAGGCGACAGCATGGGAAATGTCATACACGGGTATGGCAATACTATTCCTGTTTCGCTTGATGAGATAACCTCGGCCTGCATCGCCGTCAAACGCGGCACGGAGCGCGCAATGGTTGTCGCCGATATGCCGTATGGCACCTATCACGTCAACGAAGATGAGAGTGTGCGCAACGCTTTGAGGCTGATGAAATATGGCGGCGCCGAGGCTGTTAAATTAGAGGGCGGGAGCAATCGCGTCGATCTTGTAAAACGCATCGTAGGTGAGGAAATTCCGGTCGTCGCTCATATCGGGCTCACGCCGCAATCGGTCTACAAGATGGGCGGATACCGCGTACAGGGTCGGACCGTGGAGCAGGCCAAACGCCTGATCGAGGATGCGAAGGCACTTGAAAAGGCCGGCGCGTTTGCTATTGTCCTCGAACTCGTCCCTCGCGAGGTCGCAGCGATCATTACCAGCGAGCTTTCAATCTCGACAATCGGTATCGGTGCAGGAACCGACTGCGATATCCAGGTGTTGGTTTTGCACGACCTACTCGGAATGACGTTTGGTCGGCAGCCGCGTTTTGTCCGGCAGTATGCCAATTTGCGAGACGTGATGACCTCAGCCATCCAATCGTGGACCGCTGATGTCAAACTGGGGGCCTATCCAAGCGACGAAGAATCATACGGCCTTACCAAGGAAACGCTGCTCGAGATGGAAGCCAACGCCTAGCCGTGGAAATCATCAGCCGCCGCCAACGAATGTTTTCGATCTCGCGCAAGCTGCGGCGCGAGGCCAAATCGGTGGGATTTGTACCCACGATGGGCTCTCTGCATGCCGGACACCTTAAGCTGGTCGAGGAGGCGCGGCAGCGGTGCGATATCGTCATTGTTTCGATATTCGTGAACCCCACGCAGTTTGATGACTCGGCCGACCTAGAGAGATATCCCCGCGACCTGGCTGCTGATGCGGCGATGCTGGCCGACTTCGATGTGGACTACATCTTTGCCCCGGAGCCACATGAGATTTATGGCGATGGCTTCTCAACCTCCGTCGAGGTGCGTGGTTTGACCGAAACCCTCGAAGGGGCTTCACGCCCGGGGCACTTTCGGGGCGTAGCGACAGTGGTGACCATTCTCTTTAACACCCTCCGGCCGGACTTTGCTTTCCTCGGTCAGAAAGATGCCCAGCAGGTAGCCGTGATTAGAAGACTGGTGGCGGACCTCGGCTTCGAGACCGAGATCGTCGTCGTCCCAACCGTCCGGGAAAGTTCGGGCCTGGCGATGTCGTCGCGAAACGACCTGTTGTCGCTTGAGCAGCGGGACAAGGCGTCGATAATCATTACGGCCTTACGCGAGGGGAAGCTCGCCTTCAAGCAGGGCGAACGTAATACGGCAAACCTTGCCCGAATCGTGAGGAAACGCCTTGAATCCGAGGCGCTTTCGGGCGTAGATTATGTAGCGGTTGTTGATCGAAATACTATGCGAGCAGTCGAAAAGGTCACCGAACAGGATGTGTTGCTGTGCGCCGCTGTCTCGTTTGGAAATATTCGACTGATAGACAACGTCATACTCCATGAAAAGCAGTAGATTGGTATCAAAATTGCATCTAAACCCATTGAGACTCGCACCCTGTGCGAGTCCATAACATTATGAGAACGATAAAAAGTTTCATCTCTCTCTTCGCCTTTAGTTTGATTCTCGCCTCGGCGGCGGTCGCACAGACGTCGCTCACATCCCTGGATGGTGCCCGGGTTGATTTACAGGCCCAGACCGGGAAGGTCGTCATTATGGCCATCGGTGCAAGCTGGCTGCCGCTTTCTGGGAAGCAGGTTGAATATACCAACCGGCTGGCAAAAAAATACGCGGGTAAGGATGTGGTGATTTACTTTGTAGCGATCGACTCGGCAAATGCGAAGTCGAAGAACTTTGCTTCCTCGGACGCGCTGCGCAGTTTCGCGACCACAAACAAGCTCAATGTACCGGTCTTGCGCGACCCCGACGGTGCGTTGACGCTTAAACGGTTTAAGGTAGATCAGATTCCCTCGTTCGTTATCCTGGATAAGACGGGCAATATCGTCTCCGAGCAGTTTGGCGGGATTACTACGGATACAAAATTCGACGTGTCGGTGCCGATCGCCAAGGTCGTTGACAAATTACTGTAAAAGATCGGAATTTGAAGATCGGCGCGTAGGGTGTGAAAACGCTCTACGCGTTTTTATTGATTAGGTTATAAACCAGCCTAATAGGCAGGCCGACCACGTTCCAATAATCGCCCTCGATTCCCTCGATAAAAAGTGCAGCCTGAGCCTGGACGGCATACGCCCCGGCCTTGTCCAGCGGCTCGCCATTTACGGCCAAGAAATCAATCTCCTGATCGCTCATTTCACCAAACTTGACTCGCGTCCGCTCCACGGCTGAAGAGGTCGCCCCGCCGCGGACGATCGCTACCCCAGTCAAGACTTCGTGCCACCCGCCCGAGAGGAGCCGGAGCATGCGGCGGGCGTCGGTGAGGTCCGTGGGTTTGCCAACTATTTCGCCCCCGATAACGACTGTCGTGTCGGCACCAAGAACGATTTCGCCCGGCATGTCTCTCGCCACAGCTTCGGCCTTCTCGATCGCGAGTCGTTCGACATATACATGCGGCGGCTCGTAGGGCCTTGGAGTCTCGTCGATATCTGCGGCGCGTTGGATATACGGCCATCCCACCGAAGTAAGTATTTCCGCACGGCGTGGACTGCTAGAGGCTAAGACCAGTATTGGTAGATCGTTCATCACGCATGACGTTAAGGGGTGGAACTCGGAAATTCAAGCTGCGCTAGAAAATTAGAACAGACGCGGGCTGCCCGACGAGATAGTTCGTCCGACGAGCAAGCCCACGCTGTTGCTTCGTTCCCAGCCCCCGCTGGAACGAAAGATTGCCCACTCTGTCCCCAAGCGAGCTTTAACTGTAATCAGGATAATCGACGGTCTTTGAGAAAAACTTGAACCGGAAATTCGAGTCTTGAGGCAAACTTGAGAATACCGGCAGGGCAGCTACTTGCTCAGTTCGGAGTACAGCTTGCGGGTTTCGGCCGACGGCGAAATGCCCAGCTCCTGTTTCAGCAGCGTGGACATCGAATCGAAGTGCTTCTTGAGCGCAGCGGGCTTGCTCTGTGCCGCCAGAACTTTCATTATGAGTCGATGAAGGTCTTCTCGATAGGCGTCGAGGGCGAGAGCCTCATTTGCGTACTTTAGAGCGTCGGCCGGCCGTTTTTCAGTGACTGAAAGCTTTGCGAGCGCATTCAGAATTCGAGAGAACTGCTCGCGATAAAAGAGGCGGCTGTCGTCCGTCCATGAGTCGTATACCCCGTCCATAAACTCGCCGCGATACAGGTTGTAAGCCCTCGTCAGGCTGACCCTAAGCAACTCGTCATTATGGTCACGTTTTGCACCCTCGGCGGCCGTAACGGCGGCCAGAAAACTTTCGGTATCGATTCGGTAGGAAAACTCTGGATTGAGGGCGTATGCTCCGTCGCGAAAGACGATAAAGTTTTGTTTCAAAGCCTGCCGACTGTTTAGCCCCTTGCGTATATGGGATATCGTCGGGTGAAAGTTTTTCTCGATCGCTTCAAGTTCCTCATCACCCCAAAAGGCGTCGATAAGTACATCCTTAGAAACGCGCCGATTTTTGCTGCTGGCGATGTAGCAGAGGATGTCGCGCGAGCGCCGCGTGGTCCAGGCGTCCGGGGCAAAGGGCCGGGTCGGGTCGCGGAAAATCTCTACGTGCCCAAGTACTTTCACGGTAAGGTCAACGAATCCGGCCGTCAGGACATTCACCGAGGCACCAGTCGCCACTCGCACATCCGCCGCCTTCACGGCCTCGCTTAAATCCGGGGGAAGTCGCTCGAAAATATCCTCGTACTCGAAGATCGGTCGATTCCGAGCAATCTCGGTTTTCAGCCAGTGGTCGTAATCAAGACGCGCCGCGAGGTCAAGCACCCTCGTGACAGGCTTGACCATGTCTTTTTGTCGATTGCTCGCAAAATACGTCTCGGCCAGCAGCATCTCTGCCTGGGCTTCGTCGTAGAAATTGCTGTTACCGTGGAAGAGATCGCGTAACTCCGCGACCCGGTCGGCCAGGCCGGCAGTGTTCCCCTCAATCAGATCTACGCGGCAAAGGGTCAACCGGGCGGTGTTAAATGCAAGCTCGTTCTTCAGCATTTCGCGGGCCGGTATTGCCCATTCGAGAAGGCTGCGCGCTCGAACGGTGTCACCGGTAAGGAGAAAATACTTTGCTCGTTCCTCGTTTATCTCGCGCGTATCGAGATCGATACGCGCATCGTCATACGCGGCGAGAGCTCGTTCGTAAAACTCCGCTGCATGAAGAAAATCACTCTTATCTCGATAGAAATTTGCATAGGTCTCGAGAACCTCAGGCAACAGTGAGTTGAGATTGAAAAGCTGGCACAGTTCGATCGCACGGGCAAGATGCAGCTCCGTTTGTTCAAATTCACCGCGAAAGAGATGCAGCCGGGCGACGTTCAGGTGGCCGATGGCCTCCTGCGGCAGCTGTTCGTCGGGGCGATCGTCGCTGAATATCTTTTTGAACCATCTAAGGGCTTCAGCAAAATCGCCGCGGAAGCCGGCGGGCAGTGCCAGGTTGTGGGCGATCATGCGAACGTAATTGCGGTTTGACTGGCCTTCCGCCAACTCTAACGCAGTGCGAAACTGGCTCTCGGCAGCGGCCCAGTCGCCCTCCAGCACGAGGCATAGGCCTCGCGTATTCTGGCATTTCAGAAACGTCTCCGAATCGGGCAGAACCAGCTTCTCTGCCCGTTCGATGAGCTTCAGTGCCTCTTTTGGCCGCCCTCGGCGTCGCTCAATGCTGGCCAGAGCGTGTAGCGCCTCGGCTTGTCCCGTTGGATCGCTCCCTGCCTTTAGAAGCTTAACGGCCCGATTCAGAAGCCCTGACGAACGTGCGATATTGCCGTGAAGCCGCTCTATCTCTGCCGCGTGTAAAAGAGTACGCGGGTATTTGTCGAGCGCGTCGTCGGGAATACGCGCGATGAATGACTCGAGCGACGCAATTGCTCCGACACCGATCCACGCATTCCCGTGACCGGCAACGATCTCGGCCGCACGCTCAAAGTTTTCGGCATCAAGCAGAAAGGGAAGCGCCTGCTCCCAGCGGCCATGAGTGAGGAATACTTCGGCCAGCCGGTTGCGTTCGCTCGCGATCTCACCGATACCGATGTCGGACCTTAGCCGGCGCCGGAGGAAATCTCGAAACAACGGATGGAATCGATACTCCTCGCCAAAACCCGTCTCACCCGCGACCGTGAGGAATATATTCTTTGCCGTCAGCCCGGGCAAAACTGCAGCGCAGCGCATCTCTGGAAAGAGGAGGCTGCAGGTCTCGAGAGGCAGCGACTCGAGCAGTGAAAGATGAGTCAGAAAGGCTTGAGTCGTTGCGTCCTCCCGAGCGAATACCTCCTCTGCGAAGTAATCGAAAATGTCCCGCTCCGAACGATGCAGCATCTCGGATAGATTTAGATCTCCCCGGGCCGAGCCTTCTTCTCTATCCGCAACCTGTTTGACCAGCTGCAGGGCAGTCACCCACCCGTGCGTTCTCTCTCGATACTCAGCCACCTGCGATTCGTCGAGGTCGACCTTTAAGGTGGATTTGAAAAGATTTTTGACTTCCTCGTCGGTGAACAGCAGATCGTCGCGGGTTATAATCGCCGCCGATGACTGCGTCCGCAATCGCATGATAGCGAGCGGCGGCAGGTCGCGGGTCGTGATGATCACGTGCAGAAGTTCCGACGAATACTGCAGAATGCGGTCGACGATCTTGTGGACAATCGTGTCGGTTCCGATGTGGTGATAGTCATCGAGGACGAGTATGAACGGACGCTCGAGACGGTCGATCATCTCGTTAATAAGCAGGTTAGCGGCGCGCTCCGGGGTCCGCAGCAGCTCTTCATTCGCCTGCCCGAGATAGGGAAGCAAAACATTGCCAAACTCCGGATCGATTGATTTGATCCCCTGAGCAAGATAGGTGAGAAACACGATCGGGTCGGCATCGGTATGATCCAACTGATACCAGACTGTAGGCCGTTTCTCGCCGCGGACAAATTCAGCTACGAGCGTCGTCTTACCGCATCCTGCGTCGGCGGCCACCATCGTTACCGGTGCCGATAAATTGGCCTTTAGCCTGTCGATCAGGCGCGGCCGATTCAATAGATCCGCAACGCCGCGCGGGAGCAGTAGTTTCGTCCGCAGAAAAAAATTCGGCTGTTCCATCTCTCGGGCGCGGCTTATGAACTTGGGCGGAAACCATTATGCCATAAGTCGATATGTCGACTTTGCTTTACGGTTTCCACCCGCGAGTTCGCGGCGTCATTTAAGACGAGAGTGAGGGCGGGATGAAGGGACTTTTATTACCAGTAAATTGAAGAATCTTTGAGATTCGGCCAAACGATGTCGACTGTATCACCTCGGCAAGCTTTGCCGGGATCTCGAGCGACTCGAGCAGCGTAGCTGTTTCTGCGGTATCGAATGCAAGAATCTTTTCGTCGATCACGTTTAACATCGCCTTGGATCGGAGCCGCCATAGCGGGCCAGGCGGCTTGGTCCGGCTTAGCAGCAGCAACTGGGCGTTTTCGGGTAATGACCGGAGCAGGAGGTTGAAAAACTCGTCAAACCAGCTGGCGTCAAAAATATGGTGGACGTCATCAAGAACTATTAGAGTCGGGTCGGCAATCCCCGCCAAAGATTCAGTCAAAACAGTCTCGACACTCGACGGAGTCGGCACCAAGCCATCCGGTGTTTCGCCGTAAGCAGTTTCTAGGCTCGCGGCGAAGTGTCCTGCAAATACCGCCCATGACCGGTCGGTCGAGTCAATCGAATACCAGGCGACCCGCGGAAGGTCTTTCGCTACGGCAACAGCAACTGAAGTCTTGCCGGTACCCGCCCGGCCCGATATCAGGGTTGCAGGGAAGGTGTCAAGAGATTTAGCGAGCAGTTTCTCCAGACGAGGCCGGCGTATCGGCACTTCTACACTGGGAATCTGTAATTTTTGTACGCGTATACGTACACCGCTGTTGGTCGGCCGCTGCGACAACCTTTCTGGAGCCGAGCAGACTGAGGCTTCGTAGGTACCTGGGGCTATACTTTCGTGTAGGGAAAAGGTCATCGCCATTGCGAGTACAGAATAGGAAGGTGTCCTTGAGGAAAACTTGAGTAGGAGCGCTCACCCGCGCGGCGGTCCCTCAAGTTTTTCTCAAGGTTAGACTTATAAGGTAAGCTTGGCTTAATACTCTTTAGATGTAACGTGCGGGTGACATCGCGCCAGCGCGGACGCACAAAAATCGTATGAAAAAATTCCTGTGCCCCCTTTTGTTGGTTTGTCTGGCGTCTAATGCGGCATTTGCGGGCCTTGAAATTCGCCGAAGCAGCGGAATTACTCTGACTGGGGCGGATGGGATCAATTTTATCGGAACATCCGGTATCACTCTGACCGGAGCCGATGGACTGCTGGCCTATCAGGCGAATGGCATCACGCTGACCGGTGCCGACGGCATCACGTTGACCGGAGCTGACGGAATCACCCTCACGGGCGCAGATGGTGCCGGTTATACGGGCCCCAATGGTATTACGCTGACCGGTGCCGACGGAATAACACTGACGGGTGCGGACGGAATCACACTGACGGGAGCCGACGGTATAACGCTGACCGGAGCTGACGGGACGCAGCATCGTGCCGATTCCGTGGTATTACGCAGGCCGAATGGAATCACCCTGACCGGGGCCGATGGGATCACGTTAACCGGTGCCGACGGCATCACCTTAACCGGGGCCGATGGCGCAACGGAGACCGGGCCTAACGGCATTACCCTGACAGGCGCAGACGGAATTACGCTGACGGGAGCCGACGGTATCACGCTTACGGGTGCTGATGGGATCACTCTTACCGGCGCGGATCAGGCGACTGGTATCGGCCCGGCCGGGGTGGCTTTTGACCTTGTGGGCCCGGCCGGAATCACCCTTACGGGTGCTGACGGCATTACCTTGACCGGGGCCGACGGAATCACTCTAACCGGGGCGGATGGTGTCGTGATGCGCAATATCGATGGCATTACTCTGACAGGTGCAGACGACAGCGGCGAAGGTCTTCAGAGTGTTGATCCCGAATTGGCGATCGCACTCAACAATGCCGCAGATGACAGTACAATTAATGCTGTAGTTTCATACCACCTTCCGGTAACGGATGAAGATGTCGGTCGGCTGCGCCGCTTGGGAATTAGCGGAGGAACGCGTTTTCGGTCTCTTCCACTGGTCTATGTCTCTGGCACTCGGTCTCAGATCATTGCAATCTCACGCCTCACGTCGGTGAGGTCGATCTACGGAAATCGGACACTCACTCTCAATACTGATCCCTACTACAAGACTACGGGGATCGAGCGGGTGTATTCGGACGGAGATCTGCGCGGAAGAAACGGCGGAGTTCCGTTGACAGGCAAGAATGTGACGGTCGCCGTCCTCGATACGGGTATTAACGGCCTCCACGGCGACCTTGCGGGCAGAATTTTGCAGAATGTGCGTCTCGTTGATGCCCAGAGTGCACCGGCTGGATTTGTATACCCCGCGCCTGTCGAAAATCTATCCAACACCGACCCGGTCGAGGGTCATGGGACTTTTGTGGCCGGCGTTATCGCGGCGAGCGGAGCAGCGTCAGGCGGGAAATATGCGGGCGTCGCACCTGGGGCTAAGTTGCTCGGGTTGAGTGCGGGCGACATAAATCTTGTGCACGTTCTTTCCGGCTTCGACTACCTGCTCGAAAAACGAGCCGCTTACAATGTGCGCGTGGTCAATTGCAGCTTCTCGGCGAATACGGTCTATGACATTGACGACCCGGTTAATATCGCTACGCGGATGCTTGTGGACGGTGGAATTAACGTGGTCGTCTCAGCAGGCAATACTGGTGCCGGCAACGGTACCCTGAATCCATATGCGGCGGCGCCATGGGTAATTGGCGTCGGCGCGACAGATGAGAACGGTATGCTGGCCAGGTTCTCGTCTCGGGGCACTTTTGGGGGCATCAACCAGCAGCCTACCCTCGTGGCGCCTGGTGTCAATGTCTCGAGTTTGCGAAGCTCCGCCAGTGTGACCAGTGTCGGCGGCGCATCCGGTGCTGATTCGCAGCGTCTCACGCCAGCGGAGATGCCGAATTACACGACGGCCAGCGGCACCTCCTTCTCAGCTCCGCAGGTTGCGGGGGCGGTGGCCCTCATGCTCGAGGCCAACCCGTCACTGACGCCGAAGCAGGTCAAAGACATCATTGCCAGGACTTCCACGCCCCTTCCGAGATATTTTTATCATGAAGTGGGTGCCGGCATGCTTAACACGCACGCCGCCGTCCTGGAAGCCGCGTTTCCCAATCGTCGAATGGGCTTGTTTCGCTCAGTTATGTCTGCGAATGGAGTCAGGTTTTCAACGAGCGCGGCCCGCACGTTCACCGAGATGATATTTCCGGGTGTCGTAAGGAGCGTCGACGTTCAGATACCCTCTGACGCCGTACAGGCGAGCGTTAGCATTGCCTGGGGATTAGGGGCCAATGATTTTGGGTTGAAGCTGTTCGATTCGACGAACGCGGTGGTTGGGGAGTCAAATTACTTAAACTTGCCTGGACTGACTGGCATGAGCGAAGAGGTGGTGCTGAGCAATCCTGCCCGGCAATCGATGCGGGCCGCCGTGCAGCATACGGCAGGTGTCGGTCTCTCTCAGAATGTTTACGGTATCGTCGAGGTGACAAGGGCCGAATTCTCTGGCCTTTCCGATCTCGCTCTGTTATCCGAAACCGCGGCGGCTGATGCTCGGCGAAGTCTTATAAAGAATCTGTTGCTTCCTGACGGCCGCTGGTTCCGGGCGAATTCTTACGTTTCTCGCGTGGCTCTTGCTGAAGCATTGATCCGGTCAGGCCTCGCTCCACAATATGTGGCGGCTTCGCCGATGTATTCTGATGTGCGTGAAATTTCCGCGAGAAATGCTGTTGAAAGCGTGCAGTCAAATCCGGGCGGACGTCTGTTTTACGATACAGCGATTACCGGCGGCACCTTTAATCCGAACAATTCCGCGTCAAGGTTGACGACTGCAGTCGCTCTCGTTAAAGCCGCAGGGCTGGAGTCGGCCGCCGAAACCGCCCAGCTTCCGGCAGGCACGCTCGACACGATGTCGATTCCGCCACATCTGCGCGGGCACGTCGCCGTCGCATTGGCGAATGGATTCATGTCGCTGGAGGCACGGCGGTTCAATCCGACTCGTGCGGTCACTCGCATCGAATTAGCGAAAGCCTTAAACCTGATCGTCAGATAGCTCTCGATAGATGTTCCTACAAAAGAACGCCCGTGCAATCCCTGGACTGCACGGGCGTTTCTTAATACCGAGTGATGGCTATTCGGCAACCTCTATCACTTCTTCTTCAGCGAGAAGTGATGCGCTCGTGACCAGGTCGTCGTCACCGCAGCGGATCAAGGTGACGCCCTGCGCACTGCGCCCCGTTTCGCGGATCTTGTCTACGCCAAGGCGAATCAGCTTTGCCTGCTGCGTGATAATGATTATCTCGCTATCGTCCTCCACCGGAAAAGCGGCGACAACCTTGCCGGTCTTCTCGGTCGTTTTCATGTTGATTACGCCAAGACCGCCACGCTTAGTGAGGCGATAACTGTTCACTGTGGTTTGCTTTCCAAAACCTTTCTCGGAAACCGAGAGGATTTTCTCACTGCCTTCCTGCGATACCGCACATACCGAGACCACATAGTCGTCCTTACGCAGGTTCACCCCGCGGACGCCGCGTGCAGCCCGGCCCATCGGCCTAACGTCCGTCTCCTGAAAGCGGACGGCCATCCCATTGTGGGTTGCAACAAAGATTTGGCACTTGCCATCGGTGCGGATTACGCTGAGCAGCTCGTCGCCGCCATCGATGTTAATAGCGTTAATTCCCGTAACCCGGATGTTTTGATAGTCAGATAGGGCCGTCTTCTTGATCACCCCTTTTCGCGTGACCATCGTCAGGTAAATCTCCTCGGTGAAATCACGCACCGCCATTACGGCCACCAGCTTTCGTTCACCCGAAAGCTGCACGAGATTGACCACCGCCTTACCTCGGGCGGCCGGGGCCGCCTCGGGAATCTCGTGAACCTTGATCTTATAAACCTGACCGTCGTCCGTAAAGATCATCAGGTAGGCATGGGTCGACGCAGTAAACAGGTGCTCGACAAAGTCTTCATTCTTCGCCGTCGCTCCGAGGCGCCCCTTGCCGCCTCTGCCTTGACGCGAATACGTCGACACGGGCGTGCGTTTGATATATCCCGCGTTTGTTACGGTAATGGCGACCTCTTCGTCGGGGATCAGGTCCTCGATGTTTAGTTCAACCCCAGCATCGACTATCACGGTCCGACGCATATCGCCAAACATGCGTTTGACCTCGGCTAGTTCATCGACAATTACCTGACGGAGCACACTCTCGTTCTGAAGGATGTTCTCAAGCTCGGCGATGTACTTGATGATCTCGGCGTATTCGTCAAGAATCTTCTGCCTTTCGAGCGCTGACAGGCGGCGCAGCTGGAGATCGAGGATTGCCTGCGCCTGAATGTCGGAAAAGTCGAGGCCGGGGACGACCTTGTTGATATCTTTTACGAATTGATCCTTCGTTTTGGCACCGGTCACGCCGCGCCAGGCTGTGATTTCGCTCGTGGTAGTTAGCTTCCCGGTTAACCAAGATTTTGCCTCGTCGACGGCACGGGAATTGCGGATGAGCGGAATAATGTAATCGAGAGCGTCAATAGCCTTGTTCAGACCTTCCAAAATATGTGCACGAGCCTGCGCTTTTCTTAGATCAAACTCGGTGCGTCGTCGTACGACTTCTCGGCGAAATTCAACAAATGCCTCGAGCATTTGCTTGAGCGTCAACACCTTGGGCTGGCCGTCAACGATGGCAATATTGATGATGCCAAATGAAGACTGCATCGCAGTCAACTTGTAAAGTTTATTGAGAACGACCTGAGGGACTGCGTCGCGCTTCAATTCGATGACGATACGCATCCCTTCGCGATTGGACTCATCGCGAATCTCGGAAATGCCGTCGAGACGTTTCTCGTGGACCAGTTCCGCGAATTTCTCGATAAGTCTCGCCTTGTTTACCTGGTAGGGAATCTCGGTGACAATCACTGCGGAGCGGACGCGGTCGCCGCGGCCCACCTCGTCGACCACGGCCCGTGCTCTCATCTGAATGATGCCGCGTCCCGTCCGGTAGGCGCGATGAATCTCCTCGCGTCCGTAAATAAAGCCGGCGGTGGGGAAGTCCGGCCCCGGAACGATCGCGATCAACTCGTCGACTGTGATCGCCGGATTCTTTATCAAAGAAATGGTTGCATCGAGAATCTCGGTCAGGTTGTGCGGAGGTATCTTTGTCGCCATGCCGACCGCGATACCTTCGGAGCCATTTACCAGCAGCAGAGGGACTTTTGTGGGCAGGACCTTGGGCTCAGACTGCGTGTCGTCGTAATTCGGCTGGAAATCAACGGTTTCCTTTGTAATGTCGTCCAGGACATCGTTTGTTATCCGGGCAAGACGCACCTCGGTATAGCGCATTGCCGCTGGGTTATCACCATCGATAGAGCCGAAATTACCTTGGCCGTCGATGAGCATGTAGCGCATCGAAAAATCCTGCGCCATGCGGACGATCGAATCGTAAATGGCCGAGTCGCCATGCGGGTGATATTTACCCATCACGTCGCCGACGGCACGAGCCGATTTTCGGTATGCCTTGCCCGCGACATTACCCTGCTCGTACATTCCGTACAGAATGCGGCGGTGCACCGGCTTGAGTCCATCGCGGACATCCGGCAACGCCCGGCCGATGATGACGGACATTGCATAGTCAAGATACGACCGGCGCATCTCGTCTTCGATATTGATCTGATTGCGTTCTAAAAGTGAGTCCATTATGAAAATGCGCGAGTGATTTCGGCATTCAGCCGATGTATTTTAGTGATGATGCTTGCTAAGAATTCTGGAAAGCAGTGCAAGTTAATAGTTTCTATATTTTACAGGCAGAAGGCCTGTCTACGCAACCATCGCCGGTTCCATTTCAAGCCACTTTCCAGCTCGTAAATCTTCAAAAATGTATACCTCGGCGCCAGAATCAACTCGCTCGGTCGAGCGAGCCTATCAAAAGCCCGTAGTGGAGAAGGAAAGCCGCCGCATTCAACGCATTCCCCTGCCGCTGCCGGTGCGCGTGGAAGTCAAAATTGACAACGTCAACAACTGGAATCAGATCACGCGGCTCAGCGATATCTCCGCATTTGGAGCGGGTTTTACACTCAAACGACCGGTAAAACGAGGTCGCCTCGTCTTGCTAACGATTCCCATGCCGCGACAACTGCGATCATATGATTACACCGAGCCGCAGTATCGAATCTGGGCGATTGTCCGAGGCTGTATCCCTACCGGTAGAAGTGCCATGAATCCCGACTATTCGATTGGGGTCGGCTTTGTCGGCAAAACGCCGCCAGCAGGTTATTTAGATCGTCCGTCGACCCTCTATGACATCACGCACCGCTCCGATGAGGGCGAGGGGTTTTGGCAGCTCAAACCATCCGACGTTATGGCGGAGGAGACTGATCTTCCCGCTGATGTACGCAAGCAGACGCGGCTTTTTATCCCCGAATCGCTTGTAATCGAGCAAGTCGATCAGGTTGGGAATGTCGTGCAATCCGAAACTACGGTGACTGAAAACATCAGCCTCGGCGGCGCGGCCGTCTTTACGAGCTTTACAGCCGAGACGGGTTCCTTTCTTCGTGTCACAAGCGAGCGATTTGGCGTGACGATACTCTCGATCGTACGAGGGTCGCGCGTCGCATCCGACGGAATTACGCGGCTGCATTTGGAATTCATTGATCGATATTTTCCCCTTGAGGGAATTGAATAAAGATACGGGCAGGCGCGATGATCGCGACCCCAGGCGGAAACACGAGCGGTAGCGCGTGTGCCTGCCGGCGCTCTCTCTCTTACTAACCATCAGCACCAACCCTGTTTCCGCTCCTCCTGCGGCGGACTTGTCTATCGCATGCATTCGTATCAGAATCGTGTTCGCACGGCCTTTCTGAGTGAAGACGAAATACCCATCACCGATATTCACCGACCTGCTGCGACTCGTCGCTTACGCAATCTCCAAACCGCTCTGGTTTATTAAATTCAAAGGGCGTGAAAACATTCCTGCGAAAGGCTCCGGCGGGTTCGTGATCGTTTCCAACCACCAAACATTCCTCGACCCGGTCTGGATCACACTGCCCATGCGACGGCGGCGAATACGCTTCCTTGCGTTTGATCGAGCGTTCGATTGGAGATTTCTGGGCAGGTTTATAAGGTATCTCGGGGCGTTTCCGGTGTCGCTCGACGCGGGCGGTGCGGTGAAAGCGATGAGAGAATCAGTGCGGAGTCTGCGCGAAGGTTCCGCCTTAGTCGTATTTCCCGAGGGCGGGCGTGCCTTTATCGATGGTGCGATGTCCGACTTTAAGGTTGGTGCCGTAAGGATTGCAGCGCGTGCAGGCGTGCCGATCCTGCCGGTCACTATCAGCGGAGGTAACCAGATATGGCCTCAGGGGCAAAGATATCCCAAACCTTTTCGTCCCGTCTCGATTACGTATCACCCGCCAGTTTATTTAGACGACAGGGAAGATGCTGCCACACAGACAAAAATATTGAGGCAGATTATCGATTGCTAATCGCTCCGCTACTCACACGATCCACTTCTCCGTCATATCGCACCAGATGACTAGGCCGCCCCAGTCGCCATACTTTTTATAATGACGCGCTATTTTCTCGTCTGAGCATTTCTTGCCATTGTTGTGATTTTTGTAAAATTGCGAGCGCAGCCACGAGTCAAGAGCGAGCCCGTCGTAGCGGCCGACGAGTTTGAGCAGGTTCTCAGCAGCATAATCGCCGACACCCTTAACCATTTTCATTTCTTTTTTCAATTCTGGGGTCGGCAGGCTGGAATTGAGCCAGTTTTCCGGGTTGAGGATGCCACGGGCAACGGCTGTTGCGAGCTCTGCAAAATATTGCGATCGATACCCGGCACGCATCTCAGTGCGATAAAAATCTACATCTACCGAGGCCATAGCTTCCGGCGTCGGGAAGGCCCGCTCGCCCTCTGACGATGATGTGCCAAGTTTCGCGACGAGATTTGCGACCATTATTTTGGTTAGAGCCCAAGAGCAGTTAGTCGTGCAGATTGTCTTGACCAAGTCCTCAAAAGCAGTTGGCGAGCGTAACAGGCGGCCGGCACGGTGTTCGCCAACCCATGCCAAACGCTCGTTATCGGCGATGACCTCGTAAAGCCCCGTGAGATCGTCGTCGAGCCTGAATATATGTCGGACGTCACGAATTAGGCTCTCCTGGTCAAAGGTGCACGCATCGACGACGATCTTGAGGTTCCGGTCATCCTCGAATATTACCGCGGGAAGGGCCGAGCCTCCGGGATCGCGAAAAACGTATTCCAACCGCCACTGCTCATGATCCAGCTTAAACGGTGCCAGCTCGCTCCATCCGTGACTGTATACGGTGGCCTTGAAACTAAATGTTTCCGGTGTCGGAATTGATAAAGCTTTCGTCATAGATCTGTGAAGTCGCTACAGAGGAAGTTTACAAATCTTGACAATATTTCGGCCATACAATGATAGTTGGCGTCTAAGGTGTGTAGGACGTTTAAGCATCACTTTTTATCGATGTTTTGGGTTGTGTTTATACGCGGGTTCGTGTAAGCTATTTGTTGTAAAACATCTTTGTACGGTACATTCCTCGTATCGGAAGTTGGGTTCCGTCTCACAATTAGTTTAGTCGTTTCACCACAGGGGAGAAAAGGTATGGATAGCAGGATTTCGCGGGCAGTGCGTCTGATTACCGCGTCGTTAGTGGTCATATTCGCAGTTTCCGGTCTATTTGCACAAGACGACGCGGATCCTAATTCGCCGACGCCGGTATTGTATACGTTCGCAGATTCAGCACGCGCATTAGCACAGCCCCGACGCAGTTTTGGCCGTATTGAGCCGTCGGAGATCAAACCTCAGGCTTTTCAGCCGGGTTCACGGATTGTGGTTTATGCCGGCGGTTTGCAGCCGATGGAGGGCGAGGGGGCCAACGCCTATCGCGTGTTCGCGGTTGATGCCAGTGGCCACCAGTTTCGCTATCCTGTGCTTGATGTCGCTCGAAGACCCAACTCACGGAATGTTTTCGCAGTCACCCTACAGCTAACGGATGAGATTCGATACTGGAATGCCCCTGAGCCGGACGGCGACATTACTGTTTACCTTACCTGGCGGGGGCTCTCGAGTAACCGCGTAAGACTCGGGCTTGGGGAGATGGGCGGAAAAATTAAGGATGAGGGGCTCGTCCGTTCTGCACCTCTTGGATCCATCGCGGAGCGACCGGCACGAACGGTTGAGCAAAATATTTCGGGATACCGGTGGGCAGGCGATCGTCTGCGTTTTTTAGAACAGGCAACATTTGGCCCGACGTCGGCCCTCGACAATCGCATCCGTAGAATTGGGCTCAGGTCGTGGATTTCGGAGCAATTCGAGGCCCAGTACCCGAGTGTCGGCAATGCCTATCCAATATTTCCTCTTCAGCCCGGAACTCCTCCAGTATTATGTGACGGCGGCGCGGATGACGTACCCGCCAACTGTGGACGTGACTCGTATTCGATGTATCAGCCGCAAACGTGGTTCTTTAGGGAAGCGTTCTACGGAGAGGCTCCACTCAAGCACCGCGTAACGTGGGCTCTCTCGCAAATGTGGGTGACCTCGGGCGTGGACGTTCAGCAGGGACGCCATATGATCGAGTATCAGAAGGTGATCTCGAATAATGCCTTTGGCAACTATCGAAATCTCATGAAACAGATGACGCTCAATCCTACGATGGGCGGGTATCTCGACATGGCAGGCAGCACCCGGACGAATCCGAACGAGAATTATGCGCGTGAGATAATGCAGCTTTTCTCTATCGGGCTGTTCATGCTCAACCCGGATGGAACCGTCCAGGTCGACACCAATGGCGATCCGATTCCTACCTACACGCAAGACGGAGTTAACAATCTCACCAAGGTGCTGACCGGCTGGTCTTTCTGTCCTCAGAATCAGCCGACACTGTGTCCGAATCAGGCGGTTGGAACCGTCAATTACATCGATCCGATGGTGATCAACGCGGCGGCTAACCAGAGTAATATCGCTAATAACCGCCATGACTTGACCGCGAAGACCTTACTTTCCTACCCGGGTGCGACGACGACAAGCCTTCCTGCATGCGGTAACTGCACCACCTTTGCGAATGTTGCCACCTACGCTGGCAACTCACTCGACCAAGCGATCGACAATATTTTTTATCACCCGAATGTTGGCCCGTTCGTCGGTAGGTTCATGATCCAACATCTGGTGACAAGCGATCCTACGCCGGCGTATATCAGTCGCGTGGCGGCCGCGTTCAACGATAATGGTGCGGGAGTTCGGGGCGACATGCGTTCCGTCGTACGTGCCGTGCTGCTTGATCCCGAGGCGAGAGGCGACGTGAAGACCGATCCGAATTTCGGCAAGCTCCGTGAGCCGGTGCTGTATGCGACCAATATATTGAGGGCATTTAACGTCCGCGGTGTGTCCACACCGCAAAGCGATGGCTATATGTACGCTCGCGGTGAGTTTAGCGGGATGGCTCAGGTACCGTTTTTGGCGCCTACGGTCTTCAACTTTTTCCCGCCCGACTACGGCATCCCGGGCACGACGCTTCTCGGCCCTGAATTTGCGATCATGACAACGGGCACGGCTATCCAGAGGACGAACTTCGTCTGGCGATTCATCTTTATTTCTCCGCCGGTGCCGGTCGCTCCGCCCAACGCTCCGAGCGGCACGATTGTAGATCTTTCCGATCTCCAGGCGCTTTCAGCGGCCGATTCCACGGGTGATCTTCTAATCGAGGAGCTTAATCGGCGAATGCTGCACGGTACGATGAGCGAGGGCATGAAAACGACGCTCAGGCCGGCGATTACTGCATATGCCTCGACGGACACGCTTAATCGTGCACGGCAGGCTGTTTATCTAATCGCGGCTTCGTCGCAGTATCAGGTGCAGAGGTAAATACAATGAACGAAACAAGACGCGATTTTTTGAAGAAAACCGGCGGATGCGCCCTCGGAATGGTCTCGCTTGCGACCCAGATGCACCATCTTGGCACTATGAGCGCGATGGCCCAGGCTACCATCGACAGTCAGCCGCTCGGAGGCGAGAATTACAAGGCTCTCGTACTGCTGTATTGGGCAGGCGGTAACGACTCCAATAATATGGTCATACCGAACCATAGCGACAGCGCCGTAAGCAACTACTCCGCCTATGCTGCCGCTCGCGGTGGTCAGGGGTTGGCTATTCCCCAGGCATCACTCCTGCCGATCACGGTGCCCCGCATTAATAGCCTGACCTACGGTCTTCATCCTGCTCTCGGCCCAACTGCGACGGGAGCCATTAATGGAGGCATCCATGAGCTGTACGGGCTCGGCAAATTAGCAATCGTGTCGAACGTCGGAAACCTGGTCAGGCCCTTAACGAAGGCTCAGTATGGCCAGTCAGCGTTTCAGAAACCCTATCAGTTATTCTCGCACTCGGATCAGACCAACCAGGCTCAGACCGGCGTCGCAAACACTCAGGCATTTACCGGCTGGGGCGGTCGCATATCCGACAGAATGACGCCAAGTCAAAATCCAACCGGGCTCCTGCCGATGATCACATCGATCAGCGGCGCTCAGCTTTTCACGTCCGGTCAGACTACGCTGCCGCTTGCGATCGCGGATTCCGCCACGCCGCTGAACACCGTCTTAAACCCACAAGGCTTTGGAACGGCACCTACAGGAGCAGCCCTCGCACGTCTTAACGCGTTTAATTCCCTCCGAACGCAGGACCTATCGTCTAATTATATCGCTGCGGCGAGTCACGTTACCGATCTGGCGATGCAGGCCAACTCGGCGTTACAGGTTTCGCAGGAGACTACTGTTCCGTTTCCGAATACCGGTATCGGCCGCCAGCTAAGACAGGTGGCCCGGCTTATCAAAAAGCGTATAGACCTCAACGTCAATCGTCAGGTTTTTTACGTGCAGATCGGCGGATTCGACACGCACACCGGGCAGCTGGCCCAGCAGGTGAATCTGTATGGCCAGTTCAGTCAGGCAATGCGGTCCTTTTATGATGAGATGACAGTTCAGGGCGTCTCGAACGAGGTTACTACGTTTTCGCTGTCGGATTTTGGCCGAACCCTCAATCCTGCAGGTACGGGTGCCACGGTCGGCTCGGATCACGCATGGGGCAGCCATATGTTTGTCATGGGCGGTTCGGTCTCAGGCGGCGATTTTTACGGCAGTCTGCGGCCCGACGGCACGGGCAACTATTACCCGACACTTCAATTCGCCGGGCTCGATGACACGGACAATGGCACGGGTGCACGCGGACGGTGGATCCCGACGACGTCTGTAGATCAGTACGCGTCGGTAATGGCCAGATGGTTTGGACTGCCGCAAGACGCAGCGACTCTCGAGGGCGTGTTCCCGAACCTCGACAATTTTCCCGGCACTTTCTCGCAGCTTAACTTCTTGCCCTAGCGTAAAACTCAGCGCGGGGATCGAAAAGGCGGGCTCGGTGCCCGCTTTTTCATTTTAATAGGCGGGTTTCTTTCTGCTTTATCCATTTTCCATTATCCTTTCATAAGTGAACCTTCCGAATTACATATCCCTCGGCCGCATCGTAGTCGTTCCCCTACTGGTCGTTGTTCTGCTCACAACTGTCGCGGAGCGGTGGTTCGGGATCGGCACGTATGCGCTGGCAATTTCTATTTTCATAGTCGCGTCTGTCTCGGACATCGTCGACGGCCAACTTGCCCGCCGGCGGGACCAGGTGTCGACCCTTGGAAAGTTCCTCGACCCGATCGCCGATAAGCTATTGATTTCGGCCGCATTAATCGTTCTGGTAGAGAAACATCTTGCTCCCTCCTGGGCGGTCGTCGTGATCATCGGGCGCGAATTCATCATTACCGGGCTGAGATCCGTAGCGGCCAGCGAAGGGATAATTCTCCAAGCCCAGTCCATGGGGAAGCTCAAGATGTGGGCGCAGTGCATCGCCGTGGTCGCGCTTCTCGTCGCCGCTGCCAACGGTGCCGTTCCGGTCTCAAACTTTGGGCTCGATTATCCTGCGTTCTTTTGGGAGGTTCCTGAGGTTCAAATTGCTTTCGCAAACCTGGTCCGGCTCTCGATAACCGGAAATGACTGGAAGGTATTCGGCTATCTGGTGGGGCGCGGTGCTCTCTGGTTTGCCGTGATCACCGCTGTGTGGTCGATGTATGGATACTTTTCTTATTTCTTTCACGAGAACCGAAGGCGGAAAACCGCGGTCATTGACCGCGATTTATCATCGAGTTCCACTATGCCATAAGAAAAAAAGAAGCCCCGTTGGGAGGCTTCATTCACGAACACCAGATTTCCGATCGGACTACTGAATCTCAACCCAGTCGCCGGTGTGGATTTCCTGACCTGTTCGGGTTATGACGATTGTTGCGGTCCGTTCCTTTACGTTCAGGACGACCGCCTCGCCGACTACTTTACGCAGGAAGGGTCGGCCTGCCTTGGCCCGCTCGGTGGTTATTTCGCGTCCATCGGCTTTCTCGCCGGATTTGCGGCCGGACTGGTTTGAAAAGCGGCTGCCCTTGTTGCGCTCGCTCTGAAAGCCGTAATCGCGGGAAGTGACGATCTCGCCCTGCGGGCTTGTCGTGACGTTTCCTTTCTCGAGCGGGCGATAGATGGTTAACCGGTCACCGACGCGGACATTCTCGTCCTGACCGAGATCTACGTAGGCAATCTGGTCGCGGGTGATCATCTCGTGGCCGTCGCGGGCGAAGAGGATCCGTCCGCGCGCCTTGCCTGTGTAATCGGCAAAGCGGTCGAGCGGATTGAGCTTCATCCCGATCGGGCTCGTTCGTTTTTCAGTAGTTTGCACCAGGTCGCCGAGCAGCAACGTGTCGCACGAGAATCTGACGCGGGCGACCGAAAAGTTTGGCTTTACATTGATGACCTCGACCGCGCCAACTTCCTGGACATAAAACCCGACGTCCTTCGACGTCCACTTGCTCTTAACCCCGCCGCGCGGGCGGATGACCGAGAACATGTCGCCTACCGCAACACCTTTGTCACGGCCCATGCTCAAGTACAGAAAGTCGTTCTGTGCGTAGTTGTATTTGTCAGCTTCGTCTTGGGCTCCGATTATTCGATTTTGAGTGCTGATACCGCCTTTTTGAACAAAGCCTGCACAGTAAAGGTTATTGCCTGCGGCGACCGACATCGGCGATTTCGCCTCCGCAAAAACTAAGGTCGGCTCTTGGCCGATAGTGAATGTCGTGGCGAACAAAAGCGTGCCGAGCGCGGCCAGATGAAGGCGTAATTTGAAATAATTGCTCACAGTTTCTCTCCTATATTTGAACGGTGCGAGGTCGTGGGACTTGGGCAGAATGGATCCGGTGTGCGGACTACTTGACCTTGCTAATTATAGGTCAAGAATGCCCGTTGGTCAACAAGTTTTTACCGCCCGGAGAAAGGTTAGGAGACCGTTCACTCTAGCGTCAGGACAGTACTTGACTTATGCCGTCGCCGGTCCGGAGATATTCCTCCAACATTTCGATCACACCCATTGTTCTCTTTCCGCCGGGGCAAACGTTTACGCACCCTAACCGGCAGTGTGTATTTTGGAATACGGTGACCTTGTTTCTCTGGTGTTATAATCGCCAGTGGATAGGAGTAGCTCGTCGTCAAGAATATCGTTTCTTACGACGGAATTTCTGAAAAAGGAGAAAAGATGCCAGAGAATGATCCAAAAACGGGAATAGGAACTAGTGAAAACCGGTCGGCCGCGGAACAGGGCGGGGGCCAGGGTGGTGAGTTTGGCGGGGGCACGGGGCAGAGCAGTCAATTTGGCGGCGGCGACTCCGGCGGGCAGGGCGGAGAAACTGGTGGCGTAACTGACCAAGAGACCAACGGCCCGGGCGGCCGACAGGCCGAAGATGCGCACACGGGCGGGGCATCGCAGGCCGGGTTCAGCGGGACGGGATCGGACAGCGTCGGCCGGGAAACGGGTGGAACCTCATCCGGGGAACAAACCGGATTTGATGATGGCGGCCAGGGCGGGAGAGGCTCGGGTATGATCGAGACTGCTAATCAGCAGGATGCAACCTGGCGTCCAACGGACGACGAGGATCCGAAAACATCGGACTCAAATCGCGACCCGATGTAGGCCGTGATCACAATAAATCGAAAGGCCGTCCGAAAGCAATATCGGACGGCCTTTCCTTCATTGGCTCACCGGGAACTATGCCGCGGCCGCGTTCGACTGGTATTCGCCTTCGCCGCTTCCATCTCCTTACAGTTAGTCAAAAAAAAGTTGATTCAAATCAACTACGAGATGCGTCTTAATACTCGCGGTAAAGAGAACGTTTGTTAGAATATCGTTTGAAAGTGGTCAGAGTGGTTTGCGGGCCTCGCTAGTCGGTGGCGATGTGGCGATCGAGCTCTCGCTCGGGTCGGGCGCCATCGTTTTTGTTAAAGTGCCGATTGTGGTGTGAGTTATGGCCGAAAAACTACGAATCCTACTTGCAGAAGATCACCAGATAGTGAGAGAAGGTATAAAACTGCTGGTCGACGCGCAGCCCGACATGGAGGTCGTAGGCGAAGCCGACAACGGCGAGGTTTGTATCCAGAAGGCCACCGAATTAAAGCCGGACCTTATCGTGATGGATATTTCGATGCCGTCGATGAACGGCCTGCGGGCCACGAAACGTCTTCGGGCAATGTCTTCGGACGTCAAAATTCTAACCCTTACTCGTCACACTGACGATGGTTATCTCCAGCAGCTTATCGGAGCAGGCTCAAACGGTTATGTGCTGAAACAGAGCGCCCCTACCGAGCTTATTAATGCGATACGTTCGGTCGCGGCCGGCAAGGCCTATCTAGACCCCAGTCTCGCACAGAAAGTCATGGGCGGATATGCGACGCGGTCGGGAGCTCTCCGAGGCGAAGGTAAGGGCGACTTAACCGATCGTGAGAATGAAGTAATCCGTCTTATTGCCCTCGGATACAGCAACAAAGAAATCGGGGGGAAGATAGAGCTGAGCGTAAAAACAATCGAGGCCCATAAGGCGAATGCAATGCGGAAACTCAATATCTCGAGCCGGATCGACATCGTCCGCTACGCAATCCTTCAGAACTGGCTACAGGACAATTAATCTCGCGAACCCGCAACAGTCCGACCAATTTTTAATGGCCAACGGCCGATTCACCGATCGCGGCCCCACACTTTTCCCGCCTTTAGTAGGGAGTTTCCCTAACAAGCCTTCTTGTATTCCCGATTTCGCACCGTTTCTTTCCGTTCTATTCTTGATTCATCGATCAAGCATAATTCGGTTCGCTAGTGATGGAGCGATAATTTTCAGGGGGTCGCTTGATCGATAATCAAGGGGAATGGCGGGGAGGCTTGTAAGAGCCTCCCTTAGTCAGAATTAAATCGGTCGAATCAATCACTTAATTCAAGTTCACTCGTCCGATCCGTTGTCGGCTACCACAAACAATTAAAGGGGGAAGGGGTCATGAGTCTTAGAGAAACTTCGAATAGCAATTACGGATCCAACGTTACCGCCGAATATTCTGCTGCCTCTGAGAGTATCGCCCTATCTGGCCCAACGTTTATTTGTCACGCGAATGAGATTCTCGACGCTCTGCCGCCCGAATTGCACCGGTTGATGGAGCCGATTTTCAAGACGGTAAATCTAAAAAAAGAAGAATTTTTATATCACGAGGGTGATCGTCTCGACTTTGTATACTTCCCGGTCACCGCTGTCGTCTCAGAGTTCAAAATGCTCGACGACGGTCGCATGGTCGAGATAGCCGTGACGGGGAAAGAAGGCGCAATCGGACTTCCTTCAGTTTTCTCGGACTCTCACGTTGCCGCGAATTTTACCCAGGTTTCTCAGGGAGGGACCGCGACGCGAATTGACGCTGTCAGTTTTGAAAAGCTGATTCGGAACAACGAAAAGCTTCGGACTACGCTTAGCCATTTTGTCAGCAGCTATATAAAGCAGATTTCGCAGAAAGCGCTCTGCAATATGTACCATTCGGTCAAGGAGCGTGTATGCACCTGGCTTTTGATGGTCCAGGACCGATGCGGACGCAGCACGCTCAGCCTTACGCACGAGCAGATTGCTCGCACGCTCGGTGTCTATCGGCCGAGCATCACCTGTATTGCACAGGAGCTCCGCGAGAGCAAACTTATTAACTACTCACGAGGCGGTATTTCCATCCGCAATCGTGCACGGATAGAAGATTCTGCGTGTTCATGCTATCTTGAGCTTAGTACTCAGTAGGCGTGGCTGGCGGATAACAATGCAGGCAGGATACCTTGTCCTGACCCGTCTGGCGGGGGCCGGCCACACCTCGAACATCCACTTTATGTTCACTCGGTTCCCCGCCACATATTATTTTAAAGCAAGGAGAAAATTCTTATGTCGAAAGACGTGATACACGTCGACGGTGAAGATAAAGTTGTGCGCGAGGACACGGCCAAGGCCTATCGCGGCGTCAACTGGGCCCTGATATCCGTTGGGGCTTTTGTCGTGATCGGTGCGATCCTGGTCGCGATCTTCTTCCTCAGTTCGGCGAGCGACGGCGAAGTGAAAACGCCTGCCAATGCCGCCAATACCAATACAACTGCTAGATAAGTCACTTCGATCTGGTGCGGCAGAATTACGACGAAAAAGGCCGATTGCTTCGTGAGCAACCGGCCTTTACATTTCTAAACGACAATCTTGCCCCGCTTAGTTCCTAGTGTTACCAGGCGAGGTCGCCGTGATTGTGAAGGTCGATCCGGATTCGAGCTCCAGATTGTCACGGCCCTGCAGAATCACCGATCCGGCGCCCGCACCGGCCCCGACGCCCGCTCCAATCGCTGCTCCTGATCCCCCTCCAACCACCGCACCAATGATCGCACCGAGGGCAGCGCCAATACCAGCACGGGTGACAGTTCGTCTCGTCTGACTGCTATCGCGGATCTGGCCCTCATTATTCACGGTCACAACGTCGCCATCAGCTTCGCGTACCTGATCAACAATTCCCGCGAACTGATATCGTTCGCCATTTCGTAGTTGGATCGAATCGAATCGAAGCTGTAGGTTCGCGCGGCCCGATACAACGCCAGAACGTTCGCCGATCACGGTCCCTGAAATCACCGCGTCACGATATTGTGAGGGCGAAGTGACGGTCATCGAAAAGACGTCGCCGTCTTTAGCCGTCCGCGTGGAGATAGGAGTGTTCAACGTAGCAACAACCCCGGTGTTGTTAGGTATGTAGAAGCGGTTATTCGTAGTTGCGGAACCGGAGGCCGGCGGGTATGCGTCGGTATTGCTAAAGATCGCTGACGCGCCGGTCTTGTCATAAACACTGGCGACTGTCACCTGTGTGTTCTGATTCTCCAGATAGACACGACGCGTCACACGCAATTGACCATTATTCACTGGCATAAGCGTGAGGAAATAGTCGTTCATACGCTCGCCTTCATAATTGATGGTCAGATCCCGATTAGTTGCGGTCACACTTGTCCTTACAGTCCTACCGTTCGGCGAGGTTTCCGAGCGGCTAGTGCCGTCCGCAGTAAGCTCGACCGCTGCTCCATTGCCTGAGGCGAACATAACCGTCCGGCCGCGTTTCTCGATCATCAGAGTCCCCGGCGACTGCAGGCGACGCTCCAGATTTCGGCGCATGCGGTCTTCCTGAATTGCCGTGTAGTTTGCATTGACAACTGCCCGCTCGACGATGGCGTCAACATTATCACTCTGAGCAACGTTAAGCCGATACGAACCGGTCAGACGGGTATCAAATGAGCCGACGATCGAGCCCGGATTTCCGATTCCTTCACCATCCCAATTCCAACTCACGCGATAGTAGCTGGCAAGCGTTTCGAGATCGGTTTTGATTAGAGTCCAGCTATTCGAGACTGCGGTCGTCGGTCGAGCATCGGCGACGAAGCGGTTAATTGAACGTGCGCCCTCAAGGACTGCGTTTACCATTGCCGTATCGGCATTGCGATAGTCGAGCCTCAGATCATCCACAGAACCCTGAAAGTCGTTGATGTCCTGTGTTATGTCCCCGAACTGGTTCCGACCCCCGTATCTCTGCCAGCGGGTATAGCTTTGGCGAAACGAAATTCCCCGCGCTGAAAGGCGGTTTAATAGTGTTCTAAGCTGAAGAGCGGTAGCGATCGGGCCAACGCCGGTGCCGCCGGTATCGCTGTTCCAGTTCGATTGAATGCGATAGTAGCCCGCGAGAGTATCGAGGTCCGCCCGCAACAAATTCCACTCGCCCTGAATCCGTGTTGATAGTCGATTATTTCGCACAAAGCGGTCAACACGAGCGGCCTGATTCAGCACATCCTGTGCGTCGGCCACAGTAGATCGGCGGGCGAGAAAATTATCCCTCAGGCGGTCGGTCGCAGTTTCGTAGTTTGCGATGAGAGTGTTGATCGAGTCCTCACGAGTCGTGCCGTCGACCGCGCTCCGATCTAACGACCGATCAATCAAATTTCTAAATGAGTTTGACCTCACTTCAATCCGGTCCAGTAGCGTTTGGACCTGCCGGTCTGTAACTTGGTAAGCACGGATCTGCGCCGTCGCCGATATGCTCAGCGAGAGCACTAAGCTCAATATAGTAAGAATTGTATATTTTTTGTGTCTGATGCTCATTCTAATTGTCCTCCTGGAAATGGCGGGATCGGATCCCATGTAAATTGTCTGATATACCCGGCTACAAACGGGATAAATGCGAGGGGGAAAGTAAAACTTTGCGTCAGCCGAATTGAGGCCGGGTATTACGATGTTATGCAGTCGCGCTCGGTTCGCCCCAATTGTGCCCCAGCCGCACGAGGTTCAGGGTTCAAGTCTGCGCCCGAAGCACGCTAATAGGAAACGTTAACAATCATCGGCTCAGAGTGAAGGCTGAGACTGTTTGCCAGGGTACCGACCAGTGGCTTTATGCGGACAATTATCGAATTTTCCATTTCCGATTTCGTGTAGTGAAATGCAGGGCAATCCGTATGGGTGAAAGTGCAAGCTAACCGATTCGGAGGAAGCTGGGCGGGAATGTAATCACCCTCTGCTCCCTATTGATATCAGAATATTTGTAGCCGGTGATAAGACTCGACCTTGAGACCTCCGGCTCGGACACGCTTCACTCATTCTGACGCTCGATACCTATTCGCACCTTCTCCCGACGATGCAAAAGGAAGTAACAAACAAGATTGAGAAATTGATGTTTGGGACATAATTTTCAAGGTTGGCACACCATAGGCACACCAATAGTAAAAGGGCGAGCAGGCGCCTCCCCCGTCCTGTTTCCAAACCACTGTGTTTATTGAAGATTATGGAGCCGGTGATAAGACTCGAACTTACGACCTGATGATTATAAATCAACTAGGCTGACTTAGGATCCCGCCAAGAAATTCAGGGGCACACGAGATCGAACACTAACAAACACGGGCTACGTATCAATCTCTCTGTTGCATTCTGTTTCAGGATTTGTCATAAGTTATCACAGAAACAAGTCCAACAAAGTCCAACAATAAGTCCAACAGGCTTATGGAGACAGGCAACTCATGAAATTCAATCAATCAATCTTCAAGCGCGGAAAGACTGGCGCCGATATCGGGCGTATTCAAAATGCATGGACGCTCCGCCTCTCTCATACAGACGAACGGGAAAACCGGGTAAGCAAGACTTGGCAATACGCGACCAAGCAGGGCGCTAGGGATGATATCGAGAATCGCAAGGCGGAGCTAACTTCGTTTGTTCAAAGCAAGGGTCTCCAGATTGGGGATGTAAAGACTTTTAAGCAATGGGCCGAATACGCCAAGACGGACTTTTACCGCCCGGCTGTTATAAAAGAGGGCCGCAAGGTTGCTGGAATAAAAGCTCACAGGCAGACGCATATCTTGATCAATCAGTTGGTTGAGTTTTTCGGTGATAAGCCGCTTGTGAGGTTTTCAAAATATGATCTTGACCGTTACAAAACTTGGCGTCTGGAGCAGGGTGACAGACGCGGCGAAAAAGGTAAATTGGAGCCGAGTGAACGAGATGATATCAAACTTTCGACGGTTAATCGTGGTCTTGCGATCTTAAAGCATTTATTGATCGAGGCTCACGAGGCCGGACTAATCGTCAAGAATGTAACCAGGGGCTCGAAAGCGATCGACGCGGACGCGGAAACGCCTAGGACGCGGACGCTCACCGATGCTGAAGAATTGCGTTTGCTTGCATCTTGTAAGGGAAAGCGGACAGTGGAATATAAACGCAGTGGAAAGGATATGAAGGCAACCTTTGAGACGGACAATCCGCTTCTGAAAGCGATCATATTGCTCAGCGTGGATTCGGGATTGCGACGCGGCGAAATCCTAACGCTGGAGTGGAAAGACATAGACTCTAACGCTGGGCTAATCACGGTTCTAGGTACGAATACGAAGACACAAAGGACACGATCCGCTCCTTTGACGAAACGGATCGAAGAAGAGCTGTCATTGCTTCCTAACATCGGGGCGAGCGGTAAGGTGTTCCCCTTCAGAGACTTCAAACGATCTTGGGCCACCGCATTGAAAGTTGCGAAGATTGACGGACTGACCTTTCACGATCTACGCCGAACTTGCGGGACGCGGATGGAACTCCTCGGGATTCCTCACGCAATCGTTCAAAAGATTCTCGGACACTCGGCAAAGAACATTACCGGACGCCACTATGTTGCCGCAAGCGTAGAAACTGTGCGAATGGTTGCCGACCGAATCAACGCATTTAACGAGAACGGTGCTCTGTCGTTTCCTTCCCCGACTTACGAAAAGCATTCCGGGTCAAACTATGACGCGACGGCGAGCCAGGACGCAGCGGAAACGGAAAGAGCGGCCAATGATGCGCGGCTCAACTAGTGGCCGGAATCTATTGAATAATCAACCTTCAACCATCTTAAGCTTCCGAATGGCTTCCGAGTCTGAAACAACGCCGAATCTCCTACTAACAGAGAGCTTCTAATGGCTAGAATCAACAAGTTCCGATTTACGGACAAGAAAGTAATAGCGTGGGACTATCGAGATAAATTCGTCGATTCCGTAGAGGAGTTTGCGCCCGAAGTTCTGGATTCGCTTATGGCATTTGCTCCCACGTACAAGGCTCTGGCGCATGATCTCTCACCCGCTTTAGTCTCTTTATGGCTCTCCGGCGAACTGGACTCAGATTCGTCGGATGAATATGGGCGCATTTATTACATCCGAACGGCGATTGTCGACCACTTCCTAACGCTGAAAAGGTGGGGTCTCATCGATAATTCAAAACTCCCCGAAGCCGCGGACGCACTCTGCGATCGGCTTTTAGTATTACGGACCAGCTTCGACGAGTTTCTTGAAAGGTATGGTCTCTGCACGTCTTGGCTTCGATATATGTTCCAGCGGCAGCTCGCGGACCTTTCTGACGGGAGAAAACCCGCGAGATTCATCGAGTTTGGCTTCGACATCGGGATAGCGGCTGAAGGCCCTCCAATCGAAATTCAAACTGATGGATGGTCGGTCGAGGAAAGCTGGTCGGAGTTCGAGGCGCGGGCCCGGGCGTATTTTGAGGCTGCTCTAGCCAGGTACAAGGCCGCCGCAATTGAGCAGTTTCGTGGCGATGGGTACAAGCAGACGACAAAACCGCTGGATCTTTCGGTCGTAAAGTGGCTTGTTTGGTGGACCGTTAAGAGAATGAGCAAAGAGCAAATCCTCGAACGTATCGATGATGAAAGGTTTGACGATGGTCGGGCCTATGACATTAAAACTCTTGAACACCATTTTCGACAACTCAAAAAGTACGGTCTACCGGTGAGGACAGGCTAAGAATCTAGGCCCGACAATTGGCATGGATTCTTTGCCGACATTAGCACTTACTTATCAGAAACTAGCGTCGTGATGCAGAAATGCTCAAGACGCTTTTGCTTTACGCGAAACGTAACTTTTAACGAAAGGACGGATTGAAGCTGTGAAAAAGTTAACTGAAGTAATACGGGAAAAAGACGTGTTGGAGGAATGGCCGATGTCGAAGGCCACTTTAATTAGGGCACGTAAAAAAGGCTTGCCGTTCGTGCGGCTCGGTGCTTTTGTCTGCTACCGGCCAGAAGATTTGGAAGCTCATTTTTGCCAGCCGCGGAGGGGGAAGGGCCGGGCAACGAAGGAAAACCAAATACGAGACTGTGAATGATCGACACAATATGTCTAAAACATATTAGTACCGAACTGACGGGATCGAAGTTATTGAACCTCGGAGCAACCGCAAAGCCCGGTAAAAGAAAGCCGACTTGGATAATGAATCCACCGGGCGGTCCTTCAACCGTGCCAAGTATCACAATCTCACAGACCCCTGACTCGGTATTCCACGTCTTTGCAGAACGCTCGATCCCCAAGCTCTTGTACGGGCATAACGCAAGTCTACCGAGTACCGAGGCGGATATTCAAAGGGGTATAGAGTTGATTTGTGCGTATACTCAGAACCGGCTCGATATTAGATTCGCGGCTGACTCGGCAAGAATTAGCAAACTTCACCTAACACGAGACTATTTTCTCGGAGACGCGGCCAACGATGCCGTTCTTGCTTTGTTTGATAGACGGCTTCGGCATTTCCCCAAAAGGAATATTACGGCGGACGAATCTGGAGTAAATACGCTCTATTTTAACTATGAATCGAGCCGACGGCGAGTTCAGTAAATGAAAACTCCAACGGAACCCGTACCGAGTTCGTGGAGACCTTTACCCTGCTTACCATTTGGTGTTTGTGTTTAGGGGATGAGTCTAAATTGATGGAGCCGTTTCCCTCGAGCGCCCGGTCAAACACCGTTAACGCTCAACCTTTTGGCAACAGAGTCAGAGAATATTTTAATTGTTTCTGGTTAACATCCGCAGCATCATTTGAATCTGTGGCGGCGAAAACGGTTTCGGAAGAAACACCTTCGCACCCGCTGCAACACTATCATCCCAAATTTTCGGGTCTTGCTCGGCAGTAATCATTCCGATCGGAATATCACGCAGGCGGTCGTCGGTTTTCATAAAGTGAATCAGGTCCATTCCTAAAAGATGCGGCATATTCATATCAAACACCGCCGCACAAAAATCCGCATCATGCTGCAATATCCTGAATGCTTCGCGACCGTCGGCTGCACTGACGACTTCGTAGGCTTGTTCTTCAATAATTACGGTCAACATCCGTAAAGTCATCGCTTCATCCTCGGCTACCAAAATACGTTTCGACTTCGGGGAGTCTCTTGTCGCGGGTATTACTGCAATTTCTTCCCTCAAAATCTTCTCCGCTACTCTTCCGCCGTGCGCCGCGACGACCTCCGCAACCAATTTTCGATTCTCCGGCGATAAATCCGTAAAACGCACTTCAAAACCGATGGGATATTCCTGATAAACGACTTTGCCTTCGAGTGAAACCCAGATTCCGGACGGCAGACGCGCGTTAAAACTAATCGTCTCGCCTAAGATTTCCTGTCCCATACTGTCAATAAAACAGCCGTCCATACTGATTTCGCCCATCCGCGCGTCATATTTTCCCGCGGCGCCCTGCCAGACGACATCGAGCGAAACATGTACCTGTTCATTTTGTTTCAAACTTTCATTCATAAACCTCGTGAGGCTTCCGGTTCCGCCGCATCGGTTGATTTTGTTTATATTAGCTCCGTTTCAGGCTGCTGCATAGAACTTAAAACTTCGACGACCTGTTTGAATTCCTCCTCCAAACGCGAAATCAAAACTTGCGCTTCGTCATTTTGAGATGCCTTTTGCTCTAAATCTTTGCAAATTGTAGCCATATGCGCGGCGCCGATATTTCCCGCTGCACCTTTGATGTTATGCGCTTCGCTCTTAATCGCCGCTGCATTTCCGTCAATCGCAGCCTGCTTGAGAATCGAAAAACGCCCTGTTGTGTCTTCGACGAACAAGTCGATTAATTTATTGATTAAATCCGGCTGACCGGGCTTCTGAAAATTCCTATAACCTTCTAGAATCGAATGGTCGACAAGCTGCTGCGAGTTTTCTTTGGAAATTTTCCGCGGTTCGTCCGGCACGCCGCCTTGTTGCTCGTCCGTCGAAACACTCCACCGCTCGAGCATTTGACGAAGCGTTTCTATCTTGACCGGCTTACTGAGATAATCGTCCATTCCGGCGGCTAGACATTTCTCGCGATCGCCTTCGAGGGCGTGCGCCGTCATTGCGATAATTTTCGTGTGATGCGAATCGCCTTCGCGCCGCCTGATTTCGGCAGTCGCTTCAAAACCGTCCATTTCCGGCATCTGACAATCCATCAAAACAATATCGTATCTGGATTTTTCGAGCGCGTTGATGGCTTCTCGTCCGTTTGCCACAACCTCGGCCGAATAGCCCAAACTTTCCAACTGAGCGAGCGCGACCTCCCTATTAATCACATTGTCTTCGGCAACGAGAATCCGGCCTTTTGCAGTTACAGTATTTCTCTCATTTTGCGCAGGAAGTGTCGACTTATTTGGCGCGCCGGAATGAATCCGCAAAGAATGTTTGGTGATCAAGGGCGATTTCTCTTGGACCTGTTCTTCAGCCATCAGCGTCATCAAACAGTTGTAAAGTTGCGACTGACCGACGGGTTTTTGCAGATAGGCGGCAATTCCGGCTTCGGTCGCCGCATGTCCGTGACCTCGTTCTGCGAACGAAGGCAGGAGAACCAGCCGCACGCTTGAAATAGACGAATCGGCTTTAATGGCGCGAGCCAGCTCAAACCCGCCCATTTCAGGCATCATCAAATCGAGAATCGCAATCTCGAACGGTTCATTTCGCATCGCTGCCGCTTGCAGTGTTTCCAATGCCTGCGCCCCCGAATCGGCTTCGGCGGCGTTCATTCCCCACGAAGCGGTTTGATATAGAAGAATTTTACGGTTTGTGTCATTATCATCGACAATCAGCACACGTCCACCTTCGAGACTGACATTTACGTTCGGCTGAGTTTTTACGTTTTGCTGCGTCTGTTTTTCAAAACGCGCCGTAAACCAGAAAGTCGAACCTTTGCCGAGCGCGCTTTCGACGCCGATTTCTCCGCCCATCAGTTCCGCGAGCTGTTTTGAAATTGCCAGTCCCAACCCCGTGCCGCCGTATTTGCGCGTCATCGAACCGTCGGCTTGCATGAACGCTTGAAATAGCCGCCTCTGTGTTTCAGGCGCGATGCCGATTCCAGTATCTTTAACTTCAAAACGGACGAGGGTGCTTTTTTCCGTCTCGCTCTGTTTGATTACATTGACGACGACTTCGCCGTCTTCGGTAAATTTGACGGCGTTTCCGATAAGATTTGTCAGAACCTGTCGAATGCGACCCGGATCGCCGCGTAAAGCCGTTGGTACGTCAGTAAATACGAGCGAAGCAATTTCAATGCCTTTGATTTGCGCCCTCTCGGCGAGCAGCTCGACGGTCTGTTCGACGGTCGTCTGTAAATCAAAGTCAATCTTTTCAAACCGCAGTTGCCCGGCCTCGATTTTGGAGAAGTCCAGAATATCGTCGATGATTGTCAGAAGCGCGTCGGCGCTTGATTCGATGGCTTGTGTAAATTCCTGCTGTCTGGCGGACAAATCGGTGCCGAGCAATAATCCGGTCATTCCAATAACGCCGTTCATTGGCGTTCTGATTTCGTGGCTCATATTCGCCAGAAACTCAGATTTCAAACGAGCCGATTCAAGTGCCGCATCGCGGGCCTGCTCAAGCTCTGCTTCAATTTGTTTCCGCTCGGTAATGTCGCGGATAATGCCGCTGTAAAATTTTTCTTCTCCGACATTCCAACTGGTCAGGGAAAGTTCCAGCGGAAACTCGCCGCCGTCTTTCCGTAGTCCGTGCAGTTCGACCGTTTGACCGATGACATGCGCTTCGCCGCTCACATTGTGTCGCGCCAGTCCACTCCGGTGAGCCTCGCGGTAAACTTGCGGCATTAAAATAGTAAGCGGACTGCCCGTAACTTCTGCTCCGTCGTATCCGAAAATGCGTTTCGCGCCGTTGTTCCACGAAATAATTTTCCCTTTGGAATCGGCGGCGATAATGGCATCGTTGGCAGATTCGGTGACGGAGCGGAACTTCAGCTCGGATTCGCGCATGGCTTCTTCCGACTGCCGCATCAATTCTTCCGTCTGTCTGCGTTTGGAAGACACGACGTTCATCAAACGGGCGTTGCTCAAAATAATAATTCCAAGAACCGTTATGATGGTTGCGATGAGCATTGCCGTTCCCAACTGAGCTCCGTAAACACCTTTTTCTTCGCCGTATAAGCGCAGCCAGCCTAAAATCCCCGGAATAAGAATAATCAGCGGAAGCAAACGGCGCGCCATCACTCCGCCCGTTTCAGGACTAAAAACCTCCCTTGCAACTCCCTCGTTGGGTCTCGATAGAAGCAGCCCGATGCCGAGCAGCAAGAACGAAACGGCGGTGTGAATAGCCATCGGATTAAAGGAGACCAATACATAAAAAGATTTCGCGCCGTATAAATAACCGATGATCGCCAGAAACGAAGTCAAAATGATTGCAATCGCCGGGTACTGTGCCGGAAAAGTAACCGCACTCTTTGTCTTAAACTTTAGTAATAAAAGAGCCGTGCCGAGCAGCAAACAATTCAACGCCGTGTTGGGAGCCATCCGATTCTGCTGTCCGGTAACGCTGTCGAATAAAGATTTCGTAAAAAGCATCCGGTCCACACCTACATCGAAAAGTCCGATTATCGCGAACATTTTGATTAATCCGATCAGAGCGACGACCGCGGCACAGACTTGAGCAAAACGAACTTTTCGGGCATGGGTGCTTTGTAGAAGCCACAACGACGAGCTCGACAGGATGAACGCAACGCTCGTAACGGGATTCATGAAAACGTAGCCGGGAACTATTCGTTTCAGAAAATCAATTTCAAACGACCAGCCGATTAATACCAGAATACTGATTAAAGAAACGACCACGGCAAAGTAAACGGGGACTGCCGAGACTTGCCGCAGTGTAGGCCCTGTTTGTAAAGGCGGTTCTGTCTTCAGACTTGTCATATCTTTTTATTATAATTGCAATCGATAATCCGTGTATTTGTTCTGTCTCGGCATGAATTGTGCCGCAGAAAAGTTGGCGGATCTAGTATCTTTTAAAGGATTGAGCGAGGATTCACCCCTTGGGCGGCGAGCGGGTCAAACTGCTCGCTTTTTGTTAGTTATCGACGGCGTGAACGGAACGACAGGAACTTCGCCCCCACACTTCACTCAACGCAAGGGTGACGACAAACTTACACTGCTGCGTCAGTCTGATTCTCAAACCGACCTACATTCCTTCCGTGCCTCGAAGCCGGTCATGGCGATGAATCCCAGTTTGGACATTTTTACCTCGCCGTTTTCGCTCGCTGAGCTTATAGTGAGACCGGGCTAATCCTCGACGCAATGATCGGTCACCTTGTCGAAGGTCAAGATACGATGTTTGCGTTCGAGAAGCCCTTTAGCATTCCAATTACACTGCCTCGACTAATCCTAAGTTTACGCGCGATCTGGGAGTGATTCAGGCCGTCGATTTTCAGTTTTCTGATTTGTTGGATTTTGAGTGCGGCCGTCCGTGGCCGCCCATGGGGTTTCCCATGAGCTTTAGCGTTCGCGATTCCGGCCTTTACGCGTTCCCGCATCATATCGCGTTCAAACTCGGCGAATGTTGACAGCATACCTGCCATCGCTCGGCCAGACGCTGTCGAGAAATCCAGTGACTCAGTGATGGAAACAAAAATGACTCCGAGGTCTCGGAGTTCATTCAAGGTGGTAACCAAATCCGCGAGGGATCGACCAAACCTATCAAGTTTCCAAACGAGGACCGCGTCGATCTCGCGTCGGCGAGCCATTTTTAGAAGCTCTTCCCGTTGAGGTCTTACTTTCGCACCAGAGCCGACCTCCTGAAATTCCACCGTAAGATTCCAGCCCCTATCCTTGATGTACGTTTTCATTCGGTCGACTTGCATTGGAAGGGTTTGTTGATCAATCGTCGACACGCGCGCATAGGTTCCAACCCTCATTCGCATAGAATAATCTCGAAATCACAGTATGTCAATAAACTATAGTTTATTGACATACTAACTACTTGGACGCAGTCCCTGTTAAAACAAGGCTTTGAGTTTTCACGATGGGGTTTTTGACACTCGATATTCTATTCGCGCGGGGTACGCGTCACCAAAGCGGTGGAGTGCTGGCTGCCGCGAGATTGCCTGACAATAAAATGTCCCTGACACCGCGTAAGACTTTCATTTGTTCATCTGCGGTTGCAGCGACGACTTAGGCCGAAAGTGCTCCGACGGCTGGTAAAGCTCCTGAAACCATGTCCGCCGCTGTCCAGGTCTATGGCCGGAAAGTCGCCATCATCCTATCTATCCGAGTTCGGGCAACGATAGCAAACCTGTTTCTTTTCCGTGAGGAGAATCCTTCAACACACTTCCACCGTCTTCTTACGCATTTCTTAGGTCGATCAGCGGTCTGTTATCAATGGGGCGGTGAAAGGAAAATCTTGCAAATTGGACCCGCTTGGTACAACCTTACTCCTGCCCACACGACGAGTGCCTGAGTACAGTCGCCTGTTCCCTTGCGAACTCCCGAACATTATGTTTTTATATAGACTCTGATGACAGTTTACGTTCTCCACGTCCATCATCTCCATCACCACGCGCACCCACATCATCGCGCTGGCTAGTCTCGTGTTTTAAACAAGTCGACAACTAGTTTTATCCAATTCGCGCGGACTCAAAAGGTTCCAGGGCGAAATTTTGCTCGTTTTCCAAACAAATGCTAAAAGATCAAAAGTTAAAAATAGCTGTACAAAAGCAGGGGCGATTGACCGAGAGTGCGACTGATCTGCTCAGAAAGTGCGGTATCGGGTTTACGAACGGATTCGGCAAGCTGAAATCCGAGTCCCAGGATTTTCCGCTCGAAATATATTTTTTGCGAGATGACGATATTCCCAATTATGTGGCTGACGGTGTTGCGGATATTGGGATAGTCGGTGAGAACTTACTCGCGGAATCACCCCGAATCATCAACGTGGTCGAGCGACTGGAATTCGGCAAATGCCGGCTTTCTCTCGCCGTCCCGAAGCGTTCGGAATACCAATCCATCGGCGACCTAGCCGGCAAACGAATAGCCACGAGTTATCCCCGAATCCTACAAACATTCTTCGATTCTGAACAGGTCGATGTCGAAATTCACGAGATAAGCGGCTCGGTCGAGATAGCCCCTTCGATTGGGTTGGCTGACGCCGTGTGCGATCTAGTGAGCTCGGGCAGCACTCTTTTTTCGAACGGCCTTCGCGAGTTAGAGACTGTTATGAACTGCCAGGCGGTTTTGATCGCTCGTACCGATCTTGAAGCGAATCTGGACGCAATTCTCACCAAACTGCTTTTCCGTATCCGCAGTGTGAAGGCAGCTCGCCAAAACAAATATATTTTGCTGAACGCTCCGGTGGAAAAGGTCGCCGAGATCTCCCGACTTTTACCCGGAATGAAAAGCCCGACGATGCTGCCGCTCGCGGAGCCGGGCTGGACATCTATTCATTCGGTTATTGGCGAAACCGATTTTTGGGACGTTGTGGACAGGCTTAAACAGGCGGGCGCCGAGGGGATTCTTGTGCTCTCGATCGATCAGATGATTAGGTAAACAATATGAAGGTGATCAAAAATCCGCCGAGAGAAATTTGGGGAGAAATAATCCAGCGTCCTTCCGTGGACACGGAGAAGCTCGAAGCAGCTGTTAAGAATATTTTGGCTGCCGTCCGGGATAACGGGGACGACGCGCTATTTAACTACACAATGGATTTTGACGGAGTTTCCCTTGATACGCTCGAGGTAATCGATGATGAATTTGAGGAAGCTGATTCGCTCGTGCCGCCGAAATTAAAAGAAGCAATCGCAGCCGCGAAATCGAACATTGAAAAGTTTCACGCTGTCCGCCCAGAAGAGCCCGAGGTTGTGGAGACCACGCCCGGCGTTTTTTGCTGGCGAAAATTGGTGCCCATCGAGAGTGTAGGACTGTACGTACCGGCCGGAACAGCTCCACTATTTTCGACCGTTCTAATGCTAGCGATTCCGGCAAAACTCGCAGGTTGTCGCGAGGTAATTCTGTGCTCGCCGCCCGATAAGAAAGGGAAAATAAATGCCGTAAGCCTGTACACGGCAAAGCTTTGCGGCGTGACACGGGTTCTTAAGATAGGCGGAGCACAGGCAATTGCAGCAATGGGCTACGGAACTAAGTCGGTGCCGAAGGTTCACAAGATATTCGGTCCGGGCAACCAGTTCGTCACTCAAGCCAAACAACAAATCTCAGAAGCGGGTGCCGCAATCGATATGCCCGCTGGCCCGTCGGAATTGGCGATACTTGCCGATGCGAGTTCGATTCCCGCATTCGTTGCGTCCGACCTTCTTTCCCAAGCCGAACACGGCCCGGACAGTCAGGTTTTGCTTGTAGCGACTGAGGAAAAAGTGATCAATGAAACGCTCGCGGAGGTTGCGAGACAGATCGGGACTCTGCCCCGCCGGGAGTTCGCGGCGGCCGCGCTTGAGACTTCAAAGGCAGTCGTTGTTGACAGCATCGCGACCGGTATAGGGTTAATAAACGAATATGCTCCCGAGCATTTGATCATTGCAACCAATGATGCCGACCAAGTTGCGAATCAAGTAATTAATGCAGGCTCGGTTTTTATCGGCAATTTCTCATGCGAAAGCGCGGGCGACTATGCATCGGGCACGAACCATACGCTCCCGACGAACGGCTTTGCACGTGCCTATAGTGGAGTTTCGGTCGAAAGCTTTACCAAAAAGATCACATTTCAGAAACTGACCGCGAAGGGAATTCAAAATCTCGGGCCGATGATCGAGCAAATGGCCGGAGCCGAGGGGCTGCTCGCCCACAAACGCGCGGTGTCGATACGGCTCGAAATGATAGGGGGCGAGGATGACATTTGATCCTGAGAACCTAGCCCGTTTGAATATACGGCAACTCGTCCCCTATTCATCAGCCCGTCATGAATTTGCCGGCGCCGCAGAGATCTATCTGGATGCGAACGAAAATGCATTCGGTTCGCCGATTGGCATGCATCTCAATCGGTATCCTGACCCCCTGCAGACGGCGATGAAGAAAAGGCTTGCCGTCAGCAAAGGCATCAGTCCCGCCCAGATATTCATCGGGAACGGCAGCGACGAAGCTATCGATCTTCTATTCCGAGTATTTTGCGAGCCAGGCCGTGAAGAGGCTATTATCTGCCCTCCGACGTACGGAATGTATAAGGTCGCTGCTGAGATCAACGGCGTTCTAATAAAAGAAATTCCGTTGACACAGGAGTTTCAATTGGACGTGCCTCGAATCCAGGAAGAGATCGTGCAAATCACGAAGCTGATATTTTTCTGCTCTCCGAACAACCCGACGGGCAACACCATGAAACGCAGCGATCTTCTGGATATCGCAAAAAACTTCCATGGAATCGTTGTCGTCGATGAGGCATATATCGACTTTTCATTCGGGCGTTCACTACTCGCAGAGTTCGACAACTATCCAAATCTTGTAGTTCTCCAGACTTTGTCAAAGGCTTGGGGTCTCGCCGGTGCTCGTGTGGGGATGGCGTTCGCGAATGAGCGAATAATCAACCTTATTAACCTCATAAAACCACCGTATAACGTCAGTCAATTAGCTCAAGAGGCGGCTCTTGACGCATTTCAACAGGGAGCAAAGGTGGAGGGATGGGTTGCACAAATTTTAGAGCAGCGGCTCCTACTGGCGGATCGGCTGACCGATCTGGATTTTATCCAGAAGGTGTATCCGTCGGAGGCGAATTTTCTCTTGGTTAAGGTAGAGGACGCTGAAACAATTTACCGCTCGCTTCTGGACCGGAAGATCGTGGTCCGTGATCGCAGCAATGTCCGTCTCTGTGAAGGCTGCCTGAGAATAACGGTTGGCACCCCGGAGGAAAATGTGCGACTGGTGGAGGCTTTGAAAACATACCAAACCGATCAGTCGGCCGACGTCCAGACAAATGCGAGATCTACATGAAGAAAATTCTATTTATTGACCGCGACGGAACGATCATTGAGGAGCCGAAGGATTTTCAGGTGGATTCGTTCACAAAGCTTCGATTCTTGCCAGGTGTAATTTCCTATCTCGCAAAAATCGCGATCGAACTGGATTACGAATTCGTCATGGTTACAAATCAAGACGGCCTCGGAACCGATGCATTTCCCGATGAAAGTTTTTTTCCGGTTCAGGACTTTATCGTTAAGACACTCGAAAGCGAAGGCGTTCGATTTGCCGATATATTCATTGACCGCACGCTTGCGGCGGAAAACGCACCGACGCGAAAGCCTGATACGGGGATGCTGACGAAATATTTGTCGGGCGGATACGACCTGGCGAATTCCTATGTCATCGGCGACCGCACGACCGACATCGAGTTGGCCAAAAATGTGGGAGCGAAGGCGATTTTTATCAAAAACGTTAATTTCCAACTCGAATCCGGCTATAGAGTCGATATCCTCTACGCCGATAACTGGGCGGACATTTACGAGCGGCTTCGGTCACCGCAACGACGCGTATCGCATCGCCGTACTACAAACGAGACGGATATTTCCGTCGAGCTAAACCTAGATGGCAGCGGCCGCTCGAATATAGATACTGGCATTGCGTTTTTTGACCATATGCTTGACCAACTGGCCCGGCACGGTTCGCTCGATCTGAGGATCGCGGCTGCCGGTGACCTGCACATAGATGAACACCACACGATTGAAGATGTGGCGATTACTCTCGGCGAGGCGTTTGCAAAAGCATTAGCGGATAAAACCCGTATGGAACGATACGGATTCGTTCTCCCGATGGATGATTGTCTCGCCCAGGTCGCGGTTGATTTTGGCGGACGAAACTGGATCGTTTGGGATGCCGAGTTCAAACGCGAAATGGTCGGAAAAATGCCGACAGAGATGTTCTTTCATTTCTTCAAGTCTTTTAGCGACAAGGCTTTGTGCAATCTGAATATCAAGGCCGAAGGCACCAACGAACACCATAAAATCGAGGCAGTATTTAAGGCTTTTGCCAAGGCAATAAAGATGGCCGTGCGGCGCGATCCGGCGAATGCCGGGCTTGCGTCAACGAAAGGGGTCTTATAAAGAAATGAAGGTTGCGATTCTCAAATACAACGCCGGAAATGTTGCATCCGTACAAAATGCGCTTGAGCGACTGGGCGTAGAAACCGTCGTAACTGACGACGTCGAAGTTTTGCGGCAGGCGGATAAGGTCATCTTTCCGGGTGTTGGTGAAGCCTCGACGGCGATGAAGTATCTTCGTGACCGAGAGCTAGGTGAGGCCATTACATCTCTGACGCAGCCAGTCCTCGGTATTTGTCTCGGCATGCAGCTTCTTTGCGCACATTCGGAAGAAAACGATACCAGGTGCCTGGGAATCTTTCCGAATCGTGTCAGGCAATTTGCGAACACCAAACTTAAAGTACCGCACACGGGTTGGAACACCATTTCTGGCTTTAGCTCAGATTTGTTTGCGGGTATCGCGGAGGAGTCTTACGTCTATTTTGTGCACGGCTATTATGTAGAAACGTCGGAAGGCTCGGCTGCATTTTGTAATTACGGCAGAGATTTCGCGGCCGCGATTGAATGGTCGAATGTTTATGCGGTTCAGTTTCACCCGGAGAAATCCGGTTCTGTGGGCGCTCGCATTTTGGAAAATTTCCTAAAGCTATGATCGAGATCATTCCCGCAATAGATTTGATGGATGGCAAATGCGTTCGCCTGACACAGGGCGATTTTGAGCGGAAACGTATTTACTCCGACGATCCTTTTTCGACTGCCAAGGAATTTGAAGCGGCCGGTTTGAAACGTTTGCATATTGTCGATCTTGATGGTGCGAGGTTGGGTACACCCGTCAATGTGGGAGTGCTCTCTAAAATTGCAGGCGAGACGAACCTGGTAATCGATTTTGGCGGAGGCATCAGTACCAGGGAAAACCTTAAGTCGGTATTTAGTGCCGGGGCCGCTATGGTGAATGTCGGTTCCGTCGCGGTAAAGGATCCTGACCTCTTTTTCGGCTGGCTGGATGAATTCGGGAGCAGTCGCATCCTCCTCGGGGCAGACACGAACGCGGGCAAAATTGCGATCAATGGCTGGCTAACGAAAACGGATGTTGAACTGATGGCGTTCGTGCGTACGTTCGCGGAACGAGGCGGAGAAAAGGCTTTCGTTACCGATATATCGAAAGATGGAGTTCTCAAAGGTCCGGCTATCGAACTTTATAAAGAGATCCGAACATCATTTCCTGAACTGAAAATCATCGCCAGTGGCGGCGTCAGTTCGTTAACCGACATAGACGAACTGCGAAAAATCGGCTGCAGCGGCGTCATTATCGGCAAAGCTATCTATGAAGGCCGGATCACGCTCGACGAATTATCAAATTATATATGCTTGCCAGACGCATAATTCCCTGCCTCGATGTCCGGGACGGACGCACAGTAAAAGGAATAAACTTCACCGGTCTTCGCGACGCCGGCGACCCGGTCGAGCTGGCGTCGCGTTACTGCGAGGAAGGTGGTGACGAGTTGGCGCTGCTTGATATTTCCGCCACGAACGAGGGCCGTAAGACGCTCACCGATCTTGTGCGGCGTGTTGCCGCATCGATCGATATTCCCTTGATGGTCGGCGGAGGGATTAGCACCGTCGCCGACGTCGGGCGGCTGATCGAAGCCGGGGCAGACAAGGTATCCATAAATACCGCCGCGGTCCGCGATCCGAAAATTATTGCGGAAGCGGCGCGAAATTTCGGCTCACAATGTGTTGTGCTTTCTATTGATGCGAAGGCAAGAAAAGATTGTTGGAAAGTTTTCCTCAACGGCGGTCGCATCCCAACAGATCTCGATGCTGTAAAGTGGGCGAAGAAAGGAGCTGAGCTTGGCGCGGGTGAAATCTTACTTACGTCTATCAATGCCGACGGTACGAAAGCGGGTTTTGATCTCGAATTAACACTGGCGGTCTCGATAAGTGTCCGCGTACCGGTCGTGGCCTCGGGCGGTGCGGGAACAATCGAGGACTTCGAAGCCGTGTTTTCAGGAGGTGGGGCCGACGCAGCTTTGGCGGCAAGTGTTTTTCACTACGGTCAGATATCAATTCCAGAGCTTAAGAGTTTTCTTCGGTGGCGCGGAATTGAAGTGAGAATCTAAAATGAATATCGAATCAGATTTTGATAAATATGCCGGCGGCCTTTTACCGGTAATCGTCCAGGACGCCGTTACAGATCAGGTATTGATGCTCGGATATATGAACGGGGCGGCGCTGGAAAAGACAAAAGAAACCCGACTCGTAACCTTTTTTTCACGGTCCCGTCAGAAGCTTTGGACAAAGGGCGAAACAAGCGGAAATTACCTGCAAGTCGAGGAAATACTGATCGATTGTGACCGGGACACGCTGCTCGTTAAGGCGATACCGGCCGGGCCAGTCTGTCATACGGGCTCGCAGACATGTTTTGACGGGAACACGTCGAATAAATCATACCGGAATATCCTGTTCGATCTCGAAAAAGTAATACGCGAGCGGCGGATCGATCCGCAAGAAGGATCTTACACTTCGAATCTCTTCTCAAGAGGGATCAATAAAATCGCACAAAAGGTGGGGGAGGAAGCTTTCGAACTTGTAATTGAAGCCAAAGACGACAATCCTTACGCTTTCAAATTGGAAGCGGCTGATCTCCTCTTCCATATTCTAGTTCTTTGTCAGGCCAAAGCTGTCACACTCGATGAGGTTCTAATGGTCCTTAATGAAAGGAGGACTGGAACTTCGTAAGCTCCAGAACGATCCATGTTCTTGGAATAAATAATCTAAAAAAGTAGGCGAATATGCGAACGGGTCACTAACACGACGGTCGGTCTTTCCCGATGGGCAAAGTACAATTTGTTTAATGGCATTGAGTTCTACCCGAGGAGTGACTCGTAATTTGTTAAAATCATTGGCTCCGCGGGTAAGACTCGAATTGCGGTCTTACATCTGTTCCAGCAAATGCTCAAGAAAAATGCTCTCCATTTCTTTGTCTTGCTTACTATGCTAGACAAATATTTTGGCCATGCCGTGTTTCCATACCCTCTCGGTCGATAGATAATGGTACTTCGTTGAATTGTCCTCGATGCGAGGCGAACTACGTTAATCATAAGGTTCCTTCCTAGCGCTAGCGGGTGGCTTCATCGAATGTCCCCGCTATGCTCCAACCAACAGCGCGACTTCGTCATGACGCAGCGGCCAGACGAAAATATGAATTTTCCGTCGAAATCGGTCGCACGCCGCAGCGAGATCATGTCACTCATCGCGATGCGCTACCGCGGGCAACCAGCTACCGATCCAAACAAAAGACGGCTCGATCGTCTTTGGTCAGGGCATAGAGGGCGATGTCGCACCACGCCTGACCGGTGACGGAGTCGTGCTCTCAAACGATGCTGTATGAGTTACAGAAAAAGCGTGTCGGAAATCCGGCTCTTGACGAAATAACACAGAATAAGCCCGTAAATTCCAATGTGGCAACTGTTGCCACATTGAATCCGCCGGAACGAACTGCGGAAAAAATAGCGAAAGAATTTGACGTATCACCACGCACCGTCCGAACCGCCGCCAAAGTCCATCAAGCCTTTGAACAATCGCCGGTCGAGACTCAAGACCAATTCAAGGAAGGGAAGATCACGCAAAAGGCGCTGGTCGAATCCGCGAAACCAAAGTCTGCCCCGGCTGTCGATAGCCGTCACGACGAGATCACCGAACTAGCAGAATCCAACGGTCACAAAATACAGACCGCCGTGCGAAATTTTGAAAGCCTTATTGAGGACGCAAAGGCGGCGTTTGCTCGACACAGCGCAGAGTTTTCAGATTTCGCCTGGGATATATCTATCCACAATTTCAAAAAGGTTACGACCGAAGCATTCCATCTTAAAAAATATGCAATTTGCCCGGCTTGCTCCGGCACGAAATGCGATCACTGCAAGTTCGGTTACGTTACCGAATCCAGTGAGGCCGCAATCCTCGACATCATCAATCATCAGGAGGCGGTCAGTGCATAGCTTGCGGCCATATCAGGAAAAAGCAGTGAAGGCGGTCAATGCAGAGTTTGCGGATGGCGTCAGGTCTACGCTGCTCGTGATGGCAACGGGAACGGGTAAGACGCGATGTTTTACCGATATCGCAAAAAGCGTAACCGACCAAAATAAGCGCGTTCTGACATTAGCCCACAGATCAGAATTGATAGAACAGGCCAAGACCGCTTTTGAGGATGCTCGGATGCGCGTAGGGATTGAAAAAGCTGACAGCCGAGCATTTGGCTTGCTCAATTACAACGCCATCATTGCGAGTGTGCAATCACTCTCCCGTCTCCGAGTGAAACTCCGTGCCCGAGTCTTTTTTGAGAATCCTCGCCAGACTCTACGATGTCTATGCGTGGGAGAGCCGCTTGGGGCGTCGAGAACGCGGTCTTTGGCAGTAGTTCGCTCCTTCCCTGTAACTCAATTGGACCGCCCGAATCCTCTTGACGAAATTAAGGTTAGAGAATAGTGATACGTCGTTTTCGTTGACAACCCAAACCGTTTTGAGTAAAGTCGAAATCGTAGAGCCTACCGTAGGCCGGAGAGAGGAACTGCTTGCAGAAACCTCGCCGGAGACACCGGTAGGCTTTCGCGTCACTTTTTCATATTTACCTGCTTTCCTCCTTCCGTGGCGATATTCACTTGATTGGCGTTGTTGATCGTCACCTGAGAATATCGTCGTAGGTCCCTCAATTGTCGGAGTGTTCTCATGAACGTTCGATTCCACCTTTCGGCCATCAGTACGGCATGCTCGATGGCCTGTTGTTCAGAAACAAGGGGTCTTGCCCAAAAACCCTCGATCCACCCGTTCACCCGAAATTCCTTTTCTCGTTCGGCCATCCACTCCGAGTATTGCGGATGATGCTCATGAGCACGAGTCTGTGATCGTTTCACTGTTTGTTCAAGCCAAAACTGCCATTGGAAATAGCTCTGCGTCATCATGTCGATCAGGCCTATCTCGATTCCACCGTGCGGCTGCCATTCACTGATAAAGGATTCTCGAACGCCCAGATACCTGGCGATATTCCAAACCTCCTTCATATATCCAACCGGGAATGTGGTGTTGGCGGCGAGATGCCCCGATTCAAACTCTTTGCGCCCCTCCTCCTTCACCAATTCCCAAAAGGCTTCTGCGCTTTGTGGCGCAACAGCCTGTAGATTCTGAAGATCGATAAAGCTAAGGCAATCCAAGGGCAGCCTAAGCATCTCAGAAATTAGATGATCGACCTCCTCCTTGTCGGCGGGGGCGTGAAAGGCCTTCTCCCGAGCCTCTTCGACAGCGAGAGATCCTCCGCTCGCTGAACGATAAAAAGCGACCCGTCGCACGAATGCTTTGTGCATTTGCCGCATTAATGACGAGTACCCAACCGCAGCCTCAAGGGAATCGATCGGTACTTCGACTTTGTCAACGTCGGTAAGAATATCGTTCCGGTTGTCTTGCAGGGAGTGTCCTTGCTTCACGTCGTCGTCGTCCGGATCAGCATTCGCTCGGTTTCGAGGCAAGCCGGAATGGGACCCTGCTCGGGCCGTGCGGAGGGGAACTCGCTTGCCGCTAACTGGGTGTGTCGCCTTCCGGCTACCGTCGAAGGGGGTGGAACGCACATCATGAGGTGCTCGTTCAGCGACCTTGGTTTTTGTTTGCTGTTTCATGAGATTGGGAAACTTTGGTGGGACGTCTAAGTTTGTCTATGAATTCTTCAAGCGGCCTTTCATTTCCTTCCATGACGCGACACTTTGCCGGGTCTCGTCGCGCAGGCGTTGGCGATCCAATCTCAGGCTGAGGATACTAGCCATTAGTTCAGGCACAAACCGCTTAGGTACATATCGCTTCTTCTGCCGCCCTTGCTCACGCCACATTAGGTAGAAATAGCCGCGGTGAAGTAGACCGTCTTTGTAGCGGCAGTTAGCTTTACCGCATCGGACCGGTTGTTCGTACAAATTTGCTCTCAAAGTTTCGAGCATCTTAGGTAACAAACGAAGTATTTGGTTTCGATGACAGCGGCCGGAGCGGCGACTCGTCTATTATCTCAAAATTACCTCCGAAAAGTCCAACATTTAGTCCACAGACAAAAAGACGGCATATCACGCCATCTTTCATGGGACATAAATGATTGTCTTTCTTGAGGTTAGAATGGAGCCGGTGATAAGACTCGAACTTACGACCTGATGATTACAAATTCTTTTCATATTAAACGCACCAGGTGGCACCGACGATCAGGGAGCCGCACTCACTGGTTATTATTCCTGCCACCTCTCGTCGGTGAGTCCCCACGTGCGCAGGTGGTCGCTACAATTCTCGCTACATTTAGTTTGGAGCGAATTGCGACCGTATAATCCCTCGGCTGTTAACCGGAGGGTTGTAAGTTCGAGTCTTACCTGCGGAGCCAATTTAAATAACGAGTTACGGGTGCTTTCGATGCATCCGTTCTCATTTACTGACACCTTTACTCACGCCTTCACGGACGTTTTTAGAATTTTTTTCTCCTTTCTGGTACTCCATTCAATTTTAACATTCTGACCCGAACTGCTTTCAGCTTTATCAGTTTTAGATCGCCGCTGAGCTACCGCAGCCTCCTGGAGTCGTCCACAGCGGATTTCGACTAGCGGGTAGTGCAGCATTTATAGATAAATCGCTCGAGCGTTATTATCCCCTTGAACGCTAGTTCAAAAATTACCCGAGGTCGTCGCGCTCGGAATATCTCTTTAGCAGAGAAACGTATTGCTAAACGCTGATCAAGCAGACTAGAATTGCTCAATTCAAGAAATTGTCGTTGCGTGTATGCTTGACCGAATCGCCCGTTCTATTGCTTGTGCCGGTATCAGCTTATTTTGCTGTGTGCTGTTTATAAGCGCGCAAACCGAGAAGCTGGCGTCCGAACTAGTTGCTGCCTCAAACAACGAAGAAAAACTTCGCCTGCTCGATAACCGGTCGGACTCCGAACTGAAGAATCTAAGTTTATTCTTTATCAAACAAAGCGTCTCAAACGAAATAATCAACGATTTTGAAAAGCGAATAAACATTCTTCGTCTTGCACAGACAGCGGCGGAAAAAGCCGATTATCAAGAGGGCGTTGCAAAAGCGCTGCACAATTTGGGTACCGCATGTTTGCAGCATAATAGAATGGCCGAGGCCGCCAATTACTACGCAGAAGCCCTTAAAGTTGCCGAGTCTCTCAAAGATAAAAAGCTTCAGGCAGATATTCTTGGGGCGACTGCTCTGGTTTATCGTACACAGGCCGATTATGACAAAACGCTTGAATACTATGAGCGCAGCCTGAAATTGTTGGAAGAAATGCCGCCAAGTCAAGAGGCTTTGGTAATCCTTAATGGCATCGGAGCGGTAAATATGCTGCGCGGCGATTATCAAACGGCGGAAAAATGGCACATCCGCGCACTTGCAGCGAGCGAAACCCTGAAAAACGAGTCAGGCATTTCCGACGCTCATTTTCACATTGCCATCGTCCACCGCCTGCGCGGCAATTACGCCGATGCGCTGCGTCATTATCAGATCGCACGCGGAATGACCGAGGCTCTGCTGCAACAAAAACTTCTTAACGATAGAGGCACCCTTTCGACGATTCTCAGACACATCGGCGGCAGTTACTATTTGCAGGGAAATCTTCGGCTCGCGCTCGATTATGCACATCAATCGCTGGCGATCGACGAGGCAATAAAGAGCGAATCGGGAATCGCCTACAGCCTGCAGTTTATCGCCATTATCCGGGTTAATGAGAAAAATTATCGCGAAGCTCTGTCTCTCGCCGGGCGAGCCCTGAAGCTATTTCAAGGCCTCGGCGATAACGAAGGCAAAGCACGGTCGCTCGGATTGCTTGGCAATATTCACCACGCGTTGGGCGAATTCGAGAAATCGCTCGATTATTTCCGACAGATGTTGGCGATCAGGGAGGCAAGCGACAGCCGGGATGGAATCGCCATTGCCCGCCTCGGAATAGCAAAAGATCTGCTTGCCCAGGGAAAAACTAATGATTCGCTCAATTTTGTCGAAAAAGCCCTAAAATCCGTGGAGGAAAACGGCAATCGCGAATTGCTCTGGCAAGCTCAATCGTTGATCGGCCAGGTGTATCTCGCCCAAAACGACCGCGAAAAGACCCGCGTCGCGTTCGATGCAGCGATTAAGACGATCGAGAGCATGCGGGGCGAAGTCGTCGGCGGGGCGGGCGAGAGCAGTTTATTTTTCGCCGAGCGGGTCAAGCCGTATCAACAATTGGCATTGATGTTTGCCGACGGATCGGATGCCGCCGCCGCCTTTGAATATGCTCAGCGAGCCAAGTCCCGGACGCTGCTCGACACGCTGAAATTCGGACGCAGCCAGCCGAAAGACAATTTAACCAGTGACGAGCGAACGATAGAAAATCGCCTGCGCGGCGAGATCGTCTCGCTCAACGCCCAAATCGCAAAACTTTCTTCCAAGAGGCAGGGGGAGAAACCAACAGTTGCCGTTCTGCAGCAGAAACTAGAGCAATCCCGCATTGATTACCAAAAATTTCAGAATAATCTCTACGCGGTTCATCCCGAATTGCGTCTGAAACGCGGCGTTATTGAGCCGTTCAAAACTGCCGCGATCGCCGAATTGCTTGACGACAAAACGGCATTTCTCGAATACCTCGTGACCGACGACGCGACCCTGCTTTTTGTTTTTACCAAGCAAAACGGAAAAGCCGCGTTGAAAACTTATCGTGTTGCCATCAATCGCAGCGAACTCGCGTCGCATTTAGCGCGTTTTCGGCAAATGCTGGCGAATCGCAATCTGCTTTTCGGAGCCGAATCGCGTGAACTCTACGATTTACTGCTCCGACCGGCGCAAAATGAGCTGCGAGGCAAAACGAACGTGACGATCATGCCCGATGGCGCCCTATGGGACTTGCCGTTTCAGGCGCTGCAGTCGGGCGAGAACCGCTATCTTTTGGACGACGCTGCGATCTCATATGCGCCGTCGTTGACGATTTTACGTGAGCTGCGTCAAAAGCCCGCCTTGCCAGCGAATCAGTTTAAGAAACTGATCGCTTTTGGAAATCCCGTAGCCGATAGAGGAAATTTTACGGGTTTACCGGAAGCGACACGCCAAACGCTTGTTTTACGCACCTTATTTGGAGCGCAGAATAGTCGTATTTTTGTCGGCGATAAAGCTGGCGAAGATGTTTTTAAGCAGACTGCAGAACAATATTCGATTTTGCATTTAGCAACCCATGGCGTTCTGGATAATTTCAGTCCACTTAACTCCTATGTTTTGCTGGCACCGGGAGCAAACGGCGACGACGGCCGGCTTGAGGCGTCGGAGATTTTGGAGATGAATCTGCCGGCCGACATGGTTGTACTCTCGGCATGCGAAACGGCCCGGGGCCAAGCCCGAAGCGGCGAAGGGCTTATCGGCTTGACATGGAGCTTTATGATCGCTGGCGCCCGCACCGTTGTCGTCAGTCAATGGAAGGTTGACTCCGCCGGGACGACAGATCTGATGACCGGATTTTATAAAACGCTCAATAGAAATCCGTCCGCCGGCAAGGCCGATGCTCTGCGGCAGGCCGCGCTGAAAATGCGTCACAGCGATCGTTTCGCCCATCCATTTTATTGGGCCGGATTCGTCGCTGTCGGCGATGCCAGATAACAACGCCGTTTAAAGAATTTTCCGCCCTGGTAATAAACCTCGTCGATCGGCCTCTTTCCTTGATAGCGAAGATAAAACATTCGCTAACGCAAAATCGACTAAATAGCTGTCAAGGAAGAGATTCTTCGTGAAACATTCAAATAAACTAACCGCTTTAATCGCCGTTCTCATACTTGTTTTCGTTGCCTTCTTCGCTGCCAACGCGCAAGAGAAGCAAAATAAATCGGTCGAGGTACAAGTCGCGCAAATTCGGCAAATTTCAGCGGCGACCAACAAGCGAATTGATGCCGGGTTAAAAGACAGAAATGTCGGTTTTCACTTCGCGACGTGGACGATCGGTGGTGTACGGGACACACAGCCCTGGGCGGCGGTCGGGACGATGGAACAGCGCACCGAAGTTTGGTTTGACGGCGAGCCCGACCCTGAAGCCGAAGCAAACAGCCCGGACGCCGATCCGGCGAAACTCGTTCGCAAAATCACGACGAGCTACAAAGGCGCAGCGGATTTGCATTCACGAACCGAATCTATGTTTGACGATTCGGGCGACCTGGTTTTCGTTTTTTCAAGCAGCGATATCGAATCGGAAAACCGCAAAATGATCGAGCGGCGTTTTTACTTTGCAAAAGGAAAATTGATTCGCATCGCGCGTGACGGCAAAAACACTGACGTTAAATTTTCCGAGGACGACGCGAAAACAGCCAGAGACGAAATGAAGATGGCGAATGAATTGCAAAACGATTTCGCGACCATCTTCGGCAAGTGATTTTAGGACACTTGAATGGAACATACGACTCGGATTTTTATCATTGCTACGCTATTGTTGATTTGGATAACAGGTATCGCGGGGCAAGAACGAAAGAATGCGTTCGCAAACATCCGAGCCGAACACGCCGAAACGCTAAGATCATGGCTCAAAGCAAAGCCGAATTTGCGCCCGGCAACCGAGGCCGACTGTAGGAACAAGACCAGCCTGAAACTACAGCGCAGCGATGACAAGGGCTATCAGCCGTATTACTTGGCTGCCGATCTAGATGGCGATACCCAAACGGATTTTGCCGTCGCCCTTGTCGATAATAAGAAGCGTGCCGCGGTAAAGTTCGTTCTCGCAATATTTAATTACACCGATCGGGGTTACCGACAAGCACTCATCCAACCGGATCTCGATCTGCACCAAAGCGGTTTGTTTTTATGGGGAGCAGAGCGAAATCAACTAGCCGTCGGCGAATTTCAAACGGATAACTGCGGTTACTACAAATGGACGGGCGACAAATATGTCGCCATCGATTGCACGGACGCCGAAAACTAAACTTTCTAGTTCCGAATAGGACAAGGCGAGAAGCGATTCCCGTCTTTTTGTTTTTATTCGCCGCGCGCACTTTCGAAAATATTTTCTGCTGAGGGTAATATCGCCCCAAATTTCGCCTCTCCTTCCATGTAAGCGAAAGACACACAAAACGATTACCTATGAACGGAGAATATATGAAAAATATATCGGCGATTTTGGCCCTGGCGATCTTACTTATGGCAGGCTTAGCATGTAGCGAAAGCGGGGCTTCAGGTTCTAACGGCGAAACGCAGACAAAGAGCGTTCCTCCGAGTTACCTCGGTGTTTGGAACGGCGCGGACGGCTCAAGCGTCACTATTCGCAACGACGCTACCGGCGATTATAAATCAGGCGGAAAAAGTGTCAGCGGAGCAGCGGTGGAAATTGACGAGGCGGCAAAAGAGATTCGATTTGCCTTTCTCGGTTTCGATTCGGGCAAATACAAAATAGACCAGAGCCCGACGGGTAACCGGATGAAACTCGACGGTATGGAATACCAGCGCACGGACGGTTCTTCCAGTAGCGATTCTGAAAATAAGCCAGACACGACAAAGCGCGGAGACATTTCGTCCGGCGACGAATTGGGACCGATCGTCGCCGCAACAATCCGTGATTTTGACAATGCTTTGCAGCAGGGTGATTTCGACGATTTTTATTCGACAATCTCGGAAACGTGGCAAAGCCAGATTGCCGCCGCCGAACTCCAAAAAGCATTTTCTCCCATCGCGGAGCAAAGAAGCAATTACAAGTTAAAACCGGATGCGGTTCCGTCGCTTTCTTCCAAGCCGACGCCCGGGGATGACGATACTCTGGAAGTCAACGGCACTTATCCGACAATCAAAGGCAAGACCGTGGCCTTTAAAGCGACGTATGTCAAAGAAGGCTCAAATTGGAAACTGCTGGGCATTCGTCTGAATCCGTAAGTGGCTGACAATGGCGAAGATCGGAAAATACTTTTCGATGAATGCCAATATCGTTCGCCTTTTCACTCTGACTAAAGCCGAACTGAATACGGCGACCTTACAGGAGAAAAAATATGAATTTATCAAAATCAACTTTAACATTTGTGACACTGTGCTCGTTTGCGCTTGTTTTGGCGGCATGCGGCGGCGCGTCCACCGAATCACCGAAAACCAATCAGACAAACACCGCGCTCGGCGCGCAAAACAAGACGGAGATCGTGAGCAGAACGGCCACCGTTAAGCAGTCAACGCCGTCCGAAGCGGGTGAATCTTTTTACAATGCGGTAAAAGCGAAGGATAAAACGTCGTTTAAGCAATTGATGTCGAAAGACTCGATGGAGATTCTCAATGCGGCAGCCCAGGAAAAGAAAATGACGCTCGACGATCTGCTTGACAAGGAATTTTTTATAAACGCTGCAATGCCCGCCAAATTGGGACAGCGAAACGAAAAACTCACCGGCGATAAAGCTACCACCGAGATGCTCGACGATAAAGGCGAATGGTCGCCGATGACGTTTGTAAAGGAAGGCGGCTCGTGGAAAGTGTCTTTGGAATAAGGATGGGATCGAGACAATGCGATAAGGAGAAAATGACATCATGAAAAACACACAAATTTATCAATATTTTATAGCTGTTTTATTCGTTATCGGCTGTTCGATAACCATGACTGCCCAAACGGCGAAACAAACAAAACCGGTCGTGATGATTCTGGGAAGTTACCACATGGGCAATCCCGGTCTGGACGTTAACAATATCAAAGCTGACGACGTACTGGCGGAGAAACGGCAAAAGGAAATTACCGAATTCGTCGCTCAAATCAAGAAATTCCGTCCGACGAAAATTGCCATCGAGGTACCTGCGGAAAATACCAAATATACCGAAAAATACACTCAGTATTTGAAGAATAATTACACGCTGACAGCCAATGAAGTTGACCAAATAGCATTTCGCCTGGCGAAAGAACTTAATCATCCGAGGTTGTATCAGATTGATTGGAAGGGCAATTTTGATTTGGACAAGGTACTTGCATCAGCAGCGGCGAATAATCAAACCGCTATGACTGAGAAGGCAAAAGCTGCCTTTCAGTCTTCGGCAACAGCATTCGCAGACCAAATGAAAAAGGGATCTGTGACCGAGCTGCTACGGTTTATGAACGATGAAAATCAGGTTGAGAAAATGCACGCGCCGTATTTGTGGACCGTAAACGTCGGGAAAGACAAACAATACGAGGGAGCAGATCTGGCTGCTGACTGGTATGAGCGTAATCTGAAAATTTTCGCCAATATCATGCGAATTACAGAATCGAGCGACGACCGCATTCTGGCTTTGATCGGCGCCGGACATCTCAAACTTTTACAGCAATTCGTCACCGAATCAGGCGAATATGATCTGGAACGGTTGAGCAAGTATTTGTAACTACCTATTTTGCCGGAGCCCGCACTAAGTAAGGGCTCCCTTACTTAGTGCGGGCTTCTGAGAAAGCGTGAAGATGAAAATTCTATTATCCATTTTTATCTCGACGGCTTTGTTTACAATGTGCAGCTCCGTCTATTCTCAGGCGGTCTCCGCCGCAGACGTTAGCGAGATCAGGTTGGATACGGCCGATGGGTTTTGCGCCGATTGCGAAAGAGTTACGACGCTGCGCGACGACGGCACGGCGACATTTCGCGGCGGGAAAAACTCCCGCGTGCGGAAAGGCGATTTTTCCGGTCAAATCAGCAAAGCGGAATTTACGCGGCTGGCAAAAACGATCGTCGAAGCCGGATTTCTCGATTTTAAAACGCGTTACGAGGGAAGAACTTCCGATGTAGCGACAATCGAGATCACCGTTCTTTATTCCGGCGGGCGGAAAACGGTGGAGAATTTCAAACGAAGCGACGAGCCGAAACTAAAACTTGTCGAAGAGGCTTTCAATGCGACGGCTGACCGAATCAAATGGCGAAACGATGCAGAAGCTTTCGGCCCCGGCGCAGCGCAGAACAAACAGAAACCCGCCGCCACAGATGATAAACCGTTTTCCGTGCCGTGCGCCAAAGCGTTGCGAATCGGTTTGAGCGCGGTCGAGAATCTTTATATGAAAGATATGGATCGCCGAACGAGGGGCGAAACCGATTCCGACACGGAAGGTGAGGCGATGGAGAACGCGCTCAAAAATTATATCCCCTGTCGCCGCGCCGACAATGCCGCGAAACTAAAAACTTTTACCGCCGCCGATAAGAAAGCCGAAGTTAAAAGACAGGAAGCTGCCGCCAAACAATTAGCGCGGCAGCGTTTCGACGGGTTGATATTCGGCATCAGTTGGAATGAAAAAGGAGATGACTTGTTTGATTATCAAATGACTCTCCGCGCCCTCGCGCTCGTCGAAGATTACAAAGGCGCGTTGATTAAATCTTACTCAATGGATGTCAAACCAAAAACAAATGCGGCGGAAACGCAGGCGCGGCGCAATGAAAAATTGATTCGGGAAATGTTAATCAGAGTGGAAACCAGCTATGCCGTTGACGCTGAGAACGCGCAAACGCACAAAAACAAATTCGCCGAATTTAAATCGGCGGTCAATCGATTTTCGCAGGAAAATTCCGACCGTAATAATACGGAAAGAGCAATTACGGCGAATTTTATCATTAAGTTAATAAAACTAGGCTTGTGGAAGAATTGGAGATTATTAAAATGAATTTTGGGCGGCGGTGGTCGGTTTGTTTATGGCTCCGCTCAGCCTTTTTGTTTCAACAACTGAAAGTCAATACATCGGGCTGATCTTAATCGCCTTAGTCGCCCTGGCAAACCTTGCGCTCGGGCTGCTGGTTTTGCCCCTCAGCGTTGCCGCCGGAATAGGGTTAGGAAAAGAAAAAAGATGGGGTCGAGTCGTCGGCATCATCGCGGCTTTACTCGCGCTTTTGCAAATTCCGATTGGCACGATGTTCGGCGTTTATCTGCTGTGGAGACTTTTCCGAAAACCAGCAACGGAGGAAATCTAAAATGTCCGGCAACCGAAAATTATCAATCGCGGCGGGCATCGCCTTTATTCTCGCGGCGATCTTTTGGAATGTCGTTATGAATGGGTTCGCGCTCGGTTTCACCGGGACGAGTCTGAAAACGGCATTCGGCCCCGGCAGCTTGTATTGGGCGTTTATGTTGCTGATATCTTTGCCAAGCCTTTTGCCGTTTGGCGTCGGAATTTGGCTCGTTTTGCGCCGTCCTAAAGATTTTTGAGGTCGAATTATTATGAAACACAATTTTTTCCGATATTTATTCGTAATTTGCGCTTTGGTTTTTGCATTTGGCGAATCAGCGATGGCGCAAGCTGGCGAAGCGGCTCAAATGTTTCGCGGTACACTTATCGAACATCTGATCGAAATGAGCTTGATTTTTGATAACAATAATAAGGTAACCGGTAATTACCAATATGTCGGTGCGACCGGTCAACTGACTTTGAAAGGCAGGCGAGAAGGCGACCGCCTGACGCTTGACGAATTTGACCCCGGCGGCAAACGCACCGGTTCGTTTCGCTGTGACATTAAGGCTGACGCAGAAGAAAAAACGAAAACACTTGAATGCCTGTGGAGCAAACCGGCGAGCAAAGCCGAGTATTCCGCGACGCTTACTGAGCAGCACATCGAGTTTAGCGGCGCTCTTCAGATCGTCACTAAAACTATTGCCGAAAAACGACTCGGTATCCTTGCAGCTTATCCGCAGATCATCGGCGGGAATACACAGGCAGTTACGGCGTTTAACCGTCGAGCCGCCGCCCTCGCCGCCAAAGCCGTGAGCGATTACAAAAAGGATTACGAACCCGGCCCGAAACGTAGCTATTTCTCGCTTGATTACAATATTTCGCTCGCCACGGACGATTTGATCAGCGTCGAATTTAGCAAGCAATCATTTGCCGGCGGCGCATATCCCGATAGCGAATATGACGATTTGAATTTCAATTTGAGCGGTGCGGGACGCGAGATAAAAATAGAGGAGTTATTCGTGCCGAAATCGAAATTTGAAGGAGCAATTCAAACGTTTAGCCTTAAATCAATTAACCAAGGCCTCGAAACCGATTCCAAACTGCCCGCCGATATGGTCGCCGGGTTTGACAAATGGACCATGACCCGACACGGCATCATTGTATATTACGACTTCCCGCACGTCATCGCTGCCCTCAGCCGCGTATTTGTGCCGTATTCCGTAGTTCGTTCGGATCTGAGTAAAAACGGTCCGGCGAGATTTGCCATTAAACCTTAAGTGAGCTTTGAAAAACCTTCTTGCTTTGAGGATCGTACTGATGACCGAGAATTTACAGGTTGAACAACTACTCGGCGAACTCTGCGTAAATCTCTGCGTTCTCTGCGTTTAAAATGTTTTTAACGCAGAGTACGCCGAGAGGGACGCAGAGTTCGCTGAGAAAGATTCGGATATTCTATTCGGTTTTTCAAAGCTTTCCTTAAATATATACAGCGGGGCGTTTTTAAATGCTGGCCGTACGCGAGAATCCCGATGAAAATTAAAATAACTTTATGGCTGATTTTGATAGCTCTTTATATGGCTTTTCATTTCGGCTACCGGACAGCGGGCAGTACGCAGCTATATCGGATTAATGAGACGGTCGCATTCGAGCTGCACCCCGAAACCGACGTATTTAATGGCGTGACGATCCGTGGTTACAGTCAAACAAACCCGATCATTCGCTTTTTCTGCGGTGCGTGTCAGGCCGATTACAGCCGCGTCGATATGGCGCACGCCAATTACATTAAGGGAGATTACGTCTATTCCGGCTATCCGCAAAACGAAGGGCCGAAAACCGAGATTGTGAATCTGCGAACCGGCGAAACGTTAAACGTCGACGTGCCGGACGATGCGTCAGGGATGATCGATCTGCAAACTTTGCCGGAATATCGCGAACGCGGGCTTGTTGCCGACGAGCAATTCCGTTTGCGGGCCGATTATGTGCGGGCTAATTTTCCGCTGCTTTCGACCTATACCGGCAGATGTCTATGGATCAATTTCGCATTCATGATTCTCGCTTTCTTGTTGACTTTCCCGGGCGTTTTGTTAGGGATACTGGACGCGTTTGCCAGCGACGATGATAATACATTTTACTACTCGGATAATAGCTGAACCGGAATAGGTCAAATTCAAAGTTGCCAGAGGGCGGGATCATCTCGCTCTCTTTTTTATTTTTCGTCGGTTGGTAATACGGCTCGCTTCCACGCCTCTCTATTACTACGGGCGGATAAACGTTGGACAGGCCGCCGAAATTATTCAAATAAAACAGGAGAGATCTGAAATGAAATTACAAAAATCGACCATCGCAATTTTCGCATTATTTATCTTCGCCGTTACTGCAAACGCGCAGTTCGGCGATTTGCTCAAAAAGGCGCAGGACAAAATTGACAAGACGACGAAAAAAGTCAACACCGGCACGACCGTCAACAC
>JBBJMG010000017.1:0-57344 GCA_037720205.1 Pyrinomonadaceae bacterium
CAGGTTCCGATCTGGATTTGATGATCCATTACATCGCCGTCGCTTCAAAATGCGACTCGGCGGTGGAGCGTTCGCGACGGGCAACGCCTTGTTCGTAAGCGGCCTCCTCGACGCGAGCGGCGACGGCTTCGCACACTCGGCGATCGAAAACCGACGGGACGATGTAGTCCGGATGAAGTTCGTCCGGCCCAATGATGTCGGCTATCGCGTAGGCGGCGGCCAGTTTCATCTGTTCCGTAATTCGCGACGCACGGCAATTTAAAGCCCCGCGAAAGATGCCCGGGAAGCAGAGCACGTTGTTGATCTGATTTGGATAGTCAGAACGGCCCGTCGCCATCACGGCGACAAGGCCCAACGTGTCCTCGGGCATAATTTCGGGCACCGGATTCGCCATCGCAAAAACTATCGGATCCTTGGCCATCTGCTTCAGATCGTCCTGATTGATCACGCCCGGCGCCGACAGGCCGATAAAAACGTCAGCGCCCTTGATCACGTCGTGAACGGTTCCGGTTTCTGCGTTCGGATTTGTATTTTGAGCGTACCAGTCCTTGACCCAGTTCATATTCTCGCGTCGCCCGCTGTAGATCGCACCGGTCGTGTCGCAGCCGACGATATTTTTGACGCCGGCGGCCATGACAATCTTTGAACAGGCCACGCCCGCCGCGCCGATACCATTGACGACAATTTTTACATCTTCCATCCGCTTGCCGACAATCTTGAGGGCGTTGATGAGGGCGGCGAGCACGACGACCGCGGTGCCGTGCTGGTCGTCATGAAAGACAGGGATATCGAGTTCTTCCTTGAGGCGTTCTTCGATCTCAAAGCATCTGGGCGCCGAGATGTCTTCGAGATTGATTCCGCCGAATGCCACGGAGATATTCTTGATTGTCTGCACAATCTCGTGCGGGTCTTTTGTATTCAGACAAATCGGGAAGGCGTCGACCCCACCGAACTCCTTGAACAACTGGCACTTGCCCTCCATTACGGGCATCGCGGCAGCCGGGCCGATGTCGCCGAGGCCCAGCACGGCAGAACCATCCGAAATAACGGCGACCGTATTCTTTTTAATTGTCAGGTTGAAAATTTTTTCAGGGTCGCGTGCGATGGCCTGACAGACACGAGCGACCCCAGGCGTATAAGCCATCGAAAGGTCCGAGCGAGTTTTGAGCGGCATCTTGGAAACGGTCTCAATCTTGCCGCCTAAATGCATCAGGAAAGTCCGGTCGGAGACGTTGACAACCTCGACCCCGTCGATGTTTTTAATCGAATCGAGTATCTCCTCGTCATGCGATTCGCTCGCCGCATTGACCGTGATATCACGGATCAAAAAATCCTTTCCGACGCTGACGATGTCAATGCCCTCAATGTCACCGCCAGCCTTGCCGATCGCCGTTGTAATCTCGCCGAGCTTGCCCGGATCGTTTTGGATTCGAACGCGAAGTGTGAGGCTATAGCTCGCGTTGGGTGTTGGTCGATTTGCCATAAAGCCTAAAAAGTATGACGAAAAAGCGGGTATACGGCAACCCGTGCTAATTGCCGCGTGGTTCAATGGATTTGATACAATGGCGCGTTCGGAGGTTTGTATTTATCAGCGCAGTCACCGGTTTTACCCGCGGCCTAAAACATAACCAGCTTCGACGAATAGAAAAGCTCAGCACGCGCCGTGTCGCGGCCGACGTCATAGTCTCGCCGGAATTGGCGCGGCAGATGACCGAGATTTCGCATGAAGTCAATCGGCAGATCGGTGTGCTCATCAATCGCAAAGGGCAGGTGGAATATGTGATGGTCGGTACGGCCAAGCAGATCGAACTGCCGGACTTTGGGCGAGCCCGCGTCTCGGAAGATAGGTTCCGCGGGCTCCGCTGTGTACATACTCACTTAAAAAATGAGCCGCTCACCCAGGACGACCTCACCGATCTCGCACTACTCCGGCTCGATTTGATGTCGATAATTCAGGTCAGCCCCAAAGACGGGTTGCCCGGCATGGTGCATAGCGCCCACCTCATACCGGGCGTTTCAGATATTGTGACGGCTGTCGGCGGGACTGAAGCGTCCACAGTCATCGGTGGCACGTCCCCGGCTGTTTCGCCGTTCGAGTTTCTCGAACCTAACATTCCAACCCAACTCGAAACGGACTTTACCTCGTTGATCAATTCGCTAGAGGATGAGATGGCCCGCATCCGGCTGTCGTCGCGAACCGAGAGTTCTGGCCGCGAACGTGCGATCCTTGTGGGCGTCACAACCGGTGACGCGGACGACGCGGCCGAGTCGCTGGCAGAGCTCAACGAGCTGTCGACCTCGGCGGATGTGACCGTGCTCGATACGATCATTCAGCGACGTCCGCAGATCGACCCGCGAACCGTGCTTGGCAAAGGAAAACTCGAGGAACTATTGATCCGCTCGATGCGTCTCGGAGCTGATATCGTTGTCTTTGACACCGAGCTCTCGCCGACGCAGGTGCGCACGCTGAGTGAGGCGACCGAGCTTAAGGTAATCGATCGGCCGCAACTTATTCTCGACATTTTTGCTCAGCGGGCGCAGTCGAGAGAGGGTAAATTGCAGGTTGAGCTTGCCCAGCTTAAATATCTGTTGCCCCGGTTAGTGGTCGGCCAAAACTCCGCGTTCTCCCGTCTCGCGGGCGGTATTGGCGGACGTGGCCCGGGTGAAACCAAGCTTGAAACAGATCGCCGCCGCGTGCGCGACCGCATCGCAGACCTCGAGCGTCAGGTCGACAATTTGGGCCGCCAGCGACAGGAACGCCGCAAGAATCGAGTTCAGAAACGTCTCCCGATTATCTCGCTGGTCGGATATACAAACGCGGGCAAATCGACGCTGCTTAATGCTCTCACCCAAAGCACGGTGTTTGCGGAAAAGAAGATGTTTGCAACTCTTGACCCGACGTCGCGCCGCCTGCGGCTGCCATACGACCAAGAGGTCATAATCAACGATACGGTGGGTTTTATCCGCGATTTGCCTCAGCCGCTGGTGTCGGCGTTTCGCGCGACCTTGGAGGAGATCGAGGACAGCAGTCTGCTCATTCATGTGGTTGACGCGTCAAACCCGCGAGTGATGCAGCAGATTGCATCGGTCAATAAGATCCTCGAAGACCTCGAATTTAATAAAATTCCTCAGCTTATCGTACTGAATAAGATTGATCTGGTTGATCCTGCTACCGTATCGGCACTTCAGCGCCAGATGGGTTTCGACACGGCTACGCCGACTGTTGCAATTTCGGCTGTCAAACGTGATAGTCTGCGGGCGATGGTTAAGGCCGTTGCCGAGACAGTCGAGTTCGACATTCAAAGTTCCCGCGCCGACGAACTAGACCCTGAGGCGACCCGCGCTGTCGCGGCACAAGGTGAAAACTAACCCAGCGCGGCCGGTGCCCCGGCGACCCGCAGACGAATGAGCAAAAGAATCAGGGATCTAAAACCTCCGGGCGCCGCATGGCGCGACCGCTTTTTCGACTTGGTCGGGCGGCCATTTGGAGCACTCTCCGACGCCCAGAAGTTTTGGCTAGGCTTTGGCGTACTCTGTCTCGTTACGAGCCTGCTCATCCAAAACCCGTTTTGGAACGCGGCGAGCCAACTGGCGTACCAAGAGGGCGATATTGCGCGCGAATCGATCGTATCGCCCGCGGATATCTTCTCTACGGATACCGCGGAATCCGAGAAGCTGCGTGCCCAGGCCGGCGACGCGGTCAAGCCTATCTTTCGGTACGAATCGAATAAAACGGATCTCGCGGTTCAGGGCTTTCTATCGACTTGGGAGAGACTTCAACGCCATGGTGCCGAACGGACGTCGAACTCCAAGATTGCCAACACCGAGCTGCGAAGCGAGAGTCACTGGGCAGGTGCCGGTGGTCCCGACGTTGCCCTGACACTCGCGAGCCGGGATTTTAGCCGTAATGAGATCGACGCGGTTGTGGGAGCCCTCCGTGAGTCGTCGCAGGGCTATGTTTATGACGATTCGGAAAAGCAGTACTTCCAGAATGAAGTGCTTGTCTTTGAGCGGTCAAAACCCAGCTTCCGATCTACCGTGTCGATGCCGGAGGCGAACTGGACGGCACTTTCCGAAGCTCGCGAACGACTGAAATCGCGCTTAAACGGCGTTCGAAGTCTCTCGCCGAAAGAGGTTGACGCCTTTTACGCGGCCACCGACATACTTATTGAGCCGAGCGTTGCGTACGACAGCGTTGCGACTGACACGGCTCGCGAGTCGGCAGCCAGTGGAGTTCAGGGACGCACGATCTCGCTAAAGCGGGGTCAAAAGGTTGTCGATGAGGGTGACCTCATCACGGGGGAGGCACTCGGGAGCATCGCGGCGATTCGCGGGTACGCAGCCTCGTCGCGACGGCTGAACCGATTTTTTGGCGTGCTTGCCTTTGTCACCGCGTTATTCTGGATCGCGTGGAAATCTGTCCAGCATCGCGGCATTTTGCCAAGACTCGCATTGTCAGCCCGCAAGACATATGCACTGCTCGGCTTCGTTATAGTCATCCAAACCCTGGTCAGTGCAATTTGTTTCCGCATCGCCGAATTCACTGCTCTCCAAAATATTACTGCGCCGATGAACGATCCGATGCTATGGGCGTTTGCCGTGCCGTTCGCGTCCGGCAGCCTGATGGTGGCTTTGCTCGCCGACCGGCCCACAGCGTTGCTAACGGGGCTGCTCACCGCCTTAATCGCGGGCCTAATGGCGCCGCGCGGGTTCGAATTTACGATCTATGCGGCGATATCCTCGTCGATCGCGGTTTACGGCATCGGCCGATATCGCAGTCGGCAGACGGTTACCATGGCCGGTGCTCTCGTGGGTGTCGCCAGCGCAGTGCTAGCCGTCGCCCTTATCGCTTTTACTCAACAGCCGTTCATCCTGAGTACGGTTTCGCTAGCTCTTGCCTGTGGACTCGCCAGTGGCGTGCTTACCGCGGCTGTGACATCGGTATTGTTACCGTTTTGCGAGTCATTTTTCGGAATTTTGACGGACGTTAAGCTGCTAGAGCTGTCGAATGCCGACCTGCCCGTGCTCGGTCAGCTTGCGATGCGGGCGCCGGGTACGAACCAACACTCACATGCGGTCGGGCAACTCGCCGAGGAGGCGTGCCGGGCTGTCGGCGGCAACGGCCTGCTTGCCCGGATTGGAGCGCTGTATCATGACATCGGAAAAACTGCTGCACCCGAGCACTTTGTCGAGAATCAACTTAGCAAAAATCCGCATGACAAGCTCAAACCTGCCCAGAGTGCCAAAATCATCATCAGCCACGTGACCTACGGCACGAAACTCGCCCGCGAAATGGGTCTGCCGGCCCGCATTGTAGATTTTATCCCGCAACACCACGGCACACGAACTCTTCATTATTTCTTAAAGAAGGCCCAGGCTGAGGCACGGGATGGGGAAGAGATTTCGGAAAGCGAGTTTCGATACCCGGGGCCGAAGCCGCAATTTAAGGAGGCGGCAATAATGATGATCGCGGACTCGTGCGAGGCCGCCGCCCGCTCGCTGGCCGTGCCCTCTCCCGAAAATATCCGTTTTATCGTGACAAAGATCATCGACGCGATCCTGGCCGACGACCAACTGGGCGAGTGCGACTTGACACTTCGCGAGCTGACACAAATCCGTGAATCGATGATCAAATCGCTCGTCGCGATCTATCATTCGCGCGTCGATTATCCCGGGTACGTGCCCCCCAACTCCGGGCAGTTTAAGTTTGTCACGCCGGCTGAGGACAGTGAGGAGCGGGGCCTAAGGTATTTCGATCCGGCCGACATTCCGGTCTCACCCGGCGGCGAAATCGAGGATGAGGCAATGGACCGCTCGCTCTAGCCCTTTCCGAAGGATAGACTTAAATAATTACCTGCGTACACCGAGTTTATGCTCAAACGCTATACATTTTGGCTCACCGCCGCTGTGCTGTTCCAGCTTCTGACGGCGGCAATTCATGCGATCAGCCTGTTTATGAGGCCGTCTCCCGCTGGCGAAGCCGAGCGCCAGATGATGGAACTTGTCTTCACGCTGAGGCTGGATGCAGGATCTGGCTTTCGTCCGACCCTTTGGAATATGTTTACAGCTGTTAGTGCCTGTCTCAGCCTTTTGTGTTTCCTAGGTGGTTCGATTAACGGCTGGCTGCTCTACAAGCACGCTGAGCCGGATGTAATGAAAGGAATTCTGGGAATCAACGTCGCGGTTTTTGGGCTGTGTTTTCTCGTGATGATATTTTTCACTTTTCTGCCCCCGATCCTTCTTTCGGGATTAATCTTTATCAATCTCCTCGCCGCCTTCATCGTGCTCCCTAAAATTGAGGTTACGATTTGAAAGCCAGTCAACCCCGGTTGATCGGTGACGCACCAATTTCTGCGAAGCGGTCTACGTTAAATTTTGCCAGACAGCTTTTGATAGGTCGTCGTTAGGGTTTCGGGGATTGTGCGAGTTTCTCCGATCGCCGTCATAAAATTTACGTCGCCCACCCAGCGGGGCATAACGTGCATGTGAAAATGCCCGGCCACGCCGGCGCCCGCCGCGCTGCCTAGATTCATACCCAAATTGACGCCGTCGGGCGTGTAAATCTCATAGATTGCCGACTGGGCCGATTTGGTAAGATCCATCATCTCATCAGTCGTGGCCTTACCGGCCGCATCGAGCGTAGGGAAGTGCTCGTAGGGGACGATCAAAAGATGGCCGGAGGTGTACGGGTAGATATTGAGGATGACAAAGTTAAACTCGGCCCGCTTGAGGATGAAATTCTCCTCATCGCTTGCCGAGTTGCTTAGAATGCCGCAGAATACACAGCCGATCGGTTTTGAGTCCTTGTCGCCGGCCAGATATTGGTAACGCCAGGGACTCCAGAGAATGTCCATTCGTTGATGATTGCCAGTCGAGAGTCGGCAGGCTTAAGTCAGATTCTGAAGGCAGAATTGGGACCAGAAAGACTTGAGAGAACTCGAGACGGTCGGGCCTAACGCCTCGAGTCATTTCAAGATTCGTTGATCATCTCTTTGAGTTCTTTGCCGGGTTTGAAGTAGGCCACGCGTTTCGCGGGTATGTCTACTGCCTCGCCTGTCTTGGGATTGCGGCCCTTTCGCGAATTGCGTTCGCGGACACGAAAACTGCCAAAGCCACGGAGCTCAATTTTCTCACCCTTATTGAGACTCCCTGTTATGCTGTCGAAAATGATCTCGACCAGTTGCTCGGCGTCCTTTTTGGTCATGTCGGCCTCGCGGGCTACCTTTTCGACCAGATCAGCTTTTGTCATTACCGTTTAAACGCTCCGCAGGTTTCTTACGCCGCAGGCTTTTCCGCTTCATCCGAGGGTTCGACATTTAGATCGCCGTCCGTTCCTGTCTCGTCGCCCGATTCGCCCGTCGCCTCGGTATCCGCTGGAGAACTCGATTCCGCAGCAGCCGGAGCTTCGTCGGCCACAGCTTCGGGCGGTGTCTCGACAGCAGACACCTCATCCGGACCGGCTTCCGTCTTTGTCTCGAACGACGGCGAGCCATCCTCCGCAGCTTTGTTGGTGTCGCTCGAATCGTTTGAATCGGAAACGTTTTCAGCTACATCAGTCACAGCTGACGCGGAATCCCCGGCGTCAGACATATTATCGTCAGTCTTCGTCGTGTCCTGCTCCGCGACGCCGGCAATCGGCGCTTCCTCTGCACTGGAACCCTCGTCCGTCGGGACAGGCGCCTCCGCCGCGCCAGTCGCGGGTTCGGCTGATTTTTCGGCTTCCCGAGCGGCAAATTCATCTGCTTTTGCCTTTTTTGCAGCCTGCTTTGCCCGCTTCTTCTCCTCAGGGTCTTCTTCTCTGGCAGGCTCCTCCGAACCGGTCATTTTCAACTTGGACAGTTCTCCCAGGCTTGCCATGCCGCCCTTGGCCTCGGTCGAGTACATTTTGTCTCCACCACCACCACCACCGCCACTACTTCGCCCGGCGCCGCCGGTCGGGACCTGATCATCCTTGCCCACGGCACGATGAGACAAGCCGATTTTCTGCTCTTCCGGCTCGATTCTGAGAATCTTAAAGTCCATTTCCTGGCCAAGTTCGGCAACCGTCTCGGGCCGCTCGACCCGCTCATCGGAGAGCTCGGAAATGTGGCACAAACCCTCGAGGCCCTCCTCGAGTTCAACGAAAACACCAAAGTTCGTAAAGCGAGAAACCTTTCCACGAACGACATCACCCGGACGGTGAGTGGCGACAAACCCTTCCCACGCGCTTGGCGTCAGATCCTTCATCGAAAGTGACAGGCGTTGCCCACGTTTGTCGATCGAGGTGACAATGGCCTCCACTTCCTGATCTTTCTTCAGAACATCCTTCGGGTGCTTGATTTTCTTTGTCCAGGTGATATCCGAAACGTGAACCAGGCCATCGATCCCTTCTTCGAGCTCGACGAAGGCTCCAAAGTCGGTTAGATTGCGAACCTTACCCTGTATCTTGGAACCGACCGGATATTTGATATCGACCATGTCCCAGGGATTCTCCTGGAACTGCTTCATGCCGAGACTTATACGCTTCTCACCGGTGTCGACTCCGAGCACCTGAACTTCGACTTCCTGGCCGCGATTAAACATGCGTTTCGGGCTTGGGGCCCGCTTCGCCCAGGAGATCTCGGAAACGTGCACCAGACCCTCAACACCCGGCTCGAGTTCAACAAAAACTCCGTAGTCCGTGACAGACGAAACCGTGCCCTTGATCTTTGTATTGACCGGATAAACTTCGACCACGGTCGACCAGGGATCAGGTAAGAGCTGTTTGTAGCCGAGCGAGATCTTCTCGCGTTCACGGTCGAGCTTAACGATCTTGACCTGAATGTGATCGCCTACTCCAAATTGATCGCCCGGATGATGCAGACGACCCCACGACATGTCAGTTACATGCAGCAGGCCGTCAATGCCGCCGATGTCGACGAAGGCGCCATATTCGGTGAGGTTCTTAATCGTGCCGTCGACAATGGTTCCAATATCGATCTTGGCGAGGGTCTCTGCCTTCTGAGCCCCGACCACCTTGTCGGTGATTATTTTACGGGAGAGGACGATATTATTACGGCGTCGGCTGAATTTGATGACCTGGGCTTCGATATCCTGGCCGATGTACCCGTCGAGACCGCGAACGGGACGCGAATCGACCTGCGAGCCGGGCATAAAGGCCTCCACGCCGTTAATATCGATTCGCAGACCACCCTTGGTCTTGTCGACAATGCGACCGGTGATAGGCGTCTCTGCGTTGAAAGCAGCCTCGATATCGTCCCAGACCTTGCGGCCTAGGGCGTCGATACGCGACAACTGCGGAGCCCCGTCGCCAGGAATGTTTCGGATGATGACCTCGACGTCGTCGCCAATGACTGCCATCATTTCACCACCGGGACCGGTGAACTCTTCGACCGGCACGATGCCCTCAGATTTATATCCAAAATCGACTAAAACGCCGCGGTCAGAGACGCCTACAACCTTACCCTCGACAAGTTCTCCGGCGTGAAAGACGGTTTGCTCTTGCTCAAACTGCTCGAGAATCGCCCCAAAATCGATATCCGCCGGCTGCGCGTCGTCACCTGATTCTTCGGCTTTCGCAGCCGTTGGAGCAGGCCTTGCGGGCTCAATTGGCTCGGGCGGCGGCTCCGGCCTGATAGGCTTCGAGACGGTGATCGTGCGATATTGTGCAGTCGACGGCGCCATCGGTGCCGTAGCAGACGTCGGCATTTCCGCGGGCCGCTCGGGGGCTGACGCAGCGGCGGGCACGGCCGACGCATCGGCCGCCTCGGATACGTCAGTCGCACTCGGCGATCCAACCGGTTCCGTCTCCACGGCGCTATCTATGGCCTGGGCGTCACTCACGGCGTCAGCCGCAGAAGCGTCCTCCGCGGGCGAATCCGCCGACGGCGATTCTTCCTCGGGGGTTTCGGTAGCGGTGGCTGTTGCGGTCGCCTGCGAAGTGTCCGCGGCGGCCGTGTCATTTGTCGATTCTGATTGTTCTACCGCTGTTTTCTCAATCGTTTCCGATTCTTCAGCGGGCTGGTTAGCCTCGTTTGTCATTTACGCCTATTATTGTCCTTGTTAAATTCTTGTCAGCAAATCACTTACTTAACATGCAAAATCCGGGGACCCAACCCACTGCGCGAAACCTCGGATCCCAACTAGCAGATACAAAGCCACGCTGTGATCAACGGTTCCTTTAGATCCTGCTGCTCAAGTAAGTAATACTAAAATTTACACGTTAAGGCTCACGCGTGTCAAGACTTACGCGCGGGAAATGCTTTATGAAAAAACAATTTCGGCGAATTTCGAATCGGGAAGTTCGAACGCGACCGAGGGCTTGTCGCCATCCTAAGAGCCAGGATATTGGATCGATTACCGCCCGTTAGCTCCTCGAAATATAATCGCTGACCGCGCCCACACCGCTTGACTTCTCCATCTCATCGCGAGCCGTGGTCGACGTATTCTGAATTCCAGCGAGGCGTAGCCGGAATTCGTCCGGGTTTGTCGACCCGCGAAGGGCCTCGTCGAGCGTGATAAGGCCGGAGCTATATAGGTAGAACAGCGACTGGTCAAAGGTTTGCATCCCATACTGCGAGGTGCCGGCGGCGATCGCGTCGCGGATGCTCGGCGTTTTTTCTTCGTGGAGAATATAATCGCGTATCAAAGGCGTTGAAATTAGAACTTCGACTGCCGGAATCCGGCTGTTACCCTTAGCGGATTTCATTAGACGCTGAGAAACGACCGCCTTCAAAAGACCCGCGAGCTGAAGGCGGATAGATTTTTGCTGATACGGCGGAAAGGCGGAAATTATTCGAGTTAGCGTCTCTGGTGCGTCCAGTGTATGCAGGGTCGAAAGCACCAAATGGCCGGTTTCAGCCGCCACCAGCGCCGTTTCTATAGTCTCGAGATCACGCATTTCGCCGACCAGAATTACGTCCGGGTCCTGGCGGAGAGAGCCTCGCAATGCCTCAGCGAAATTCCGCGTATCGACATCCACCTCGCGCTGGGTCACGAAAGACTGCTTGTCCTTATGGAGAAATTCGATTGGGTCCTCGATCGTGACGATGTGGCAATTTCGCGTCTGATTGATGTGATCGACTATTGCCGACAGAGTCGTCGATTTTCCAGAGCCGGTCGTGCCGGTGACCAGAATGAGCCCTCGGTTTTCCTCGGCAATATTATTTAGGATCGGGGGCAGACCCAGTTCGGCAAAAGTCCTTACTGTGTCGGCGATGACGCGGGCCACGATGCCAATAGAGTTTCGTTGCTGAAAAATATTCACACGGAAACGCCCCAATCCCGCTACACCGTAACCGATATCGACCTCGTAAACCTCCTTAAAATGCTGCTTTTGACGGTTGGACATCATCGAAAACGCCATCTCAAGCGTCTCGTCCTGGGTCATCCGGGAAACGCCTGACAGCGGCTTTAGCTCGCCGGTGACCCTGATCACCGGAAAGGACCCGGCCCGCAGATGCAGGTCCGACGCGCCAAAACTCATCGCCATTCTAAGAAGATCGTCAATTCGGGTAGGCATAAACTTTCCAAATGATCGGCCGGAATAGGTGGAGGGTCCGGAAAGAAGGTGCGGCAGCGGCCGCATATCCATTCAGAGTTTAGCCCCAATCAAGGCTTGCGGTCAATGATTTTCTGAGTCGGGAAGTGTTGCAAACCCGGGCTGTGACTACTTCCGTGCTGTATAGCTGCGGCCGCCGGGCCACCCGGCGATCAACTGTTCTCTACCGAAGGATGTCGAGGCGATGCGGAGGGCGCTGAGGGATATATTAGACAGGTCTAGCCAACCATCGTAGAATCGAAATCAAATGAGCTCCACACTGAAGATTACGTCTATCGATCCGCCCTTTGCGATTCCCGGCGGTGAAATCGCAGTCGCTTGCGAAAACTTCAGGCCGCGACCGGGCACCGCTGACGGTGTTTATATCGAGGGTATGCAGTGCCGGATAGTGGCAGCGTCGATCAAGAGGATTTTGGCGGTTGTGCCTGAGGAAATCGCCGGCGGCGAGACGACGCCATTGCGACTCGCATGTGCGAATGTGACCAGTGAGCCCTTCGAGTATAACATTGCCGAAAAGCTTGTTGACGGTATGCACATCGTGGCAAATCCGGCGATTGATCCGGCCGATGACGCGGTGATCCTGACACGCTCGGGCGGCCGGGGCCAGCATCTTCCCGCCACGCTTTTTCGGCTCGAGGCTGACGCGTATCTCGATGAGCTCCCGGAGCCGATCCTCAACCCTACCGGAATCGCATTCGATAAAGACGGTCAAATGTTCGTGACCAATCGTGCACAGGGTGAGGTATATTCGGTCGGCCGCGATGGAACAGCGACCGTTTACGCGACCGGGCTGGGTATCGCCACCGGGCTTGCCTTCGATTCTGACGGCTTGATGTATGTCGGCGACCGCTCGGGAACGGTTTATCGAGTTCGCGATTTTGCCGAGGTTGAAACGTTCGCAGAGATGGAGCCGTCGGTCGCGGCGTACCACATGGCTTTCGGGCCGGACGGCAGGTTGTACATGACCTCCCCGGCACTGGCAAGCTTTGACGCGGTACATGCGATCGATGAGAAAGGCCGCTCCAGCGCCTTTTTTCGAGGCTTGGGCCGACCTCAGGGACTCGCCTTCGATAACGAGGGGAATCTCTATATCGCCGCCTGTTACCAAGGCCGCCACGGTATAGTCCGCATCACGCCAGACGGCGCACGGGCCGAGCATTTCGTCGCTGGAAACAATGTCGTGGGTGTGTGCTTTTCCAAAAAAGGCGAGATGATCATCGCAACCGGCGACAGTGTTTATTCGCTGGCGTGCGGCATCTCGGGCACGCTGCTGCCTGTCTTGAAATGATTGGGCATCGCATCGCATTTCTGATTGTTTTTCTAGCTGTTGCGACGTTCGCCTGCGGCTACAAGACTGACATCCCGCTCGAATTCCCAACTCCGCCTTCCGAGCCAGACGCATCCCCGCTCGCAAAGCTTGAATATAAGCATGATGCTGAACTAGAAAAACGGATTGCCGTAATTGTCGAAACTGCAAGGGGCAAGGTCGGCGTGGCCGCAGTTGTCATCGAGACGGGCGAAGCGGCTTTTCTAAATGCCGCCGAGCGATTTCCGATGCAGAGCGTCTACAAGCTCCCGATCGCGATGGCCGTTATGGATAAGGTGCGGCTCGGCGACCTCGAGCTTGACGAAATAGTCGCAGTCCCGCCCGAGGACTTTGTCCGGGCCGGAATGCGTTCTCCTCTCCGTGACGCAAATCCAATGGGCGGTGTATTTACCATTCGCGAACTCATTCGCCTGTCCATAGTCGAGAGCGACGGCACGGCGAGCGATGTCCTCTTGCGGGTTGTCGGCGGTGCCCACGAAGTCCAGCATTTTCTTTCACAAATCGGTATTACAAATCTCAGAGTGGTAAACTCAGAGAAAGAGATCGGGCGGGATTGGAATACGCAGTATCAGAACTGGGTCACGCCGACGGCGGCCGCGGAATTGCTCCGCTGGCTAGGTACGGCCGCGAAAATTGAGGGAGTCAGCGGTGTGACTCAGGAGCCTGCCGATGGCGAAGACTCGCGCGGCCTTGATGTTCTCGTGACCTTTCTAATTGATTCCGTTCCGGGGAAAATGCGGTTAAAGAATCAGATCCCTAAGGGTGCCCGTGTCGCGCACAAGACGGGCACGTCGGGTACCGAGAACGGGTTCACCGCGGCTACCAACGACATCGGTATTATTGATTTGCCGTCGGGCCGGCACTTGGCTATCGCTGTATTCGTGAGCGACTCACCCGCGGACGAAAAAACGCGCGAGGCGATAATAGCAAATATCGCTAAGACTGTCTGGGATCGGTGGGGCTCCGCTGCCGTGTCGACAACGCCGTAAACGCAGAGCGAAAAGGGATGACGGAAAAAGGCGAGCATGTGCTCGCCTTTTATCGTATTTGGGGTTGTCTCACTCTTATTTTTTTGGTGCCTTCATCTCCGCAATCCGCTTCTCGAGTGCGGCCGTATCCTTTTTCTCGGCCCGGCCCAATTCGACTGTTTTCTCGGCCGCGGCGAGAGCCTCAGGCATACGTCCGGCAGCAACCAGCACATTGGTTCTACGCAGGTTGTTCGCGTAATCGGATTTCGATTTGACCAGTTCATCAGCAGCGCGGATTGCCTGGTCATACCATTTTACCGCATCCTCGGTCATCTTATTTGCCTTGGCATAGTTGGCTGCGGCGAGCGCCGGCGACGGGTCGTCGGCTTTTGCCGCGGTCGCATACGGACGGAGCCTCGCCATCGTCGAGGCGACTACGTCTTTTACTTCGACCGTGAACGGGACCAGTATCTTTTCCCAACGAAGCGTAACTTTGGCGGACGTGTCGCCAGCGGGTTCGATCGAGTAGGTGAGCATCTCCTGACTTTCCGTGACCCACTGCGGCTTAGCTTTGACGCGAACCGCGTCCTTCTTTGCGTCGTATGTAAAGCTGCCCCACTGTCCATCATCCTTATTAAAAATAAACGTCCACTCGTCTTTGGTTGGAATCGCGTGGAAGCTGTACTTACCCGCCGCGAGCATCTGGCCGTTAACCATGACGTCGTCAGTGACGGTAAAAAGGGTCGCCTCATTGGCCCCGGCGCGCCAGACATGACCATAGGGCACGATCGGAGCTCCCGCCGGGCGCTGATTAGAATTATCGAGCGTTGCCTCACCCGGCGCGGCCGTGGGCCATTCGCCCCAGATTGTCCGGCCTTTGACGGCCGGGCGGCTGTAAGTAATGGTAAGGTCAGTCGTACCGATTGTCTGTATCACGCTCGCCTTTTGACTCGGGCGTGGAACCGGCGGCCGGGTCTGCGCATCAGCGACCGTCGCCGACGCGAGAACGGTCAAAAGGGTGGCGATGTGAACAATTAGTTGTTTCTTCATATAAACCTCAATATACCTACTTTCCTTTCTCGTCCTTCTTCCCGCCGTCTTCGTCTTCTTGGTTGCCGCCTTGCCATTTTTGGCTGCCCATCCGTTCGTCGACGGTCGACTTTTCAGAACCCATGTCTTCCTTGCCGGACTTGCCGGCGCCGGCGTTGCCGCCGCTCTTGCCTTCGCCGGTGGCAAGTTCGTGGTCGTTGTTGCTGTCGTCGTCACTCGAATTTCGATAGTTTTGTTGTGTCATCAATCTCCCATGCTAAATCTTAAAACATCCACCGACCAACACAAATAAACACACAGATATTTCTGCCGCTCGGATCCCCATTTTTCCGTATCTTTGTGTCCTTCCGCGGCTAAATTTCTTGTCGTTATTCATCATCCTCGTGTGCCCGCACGCGACCGGCGGCCACGGCCTCGTCGATCACCTTTTGGGCAAGATTGCCGGGCAGCGGGTCGTAGTGCGAAAACTGCATATGATAAGAGCCGCGGGCCTGGGTTACCGAGTTGAGCTTTGACTGGTAGTCAAGCATCTCTGAGAGCGGCACTCTGGCCTTGATAACCTGCTGCTTGCCGCGAACCTCCATACCGGCAACGCGCCCGCGTCTGGAGTTGAGATCGCCCATGATATCGCCCGAAACTTCCTGCGGCGTGAAAACTTCGACATCCATTATTGGTTCTAGCAGCGTCGGGCGGACCTTTTCCATGGCCGCCCGAAAAGCCTTCCTGCCCGCTGCGCGAAAGCTGTGCTCGTCCGAATCCACGGCGTGATAGCTGCCATCAATGAGCGTTACCTTAAAATCGACAAGCGGATATCCCGCGACAGCGCCGCTCGCGGCGGCCTCAATGATCCCTTTTTCAATCGCCGGCCGAAAGTTCTGCGGTACCGATCCGCCGAAAATCTTGTCGACCCATTCGAAACCGGCGCCGCGTTCGAGCGGCTCGAAAATAACCTTGCAATCGCCGAACTGCCCGCGCCCGCCCGATTGTTTTTTGTGCCGTCCCTGCACCTCAGCCTGCTGTGTAATCGTTTCCTTGTAGGGAACCTTGGGCGGGTGTAATGCGACCTCGACGTGGTAGCGGTCGGCCAATTTCTTTACAACGGTTTCGATGTGAAGCTGCCCGGAGCCGGACAAAATAAACTCCTTTGTCTGCGTGTCGCGGTCGAAATGCAGGCTCGGGTCTTCCTCTAGAATCTTGTGAAGGGCGCCCGAGATCTTGTCTTCGTCCGCACGCGATTTTGGCTCGATGGCAAATGCAATTGCCGCCTCGGGATATTCCACTTTGGGATATACGATTGGCTTTGCTTTGTCCGAAAGCGTGTCGCCTGTCTGCGTATCTTTCAGCTTAACGACGGCGATAATATCGCCCGTGGACGCCTCGCTTACCTTATCAAGAGTTTTCCCGGAAATAACGTGCAGCGAGCCAAGACGTTCGGCTGTATCGCGGGATGTATTCTGAACTGTCGCGTCGCTCGAGACTCGACCGCTGACGACTTTCATTACGTTAATGCGGCCGGCAAAAGGGTCCGCAATCGTCCGAAAGACGTACGCCGAGAACGGCTCGTCGCTCGAGTATTTCCGCTGGATACGTTCGCCGGTCATATCGTTGTCGGTAAAGCCATATTCCGACTCGTGAGTCGCGGGATTCGGTGCAAACTCAATAATGTGGTCCAGCAAAATCGAGAGCCCGACGAGGGTCGTCGAGGAGACCGCGTATACGGGGCAGAGCTTACTGCTGGCGATGGCCTTTGCGAGATTTGGATATATGTCGTCTTCATCGAGCGTGCCATTTTCGAAGTACTTCTCCATGAGCTTGTCGTCAGACTCGGCGACGATCTCAATCAGGCGCTCGCGTGTTCGGTCAAGAACGTCTCGTCCGTCGTCCGGCAGCGGAATCTCTTTCGCTTTGCCCGCCGCGTCAAATTCGTATGCTTTTTGATGCACGACATCAACGACGCCTTTGAAATCGCCCTCCTTACCAATCGGAAGCGTAAAGGGAACGATAGATCGGGCAAATGAAGCGGCCGCAGTCTCGATTGCATGACCGAAATCGCCATGCTCTTTATCGATCTTATTGACGACCATGAAGCGGGGCAGCAGAAATTCGTTTGCGTACTGCCACGTTTTTTCGGTCTGCACCTCGATGCCGTGCACCGCGTCGACTACGACAAGCGCGCAGTCGGCCACGCGCAGGGCCGGCCGTGCATGCGAGACAAATGCCGCATAACCGGGGGTGTCGATCAGATTGACCTTGGTGTCTTTGTATTCGAGATGGGCAAAGTTGTTGTTGAGCGAGACCTTCCGTTCGATCGAATCTTCGTCGTAATCGGTAACGGTTGTACCCTCGTCGACCTTGCCCCAGCGCGGCTGGTTTCCTGACACGTGAAGCAGGGAACTGACAAGCTGCGTTTTGCCCGCGTCGCCATGACCGATCACAGCCAGATTGCGGATGTCCTCAGTTGCGAATGCTTTCATAGATTCGTTATTGCTAATTCCGAAATTTAGAACGGCGGCGATCTCTCCGGAATGCGGGTTAAATTGTTGGTAACTATCAAATCTATATTACACTGCGAAAAAGGGCAAGATTTAGGTATCGACGGCGGTTACTCAAACCACGAAGATGTCGCTCGGTGTTTGATCTGTTTCGTGCTGCTTCGTGGTTATGCCTAAGGTAAAAATGAAATCAACTAAAGAATTCAAGACCCGAAGCAAAGATTCAAATTGAACTCGTGGCGAGCAAGCGACCGAGCCCATCGTATTTGCGGTAAATCGTGTTATCTTGGCTTGAGATTCTGCCGCCGCCGAGCGGGCGAAACTCGGTCACCGTGCATCTTAGCTTCTGCGGCCGGCGCCGTATATACAAATATATGCTAAAAGTATCGCCGCCCGTCCGGCTTCTGCTTTCGACATTTCTTGCTCTCCTTGTTGCAGCCGCCCCGATTATCCTCATTGCTCAGGACCTCGTTCCCATCGGGTCGATTACCGGCGGGTCGAGCGTCTTTGTTTTTCGCAACGCGGCAAAGGCCGCACGGCGTTTTGTTGCCTCGGTTAAACCGTCGCGGACTAAAGCACAGCGGATCGAAACCGTTAGGAAAATCAGTCGACAATATGCGACCGTGGCAAGAGCGGCAACGCCAAGCGGTCGTGCAAAGGCAATTGACCCGACGAAACTGCCGAAAAACGTTCTAACCCTTCCTGCCGCCGAGGGCTCGCGTATTTTTGCCGGCGTCGGTGAGTACTACATAGGTCAGGGTGACTTCGATAGGGCGATAGAGGTATTCACCGATGCGGCGAGTCTCGACCCGGCCAACCTTTCGGCGAAAACCGGCCTCAGCGAAGCGTACGCGCTACGCGGCAACGACTTGCTAGTAAAGGATCAAGCAGGCGCGGCTAAATCAGTCTTTCTCGAGGCCCTGAAACTCGACCCGAGGAATGCGGCCGCGTACTTCGGACTGGGCGAGGTCTACGCAGATCTTGAACAGTTCTCCGAGGCGATTGCCAGTTACCAGAAATCTCTCGAAGCCAATAAAAATCTTACCGAGATCTACGTCCCGCTGGGCATTTTGTATTATCAGTCCGGCGATATTGCCAAGGCCGGCGACCTATTAACGAAAGCGCTCGCGTTTTCTGCAGAAACATTTGAAACGCAGTATTTCCTCGGCCTCATTCGCGAAACGCAGGACCGGCCCGATGAGGCCTTGACTGCTTTCCGAAAGGCCGTGAGTTTTGATCAAACATCGGCCGAGGCTCGCTTTCACGCGGGAGAAGCATTGCTGAAGCTCAAACGCGCTGCCGAGGCGGTCCCTGAATTTCAAAAGGCGGTGGAACTCAAACCGGCTTATTTTGACGCTTGGTTCGGACTCGGTGAAGCCCATTACGTAACTGGAGATTTCCCGGAAGCCATCGTCGCCTATAAAGCCGCGGCAAAACTGAAGAACGACAACTGGGAAGTTTTCAACGGGCTGGGTGAATCCTATAGGCAGACAAACAAGTTTGAAGAAGCCGAGTCGAATTATCGGCTCGCCGCGCTCTTTATCACTCGCGTAAAAGATTATAACAAGGCGACCGAGGCTGACATTTACAGTAAAACCGGACTGGTGATTGGCCAGCAGTGCGACATTAACGTACAAAAAAACCTGCGCTGCGGCTGGCCGAGTGCGATCAAGGCTTTGCAAAAAGCTTACGATATCTCCGGCAATCCCGTGGATAGCGTAAATCTCGGTTGGGCTTACTTCCGAGCTGGTCACACCGACGCGGAGATGAAAAACATGGCTGCGGCGCGGCCGAATCTCGAACTAGCGCAGGCCGCGCTTCAACGTGCGGTCGAGTCCGGGCCGCCGGCATCCGAGTATGCCCTGCAGAACCTGGCGTCCGTTCAGATCGACCTCGGCGATTTCAAATCCGCGATCGATACGCTAACAAAGTTGATCGAAAAACGACCGAATGAAACCTTTACAAAATACGCTCTTGGTGTCGCATACAACAAGAGCGGTGATCTCGCGAGTGCCGAGAAATGGCTCCGAACCGTTTCCGACATCGAGCCGAATAACGTTGGATACCTGATCGGTCTCGCCGAGACCCTTATGCAGCGGAAAAACGGTAAGGAGCTCAAAAAGATCATCGACCGTCTAAAACCCCTTGACCCGTCGATGGCCCAAAATCTCGACCGGCGGCGGCAGTTGCTCCGGCTATGATTGGCCCGTTTGGTATAGTCGTCGAGGCCAAGGTTCCTGAACCTCGTGGCTCAGTCTGCAGCCGTCTTATCGATGCCTCTGGACATCCAGCAAAACATTCCGCTCGCGCCCCTCACTACGCTAAAAATCGGCGGTAATGCGCGCCACTTCGCTCGTGCCGAGTCCGAGGATCACGTCACGGAGGCGGTTGAGTATGCGCGGCAACATTCTCTCAAGCTTTTTATCCTCGGCGGCGGGAGCAATGTCCTGATTTCCGACGCCGGATTTGATGGTCTCGTGCTGCAGATCGGCCTGAAGGGAATTGAACGCGCCGGGAATGTGATGATTGCCGGGGCCGGCGAAGATTGGGATGATTTTGTGGCACTCTGCATCGGACAGGACTTGGCCGGCGTGGAATGCCTCAGCGGAATTCCGGGTCTGGTCGGCGGAACGCCAGTTCAGAACGTCGGCGCATACGGCCAGGAAGTGAGTGAGACCGTTTCCGCCATCAAGTGTCTCGACCGAGATACCGGCCACATCGTCGAACTCTCAAATACTGAGTGCGGATTCAGCTACCGCTCGAGCATTTTCAACTCAACCCACCGTGACAGATACGTGGTGCTCAGCGTCGTTTATTCGCTCGTGCCCGCCGGCGATGCAAAGATCGTTTATCGCGATCTGATCGACTATTTCGGAGAGCGACGGCCGAGCCTCGCCGAAACTCGGGACGCGGTAATAACCATTCGCCGGCGAAAATCAATGGTCATCGAGCCAAGCGACCCAAACTCGAGGAGCGCGGGTTCATTTTTCAGGAATCCGGTTGTCGATCAGGCTAAGCTGCGGGAACTCGAAGCATCCTATGGGCTTGTTCCATCCTTTGCATTCAAGTCGAGGTTCAAAATACCTGCGGCCTGGTTGATCGAGAAAGCGGGTTTCAGGAAAGGTTGTGTTCACGGTCAAGCCGCCATCTCTTCGCGGCATACGCTTGCGTTGATCAACCGCGGACGCGCCTCGAGCGGCGAAATGATTGCTCTTAAAGTGGCAATTCAGGAGGCCGTTATCCGAAATTTCGCTATCGATCTTGTGCCGGAACCAATATTCGTCGGATTTCCGGCGGAAACGGGTACATAACCGGGTATGTTCACGCCAGTTTCTACCAGTCCGGCTTTTCCCGTATAATCAACCGTTTACGAGATGCCCAAGCGGACCGATATACACAAGATTCTCATTATTGGCTCCGGCCCGATCGTGATCGGCCAGGGTTGCGAGTTTGATTATTCGGGCACTCAGGCGTGCAGGGCACTAAAGCAAGAAGGGTTTGAGGTCGTGCTGGTTAATTCCAATCCGGCGACGATCATGACCGACCCCGAGATAGCAGACCGGACGTACATCGAACCTCTCACGCTCGAAACCCTGACCGCCATCATCGCAAAGGAACGTCCTGACGCTCTGCTGCCGACTGTGGGCGGGCAGACCGCTCTAAATTTGTCGGTCGAACTTTACGAGCAGGGAATTCTCGAGGAATTCGGCGTCAAGATGATCGGCGCCAACATAGACGCCATCAAAATCGGCGAGGATCGCGAATTATTTAAGCGGGCGATGGACGAGATCGGCATTCCCTCGCCAAAGGGGGGCTTCGCCCACACGTGGGAAGAGGCGCGTTCTATCGTCGAGGAGACGGGCTATCCTGCGATCATCAGGCCGTCATTCACGCTCGGCGGTACAGGCGGCGGCACCGCCTATAATCCTGAGGAGTTTGAAGAGATCGCCCGCGGCGGGCTCGCCGCATCGCCTAATTCTCAGATCCTTGTCGAAGAATCGATCCTGGGATGGAAGGAATACGAGCTCGAGGTGATGCGTGACCTCAATGACAATGTCGTAATCATCTGCTCGATTGAAAACTTTGACCCGATGGGAGTTCACACCGGCGATTCGATCACCGTAGCCCCGGCCCAGACGCTGACTGACGTTGAGTATCAGCGCCTGCGCGACATGTCCAAGGCCTGCATTCGTAGAGTCGGCGTCGAGACGGGCGGGTCGAACATTCAGTTCGCCGTCAATCCCGATAACGGCGATGTGCGGATCATAGAGATGAATCCGCGCGTGTCGCGTTCGTCCGCGCTCGCGTCAAAGGCTACGGGTTTCCCCATAGCTAAGATCGCCGCGAAGCTCGCAGTCGGCTATACACTCGATGAGATACCAAACGACATCACCAGGATGACGCCCGCCAGCTTTGAGCCTACAATCGATTACGTCGTCACAAAAATTCCAAAATGGGCATTTGAAAAGTTTCCCGGTGCCGAAGATGTGCTTGATACGCAGATGCGCTCAGTCGGTGAGGTAATGGCAATCGGGCGTACATTCAAAGAATCTTTATTTAAGGGATTACGTTCGCTTGAAGCGGTTAAACCTTTGCGATTGCACGATATACCGTATGCGGAGTTGCAGCGAAAGCTCGCCCGTCCAAATTCTCAGCGATTTTCGTATGTTACGTACGCACTTGAAAATGGATACTCGATTGACGAGCTCCATCGCCTGACGAAGATCGACCCATGGTTTCTTGATCAACTTGCACAGGTGATGGAATTTCAGACGACTCTCCAGGCTCCGCTGGTCAAAGTCACGGCGTCCGAGATTCAAACGGCGAAGGAGTATGGTCTGTCAGACCGGCGGCTCGCATATCTCACCGGCTCGGATGAAATCACAGTCCGCGCGAGACGTGCTGAGCTCGGCGTGGCTCCGGTCTACAAACGCGTGGATACGTGTGGTGCTGAATTTGAATCGTTTACTCCGTACCTCTATTCCACGTATGAGGATGAATGTGAAGCAAACACGTCTAAGCGTAAGAAAATAATGATCTTAGGTTCAGGCCCTAATCGGATCGGCCAAGGTATCGAATTTGACTATTGCTGCTGTCACGCGAGCTTTGCTCTCAGAGATGCCGAGGTCGAAACGATTATGGTAAATTGCAATCCCGAAACAGTTTCGACAGATTACGATACCTCAGACCGCTTGTATTTCGAGCCGCTTACCTTTGAGGATGTGATGAACGTTGTCGAGGTCGAGAAGCCCGATGGTGTAATCGTCCAGTTTGGCGGCCAGACACCGCTCAACCTTGCCGCCAGGCTCCACGCGGCGGGCGTTCCTATAATAGGCACCTCGCCGGATTCAATCGACCTTGCCGAGGATCGCGGCCGGTTTGGAGCCTTGCTCGATAGCCTGAAAATACCGTGTCCGGACAACTCGATGGTTACCTCGATAGAGGAGGCAAGAGTTGCGGCAGAAAAGATTGGTTATCCGATCATCGTGCGCCCCAGTTTCGTCCTCGGTGGGCGAGCGATGGCCATTGTGTATGACGAGCAGACACTCGAGGAGTATATGCGATCCGCCGTCGACGCCTCACCGGAAAAGCCTATTTTGCTGGACAAATTCCTCGAGCGGGCTGTCGAGATCGACGTCGATGCTCTTTCTGACGATTCGGCCGTCGTGATCGCCGGAATACAGGAGCATATCGAAGAAGCGGGAATACACTCCGGTGATTCGTCCAGCGTGTTGCCCGCGCAAAAGGTCGCTGGCGAGCACCTCGAGACGATCGCCCACTACACTCGCTCCCTGGCACGTGCTCTAAAAGTCATTGGGCTGATGAATATACAGTTCGCGATCAAGGATGATCGGGTTTACGTGCTGGAGGTCAATCCGCGGGCATCGCGCACGGTTCCCTTTGTTGCCAAGGCGACCGGCGTGCCGATCGCGAAGATTGCGGCCCTGATCATGGGCGGCATTCAAAAACTCGCTGATTTCAACGTTCCGGACGCCTTGCCGGTACCCAACGTTTTTGTAAAATCGCCGGTTTTCCCTTTTAAGAAGTTTGCCGGCGTCGATCCCGTGCTCGGGCCTGAAATGCACTCGACGGGCGAGGTGATGGGTGTCGGTGCGAGTTTTGGCGAGGCGTATGGAAAAGCCATGGAGGCCGCGGGTCTAAGGCTGCCGCTCACTGGCAGGGCCTTTATCTCTGTAAACAGTTCTGATAAGGGGCCGGCGGTGGTGTTGGCCCGGCGCCTGGCAAACCTTGGGTTCGATCTAATCGCGACCTTTGGGACCGCTAATCGGCTCCGCGAAGTGGGATTGGATTGCGATTCGGTATTCAAGGTGAACGAGGGCCGGCCAAATATTGCCGACCTGATCCGTCAAGGCGAGATCGGATTAATCATTAACACACCCCTGGGTAAGGCCTCCTTCTACGACGAGCAGGCCATACGCAAAGCCGCCCTACAGTTTAACGTGCCGTGTGTAACGACGATTACTGGGGCCGAGGCACTTGTAGAGGCCATCGCAACAAAGCGTTCGCAACCGTCGATGGTAGTCCGGTGTCTGCAGGAGATCCACGAGCACATCGCTTCTTCCTCGGCGGTGGCTCCTTTGATCAGCCAAGCCAATTCTTGACCACCGGTCAGGATTGCAATACCTTATCCTTAAAACTTTCTGAAATTTTTCGACCGTTAATAACAATAAATGAGTGAATCGCACGACCGCGAAATAATCGGCGGCCATCTACTGGTCATCGGCGGCGCGGAGGACAAGTATAACGAAAGGCGCATCTTGCGAAAGTTCCTCGATCTCGCTGGCGGCGACCTTGCTGAGGTTGTGATCGTTCCGGTGGCGTCTGACTTTCCAGAGTTTGCTGCGGACGTCTACACCCAGGCCTTTAGGAATATGGGCGTGGCCAATCCGCGCGTCCTGCGAGCTACGTCGCGTCAGGATGTGGTCAACGCGGAGGTCGACCGCCTGCTGGACGGGGCAACCGGTGTATTTATGACCGGCGGTGATCAGATGAGATTGGTCAGCCTGCTCGGCGGAACAAAATTTGCCGACCGACTCAGGAAAATGGTCCGCGAGGAAAATATCGTCCTCGCGGGGACCAGTGCCGGTGCGGCAGGGATGAGCACGTCAATGATCGTTCGCGGTGAGCCAAGCTCCCACCCGCACAAAAATGCGGTTCGCTTATCGCCAGGGCTCGGTTTCCTCAAAAATATAATCATAGACCAGCACTTTTCCGAGCGCGGACGGATCAGCCGGCTGATCACGGCCGTGTCCTACAATCCCTACAACCTCGGTATAGGAATCGACGAAAACACAGCAATCATATTGAATGGCAAGGGAGTACTTGAGGTCTACGGGCAGGGATCCGCGACCATCATCGATGGTTCCCAAATTAGCTTCAATGAGATCGCGGAAGTTGGTGATAACGAAAGCTTTAGCATCTGCGGCGTTCAGTTTCATGTACTGCGTGACGGGTTAGTCTACGATTACCACGATCGCCATCCGATTCAGCCCCCGAATGAATTCCTGTTGCCGGATTTGGGGCGGTAGTTATTTTTGTTAAGGGCCTGGAGCTACACGGCCGCAAATTCGGGTGATACGCGTCTGGCACCTGGAATCTGAAATAAAACAACAATGAATATTCTCGAAACGCGAACCCTGCGGGGCCCGAATTATTGGAGCGGTTATTGGAAGAAGCTGATAATCATGCGCCTCGATATCGGGTCGTACGAGGAGCAGCCAACGGATCAGATCGCGGATTTCTACCAGCGCATGAATGAGGTCATGCCATCGCTCGTCAAGCACGGGTGCAGCTATCAGGAAGAGGGCGGATTTCTGCGTAGGGTTGAAGAGGGAACCTGGGCCGGGCACGCTATTGAGCACTTTGCACTCGAAATGCAGACTCTTGCCGGCATGGACACCGGTTATGGCCGAACGCGCGAAACCGGCGACAAAGGGACTTATAACGTTGTATACAGTTACCTCGAAGAAGAAGTAGGGCGTTTTGCCGGCCGGGCCGCAGTCAAACTTTTCCTTGATCTTGCTGAGCAAAAACCGCTTGAGGAGATAAAGTCTCAGCTGGCTGCCGACATCCAGGAGATGCGTGAGATACGTGAGAATGTTCGTTTCGGACCTTCGACCGGCTCACTCGTTGAGGAAGCGATTCACCGCGACATTCCATATATCCGATTGAATGATCAGTCGCTCGTCCAGCTTGGCTACGGTGTTCACCAAAAGCGAATTCAGGCGACAACGACGGTCAATACGAACATGATTTCCGTCGATATCGCGGGAAATAAGCATGCAACCAAGAAACTACTCGGTGACATGGGGGTTCCGGTCCCGAAAGGGTATAAAATTCGCGAAGAGGATGAGCTAGAAAATACGTTAGCAAACATTGGCTATCCTGCTGTGATAAAGCCACTTAATGGCAATCACGGTAAGGGCGCTTCGGTTGGGATAAGAAATTTGGAAGATGCGAAGGTGGCGTGGGAGAAAGCGAAGGAATACTCGAGATGGATAATCGTAGAACAGCAGTTAGCGGGTGCCGATTTTCGTGCATTGGTTGTGAACAATCGGCTGATCGCCGTCGCGGAGCGAGTGCCGGCGAGCGTCCTGGGTAACGGAAGATCGACCGTGCAGGAATTAATTGAAGAGACAAACGCCGATCCGCGACGCGGATTTGGGCATGAAAAAGTGCTGACCCAGATCGATGTCGACAATCACACGCTACGCTGCATTCGCAAGGCCGGATACGAGGTCGATTCGGTCCTGCCTGAGGGGGAAACGCTGTTCCTGAAAACAACGGCGAACATTTCTACCGGCGGAACGGCGATCGACTGCACGGACGAAGTCCATCCGGAAAACGTGTTCCTGTTTGAGCGGATTGCAAAAATAATCGGCCTGGATGTAGCGGGTGTGGACATCATCGCCCCAAATGTGAGCGAGCCCTTGAGTGAAAACGGAGGCGGGATTATCGAGGTCAACGCCGCCCCGGGATTTAGAATGCATCTTTCGCCCAGCGAAGGCATCGGCCGCAATGTGGCCGAGCATGTAATAGACATGCTCTTCCCGCCGGGCACGCCCGCACGAATTCCAATCATCGCGGTGACGGGTACCAACGGCAAGACGACGACGACACGCCTCATCGCACATATCTTGAAGAACAGCGGCCGCACCGTGGGATTTACGACGACCGACGGTACGTATATAGGTAATCAACAAATCGTAGCGGGCGATAATACTGGGCCCGTATCTGCGCAGCTCGTGCTCAAAGATCCTACCGTCGACGTAGCCGTGCTCGAAACGGCCCGAGGCGGAATCATTCGGTCCGGCCTTGGATTTGACAACTGCGACATCGGCATCGTTACTAATATTGCGGCCGATCACCTTGGGCTCAAAGATGTAAACACGCTCGAGGATCTGGCCCGCGTCAAATCGGTTGTTCCTCGCGCCGTTTCGAAGCGCGGCTACGCAGTTTTGAATGCGGAAGACGACCTGGTCTACGCGATGCGCGATAAGGTGGATGGCCGGGTCGTCTGTTTTTCGATGGATGAGAACAACGCAAACATTCGACGCCGTGCCGAGCGGGGCCGGATTTCATGCGTTTACGAGAACGGTTTTGTAACGATCCTCAAGGGCAAATGGAAGGTGCGAATCGAAAAAGCCTCAAACATTCCGCTTACTTACGGCGGTCGGGCGGAGTTCATGATTCAGAATGTGCTTGCCGCGACGCTCGCCTGCTTCGTCCACGGTGTTTCTTTAGAGGACCTTAGAAACGGACTTGCGACTTTCAATGCAGGCACAGCTCAGACGCCTGGACGCCTCAATTTCGTCGAGGTGGGGGATGTGACGGTGCTTATGGATTATGCTCATAATCCTGCCGGCCTCAATGGTTTGGTAAATTTTATCGCGAAACTGCCTAACAAGTATCGAACCGTTGTACTTAATGGCACCGGCGACCGCCGTGACGACGACATTCGGGAATTTGGCAAGATCGCTGCCGACCATTTCGACAGGGTGGTGATCCGCACAGGTAATTACCTGCGGGGCCGTACGCCCGACGAACTGCATCAACTGCTTCAGGACGGCATCGCTCAAAGCGAAAACAAGCCCACGGTACGCATCATCCCCGTGGGCCGTACGGCCATCCATCACGCAATTAAGTACGGACGGAAAGGCGAGCTCGTGGTTACGCTCGCCGATAAAGTCCCTGACGATATCAAGTACGTTCAGGAATATCGAGATATGTTGAACACGAAGGCGACGGGAGATGTGTAGTTACCATACCGTCAGTCGGACGTGGTGTTGTGGGGACCTCGACTCACCCGTTATCGCGTGCCGAACTGACGTGTTATGGTTGTGTCTTTGTTTTTGAGAATTCCCGAATCCGACACTAAAATTTGCGAAAGTATCTAAAATTCATCCTCCTGTTCCTGTTCATGGTTCTGATTCTCTGGTTTTTTGGCCGGAATTTGGACTGGCAGGCTGTGTCGGCCAGTCTCCGTAAGGCTGACGCCGCCTATCTGACCGCCGCCTGCATCCTTGTCTGCCTGGGTTATTTTTTACGTGCCGTACGCTGGAAGGCCCTGTTGAAGCCGATCACGGAATCGAGCCTGAAGGAACTGTTTGCGACGACGACCGTTGGGTTTACGGCAATCTTTCTCGTCGGCAGAATGGGTGAAATTGTGCGACCAATGTGGCTGCCTATGCGGGACCGGCGTGTGCGGCCGAGCGCCGCGTTGGTGACCCTGGGGCTCGAGCGTGTGTTTGACCTCGCGGCCCTTGTGAGTTTTTTTGCCGTCAATCTACTCTGGTTTAAGCCGCAGACGGGCCGAGAGGCCGATTTCGCTGCCGTCGAGCTCGCCGGTGCGTTGATGCTCGTCGGCGTCATTGGGGGATTTGTCGGGCTGATCGTATTCGGACGGATTTCGGAGCGGGTGATCGGATGGGTCGAAAGAATTACCATGCGCTCGTGGATTCCGGCACGACTCCGGGCCATCATTATCAGCATCTTAAAGCAGCTCGCCTCCGCGGTCGGTATCCTCCGCGATTGGAGACAGGCACTGACGGTGAGCTTTTGGACTTTCGTTCTCTGGATGTCGATCGCCCTACCCACATGGATCGTGCTTCTTGCATTTGACATGCCTTACACGTTTGGAGACTCGCTCTTGATAATGTTCATAGCGACTGTCAGCTCGGTCGTGCCGACACCCGGCGGAGCGGCCGGCGCTTTCCATGCGGCGACCGCAGGTGGTTTAATGTTTTTGGGTACGCCACAGAATGATGCCGCCGCTGTTTCGATTGCGATGCATCTCGTTTACTTTGCTCCCGCTCTCGTATTCGGTTTATATTACTTTTTCCACGGGGACATCAGTATCGAACGATTTCGCAGTTTGCTATCGAGCGAAAACGCGGAACGCGAAATCAAGTCGGATTCGCCGGATTTTGTTGTCTAGAGTTTAGGCTGTAATTTAGCCCGTCCGAGGATAACCCGCGATCGAGTGTATTAGGCGATGCGATATGCGCTGTCCGTTTTGCTCACATATTGAAGATAAGGTGGTCGACTCTCGCGAGTCTAAGGACGGCGATTCGATCCGCCGCCGGCGAGAGTGTATTGGCTGTGGACGGCGCTTTACCTCCTACGAACGCATTGACGAAATCCCGTATATGGTCGTCAAAAAAGACGGCAAGCGGGAGAGTTGGGACCGCAACAAGGTGCTCGCTGGCCTTTTCCGTGCGGCGGAAAAACGGCCGGTTTCGACCGGGCAGCTCGAAGCCATTGTCGATGAGGTCGAGAAAAATGTTCAGGATTCGTCGGACCGCGAGCTCGGTACGAGTGAGATAGGCAAGCTGATAATGCGGCGTTTAAAGACGCTCGATAAGGTCGCGTACGTACGTTTCGCCTCCGTCTATCTGGAGTTTGCCGACGTGTCCGAGTTCATGGACGAATTGAAGGTCCTTGTCGGTTCGCGCAGCTCTGCGATGACCGTCGAAAAAAAGAAAAAGAAGAAGTAACGCCGGATTTACGCCCCATGAGTAGGTTGATAACGATGGTTGCCCAACTATCTCCAACGTCAATCTGAGCTAAATTCGTACTTTCAACCCCTCTTTGCCCTTTCTGCCCGTATTCCCTAAAATTAAAGTTTATGGTCGATCTAGATGACTACCCTGTGGCGTTGGCTGAAGCTGAGGCTATCGAGCCGATGATCCAGATTCCGCCCGAGCTACCGGTATTGCCGCTGCGCGATATTGTTATTTATCCGTTCATGATCGTGCCTCTATTTGTATCGCGCGACAGGTCGATAAAGGCGGTTGAGCATGCCCTGGGCCAGGATCGGATGATCCTGCTGGTATCGCAAAAGGACGTCAATAAAGAAGAGCCGCAGCAGGAAGATCTCTACACGGTCGGCACGGTCGCGATCATCATGCGAATGCTCAAGCTGCCCGACGGGCGCATTCGGATTTTGATTCAGGGCCTGTCTCGATGCCGGGTCGATTCGGTTACGGGCGAGGGAGACTATGTCAAGGCGAGTGTAACGCCTATCATCGAGCCGCTGGCACCCGAGAATTCATTGGAGGTCGAGGCGCTAGTGCGCAACGTTCGCGGTTCAATGGAGCGTGCGGCGAGCCTCGGCAAGAATATCTCGCCTGAGGTGCTCGCAATCATCGCAAATCTCGATGATGCAGGCCGCCTCGCCGATCTGGCGGCGTCGAATCTAGAACTCAAGGTCGACGACGCCCAGACGGTGCTTGATGTCGAGGATCCGGCGCCCAGGCTGCGGAGGGTCAACGATTTACTCAGTAAAGAGATCGACGTTCTGACCGTGCAGGCTGAGATCAACACGCAGGCCCGGGCTGATATTGACCGTTCGCAGCGAGAATATTTCCTTCGTCAACAGTTAAAGGCGATCCAGAGTGAGCTCGGTGAGAACAATGATCTGCTCGAGGAACTTGAGCAGTACCGGGACGGCATTCTCAAGGCAAAAATGCCGGGAAAGGTCGAGGAAGAGGCGTTAAGGCAGCTCAAGAAGCTCGAGCGGATGCATCCCGACACGGCTGAGACAGCTACCTTGCGCAACTGGCTCGATATCATGACCGATTTGCCATGGAATAAGTCCTCAAAAGACAACCTTAATCTAAAAAAGGCCGAGCGAATTCTTAACGATGACCATTACGGTTTGGAGAGGGTGAAAGAGCGGATCATTGAGTCGTTAGCCGTCAGAAAGCTACGCGAAAAACCAAAGGGCTCGATACTGTGTCTCGTCGGCCCTCCGGGTGTCGGTAAGACTTCGCTGGGACGATCCGTCGCGAGAGCTTTGAACAGGGAATTTGTACGGCTGAGCCTCGGCGGTCTGCATGACGAGGCTGAGATTCGCGGACATCGACGAACCTATGTCGGGGCTATGCCCGGTCGGATAATACAGGCAATCCAGCAGGCCGGTACGAATAATCCGCTGATAATGCTTGATGAAATTGACAAGGTCGGGGCTGATTTTAGAGGCGATCCGTCGAGCGCTCTGCTCGAGGTGCTTGACCCGGAGCAAAATGCCACGTTTCGCGATAACTATCTTGGCGTTACGTTCGATCTGTCGAATGTCATATTTATGACGACGGCCAATATGCTCGACACGGTGCAGCCCGCTTTGCGGGACCGGATGGAGACCATATCGTTGACCGGATATACCGAAGAGGAAAAGGTAGAGATCGCCCGGCGCCACTTAATCCCGAAGCAGGTCGAAGAGAATGGGCTGGAAAAAGCCGATATCAAATTTGACCGACGAGCAATCGCCAAAATAATTGCCGAGTACACGCAGGAAGCCGGTCTCCGCCAGCTCGAACGCGAGATTGGCAAAGTTTGTCGTAAGGTTGCACGCCGAAAGGCTGAATCAGAGGAAGTGTTTGAGCCGGTGCGGGTTGTGGCTGAAACCGTAAAAGACTTTCTGCGGGTATCGCGTATCTTCAACGAGGGAGCGCTAAAAAAGGACGAGATCGGCACCGCGACCGGTTTGGCCTGGACTGCGGTGGGCGGCGACATGTTGTTTATTGAGGCTTTGAAAACAAAGGGCAAAGGCAAGCTGCAGCTCACCGGACAGCTCGGCGACGTAATGCAAGAGTCAGCCCAGGCAGCGTTTTCCTACGCTAAAGCGCGAGCGTCGGAGCTCGGCATTCCCGAAGATGCTCTCGAGAATTTCGATATTCACATCCATCTGCCCGAGGGGGCGATTCCGAAAGATGGCCCGAGCGCCGGCATAACGATGGCAACCGCCCTCGTGTCCGTTTTATCGCAGCGACCGGTCAGAAAAGATGTAGCGATGACCGGCGAGATCACTCTGCGCGGCAACGTGCTGCCGGTCGGCGGCGTCAAAGAAAAGCTGCTGGCCGCACGGCGGGCAAAGGTTAAGACCGTTATTTTGCCGGCTCCCAATGAACGCGATCTGGAAGATTTGCCGCAGGAAGTTCGAGACGATTTAACGTTTATATTTGTCGAGAATGTGAGGCAGGTCTTTGAGGCGGCCTTACGCGAGCCAAAGCCGATATTCGAGCGAGCGAAATCGAAGGCGACGAGGGCGTGAGGCGTTATTTTATAAGGGTTTACGTTGACGCCGGCGGCCCGAAATCGTATACTAATGGTTTGCAAGGCTTCGGCCTTGAAACGTCGCTACAGGGAACTTTTCATAATCGACGGCGTTATTAATAGTTGACCCTTTCGCTTTCTGATCACTATATACAAGTTTTATTTGAGATTTTAATGAAATTATCGACAGCTAGAATTTTAAGTTTTGCGACGTTAATACTCCTTATTTCGGGAGGATCGCTCCGTGCGCAGACAACCAGCTCGAGGTCAAGCAACGGTACATCGACACCGGATATTATCCGCACGCAGGATGCGGTAAATAAAGTTCTCCTTGACGCTGGTATGGCCTTTCGGGAGGGCTTAATCGCTTATGAGGGAAGGAAGCTTCCCGTGGCGGCTGAAAAGTTCAATATCTCGGTTGAAACATTTCTTTATTCAACGTTGAACATCCAGGGCGACCCCAAACTGCAGTATTGCTACACGGAGCTGATTGAAACGATATATCGAATCGAGTTTCCAGACGCGAAACAGCTCCCGCAGGTTGCCAAATTGGCGGGTACTTGTAGTTGGGAAATAGACCCGCTGCTTGCGGACCGCATCGCGTCGATTGCCAAAGGCGGTACTGCTCCGGTGATAGGGCCGTCATTGCCAAATGCGGTGACTGCTGTCGCAAGTAGTGGCACTGTTGCGATACCGGCCGGCTTTAATACACAGGTATTTGAGCCAAGTCCACGAGACGATCTTGCTAATCTCGAACTCACCGCGGAAGAAAAACAGATCGATGGTAATCCCGTCGCACAGCAGCAGTATCAGTACATTCAGTATGCTGTTGCCAATAAATCTCTAGGGTTCTCCTTCCAGGTGCACCCGATGATTCAGCAGTTTATCAACCATTATCGCGGCCGTGGACGGACGACGATGGAGGTCGGCCTATATCGCTCTGGTATGTTTATGCTGATGGCTCGGCGAATCTTTAAGGAAGAGGGAATTCCGGAGAATGTTGCATGGCTAGGACAGGTGGAAAGTGCCTGGAAGCCGGCTGCGATGTCTCATATGGCTGCATCGGGTCTGTGGCAGTTCATTCCCGGCACCGGTGCCCGCTATGGTCTTCGTAGATCGGCATATGTTGATGAGCGGAACAGTTTCGATGAGGCGACCCGCGCATCTGCTCGATATCTGAAGTTCCTCTTTAACCGCTACGGCAACTGGGAACTGGCAATCGCCGGTTATAACTGCGGCGAGGGAAATGTCGACAAGGCAATTCGACGATCAGGCGCGGCAAACTTCTGGTCCGCTTACGCGTATTTGCCAAAAGAAACACGCGATTACGTGCCGAATATTTTGGCTACCATCCTGATCGCAAATAACCCGCAACAGTATGGTTTTGGCCACATTCGCCCTGCGGCGCCGCTTCGATATGACCGCATCCGCGTTCCGGCCTCGACTAATTTGAATCTGCTCGCTCAGGCCTCGGATTCGAGCGTACAATATCTGCGTTATCTCAACCCGCACCTGCGGAGCAACATGACGCCTCCCGAACCGTATGTGATCAACGTTCCGGCTGGAAAGGCAAACGAAGTCGTAGCTCTTTTCCGTAGGATTCCTGCGGCAAAGATTAATAACACAAATCTAGCAAACTCGTCTTCGGGCGAAACGTGGCAAAACATCGCGACACGCACCGGCGTCAGTGTGGTTGACCTGATGGCGGCCAACCCGGGAATGGCGATACCTAAGGGTAAGGTGTTCGTCCCCGTAAGCGGCAACAACGTTCAGGCGACGAGCTATTCACGTCCGACGAATGCCCCGGTTCAGCCCGTGACCAGCAATGTTCGAGTTGTGAAAGCGAGAGCGGGCGACACGATCGCCAAGCTCGCAGATCGCGAGAAACTCAATGCGACCGATGTTGCAAAATTCAACGGCCTGCTTCCGAATTCCGTCCTGGGTGCCGGTCGTGAGGTCAAGATTCCTACAAAATAGGTAATCCGTAATTTCGAGTGGAGGCTGCCAGCGAATTGGCAGCCTCTTTTGTTTAAGCTCAAACTTACAAGGTAAGATTAGTGATAGGGTGGAGAGGCAGATCACCGTTTGCCGCAACTTAATGAAGGCAGTTGAAATCAGGGAATTTGGTATCGACCGTCTTGTCGCTACAACGCGTGAGATGCCGGTGCCTGGCTCTGACGAAGTGCTCGTGCGCTTTCATGCAGGGTCGCTGAATTACCGCGATGTGATGGTGGTGGGCGGAAGCTACAATCCCCGGATGAAGCTGCCAGCGATTCCGCTTTCCGATGGTGCCGGCGAGATCGTCGCGGTCGGTGACGCGGTCAGCGATTGGGAGGTTGGCGACCGGGTGATGCCGATCTTTGTCCAACGGTGGTTTGACGGCCAGGCAAGCGAAGAAACACGTCGGACGGCCCTCGGCGCTGGGCCGCAATGGGACGGCATTGCACGCGAATACGCCGCGTTCCGACAGGACGCGGTCGTCAAGATTCCCGAGTACCTCTCATATGAGGAGGCTGCCACCCTGCCCTGTGCGGCCCTGACCGCGTGGCATGCTCTGGTTGTGTCGGGACACGTCACGGATGGCGACACGGTCCTTACACTCGGCACCGGCGGCGTTTCCATTTTTGCGATACAGATCGCGAAAATGTTCGACGCGCGGGTAATCGCGACATCGAGCAGCGAGGCCAAGATCGAACGGTTGCGCGATCTCGGCGTAGACGAGGTGATTAACTATTCCACCCGTCCCGATTGGGATGCGGCCGTCCTGGACATGACCGAAAAGCGGGGCGTCGACCACATTGTCGAGATAGGTGGTGCCGGCACGCTCGCACGCTCAATCAATGCCGCGCGTATTGCCGGGCATGTTGCGATGATCGGGGCGCTCGGCGGGCCGGGCGACTTTAATCCCATTTCGGTGTTTATGAAAGCCCTGCGTCTGCAGGGAATTTTTGTCGGGTCTAAGGCGATGTTTACCGACCTATTGGCCAAGGCCGCCGAAGCGAAATTGCGACCGGTGATTGACCGGGTTTTCGAGTTTGATGAGCTTCGTGATGCCTTAACCTATATGGAGTCGGGCGCGCATTTTGGCAAAATTGTTATTCGTTACGGGTGAATAGAATGAAGATCGGAATCGTCGGTTCGGGAAATGTGGCCCAGGTGCTGGGCACAGGCTATGCCGAGAAAGGCCATGACGTCATGCTCGGCACGCGCGACCTCTCTAAACTCGCCGAATGGCAGACCCGCACGGGGCCCAGAGCATCCGTGGGCAGTTTTGCAGACGCTGCGGCATTCGGCGAGGTCGTTTTTTTGAGTGTCAAAGCGTTGGCTCTTGACCCGGCGATCAAACTGGCCCGCCCGGAAAGTCTCACCGGCAAAACGGTCATCGATCTTTCAAATCCGATGGATTTCTCGCAAGGGGTGCCGCCCAAATTTACGGCGACGGTCGGGGATTCTCTGGGTGAAAAGGTGCAGCGACTGTTGCCTAATGCCAACGTCGTGAAGGCATTTAACTCAATCGGTGTCGCTGTAATGACGGACCCGATTTTTGATGGCGAAGCGGCCACACATTTCATCGCGGGTGATAACGACGCAGCGAAGGCGGAGGCGGCGGCGCTCATCAGGGAATTCGGATGGGAAGTCGAGGACGTCGGCGGCATCGACCAGTCTTTCTTCCTCGAGGCTCTTGCTTCGCTGTGGGTTAATTATGCGTTCAGGACCAATCATTGGAATCAGGCGTTTAAGCTGCTAAAAAGGTAATCTTTTAGGCTGTGCGACAATCGGCACGTGATCGGATAAAATAGAACTCAGGCATTTTTTATAATCAAGGGAGAGTGTAATGGCACATTTTGCAAAGGAAATTACGGATTCAAATTTTCAGGCGGACGTACTCGGCTCGGACAAACCTGTCTTAGTGGATTTCTGGGCCGAGTGGTGCGGGCCCTGTAGGATGATCGCCCCGACCGTTGAGGCGATTGCAGAAGAATATCAGGAGAAAGCGGGTGTCTTTAAGATGAACGTCGATGAAAACGGCACGGTGCCCCAGCAGTACGGCATCCGAGGCATTCCGACCCTGATCTTGTTCAAGGGCGGTCAGGAACAGGAGCGAATCGTTGGGGCAGTCACACGCGAGGCTATTTCACGCGTCATCGAGAAGTACACCTAATCTTCGCGGCGAAGAAAAAAAGAAGAGGTCGGGAGCGTTTCCCGGCCTCTTCTTTTTACTGCTTAATGATCGAGTGTATTTATTCGTGTGCGTCGAATGCCGCAGGCTGATCGGTCGGCAGGCCCCATCGTTGGCTTATGGTATTGCCCAAACTGCCTCGTACCAGAAATATGCTCTGTCCCGAGACATTTGGCCGCCATACCGCGTAATCGGTATTCCCATCGCCGTCATAATCGCCCTGAACCTCAACATCGCCATTAGGGACACGTCCCCACGCGAACTGGACGTAGCTCAACGTACCCGGTATCGAACTTGGTCGGTAAAACCAGTTGATAAGGTTGCTTACCACCCGAGTGACGGCAAGGTCGGTAGTTCCGTCACCATCGTAATCGCCGGGAACCGCGACATCGCCAAGCCTGCCGAATTTGGTAACCCTGTCATTGCCGCCCGCATCGCCACCGCCGGTTCCAGGATGAATTAACCATACTAAATCATCTCCCGGTAAGCTCCGAAATACCACGAAGTCAGCCCTTCCATCGCCGGTGTAATCCCCCGGAACTGCCTGGTCGGTACCGAGGCCCCAGGTGACCGGAATCTGGACGTTGGCGATACCCGGTCGGCTGCCCAACCACCAAAACATGCTCGCCGCCGTATCGGTCTCTCCTCGACGATAAATCGCCGCGTCGTCTTTGCCGTCGGCATCGTAATCCCGAACGACGCTTGGATCGTCATTGAACAATCCAAACTTAATAAATCGGAAGGTATTGGTCTGGCTCTGGAAAACGTAAAAAGCCGAGTTGCCATTCTCGCGGCGCCAGATAGCTACATCGTCGGAACCATCGCCGTCAAAATCGGCGGGAGTAATGAAGTCATTTCGTCCGCCGCCCCAGTCAAGCTGCCGTTCCGTGCCGGGACCGTTAAGCAGGATGAACCATCGATAATTGAGCGTCGTCTGGTCCTGACGTACCGTGACGAAATCTGTCTTTCCGTCGCCGTTAAAATCCGAAGGCGCGTCCCCGACCCCGGCGACCAAGTTGGCGTCATTGGTTACCGCACCAGCTTCAGCAACTGTAGGCTCGACGGTTTCGATGACCGGCTCATTATTCTGCGCCGAGACATTGTCAACGACTAAAGTGCCGGCACTAACGGCCAGCAAAAGGAATAACCCTAGTAGAAAATTTCGTTTCATCACGTAAAAAGCTCCTCGATTTAATGCCGAATCTGAGAAAAACATCGGATGCTCCTAATCAACCCAAAGTTGCCGCGTTTCCAATGCCGCGGGGGAACTTACGTTCTTTTACAGAATAACAAGAGTAAATATAACATAAAGCCAACCGCCGGTGATACCAAAAACGTCCAACAAAGCGGAGAATCATGGGTTTTTTGTTACAATTTTTTGCTACTTGAGGATTTTACCAAGATGCGCTTTAAGTTTTTAGTTTTGACGCTGCTGGTCACGTGGTTTAACGCCGATTTCGCGTTAGGGCAGGATAAGAAGCCCGCGGACGACGACGTGGTCCGCGTCGAGACACAGCTCGTTGACGTACCGGTTGCCGTGACATCGACTGGGGGAGTGCCGATCGCGGGGTTAAAGGCGTCAAATTTCGTGCTTTACGAAGATGGCAAACGACAGGCAATTACTGGCTTTGCGGCCACGGCTGAGCCTTTTGAGGTGGCGCTCCTGCTCGACACATCCGGGTCGGCACGTTCCGATTTGCCTCTCATTCAGAGAGCTGCCCAGAATTTTATCGCGTCGTTGCGATCGGGCGACCGGGTATCGGTCATGTCGTACAAGACGGAGCGCAAAGACAATCAGGCATACGCAGTGACCGAGGTGCTCAGCCAGTTGACCGACGACCGTAAGGCCCTCAGAACTGCCGTTGAGAATGTCCGAACCAGTAACGGCACGCCGCTCTACGACTCGCTAATTCAGGTCGCGGAAAAGATTTTCGGTCAGCGTCCGAGCGGGCAATTCCGCGGTCGCCGGGCACTAGTCGCACTGACCGATGGCGTGGACTCCACGAGCGGAGCCGACTTTGCACTCGCCAAGGAACTGCTCGCCGAGACCGGCGTCGTCATCTTTTTTATTAAGGTCGATACTCAGGCCTATTTTGAGGAGAATCTTATGGGCGACTGCCAGAGTGCGACTCGATTCTCGGCAGCCCAGATACGTCGTTACTATCGCGGCATCGCGGCCACCGGTAAAATGGAAAAGGCGGCAAGTTTTTGCGAGCTCGGCGAGTTTGAACGTCTGGCGGTCAGCAAACGTCTCTACGAGATCGCCGACACCGAGATGGCGGACCTCGCTCGGATTTCGGGCGGCAAGGTCTACCCGGTGGGCGACCTGAACGAGGCGAGGTCCGCTTTTAAGAGCGTCGCCGGTGAAATTGGCACCAAATACACACTTGGATACTATCCCACCAATGACAAACGTGATGGTGCGTATCGGCGAATACGGGTCGAGCTCACGGGTCTGCCGAAAGGTGCTCAAGTAAGAGCTCGAGAGGGCTACACGGCGCCGACGAATTAGCGGGAATTAGACCACCATATGACCAACGAAAGGTTTAAACGCATCTGTCTCCTCGTACTCGATAGTGCCGGTATTGGCGAAATGCCAGACGCCGCGGATTGGGGCGACGCAGGGGCGGACACGCTTGGGCACATTCTCGAATCGCGGTCGGTTGCGCTTCCAAATCTTCAACGGCTTGGGCTCGGAAATATCAGGCCGCTGGCCGATTTGCCCGCCCCTGCCGAACTGATCGGCAGCTACGGCAAATGTACGCTCAAGTCGAACGGCAAAGACACGACCACGGGACACTGGGAGATGGCGGGTATCGTTCTCGAAAAGGCATTTCCGACGTTTCGCAATGGCTTTCCGCCACGCATTATTGACGATTTTGTCGCCCAAACCGGCGTTCCCGGCGTGTTGGGAAATTACGCCGCGAGCGGAACTGAAATTATCAAAGACCTTGGTGAAGAGCACGTCAGAACGGGGAAGCCGATCGTCTACACGTCAGCCGACTCTGTCTTTCAGATCGCTGCCCACGAGGAAATAGTGCCGGTGGATCGCCTGTATGAGATTTGTGAGATTGCCCGTCGCATCCTGAAGGGCGAAGACGAGGTCGGTCGCGTTATCGCCCGGCCGTTTCTGGGCGGGAGTGCGAATGATTTCAGGCGGACGGAAAACCGTCACGATTACGCGATTCTGCCGCCGGCCGAGAATCTGCTGCCGCTGCTCAAGGACAATGGACTCGACGTCATCTGCATAGGCAAGATAGCCTCGATTTACGATTCACTGGGAGTTACTCAGGATCTGAATGCGAAAAATAACGATCAGACGGTCGACCAGACCATAAACGCTCTCAACGCGCCTTCGCACGGTCTGATTTTTAGCAATTTGGTCGATTTTGACATGTTATACGGCCATCGGCGTGACACGGAAGGTTATGCAAAGGCCCTGGAACATTTCGACAGCCGTCTTCCAGAAATTTTCGATGCAATGAAAGACGACGATCTGTTGATCCTGACCGCAGATCACGGCAACGATCCGACTAAAGACGGCTCGGATCACACGCGAGAGTACGTGCCGTTGCTTGTATATGGCAAACAGTCGTCCAGTGGCGTCAATCTCGGCACGCGACAGTCCCTGTCGGACATCGGCCAGACGATTGCCGAGAACTTTGGTGTTCGACTGCCTGACGGCGTGAGTTTTCTGAGCAAGCTCTAGACGGGTGCTATACAAATACGAAGGCGGGTCCGATCTTCTGGGTTGCGATCAAACTAGTCGTCAAATTCGAGCACCAAATCGTCTTCACAGAAACCACCGCCTGACCAGGGCTGACTCGCGAGCAGAATACGGCAGGTCCATGGTTTCGCAATGTTTCGTTCTGTACGCTTATAATCTTATGACTCGCATTCCACATTTTGTCGCTCTCGTCGTCCTTTTCGCGGTAACCGCGTCTGGCACGCCCGGACAAGCCAGCAGCAGTGGCGAGTTTTTTGATGTTAACGAGTCGCGATCGCGGCTCCGGGGCGTCATCGAAAGATTTGAAGAGGATTATGGCAGCTTAAACCGCCTTCATACTTCTTTCACCTCGGCAAACCGCGCGGCCCGGCTTCGCGCGTTTTATCGTGAGCAACTGAGCGTCCTCGGTCGACAGGATTTTGACTCGCTGAATCACGACGAGCAAGTCGATTACATACTTTTCAAAAACTACCTCGACCACGAGGTCAAAGGACTCGATCGCAGCGCGGATCAACTTGCGGAGATGGCGGCGTTGATTCCTTTTGCAAAGACGATTAGTGACCTCGAAGATACGCGCCGGCGGTTGGAGAATATTGAACCGGCGAAAACTGCCGTCACGCTCGACGAGATGAGCCGCCAGATTGCGGCGACGCAGAAATTGTTTGAGGCTGCAAATGCGGTCAAGCCTCAACGCACCGTTGCACAGCGCGCCGCCCGCACCGTTGGGGTTCTGCGCCAGACGCTGAAGAATTGGTATACGTTCCATAACGCTTACGACCCTACTTTCACGTGGTGGAATTCGTCACCTTACAAAACCACCGACGAGGCGCTCCAAAAGTATGCGGTTTTCATCTCGGAAAAGCTGGTTGGTATAAAAGCCGACGATCGCGTGACGATTATCGGTGACCCGATTGGCCGCGAGGCTCTGATCGAGGAACTGAAGTTTGAGATGATCCCGTACTCGCCCGAGGAATTGGTCGAGATTGCCAACAAGGAGCTCGAATGGTGCAAGACGGAGCTGAGAAAAGCGTCGCGAGAAATGGGTTTTGGCGACGACTATATGAGGGCAATCGAGGCAGTTAAGCAGAAATACGTCGAACCCGGCAAGCAGGCGACCCTGATTCGCGACCAGGCCCGCGAGGCGATCGATTATGTAAAGAAGAATAACCTCGTCACGGTGCCGCCGATCGCCGAAGAATCGTGGCGAATGGAGATGATGACGCCCGAGCGGCAATTGATTGCCCCATTCTTCCTCGGAGGTGAAACGATCCTAGTCTCATATCCGACCGATGGCATGACGCACGAGCAAAAAATGATGTCGATGCGCGGCAACAATCCGCATTTCGCCCGAGCGGTAACGCATCACGAACTGATTCCCGGCCATCATCTGCAAGGTTACATGACGCGTCGATATCGACCGTATCGCAGCCTTTTTCGCACGCCGTTTTGGGGCGAGGGTTGGGCCTTGTATTGGGAATTCATCTTGTGGGATCGCGGATTTAGCAAGACCCCGGAGGACAAGATCGGGGCCCTGTTCTGGCGCTCGCACCGAGCGGCCCGAATTATCTTCTCGCTCAACTTCCATCTCGAGAAGATGACCCCGCAAGAGGCGGTCGATCTGCTGGTGAACACCGTTGGCCACGAGCGAGAAAACGCCCTCGCTGAGGTCCGCCGGTCATTCGCCGGTGACTACGGCCCGCTTTATCAAATGGCATATATGATGGGCGGCCTACAGCTGTACGCGCTGCATGCGGATCTAGTCGGCGGCAAAAAGATGACCGATCAGCAATTCCACGACGCAATCCTGAAAGAAGGCCCGATTCCGATCGAGATGGTACGGGCTATTCTGACAAAGCAAAAGCTAGCGAAAACATTTTCGACTAATTGGCGGTATTATCGAGGACTCGGAAACTAACAGTTATACAAAGTTGGGGCGATTCCAAGGGCGCCGATAATCAGGTCGTTGAGCGAATCGGAGACATATGAAAAAACCTGTTTCGTTGCGGGCAATTCTTTTGGCCGGACTGATCGTCGCATCGAGTTTGCCCGGCGCGGCTCAGCCGTCGCAAAAATCGCACGTCGACGAACGAAATGTCCGCGCCGCGATGCAATTTCTCGCCAGCGACGCTATGCAGGGCCGCGGCAGTGGAACGATGTTTGAGCGGATTACAGCCGAGTATGTCGGGTCTCAATTCATGCAGTTTGGGCTCGAGCCGGCGGGTGAGAAAGGACGGGATGGAAAGAGCACATACGTGCAAGCCGTCGAGACGACCGCGCGACCCAGACTGGAGAGTCTACAATTGGGCCGGACTCAGGATCTTTTTACAATTGGGAAGGAATGGGTGGTCCTATCGATATCCGCGCCCGATGTTACCGGCAACTTCAAGACGCTCACGCCGTCGGAACCGGCGGCTCCCGGCGAGATCGTCCTATTAAAACTTAACGAAGATGACCGGCTCGAATTCATCCAGCCGAAGATCAATGAGCTGATTAAGAATGGAGCCGTTGCCGTTCTGCTGACGGAGACGAAAGAACTCCGAGAGCGCTGGTCCCAAATTGCGGGCCGCAGGCCATCGATGTCCACGAGGGGAACCGTGATTGCGGTAAACAAGCAGGTCGAAGGTTTTCTGGGGAACATGACGTGGCAGGAACCGCTCGAGCTTCACGCCAAATTCGGCCCGGCTGAGAAGGGTGCGACGTGGAATGCGGTGGGTAAAATCACTGGAACTGACAAGACTCAGTCTGCTGATGTGATTTTGCTCAGCTCGCATCTTGACCATATCGGCGTGCAGGAAAACGCGCCGGGCGATGACAAGATTTTTAACGGAGCCGATGACGACGCTTCCGGGACGGTCGCGGTCATGGAGCTCGCGCGTATTCTCGCCGCCGGCAAAAAGCCGAAACGCACAATCTTCTTTGCCTGTTTTGGTAGTGAGGAAGCGGGCGGCCACGGTTCGAGGTATTTCGTAAGCAATTTGGGATTTCCGAAGGAAAAATTGATCGCAAATCTCCAGTTTGAGATGATCGGCCGACCGGACGCTAAGGTAAAAGCCGAGGAGCTGTGGCTGACCGGCTACGAGCGCTCAAACCTCGGCTCGGAGCTTGCGAAACACGGTGCGAGGCTCGTACAGGACCCGCATCCTGATCAGAATTTCTTTTTCCGCTCGGATAACATCACGCTTGCTCGGCAGGGAATCGTCGCCCACACAGTCTCAAGCTTTGGCCTCCACACGGATTACCATCGCGCGAGCGATGAACTGAGGACGATTGATTTTATGCACATGACACGTTCGATTAGCGCGATGGTCGCTCCGATTGAGTGGCTGGTAAATTCGAGTTTCGTGCCCGCGTGGATTGACGGTAAAAAGCCGTGAGCAGACGGTAGTGCAGGCTCACTTTGTTCGCCGCCGATTCGCCCCGACCCTTATCGTTAGCGGGCGACGCGGTAGCCCAGCCACGCTAGAGGGACGTAGCTCAGCAAGCTCGCGGCAACGAACCATATAGGCTGGCCCGGGACGAGAATGAAGAAATTGAGGATGCCCGCGATCATAAGTACTACACCAATTACCACGGCTAACGTCTGGCTGCCACCGACCTTTCGACTCATCTTTGTAACGATAAAACCGCCGGCAAAAGAGCCTAGAACGTATCCGATCAGAACGACGATGTAGGCGGCCGTGGGCATCGCGACCATGTAAGCGGCAAGTCGTCCCGCATCGTTCATCACCTCTGCGGGTGGGGGCGGCACGATCAGTGCATTCATCATCTGCACGATCATGATTACCGCAAGGGCGGCAATTATTCCGACGATAACGGCAAGGATTTTTCTTCCCATCTTATTTGACTTTCTCCTTTTGAATCGGCGCCGTAAGTTTTATAACTAACCAAACGTGAAGTCAAGTAATTCTTAATCGACATTTTCGCTGTTAATCTCGTCGTGGGCGGGAACTTTCGCCATACGCCGGTGTCTAATCTATATTCTGGACAAACATTTAAGGAGGAATTTATGAAGACGCTTGTTTCTATACTCTTTTTCGTTGCCGCCACTGTCGGCATGGCTCAGGATTCGGTAAAGGCTGAAAAGTCTGCGAACCCGGTGCTCAATGGCAAAGCCATTATTCTGCCCCGGCCGGGCTATCCGGAAGTGCTTAGGGGTACAGACGTCTCGGCAGCGATTGCGGTCATTATTGAGGTTGACGAAAACGGGGCCGTCGTACATGCCAAGGCCGATATCAACGATCAGAAGTTTCCTCGAGCGGCGGATGTATCCCTGCTTGACCCGATTCTCGCCGATCCGCTGCTCCGCGCCGCGGCCGAAGAAGCCGCTTTAAAGGCTATCTTTCCTCCATCCCCTGTGCGTGTGAGCGGGCGACTAATTTACAACTTCGTGGGTGATGGAGCGGCGATGAATGGTATCCCAAAGACGGTAAGTACGGGAAATGTGCTCAACGGCAAGGCGGTCTCGCTTGCAATGCCTGCATATCCTGCAGCGGCAAGGGCAGTTCGGGCGCAAGGCGCCGTCAGTATCCAGGTGATGATAGACGAAGAAGGGATTGTGAGATCGGCCTCGGCCCTGAGCGGTCATCCGTTGCTTCGTGCCGCGGCAGAGAACGCGGCGTATGAGGCACGTTTTGCGCCTACGCTGCTTGCAGGGAAAGCGGTCAAGGTCGCCGGAGTCTTGACGTACAACTTTGTTCCGTAGAGTAAAGACGATCAATCGTTACAGCCTGCGCAGCACATTGTATATCTCGACCATCGCGATCGTGTCGAGCTTACAATACTCGTGCAAGTCGTTGAAAATCGTCTGCCGCTCTTCGTCCGTCAGACTTTTTCGTGTCGCGGCGTGAAACCATTTAATCGTCGCTGACATACCGTCGCCGATGCCGAGCTCGGTGTAAGAAAGTTCGGGCACGAGGACGGGCAAGACTTTTTTAATGGACGTTTTGCCTTTGAAATCCGGGTGGATGTAGAGATTATCGGCAAAGATTTTCATCAGGTCGCAGGTCTTTTCGTTCACCTCGTTGAAGAAGTCCGCGAGGTCCGGAAACATCTCGGCCATTTCCGAGTTGCGGGCCTTTTCGAAACCTTCGAACCAGACAAAGACGGTCCCGATACCATCGGTCATCGCTTGGCGTAGATGCTCGGCAAGAAGCCGGGGCGGTGCGTCGCCGCCGCGTGAGAGGTATTCGCTATGTCGCATCTCGGCATCGGGGGCGGCGATGGTGTGCAGTGAATACTGAAAGCACATCTGCTGAAACGGCTTAATGCCGTCAAACTGCGGCACGGCGTAGGCAAACGTCTCGTAATCGAGAAAATGCAACGGATATTGCCAGTCGCAAATGCGTTTGGCAATCCCATCGCGGTCGATCGTTTCCAGTCTTGATTTAGCCGCATCAACCTGACTTCGCTGTTTAGGAGACAACGGGAAATCGTCCGGGACGTGTGTGATATCGACGACGCCCGCCTGCAAAAGCTCGCGGCGTTTGTCGTGTTTCAGATACGAAATGTCAAAAACCGTGTATTCCGGAAGATCGGAAAATCGGGCTTGTAAAAAGCGGCAATCGAGCTTATTCTCGGCGCAGTAATCGGCAAGCGACGGAACCGGGATCGTTTGAAGATACGCGAAGGCAGCCTTGATTTGCTTGTCGACCTCCGTCTGCCTTAGCGTGACTTCCTCCGTGACGTCAGTAATCACAAAAAGCTGTTCGTTGTCGATATCACCCCGACGGATGTAGTCTCCGTTGAGCGTGATAACGTAACATTTACCAACCGCGGCACCGGCTCTCTCGGCCACACACATTTGAAAGGCGACGTCATCATAGTGCTCAGGCTTTACCTTTGACGATCCCTTTACCTCATATATATCGACCACCCCGGTCGCTGCGTCTGTCACGACGACGTCCGAACGGGTGAGCAAATCCGAAGTTTGAAAGACGCGCTGAAAATCAATCGACTGTTTTTCGTCGGAGCGAAAACGCGCCAATTGTTTTACCTGCCACTCGACGTCATAGCCCTCTTGGCGCCGATGCTTGTATTCGAGCGTTTCCGGGCGGGCAAAAAGCAGCGGCTCGTGGTGCTCAAGCCAAAACTCGGGCGGGCACGACAAGTAACGTAGGTAACCGGTTTTATTGAGACGGTACTCCATTTTCTGTGCTGCTTTCATGTATCAGGGGCGACGAAACGTTTCTTCTATCCTACAACGAGGGGAGGTGGGCTGCTACCCGTGGAACCCGTTTTCTAGTGAAGAGAAAGTTTAATATGTGGAGTTAACTGCGTGATAGTGACCCATCTGCGTCTTTTTCTGCGTTTGCCGGCGTACAACTTTCCACTGGCACGCTGCTATATGCTTGGGCAGCGGATGACACAAGCATGCCAGCGACCCGCTTTCGGCTCATTTGCTAAACTAATCTCCGTGTTAATCCTCGGCATCGAAAGCTCTTGTGATGAGACGGCTGCCGCCGTGGTGCGCGACGGACGTGAGATTTTGTCATCTATCATCTCGTCGCAGATCGACCTGCACCGGCCATGGGGCGGCGTCGTACCTGAACTGGCCTCGCGGGAGCATTTGGAGAAGATCGATCCGGTCGTAGACGAAGCCCTTTCGGCGGCGGGTGTCCGAATGTCTGACATAGATGCTATTGCCGTGACGCAGGGGCCGGGACTGATCGGTTCGCTCCTGGTAGGCGTCTGCTTTGGCAAGGCTCTCGCTTATTCGCTTGATATACCGATCGTCGGCGTAAATCATATCGAGGGCCATGTATATTCCGTAGCTTTCGAAAATCCCGAGATCGAGTATCCGGCTCTCGCCCTCATAGTTTCAGGCGGGCATACTAATATATTTCATATTCGCACTGAGGGCGCCTACGAGATCGTTTCCCGCACACGAGATGACGCAGCGGGTGAGGCTTTTGATAAGGTGTCAAAAATGCTGGGACTCGGCTACCCGGGTGGGCCCATAATTGAGAAACTGGCACTCGAAGGCGATCCGAGCCGTGTACGATTTCCAAAAGCAAAGATTTCCGATGGACGCCCCGATTTAAGTTTCAGCGGACTGAAAACCGCGGTCGCCCGATATATTCGCGAGAACGGCATCGAACCTTTGAGCAACGATGAGGAGCCGACTCAAGCGATAAAGGACCTCGCCGCAAGTTTTCAAACCGCCGTCGTGACGGCTCTCGTCAGCACTCTGGAAAAACTGAGTCGTGAGCTGCAACCGAAAACGCTGATCGTCGCCGGCGGCGTCGCATGTAATTTAGCGTTACAGGAAGCCGCACGGCTGTCGTCGTGCAACGTTGGCCTTCCCGTATATTTCCCGTCTAAACATCTCTCCACGGACAACGCCGCGATGATAGCGGCTGCGGGTCATTTCCACCTCAAAAACAAAAGGTTCGCCGATCTCACGATGACCGCGGACATCTCGATGCGCCTGCAGAACACCGGTATTGACGTGGCGAAAACGCAAAAAGGCGGTGTTCGTTACCGGCTTTAAATCTCTTGTCGCTTCACCTCCCTAAGAGTAAAATAAACTTAGGTTTTAATTATCAACGCAGTAGTTGGAGCACATGGGTGCAGCCACGAACAAAGGGGAGTTATGAAGAGATTTCTGCTGTTTGTTTTCTCGACCGTTCTGTTGCTATCCGCGACGTCCTGGGCACAGCCGACCTCATCCGTCAGGCTTGTGCCGTATATCACCAACGGGCTTAATTCGCCGCTATTCATGACGAGCCCGCGGGATGGATCGGGCCGGCTGTTCATCGTCCAACAGGGCGGGGTGATTAGAGTAGTGCAGCCGGGGTCGACTACGCCGACTGAGTTTTTGAATATCACCTCTCGCGTGTTGTCGGGCGGCGAGCGGGGCTTGCTCGGTCTCGCTTTTCACCCGCAATATAGTACAAATCGGCGATTTTTCGTTTATTACACCAGGCAGACAGATGGTGCGATCCAGATCGCGGAATACCTGACCTCTGAGGCAAGTCCGAATGTTGCAAATACAACCGAAAAGATAATCATCACAATCCCACATCCGACCTTCGGAAATCATAATGGCGGCAGCGTCGCCTTTGGTCCAGACGGGTACATTTACGCGGGAACTGGTGATGGGGGCAGCGGAAACGATCCGAATAACAATGCTCAAAACATCAATCAACTGTTAGGCAAATTTATAAGGCTCGACATCGACAACGTGCCGGCTGGCCAGACTCCTCAATACAATATTCCGCCTGGCAATCCATTTATAAATGCGCCAGGTGCCGACGAAATTTTTGCACTCGGGATGCGAAATCCGTACAGGTTTTCCTTTGATCGTGGCGGCACCCGGCAGCTGTGGGCGGCCGATGTAGGTCAGAATGTTTGGGAGGAGGTTGATATAATCACCCTCGGCGGAAATTACGGCTGGCGAATTTATGAGGGGAATCACTGCACGAATATCGACGGGTGCGGATTACCCGCTAACTATGTCGCACCCGTCTTGGAATACAATCACGGCGGGGGCCGCTGCTCGATCACTGGCGGAAATGTCTATCGCGGAACTCGCGGCACCTTTGCCGCGGGCAGCTATATCTACGGCGATTATTGTTCGGGTGAGATATTTTTGTGGAATGGAACAAGCCAGTCAGTCTTGCTCGACACGGCCCGCAATATCGTGGGATTTGCAGAAGATGAATCGGGCGAGCTTTATTTGATCGGCCAGGCCGGCACGATAGAACGGATCGCATCAACGCAAATCACCGTGGCAGGAGTTGTCACGACGCCCGACGGCCGCGGGCTGGTCAACGCGTCGGTCTATATACGCGATACGGCCGGCCAGGTGCGGAGGGTAACGACCTCGTCATTTGGGTTCTATTCCTTTGACAATGTGTCGGTCGGCCAGACGTACACGGTCGGCGTGATGTCGCGACGCTACAGATTTGCCGCGCGGAGCGTGACTGTCTCGGACTCGCTGGGCGATGTGAATTTTGTCGGCTTGGAGTAATCCCTGTCAGTCCATAACGGCGCGAGCCAGCGTAAAAACCTCGACCCTTGCCGCACCGTGTTTTTTCAGCATCTTAGCGCAAAACGAAGCCGTGGAACCCGATGTAAAAACATCGTCAACCAATAAGATCCGCCTTCCCTGAATCAGTTTGGGGCGGGCCACGTGAAAAACGTTTTCGACTGACAGCGCGCGCGCCCGCTTGTCCATGCCAACCCTGTGAATGGGTGTGTGGCGCGTGCGGATGAGGCTGATTAGATCCACCGGAACCTTCGCAAAATTGCCGACAACCGATCCGATTAGTTCAGCCTGATTGAACCCGCGTTCCAGCCGTCGGGCCGCCGAGAGGGGGATTGGTATGACCAGCTCGAACGACGACATGTCCAGTCTCGACATAGCAGTCTCGATAATTTGCCGCAGCCGAAGAGAAATATGCGGGGTGGTTTTGAGGGCTATAACGGAGGCCGCGAGGGCCTTTTCATAAATGCCGCAGGCAACGGCCTTATCGTAAAAATGTTCGCGGCAAAACGGGCACTGAATTAGTCGATCAGCGGCCCCGACGCCAAAAAAAGCTCCGCATTTGCTGCAGAGCATTTCAGAGCCGTCGAAGAGTTTTGTTTCGGCCCAGCAGCCGGTGCAGGCCGGGATACCGTGGGAATCATCGACTTGACCCGTGCATACCGCGCATTCTTCTGGAAAGATTACCGAAAGAAGTGAATTGCGGGCGGCGGCGATCACGAGTGGAAAATTATTCGTCGTCAAGCATGCCCTGCTCGAGCAGCTGCTGACAGTCGAGGCAGTAACGGGCCCAGGGGATGGCCGCGAGCCGCTTGGCGTTGATTACCTTGGCGCAGTTTTGGCACTCGCCGTATTCTTCGTCATCGATGCGGACGAGGGCCTCATCGATCAACGCTAGTTGCCGGCTCTCGTTTTCGGAGACCGCGAGCTGAACATTTTTCGAGTAGTTACGAACAGCGAGATCGACCGGATCCGGCGTCTCCGAATCGTCGACCGAAAGATCGCTGCCTTTCAATTTGCGAACCAAAAGATCTCGTTCACCAACAAGCTTTTCCCTCGTAGTTTTCAAACTTGATTTCGTCATTTTTGATACGGATAACCCCTTAAAATTGTATGCGCCCGGTAAAGCTGTTCGAGCAGGACGACACGGGCCATTTCGTGCGTAAACGTGAGAAGCGATAAGGATAACCTATAGTCGGCCCGCTCGGCAACCCGGTCCGAGACGCCGTCGACCCCGCCGATGATCCATGCGATTTCCTTCGGTCCGGCCGCCTGCCATTTCTCAATCTCACGAGCTAGATCGTGCGACGACAACTGCCGGCCTGTAACCTCAAGGAGACAGGCGAAGGAGCTATGATTCACTTTTTCAAGGATTCGGTTGCCCTCAGTCTCTCGCGGGTCGCGCTCGCGCGCATCCCGCACCTCAACCGTTTCGCATTTTACAAAATGTTGGAGCCGCGTAAGATAATCCTCCTGTACCGCGAGGTAGTGTTTGTTGCGAGTCTTGCCGACCCAAATAAAGCGAAATCGCATGGTCTTTGGAAAGGCCCAATGATAAGCCCTGCAACCTGTGCGCGTCCAATTTAACCGGAGAAACGATTCATCGCCGGGCAAGGCGGCCACAAAAAAGCCCGGGTCGAGCCCGGGCTTTCCGATGCACGATTAAGAGCTAGATCACTCCTGACCGACAAAGTTAATATCATTTCGATTCCCGATGATCGTCTCCTGGCGCGACGCAAACCTATACCGACGCGAGCGAGCGACGAACGTGTATGTCTGTGCTGCGACATTATTGAATGTGTAGAAACCAAAAGAGTTGGTGATAACGTTTTGTCGATTACCGATTAAATCGATCCTACTCACGGTCGCTCCCGGTAGTCCCCTTAAGTCCGGTGTAAAGACCTGTCCCGAGACCGTGGAACCCTGAGGAATCGGAGTTGGTGATCCGGTAGGCGTAGTTGTGGGACTCGTCGCCGGGGTCGCCGTAGGCGTAGCGGTCGGTGTTGCGGTCGGTGTTGGTGAAGCACTCGGAGTGACCGTAGGCGTAACGCTGGGAGAAGGCATCGGCGTTACCGTCGGAGTGACCGTCGGCGTGACGCTCGGCGTCGCTGTCGGAGATGCAGTTGGAGTTGCCGTTGGCGATCCCGTAGGCGTAGCGGTCGGCGTGGCTGTCGGTGTTGCCGTTGCTGTCGGCGAAGCGCTTGGCGTCGGAGTCGGCGAGCCGCCTGCCAACCGCACGGTTGCCGTCACCAGGTTGCTCCACGGACTAAGGCCCCGTAGAGGGGGAGTAGTGTAGGAAGTCCGTACACGATAGCAGCGGGTTCCGTTCGCCGGTCGGTTGACGAGAAGTGAAGTTGCGGTTACGCCGGTCGCGACGTTTGAAAAAGCGCTCGCGGTGATAGTGATGTTATCTATATACAACCCCGCCGGAGCACCTATGTTGTAGGCATCGCTCTCCACTCGAACTCGAACCTTCACGGACTGGCCGGCGTAGCCCGACAGATCGATTGAGCGAGTACCCTCAAAAACGTCGGTAGGGGTCAGGCCTTCGGGCCCGGTATAGTTTGCGACCTCTTCAAACGCGCCACCGGCTGCACTTACTTCGACATGTGCAAAATCGTAGGTGTTTTCCAGCCCCTGGCGGGTCGAAAATGAAAGCGTCGAGCTGGAACCTGCCGGGATCGTGACTGGATTCACCATCGTTAGCGACTCGTTCTGCGAGGCACCCGACGGTATGTGATACGACATGTCCTGTGTCCCAGGCCTGGGTGCGGAGACCCACTGCGGGCTGCCTGTCCACTTGCTGTTTGTTCCGGCGACCAGTGTTTGTGCCGCATCGTCTGTGAATAGCGGTCCGCAGGAGGTAGATTCCTCGACCTGGTCTGGACCGGTCGCAGCGCTCGGGCGTATCCAGGTCAGCGTGTAGTTTCCGTCAGGATCCGGATTTGTGTAATCGGTTCCAAGACTCAGTGTCGGTGCCTGCAGAACCGGGCAGTGATATACACGGACCTTGTCCACGAACCATCCCAGATTGCCGTTACAGCCATCCTGTCCATACTCAAAGCGGACTTTGACGGTATCGCCCGGGTTTGTAAGGTTTGCGAGATTAATGATAGTAGTGCCCCACGAGCCGCTCTGTCCACCCGCATTTGCTCCATGCCATGCGAATTCACCCGCTATCGGATTTGTGTTGCCGCCCGCGGTGTCGGTCAGAGCGGAGCCGGGAGCATTGAATAGATACTGGTCCTGCGGCACAACTGTAAACGTTCCGCCGTTGACACTGATCTTTACATTACCGCCGTCAAAGCCGCCCTCGGTCTGTACAAAATGCTCGAATGAAAGCTTTGGATCTGAGGCCTCTGAGGTCATGGTAACGGTCGGACTTGTGATCGAGAACTTGCCGCTCACATCGCCGCCCGGCGCACATGTTCCGCCGTTGGGCTCGCCAATCTGCGGGTTGATCGCAAAAGCCGCCGAGCCTGTATGCGCTGATGCATCGGGATTAGCGGGGAGGTCTGACTTGATCACGAAGTTCGTATTTGGCCAGTCCGCCGTCACTCCGCTAGTCGCCGTCGTCCAGCCATCAGTGCCGGTTTCCCAGTCTTCCGTAAAAATATCTGTCGATCCGTTGCAGTCGGCCGGCGTCAGCGGGTTGAGCAGCGCCTGGAAATTACACTGGGTCGGCGGTGCACTCATCTCGACCGCGTTCATTGCCTTGACTAGCTGTTGACAGTGGGTCGGCTGGATGGTCTCGGAGGATATCGTCCCGGCCGCACTCGATGTCGAAAAATTCCTCAGTGGCTGGCCTATCAGGTCGTCACACGAGCTCCGCAGGGCCTGCTCATGCTGGGCAAAATTGGTCGATTCGATCTGGTAGACCGTCATAGCCCGGAAGTAAATATGCAAAGCTCGCGTGAAGCCGATGCCCGTTACGTTTTGGCCGTTGTAGTTACGGCCGTCGACCAGGATCGCGTAACCGAGGTTGGGTACGCCGCTATTGGTGTGCACGCCGCCGCCATCACTTGCAGCACAGGCGTAGTTGGCATCGCTAACCGAGTCAGGATCGCCAAACGCACCCGGCGTCCACATGTCTCGTAGGATACCTAGTGCGGCCGGCTGACTGAGGGCCGTAACATCTTCACCAACGCGCCAACGCTGGCCGCCACCGCTCGGTACATGCTGCCCGTTCTGAATGGTGTAGGTCGTGGGCGCAGTGTTGTTCGTGCCGCCGGCGCCGTCAAAACCATTATGCAGATCGACTGCCTCGCCGAAGAAGTCCGAATAGGATTCGTTTAGCGCACCTGACTGGTATGAATAAATTAGATTGTGCGTGAACTGAGTATACCCATGGGACCACTCGTGCGAGACAATATCGTCTTTGTCGAAGTCAGGACAGTAGCTCGCCGCCTGCCCGTCCCAATATGCGTTTGGGCATTGATCATTCACAAGCAGAACGCTTCGCTGCGGGATGGTGCCGATTCCGTCGTATGAGTCGCGGTTGAACGCGGACTTATAAAGGTTGTAAGTATGTCCGGCCCAGTGAAAAAGATTGTGCTGCGGCGTCGTTCCCGGTGGGGGAATTACTGGATCGTTCTCGCGGACAACGATGTTGCTGTTAGGAGCGGCCGGATCGAATGTCGGGCTGTAGACGATGCGGTTTAATACTCCCTCGCGAAGCGGAATGCGATTGATGATGTTGCCGGTTTCAGCCTCAATCCAGATCTGCTCGTATACATTATCGCCTTTAACCTCGACACTGTAAGCAAGTACGCTGGGGCCTTTGTAACCCTCGAGCAGGCCCTTGCGATAGATCGCCAGTTCCGTCCGATCGACGGCAGCCGACCGGTCTGTCTTAGCGACCGCGGTAACCGCGCGACGGCCGGCTTCTGCCTCGTTGATTCGAGGCGTTACGCCGATCGAAATTCCGGGTACGAAGTTTCCGTTAGCGGCCTGGATTCCGCTGCCGTCCATATGTACGACCAACTGCGCCCCAAAAACGCGGAGCCCTTGATACGTCTGATCGAGTTTCACGTGGGTCGAACCAATCTCATCCTCGGCAACACTCTTGGGCTCAAGACGGCTGGCTCTTAAAGCTGCGTTTGGGCTGGCGGCTGCCAGGGAACGCTCGGCCGCGCTCATACCAAACAGGTCGCCGTTTTTGGCAAAAAACGCGGCGGCTCTTTGTCGCGGGTCGGCCGTGGGATCGTCGATCGACAGCCGCGCGGTGCCCGTGCTCCGCACAAAATCGTATACGCCGGTCTGGCGTGAAACGCTGGCGACGGTTTCGCCACCCGCAGCAATTCGCAGGCGATCATAGGCCGCCCGGGCCGTTGGAGTCGCGACAGCCGCTGGTGCCGCCACTTTAGCTGACGAATCCTCACCCGGCTGTTCGCTGCTCGCCGATGAAGGATCGGCAATAACTATCAGAGCAACTAACGCCACGGCGGCCATGCTGCCCCACATCCATACGGTTCGACCACCCAGACCTTTCCGCAAGTTCATTTTCATGCACGTTTCCTCGTCTAATTAAAAATGCAATCCGGCATTATCCCCCTGCGACACTGCCTCTTGCCTAAACATTTTGTCTATGCAAACAGAATGAACCTGTTTAGTTGAGAAAAACTTGAGTGGGAACTTGAGGCGGTTGAGGTAGACGCGTCAAATACGCGCTAACGGCCGTATTCCACTTACGGTAAGCTCCAAAAGGGAGTTGCCCGGTGAGGTAAGAGCGTGACTCCGCAATCGCTAAAACATATGAAGCCCTTCCAGAGCCTAGATCTCCTCGGGAATTTCTACACGGCCGGCGTCGCGCCAGAGACGGGCGAGATCGTAGAATTCGCGAGCCTCGCCATTGAAGAGATGGACGACAAAGTCGCCATAGTCGAGCAACACCCATTCGGCGGAACTGTAACCCTCGACCCTGACGGGCTTGAGCGTGAGCTGTTTTTTGAGCTGCTCGTTGATCTCGTCGGCGATGGCCTGGACTTGTCGCTGGTTGGTTCCACTCGCGATGATGAAAAATTCCGTAAAACTCGTAATTTCCCTCAAGTCGAGAGCCACGAGACCTACAGCCTTTTTATCGGCCGCGCAGCGGATGGCGAGCTGTACTTCCGGGTCAAGATCTGTAAAGGGGATGGGTGGCGAGGCAATTTCTAGCTTGACCGCCGTGCGATCAAGCGATCTTTCCTGAGTTTCTTCCATTACTTATAAATCTGATATTTTTCGATGTAATTTGCAACCTCGGGCGTTAAGTCCGTACGCCACCGCTCGTCTCCCTCGCGGATTTTACGGCGGATCTCGGTTCCCGAAACGCCGCGACTGACAGCGTCGGTGATGTAGATGCCTACCCTGCCAGTCTCGATCTGCGGCGGGTCGCTGCGCCCACGCAGGTCAACAATTCTGTCGCGTACCTGGCTTGTGACATGGTTGCTTCGCACCTCGACACCCGGTCGCGTCATCACAATATGATTGGTGATCGACAGTACAGACTGCCACTCACGCCAGCTTGTGATATCCATCCACGAATCGGCCCCCATCACAAAAAACGCCTGGTCGTCGGGCCGGGCGGCCATCAGTGCGGTAAGTGTCTCGATGGTATAAGGACGCCCGGGCATCTCGATCTCCATCCGCGAAACTCGCTGTTTACCCTCTGACCTTGTCGCAAGGCAAAGCATCGCATAGCGATCGTATGGCGATGTCGGCTGTGAGCGAACCTTGTGCGGGGCATGGAATGCGGGAATGTAAACAAATTCGTCGAGCGCGAACTGACGAGCTACTGCCTCACCGATCGCAAGGTGGCCCTCATGCACCGGATCGAAACTGCCGCCATAATATCCAATTCGTCTGATTTTCACACTTAACGCGTTTAGACTCGAGCCGCCACATGTGCAGCCTCTTTCTCATCCGCCGTGAGCTGATTCAACGCCTCGGCCATTGCGACGACAAGCTCCTTTACGCCGGTATTCGTAACGGACGAGATCGCCAGCAGGCGTTTTCGGTCTTTCTTCGCCTGCTCCTTCAGTTGCTCCAGCCGTTCAGGCTCGTCGAGGGCGTCAATTTTGGTCGCGACAATGATTTGCGGGCGGTGTGCAAGGTTCTCGTCGTAATTTGCGAGTTCGCGGTTGATAATCTCGTAGTCGGAAACCGGGTCACGGCCAGACAAAGACGAGACATCGACAAGGTGTAGAATCAACTTTGTCCGCTCGACGTGCCGCAGAAATCGATCGCCCAGACCTGCACCTTCGCTAGCCCCTTCGATTAATCCGGGAATGTCGGCGACGACAAGAGTCCTAAAATCACCCATATCTACGACGCCCAGATTTGGCTCGAGTGTCGTAAAGGGATAATCGGCGATCTTGGGCTTAGCCGCCGAAATAACTGAAATCAAGGTGGATTTGCCCGCGTTGGGGAACCCAACAAGACCTATATCGGCGATCAACTTCAGCTCAAGCTGCAGCTCCCGCTCGCCGCCCGGACGGCCCGTGTAATGGTACTTTGGCGCTCGCTGTGTCGGCGTCGCAAAATGGGAATTGCCCCAGCCTCCCTTGCCTCCCTTCGCCGCCAGATACCTTTGCCCGGCATCGGTAAAGTCGAACAAGAGCTCATTCGTCTCGGGATCGTGCACCTGTGTGCCCACCGGAACTTTGACGACCGCGTCCTCGCCGTCCTTGCCCGACCGATTCGAACCCTCGCCATGCCGGCCGCGTTCGGCCTTGTGTTCCGGATTGTAGCGGAGATGCAGCAGGGTATTGAGCCCCTCTGTCGCCTCCATCCAGACGCTGCCGCCTACACCGCCATCGCCGCCCGACGGGCCGCCGCGAGGGATGAATTTCTCACGTCGAAAAGCCGTAACACCGTCGCCGCCGTTACCCGCCTTTACTCTGATTTTTACCCGGTCTAGAAACATTCATCGAGCGCTCAAAACTCACCAGCCGGCGAATGAGCGAATTATATTTTGAGTGGGCCGCGTTGTCGTATTTCTCGCACAGCAAAAAAATAGAGTCTGTGTTCAGGATCAGGAAATGTCTCTGCAGGAATTTCCATGCCGCCCCGACGTAAACGCGGAGCACCGATATCGATACGAGAAGTGAATTGACTGTCTCGCGGCCCGCCGCCAGGTCCGCAATGCCTTCGCTGACGATCTCTTCGCCCGGCCGCATCTTACGAGTGTATCAAGTTTAAAAAACAAAAGCGTCGAAAACGATTGCTCGTCTCGACGCAGTTGTTTTTCCCGCTTTCAGCACCGAAGTGCTCTAGTTTGAGATCCTCCAAGTTTCACGAGCCGCCGAGGCGGTCGGTCAGTGAGGAGGTGCGGCGTCACCATGTACACGGTTCGGCCGCGGATTTTGTATCCCGAGTGATCTCTGCGGAGAGCATCCCCCGGTCAGCATCCAATTTGAATAAATTCAAGTTGTTGTACTTGAAAAAGTACGATGCCGTTAGGTCTTTGTTGAGGTGGCTTTTCCTCCACCGCCGGTTACGTTCCCGGCAACGAGGCT
>JBBJMG010000003.1:0-276552 GCA_037720205.1 Pyrinomonadaceae bacterium
CGACGGAAGGGTCAACACCGCCGGCACGGGGCAGATCGAGGATATTGTTGTCCTCACGGACGGCGATATTTTGGCGATAGGGACTCTTGGCGAGAATTTCAACGTCACACGGTATAACTCCGATGGCTCGATCGATACGCTGTTCGGCACCGGCGGCACGGGCCGCGTCTCTACCGATTTTCTTGGCAGCGATTTTGCCCAGGATGGGTACGTTCAGCCGGATGGCAAGATAGTCGTCGCGGGCAATACCGGCGGTATAAATGGCGACTTTGGAATTCTCCGTTACACGACCGCCGGTGTCCTCGACCTGACATTCAGTAATGACGGTAAGCAAACCATTGACTTCAACGGAACCGGCGACGGGGCGGCCGGAGCTGCGCCCGACTCGCAAGGACGGATAGTCATGGCGGGCAGTGCCAACGCCTTCACTCTGGTCGCGGTTGCCCGTCTTTTGGGCGATGACGCCGGCCCAACTCCGACACCGACGCCAACGGCTACTCCGACGGCGACCCCGACGCCCGGGCCCCCGGCTTCTATCGTGGGAGCGGTTACGACGCCCAGCGGCACGGCCGTTCGCGGTGCAACCGTTTTCCTGACCGATCCGCAAGGCGTCCGCCGCTTGAACCTCACAAATTCTTTTGGGTTCTACGCTTTTAACGATGTACCTTCGGGCGTGACATATACCGTCAGCGTCAAATCCACACGATTCCGCTTCACCGCCCAACAGCGTCTGATTACGGGAAATACTACGATCGATATTGTCGGCTTGGAATGATTGGGATCGACAACGTCTAGATCAACATTAAGAAAAGGCTGCCTGGGTGGGCAGCCTTTTCTCATGGAGAATAAATCATCGAGAATAAATATTACATGCTAACTACGGCTCGGGCGTCGGGGTTGGAGCCGGTTCGTCGCGTTTTTTAAGCTTGGGCGGTGCGCCGGTTCCGGTTGATGAAGACTCGCCGTCTTTGGTCGCGTCGGCGGGATCAGCGCCATCAGGCTGACGTTTCTTAAGTGTTGGACGGCTATCTTCCGCAGAATCGAAATCCGTCGAGATGCCGGCCTTGGCATTGGTAAGCTTCATCAAATGGCCTTTCACACGCTGAAACTCAGACGTGCTGATCGTGTACTCTTCCTTGTCAGGGAAGCGGGCGGCGAGTGCCAAACTCTCGTCGCGACGGTCCGTCGACTGAGGATGCGACATAAAGAGCTTTGATAACGTCCCGGGCTTTTTCCGATTCTGCGACGCCAGCTTTTCAAACATGGTCGACATAGCCGTCGGGTCGTAACCCGCAGCATAAAGATACTGAACGCCTAACTTGTCCGCCTCGCCCTCGGCCCCACGGCTAAACTTAAAGAAGGCAAGTGCCTGAGTGATACCGGCAGTATTCTGCAGAATGCTGCCTGCGATGCCGCCGCCGAATATCATGCCGGCGAGCATTCCGTACTGCAAAGCGGCGCCTTTACCCTGATTTTCCATCGCGTGCCGCGCGGCGACGTGTGCGATCTCGTGGGCCATTACGCCTGCGAGTTCGGCTTCATTGTCGGCGGCCAGAATCAAGCCGCGATTCACATAAAAGAAGCCGCCCGGCAGCGCAAAAGCGTTCACCTCGTCGGCGTCAATAACTTTGATCGTAAAGGGAACCTTTGCATCGGAGTGAAGAACAATGTTCTGTCCGACACGATTGACATACTCAGTAACAACAGGATCTACAACGAGCTTGCCCTGCTGCTCTACCTCGAGCGAGAGCTGACGACCGATCTGCATCTCTTTTTCCTGCGAGCCACCCAGCCAGCCGAAGAAGCGATCACCGGTACCGCTGTTGATATTTCTCTTACCGATTTGGGTGGGGTCTTCCTTCGCACCCAATTTTGCGGGTACGACCGGGGCTGGTGTCGGTTTTAAATCCTTCTTTGCCTTGTCTTTCGCAGCATCCTTTTTAGCCGTTTCCTGACCGAGCGCGGTCGCAGGAATTGCCGACATTGTTCCGATCCACATGCTCGAAACAATTACCGATGTTGCGAGTCGCCGAATAAATTCCTTACGCATAAAAAGCCTCCAAATCTACTGCCCAACGAGCCGTGCCATCAAATGGCGAAATGTAACAGAATAACGGCTATATGATGCAGTTTACACACCTTGCGTTGCGAATATCAGCAACCGAGTCCAAAATCCGCGGCATTATGTCATTTATTCGGAATTATGTTCTCTCATCAGATAAAACTTGTTAAAATTAGCCGTAGCGATTAACGTGAGGTCGCTTATCTTCGTCCTTATTCATGAAACGAGTTTCGCAAAAAGTTAAAGACATCGTGGAGGTCCGTCCGTTTTCGCACCTGAGCGATTTCGCTGCTGATCCGGCTGCGACTCTGTCTGCATACCATTTTACAGATATTACGGCAGACTTGATGGCGCAATGGCTTGACAAGGCGAGCGGAATGAATGGAGCTGGGCAAGCTCTCGCACTTGCCGGTAGTCGAGGTGTAGGCAAAAGTCACTACCTTGCCGTAATGGCGTCACTCCTGGAGCTTCCCAATCTCCGTAGCAAGGTCCAGGAATCGCATGTATTTGCGAGTGCGGGTCGACTCACCGAAACGCCCCCGAAGGTGGCCCGCGTCTGGCGCGGTTCCGGGCCGTCACTCGATGGCGAACTGAAACGCGGTATCGCACAGGCGCTTGGCGTTAATCCCGCAAGCCTGAGCGAGTCGCTGCCCGAACTTCTCCTGGACGCGAAGCAAAGGGCCGGGGCGTCGCCATTAGCGATTCTCATAGACACGGCATTAGGCCGCGAGGCGCGCGTCACGCGAGATGACGGAGCCGCCCTAAGTGAACTCGCGAAAGTCGCCCGCTCGCTAGGTATTTTCGTAGGGCTTGCGCTCGATGACGACATCTCCGGCGCCGACGGAGCAAACGCGTCAATCTCGGCCAGTTTTGCCATTGATCACCTTGATGAGGAGCATCTGTATAAGGTGGTGGATACGTTTGTTTTCACCAAGCACAGCCACATGCTCCCGGTGCTTCGCGAGATATACCACGACTACAGAGAAGCGTTGCCCGGTTTTCGCTGGAGCGAGCCGCGGTTCACTTCGCTCTATCCGCTCCATCCGGCGTGCGTGGAGATTGCACCATTGATTCGGTTTTATATTCACGACTTCGCATTGCTGGGATTTGCAGCTGACTCGGGCATCCGGATAATGGGCCGTCCAGCAAACTCACTCATCGGCTTGGACGAGGTCTACGACAATGTTGAGCCGCGACTCAGGATGATTCCGGCGCTTGCGGATGTATTCAATGCGTTTGACCGCCTGGATACCGAGCATATTTCCAAAAGCCCGGTTCAGCTCCGGCTGCCCGCGAAGCTGCTGCTGAAAGGCCTTTTTCTACTCTCCCTAACCGGCAAGGGTGCGTCGGTCGCCGAACTTGCGGCATCGATGATGATATACGACGGCACTGCATCGCTGGACGTGGCTGGCATCCTGGAATCGCTTGCCAGGGCGGTCCCGGGTTCGATCGAGAAAACCTTTCAAATCGACGGGGCCGCCCTCTATGCCTTTGAACAGGTTCCGCGGGCACTCATTAGTTCCGCTGATACGGCGGCGATAAATGTTGATGCCGACGATTTTCTCGGCACCGAACAGGTCGCCGATCTGACAGTGAACTTTTTCGGCGGTGCGGATGTCAGTAACGCCGAAACTCAACGTTTAGCTAAGTTATTTGCCCTACCCGCAGGCCTCGCCGAATTGTCGGCCGATGGTTGCCGGCCGTCTTCACCGGAGGCTCTCCTAAGCCTTGATGTCGTACAGGCCGTTCTCGCGCACGAGATTGCGGACGATTCGCATTCTATGGGCGAAATTTCTTCGCGACTCTCGGTTGATCCGTTCAATCTCTCGACCGAATCTCAACATTTGCTGCTAACCGCCCTCGTTGGCCAGCGGTTACTCGATTTTATTACGACCCAGGGCAATCGCATTACGCACCGATCGCTCGACCTGCAGATCATTTGGGAAGACGTTGTTGGCGTTGCGGAACCCTTGGGGGAGCACTATTCGGGCAAGCGATTGCTCGAATGGGCTCGTCTGCTGACAGGAAATTCCGACCTAAAGTCTTTGGACACGGCGGCGGAAGAAAGGTTTGTCGCGGACGAGCTTGTTGGCTGGTTGGCCGGTTGGCGCGAGGAGCGAGCCCTCAACCGATTCAATGAATTGCCCGATGAGAGTCTGAACGCGACAATCTGGCAAAGTGCCGCAAGCCTGCAGAAATCATTGGGAGCAATGGCGGATCTTGTTCAACTGCTGGCGAACGACGAAGCGACCCTAAAGCAGACTCTGCAGAACATTGGCGAGCTGTTTTCAGACGCGGAATCCGAGTTTGAGAAAGGCAGTATTGTTCTTCGAACCCTCCAGGCATATTTGGCGGAGGCGGTCGTGAGACAGGACGCGGTGCGCTGGGCAACTCTTGCGGAAATCACTGAGGACCCGGCCGTTGAGGCAATTCGTGGCCGACTAATCGAATCGCTCCAATCACATTCGGAATCCCTTGCCGACGTACTAACCGAGTTCCGGGCGGCGTACGCCAGGATCTACATCACAAGCCACGACGAGATCACGGGATCTCAAGATGCGCAGGCGCGGCTTGCGGCCATAATACGATCAGCCCCATTTGCTCTGCTTGATCAGGCGGGAGCTACTGGCGGGTTGGGCGAGGTCCGCAAATTGATGCGTGAACTCACCTATCTTCGCTGCAACGCTCCCGTTAGAGAGATCTTAACAGCGTCGCCTCACTGCACGTGTTCTTTTAGGCTCACGGATTCTGGGCGCTTGCGTAGGCTGCCCGTGGAACTGGAAACCGCGATAACGGCAGCGTTGGAAGCCATTAGCCGAGGCGATCAATTGATAGGAGCCCAGAGCCCTTCGGGGGCAGGGAATGCGAAGGATGTGCAGTCCGCTGGCCTTGGCGAGATCTTCGCAGGGAATGATGACGAGTGGGAAGGCGAGATCGATACTCTCGACGTTTTTGCACGCTCGAAGGCGTAGCGTGCATGTGATCAGATTGACCCCCCAGCTGCGAGACTATAAATTATCGCTATGCTTACGGTATCGATAATCGGCGTTGGGCGCGTGGGTGGCGCATTCGCACTTGCTCTGCCCGCGGACAGGTATACAATTGAAGTCCTGATCGTAAAGCCCGGTCAAAATATTGACCATCTTGCGACGATTGCGCCGCATTTGCCCACTCCGATTTCTCTGCCTGAGATTGCCGAGATCAGCACCGATCTCGTGCTTATTACCGTTGCCGACCCTCAAATTCCGGGTGTTGCGGCGGAGCTCGCGCCTAAACTCCGCGGAGTAACAACCACTCTGCACACCAGCGGATCGTTACCCTCGTCCATACTTCGCGACCTGAGATCGGGCGGTCGTACGGTCGGCTCGGTCCATCCACTCGTCTCGATCGCATCGCCTGAAGCTGGCCGCGAGCGATTCGCGGGCTCTTATTTTTGCGTGGAGGGCGATGCTGCTGCCGTCATTCTCGGCGAGAGAATCGCACATGACCTGGGAGCGACACCCTTTGCGATTGAATCGGATTTCAAAACCCTATACCATGCGGCTGCGGTCACGGCATGCGGGCACATGGTGGCACTTTTTGACGCGGCGGTAGAAATGATGATGGCGTGTGGCCTACCCAAAGAACGGTCGGCCGAGATTCTGCTTCCACTTGTGCAGAGCACAGTGCGGAATCTGGAGAAGGAACCGGTTTCGTCGGCACTTACCGGGACTTTCGCGCGCGCCGATTCCGAAACATTTACCCGACACCTGACGGCCCTGAACGCACTCGGTGCAGACGATCTGCTCGAAATTTATTTACTTCTTGGTGAGCGTTCGCTGGAACTGGCAGCCGCTCAGGGAATCAACGAAGAACGAATTGAAAGTTTGCGAACGAAGGTGGCGATAGCGAAAACAAAATTGAAATGGTAGTATTTTTTGACTCGGAAGGAGAAGATATTTGCCCGCGAATCGCGATAAATTTGAGGTCGAAAAATCGATTTTACAGGATCATATCCAGGCTGCCGGCCTGCGCCGGACAGGCCAGCGTGAGCTCATCCTGGAAACCTTTCTCAGCACAGAAGATCACCTCACGAGCGAAGACCTGCATGGACTTGTGCACCAAATTGATCCGACAATTGGACTCACCACGGTATATCGCACTCTGAAGTTGCTTACCGAGGCGGGTTTGGCTCGCGAGGTTAGGTTTGGCGACAACAAGACCTACTATGAGCATCACTATAATCACGACCATCATGATCATATGATCTGTACAGAATGCGGCAAGGTGATCGAATTTTTCTCGCCGGACATCGAAAGATTACAGGATCAAATGGCGACGAGTTTTGGTTTCAAGCCAACACACCACAGCCTGCGTCTGTGGGGACTTTGCTCAGGTTGTCAGCAATCGACAGTGGAATCCCCGACAGCACCGGCAGGCGCGCAACCGCGAGTTCGAGTAAATACCGGGATTCATTAGGAACATTTTTCCCGGTGCGGGCGTAAACAGTTTATCCGGTGCTCGGACACGGTAATTTTCTGATCGAGAGGTGACAACATGACAGAAGGTGGATATAACCAGGGAACTCGGGCGAAAGACCGCTTTGAAGCGGAATTCGATGCGCTTCCGCTCGACGAGAAGTTTTCAAAACTCTTTCGAATGGAAGTCGCTGCGATCGATGAAGCGATACGATATGCGATTAACTCACCGATGAAGGTGGTGCAAAACGTCGGTGACGCGATCGGCAGATTTGGCGAGAGGATGGAGTCGGAGTTTAAAAAAACGAGCTGCCCACCATATCAGGAACCCCCGACCGCCGCGGATCCGATGCCACCCCCGCCTGCGGCTGCTCAGCCGCCAAAGACTCCACGGTCGCCTAAAGCCTAGCGCTTTGCCATTCCTTCACGCTAAACTCAGAATGTGAGGGAAACCGGCATTGAACGCCAAAACTCTTCTCGACTTCAAGGACGGGCCCGATACTTTGGCGCCCTGGGTCTGATTGGAGTGATGCTGTGGACCGCTGGATTTCCGCTTTTTCTCCTTTTCTTTGTTGTCGTACTCGGCTTCTTCGTCTGGAAAGTCTTTTCGCCGGATTCGCGCAACGGGAACCGCCGAATTTTCGAGTTTTACCTGACCGCCAATGAAATCCTCCGCGACGATGATCGGCAATGGTTTGGTTTTGAGATCGAAGACGCGATAAATCTCGGCGAGTCAATCTTAAAGTCGGCCACCGCTCCACCGCTTGTTTACTTTGCTCTAGGATCTCTCCATCAGAAACTGGGAGATCATTCCGCCGCATTTAACAGGCTAAGCTTCGCTATCGACGCCGACACAGGTGATGAAACGTCAATCGTGATAGCCTCACGCGAACTCCGCGAGCACGCCGCAATGCTGCGTCGTATCCAACGGTCGCCGACGGAGGCTCCGCTTACCTCCGCCGCCATTCGTTCGCTCCAGCGTGCCCGAAAGACCCGCGGCCCAGCATTACTTGCGGCCAGTCGTCGAAGATTGGAGGAAACCGAGCACGAGTTTAGGACGGAACCAACCCGAGACGCGGACACCCATTTTCTGAACTGTGAAAGCTCCTACAGCGCTGTAGACACGGCGGGAACATCTTCTGCAACGAATGGACATACGGCAGCTGGGATGGGGAAAAGAGAGGTTACGGGAGATCTGGAGATAGGAGAATTGCCGGGTGAGCGGCAGACGATCTCAGAGGTGCTGCACGATATTTACGATAAGAAAGCTTCTTAAGATCACTTTAGGCCAAAGAATGCTTTGATCGATCGCATGACGCCTTTGGTATCTTGGAGCGGATTTTGCGCAAGGTTCTCTGCATCGAGTCGTTCGATCAGCGCCTTTCTTTGATCGATCAAATCGCAAATCGATTCTACAAGTGCCGGGTTGCTCTCCAGGATTGCTTGCAGCCCCGCCTTATCGATCCGCAGCACCTCAGTTTCCTCGGCGGCGACCACGTCCGCGGACCGCGGTTCCCCGGTCAATAAACTCATCTCACCAAAAAAATCGTTTTGCTGTAGGCTGCTGATCGTCTTGTTTGAGCCCGACCCGGCGATTTTGACCTCGACGGATCCCTGTGCAACAACAAACATAGACCCGCCTGCATCCCCGCGTCTGACGATCGTCTCACCGGGAGCATACGTTCTCGAGCTCGACGTTGCCGAAAGTTGCTGGATCTCGGTCTCAGACAATGGCGCAAATATAGAGACATTGCCAAGCCTGGCCGCAAAGGATTTCTCCTGTTCCTCGGTAGATGACGCAGCAGATTGCGGCTGAAAGTGAATAGTCCGGGCCGGAAAAGCGAACTCGATCTTTTCGCGTTTGAAAGCGTACCAGATGCGTTGTCGAATCAGGGCATCGGTGTCGTACTGCTGCCGGTAATCGTCGAGCCAGTATTTGATCTCCCAGTCGATGCCGTCAGCCGCCAAGCTCCGAATTCGTACGACTGGCCGGATCTTGTCGGAAACATTATCTACAGAACGCACCGCCTCGCGGATGAGATGAATCGTGCGAGCCGGCGAATTTTCATACTCGGTGTTAAAGAAAACGAGTTTGGCGTTCAAATTATCCTTCGGGGCCACCTCGAGAATTTCTTTTCCCAAGACTGAGTTGCTCACTACGAGCAGCTTGTTTTGAAAAGTCCGTATAGTTACGCCGCGCCACGAAACACCCTCGACCACGCCCTCGCCACGACCCGGAATAATCAGCACATCACCGACCTGAAAGGGTGCGTCAGCTTGCAGGGCAAGCCCGGCAAAGAGGTTGCCAAGCGTGTCCTGCAATGCGAGGCCTACGACAATTCCAATAATCGTCGAGCCCGTGAAGAGTGCGGTCAACTGGACACCGGGGAATTGCGATTGAAAAATGATAAAGAATGCAACGATGTAGACGATAATCGAGAGGACGGTTTTTAGAAGAGAAGATATCTCACCTTGCTCCGCGTTACGGTACACGGTTTTTGTGATCAGCAGGATCAGAAACCGGACGACAGTGATGACGAGAGCCATTCCGAGGAGCACGCGCAGGATAAGGAGCAGAGTCGCCACGAGACTCGCGAATGTCTGGGTCAGCTGCGGGACATCACCGCCATCATTTCGCGATACCATGCCGCTGGCATCAATCAGCAAACCAAACTGCCTTGCAATCTCGGCTTTTGTCCAGCCCTCAACGATCGGCAGCAGAATGAGCGCCATCAGGCACAATCCCGCAAAGAATATGAAAAACAGTGAGCGTTTTTGGAGTTCGGAGGCGGGCATTTTGTCGAGCTAAAACATATCAGCAATCGTTTTGCCGATCAACGCCAGCGAAAGCAGGGAAACGGTAATGGCAATGCTCCATGCGAAAAGATTGAACATGCGTCCGTTCTTATGCCGGCCCATGATCTCCTCGTTGCTGGCGAGCGAAACTATCGCGAACAGAATGATTGGCAGTAACAGTCCATTTACGGTTTGCGTGGCGATCAGAAGGCGAATCTGCGGTATACCGGGAATCAGAGCGACAATCGCCCCGACGACAATCAGCGATGTAAAAATGCCAAGAAAGATGGGTGCCTCGCGAAATGAACGTGACAAACCCTTTTCAAACCCAAGAGCCTCGCTCACGCTATAGGCCGTGGCGAGTGGCAGCACGCCCATCGCGAGCATCGCCGCGCCAAAGAGTCCAACAGCAAAAAGGTATTTGGCATATACACCGGCGATGGGCACAAAGGCCTCGGCCGCAGTCGCCGCTGAGTCTATCGCAAAGATCCCGCGGCTATTCAGAGTCACCGCCGCACAAATCACGATAAACGCGGCGATTACGCAGGCAAATACGGTGCCCGTAACGACATCCGCTTGGGCAAGCCGCAGGTCCTCGACATCGAGCTGCTTTTCTACCACCGACGACTGAACATAGACCTGCATAAACGGTGTGATTGTCGTGCCGATGAGTGCCATTATCATAAACAGGATCGCCGGATCCGAGCCGACCGACGGATGCGTAAATGACGTGCCGACCGCTGACCAATCAGGCCCGGCGAGATACGCGGATACGATATAGCACAGGAAAACAAGCGACATCGCCAGGAAGACGCGCTCGACTCGTTTCTGCGAGCCTTTGACGACCAGCCACCAGACCAAACCGGCCGCAAGCGGGATCGTGATCTGTCGCGGCACGCCAAACAGCTCAGACGCCTGTGCGATACCGACAAATTCCGAAATAATGACGCCCATATTCGCGATCAGCAGCGCGAGCATCACAAACGCCGTCCACCGTACGCCAAACTGTTCGCGAATCAGGTCGGCCAATCCCTGACCCGTGACGACGCCCATCCGCACGCACATCTCCTGTACGACGACCAGCGACACGACCATCGGGATAAATATCCATAGCAGCGTGTAGCCATAAGCGGCCCCGACGCTGGAATAAGTAGCGATACCGCTGGCATCATTACCCGCATTCGCGGCAATGATCCCTGGCCCCAGCACGGCTATGTAGGCAAAAAAACGATAGTCAGACAAGCGACGCCGCAACTGCCCCGGCACACGGCGCACTCTGGTCGTCAACCCTCTCGGCGAAAAGCGCGTAAAGTCCATTGCGTCTATTACCGTCTTCCATCTGGAAAATCGAATATATCGTGTTTTGTGAGAAAGCGGAAATAAATGCCTTTACCGCGCAAACGGTGCGGCAAATGAGGTACGGAGCCAAGCCGATCACTATCCTTTGCTGCCGGTAAGGGAATATAATTGGAATCGCTCCCTTTGCTATTCTGGTGAGTTAACATTAGACGTTCTACAACATGCTAAAAATATCAATTAGAGAAGCGTTGCGTTCAAGCGTCGTCGCGGCGATGCTTGTCACTTTATCGATCGGACAGACGCCTGACAAAGAAAAGGTCATGGCTGCCGCCGAGCGTGTGTTCGCGAAGGCTGCTGCCACCGCTGTCGGGCCGGCGCCCGGGTGTGCTTTGGGGGTGTCGATTGACGGCCAGTCGGTCTTTGAGAAGGCGTTTGGTATGGCCGAAATGGAGCACTCGATTGCTAACACGCCGCAGACGATATTTGAGTCGGGTTCGGTTGCAAAGCAGTTTACGGCAGCGGCCGTCGTGCTGCTGTCGCTCGAGGGCAAGCTTGGCCTTGACGAGCAGGTGCGAAAGTATATCCCTGAGCTTCCTGATTACGGCGTTCCGATGACGGTCCGGCATTTGCTGAACCATACCGCGGGCCTGCGCGACTGGGGCACGGTAATGGCGTTGACCGGGGTGGGCCGCGGCAGCCGGGTAGTTACGCAGGATCTGGCGTTCGACATCGTTACGCGCCAGAAGGCTCTCGATTTTACGCCGGGGGCCGAATACTCCTATTCGAATAGCGGTTATACGCTGCTCTCGACGATTGTCGAGCGGATATCAAAGCAAAAACTGCCGGCGTTTACCGAGGAGCGTTTTTTCAAGCCGTTGGGGATGAAAAACAGCTCGTGGCGCGACGATTACCAGCGGCTCGTGCCCGGTCGCGCACAGGCTTATTCGCGGCAGGGAAGTGCCTGGCGGCTGGAGATGCCGTTTATGAATGTCTATGGGAATGGCGGGATGCTGACGACGGTCGGTGACTGGCTTAAATGGAATGCAATGCTCGACTCGCGCTCGATGGGTGCCCCGCTCGTCGAGGCGCTCGAGACTGTGGGCGTGCTGAACGACGGCCGAAAGATCTCATACGCTCTCGGCCTGGATGTCAGCAAATATAAGGGCCTGCGAGAGGTGTCACACAGCGGGGCCACGGCCGGCTACCAGACGTATCTCGCACGTTACCCGGACCAGAAGCTCTCGATTGCCGTGCTGTGCAACGGGCCGTCGCCCAATTCGGGAAGTTTGGTTCGCGGAATTGCCGATGAGATCGCGGGCCCGGGTGCCCCGGTTACGCAGCCCGAGGCATTAGAGATGGCGGCCGCAGACCTGCCGAAATACGTTACCCGATGGCGGGATGAGAAGACCCACGGACCCATACTCGTTCAGTTAGATAACGGCGTCCTCCGAATGAACGGCGCCCCGCTGAGACGTCTGAAGGATGGCACTTTTCAAGTCGGGACAAGCCCAGCTCGAGTCACATTCAAACTGGATAAGGACGGTAAACCTGTCAGTACCGAGCGACTTGTGGACGGGGGCACTTCCAGAGCGTTCGCCGAGGCGGAATGGAAACCAACCGCAACCGAGCTCGCCGCGTTTGCCGGCGACTGGTTCACCGACGAGGCAGGGGCAACGTTTACATTCGCTGTTGAGGGTGAAAAGGCGATCTTGCTGCAAAGACCCGGGATTCGATTGCCGTTGTCGCCAATCTATAAAGACCATTTCTCCGCGCCGGGCGGGCAGGTCGTGTGGTTGAGCCGCGATTCGTCTGGAAAGCCCAATAGACTACACGTCGGTGCCTCACGAATGCGCGATATGTTTTTCGAACGGATGAAAAAGTGATCGACGTGTTCCCATAATCGTTTCCGATTGCTTACGGCTGGGTTTCTGGATTAGAGTTCGCATATGCAAATTAATGGTCTAAAAGTATTTTGTGCCGTTGCGATTTTATCGATCGCCACTTCGACGGTTTTTTTGGCGCCGGCGCCTGTTCGCGCTAGGTCGGCGATGGTTGCCTCGCAGCATGAGCTGGCGACTCGGATTGGGGTTGATGTGATGAAACGAGGCGGTAATGCGGTTGACGCGGCGATTGCCGTTGGCCTCGCGCTCGCCGTTGTTTACCCTGAGGCCGGAAATATCGGCGGCGGCGGCTTTATGCTGATTCGGAAAAAGAACGGCGAGACCCATGCAATCGACTATCGCGAGATGGCACCGGCGGCCGCGACGCGGGATTTGTTTGTTAATGGCAAGGGCGAGTTGATTCGCGGCGAGGGTGGTTCGACGGTTGGCTATCGTGCCTCGGGCGTACCGGGGACCCTGGCAGGGTTTGATCTGGCCTTCAAGAAATACGGCTCGGGACGCGTGCGTTGGGCCGATCTGGTGCGGCCCTCTCGCCTAGTCGCCCAAAATGGCTACATGCTCAGCCATCGCCTGGCCGAACTCTTCAAATCGTACAAAGACACGCTCTCAAAATACCCCGAAAGCAACCGCATCTTCTTGAACAACGGTCAGTTTTACGAAGAAGGCGATGTGTTTCGCCAACCCGATCTGGCGCGAACGCTCGGTCGCATCGAGCGTCTCGGGGCACGCGAATTTTACACCGGAGTGACGGCCCGGATGATCGCCGACGATATGAAGGTCAATGGCGGACTCATCACCCTTGACGATCTAAAGAATTATGTAGCAAAAGAGCGGATGCCTTTGCGAGGCAGCTATCGAGGTTTTGAGATCATCACGATGCCGCCGCCGAGTTCGGGCGGCGTTGTGATGCTGGGCGTCTTAAATATGCTCGAGGCGTATGATATTCGGGCGATGCAGTCGAACAGTGCGGCGAAGTATCACGTGCTTGGTGAATCGATGCGGCGGGCATTTGCCGACCGAGCGGAATATATGGGCGACCCTGATTTTTCAATTCTTCCGGTGGCGACACTCATCGACAAGAAATATGCCGAGCGACGGCGGTCATCGATCAATTTGAAAAAGGCAACGCCGAGCAAAGACATCGGTGCGGGCAAGGTCGCAGCCGGCGAGTCGATGGACACGACCCACTACACGGTCGTCGATTCTGAAGGAACGACGGTTAGTAACACGTACACTATCAACGATTTGTACGGCTCGCGGGTGACGGCAAAAGGAACGGGCGTTTTGCTCAATGATGAGATGGATGATTTTGCGGCGCAGCCGGGGAAGGCCAACTTATTCGGGTTGATCCAGGGAGAGCGGAACGCAGTTCAGCCAGGGAAAAGACCACTTTCCTCGATGACCCCGACCATAGTCTTAAGAAAAGACGGGTCAGTTTGGTTTGCACTCGGCGCTCGCGGTGGTCCGCGAATCATTTCTGCCGTATTACAGTCGATTATCGCCGTGATCGATCACGATATGAACATCCAGGAAGCACTCGATGCTCCTCGCGTACACCATCAGTGGATGCCTGACGAACTAAGATGCGAGCGCGGCATATCACCCGATACGATGGCAATTCTTACCGGCCTCGGACACAACGCCCTGCCGGGAACGGTAGCATCAGCGACCGGTATCATGATTGATGAAAAAGGCGTAAGGCTTGGAGCGATCGATTCGAGGAGCGACGGGCTGGCGGCGGGATACTAGTGCGCGAGTTCTGGTCGCTCTGTCGGTGCGTTTGTGGCTTGTAAGTCTTACGCCGTCATCCTGCTCATGAATACGCGGGTCGGATCCGAGGCTATCGGAACTTTTGCTCGTCATTCAAAATCTGAGTTGCACCTTCAGTCGGATTTGCCGGCTGCAAGTCGTTTGTGTCCCGCCAATTGCCCGCCTGAGGTGCTCCGTAAGCGTTAGCTGCCTGGGCGGGGAGGGAATTCGGCTGGGGGTGGCCGTAGACTTCGCGGGGCCGCATTGGCTGCTGGAAGGCCGGCGGTATGGAGGGTCTTGAGCTTTTGAGAAATATGAGCGAGGCCGCCGTTATCAACACAGACCCGAAAAAACCGGTGACAGCCAGGATCGCGACCAGCTCCTCGGGCGCGCCGATGATTGCAAAAAATGCGGTTAGAAAGCATGCGACGAAGACAAACCAAAAAAGGCCAAGCACCACACCGTTCTTCTTATTGAAAAAGGTTTTCTTTTGATTCAGCTCAGCCAGCTGCGGCAAATAACCGCCGTGGGCAAGCACCTCGGCGACGACACCCATCGGCAGGCCGCAACGTGAGCAGAACTTTGTTTCGCTTGAGATTTGTTGCTGTCCGCAGCTTGGGCAATGCATGTATTCTCCGTGGGATCATCTGTGCAGATGAATTTGTAACGAATTCTTACATGAAAATGTTTCGGGTGCAATCGGATTAGGGATCGGCCGTGCGTGTATAAGGGCGATCGTTAAGAGGCGGGCTTGCCCGCCGTCCCCGGACGCGCCGGCGTTTGAGCGGTCGTCTTATCGATTTGCTCCAGCGGGCAAGCCCGCTTGTGAACGAGTAATTGTTGGATATACTGCGGTGCAGTCTTATCTCCCGGGCTTCAAAATGTCTAATAGGGCGGACGCCCGGCCCAGCATGATTGACGACTCCAGCAGGCAGTCTGTAAGAATGTCATTTAACGATTTCATTTCGATTGGAGCGGGTAGTGAACGCAGCAGGTCGGCGTCGGAGGCGAGATAACGGAATCCCTCTGTCCGAGTGGCGGCGACTTCGTCGATATAATCAACGATCGCGGCCTTATCCGACAGCTTCTCGGGCAGTGTCCATTCGAATGGGTCATCCCATAGGCGTCGCGTGATGCCGTTGAATGTCTGCTCTACTATGGCGGCAGATCTGATAACGCTTTCGCCAACCGTGAAGCGGTCGATAATGTCGACGGGTTTTACAAATAGCTCCGAGGACGGAACTGCTGACAAGATGTTGCGGGCCCGGGCGTCGATGTCGTCAAAAGCGCGGTTGAGAGATGATCGAAGGTCGTCCATGCAGAAAGCGGCCCGGGCGGCCGCTCAATATTAACACCTAAATTTCGTGAATTAGCGTTTCTTATAACGCCGATCTTTTTCATACATTCCGAGGCCGTAATTCCGCCCCTTATAATTTACCCCCGACCCGACCCTTCCTTTGACACCGATCTCCGCCCCTTTTTGCGGTACATTGCCATCAGTGACCACGACCCAAATCGAGCCGGTGCCGTCGTCGATTTTATATGCGCCCCCGCCTAGGCTGGTGCCCGGGATAGCTAGACCATAGCTGTCTTTTACCACGCCGGCGATAACGACATCTTTATCCTGGTACTTTCCGGGGTTGGCCTCGATATCGCCGATCGACTTGCGATCAGGACAGCCGGCGAGCAGCCCGACCGTGGCCAGCAGGATGAGCGCGAAGATTAATTTCATTTTTCTCTCCTTATCGTGTCTGAATGGGGAAGAGATAGATCAATGATACAGATTCAAAAGGGGAGATTTAGGTTTGCTTGTACGATGTACCGCGGATAAGTGTCCCCGCTGGATCAGCCAAGCTTCACAGCCGTACCGTAGGCGAGGACCTCGGTGACGCCGTCTGAAAACTCCGTCGCGTCGTATCGCATGCCGATAATCGCGTCTGCGCCGAGCTCGTGGGCGTGCTGTACAAGACGGGTGAAGGCTTCCATACGCGCTTCTTCGCAGACGACGGTGAACTCCTCGATGTTGCCACCCGCAATCGCCTTTATGCCTCCGATAAATCCGCGTCCTATGCCGGTCGCCCTTACAACTATGCCGCGCACGACACCGAGATATTCAAATATCACCTTGCCCTGCACATCAAATCCGGTAGTAACGATCATCGAATAAAATTGGTAGCGCCTAGGGGAGTTGAACCCCTCTTTCGAGGTTGAGAACCTCGCGTCCTAACCGATAGACGAAGGCGCCGCGTGCGGTCCGAACCGAAATTATAAAACAGCCATCTTGACTAATGCAATTTCGCCGGCGGCGCTGCCATCGTCCGGGCGCCCGGCCTGTTCTTGCGTTTGTAACCGAGCGTTTCTAAACTAGTAGTTTCAATACCTTCGCTAAATCACTATGACACATCAATTATTTGATTCGCGGCAGACATTCCAGACCGGTTCGGGCGTTGATGGCATTTATTATTCGCTCCCTCGACTTGAGGCGGCCGGGCTTGGGCCTGTTTCGCGGCTGCCGATCTCTATTCGTATCGTTTTGGAATCGGTCTTGCGAAATTTCGACGGCGGGCGAAAGATCAGCGAAGAAAACGTGCGGGCGTTGGCGGCGTGGGCAGCAACCGGTGAACGCACCGAGGAAATCCCGTTTGTTGTCGCTCGCGTAATCTTGCAGGACTTTACGGGCGTTCCATTGCTTGTGGATCTGGCCGCGATGCGCTCGGCCGTGAAGCGAATGGGCAAAGATCCCTCAGTAATCGAGCCCCTCGTTCCCGTCGATCTGGTGATAGACCATTCGGTGCAAGTCGATTTCGCGGGTAGTGAGACTGCCTATCAGCGGAATATGGAGACCGAGTTCAAACGCAATGACCAGCGTTATCGCTTCTTAAAATGGGGAACGGGCGCCTTCAACGGGTTTCGGGTCATTCCGCCGGGAATTGGAATCGTTCACCAGGTAAATCTTGAGTATTTAGCAAAGGGCGTTTTTGAACGAGACGGTGTTTACTTTCCCGATTCTCTTGTCGGCACTGATTCCCACACCACGATGATAAACGGTTTAGGAATTGTCGGCTGGGGCGTAGGCGGCATCGAGGCGGAGGCCGGAATGCTTGGGCAGCCGGTCTATTTTCTAACGCCGGATGTGGTGGGAGTAAATCTCTCTGGCGAGCTGCCGCAGGGTGCGACAGCCACAGATCTGGTGCTTAGAATCACCGAGATGCTGCGGAAGGCCAATGTTGTTGGAAAGTTCGTGGAGTTTTACGGCGAGGGCGCTGCTGCCCTCAACGCCACTGACCGGGCCACAATTGCAAATATGGCTCCCGAGTACGGCGCGACGATGGGTTTCTTTGGAGTCGATGACAAGACGCTCGAGTATTTCACAAACACTGGTCGAACGGCCGAGCATGTCGAGACAATTCGAAACTACTATGTCGCGCAGGAAATGTTCGGCATTCCCCAGGAAGGCGAGGTCGATTACAGCGTCTCGCTTGATCTAAGTCTCGAAACGATAAATCCCTCGGTAGCTGGCCCCAAGCGTCCGCAGGACCGTATCGAGCTCTCAAATCTCGACGATCGTTTTATCGAGCTGTTTACAAAATCGGCAAGCGATGGCGGATACGGAAAGAACGCCGAGGATCTGGATAAACGCTACAGCGCGGTAATGGGCTCGCATCATGTCAGTGTTGTGGCGGGCGGTGGCGAGCAGAGCGCCAAATCCATACCCGAGTCCATCCACGATACTGTCTCGCCGGACAATACAAATGTCTCAACCGAGATCGAAATGATGAATAATCGGCCCACGCCGAGCCGTGTGGAATTTGATGCGGCCGAAACTCCGACGATTCCGACTACAATCGGCCACGGAGACGTTTTGATCGCCGCCATAACCTCATGCACGAATACATCAAATCCCGCCGTCATGATCGCAGCAGGAATCGTGGCTAAGAAGGCCGTCGAAAAGGGAATGAAGGTGCCGCCGTATGTAAAGACTTCGCTCGCACCTGGTTCACGTGTCGTGACTGAATATCTGGAAAAAACCGGATTGCAGCCCTATCTCGATCAGATCGGCTTTAATTTGGTCGGCTACGGATGCACTACATGTATCGGGAACTCGGGCCCGCTTGACCCCTCTATCGACGAAGAGGTCGTTGAGAACGACATCATCGCCGCGTCAGTGCTTTCCGGGAATAGAAACTTTGAGGCTCGCGTCCATCAAAACATCAAGGCGAATTTCCTGATGTCGCCGCCGCTCGTTGTTGCCTACGCGCTCGCCGGGACCGTAGTCCGTGATGTTTACCTGCATCCGATAGGGCAAGACTCTGATGGAAACGATGTTTTTCTAAAAGACATCTGGGCATCGCTCGATGAGGTTAAAGAGGTACTGGCGACGGCGTTCGATCCGGACACTTACACCCGGCTCTATTCTGAGTTTGCCGAGCAGAATCCGCTCTGGAATGCGATCGAATCCAGTGTCGGGAAGATTTATGAGTGGGATGCTGAATCCACCTATATTCAGGAGCCGCCCTTCTTTGAGAACTTCTCGATGGAAAAAGGCAGGTTTTCGGATGTTCACGGAGCCCGTGCATTAGCGATCTTTGGGGATTCGGTAACGACCGACCACATTTCACCCGCCGGTGCGATCAAGCCAAATTCCCCCGCCGGGCTTTATCTGCAAGAGCAGGGTGTGCGGATCGAGAACTTTAATTCGTACGGCTCACGCCGTGGCAATGATCGTGTGATGGTGCGGGGAACGTTTGCCAATGTCCGTATTAAGAATTTGATGTGTGCACCGATTGAGGGGGGCTTCACCAAGCATCAGCCGAGCGGCGACGATATGGCCATTTACGATGCGGCCATAAGTTATAAGGCCGACGACGTTCCGCTCATGATATTTGCCGGCAAGGAATACGGAACCGGCAGTTCACGAGACTGGGCCGCGAAGGGAACTGCTCTAATGGGTGTTAAAGCGGTCGTCACCGAATCGTTTGAGCGCATTCACCGGTCAAACCTTGTCGGTATGGGTGTTTTGCCTCTCCAATTTAAGGACACGCAAAACGCCCAGACATTGAAATTGGATGGAACGGAGAGTTTTGACTTGGTGGGACTCGAGTATGGTGCCATACGTCCGCGGCAGGATGTGACGCTTATGATCAACCGGGCGGACGCCGAAAAGGAAGAAATATTACTGACATTGCGAATCGATACGCCGATTGAGGTCGAATACTATAAGAATGGCGGGATTTTACCGTACGTCTTGCGACAGCTAGTCGGTTAAAAAGTTGTTTATCGGTAATATTAGTGGTAGATTAGCGTATTCTTCTAGTTTTTTATTTGCTGCTTTTTGCCTTCGTGGAGATCATTATGAATCGGATCATCTCACTTGTCCTTTTACTGACATTCTTTGTCTCCTCCACGACTTCGGTCGTGGCCCAGCCGGAGTATCATTCCCGTATTAATCCCGAGGGCGCGACAAAGTTGACCCGAAGTCAATTTGCGACCATCGAAGCGTCAACTGACGGCAGCGGTGTCGTCATCCGCTGGGTGATGGAGGTCGAACGCAAGAACCTTGGGTTCAACGTCTATCGCGCCGGCCAACCTGATCTCACTGTCAATAAGAGGTTGATTTTGGGCGCTGCAGCGTGGTCAAAAGATGACCTCGTCCGCGGTGAGACGTATCAAGCCTTTGACCCGGATGGTGTGGCGGGAAGCGAGTATGTGATTGAGAGTGTCGATTTACACGGCGGCAAATCGTTTTCGGCTCAGGTTGAGGCTGCGATGACTACGGATTTTGATGAGAGCGTAGCGATGTCTCGCGAATCTCTTGCGAGCGCCGCGACAGGCGACCAAGGGCAGATTGACGACCTTCGCCCTACGGTCACTAAGAAACCAACCGACAGACGTTTGCAGCCGCAGGCTGACCTCGGGACACACCGATGGGTCGTATCGCAGCACGGCGTTAAAATCTCGGTTCGCAAGGACGGGTTTTACAAGGTTGCCTGCGGTCAGCTCGAAGACGCCGGATTTGGGACCAGGGGACGTACCACCAATTGGCGTCTGTTTATGGAAGGCGTCGAGCAGGCTATCACCACGGGTACGGGTGATCGGTGTATCCAGTTTTACGGCAAGGGCCGCGATGAGCCCGAAAGCGATACCCGGATTTACTATCTGATTGCGGATAAGTCGCCGGGCAAGCGCATCGCGAGCAGAAGCCTAACCAGCACTCCGACAAAAATCTTTGCATCAAACTATCTTGCGACTGCGGTTAAAAAAGATCGGATGACCTATGTTAATAGGGTGATCAACGGCGATGCCGAAAACTACTGGGGCTCGATCGTGCAAACCCAGCCGGTCGATATCCCATTTAATTTGACGGGAATTGATTTCAGCTCGCCTACAACTCAGATCACGGTCAACATGCACGGGTTTCCAAACGCGAGCGAACCCTTTTTCGGTCACTTGGTTCGTATTCGGCTAAATGGTCAAACACTCGGTAACATCAGCGGACTTGGCGCGACGCCCTTCTCCGGTGCCTACGAAGTACCGACCTCACAGCTCTTGGAAGGCGCAAATAAAATCGAAGTTACGTCGATGAATATCGGTATCACGATGTTTGACTCAATTATCGTGAATTACGGCCGCCGTTTCCAGGCCGTCGATAACAGAATCAACTTCACAACTCCCACGGGGAAAAGGGTGGATGTAGGGGGATTTTCGGGTACAGATATTCGGATTTTGGATCTGCCTGCGAGTGGTGACCCGATATTTGTGACTAATTTGCCGATTGTAGGTTCCGGCGGAACATACACGATTCGCCTTCGCGGGAGTAATGCTTTCACGGGATATGCTTTTGAAGATTCAACGGTCGCGTTTCCCGATTCGGTTACCGAGAACAAGCCGTCCACGCTTGCAAAGGTTGCTAACGACGGTGAGCTGGTCATCATTTCGTACTCTCACCCTGACTTCATGGCCGCGTCTGAAACCTGGGCCAACTATCGTCGCAGCCAGGGGTTCGCGGTTAAGGTGGTGGACATTGCCGATGTCTTCGATGAGTTTAGCTATGGCTCAAACAGTTCGCAGGCGATCAACGGTTTTCTAAGCTATGCGTCGACGAACTGGCGAACCAAACCTAAATATGTGCTGCTGATGGGTGATGGGACCATCGATCCGAGGAACTATCAGGGGTTTGGAAATTTTAATTATATACCGACCCGAGTGGTGCCTCTTGTCTATTCGGAGAGCGGCAGTGACGAAGCTCTCGCGGATTTTAACAATGACGGGCTGGCAGAATTGGCGATCGGTCGAATTCCAGTTCGCACCGCGAGCGGTATCATAACGGCGCTGAATAAAACGATGCTTTTTGAAACGCCGGCAAATCAATCGCTTGATCGCGGCGGACTTTTCGCTTATGACATTCCCGATGGCTGGAATTTCCAGCTGACGAGTGAGCGCATACGAGGGGAATTACCTGCCGGTATGCCGATCTCATTCGTCGGGCGGGGAATGCAGCCCCCGGCCGACCCTTTCGCGATTGATCAAAACGCACAGTCAAATCTCATCGCCGCTATCAACTCGGGCAAGCATTTTGTAAATTACGCGGGTCACGGCTCGTCGGGGTTATGGGCGACTGCGGGGTTCTTTGGCAATACAAATGCCGTGGCATTGACCAATGCCCAAAGACCGAGCGTTTTTACGATGCTCACGTGCTTAAATGGCTATTTCCTTCGGGCTGATCCGGTTGACTCTATCTCGGAGCTATTACTGAAGAATAGTGGCGGTGGTGCGGTAGCCGCCTGGGCGTCGACCGCTGAGACGACTCCGGATATCCAGACGGACATGGGCGTCCGATTTTACGAGCAGCTCTCACTCGGTCAGATAACTCGTTTGGGTGATCTGATCCGCGATGCCAAGACGGTAATCCCGGCGGGCCCTGACGTCCGACTCTCATGGGCCCTGCTCGGCGATCCGATGCTGAAAGTCAGGTAGTCGAGACCTTATTCGCAGATGGAAAAAAGGCGGCCGACGTAAATCGGACGCCTTTTTTCGATCTCTGGTACTCGCGGCGGGGTTCGAACCTGCGACCTCTTCCTTCGGAGGGAAGCACTCTATCCAGCTGAGCTACGCGAGCATGAGTTTGATATTTATCTCGGAACGATCGAGACGCTTTTAATTCTCACGGCGTCTACGGGCCGTTCGCCTTCCTTTGGGACCGCAGCAATAGTGCGAACGTTGTTGAGGCCTTCGATTACTTTTCCATAGACTGTGTATTTATTATCGAATCCAGCCTCGCGTTTCAGTGTTATAAAGAATTGCGAGTTCGCTGAGTTATTATCGGTACCCAATCTTGCCGCACCCAGTACTCCCGTGTCATACGGTATGTCAGAGAACTCGGCCTCCACATTTGGCTTGCCGGAATCGCCCTCCTTTCCGGCTGTCCGCGTTGCACCCTGCTTTGTATTTGCATCGCCTGCTTGGATCACGCTCGGATTGACTCGATGAAAGGCGATGCCGTTATAATATCCCTCTTTAGCGAGTTCCTTAAATCGCGCGACCATCTTCGGTGCGACATTTGAGTAAAGCTCTAGCTTGATGGTCCCGTAGGCTGAGCCATTTTCCATCTCAATAACGGCTACCTCCGCATCGGCGACCGGCTGCACGCCTTTCTTGACCTGGGCTGGTGCATTCTTGGAGGTCGCATTATTTGCCTGCGGGCTGCCGCATGACGCGGCGAACGCGAGCATTCCAAAAATCAGGCAAGTTAGAAAACTTTTCATAATTAATCAAATTGTTTTCTCGCTGTCGAGAATAATCGTAACCGGGCCGGCATTTACTAGCTCAACAGCCATCATGGCACCAAATCTGCCGGATTCCAGCCGCTTTACAAAGTTGCCAGCCGCGGCGAGAAAGTATTCGTACAATGGCTCGGCCTCGGCAGATCCCGCCGATTTAATAAATGAGGGCCGACGCCCACGTCGCGTGTCCCCGTAAAGCGTAAACTGCGAAACCACAAGCAGTCCACCGTCGACATCCACCAGCGACGCATTCATCTTCTTGTCTGCGTCCTCAAAAATACGCAGGTTAACTATCTTATCAATCAGATAATCGGCGTCGCTTTCAGAATCTGTCGCGGCTATGCCGAGCAACACAAGCAGACCATGCCCGATCTTGCCCACCATCTCCTTGCCCACCGTAACCCGGGCGCGGGAGACTCGCTGTACGACAGCCCGCACCTAGTCTTCTATATAGACGCGTTCCATAATGACGCGGTCATTGGGCTTGTCGTTCTGATTACGCGCCACGGACGCGATCGCGTCGACGACATCCTGACCCTCGGTAACGCGTCCAAACTTCGAATAGCTCGGCGGCAGGGGATAGTCAGCGTGCATAATAAAAAACTGCGAGCCGTTGGTATTCGGACCCGAATTGGCCATCGCCACTGTACCTTTCTCGTACGCTCCTGAATAAAGATCGGAGCTGCGATCTATCTCGTCGTCAAATTTTCCGCCCCATGCGGATTCGCCGCCATATCCCTCACCCATCGGGTCGCCGCCCTGGATCATAAAATTAGGAATGACGCGATGAAATATTACGTCGTTGTAATACTCCTTGTCGGCCAGCAGCCTAAAGTTCTCGGTCGTTTTGGGCGCTTTATCCTCGAGAAGCTCGAATTTAATCGTTCCCTTGTTTGTTTCTAAAACCGCAGTTCTATTTCCCACTACATATTCTCCTCATTCAATATAAACCTATCTATAGCCGCAGCCACACCGCTTTCGTCGTTAGTTAATGTTGTATAAAATTCACCGAGTCTCTGCAACTTAGGGTCTGCGTTTCCCATTAAAACTGCAGTGCCGGCGTACCGCAGCATTTCGAGATCGTTGAAATTATCACCCATCGTCATGACATTTTCCGGTTTAAGGCCGTTCAGCTCGGCGAGTCGCGCGACCCCATGCCCCTTAGACGCATTAGGCGGGAGAATATCCAGCAGCGTCAGGTCAAAATGCGGATAGATCGTGGCCAGGAGCGTGACCAGGTCGCCAAGCTCCGCCCGCAGGTGAGCCTCTAGGTGCTCCATAGGAAAGCACGCCCCTGAGAAGGAAATATGTACGATCTCGTGCTGATCGAGAATAGCGTCCAGACTCGCGACGTGCTCGACGCCCTCGCGGCCGACCGACCCGCCATGCAGGTTCTCGGCCCAACGTAAATATTTTTTCAGCGGCAGATTGTCGTCGGAAATGCGGTCGTACAGTAGGACACCCGCACCGTTAGGGTCGGTGCTAACAAGTGCATCACCGCCGAGAGTCTTGCCAGCCCGCACGATCTCCCGGCTAGTCTCGAGCGTGAGCAGGTCGCATGCAACCGTCTCTTCCGAGTCGGCGTATTTAAGCAAAGCACCGTTGTGCGTGATCAGCGGAGCGTTCAACTCAAGATCAATCCCGACGGGCCGAGCATCGCGAAAGCGCCTCCCGGTTGCAATGGTGACGAGCACACCTCGCTCCTCAGCCGCACGAATAGCGGCACGATCCGCATCGGAAACCTGGCCTTTGGAATTGAGGGTTGTTCCGTCGAGGTCGAGAGCGAGGAGCTTGATCATTAAAGATTTGCCTCGCCGGCCCGCTTCATTACACGTTCCTTCTCCAACCACTCCTGATACTTCGCCTTGCCTTTCTCAAATTCGGCCCCGGTTGCGTAAAACCAATGTGAACCGTCATTAAGGTCGACATTTCTCACGTAAAAGATATAGTCGTTTGGCGATGGGTTCACGGCAGCTCGGATCGAGCTTTCCGTAACGGAAGAGATCGGGCCGGGCGGGACGCCCGTCTTGATCCGCGTGTTGTAGGGAGAGTCGACTTCAAGATCGCTCTTGTTAATTGTTCCGTCCCAGCGGCCCATCATTTTGGCTATGTAGACGTTCGTTTGATCGATGCCGAGCGGAATGTTGCGTGCGAGACGATTATTGATAACGCCCGCGACGATTGGCCTCTCGGCTTCGACGCTGGTCTCAGTTTCTACGAGCGAGGCGATTGTCACGATTTCATGTGGAGTGCGACCCATTGACCGCGCGGCCTCGCTCCATTCCGGCTTCCAGAATTTACGAAACTGCTCAACCGTCTGTTTGATGATTTCGGCGGAAGTGGCGTCGCGAGCGACGTTATATGTCGTCGGGTACATATAACCTTCGAGATTTTTCGCGGTCGGCGAGATGTCGCGGATAAGCGATGTGTCATCCATCAGGGCGACTAGTTCGGCTTCGGTGACGGCCGGGGTGCGCGGGAACTTTTCGACGATTCGTTTCGCGATGTCAAAACGTGTAAAGCCCTCGGGAATCGTCAGCTTTATCGTCCGGTCCTCACCTTTTTCAAGCTGTCGGAAGACCTGCGGCATCGTGATCGGCGAGGGGAAAAGATACTCGCCCGCCTGAATCTGATTCGAATCGACGAAAAGGCGAAGATATATGTTCGAAATAGTCCCGCCAGGCAGAATTCCTTCAGCAGACAGCCGCGAGACGATTTCGCCCGGCGTCACGCCTTTTTCGATTCTGATATACTCACCGGACTTTGAGTGAGTCAGAGGTTTATCGATCGCACTGAAAAACCAGACCGCCGCCCCCGCCCCGACAACGATAACCAGAAATAAGAGCCCAAAGATTATTTTTACAAAACGCACGTCTATAAAAAGTGAACAACCCGCGCATAGGGCCGGGTTGTCAAATCAAAGAATAACTCAGAAAGGGCTACTTCATCGCGAGGTATTTTGCAATAGCCTCGGTAATCTCGGATCCGTCTGGTTTTACTTTCGAGTCAAATCTTGCGACGATCTTGCCTTTACGATCGACCAGGAACTTACTAAAGTTCCACTTAATCTCGCCCGCAAACTGCGGATTTGTCGCGGTGCTCGTGAGGAACTTATATAGCGGATCCTGATCCTCCCCTTAAACAGAGATTTTGGCAAACATTGGAAATGTGACCTTATATTTCGTCTCGCAAAAGTCCTTGATTTCCGCGGAGGTGCCCGGCTCTTGACTGCCGAAATTATTTGCTGGGAATCCCAGCACGTAAAATCCACGATCTTTGAATTTTGCAAATGTCGCTTGCATGCCCTCATATTGAGGCGTGTATCCGCACTTGCTCGCTGTATTTACGACGAGCAGCACATTACCCTTATATTTCTTCAGCTTGACGTCCTTACCGTCGATGTCGCGCATCTTGAAATCGAGTATCGAAGCCGGTCCCGCCTCTACCGTTGCATGCAAACCAGACTGAAAAACACACGCGGCTACTGCCGACAGAATGAGTGCTAAACCAAAAACTATTCCCGCTTTCCTCATAATTTCTCCCCTAAATAAAGCTATTTTTCCAATTCGCGGGGCGAGCGTTGCGGCTTAGAAAGCTCGCTGGGTGGCTCTTCGCCCGTCGCGCTGAAGATTTCTTTGAAAGCACCGACGCTCGCCAATACGCCAGACGTCTCCATCGGCATAAAGATGACTTTCGAATTCTGAGTCCGGGCCATGTCCCGCATGGAGTCGATATAACGTTGTGTAATTAGATATTGAGCAGTCTGTTTACGGTCACCGATCGCACCGCCGATCTGCGCGATGGCCTGGGCCTCGGCCGCAGCGTTTACAAGCCGGGCCTGCGACGCGCCTTCTGCATCTAAAATCGCGGACTGCTTATTACCCTCAGAACGCGTAACTGCCGCTTGCTTTTCGCCCTCGGCACGAGTGATCGCGGCCTGTTTATCGCCCTCAGCCTGCAGGATTAGCGCTCGACGATTACGCTCGGCGGTCATCTGCTTCTCCATCGTTATGCGGACGTCCTCCGGAGGGTTAATATTCTTTACGTCGACACGCGTGACCTTTACACCCCACTTGTCCGTTGCTTCGTCCAAGATTATTCGCAGCTTTGCGTTGATAGAATCGCGGGACGAAAGAGTGCTGTCTAGATCCATTTCGCCCATCACCGAACGCATTCCGGTTATCGTTAACTGGACCAGCGCACCGACGAGGTCGGCCACTTCGTAAACCGCTTTACCCGGGTCGGTGATCTGCCAATAAACCACCGAGTCGACGTTGATCGTTACGTTGTCGCGCGTGATCACAGGCTGCGGCGGCATGTCTATGAACTGTTCGCGCAGGTCGATGGAGGTTGTTCCGGGGCGGACTCCAAGCCAGTACACACCTCGCGGTGCTTCAAAAAACGGGATAATAATGTTCAGGCCGCTCGATCCTAAGCGATTAAATCTGCCAAGCCGCTCGATTAGCAGCACGGTCGATTGCGGCACGATCTTTATCGTCTTGTAGGCAACGACCAGGAGAGCAATTCCCAGAAAGATAAGCAGGGCCGCACCAGCTCCAAAAAGTTCCATCCGATCCTCCGTATTCAATGCAAATATACCATAGTTCGGTCCAACATAATTTTTGGACTCAGGGCTGACATGATTCCCTCGTTCACCTCGCTCAACGTGTTACTCAGCGGCTCTGCTGAACTTTTTAATTGTAATGGATGCCGAGGAGGACACAGAGATCGCTGAGTGGGAGAAGAGCCGGGGTCAAATTCTTAGGCAGGGGATTTGTAAGCTATAATCTCGCTCAGAATGCCAGTCACCCTTGCAGACATTGAGGACGCCCGTCGTCTCATCCGAGATGTCATCACACCAACGCCGATCATTGCTGACGCCCGCCTGTCACGTGAAATAGGAGCGGATGCGCATTTAAAAGCCGAAAGTCTGCAAAAGAGTGGCTCGTTCAAAATCCGGGGTGCTTTCAACAAGATCTCTCGCCTGACAGAAGTTGAGAAAAAGCGCGGCGTCGTCACGGCGTCGGCGGGCAATCACGCACAGGGCGTCGCCCTCGCGGCGCAGCTTACCAAGATCGAAGCGACAATTGTTTTGCCCGAAATCGCTCCGCTGACCAAAATTACGGCGACGCAAAATCTCGGTGCCCACGTCGTCCTGTATGGGGCGACTTTTGACGAAGCGGTCGCTCATTCGCGTGAACTGCAAGACAAGAATGGCTACACCTACGTCCACGCCTTCGACGATGAGTTGGTAATCGCGGGGCAGGGAACCATTGGATTGGAAATCTCCGAGGGGTTGCCAAATCTCTCTACAGTCGTAGTGCCTATCGGCGGCGGAGGCTTGATCTCGGGAATTGCGATTGCTGTCAAAACTCTGAATCCAAAAGTCCGTGTGGTCGGAGTGCAGGCCGAGAACGTAAATTGGGTAAATCGAAGCTTGAAAGCCGGCAAGCCCGTCGTTTCGGAGCCCGGTCAAACAATCGCGGACGGCATTGCGGTTAAGAGCCCGGGCGAGATCACATTTCCTATTATTCAGGAATACATCGACGAAGTTGTCGAGGTGAGCGAGGAAGAGATTGCCCGTGCGATATTCTTCTGCGTCCAAAATAATCGGTTGGTCGTTGAGGGTGCCGGTGCGGCCGGGCTCGCCGCTCTGCTCGCGAAGAAAGTGGATGTTAAAGGCGATGGCACCGTCTGCACAGTGCTCTGCGGCGGAAACATTGACGCGAATCTGCTTGCCCGCGTACTCGAGCAGGTTCTCGTCCGCCAGGGACGCTACATCATGCTCAAGCTGCTGGTCGTGGATAGGCCGGGAATGTTGGCAACTCTCCTAAACAACGTTGCAGAGTCCGGCGCAAACGTAATCGAGGTATTTCACCGCCGTGCAATGTGGCTCGCCCCGCTAGGCCGCGTGGGAATTGAAATGCTCCTCGAAGTCCGTGACGAACAGCACGGCCGCCAAGTCCACAAACACATGGAAGACGCCGGCTACCACGTAGAACGCGAGGGCCAAGGCGACTGGGAGTAATCCGATACTTTCGTGCAGCAGCAAGAAAATGTGCCCGACGTGCAGAAAACGGAGAAAGCCACGCAAACTAAAATCACTGAATCGCAGGTCTGACCTCAATCTTGTTTGCTTTCTTTCCACGCCTTTTGTTCAAGAGCGGGTTGGCGTTCGAATTACAGGCGGATATTCTCTAGGAAGAACGAAGGTCTCAACCTGAAGGGTTTCACGATACCCGCCGAAGGCTATTTTAATTCTCTTCGCCACTGGACCCATCGTAAGTTTCGCAAATGTTTCTATGCTCTTCCTTACCATTCGATACATCGGCTCCTCTCCCTTCTTACAGTAGATAAAAATCGTGACCGCAGGTGACGGGTGGCGACCGCTCGAAAAAATTGTCGGATAAACTTCATCAGGATCCCATCTTTCTGGATCCTCAATCCTAAGACGCTGAAACCACGAGTAAGTCCTTGCGGGATCGTACTCAGGAAGGCCTTGGCATCGAAGCTTCGAATATCCGGCCGGCGGCATAAAGACCACACGTTCGACATCGGAATGACCCGCGCGAGAAAAATAGAGCACAGACTTCTTCCGGTCCACGATAGATCGAGTTTTGGTGTCGTCAGTAACCTCAACGGACGCAAATGTACTCTTGATTTGATCGTAAGATAGTTCGTTAGGAGAAGGATGATAAACGAACTCAATAACTGTGTCCTTCGGAACTTTCCAACCAAACGTTCGACATTCTGCCTCAGCGTAATAAACTTCGAGTTTCTTACCGGATAATTCATATTCGACGAAATTTCCAGCGTCCTTAACGAACCGAGCCAATTTCTCCACGTCAGCGCGGCTTGAACGCAGAGGAACGATTCGTTCTCGGAGGGCAAAATACGTCTGACCAATGGAGAGAGCGGGAGCCAGGAAAATCAGTAAACCTATCAAGTGGTGTTTCTTCATACAACGGGGGAAATGGGGTCAGGCCTGCGATTCTGCGATACTTTCACGATATTTCTCCCCCACGAGGCGTTTTGCGTATGCGTGTTTCGGATCGCTTTCGGTCGATTGTTTGGCAGCATCACAGCGGCGGCTGATGTTCGAGCTGTCGAAGCCAGTCATCTCGGATAGCTCTGTAAAACCAGCTCCCACGGACGAAACAGTAGGTTTGGTCTGGCAAAACCTACTTCTTCTTCAAATCTTTGTCGTAAATCTCTTGATAGATCCTATAATTTGTCATCACCTTAAAGACATAATTCTTTGTTTCGGCAAACCCAACCTCTGCAGCGAAAACGCCCGCTTCCTTGGGCTTTGAACGGGCGAGCCACCGCTCCGCGTTGTCTTCGCCCGCGTTGTAGCTGGCAGCGATGGCTTCGTAAAGTCCGCCAAACTGTTTCTTCAATGCAGCGATGTATTCGGTGCCGATTGCGATGTTTGTTCGCGGCACAAACAGGTCATCGGGCTGGATATTGCCAATTCCCGCAGCCGTGTTGTATTTTATCGCGGTGTCATAGACGAGTTGGAGCAGCCCTCGCGCCGATGCCGGAGACTTTGCATCAGGCCGGAAACCGCTCTCTTGTTTCATAATCGCAAGCAGGAATCGCGGGTCGATGTCATGCTTTTTTGAATACTGCAGCAGTTCACCGCGAAAAACCACCGGGCTGTCATTCATCTGCTTAGCGGTCACCAAGGGGGCGACTCGGCGAGACCCGATTGACGCGAGCCGCTCCGAAGCAAGCGTTCCAAAGTAAGATGAGAGGCTATTAGTAACCGTCGAGTACGTTGCGGATGCGGCCGCGGTATTGCCTGATTTCTCGAGGGCGAGACCTTTGAGAAATTTCACCTCGTCCATGCTTGTGATGGTACCGGCAAATTTCGCCGACCCGATCATTGCGTCCGACGTCGCTATCGCGGCGGGCCAACGTTCACGATATATCTCCATCCTGAGACGGGAATTCATCGCATTGGTCGCAACCGGCTCGCCGGGGAACTTTTGCAGTGTTTTGTCCACCCAGGAGTTGGCGTCGTCGTACTTTCCTGCCTCGCGGAGAGCATCGATTATGTTTGTGTGGGCTGACTCGACGCGCTCACCGACGGGATACATGGTGACGTACTGTTGGTAAACCGAGGCGGCCTCGCTATGTTTGCCCAACCTGACAAGAGAGGCTCCCTTAAACGACAGGCCGTCTTCGCCATACCTTGTTCCTGGAAACTCGCGCGCGGCACGGTCGAGATACACGATAGCTGTATCGTACGATCTCTCCCACATAAACGAGCGGCCAATGCCGAACACGGCCTGGGCGAGGCCCGGATCGGTCGGGAATAGCTCAAGAATCTTGAAGAAATGTTCGCGTGCCTGAGGGAACTGACGATTCTCCAGAAAGGCCTGGCCTTTCGCAAGATGGTCAGGGGCATTGGTGGTCGCCATATTTGATTCCGCCGGCCGGCCCGGCATCTGTTGATTGGTCGCGCGAATAACAGATTGAGGCGGCTGTGAACACGCCGCGGAGACCGTCAATAACAATAATGCTGAGGCAGTCGACAACTTGATCATAAAGGTTGGTTGGCCGGGCCGCGGCAGTCGGCCAGTGCGAGGTTTGGACGCGGAATCAAATCGGGACGTTGCAGGAATCGGTTTCTCTAAATATGTTTGATATATTCGTATTAGACCTCACCTGACGACGAAAGCGCATATGAACCCCTGTCAAAATTGCGGAAAACTAAATACAGACGGTACAAACTTTTGCCGGTTCTGCGGGACGAAACTGCCTTCGCCTCAACAAGAATATCAGCTGCAACCCCAAAGCGCCGCCCCGCGTCCGTACGCATGGAAGACGGACGAATTTCAAACCCAAAATGAGGCCCGCCGGACAGGTCCCGTGGTCGGCGGGTTGCAGGGAAGCGGCAGTCGCGCGACCGGGCTGGTCAATATGTCACAGGGAATTGATGCCGGCTACCGGTGCTCAAAATGCGGCAGCACATACTTCCCAGTGCTCGAACGCAGGATATCGACTGCGGGCTGGATCGTTTTCTCCGTACTTCTAATAACGACTGTTATCTTTTTCTGGATTGGCCTCCTGATGAAAGAGGAGGTCGCCATCTGTCCCGTCTGCCGTTCAAAAGCCACTTAGTTACCGATAGTAGTAACCTTTCGGATGGTCGACCCGCACCGCCGGGTTAGTGCTCTCGACTTTTACCTTGTAATAGCCTTTTTTCATATGCGTCGACAAATATGTCAGCGCAAACTGTCGATTTAAGGCGACAACAAGATCCCGAAAAAAGGGCTCAAAACTAATAGGTGCGAGTGTGCCCTGGAAAAACGCCCGGCCGCCTGTTTCCTCGGAAAGCTTGTTTAGTGCGCCTTGACCTGCAAAGGCGAATGTCGAATTGCCTTCCGCTGTAATCGTCGGGGAATAGAAGGAATAGACGGCGACACCCTTCCTCTGTGCTTTCAAGAGCGCCTGCCCGAGATCGAAGCTTTGCGAGATGGACGCCAGGCTCACGCCTTCCGAAGTGTCCAGTCCGTCCGAAAATAAAAGTAACGCCCGTCGCCCGGTCGGGACCGCGTCAAAACGGCCGATCATATCCGACACACCCTGGTATGGGCTGCGGGGCGAGACGGCGGGGCTGCCCACGACGATCCTAAGCGATTTTGCCGCCGCCTCGAGATCGTCCGTAAATCGCTGCCTAATCTGTACCGAGCCGGAGCGTGAGTACGCCGTCATCACGCGCGTTCCTTTTGGCAATGAGCGGATAAACTTTTGAATGTCAGGTATCTGCAAATTGAAACCCGACGCAAGGTCGTCCTGGATCAGCAGCGCGATGGAAAGCGGTGAGTCGCTAACGCTCCGGATCGACAGAATCTGCTGCTCGTCACCCGCCTCGCGGACCGTCAGGGTCTCTGCCTGGACGAACTCCTCGCTTTGACCCGCCCGCGAGTCCTTGTCTGACAATATCGAAATCGGAATAGTCACCGTGCGCACGACTTGGTTCGAGGCCGGCGGTTGTGCAGGTATAATACCTGCGCACGCCAACACGGTTGAGAAGACTAAAAGGATGACCGATTTCAACGACATGATAAACGCGAGGTCGATAATCTGAATAGTAAACTATTTTGGGCAGGATTATGAAATTTTTGGCACGCGGTAAATAGGAGGCATTTCAGCGTGCGCTAGAATCTAACGAATACATGGCGGACATTACATCCCAAGATCTGGCCCGTGGGCGCCGACTCAAGATAGGAGCGATTGCGGCTCCCGTCGGGCTCACGGTGGTTCCCGCCGCTGTCACTTTGCTGCTGGCAATTTTGGCGGCATCCGGACCGCCGGCGGCGGCCGTGATACTTTTCTTCGGAGTTATTGCCACGCTTGTCGGCTTTGCCGGGGGATTGATCACCGCGGGCGTTTTGACCCACCGCAGGTCCGAATGGAAAAAGGAAATGCGCGAGTTGATCGCTGCCGACGGCATCAGAGCCGGCGAAATCGATTGGTTTAAGAGTGAACTGACTGGACAAGAGAAGCGAGCCCTGGCGTCGATAGAGGCTCGTGACCTTTTGCTCGGCGATGCCTATCGCGAGACTCTTGCCTCGAGGCTTACAGCTACCCGAATCATCAAATCCAGTCAGCGGGAGCTGATGAGTGCGAAAAAACGGCAAAATGCGTTTAGACGCACTGGCAGTGCTAATGGAAGGGAATTCGCCGAACAAATTGCAAACGATGTGACTAAAATAGGCGGCATTAGCGAGCAGGCGAAACTCATGCTCAACGAGGCCGAATCCCGACTGCAGATGATCGAGGCCGCGTCTACCCGCGGCGGGACTCTTGCGGACTCGGAGCTTGCCTTAAAGAAACTCTCGGCCCGAGCATCCGAGATACCGCTGGCTCTGGAGTCGGCGAAACTTGCCGAAGACATTCGGCGCGAACTCGAACAACATCAGTCCGACGCATAAATACAAAGGACGCGCTTCGCTGATAGCCAACGCGTCCTTTTGAGTGATGTTGTCGGCAAACGAAAACCACGAAACCGTTCGAACGCATGAATTGAACCTGTTGTTTACAGGTGGGTGGCCTTCTGCGTCTTGCAACGCATCAAAGCCGACGTCTATGGCGAGCCTTCGTAAAGACACGCACCGACAATGTCGGCATTAGCCTCCCGGCATTCATATGTTGGCTCAATTGTATTTGCGTCCGTGACGAGGACCGCAGTCAACATCGCTTGCCTGCATAAATGCTAGCATACTCGGAATATGGATTGAAAGAGGAACCCGAGGGCCTCGGCTCTAGAGCGTGGGAAGTTCGAGCGGTTGGGGCTCAAGATCACGATTTTTGAGTATTCGATCCAGCATCTCAGAACATTCCGAGCTGCGGGCGCCGAGTTGGGTATCGGACTGAGCCTGAGCGTCCTTGAGCTGGTAATACTCATCCGCAATGTGAAGCGCCGCTAAAATCGCGACCTTAAGCGAATCTACAGTCATCGTGCCCTGAGAAATATCGCGCATCTTGGTATCGACGTAGTCGGCCAGGTCCTGAATGTACGCGTTATCACCATCCGAGCGGATGCTGTAGGTCTGATTATAAATTTCAACGCGAATTGTCTGCTCCGACATAGGCTATAGGGTAGCGGCCTCGGCCAAATCGCCATCGATCTGCGACATAGCCATAAGCATGGCGTCGACCTTTTCTTGAATCACTTCGCGCTCGGCGAGGAGCGATGCGACCTGGTTTTCCAGCTCCGCGCGTCCTAAGTCGGCGGACGAGGCTGCACCGCGGAGCGACTGTGCCTCTCGCTCGAATTTGATCTTCTCCTCTCGGAGTTTGCGAGCCAGTTCGATTGTGAGGTAAATTTTGTCTTCGAGGTGCGAGAATTTCTCCATCCCGGTAAGAGCATTCATTGGCGCGTCTCCCGTCGGCAGTGTGCTGTGGAAAACATTATCGGAGGTTTTACCTCGAACTTCAAGTGATGGTTAAGGTTACTGGAATCGACGGCGGATGCCCAGCGAATTTTCAATCCCGGTGATAATTTGTTCATGCAGCGCTTCAACCTCGGACTCGACGAGCGTATGTTCGTCGCTGCGATACTCTAAGCGAACCGTCAGTGAACGCTCATCCTTCGCCAGACCCTTTCCATCGTAAATATCTACGAACACTATACTTCGACACAGGCCAGCGTTTTGTGCGAGCACAGCACTATTTATCTGAGAAAAAGTCATTTTCCGGGACACTATTAGCGAAACATCGCGGATAATCGACGGGTATTTTGCCAGCGGATGGTAGGTAATCTGTCCGTTCGACAACTGAAGAATATGCTGCAAATTAATCTCAGCGAGGTAAATCGGACTCTTAAATTTGTACTGTGCCGCCACTTCGCCGCTCAGTCTACCAAGATATCCGACGTTTTCCCCATCGACTAAAATCGCCGATGCCTGGCCTTTCTGCAAGTGTTTGACCTCAGAAGGGGAAAAGCCGACCGCGTCGACACCGAGCGACGAGATAGCGCACTCAACGGCACCCTTGACGTCGTAAAAATCGACATCGCGGGCAGGGATCGCACGTTGCTCCATCGCCTCGCCACCTGTAATGACAACTGCCAGCAGTTTCTGCTCGTTTGGCAGCCCGTCTTGCCCTGCCGTAGTGGCAAAGGCTTTACCAATTTCAAAGAGCTTGAGGTCGCGGTTTTGATGGTTAAGATTATGGCGAATGGCATCGAGCAAGCCGGGTAATAAAGTGGGGCGCATTCGTACGGCGCCGGAAATAACGGCTGCCTTGAGCGTGACGAATTGATCTTTCTGCTGTTCGTCCCGGAGTCCCGGCACGGTTTCATAGGCAGTGTCGTGAGCCTCCTCGACGAAGCTGTATGACAAAGCCTCAGAGAATCCCAGTCCCAACAGGGCCTGACGCATCCCTTTCTCCCTCATTTCGGTTGCCTGATACTCGCCCGCACCAAGGGCGGGCGGCAGCTTTGATTCGATTTGGTCAAAGCCGACGTGTCGAGCTACCTCTTCGACTAAATCCTCTTCGATAGCCAGGTCGTGACGCCAGGATGGAGAGCGGTACGGCTCAGTCGATGGGCCATCAACGGCCACAATTCCAAGGCTTGAGAGGATTTCGCCACACCGATCGGCCCCGACCTCCAGACCGGTCAGCCTTTTTACGGCCCTGGGCAGATCGAGCGTTGTGATATCGGAATTCTCGATCGGTGACGGGTGAATGTCTTGAAACTCGACCATCTCGCCACCCGCAATCTCGCAAATAAGCTCGGTCGCACGTATTGAGGCACGCACCAAATTCTCGATGTCTACCCCGCGTTCAAACCGATAGCTCGCCTCGGTCGTCAAATTTAACTTTCGCGAGGTAGCTCTGAGATTTGCACGGTCAAAGTACGCAACTTCCAGCAAGACGTTGACGGTCGAGTCCGTTATGCTCGAATCGAGCCCGCCCATAATACCGGCGATCGCGACAGGTTCGTCAGCGTCACAGATCGCCAGCATCGAGCTATCCAAATTGCGTTCTATCTCATCGAGTGTCGTAATTTTTTCTTCTGCATGTGCTCGCCGCACAATTAGCCGTTTGCCCGCGATCTTATCGTAATCAAAGGCGTGCATCGGCTGCCCGAGTTCGAGCATGACGTAATTCGTGGCGTCCGCAATATTATTTATCGAACGCTCGCCCACCGCCTCAAGCCGGTCGACGAGCCATTCGGGCGATGGTCCGACTTTTACGTTTCGAATAAGACGAGCTGTGAAACGGGGGCAAAGTTTCGCGTCCTCTAGGCCGGCCAATCCCTGGCTCAACGCAGTTTTCCCGCTTCCGGAAGATTTGGAATCCGAAACTTGAAATTTGGAGTTAGAAATGACCGAAATTTCTCGAGCGACGCCCAAATGCGAGAGACAATCCGGCCGATTCGACGTCAAATCGACATCAAGAATCCAATCATCACCGTGCGCATTAGTTCCCTCGACCGCCAAACCAACGCTCGTAAGCTTGACGGCGAGATCATTGACGGATAAATCAAAATCGACTAACTCCCTGAGCCAGTTGTAGCTGATGTTCATTTAGCGAAACTGCTCCAGAAATCTGACGTCGTTGTCGTACATAAGGCGAATATCGTCGATTGCGTACATCAGTGCACACATCCGCTCGAGGCCAAAGCCAAATGCAAAGCCCGAATATTCGGCGGGATCGACGCCGCATGCTTTCAATACATTTGGATGGACCATTCCCGACCCACCAAGCTCGATCCACCCCGAACCCTTGCACGGGCGGCACCGCTCATCAGCGAAGCGGCCCGTGCCGGCGCACTTAAAGCATGAGTAATCGAACTCCGCGCTCGGCTCGGTAAAAGGGAAGTAGCTCGGCCGCATACGCGTGACCGTATCGGGCCCAAACATCCGATGCACCCACTCCTCGATCGTGCCTTTCAAATGGCCCATCGTGATGCCCCTATCGACACACAAACCCTCGATCTGGTGAAACATCGGCACGTGCGTCATATCAGGCGTGTCGCGGCGAAAGACCTTGCCTGGCGCGATGATCCGAATGGGCACACCGCGCCGTTCCATGGCGCGAATCTGCACAGTCGAGGTTTGCGAACGCAGGGCAAAACCATCGGTCGTATAGAATGTGTCCTGGGACTCACGCGCCGGATGGCCTACCGGAATATTCAGCGCGTCGAAATTATAATAGTCAGTCTCGATCTCGCGATCGTCCTCGATCGTATAACCCATCGAAACGAAAATGTCTTCGATCTTTTGGCGAAGAATGGTAATAGGATGAAGATGGCCCGTGCGAAGCCTGCGGCCCGGAATGGTTACGTCGAGCCGCTCACGCTCAATCTTGTCGATCGCGATCTTTTCGAGCAGACGGCTTTCTATGGACTCGATCCGCGAAGTGATCTCACCAGCCACAGACTGAACAAACTGGCCAAAGCCTGCACGCTCGTCGGGCGCAACTTTCCCGACGAGCTTCATAGCGCCGGCGATGGCCGACTTTTTGCCCGTGTGCAGTACCTTCAGTTCGGCAACCTGGCGGTAAAGCTCCTCCGGGTCAACATCGTCAACACGCAAATCAGCAAAGCGTTCGAACTGCCGCTCGAACGCCTCTTTGATGCTTGCAACCTGCGATGTTTGTTCGATCATCGATTGTCAGACGGTGGCCTCTGCCGGCTGTCGCTTACCGATCGCGTCCTTGGCCTGGCCCACCATCGTCGCAAACGCCTCAGGCTGCTTTACGGCGAGATCGGCAAGCACCTTGCGGTCGAGCTCGATCTCGGCGAGGTTAAGGCCGTGAATGAACTGCGAGTATTTAATATCGTTCAACCGACATGCGGCATTGATTCTAACGATCCAAAGTTTGCGAAAATCGCGTTTCTTCAGTTTTCGGCCCGTGTAGGCAAAATTGAGAGCCCGTTCGACTGACTCTTTGGCCGAACGATATAGCTTTGACTTCGTCCCACGATAACCCTTTGCTAAGGCTAATATTTTTTTGCGTTTCTCGAGACGCTTATTTCCACGTTTTGCTCTTGGCATTTCTTCACTCCTTCGTAGTGAAATTAAGAATGGACAATGAATAACGTCCGAAATTCTCAATTTTCAAGTTTCTAATTAATCTCGCCCATAGGGCAGCATTTTCTCGACGCGCTTTTGATCGCCGTCCGACACTAATGCGTCAATGTCAAGATTTCGCTTTCGCTTGCTCGTTTTCTTGGTCAAAATATGACGCGCATGGCTGTGGCCGCGTTTAAATTTACCGCTCGCCGTCGAGCGAAACCGCTTTGCCGCGCCCTTATGTGTTTTTAGTTTTGGCATAATTCCTCACGTACATTTCCGCCCGTTGGCGGCATTAAAAAATCTCGTCGTCGTCCCTCTTTGGTTCCGCGACAGGTTTCACACCCTGTTCCCGAACCGGTTTCTTAACGACTTCCACTTCAGCCTCGCTCTTTTTGGGAGCTTCGCTCGATTTCTTTTCAGGCATCTTGGCCTTCTTTGGGATAAAGATGGTGAACATCTGGTATCCCTCCATCTTTGGAGCGACCTCGACATCGGCGATCTCCGTGAGATCGATCGAGAGCTTCTTCAAGATCTTTGCTCCGAGCTCCCGGTGAGTCATCTCGCGACCGCGAAAGGCAATTGCCGCTCGGACCTTATCACCATCTGCCAGCCAGCGTTTGGCGTTCTCCATACGGTACTCATAATCGTGGTCGTCGGTGCCCGGGCGAAACTTTATTTCCTTAACCTGGACTGTGACCTGCTTCTTTTTCGCCTCGTGGGCGCGTTTTTTCGCCTCGTAGAGAAACTTGCCGTAATCGATGATCTTGCAAACCGGCGGCTTTGCATTCGGAGCGATCTCGACCAAATCCAGCCCACGCCGGCGGGCTTCCTGGACAGCGTCGCGGCTGTCCATCACGCCCAGGGCCTCGCCTTCTTCGGTCACCACACGAACTGACGGAACGCGGATTCGCTCATTCGTCCGGTGCAGGGGCTCACGAAACCGCGGCTTAAATCTATTTCCACCAAATCTTCTAGCGATATTTGCCTCCTAAAATTTTGTCCGATCTTAGAGACTTCGCGACTGCTTCTGCAACGCGATCATCTCCTTGAACTCTGCCAATGACATCACACCGATGTCGCCTTGTTTTCTCTCGCGCACCGCGACTTGCCCGCTTTCCAGCTCCTGGTCCCCGAGCACCAGCATATACGGAATCTTCTGCATCTGAGCATCGCGTATTTTCGCTCCGATTTTATCAGATTTTGTACTTGTTTCCACCCGAAAGCCGGCACTTCGCAATTCCGCCGCCGTCTTTTCGGCGTATTCATTTATACGATCCGTGATTGGCAGCACAGCGACCTGCACGGGTGCAAGCCAAACCGGAAAGGCGCCGGCATAATGCTCGATCAGGACGCCGAAAAACCTCTCCACCGAGCCGAAGAGCGCACGGTGCACCATTATCGGTCGATGTTTTTGACTATCGTCGCCGATATATTCCAACTCAAAGCGTTCTGGCAGGTTGAAATCAAACTGTACTGTCGAAAGCTGCCACAGCCGGCCGATAGAATCCTCGACCTTTATATCGATCTTCGGCCCATAAAAAGCGGCCTCGCCTTCGATGCGTTCGTAGGGAATCGAGCGTGCATTCAAGGCCCTGATAAGCGCGCTTTCGGCGTTTTCCCAGTCTCCATCCGAGCCAAGATAGCCTTTGTTATCCGCACCGCCGCGAACTGAAAGCTCGACCTTGAAATTATCAAATCCAAACGTCTTGAAGACATCATAGGCAAAATCGACGCAGTCGCCCGCTTCGCTCTCAACCTGCTCGGGCGTGCAAAAGATATGAGCATCGTCCTGAGTAAAGCCGCGGACCCGCATCAGGCCATGGAGCGTTCCCGATAGTTCCGCGCGATATACCGTGCCTAATTCGGCGTACCGGATAGGCAGGTCTCGGTACGACCGCGGCGTCGATTTATAGATACCGATGTGAAAGGGGCAGTTCATCGGCCGCAGGCGAAACTCCGTTTCCTCGCCGTACTTGGACGGCATCCCCATCGGCTCAAAGAGCGAGTCAGCGTAGTTCTGCTCATGCCCGCTCGTTTGCCAGAGCTGACGTTTGGCGATGTGCGGCGTGAAGACGGTCCCGTAATTCCTCTTCTGCAGCTCGTCCCGCAGATAGTTTTCCATCTCCGTACGGATCGCACCGCCTTTCGGATGCCAGAAGATAAAGCCCTGTCCGTATTCTTCCTGAATGGAAAACAGGTCAAGCTCCTTGCCTAGCCGCCGGTGATCGCGTTTCTCAGCCTCTTCACGCTGTTTCAACCATGCGTCGAGATCGAGTTGAGTGGCAAAAGCGGTGCCGTAGATCCGCTGCATCTGCTCGTTCTCTGCATCGCCTTTCCAATAGGCACCTGACAGAGCAAGCAGTTTAAAGGCTTTCAGCTTACCGGTATGAGGCACGTGCGGGCCCAGGCAAAAGTCGATGAAGGGCGAGCCGTCGATGTGATAAACAGTGGCCGTCTCATCGGCCTTTTCATCAATCAACTGACATTTTAGCGGCTCGTTTCGCTCTCTGAACAGAGTGAGAAGATCGGCTTTCGCGACGACCTCGCGGCGATATTTGAGATCGCGCTTTGCCAGGTCACGCATTCGTTTCTCGATCACTGGCAGATCGTCTTCGGTCAAATTTCTCGGGGCAATCAGATCGTAATAGTACCCGTAGCGCGGATCGTCCATCAGTGCCGGCCCGACGCCAAGCTTGGTACCGGGAAACAGATCGAGAACAGCGGCCGCTAGCAAATGGGCAGCAGAATGGCGAATGACCTCGAGCCCATCAAGCGTATCGGCGGTGATCGGCTCGATCGATAAAACTTCATCCGTCTGCGAGAGCTCTCTGTTTAGATCGACTTCGTCGCCGTTGACGCGGGCGGCAAGCGATTTCTTAAGCACGTCGCGATCGAACGCCTTAATGGCATCGAGAACGGTCGCGGGCGCCGGAATCGACCTCTGGTCGCTGCCAAATTTTACGTTTAACTCGCTCATTGATTGGTAAATAGTCAATGCGAATCGCCGACAGAGATTCTCTATCAACGATATGGACAGATAGGCCGCGGCGAAACCCTGCGCCACTCTACCGTTTTCTACTTACTATTACCGATTACTCGTTATGCCTACTACTGACTAAGATTTGATCCGATAAGAGCGACTTTGCTTTGCAGTATCCGCAGATACCGCGAGTATTCACGCCATTAGGAGCATGAGCGTAGTAGTTCTAAAAACAGCAAAGTTCTTTGTTAGCATCTTATCGAAAAATGTATATGGTAGTCTCTAGCAGACTCGAACTGCTGACCCCTACCTTGTCAAGGTAATGCTCTACCAACTGAGCTAAGAGACTACACTCGTCGCGTATTCCGAGAGAAAAAGCGAACCTAAAGGATGGCAAACGGCTGCGAAAGTGTCAAGTTAACGTGCCTCCGCTGGGTAGATATGGCTAACCAGGTTCTTTACCCCGCAGGGCCTTGTCCTTTCGACACGCAGTGAGAGGCCTTGCCGTTGCCGATTTAATAAAGATAATCCGCTTGTCCGCTCGGCTGGCCGTCACGCGCATGCACGCGCACCCGTGGCCGTAGTTGATGTTAGTCTTTTTCCAGTATCGATCAGGAAAGTTGGGCCAGTCGCCGTCGGCCTGATATCCGCCCTGTGCCGAGATCAGCCACTCGCCATCCCTATCGATAAGCCAGGCATTTGACGGCGTCGGGTTCTCGAACCAGCCGCACCTTTGTTCCAGTTTCTGCTGTGCTGCTGCGTCAAAAACTGCAACGCATAAGCTTAATAAAAGAACAGCGCCGGCCAACGCTGCTCGCATATAACTCGTTCTTTGCATAACTATTTTTTTACCCTCGCCATGTAAGCTTTGGCCCGAGCAAGCTCCGGCCTTTCATTCGCCCCATCTGCCATGCCAATCAGCTTGGAATAATACTGCGTTGCCTTAGACGCATCCTTCATCTTCTCCGCGGCGATCGCGGCGCCATAGAAGCTGCGGAATCGGCCCGGCTCACGAACCTGCGACGTCTCAAATTCCTTTAACGCTTCCGCCGGCCGGTTTACCGCGAGAAGCATGTCGCCGAGAAGTTCGCGGGCGGGAAGGAGACGCCCCGGTGTAACTATGTGTTTTTCGGTTATGTCTTCGGTATCGGCCGCGGCGCGCATCATGGAGAGAGCCTCAACCTTTTTGCCCTGAGCGAGCGCCGTCCACGCAGCAGCGGCCATTCGGCTGATCTCGACTTCACCGGCCCAATAATCGTCATTTGTGGCTTTCAGCTCATCCCGAAGCTGCGCAAGCCGTAGCAGCTCTTGATTCGCCATCTCGACCTTCCTGGAACGCGCCGCGCCAATTGCTCGCGCGAAATGTGTCAGGGCCGCGGTAAATGCAAACCCACTCTGTCGCGGTTCCAGCTTCGTCGCGCTCATCCAATCGCCGCGTTCGAGGGCATAACGAGCAGGCATCGCAGCCTGAGCGTACGGCCCGACAAATCTGAGCGTGTTGAAACCGCTGACCGCCGCGCCCTCCTCCGCTATGCGTTTTGCCTCCGAGTCGCGGCCGATTTGCAGGTTAGCATACGTCATGTAGTCCATCGCATGCAGCTGCTCCTCATACTCCTTGTCTGCCTTGGCCGCCTCCGCTGACCTCGCATTCGTGGCGATCGAGTCTTTCCAGTATCCGACCCTCGTAAAAATATGGGAAGGCATGTGAAGTGCATGCGGCGCGGCCGGTGCGATGTCAGCGTACCTGCGGGCGGCGTTCAATCCCCTTGCGGCAATCGCCGGCGCGTCGTAACTGTGAATAAGGTAGTGAGCCGCCCCGGGATGGGTGGGATATTTAGCAAACTGCTTTTCCAGTATTTCCGCCGCCGCGAGATAGGCTGTGTATTTTTGATCTGAGAGCGACTGCGTTCCGGATAGATAGAGTGCGTAAAAGATCTTCGCCTCATCGTCGTCAGGATATCGTGCCGCGAGCTCTTCGTAGGCCTTCGCCCGGTTCACCTGACGCGTCTTTTCCCGACGATTTCCCCAGTCTTCCCAGTAAGCGGCAACCGCTTCGATGTAGTCTTTTTCACGAGGCGTCTTTGCACCGATTCTCCGGCCCTCGTCAATTGCCGCTCTTGCCCGCACGGCCCATTCTGGCGACGGGCCAACTCCTGTAAGCGGATTGGCCATTAGAATTGCGGCAATCCCCCACGAAGCGATCGCGCAGGACGGATCCTCCGTCAGCACTCCGCGGAAGGATTTCTCACCCTCGATGTATCGGAAGGAGTGCAGCATCGCGACCGAGCGTTGCAATTGTTCCTGTACCGCCGGGGTACACGAATTTTTGAAGTTGACCTCGCCCAGCGGATGCGAGGAATGCTGGCCGACCGTTGAAAAAGAAAGAAGAAACGAGCACGCTGCAGCTGCAAGGATTCTGTGCATAGTTTTTACCTCAACTCACTCCCGAGCAGAAACGGTGCATCGCGATGGCAACTAGTTTCGTCGTCCGATCGTCAATGTCATATTTTGGATTGACCTCTGAGAACTCAATGATTTTAGTATTTGCAAGGGATGCCGCATATTTAACGAGCTGAATAAACTCGCCGGCACGCAAACCTAGCGGCGACGGCGCCGACGTTCCCGGTGCATCGGCCGACCGAACAGCATCGATATCGAAACCGAAAAACGTATTGAGCGATGTGCTCTGTCCGATGAACTTCTGGCGGATGCTTTCCTTCAATTCCATGTCCGCCTCTTCTCGCGAACGGAGAAGCTCAAGACTGATGCGATTGACACCGATGCTGCGGATATACTCGTAATAAATCGGCGACGCGAAATGTGACTGATAGCCGACTTCGTAAAACAAGTGCGGGCGGAGAAGTTCCTCGTCAAGGAGCTGCCGGTACGGCGTGCCGCTGTTCCGCCGCTCGGCAAACCGCACGTCAAGATGAGCGTCGACGTTGATCCCAATCCACAGATCCGGCCCAAAAACCGCCGCCATCGCCGCCCCGTCCGCATACGAAATATCATTCCCGCCGCCAAGCACGATCAGACGTTTGCCGTCCGTGAGAACTTGACTGACGATTGCGGTCTGCCGGTCATGCGTTTCTTCCAGGCTCTCTCCCAGAGTGACATTTCCCAGATCGAAAATCTTCTTTCGGATATTGAACGGCGTCAGTTTGTAAAATTGTTCGCGTATCGCGCCCGGAGCCGCAGCCGCGCCTTCGCGACCATTCTTACGACGAACGCCTTCATCCTGCGGACACCCAAGTATGACGATATCCGCAGAATCATAACCGCCCGGTTCCGACGACACAATCTCGCCAAGACGCGGGTCGTTTGCGTCGCCTCGCGAGTAAAAGTGTTCATCCTTTGGCCTATTCGTCAGCTCGAAGAGTTCGCTCATTGCTCTTCACAGTATTTGCCCAATCCAATATGATGTCAACGGAAGGCGTGGCGCTGCGGCGCGGATAGTAACGAAGATAAATTCGCGGGAACTTGCCGAAGTGTTCGGAGGTGAAGAAACCGGCTGAGGCGGCTTCGTCGGTCATGTGGGACGTTGCTCTTTCTAAGGTTATGAAAACGCCGATGGCGCCGCCTTCGCGGTCGAGGGTTCCGACGAGGTCGCGGATGTCGCCGGATTTGACGTGGCCGCTTTTGACCTGGACGATAACGCGTTTTGCTTTGCCCGAATTGTCGTCAACAAAAACCTTGATACCGTCGATACCTTTGTCCGAGCCATTCTTGCCCGTTCGCCCTCGTGTCTATTGAATTGGTTTACGAGTTGTTTATCTTCAACTTCATTGTTTGAGGGCGGAGGTGTGATCGGCGGTGATTTGCCAGCGCCCATCGTAAAAAGCCCAAGTAGTTGTGTAGCGTTTGGTAATGTCGAACGGTTTACCGGCATTCGTTCCGACATACCTGATCTTCCCGGTTTCAACCGCCGCGTTATTGTCAATGGTGCGCACGTTTTGCTCTAAAAATTCGGCGGTCTTGATTTTGATTTGATTGGTTTTGTAGCTTTCCAGATCTTGAGCTTTGTTGAAGATCTCACCGTCGCGGCTTGTGTAAGTGTACTCGTCGGCGAGCGTTCGGTTGAGAGCGGAGATGTCGCCGGATCTTTCCAGCTCGGCATACGAACGCCCGCTTTTGAGGCGTTTCATCAATTCGTTGTATTCGCGCCCCGCTTTGACGACCCCCGATACCATCCATTTATCGTCGTGTATCTGTTCGGAGTCGTGTTCGGCGATAACCATCCAGCGGCCGTTACGCTTTTCAAAGACCCCAGTATAGCGCCCTTTGTAGGTGGTCGGTTCGGCGTTCGTCGAATCAATGGGCGACGTCACCGATATCCAATCGTTCGTAACAAGCGCCATATTACCGACGACGTGCACTTTCATATTCGGGTGCGCGCGCGAAATTAGCTTGTAATCCGGTTTGTCTCTCTTTTGTTTATGATACTTCAATGCCTGGGTCCGATTTGTCATCTTCCCATTTGGCCCCGTATAAACGTAATCGTCCGGCGTCGCTCGCTCGAGAAAAGCAATATCTCGGTTGGTAATGGCTTTTTCGTATTCAGCGAGAAAGGCACGCAACTCCTTTTCGTCTTTGCTCTGTTGGGCAACCCCCGCAAAGGTTGAAACGAGTATCAGAACTACTGTAAACAAACTCTTCATTTATCGCCTCCTAATTGCTGTGGTTGATGCGAATATTAACCGCGCGGCATCCTTAATCGAAATCTACGTTTGGACTGACGGCCATCATCACGAGATAGGCCATCATCTGGTTTTCGCCGATGAAGGAGCGAAAGGCCTGGAGCATTTCGGAAACCTTGTCGCCTTCGAGGATGAGATCGTCGTAGGTCGAGGCCGCACCTTTCCAATGCCACGTGTCTTCGAAAGCCATGATCTGCGAGTCGGCTTCGAGTCCGCTCTCGTCTTTGAAAAGCACGTTGTAGTTGCGGTTCGAATTGAACGGCGGGTCGAGATAAACAAGATCGACCGACTCGTCCTTAATATATCGCCGCAGAATGTTCAGATTGTCGCCGTAGTAGAGAGTGTTCATGCTTAAAGAGATTCTCGTGAGACAGGGTACCATCATTAATCCATCGGGATCCGCACATCATTCTTCTCAGCAAATTTAATCGCAGATTCATAACCCGCATCGGCGTGGCGGATGATGCCCATTCCGGGGTCAGTGGTCAGAACGCGCTCGATACGCTTGGCGGCTTCGGGGGTGCCGTCGGCGACTATTACCTGGCCGGCGTGGAGGCTGTAGCCGATGCCGACCCCGCCGCCGTGGTGGACGGAAACCCAAGTGGCACCGCCGACGGCGTTGATCATGGCGTTGAGATAGACCCAGTCGGCGATGGCGTCGCTGCCGTCGAGCATTGCCTCGGTCTCGCGGTTGGGTGAGGCGACTGAGCCGCAGTCGAGATGATCGCGGCCGATGACGATCGGGGCTTTTAGCTCGCCGCTGGCAACCATTTCGTTTAGTTTCAATCCGGCCTTTGCACGTTCGCCATAGCCGAGCCAGCAGATTCGTGCCGGGAGCCCTTGGAAGGCGACCTTTTCCTGAGCCATCGTGAGCCAGTGAGCGAGATGCTCGTTTTCCGGAAAGAGGTTCATCATCGCCGCATCCGTACGATAGATGTCTTCTTTATCACCGGACAAGGCGACCCAGCGAAACGGGCCTTTTCCCTCGCAAAACAGCGGCCTGATGTATGCCGGAACGAACCCCGGATAATCAAAAGCGTTCGTCACGCCATAATCAAGAGCCCGCTGACGCAGATTATTTCCGTAATCGAACACGATCGAGCCGCGACGCTTAAATTCAAGCATTGCCTCGACATGCTTTGACATTGAATCCATAGCTCGGCGCTCATACTCAGTTTGGTCAGAGCTCCTAGCCGTCGCAGCGTCGTCCACCGACAGGCCGATGGGGATATATCCGTACAGCACGTCATGCGCCGAGGTTTGATCGGTCACAACATCCGGCACGATACCGCGTTCGAGCAATTGCCAATGAATTTCGGCGGCATTGCCAAGAAGGGCAATTGACTTAGCTTCTTTATTATCAACAGCTTGGCGAACAAGAGTTAAAGCCTCGTCTAAATTGTCAGCGGCTACATCGATCTGCTTTAATGCCAATCGGCGCTCGATACGTAACGGGTCCACCTCGACCAGCAGCCCCACCCCGCCGTTAAATGTAATCGCCTGTGCCTGAGCGCCGCCCATTTCGCCGAGACCGGCGGTCAGGACGAGTTTACCCGCGAGCGTTCCCCATCCGTGCTGCCGAGCGAGCGATCCAAAAGTCTCATATGTGCCCTGCAAAATGCCCTGCGTGCCGATATATATCCACGATCCGGCGGTCATCTGCCCGTACATCATCAGGCCGTCGCGTTCGTATTTATCAAACTGTTCCTGCGTGGCCCAGTGAGGAACGATGTTTGAGTTAGCGATCAATACACGCGGGGCGTCCGTGTGCGATTTAAATACGCCGACCGGCTTACCGGATTGAACCAAAAGCGTCTCGTCCTCGTTTAACTCTCTCAGCGAGCGAAGAATTGCGTCAAAACATTCCCAGTTGCGGGCGGCTCGACCACGACCGCCATAGACGATCAGGTTTTGCGGATCAAAGGCGACCTCTGCATCCAGATTGTTCTGCAGCATCCGATACGCGGCCTCTATCTGCCAGTTCTTGCAGGATAATTCGGTGCCGGTGGGTGCGGTAATGGTTCGGGACATAGTTAATACCGACTATGATAGCCGCAGTCAATTAAAGACGCGAAAACATGTTAATATTTGTCATCAAATCATCTCGAAATCTTAACTTATGAAAGCGACAAGAAATATACTGGCGATGCTGGCTATGAGCGCCCTCGCCGCCATCTGCGGCTTTGCCCAAACTTCGGAAAAGCCAACCAAGAATCCAAAATACGACGCCGCGTTTGCCCGCAAGGTCGGTGCGGACAAAATGGGAATGCGGAGCTACGTACTCGCGATCCTAAAGACGGGGCCAAAGGACGCCGAAATTAAGGGTGACGAGCGAAAGAAGATGTTCGAGGGGCACTTTGCAAATATCAGTCGAATGGCAGCCGAAGGTAAGCTGGCCATCGCGGGCCCATTCGGGAAGAATGACAAGACCTTTCGGGGTCTCTATATTTTCACGGTCGCGACGGTTGATGAGGCCGCTGCTCTTGTTAATACCGATCCGGTAATTAAATCCGGAATGATGATTGCGGAACTAGTGCCTTGGTACGGTTCAGCCGCGTTGATGGAAGTGAACCGGCTTCACGACATGCTTTCCGAAGATAATCCGCAACAATAAGTGCACGCCGATCTAATCGTTCACAATGCCGGGCAATTGGTGACTTGCAGGTCCGGCGGGCGGCCCAAACGCGGCGCCGAGATGCTCGATGTCGGCATTATCGAAGACGGGGCGGTCGCGGTTGTGGATGGAAAGTTTGTTGCGGTCGGCGCCTCCGATCTGATTCTCGACCAGTACGACTCGGATGGATATATTGATGCCCAAGGCCAGGTCGCATGCGCGGGGTTCGTAGACCCGCACACGCACATCGTTTATGCGGGCGATCGACTCGATGAGTTTGAGTTAAAAATCCGAGGAGCCGATTATCTAGAGATTCTTGCCGCGGGCGGAGGGATAATCTCGACTGTGCTCCATACCCGCGAGGCCAGCTTGGATGAGCTGGTCAAGCAGGCGAGCGGACGGCTTGACAGAATGCTGGCCTGCGGCACTACCACCTGCGAGATAAAGACTGGCTACGGCCTCGATGTCGCAACCGAGCTAAAGATGCTTCGCGTTATCGCAGAGCTCGACAATTCGCACCCGATTGATGTTGTTCCCACTTTTCTGGCGGCTCATGCCGTGCCGCCCGAGTATAAAGATAACGCCGATGCTTACGTTGGTTTGATATGCAGCGAAATGCTGGCGCTCGCCTGGAAGTGGTATGAAGGCTCGCATTTTGCGGCAAAACGGACGCCGTTTTATGCCGATGTATTTTGCGAGAGAAATGCATTCGGCCTCGATCAGGCAGAGCGAATCCTCATGTGCGCATCCGCACTCGGATTCCGACTCAAGGCTCATGTCGACCAGTTTACTAATCTCGGGGGTTCAACGCTGGCCATCAAATCTAACGCAGCGTCCATCGATCATCTCGATGAAATCTCAGACGACGAGATCAGATCGCTCGCGTCAAGTAATACTGTTGGCATCGTTATTCCGACAGAGAATTTCAACGCCGGAAAAACGAGCTTCGCGGATGCTCGTGGGATGATCGACGCCGGCTGTTCAGTCGCTCTTTCGACCGACTTCAACCCCGGTTCGGCACCGTGCCCGTCGATGCCGATGGCGATGGCAATTGCCTGTCGTTATCAGCGGCTATTGCCTGCCGAGGCCTTAAATGCCGCAACAATCAATGCCGCGTTCGGTATTGGGATGGCATCAAATGTCGGCTCGATAGAAACCGGAAAACAGGCCGATCTACTTATGGTCGGAGCCGATGACTATCGTCAGATCTGTTACGAATTCGGCAGTAATCTTGTAGTGACCGTTTTAAAGAGCGGCGAGACAGTCTATGGCCACTGAAGCCGAAATTAGCCTTGACGGCGAGAGTCTGACGTTTGGAGAGGTCATGGCGGTCGCGGACGGCGTACCTGGCCTGCCAAGAGCCACGTTGTCCGATGCCGCACGTGTAAAAGTCAACCGGTGTGCCGATGCCGTGCAGATGCTACTTGATCGCGGCGAGATCGCATATGGTATTACGACCGGCTTCGGAGCTTTCAAAGACAAGATCATCAGCCGGGACGAAGCTGAGCTGTTGCAGCGAAACATTGTCGTCAGCCACGCCGTTGGGGTAGGTAAGCCTTTCGGCACGCAGGCCGTACGGGCGATCATGTTGATCCGTGCGAATACGCTCGCCCGCGGATTCAGCGGAATTCGCTCCGAATCGCTCGACCTGATCCTGGAATGTCTTAACCGCGGCGTTCATCCCATCATTCCGGAAAAGGGAAGTCTCGGTGCAAGCGGCGATCTGGCACCGCTCGCGCATTTTGCGTGTGTGATGATCGGCGAGGGCGAGGCGGAGTTTGAAGGCGAAATCGTGTCCGGTGCTCACGCACTAAATCGTGCTGGCCTTCGACCGATTAAATTAGCTGCAAAAGAAGGCCTCGCCCTGACGAATGGCACGACCGTAATGGCGGCGCTCGGTCTGCTTGAGACCGCCCGGGCTCGCCGGCTTGCCGAGCTTGCCGATGTTACCGGCTGTATGAGCCTCGAGGCTTTGCACGGGACGGTATCGGCATTTGACGAGCGGATTCATGCGCTTCGACCGCATCCGCGGCAGGGCGAATGTGCGGCAAATCTTCGCTCTATTCTGGCGGGCAGTGAGTTTGTCCGCGATTTTGATCCGGCCAACGTACAAGACGCGTACACCCTGAGATGCATGCCGCAGGTCCATGGTGCCTGTCGCGATGCAGTCGCATATGCCGAGTGGCTCCTAAAGCTCGAACTGAACGCGGTGACGGATAATCCGCTGATCTTTATCAGTGAGGAATCTGGAGTGGGGAGTGCGGAGTCTGGAGTCGGGGATCCGGAGTCGGGATCCGGGAGTCTGGAGTCCGCGTGTGCAACTCAAGACTCAAGACTCAAGAGTCCAGACTCAATCGAGGTTTTGTCGGGCGGCAATTTCCACGGCGAGCCGCTGGCCCTCGCGTTTGACTATCTCGCAATCGCGCTTACTGAGCTTGGAAACATCTCGGAACGTCGCATTATGCGTCTAACAGATGAGGCGTCAAACGCTCACGTGCTGCCGGCGTTTTTAACCGAACACGGTGGGCTCAATTCGGGATTTATGATCGTCCAGTACACAGCTGCGGCCCTCTGTACCGAGAATAAAATACTCGCCCACCCTGCAAGTGTCGATACCATTCCAAGTTCGGCGAATGTCGAGGACCACGTCTCGATGGGTGCGACGGCAGCACTTAAACTCAGACAAGTCGCTGAGAATCTCGAGACTATTCTGGCTTTGGAAGCTTTCTGTGCATCTCAGGCCGTAGATTTCAGAAAGGTGGAAACTGGGCAGGGAGCGAAGCTCGGATCAGGGACCCAGCCTCTCTACGACGAAATTCGAAAACGAATTCCTTTCATCCGCTCGGACGAATATATGAAGGTGCACGTCGATGCGGCGATTGAGATAGCCAGGACGTATGATGCGAGGCAGAGAAATGATCTGTAACCTGCGTCCGATATTGCTTAGCATTGTTACGTCGCTTCATCTACTCGTCGCCACCCATGCTCAGACTGCCGCGCCAGCCGGCGCGCCCCGCCTGCCTCCGCCAGGCCTATTAATTCAAATGAAATTCGACGGAAAGTTTGCAAAGCGTTTGCCAAAAAACTTCCAAATGCCCAGCGACGCTGCGGGGCTTTTGTTGCTGCGGGAGTATGGGGCCGTCTTTGTCGTAACCAAGTCGGTTGTGCCGCCGTCAAAGGTAGCGTTTGGCGATGAAGCAGACGTTTTGCTGTTTCAGTCGACTATGAAGGTGTCGTCGGAAACAATCGGAGGTTACAGGCTCGAACTGCAGGCGGAGGCGATGAAGAAGCTGAAGTCCGCGATAGCTGACGCAAAGAAGGCAGGCCTGTCGATCTCGCCGCGAGGGGCCGACTCAGCACGACGCGGATTCCAGCAGACGGTCTCACTGTGGGCAAGTCGCGTGAATCCCGGCCTTGTCTATTGGACTGGCAAGGGAAAGATCTCTCGTAAGGAGGCCGATCACATTAGGTCACTGAGCCCTTCCGAACAGGTCCCGGAAATTTTACGCCTTGAGCAGCAAAAGATCTTCTTCGCAAAAGACCTCTCCAAGTCGATCATTTACTCAGTCGCCCCCCCGGGAACCTCGCAACACGTGTCAATGCTTGCCCTCGACGTCAAGGAATTTGACGATGCGAGGGTTCGGGAAATCCTGGCAAAACACGGCTGGTTTCAAACCGTGGTATCGGATCTGCCGCATTTCACTTTTCTAGGGCACGACGAAGACGATCTGCCTGATCGCGGGCTAAAGCTCACGATTAACAGCGGTCGCCGATTCTGGACGCCGGATATCTCCGGCGACACTCGTTAGCTTGCTTTCAGATTCTTTGGCACGGGATAGCCCTTGCCGGCAAGCTGGGGAATTTTGAACGAGAGTTCCTTTTTTCCTTTTACATTCGAGGTAACTTTTTCAGACATTGGCAGCTTATTTGAGTTCGCGGCGGTATTAGCGGCTCCGGCGTTTACCGTCTGGCCCGTCGCGTCCTTCGACATTTGCTTCAGTCCATCCAGAAGTTTTTGCCGCAGGTCGGCCCGCAGCGAATCGAGAGATACGCCATAGCCGTCAAGCACCTTCCGCAGGTTCGCCTCTGTATTCGTCCCTTTCTCATACACATCACGGAATAGCTTTAGCGTGCCGTCCTCGACGATGATGGTTTCGTATCGCAGTTCGACGGGCACAGGCTGTTCTAGGGCTATCTGCTTCGTCTCAGTCTTATTCTTTCCATAACCTTTCACGTCGAGCAGGGTGAGCGGCTTGCTGCCGAGACCGCTGATCGTCACCGCGAAATCCTCGACCTGCCCGTTTGTAAGTCCAACGCATCCGTGAGAAGCAAAATTTCCGAGACGGGCGGCCGATTTGCCGCCGTGAATAAGCGATGGCGAGCCAATAGGAATCTTGATCGGACCAAGTGGATTCAACTTGTCGCCCGCCTCGACCTTTTTCCCGGCCTCGATCTTACCCTTGACCCACGGCTCGTCGGGCGGAGTCCATGTGGGATTAAAAATTATTGCTTTGGCAGAACGGAGGCCGGACGGAAGCGGGAACTCGGGATAGCCGATGCCGATCTTATAAGTTTTTACCAAGTTGCCGTCTTTGAAAACATCCATTCGATATGCGGGGGCATTAACGACGACACGTGTATCTGTCGGAACCTGATTCGAACCCGTCGAGTTGGCGCCTGCCGCCACACGCTCGTTCACAAATGCGAGAAACCGTGAACTTTTCGCGGAGCCGAGGGCTGTCTGCACCTGTTTGAGGGCCTCTTCCGCCGCCGATCGAGTGGATCGAGTTTCGTCGCCCACGTTCTCCTCGGAAAGTCCCGTCACCGCCGTACGTGCCGACTCGCGAAGCTTTCCGATTTCGTCGTCCGACAACTGTAACTCTGATTTTGCCGCCGCGAGAAATTCCTCATCCGTAAGCAGTGCGTCGAGCACCGGCAAGGTAATCCCGGCCGTCTCGACCACCGGCGTGGAAACGGGCGATTCCATCGGCATCGGCGAAGCTGGTGCCGCCGTATTCACCGAATCGCTGGCCACGCGGTTGACGGGTTGCTGCGTGTTCATTTCGCAGCCGACCAGGAACAACGCGGACATGGTTAGTGGGAGACAGAAAGCTACGCGAGCTGTATTAATTATTGACATTTTTAGAACCCCTTGAAGACTCGTGCTAATTTCGTAATAGCGGATATGGATTGAGATATACGCCTTCCCAGTATCGCTTTGGATTGTCGGTGGATGCAACCGAAAAATGCAGGTGATAGTTTCCGGCCCCCGCATTTCCAGTGTCACCGACCAGGCCTATAGTCCTGCCCTGCTTTACGACCTCACCTTCTTTGAGATCGGGAGCCCTGGACTGAAGATGGGCATAGTAGTAAATAAACCGGTGGTCGACGCTCGCCTGATAGATCGTGATTCCGCCTGCCTTGCTGTCAAAAAATTTGAGGATCTCGCCGTCTGCGGTTGCGACGACAGGTGTTCCAGCGGGAGCCATGATATCGATAGCGTCGTGCAGGCGACCATTCGACCGTGCTTGGGTGAATGAATCAGTCAATTGCTCCCTTCGGTAATTTGCAACCGGTATTATCAGTCCTTCAGGCCTTAAACCGGCCGCGAGATTCGGTGTGGAGAGTACGGTCGGCGTCGTGGATGGCGGCTCAGCCTCAGGCACGTCGGAGGATTCGGGATCGAGAATCGGAAAGTCGGCGGGCGACAAGCTTGCGACTGGTACGGCCGCAACCTCGACGGGTCCGCGATCCTCGCTCCACGAACCGATACGCTCCCAAATCAGATAGCCGAGAAGGGCATGGATCACGACGAGATAGCCCGTGACTATGCTTTTTTTTGCGCGTCCTGACATCGAGCTGGTTTCGCCTAAACTTTCATTCGAAATACCTAGGAAAGATAAGAAAAATGGTACACCCGGCAAGATTCGAACTTGCGACCCTCTGATTCGAAGTCAGATACTCTATCCAGCTGAGCTACGGGTGCATACTAGTGAGAAGTTTAGGTACTCGCAGTCGATTTTGCAAGAAACTCGACTAATTCTGCAGCGTTCGAACGTATGCGATGACGGATTTAATTTCGTCATCGGTCAGTTTGCCCTTAAAGGCGGGCATGCCTTCGTCCTCGATGCCATTCGTCACGTAACCTATCAGTTTTTGGTCGGTCATCGCTTTCATTTTCGCGGTGGTCAAATCGTCGGGGTTGAGGGATTTTCCTCCGAGCGTCAGTTTGCCACCTTTTGCCGTGTCCCTGTGGCAGATCATGCAATTGGTCGCATAGATTTCCTTGCCCATTGCGAGCTCCGTAACGGCCGCCGATTCGGGAGCAGGCGTCACTTCGGGTATCCGATTGACACCGGCATTTGAGCTCGCAACAGTCGGGACCGCGTTATTTGTAGTAACAGCGCTCGAACACCCCGCCGCAGCAAGACACCATAACAGGACAGATGCGGATTGGAGTTGTTTCATCAGCGATTAGCAGAAAGGTTGATTAGGGAACTTGGAAAGTTTAACGTAGGGCAGGTATTCTCGCAACATTATGAAAAGATTTGCCTTACTCCTCGCGGCCCTGTTGCTCTCTGCCACCACCCTTCTCGGTCAGGATTCTGATATGCGACTGAAGGTCGCAGGTCTCAAGTCCGAGGTTAAGGTTGGCCGCGACGGTCGCGGCATTCCCTATATCGACGCAAAGAATGATGCCGATGCTTATTTCGCACAGGGTTATGCGACGGCGAGCGATCGTCTGTGGCAGATGGACATGATGCGACGGTTGGCGCGAGGCGAGACTGCGGAAATATTTGGCCGCAGCGTTTTGGAAGAAGATAAGAGGTGGCGCCGCTTTAACTTCTCGAAAATAGCGAGCGAGTCGGTCAAATATCTCTCGGCTGATCTCAAACTCGCGCTCGAGAGCTACGCGCGCGGCGTGAATGCCTACATAGCGTCGCTCAATTCCGAGACAATGCCAATCGAGTTTCGCATCCTGCAATACACGCCTCGAGAGTGGCAGATAACCGACACGATCGTTGTTGGAAAGATCCTCTCGGATGCGTTGAGCTCGACTTGGCGAAATGACCTGCTGCGGGCATCTCTCCAGGTCGTACCCAAGGAAAAGTTATTTGAGATCGAAAACCAGGTGACGCCGTACGACGTAGTCCTTTTCGGCGACGATGCGAAACCTGCTCGGCAGACATCGCGGACGCCTGGTCGCGGCGCATCACCAACCCTGCTGGCTGCGGCGGATGCGGACGACGAGCTCCGGTCGAGGTCTTTGGCAAGGGTTGGTTTCCATGCCGAGGATCTTGCAGCCAGTAATAACTGGGTTATCTCGGGCAAACGAACAGCCGATGGGAAGCCGATTCTGGCAAACGATCCGCATCTTTCACCAACCGCCCCTGGCATTTGGTATCTAACCCACCTTTCAACACCGACCATGCGGGTCTCGGGCGTTACTTTTCCGGGCGTTCCGGGAATTGTGCTGGGACATAACGAATCGATTGCCTGGGGAGCGACGAACGTGGGGCCCGACGTTCAGGATATCTACATCGAGACGTTCAATGAAAAGGGCGAATACCAATCGCCGTCGGGCTGGCAGATGCCTGTCACTCGCACCGAAGTGATCAAGGTCAGGCAAAATCCGTTGAAGCCGGAGACCGAGTCAGTGAATGTCAACGTAGTCGAAACCCGCAACGGACCAGTCATCCTCGAGGCCGACGGAAAAAAGTATACGCTTAAGTGGACAGCGTTCGAGCCGAGAAATGGGGAGTTTGAGGTTTTTTACAAATGGAATCGGGCAAAGAATTGGGGCGAGTTTACAGATTCTCTCAAGGCCTACGGCGGCTCAGCCCAAAACTTTGTCTACGCTGACGTCAAGGGCAACATCGGCTGGTATGCGGCGAGCAAGATCCCCATCCGCCGCGTCGGCGACGGTGCTCTGCCGTATGACGGTTCGACAACTGATGGCGAATGGACCGGCGTAATTCCTTTCGCGGAATTGCCGCACGTATACAATCCGAAAAGCGGACTCATCGTGACCGCCAATCAACGGATCGTCGGCACGTCGTACAAATACACCCAGATGTCTCGTGACGCTGCCGCGCCGTGGCGGGCCCGCCGCATTCTAAATCTGCTCGAGGCAAAACCGAAATTAACAATGGACGATGTCGCGGCGGTGCAGCACGACGCGTATAACATTCCCCTCGCTAATCTGGCAAAGGAAATTGTGGATGGCAATGCCGCATCGCCGCAGACTCTCGCGGTTTTGAAAGGATGGGACGGGAAAATGTCGCACGACTCGCGTGCCGCATTACTCGTGAATGAGATCAGAATTTGCGTCGGAAATAAGATAGCCGAGGTTAACAAACCGATTCCTGGGTATGTTATTCGTGAGAGAGTACTGGACCGCGCTGTAAAAGAAAAATCGGCTCTATGGCTTCCGTCAAGGTTTGCGGCCTATGGCGATCTTCTAAAATCCTGTGACACCGCGGTGCGAGCGATGTACTCGGATCCAAAGCGGTACGGGCCGAACGATGTGACATGGACGTGGGGAACCGCGTGGAAATCTCGTTTCGCCCATCCCCTCGCGATCGCCCCTTTGATCGGCGGTCAGTTTGCAACGCCAAATGTACCAATCGACGGCAGCGGTCAAACGCCAAACGTGGGTTCGGGCGTCTCAATGCGTCATATCGCCAGCCCCGGAAATTGGGACGCGACACGCCACGTGATCCCGCTCGGGCAGAGTGGCAACCCGCGTTCGCCTCATTATAAAGATCAGTTTGCGCTTTGGAGCACGGGAATGCCGGCCATATTCCCGTTTAGTCGGCAAGCGGTCGCATCGGCGATGAAGACGACAATGACCATGTCTCCGCCGCGAGACTAATCGCGCGGGCGTATGCGATCGAGGAAGTCGGCAAGTATTATCGCCGCTGCGGTGCTGTCGGTAAGTTTTCGGGCGCCGGCAAGACTCTTTCCTTCTGACCAGAGTCGGGCCTTTGCGTCGTATGATGTTACCCTTTCGTCCTGTAGATAGACCGGAATAGGCACCGATAACGCCAGATTTCGTGCCATTCGGCGGGCTACGGTGGACATTTCACTTTCCGAGCCATCGGATTCGAGTGGCAAACCAATTACGGCTGCCCGGGCATCATATTCCGAGACGATTTCGCGGATCTTTGAGAGCAGGTTTTTCCAGTTTGTACTAACTATAAAGTCGAGCGGACGGGTCGTCACACGGAGTTCGTCGCAGACCGCTACTCCGCACCGTTTCGTTCCCGGATCGATGCCTATGATGCGTCCCCGCACCGGCACTTCAGAAAGATCTGTAAGGTCATCCCGATTGGATGTATCTCTTTGTAGCACGATAATTACTTGTTAGTTGATAATTGCGCGGCAGTTCGGAAACTATGTTTGCGTATCTGTTATTGTCCGTTAGTACGAGGTCATTATATGTCATTTCGCGGTAAGCTTTGGGTCCTCGCGGTCTCCGGCGTGATCGCTGTGTACGCAGTAATCGGCGGATTGCCGCAGATTAACGGTCTACTCACAACTTCGGCCCAGCAGCCGGTTAATGATGCTTCAGCTCAACTTCGCATAGTCGAATCGGTGCTCAAGCATATTCAAAACGATTACGTCGACGAGCCTAATATGGAAAAGGTCCGGCTCGGTGCGCTACGCGGTCTTGCCGGCGGTCTGGATCCGTATTCATCTTTTTTGACTCCTGAACAGGTCAAGGACTACGAGGCTGCAAAGACTTCGAATAGAATTGGCATCGGCGCCGAGTTTTCGCAAATCTCGGGGTTTCTTTACGTAATCTCCGCTGCCAAGGGGTCGCCCGCGGACAAGGCTGGATTGAAAGCTGGCGACGTGATTGAATATGTCGACAATCGAGCTACCCGCGATATGTCGCTGTACGATGCGCGGCTGTTAATTAATGGCGATGCAGGTTCGACGATTAACTTACGAGTCCTCCGATCGGGTGAAAAGCCACAGACAATCAAGGTTCCACGCGTGGCCTATACAACCCCCAATGCCGAGTCTCGGGTCGATCCCAGTCGGATCGGGGTCGTCAAGGTTTTCAGCCTCGAAGAAGGACAGGCGAACGAGGTCCGCACTCAGGTTACAAATCTGGTGAAACAGGGCGTTCAAAAAATCGTCCTGGACCTACGCGGAGTGTCGGCAGGAACGCTGGCCGAGGGTGTCTCGGTCGCTAACTTATTCATCCGCGATGGAGAGATAGCTAAGGTTATCGGCCGCGAGAGCAAGGTCCAGTCGACATTCGCGGCTGATCCGGCAAAGGCAGTTTTCGACGGCGGCCTCGCGGTTCTCATCGATCTCGGCTCGGCAGGTGCCGCTGAGGTTATCGCCTCCGCCGTGCTTGATCGTAAACGCGGCGAGGTTATAGGCGAGCGTAGTTTCGGTTCCGGAACCGAGCAGAAACTATTTCCTCTCTCCAGCGGCGGTGGATATCTGCTGACGGTCGCAAAATGGGCCTCGCCCAACGGCACTCCGTTTCTCGGCGAGGAACGTGCGACAACCGGTGTCAAACCGTCGATTGAGGTGAAGCGCCCGGATACACCCGAGCCACTCGAGGTCGAGGATCTTATTGAACAGCAAAAGGAAGCTCCTAACGCGCCGCCATCACCGTCGCCGACTCCGGTCGCGCCTAAGCCGGTCGTTCTCGAGGACATTCAGCTCAAAAAGGCAATCGAAGTACTCCAAGGCAAGGCATTAAAAGCTGGCGAATAAAAACCGCTGGTTTGGAGAGTATCAAGGCCGGGCGTCGAGCCCGGCCTTTTTTTAGATTACGGAAATCGTTGTCCGCTGATCAAACTATTGTTAGAATCGGTACCGTCGGCGCTCATGTCACTTTCGATTGTATTACGAGATATTCACAAGTGCTTAGATCAATAGCAATACGCCTCGCCGGTTCGTCAATGGCAATGATTTTGTCATCGGCGGCCGCATGGGCGCAGTCCACGGATCAGAATTATCCCACTGCAATTTCGTTTCCGGAAATTAGCGGAGCTATCCGCGCCCGAGACATGGGCGACGCTCGATTGACGACATATTATTACGCCTTTAGCGGGCGACAGGGCGACATTTTCGTAAATGTCGTAACGAAGAATTTCACTGGCGACATCGATGTCTTTAATGCCGACGGGGTGCGTCCGTTGACGAAGATGGTGATCTATACCGGCGCCGAGCCGGGTGAAACAGGCCGGTTGATTTATCTGCGTAAAAGCGAGCGCCTACTTCTGCGAATCCAGGGCCGTTCGCCGAATGACGACCCGGCAACGTACAGGATAAAATTTGGCGGCAGTTTTGTCGCACTCGCAGCTGGAGACATCGACGATGCGCCAACGATCGCCGGCGCCCAGCCCGATGGGGCGATACGCGTAAATTCCGTCGGGACAATCCTGCCGCCCGTAGGCAAACCGGTTCCCGAACGCAAGCCGAAACAGACGGTGGTCGAATCTACTGCTGTCAACGAGCCACCGGTCATTGTTGACGAAGAGAAGTTAGATCCGGCACCCGCCCCGGGCAAGGGCATCGGGCTGCCAAGGGCGGCACCGCCGGCAAGGACGTCCTCGCGTCGAGGTCGCACGACGGCAGCACGTCCCGCCCAACCGCCGGTGCGTGTGGTCAGATCGACACCACCCCCAGTCGAGAAAAAGCCCGACCCGCTGGCGAGTATTCGGCTAAGTATTCAGTTAAAAGCAGGCGAGACGATCTATCGGCCGATGAGCGAGGTGCTGCGGTTTAGCGTGAATAATGGTGTGCTGGTTGTCGTCGGTAAAGATGGCAAGACGAGCCGATACTCGATTCTAGACGTGGCGAAGGTTACGATTGAATAGATGTCTTATTGGCTCAGGCGTAGCTGTGCAGTCCTTTCAATAAATAGCTCACGCCAAGATACGTAAATATCACCAGCATAAATCCAAGGATTGCAAAGTAAGCCGAGCTGCGACCGGTCCAACCGCGCGCGATGCGGGTATGTATAAACGCCGCGTAAGTGAGCCATGCGATCAAAGCCCCGGTCTCTTTTGAATCGAAGCCCCAAGGGCGCCCCCACGACTCATTGGCCCAAATTGCGCCGGTGATTAGCAGCATTGCCAAGCCTGCGAAGGCGAGACACGCGGTTTTGTACATCAGGCTGTCGAGAGACTCGAGGCTCGGCAGCCGATCGCGCAGTTTTTCCGTGCGGAAGCTAAAGAAAATTACAAACAAAGTCCCGACAAGGGCTGTCAGTAGTGCGGCGAGCTCTACCGGATTGGTATTTAGGCTCATGAAGAGCCGGTCACCGTTGGCCTGAATATAAGCACGGCCCATCTGCTCGTGCTGACGCGGTGTCATCTGCCGCAGCTCCTGAGCGCTGATCTGTTCATTTTCCGCCATCGCCATGCCGGCGACGATGTACTGGTCGTTGTTTTGGACAAGCTGTTCCTGCAGCCGTCCGGAAACATTTGCATTGTTGTTAATCCCGCTTACCAGCAGCGCAATCGATATAACTTGAGCCAAAAGTGCCGCCTTTAAAAGGTAGTGGCCAAAAATCTTCGCTTTCAGGTTGTTTTGGTATAGATAAAGCAGAAAACAAGCGATAGTCGCCGCGAGCAGCAATCCGCCTACGACTAACGCCGGTCCGACGTAAGGAACCTCAAGGCGAAAGGGCGCCGAAAATGGTTTCTTGCCAACTTCATTCGGAACAAACAATCCGGCTCTATAAACGAACTCAGTAAAGACCGAGAACTTGCTGACCGTCGCCAGCACGGCAATGCCAAAAATGCTCGACCAAATCGCCATCGCCTCGACCTTGACTCCGTCTTTAAGAAGATACATTACCGCCACGCCAAAACAGACAAGCGCGACGCCATAGCTTAGGCTGGCGTCACCGACATGAATCGGCCGCCAATAAGAGTCGAGGACCGGCGGCAGATCGATGAATTCGTTGCCGATAAATCGGGCCAATGTCAGGATGAGGGCGGCAAGCGGCAGCGTGAATGCGGCCAGAATGCGGAAGCTTCTGCGGTGAGCTAACAGCAGCGTCGCTATGCCGGCACCAAAGGCGAACGCCAGGCTCAGATCGTAGAGGTTTGCAAATGGGATATAACGGAACATCCACGGCTCGGCCATATTACCGCTCGCCCGCATGACTGCAATCTCATGGTCGTATCCATCCACCCAACGAATGAACCAGCTTGACAGGTTGAAGAAGACTCCAAGGCCCGCGCCAAAAAAACCTATCTTCTCCGCCATCGTGGACGGCGCGTAGAGATTTGTGAGAGTAAAAAGCGCCGCGAGGATATAGCACGCCAGGGCAAGCATCATCAGCGCCCCGTCGGACATGAAGGCCGGGCCAATCTGCAGTCGCAGCCCGAGCATGACGAATGCACCGACGATCACAAGAATCGAAGGCAAATAAGACTTCCAGGTTGTGCGATTTTCCAGGCGGTCGAGCTCTTCCATAACTATTTTATCGCCCTGACATCGTCGGCCAGTTTTTGAAATTTATCCTTAAAGGCTATCTCGTTGCGGTTCGCATCGCCTGCAAGCACTATCTGCGTTTTGCCGTCGACATCTGTCTCGACCCGTGCCCAGACGCGTTTATGAGAAATAAAAAATACGAACATCAACGCACCGACGAGTCCAAAACCACCAATATACCACGCGATAAATGCCGCGCTGAACGGATCGTACTTAATAGAAAGCACATGCGCCAGGGGTGACTTTTCAAACTCCATGAGCCGCCACTTGTAACCGGCTTTTGCCGCACCAACCGGCATATTGTCCGCTAGCTTTTGCGCGAATGCGAACACGCGTGTCCGTTCGCCGCCGACCGGAGTTACGTTTAGGACTGCGACCGGGTTATTGTAATCACCGCTTCGCGTATCAGGCTTGCCGTCCGCGCCGAACGTAAAATCCGGCATGAATTCCGCATACTCTACCGTCGTGCCGTCGCCGATAGTAGCAGCGCCGTTCCGCTGTATATTGACCCGAGATGGCGGCCCTCCGTCCTGGGGAGTCAATTCTAGCTCGATAATTCGTGCGTTGCCAACCGGTATTGTCTGTGCCTGGAAGAATCGATAACCACGATAATTCACCGGGCTGTTCATACTAACGTCAGCGAGGAATGCTCCATAGGCCGGATCGGTGACCTTCATCTGGGTTCGCCAATCGAGCGTGTTGCTGACGTCGATCGAGCCCTTTGGGTTGATGAGCGTCTGCTGGATGTCAGTGCATTCGATAGAAAAGGGCAGTTTGACGTTGAACTTTTCCTTCCTATCCAAATTGAACTCGATCATTTGGATCTCGTCTGTCATCGCACCCGGGATCATCCTCACATCCGCGTCGAAACCGGTCTGCAGAGCAACGAAATGCCCGAGAAATAATGTCAGCAGAAATACATGAACGATGTACGCACCTAGCCTGTTTATCTGTCCGCTTTGACCAAACACGACCGTACTCGATCTCTCTGTGACGACCGAGAAATCCTTCTTGCCATCCGCGTCCATCCCGTACACAAGGTTTGATGACTGCGTAACCTTCGGCGTGAGGCCGTGCTTGTCGAAGACGCTCTTAATGCGATCAACCGCAGTCGATTCGTCCATGCTCTCGAGCGCGAAACTCTCAGAGGACTTCTGGCTGCGTAACCAGGTTTTCGTCGCTGTTTTTTTCGGTTCCCGGAGATAGCTTAGTGCAGAAGGAAACCGGTCGATCGACGCGAGCACGATGTTTAGCGAAAGACTGAGCAACAGCAGGTTGAAATACCAGCTATGATAGATGTCAAAGAACCCGAGGTAGCCAAAAACTGTCCGCTCGGCGGGTGTAAGCGAGACGTAATATGCGTCAAAGCCCTGAACATTCTGCTGCAGAATCAGCATGCCGACCAACGCCAGAACGACCAAGATGCAAAGCTGAACGACGCCGAATCGCACGGAGCTGACGAAATCGAGCGCGCGGTTAGCCGCGGGCACGTTCGGTCGCTCGGCGGCCCTCTCGTGGCCAATACTCTCCTCGGCAGCGGACATATTTAACAAAAAGAGTATCGTAGCCAGTGCCGGTTGTCACTTTGCATCGGTACCCGGCTTTTTTTCCGACAGTGACACCGGATTGATGCCACCGAGAACTACGAGCGACACGGCTAACCCCCACAGCCCTGAGCACCACAGCGTTCCGACGACGCGAAATATTTCCCCGCCGACGCAGTGCCTATCGGCCGTTAGCCTATTGGTTCGAATGTGTACGAGTTTGGTACGGCGGACGGGGCCAAGTTGAATTTTGAGAATTCCATTCTGAAACGTTATTCTTCTCCTTTAGATTTAGGACGATATTTAATGGCTGCCAACATCACAGAAATTGGGGAACCGAGGTCGGTCGGATCTCGCGAGAAGGCGGCGGCGTACATCGAGCTCACAAAGCCGCGTATCGCCTTCATGCTGGTGCTAACCTCCGCGGCCGGTTTTTACCTCGCCAGCAAGGGGAGCTTTGACTTTGTTTTGTTCGCCAATGCGATGATCGCGATCACACTACTCGCGTTCGGTGTTGCTACGCTCAATCAATATTGGGAGCAAGAATCGGACGTGCTAATGGAACGCACGGCGACGCGTCCGCTGCCTACATTTCGAGTATCGTCGACTGAAGCTCTGATTTTTGGCCTGCTGCAGTGCATCATCGCTGAAATCTATCTGTTTGCCGCGGTCAATACGTTGACGGCCGTGCTGGGTCTTGTGGTGATTGTCGGTTATGTCCTCGTTTATACCCCGCTGAAAACACGAACATCGGCCTCGACCGCGATAGGTGCGATTCCGGGGGCCCTGCCGCCGCTGATGGGCTGGTCAGCCGCCGCTAATGAGATCACTGTTGGGGCCTGGGCGCTATTTGCGACGCAGTTTCTGTGGCAGTTTCCGCATTTTTTCGCCATCGCGTGGATGTACCGCGAGGAGTATGCAAAGGCCGGCATTAAGATGCTGCCCGTGGTAGATAAGGACGGGCACATTACGGCACGCCAGATCGTTTTGTTCGCGATCATGCTGCTACCCGTGAGTGTGGCTCCCTACTTTTTTGGTATTTCAGGAGTTGTGTTTCTCGTCGGTTCCATTCTCCTCGGACTTTGGTTTTTGTGGGCAAGCGTCGTTGCTGCGCGGGCAAAAACAAAAGAGAAGGCCCGTAGGCTGCTGCTCGTCTCCGTCATCTACTTGCCTCTTCTTTTTATTCTAATGGTCGCGGACACACGCTAACCGATCAATGAAAGTTGGAGCTGTCGAAATTATCGACGAGACGGTCGCCAAGAAGCGGCGGCCTTTGCCCCGTCTCAGCGGAACAGGTGGCTCCGGGCAGCAGAGCGGAGGACGTGATCCGGGCGGCCCCGGCGGCGACCGGCCCGACGATGAAGCTGAAACAAATCCCAATAGATTTATCGCGGAAAAATCGAGGATCCTAACCGGATTTCTGCTCTTAGTCGTCCTAATGACTTTTGGCGGGCTGGTTGCCGCCTACATTGTCATCGCGACGAACAATGTCGCGGAATGGCAGCCTTTCAATCTGCCGGTCCAAGTGTGGCTTAGTACGATCCTCATTCTGATAAGTGGAGCGACGTATCAACTGGGCAAGAGATCAGTTGACAACGACGATCAGCCCCGGGCCAAGAGATGGTTTATCGTGACTACCGTCCTTGGAGCCGCGTTCATCTCATCACAACTGCTGGCGTGGATCGCTCTCGCAAACCGCGGCCTATATATGCACGGGAACCCGTATGCCGGTTTCTTTTACATCCTCACCGCAGTTCATGCCGTCCATGTCCTCGGCGGGATAGCTGCCCTCGGCGGCGTACTGCTTCACTCGTGGAAGCCAATTACGAACCTTGAACGCTTTGAGAGGCGGCGAAGTCTTGCCCAAGTCGTTGGTTGGTACTGGCACTTTATGGGCGCGCTCTGGATCTTTCTGTTCATTCTGCTGGGTTTCTGGAAGTGATGGACTTTCTACATATTTTTCCTCACCTTAATGCCACCCTCAACGCTCTGAGCAGCGTTTTTTTATTGTGCGGGTTTTATTTTATTCTGCAACGACGTGTTCGTGAACATCGCTTTTGCATGCTGTCGGCATCCAGCGTCTCTGCGGTTTTCCTCGTTGGTTATCTGACGCATCACGCAATTCGCACTTATTACTTCGGTATCGGCCCGACAAAGTTTACGGCCGAAGGGATTATTCAGCCAATTTACAAGACGATTCTGCTGTCGCATACCGTTTTGGCTGTGGTTATTTTCCCGTTTGTGATCCTGACGCTTGTGCGCGGGCTCAGGGGCCGCTTTGACGCCCATCGCAAGATTGCACGGGTGGTTTTTCCAATTTGGTTGTACGTATCCCTGACGGGTGTCGTCGTCTATTTACTTCTCTATCAAATTTATCCGGCGCGGTAGGAAACTTTTTGCCGTCTTTCGGCGTCTTAAATATTGAAATAAGAGCGGAGTTGATGCTATTATCTCAGTGTTGAAAAGTTGATCACCGAAGCCGTCTCATGTGAGGCGACACGGGGGAACCAATGTTTGGTCAGGATGACGGCCAAACCGGGGCGAATCGTCAAACGTGATGAAGGGGTAATCTTTCGCTCCTAGCCCGGCAGCTAACCTCGTAGGTGTGGCAAAGAAGTTACGGCAGAATACGGTACGCGTAAAGCGTTAGTTTTCAAGGTGCTTCCCGCTCTGCTCTTTCGACGCTTGAAGCAGACATCCGGTCTTCTCAAAGAGAAAAGTTCCGCCGCGTCAAACGGCGGAACTTTTTTGTTATAGTTCGGTCATTAAGCATCGCTTGACAGATGACGGCCCGAGACCGAGTATCAGAAGTATTTACCGAGCATAGAACGTCAAATCCTGCATCTTACTTCTACTCTCGTGATTTATGCCTCGTATCACTCGAAATGCTTTTATTGTCTTCGCCACCGTGCTAGTCGCGGTTGTGATCGCGGCCTCGACGCTTGCTTTCAACGGGATAATTGTTGACCCGACGAGCATACTCGTCGCCATATCGGCAGATCGAAGCGAATTGGAGAAGCAAAACACGGTTGAGCCGGCGAGCGAACCTCTGCGGCCCGTCGCACCTCTCTTACCCGATGTGTTCAGTCAGGCTGCAAAATACACGGCGCCAGACGGGTCGGCGAACGATGAATTTGGCTTCAGCGTCGCAATAAGCAGGGACTACGTGATCGTGGGCGCCAGTCGCGACGACGAGAACCGCGGTGCTGCTTATATTTTTCAACGTACAGGTTCGACGGCTGTCTTCGTTATAAGACTTGTCGCGAGCGATCGTGCGATCGACGACAGCTTTGGGTGGAGTGTGGCGATCAACGGAACGTCCGCTTTCATTGGCGCATACTCTGACGACGAGAGCGGCATCGACCAAGGTTCGGTTTATGTTTTCACGCGGAACGGTGCGGCCTGGACGCAGACGCAAAAACTACTCGCACCCGACGGTGCGGCCGGCGATGGGTTCGGAACAAGTATTGCCGTAGACGGGGCCGATTTCTTTGATATGAATGAGACGGTGGTGATCGGAGCACCGGGCGATGACAACTTCCGCGGCTCGGCCAACGTCTTCATTCGCTCCGGAGCCGCATGGTCACTGCAGCAAAAGCTTACAGCAGCCGACGGCGCCACCAGCGACGAATTCGGATGGAGTGTCGGATTTTACACAGACACGGCCGTCATTGGTGCCTATCGCGATGATAATTCACGCGGAGCGGCTTACGTTTTTCGTCGAACGAATACGGCCTGGAGCCAGGAGCAGAAACTGATCGCGTCAGACGGCGGAGCATTCGATCAATTTGGATACAGCGTCGATATCCACGGTGATCGAGCAGTAGTTGGTGCTGTGCTGGATGATCCCGCTGGTGTAATTCGGGGTTCGGCGTACAGCTTTGGCCGAAACGGCACTACGTGGACGCAGCAGCAAAAGCTTACAGCTTCTGACGGCTCGACGGGGGACAAATTCGGCAGCGCTGTTTCACTTGCCGGCAGCCGTCTCGCGATTGGAGCAAACGGTGATGACGCGGGGACCGTAGTTGATCGCGGTGCTGTTTATTACTTCGTGGGCGCAGCCGGCACATTTACCGAGCAGCAGAAACTTGCCGCCTCGGATGGGGCAGCGGGAGACAACCTTGGAACGAGCTTGGCCTTGAGTGGCGAGAATTTGATCGTGGGTGCTTACCTGGATGACGGAGCGGCGGTTGATCAGGGAGCTGCTTACTTCTTTACCGATTCGGGCTCGACGCCGACGCCGACTGCGACGCCCACGGCCTCGCCGACGCCGGCTGCCACGCCCACGCCTACGGCCTCGCCAACTGCCACTCCGACCCCCACGGCATCCCCGATCACCAGCCCTACGCCGACAGGGTCGCCAACCCCGACACCGAGCTCGGATGCAACCGTATCGGGCATCGTTACAACGCCTGATGGCCGCGGACTCCGGAACGCGACGGTTGTCATTACCGACGCCGCGGGCATGTCACGGAGTGTCACAACGAGTTCGTTTGGGTTTTACAGTTTTGCCGATGTGCCGACGGGTGCGAGTTACACGATTAGGGTGATTTCAAGACGCTACCGATTTGCGGCCCAGCAGGTGACTGTCAATGGGAATATCGACGTTAATTTTGTCGGCCTGGAGTAGGAACGCTTTAACAATTTGACCGAGTTAAAAAGAAACTGACGCTCAACGAATCGTCAAACGTTTAACAGGTATCTTCTCTTCCTTATCCACAATCACCTCGCTGGGCCCTTCTCTGACGTTGAAGGTAAAAGTTTGCTGTCGTAGTTTCATCTCGATTCTCTCAGTCTGCACTCCCGCGGACGTCTCGATCGAAATGTCGAGCGGCAAACGAAATACGGCGGGCGTCAGGCCATCCGGAACCTGTGTCTGGCGCAAGCTGAGCGTCAAGCTCTTGGTGCGAGTGTTGTAGCGATGCTGCAAGGCTATCCGCGGACTGCCGCCGCCGTAAATCCATTGATTAAAGAACCACGCCAGATTCTGACCCGATGTCTCTTCCATTGCTCGCTTCAGATCAGGTGTTTCCACGCTGCCGAAGCGGTGGCGATTCAGATAAATGTTGATAGCTTTCCAAAACGCGGTATCGCCCACCTGTTCGCGAAGCGTGTGGAGCACGGCGCCGCCCTTGTTATAGGTGACGGCGGCGTTATCAAAAAGACCCGCAACATTTCCGGCCCGCATATTAAAAAGCCCATGCTTTTTCGCGTTTACGGAATCATTCACCAAGAAAGTGCCCGCGTCCTCGCGGACACTCGCCATGTAATCTGCCCGGCCGCGTGTGCGCTCGCGGTACGCAGCCTCCATAAATGTTGCAAAGCTTTCATTTAGCCAAAGCTCCGCCCAGTTACGGCAGGTCACAAGATTGCCGAACCATGAGTGAGCCAGCTCATGAGAAACAAGATCGGTGACAGAATCTTTGGCAAAATCCTGCTCGATGGCAAATATCGAATCGTCTGCCATCGTGGTCGCGGTGATATTCTCCATCCCGCCGAAATTAAATTTTGCGACGACTGTCTGATCGTATTTGTTGTATGGAAATGCGACGCCTGTCAGATCTTCAAAGACTCTCATCATCTCGGCCGTTTCGCGGTACGCTGCGCGAGCAGTCGCTTCCTTGCCGGAATAGGTGTAATAACCGAGCGGTGTATTTTTGTATGTGTCCTCGAGCTTGACGTATTGGCCAATTACAAATGATACGAGATATATAGAATGTGGAAACGGCGTATTGTAATGCCACGTGGTAGTGCCGTCAGCGTTGTCGCGCTTTGCGATGAGTTCACCGTTTGCGATGACGGTCTCGTTTCTGGCTACCGTCAAGATTTGCTCAGTCGTCGCTTTGTCGCTCGGAAAGTCAAAAGATGGGAACCAATGTCGCGCCTCGTCAGGTTCACCCTGCGTCCAAATCTGCGCCGATCGTCCTGCAGCGGCCTCGACGAAATAGATGCCTTTCTTCGGCGTCGCCGAGTGCTTTAACCGTACCGCAATCGACTCACCGGCGTTGTACGCGCGGTCGAGAGAGACCGAGATCTTGCCGACGGACGGAGTGAAGGCGAGGCTCGCACCCGAGGATTCGAGTGTTGCCCGCTCAAAGACAATCCCCACGGCGTCCAGCTCGAGACTTCGAAAATTCCCTTTCAGAGGTTTGACAACAATCGTCGTCTCACCCATTACCCTCTTCGTCGCCGGGTCAAACGACGCTCGAATGACGTAGTGCTGCGCGTCAAAGGTTTGCGGCCTATTAAAATCGCGTAGGATTTGGGAGCTGATCGCAACCGTCGACGTCAGACAAACGAGACCTAAGACAGCAGAGCGAGACCGCGTCGTATTCATAAGCTCAATTCGAATCAAATGCGATGATAGATATTCACTCAGACTTAAAACTATCCACTGAAAAAGGACATTCTTGTTTCAGTGGATAGATCGATCTAAGTGATTAGTGACAACTTGCCCGACTAAGGTTTCAGATACTTACTCATCCAGCCCAATACCTGATTGTGCCAGAATTCCGAATTCTGCGGCTTGAGTATCCAGTGGCCCTCGTCTGGGAAAACTACCAGTTTCGAATCGACCTTTTTTAGCTGCAGCGTAGTGTACAACTGCAAGCTCTGATCGACCGGCACACGATAGTCTAGCTCGCCGGCGGTCACGAGGGTAGGCGTGTTGAAATTCTTTGCGAACTTGTGCGGCGACCAGCGATTGTAGTGAACCGGATTCTCCCAAGGCATTCCCTTAAATTCCCAATTTACAAACCAAATCTCTTCGGTCGAGGTGGCCATGCTTTCGAGATTATAGACGCCCGCGTGTGAGACGAGTGCCTTGAATTTGAACCTCGGGTCGATATTGTGTCCCAAAATCCAGTCGACCATATATCCGCCATAACTTGCTCCCGCTGCGCCGATGCGTGTTTTGTCGATAAATGGTTTTTTCGCCATCTCGGCGACGCCGTTCATAATATCGACGTAGGCCCGTCCGCCCCAGTCCGCGGATACTTCATCGACCAGTTTCTGCCCATACCCCGTTGATCCACGCGGATTGGGCATAAAGATGACGTAACCCTGATCGGCCCATACCTGCGGATTCCAACGATAGCTCCAACTGTCGCCCCACGCACCCTGCGGCCCTCCGTGGATAAGTACGACGAGCGGATATTTGCGGGTGGCGTCAAAATTCGCGGGTTTGACGACAAAGCCGTGAATGTTTTGGCCGAGTGCGCCACGCCAGTCCATGTCTTCGGCCTTTTTGAGACTTCGTGAAGCAAAGGCGGCGGTATTGACCGATGTTAGAGACCTCGGAATTCCCTCACCGACTGTGACCTTCATAATCTCGGGCGGAGCATGCGTCGAGCTTGAGGCAAACACAAGCGTTCGTCCGTCAGACGAGGCGCTAAGGCCGCTGGCATAGACGCCATCGACGACTTTCTTAACGTGAGTCGCAATCCGCAGCCGAAAGTCCGGTTCGACCGGCACGCTGAATATGGGATGCCTTCCGCGCTCGCCGGCGGTGAAGTAAACGGTTCTGCCATCAGCCGACATAGCCATTTCATCGGCCTGTTGATCAAAGCCTTTGGTCAACTCGACCATCTCGCCGGTTGCGATGTTGTATCGCATTATTCGCCAGCGGTCGGCCTCAAATGTCGCCGTTGGCTGCGACCGAAACAGCATGTACTTACCGTCGCGCGTATAGGTCGGCGACGCCTCGTAGCCGCCCATTCCGGCCGTTATATTCTTGGCCGCGCCGCCCGCGACCGGCATTGTGAAAATATCGCTGTTCGTAGAGATCGCCTCGACTTTGTCCAGATTCTTTATAAATGCAATCACCGAGCTATCGGGCGAAAACGCATAGTCAACGCCGCTGCTGGCAGCGTAGGGGGGCGAGTCATAATCACCCGGTGTCAGATCCCGGGCGACGCCGCCATTTCTCGAGACTACAAAAACATGAGTCCGCTTACGATCACGCCACTCGTTCCAGTGCTTAAATAAAAGACGTTCCGTCACCTTTGCCTGCACCTTGCTGCCCTCGACGCGTGTGTCCTCCGCCTTATTGCACTCGTCGGTCGCGCATTCCGGGTAGACCTCGGATGTAAAAGCGATCCAGCGTCCGTCCGGAGACCATACGGGGGAGCTCGCACCCGTAGTGATTTTCGTCACCTGCTCGCGATCGTCGCCGTCAGCCTCCATAATCCAGATCTGCCCGCCGTGGTTGTAGGCGATATGACGCCCGTCGGGCGACCAACGCGGGCCGCTGCTTGACGTGGCCGCATTAGTGATCTGCCGTCCATTTGTGCCGTCGATGCTGATCGTATAAATCTGATTGACGACTCGGTTGGCCGTCTTGTCCACCGTCCCGATCTGATAGGCAATGATCCGCCCGTCCGGTGAGAGCTGTGGGTCGGCAACGCGTTTTACCGACAGCAGATCCTTTACGTTAAATCCCGCCTGAGCGGATACCGAGCAAACGGCGACAATTGAAAAAACGATAAGTGGTAGAAGACGTTTCATAAGTTTTCCTAATGTTTCAGATGCGATTTGTTTTCAATTATTGCACACAAACTGAGATGCATAGAACGGTCTGGGCTAGAATAGCAGTATGAAAATCGGATCGTTCCTGCTCCTCATTTTGCTTGTCTCGGCAGCCGTTGGCCAGCAGCCATTTCCCACGCCGCTTCTATACACCCCACGGACAGTCGCGGACATGGAAAAGCTGCAAAAGGCCGCGCTCGAGAGCAATTACGCCTATCGGCGGGCGGCATACCTTACGAACAACATCGGCCCGCGTCTAACCGGTTCGCCACAGGCAGCTCGCGCGGTCGAATACGTCGCCGACGAAATGCGAAAGGCGGGGTTGACCGTCCGACTCCAAAAGCTGACGGTGCCGCACTGGGTTCGTGGAATCGAGACCGGAGAGATCGTGCAGTTTGAGGGCATGGCGCCGGGTACAATGCAAAAGATTGTTTTGACCGCGCTCGGAGGCAGCATCGCTACTCCCGTAAGCGGTGTGACGGCGGACACTATCGTGGTCAACGACTTTGAGGAATTGGAAACGCTCGGTCGGGCAAGGATAGCGGGTAAGATCGTCTTGTTCAACAAGAAATTTGATCTCGAATTGCAGAGCTCAGGCCTCGGCGGTGCCGCATATGGGCAGGTTGCAGGATATCGATTTACAGGAGCGATGCGTGCGGCTGCTTATGGTGCAGTCGCGGTTCTGATACGATCCGCCGGCGGGTCGCAAAACCGGCTGGCTCACACCGGCTCGATGGGCTACGACCCTGCGATCACGAAGATTCCTGGTGCCGCCGTCAGCTTCGAAGACGCTGAGACGATAGCCTACCTCGCGGGCATGGGGCGCGTCCGAGTAAAAATTACACTCACACCCCAGACTTTGCCGGATACGACGAGCCATAACGTGATCGGCGAGATAAAGGGAAGCGAGAGCCCCGACGAGGTCGTCGTGGTCGGCGGCCATCTCGACTCATGGGATCTCGGTACGGGCGCGCTTGATAATGCGGCGGGCGTTGCTGTGTCTATGCAGGTCGGATTTCTTGTCAAACTGTTAAAGCTGCGTCCTAAGCGCACGATCCGCGTGATTGCGTTTATGAATGAGGAAAATGGCGGCGCCGGCGGGCGCGGTTATGCCGATGAGCAAAAGGGGGCGATAGGTAATCATTTCGCCGCTATCGAAAGTGATTTTGGGGCGTCGCACCCGGTCGGCATCAGCTTTGCAGGGAAGCCGGCTGCTCTTCCGTTCCTGGCACCCATCTCACGCGTGCTGCAGGACCAGGGCGCGGCCCTCGTTCAGTCGGTTTCCGGCGTTGGTGCCGATGTCGCACCGCTGACGCTGGCGGGCGTGCCTTCATTTGCGCCGTCATTTAATCAGCAGACCTACTTCAAATATCACCATACAGCCGCCGATACTTTTGACAAGATAAATCCAAAAGAACTTGCCGAGGTCGGTTCACTGATGGCCGTGCTTGCCTACGGTCTCGCCAACCTCGAGCAGCCGCTGCCGAGATAAATCGTAGGCGTTCGATGCGAGCTTGCCCGCTGATCGCGGGCCGTCTTTAAACTTTCAACCTATAACGGTAGACTATCGAGGTGCTTAATCGACCACCGCCATATTTCCCGCAGAATCAGCTCTCGCCACCCGACGAGAACCGCTATAAAAAATTCAAATTCATTGTCGCGGCGGCGATTCTGGCAGGACTGATAGTGCTGACTGCCGTGGGCTTTGGGATCTACTATTTATTCGCCTGGCTTTTCTAGCCATAATCGCAAAAAGCGGGGAAGCCCGCTTCTTAACGAAAATCACTCACGAAAATGTTTAGAGCGAGCCAGCCGGCCGCTCAACGACTTCCTTATTCCGGATCCTTTTGCGTGTTGTTTACTTTCGCCCGCTCGCTCTGCATGGCTAATTGACGGGCCTGCGGGAGCAGCTCGATTGCTTTTAAGAGTTCCTTATCGTACTCGTTCGTCACCTGAAAAGCCGTCTGTGAGCCATAGGCTGCGGTGACCAGCTCCTCACGCAGCTTGCGATCCACGTATTCGCGTTCGCGGTCAATCTGGGCGGGTGTCAATTTATACTTATTCGCGGCGTACTGCCTGAATGCAGCATACACCGCATCCGTGACGGGAAAATCGGCGGCCTTAATGTCGTACTCGAAGGCTATCGGCTTATCAATGCGGTATGTTTCCACGCCTTTGATTTTTCCCTGCACGAGGTCAAGTGCAAAAGCAAATATCGGGCTCGCGAGTTTATTTTGAGACCTCGCCTTTTCGATCGAGATCGTGTCGGGTTTGACCGGAACGTCAGGAGTGATGCCGCCGCCGCTGTAGACGCTGCGGCCCGTGTCGGTTTTCGTCTCGGCTCCACGAGGAGCTTTGACCGGTGCTTCATCCCGAAGGCTGCCGCCGCTATTATAGTAGTTATAGAGCTCGCCATTAGAATAGTCGCGCTGAATCATTCGGCCCGATGGCGTCTCATATTTCGCGATTGTGAGCAGAAGCATCGAACCGTACTCGAGAGGAAAGGGATTCTGAACAAGCCCCTTGCCAAAGGTAGTCTCGCCCACGATTAACGCCCGGTCGTGATCCTGCAGAGCCCCCGCAAGAATTTCGGACGCGGAAGCAGTGTTGCGATCGACCAGCACAACCACTGGCGAACGATCGGGAACCCGGTTTATTGCATCGTACGGCTGTGTGACGCCCTCGACCCGTCCCTTTTGCGAGAATACGGTCTGTCCTTCGGCCAGAAAGGCATTAGCTACACGATAAGCATGACTCACAAGTCCGCCGCCGTTGCCGCGTAGGTCGATCACGAGCTGTTGCATTCCGGCAGCTTTAAGCTGACGCATCCCCTGGGTAAATTCGTTAAATGTCGTTTGATTAAACCCGCCGCGCATCGCCATGTATCCGACGCCCGGGCGAATCATATAAACTTCGCTGATCGAGGGCTGCGGTACGGAGTCGCGAACGATGTCGAGCGTCTCACGCTTTCCGGTTGCAAGTCGCTCAACGACGAGTTTAGCGGTGGTACCTTGCGGGCCGCGCAGGAGTGTACGAACGTCCGGAAAAGCTTTGCCCAGCGTCGATTGGCCGTTAACCTCGACGATCTTATCGCCGTAGCGTAGACCGGCACGATGGGCCGGAGCACCTTCAAATGTGGCTTTTATGTATGTCGCAATGACCTTTCCGTCCGGGTCACTCAGATCGCCGATAGTCGCTCCGATGCCAAAATATCGTGAGCTCTGGTCAGTCTTAAACTGCTCAAATTCTTTAGCGTCGAAGTAATTTGAATGCGGGTCGAGAGCGTGCAGCATCGAATCTATCGAAGCCTTAAACACGTCGTTGTAATTCAGATTCTTTGAATTGACATGATTGCCCTGGACCAGCGATAAAGCCTCGCGGAGCTCGGCCTCAATCGACTGGGCCGTAGCCGGTTTACGGGCGACTGGCTTGGCTACCGCCGTCCCAGTCCGCCCATCCGATCCCTTGGCCGTCGTCGATTTATCTTGGGCAAACGATGCTGTGGATAGGAACAGCGTGAATATAAGGGCAAGAAAGCGGTTAGTGCTCTGCTTCACAAATATTAAATCTCCCGATAAATCTTATGATTGATGGAATTTCGCTTCAGAAATCTTAACATCCATTTGAGGGAATTGCATCGGAATTAGTTGCCCTTCATTGAGGCCGTTGATTGAAACGAATCCCGATTTCTGGCGTAATATAGATTAGTATCTCTCGACCTTAATTCATCTACGATCTTCGGAGGCAATTGATGCTGCATCGAACCCTGTCGGCACTGGCCGGCGTCCTGTTTCTCATTCTGTCCGCGAACGCACAGACCAAACTGCTGCGCTCGCCCGATATCCACGGCGACCGCGTTGTATTCACCTACGGCGGAGACCTCTGGACCGCCTCAAGCTCCGGCGGCACCGCCACAAGGATAACGGTGCATCCGGGAGTCGAGACATACGCTAAATTTTCGGCCGATGGTAAGTGGATCGCATTTACAGGGCAGTACGACGGCGACGAGCAGGTTTATGTCATGCCCGCGGGCGGCGGCGAGCCTCGCCAGTTAACGTTCTACCCGTCGCGGGGCCCGCTTACGCAGCGTTGGGGACACGACAATCAGGTCGGTGGATGGACTAAGGACGGACGTATCTATTTCCGCAGTCACCGTGACGGCTGGTCGCTGCCGATCGTGAAAATGTACACCGTATCGCCGGACGGCGGCCCTGCCGAGGCCTTGCCGATGCCTGAGGCCGGTTCCGGGTCCTTTTCACCCGATGGAACGAAGATGGTCTATTCGCCTCAGTTTCGCGATTTCAGACCTGAGAAACGTTACTCCGGCGGCCAGGCGAATAAGTTGTATATATATGACCTCAAAACCAACGATGCCAAGCTGATCTCCGACAGCCCTTTTGCCAGCCGCGATGCAATGTGGATCGGCAGCACGATCTATTACAACACCGACAAGGATGGCAAATTTAACCTGTACGCTTACGACAGCGCATCGGGAAAGACGACGCAGGTTACGCGCAACCGCGATTGGGACATTCGCTGGCCCACCTCCGACGAGCAGAGCCGCATCATCTACGAACGCGAAGGCGAGCTCGAGGTGATGGACATAGGGTCGAAAAAGGTTTCTCGCCTGTCGATCACCGTGCCCGACGACGGCATTAACAAGCGCCGTCGCCAGACATCGGTCGCCAACCGAATTTCAGCACTCAATCTGAGTCCAAAGGGCGAGCGGGCTGTCATTAGCGCACGCGGCGATATCTTTACTGTCCCAATTGAGAAGGGCGGCGCACGGAATTTGACCCGCAGCTCCGGGGCGAATGACCGGTTTCCCGCCTGGTCACCCGACGGGCGTTGGATCGCATTCATTTCAGATCAAAGCGGCGAAGATGAGCTGTGGCTCGCCTCGCAGGATGGCTCGACGCCGCTGCAGCAAATAACGACGGGCGGCTCGGCTCAACGTTATGCACCGGTCTGGTCGGCCGATGGCAAAAAGGTGGTTTTCGGCGATAAGAACGGCCGCGTTTACGTGGTCACGGTTGCTACTAAGCAGCAGCAAATGATCGTCGATGCCGCCAACGGGCAGATTACGGACTATGAATTCTCGCCCAAGGGTAATTTCATCGCGTACTCGATGCAGAATACGTCGGGCGTCGGTTCGGTTTATGTGTGGAGTGCGGAGGATGGCAAGAATTATCGCGTCACGCCTGAGATGTTTACCGCGCACGACCCGACCTGGGACCCGAGCGGCGGTTATCTGTACTTTCTCAGCGACCGGGAATATCTACCGCAGCTATCGACGACAGAGTTCAATTTTGCCACGAATCGAACCGATCAGGTTTATGCTCTCGCTCTGATGAAGACGACCAAGAACCCGTTTCCCCCCGAGAGCGACGAGGTTTTGATCGTCGAAGAGAAAAAAGAAGGAGCACCGCCGACGGCGCCTATGCCGGTACCCGCCCCGGCCGCTGAGAAAGTAGATTTCGATGGTATCGAGGCGAGGGCGAGCAAGGTGCCGCTGCCGGCGGATAACTATGCCGGGCTCGCTGCCAATCGGGGCCATCTCGTTTATGCGGTACAACCGGCGGGCTACTATGGCCGGCAATCAGAATCACAGCCCTCGGTCAGAATATTTTCTCTCAAGGAACGTCGCGAGACAACGCTGGTTACAAACGCCGGCGGCATGAGCCTGTCGCCTGACGGCACAAAGTTCATCTCCGCGCAGCTCGGAGCTTTCTTTACAATGGACGCAAACCCGGCGGGCGAGCGTTCTCGCAAAAATATTTCCACTGCGGGATTGATCGCCGAGATCGACCCGGCGGAGGAATGGAAGCAGATCTTTAACGAAGTCTGGCGGCAGAACCGCGACTGGTTTTACGCGCCTAATATGCACGGCTTTGATTGGGCAAAGATCCGCGATGAATACAGAAAATGGCTACCATACGTCAACCATCGGTCCGACCTGAACTACCTGTTGTCCGAGATGCAGGCTGAGCTTGCTGTCCAGCACGCATATATCGAGGGCGGCGATTTTAATCTCCCGCCGCGTGTGCGTGTAGCTCTGCCCGGGGCTCGCTTTGCCGTCGATAAGGCGTCGAACCGGTACACGATCGAGTCGATCTACCCCGGCCAGAACGAAGAGGATATCTATCGTTCACCATTCACAGAGGTCGGCAGCGAGGCGCGCGTGGGCGAGTATGTCATCGCCATCGACGGCCAGGATGTGACGGCCGAACGCGATATTTACTCCTATCTACGCGGCAAGGCCGACAGCACGGTCAGTTTTACGCTGAGCAGCACGCCGACGAAGACGGGTTCGAGGACCGTCGTGATTCGACCGTTGACGAACGAAAGCGATCTGGTATATCTAAACTGGGTTCTTGAGAATCGCCGCAAGGTGGATACGTTATCCGGCGGCCGCCTGGGTTACATGCATATTCCCGACATGGGTGCCCCCGGGCTGCGGGAATTTATAAAATGGTATTACCCACAGCTACGGAAAGAGGGAATGGTAGTTGACGTGCGTGCAAACGGCGGGGGCAACGTTTCGCGAATGATAATCGAACGCTTGCGCCGCAGGGTGCTCGGGATTAACTACAACAACTTTAGCGAAGAGGGCGGCACGTATCCCGACGGTGCGATGCTCGGGCCGATGATTGCGATTCTAAACGAGAATTCATCGTCGGACGGCGACATTTTTCCGTATATGTTCCGCGAGGCGGGGCTCGGCCAGCTTGTTGGCAAGCGGAGCTGGGGCGGCGTCGTAGGTATTTCCAATCGTGGAACGCTGATCGATGGCGGTATTGTAAATGTTCCGCAATCGGCGCTCGCAAACGCCAAGGGCGAGTACATCATCGAGGGCTATGGCGTCGACCCCGATATCGAGGTCGATAACGATCCAAAATCGGTCGTCGCCGGTCGCGACCCGCAGCTCGAGCGAGCGGTCAGTGAATTGATGAAAAAGATTGCCACGCCGGTACGTTTACCGCGTCGCCCGGCCGACCCGATTCGGAATAAGCCGTAGATTTGAGATCTCAAATGGCAAACCTGCTCGAGGTTACAAATCTCCGCACGCAGTTTCCGACCCGCGCGGGCCTTGTCAAAGCGGTCGACGGCGTGAGCTTTAAGGTCGGTGAGGGCGAGCTGCTCGGGCTCGTCGGCGAGTCTGGCTGCGGCAAATCGATCACCGCTCTGTCCATCATGCGTCTGATCGCACCGCCGGGCCGTATCACCGGCGGGTCGATAGCATTCAAGAGCGAAGAGCTCACGACCGCCTCCGAAGACAGGCTGAGAGAGATTCGCGGTAACGATATCGCGATGATCTTTCAGGACCCAATGACATCGCTCAACCCTGTTTATCGGGTGGGCGAGCAGATCGCCGAGGCCCTGCGTCTCCATCGCAAACTATCAAAGTCAGATGCCCGCGACGCGGCGGTCGAGGCGATGCGCGAGGTGTCGATACCGTCACCCGAGCGCCGCGTCTCTGATTACCCGCATCAGCTCTCGGGCGGCATGCGCCAGCGCGTGATGATCGCTATGGCCCTCGCCTGCAATCCGGAATTGTTGATTGCGGACGAGCCCACCACCGCGCTTGACGTTACAATCCAGGCACAGATTCTTGAGCTTCTGGATGAATTGCGGGTCTCGCGAAAACTTGCGGTCCTGCTCATCACGCACGATCTCGGCGTGGTCGCGGAGGTTGCCGACCGCGTCTGCGTGATGTACACCGGCAAGATCGTTGAAGAATCGCCAGTCGAGGAGCTGTTTGCAAATCCAAAACATCCATACACCCGCGGCCTGCTCCGTTCCGTGCCAAAGATGACCGTCGCCGGCATCGCCAAGGCCGAGAGGCTACAGACCATCGAGGGCACCGTCCCGAGCCCCACGGACCTGCCGTTCGGATGTCATTTCGCGCCGCGTTGCGAGCATCGGATGGATATTTGTACAGAGGGCGAAATTCCGCTACTCACGCTACCGCATGACGTTAGAGTGCGGTGCGTATTGCATGACGAAGGGTTGAAGTTTGAGATCGCAAGGGAGCGAACGTTGGCGATCGATGCGTAATATGGCCGTAGCGCAGGAACAAATTAAATCTTCCGAGATCCTCGAGGTCCGGAATCTCGTTAAGCACTTTCCCGTCGAGAATAGCGACGACGTCGTGCAGGCTGTGGACGACGTCTCTTTTGACATCCTGGCGGGTGAGACGCTTGGGCTGGTTGGCGAATCGGGCTGCGGAAAATCGACGGTTGGACGCTGCCTGTTGCGGTTGCATGAACCAACGAGCGGCGAGGTCCGATTCGAGGGGCAAAATCTCGTCGGCCTGCCAAATCGCGAAATGCAAGCATTGCGCCGCGAGATGCAGATCATCTTTCAGGACCCGTACGCCAGTCTCAATCCGCGTTTGAGCATTCGATCAATAGTTTCTGAGCCGCTCAAGATTCACGGCATCGGCGACAAGGCGTCGCAGTCGGCGCGTGTTGCGGACCTGCTGTCGCGCGTCGGGCTCGATCCAAAATATGCCGATAGATATCCGCATGAGTTCTCCGGCGGGCAACGTCAGCGTATCGGCATCGCCCGTGCCCTTGCCTTGAACCCAAAGCTGATTATATGCGACGAGCCGGTATCGGCCCTCGATGTATCGGTACAGGCGCAGGTCGTAAATCTGCTCCAGGATCTGCAGAAGGAGTTCGGGCTGACGTATCTGTTCATCTCGCACGGCCTTGCGGTTGTCGAGCATATCTCTAATCGTGTCGCGGTGATGTATCTCGGCAAAATCGTCGAGATCGCCGAGTCGGCCGAGCTCTACGCGGCGCCACTACACCCCTATACCCAGGCCTTGCTCTCGGCGATTCCCGTGCCCGATCCGTTACGCAAACGTGAGCGCATCGTTCTAAAGGGCGATGTCCCGACGCCGATAAATCCGCCGTCAGGATGCAGATTCCGCACACGCTGTCCGATCGCCATCGACGAATGTGCCCGCGTCGTCCCCGAATTGCGGGAGCTGCGTCCGGGGCATTTTGTGGCCTGCATCAGGGCTCCCGGGTACGACGAGGCGAAAAGTGCGATTGATTGAACGATTGCGACGGAGTGGTCGTATTAGCTCTTGTCCAGATATCACAGAATAGATGAGGATTGAGGTTGGTCTCAATCGTTAAATATCTCATACGCGCGTTCAGAGGCGGGGCTTGCCCGCCTCATCGGTAAGCGGGCAAGCCCGTTTCTAAACGAACCAGTCGACAACGAAGAATGCTTCTCAGGAGGGAAATGTAATGACCAATTCAGAAAACGCCGAATGGCAGGCTCCGCCGCCGCCCGAAAAAATAGCTCCCGTGGAAACTGCTCAGATGTCCGAAGTCGCGACGCTGGGCAATATTTTTATCGAGCCGGGCAATGTCTTTGAAGACCTGCGCCGGAAACCACGTTTCCTGCTGGCCGCCATCATAATGTCGCTGTTAATTACGGCTTATGGATTTGGGCTTTATTACAAGATCGGCGACGCCGGTTTCCGTACTTTTTATAACGAGCAAATCGATAAGACCCCTCAGGGCGCCGCTGTGACGGGCGAGCAGCGCAACTCGACCATCGATATGTACATGACGATCGGCACCGTCACCCGCTACGCGATGCCGCTGTTCGTATTGTTGATTTTCGCAATCGGCGGACTTATCTATTGGGTAGCCAGCAAAGCATTTGGCGGAACCGGCGGTTTTTTGCAGGCCCTCTCTACATGGCTCTATTCTTCGTTTCCGCCGACAGTCGTTTCGATGATCGCAAGTTATATAATCCTCGTCTTTAAGGATGCCGACAACATCGATCTCGCCGCGAGCCAGGCCGGTGTCGTACATGCTAATCTTGGCTTCTTTATCGACAACAAGGCCCACCCGATGCTCAATGCGCTGCTCGGCACATTCGATTTCTTTATGATCTGGGGCTGGATACTGGCGGTCATCGGCCTGCAAAAGACAATGCGGCTCTCCGCTGGCTCAGCATGGACGCTGACGATTATCCTTGCACTGGTTTCGCTCGGATTCCGAATGCTCTTTGCGGCAATCTCGTAGAGGCTGTCAGCAATGGCGGGCAAAGGCCCGCCTCAGGTAAATCTTAATTAGCTTCACCGTGCTTCAGAAGTGGGCTGGCCCGTGGTGCCACGACCGGTGCGCGCGTGCGCCGCTTAACGTGTTCCCTTCTTTGCTCATATCTCGTCCCAATACCTCTTGTGCCCGGGGATATAAGGTGAGTTGACGATTCCGCCATGCTCGCGAGCTATTTCAGTAAGCTGGCCGATGGCGGCATTTAACGTTGGCTGGGTTTCTTTCACCCTTCACCAAAGCAATTTAGTAAAACGCCCGAAGATCGCAGAATCACAGGCTTGACCCCAATTGTCCACCGATTGTTTGATCGTGCATGAAAGCAACACGCATTGCTGCGCGCCCGACTTACACGATCGCCATGACGTCAAAACGCTACCGGTCGTCATGCCGGAGAAAGGACGAGAGTGGTTTTTTGGGCCTGGAATAGGTTTGCAATCCACGTTAAATCCGAATATGGTAACTTTCAAATATTTGGCGCCATACTGAGTAGGAAATAAAATGAGCCCAAAGAACGCTAACCAGGAGGCTGCTATGATAAACAAACTTAGAGTATTTTCCGTGTGCACTCGGTGGATGATAATCTTTGCGGGGTTAATTTTAGCGTTGCCGATTTTGATTTTGGCAGCTCCGGGCGACCTTGATTTGTCGTTTGGAAGTGGAGGAAAAGTTGTCACTCCGATTGGCAGTTCTAATGACTTTGCCCAATCGGTAGCGATGCAATCAGATGGCAAAATTGTCGCCGCCGGTGGCAGCTTAAACAGCGCAAACTTTGAGTTTGCGGTTGTCCGCTACAATACTGACGGGACACTTGACACCTCTTTTGGCGGTACGGGCAAAGTGGTCACTGTGGTTGGTTCTTCATCTTTTGCTTATGCGGTAGCGATTCAAGCGGACGGCAAGATTGTTGTCGCCGGTACCAGCTACACCAGCGCAAATGAGGACTTTACAGTTGTCCGCTACAACGCCGACGGCTCGCTCGACACCTCTTTTGGCGGCACGGGCAAAGTTGTCACTCAGGTTGGCGGTTCTTGTGATTTTGCTTCTTCGGTAGCGATTCAAGCTGACGGCAAGATTGTTGTCGCCGGTCAAAGCTATAACGGCGTAGGAGACTGCAATGCAGGCACTAACTTTGCGGTTGTCCGCTACAACACAAACGGGACGCTCGACACCACGTTTAATGGCACGGGCAAAGTTGTCACCCCGATTGGCAACGGTTCTTCTGCTAGTTCGGTAGCCATTCAAGCGGACGGCAGGATTGTTGCCGCCGGTTACAGCAGCAGCTTCGGCGCAACCTATGACTTTGCGGTTGTCCGCTACAACGCCGACGGCACACTCGACACTTCGTTTAACGGCACGGGCAAAGTTGCAACTCCGATTGGCAGTTCTGGCGACTTTGCTCGATCGGTAGCGATTCAATCGGACGGCAAGATTGTCGCCGCCGGCAGCAGTTGTAACGGCGTAGGAAACTGCAATACAGGCACTAACTTTGCGGTTGTCCGCTACAATCCAAGTGGCACACTCGACACTTCGTTTAACGGCACGGGCAAAGTTGTCACGCCGATTGGTAGTGGTAATGACTATGCTGCTTCGGCAGCAATTCAATCGGACGGCAAGATTGTCGCCGCCGGTGGCAGCCGCGGCACAGACTTTGACTTTGCGGTTGTCCGCTACAATACAAACGGCACGCTCGACACTTCGTTTAACGGCACGGGCAGAGTTGTCACTCCGATTGGCCCGAATGGTAACCGAGCTAATTCGGTAGCGATTCAATCGGACGGCAAAATTGTCGCCGCCGGTCAAAGCAACAACGGCTTAAACCATGACTTTGCCCTCGTTCGTTATCTAACCGCTTCAAATTCAGTAACAGTCGGCGGACGAGTGCTAACACCCGGCGGCCTAGGCCTTCGAAACGCAATAGTCTCGATGGTCGATTCGCAAGGCATCCGGCGAACCGTTACGACAAGTTCGTTCGGATTTTATTCTTTCGAGAATGTATCGACCGGGCAAACATATACCCTGACCGTTTCATCAAGGCGTTATCGCTTCTCTGCGAGAGTCACGCAGGTCAATGGCGACCTGGCGAACGTCGATTTTATCGGCCTCGAATAGTAGATTCCTACGACGGGGGAAAAAATGAACAAAAAAATAGTTTCGATTGCGCTCATGATCTCCGCGGCGCCACCCTCGCCAGATGTCGCGGCTACGACTAGCGGAATGCATAGATTCTGGCGCTGCCGCAGCTTTGCGATAGCCGTGCTGCTTTTGGCCACGCTGTCGACGTTCGTTTTTGCGGCGCAGGGCGATCTTGACCCGACTTTTGGGCAGGGTGGTCGCGTTATGACGAACATTACGGTTCCTGGTTATCAATACTTCTATCCAGTTACCGAGTCGATGCTCGTCCAACCGGACGGCAAGATTCTCGTCTGTGGGAGGTTCTGGGAGGATGGACTTTCGTTTTGGTACGGAACTTATATAGTCCGGTATTTGCCAGATGGCACACTTGATACCTCATTCGGTACGAACGGTAAGGTTGCAGTTATCGGTCCAGGCGTCCCCTTTGGCAACCAATCGGCCGGAGCGGAGATGGCCTTGCAGCCCGACGGGATGATCGTACTTATCGGAATGTACAATGGATACGGAGAGGGAATCGTGATCCACCGGTACACGTCTTCTGGTATGTTGGACTCAACATTTGGGACCAACGGGTCTACACTTGTTTCGGGGATTGAGTTCGAACGAGGAACATCGATCGCCCTACAGCCGGACGGTAGAATAGTGGGAGTCGGTTGGGACTTTAATCCATATACGACGCCCTATTATAGTGCCATCCTCGTCTTCCGCTTAAACACGAACGGAACATTGGACGGTTCGTTTGGTTCTGCCGGGACAGGGGTGGTGTTGATAGCTAATGGATATGACGGTGCCGAAGTTCTCGCTCAGCCGGACGGCAAAATCCTCGTTGTCGGGTCCGAGGGGACGAATATTCTTCTCGCCCGGTACACCTCCAACGGTTCTCTCGACCCCAGTTTTGGCACGGGCGGCAGCGTCACTCAGCGGATAAACAATATAAACTTTTCTGGTGCCGCGTTGCAGCCGGATGGAAAGACTGTTGTGATCGGTTCTGCCTACTCAAATGGGCAACTTGGATCAACACTTTTTGTTCGCTACAACGCCAACGGATCTCCCGATACAAGTTTTGGCACGACCGGGGTATCTTCTGTCGAATCGGACTTTCTCAAGGAGCCAAACACTGTTTTGTTCCAATCAGACGGGAAGATAATTGCGATCGGAAACGCCGCCGACAACGCGACGGGTCGCAACGGATTTGCCATTGTTCGCCTTACTTCCAACGGTTCCCCGGATTCAAGCTTTGGCATCGGAGGAAGATCGGTCTTTCCGATAAATGCCGGCGGTACGAATTACGCATATTCTTCAGATGGTGTGATGCAGACGGACGGTAAAATACTCGTAGCCGGGTATTTCAGAAACTACTACACGGATTCGCATGAACGCATCGCACTGATTCGCGTTATCGCGACGCCCGGCGTCACGGTTTCGGGCCGAGTGACAACGCCGGGCGGCCAGGGTCTGAGGAACGCCGTTGTGATGATCGCCGACTCGCTCGGCACGAGACGGCTGGCAACTACCAGCTCGTTTGGTTTTTACACGTTTGAGAGCGTTAGCCTGGGCGAATCTTATACTATCTCCGTTTCATCAAGGCGTTATCGCTTCTCTGCGAGAGTCACGCAGGTCAATGGCGACCTGGCGAACGTCGATTTTATCGGCCTCGAATGAAGCCGGCGTCGAAAGCACGCAGCTCATATCGCAGCACCGCAGAATCACGGGGCTGACGAGGATCCTTCGTCTCCCCGGTTTAGGGCGAGCTAGCCCGCTGAGCGGTCGCGACTACGACGGCGGACAAGCCCGCCCCTTAACATCGCCGTCTATTACTCGTATCTCAGGGCCTCGATCGGGTCGAGGCGGGCTGCTTTCCAGGCTGGGAAGAGGCCGAAGACTAATCCGATACCGACGCTCGCGCCGAAGCCGGCAATTGGAGCCCATAGCGGGACGTAGGACGGGAAGACGAGGCTGATCAGAAATGTCAGCGACCAGCCGATGAGTAGGCCAACGATGCCGCCAAAGCCGGTGAGGGTCGCCGCCTCGATCAGAAACTGCAGCAGTATATCTGTCTGCCGGGCGCCGAGAGCCTTGCGGATGCCGATCTCGCGTGTTCGCTCGGTGACTGAGACGAGCATGATGTTCATCACGCCGATTCCGCCGATCATGAGCCCGATCGACGAAATGACGATCATCGCAAGGAACACGCCGCCGGTAATCGCCTTAAACTGCTCAACAAGGCTGGCCGCCGTTTCCATCGCGAAATTGTTCTTATCGCCGAATTTGACCTCGCGCCGTATCCGCAGCAGATCCTGAATGTCGTCCTTCGCCTTTTCGAGTTGACCCTCGTTTGCGACGGCCAGGATAAACAAGTCGTCGGCGTTCGGTTTTAGCTTCAGCGCCGATTGCAGGGGCATATAGACGACATTCGTCTGGTCATTGTTACCGCCGCCGCCGCCGAATAGCTGTTCTTTTTTCTCTAGCAAGCCGATCACGCGGAATTCCTGCCCGGCGATTTCGAGCGTCTCGCCGATAGGCGACTCGTAGGGAAAGTAGGTCTCCTTAACAAACGCGCCGATGACCGCAACATTGGCCTTCGCCTCGTTTTCGCCCTCGGAAAACCACCGGCCGTCGACCAGAACTTCCGTTGTCGTCTTCTCTACGTCCGGCAGCGTTCCGTTGAGCTGCACCGATGACGAGGTCTTGCCGTTTTTGCCCGTCACCATCAGCTTTTGGCCAAAGAAGTTATTAGAGATATCGAGAAATGGCACAGCGACCTCGATTGACGACAGGCCGCCGATTGCACCCGCGTCCTCCATCGTCAGCGGCTTGCGCATGCGTTCCTCACGCGACGGCGCATGTGTCCTGATTCCAATATCCATCTTGTACAGAAAGATGGAACGCGTGCCGAATGACTCGACCTCTTTTTCGACGGCAACATTGATACCGCTGATGATCGAAGAGATCAGCATCACGGTGATCACACCGACCACCACACCGACAATCGTAAGAAAGGAGCGCAGTTTGTTCGCCCGCAGCGTGTCGAGCGCCATTTTGAAATTCTCGTAAAATGAACTGGTTGCGACCGCCATCTAGTTAGTCAGCCCTCAGAGCCTCGATCGGGTCAAGCCGCGCCGCCTTCCACGCCGGGAATAGACCCGCGAGAATACCCACGCCCCCTGAGATCAAAATCGCGAAAAGCGCCGACCACAGAGGAATTCGCGTCTGAAATACAAATGCAGTGATAATAATGCCGAGAATCTCGGCAATGATCAGGCCGATGGTGCCGCCGAGCGCCGAGAGCGTTGCTGACTCAAATAAAAACTGCCTGAGGATATCACCCTGCCGCGCACCGAGACTCTTGCGGATTCCAATTTCCTTGGTCCGCTCGGTGACCGAGACGAGCATGATATTCATAATCACGATCGCGCCTACGAGCAGCGCGATCGTCGGCACCGCGATAATCACAATGAAAATTGGCCCGAGAATGCTGTCGCGCAGCTTGGCGATCGCGTCCGGAGTGAGGATGCCAAACGAGTCCTTTTCGCCGAATGGGATCTTTCGCTTTATACGCAGCAGTGTCCGTACTTCTTCGACAGCGTCGTTGAAAACTTTGTCGTTGCGGGCAGTGACGACAAAGTAGGGAGCTCGCTGGCGGGTTAGCCCGCCAAATGCAGACCCGAAAGTCTTAATCGGGAGCGTCACAAAATTATCCTGCGGCTGGCCAAACACTGTGCCCTTTGCCGTTTGAATCCCAATAATCCGATAGGGAATTCCCGATATGGTGATTTCCTCGCCGACAGCACCGCCGGCGGGAAAAAGCTTTTTGACCACGTCGGTCCCAACGTAGGCCACTCGTGCAGCGTTGTCGTTCTCGGCATTTGAAAAGAACCGCCCCTCGGCAATATCTAGCTTGTCAATCTCGCCTGTAATCGGCTCGGCACCGCTGATCGAGACACTGGCGAGACTTTCGCTTCCGCGTTTTACGTCTCGCGACGTATTCCCCGCCTTTGCACCAATCTTGTCGATAAGCTGAGCTCGCTCGCGGATGAAATCCATCTCATCAAAGGTCAATTCTTTGTTTCGCCGCTGCGCCGCAGCGATGGTGTCCGTATCCTTAAAGTCGTCAAAGCTGAAGCGGCGGATTGTAAACGAATTTGAGCCGATACCCGCGATCTTTTCATCGACGTATGAATTAAATCCCTGAAGCAGGGACAAGACGACCATGAAAGCCGTGACGCCGATAATCATCCCAAGCAGCGTCAGGAACGAGCGTAGCTTATGAGCCCAAATGGCGGCAAAGGCAAGCTTTAATGTCTCGGTAAAATTCATTCGAGGCGGTGCAGAATATATTATACGCAGACGCCCCGCTGCGCGTTCTTAACTTTGCAATTCTTTGCAGACGAACCTATTTGCAGGCTAACGCAGAATGCCGGAATTTGATATGCGATTCTGCGTGCTTTGCCGCATTATGCACAAATCGACTCACCTTGCGTGTTTTGATGTATTTTGCCGATCTTGCGGATCTGTGGCACGTGCCACAATCCTGCCGGGTCTGTAGCGGAGAATACAACGGGGCGATTCCGCCCCATAAGAAGTTTCTATTTAATCCGTTCGTCTTTCTCGATGTTTCCATCGCGGATGGTGATCACGCGATGGGCGCGCTCCGCGACCTCGGGTTCATGGGTGACGAGGATGATTGTATTGCCATCCGCGTGGAGCTTTTCAAAAAGATGCAGGATCTCGACGCTTGTCTTTGAGTCGAGAGCGCCGGTGGGCTCGTCGGCCAAAAGAATGGAAGGATTGTTTACCAACGCGCGGGCGATAGCCACGCGTTGCCGTTGGCCGCCGGAAAGCTCGTTCGGTCGGTGAGTCATGCGGTCACCGAGCTCGACCGACGCGAGGGCAGCCTGAGCCTGTTCGTGTCGCTCGCCCGCCCGCATTCCCGCATAGATCAGCGGCAGCTCCACATTGTGAAGCGCCGTGGCACGTGCGAGCAGGTTAAAGGTTTGGAAGACAAATCCGATCTCTTTGTTTCGAATCCGGGCCAGCTCGTCGTCCGTCATGTCCGACACGAGGTTACCGTTGATCCAGTAATCGCCCTGGGTTGGCGAGTCGAGACACCCGATCAAGTTCATCAGAGTCGATTTTCCTGAGCCGGATGGACCGATGATGGCAAGGTATTCATTGCGCCGCACTTCGAACGAAACGTCCCGCAGTGCATGCAGCTCTTCATTACCCATCTGGTAGGTCTTCCAGATGTTGTGCATGCTGATCAGCGCCTGGCCCGCGACCGGCGCAAACGCATTGCCGTTTTCGTTTTCCATAAACCTGTACATTGACTGGCAAAGTCGAGAATCGGTAGTCAAAAGTCGAGAGTGAGCAATGAACCAAGCTCACGCGCTCTCGACTCTCGATCTGGGACTCTCGACTCCTAGGTCTTATTCGCGGCCTCGCCTTCTTTCTTGGTCTGACGCTTAATCAACGTACCGTCCTTCAGCGTGTTGAGGACACGGCTCGGACCAGTTATTACCTCATCGCCCTCTTTGAGGCCGCTCGTAATCTGACGGTCTGATTCGCCGATGATTCCCGTCTCGACCGGGACGAACTTGGCCTTATTGCCGTCTAAAACGTAAACGCCCGTAATAAGTTTAGGCTTATCCGACGCTGGTGGAGCGTCGCCCGCAATCGTAGGAACGGGTGAGCCCTCGGGTTTCTTTTCGATAACCGCCTGCAAGGGTACTGCTATTACGTCATCCACTGTTTTAGTAGTAATTTCGGCCGTCGCACTCATTCCCGGACGCAGGCCGGTCTGAAATTCCTCGGTTAGGTCCTTCATCTGAATGACGACGCGGAATTCCTTAGCTTCCTGGACGTTGATATTTGTCGACAAGCCACCGCTTGTCTGCGACTTGCCAACGGCCAGTGGAGTCTTCTGAATAACCTCACCTTTGATTTCTCTGTCTCCAAACGCATCAACTTTGATCTTCGCCTGCTGGCCGACCTGGACTTTGTCGATCGAAGTCTCATCGACCTTGACTTCAACATTGATAGACGACATATCTGCGATCGTGAGCAATGCAGTTGTCGAGAGGCCGGCGACAGCGAACGTCCCAACCTTGGACGGAATCTCGGCGATCACACCATTGATCGGTGCGACTTGCATCGTCTTGTCCCGCTGACTGCGTGATCCGCGGAGTACGGCCGACTGCTGGTTTGCACGCGATTGGCTCGATGCAACGCCGAGACTTGCGGTGTCAACACCGCGTCTCGCGTCGCGGACGGCGACATTCTGCTGGCTGACGCGGGCCTGAGCATCGCGGATCGTAAGCCGGCGCGAGTCGAAATTGGATCGTGCGGAGGCAACGGCCGCGGTAGCGTTCTCAACGCGATCTTTTGAAGTCTCGTATTCCTGACGCGACAATACGCCCGACTCGAGAAGCTGAGCGTTACGTTTCAATTCTCGATTTGCCGCATTCAACTCGACCTGGGCACGGTCTATGTCGGTCTGCGCCGCAACGACGCCCTGCCGTGCCGAGTCTACGGCGACCTGGGCGACGTTCAACTGCTGCTGTGATTGTGAAAGCTGATTTTGCGCAGCGAGCACTTGCGACTGCGAAACACGGACATCATCCTGCGCCCCCTGAAACGCCGCAAGCTGTGCGTCGGTACTCGATTGCAGTTGATTAGGGTCGAGGCGCACGAGCGGCTGGCCAGTAGTGACCTGATCGCCCTCCTTAACATAAATCTCCTCAATCCGGCCCTGAACCTCGCTGGTGAGGTTCATAAACTGGATAGGTCGCACCTCGCCCGACGAAGTTACGGTTGACCGCAGTTCTTTACGCACCTCGACCTTTATGACGGTCACTTCAGGTGTGTCAGTCCGCGTCGCCAGAATACTTACGACAATAATGCCGGCCAGCACGACAGCCGCACCGGCGCCAATGATTATCTTTGTTCTACGGCTTAATGCCATGGTTGGACTACCTCTGCAGAAATTTAGATTGAGTATACCCAAAAAGAATCGAACTGGGGTATCAAGCAGGCTATTACGACGCCGTTTTTCCCATTGTTTCAAGAAAATGGCGGGTTCTATACCCGGTCAATCGCTCAACTTTTCAAGAAGACCGATGATGGATGCCAGATTGGTGTTCCGAAGCGGGGCGAGAGCAGGAATTGGATACAGCTTTTCTCGCGGATCGTCCATGCTCTCCGCAATTGTCGCCCCGCGTTCCGGCCGATAGCGTGGCATTACCGGGTTGACGTAAAATGCCGTGAGAATTACGATTTACGTTCGATACGTTTGTCGGGTAAAATATTGCATCGACTGCCCGCCCGGGCCTTTCCAAGATGATCAAATGTCCAGCATGCCAGACGGCAAATATCGACACGTCGCGATTTTGCGATGAATGCGGCTCGCGGCTGATCGCCGCGCCGCCGTCGGCCAATAGCGGAGTACCGGCATATGTTCCGCCGCCGGCAGCACCGTCGTTTACGCGGCCCGCCAATGTAACCTCCGTTGGCATACCGCCGGTCGGTTTTGAACCTGAGAGTCGGAAGCCGGTCGCGGACCAACTGGATGGGAAATCTGCCGCCGCACATGCCTTACTGCTTATCGAACGGGGCGACGGGCCGGGCACTGAATTTCGCCTCCTGAACGATGAGTCGACGATTGGCCGCTGGGATGCCGATAACGGTATCTTTCCCGATGTCGATCTCGATGCCCATGACTCGGACGCCAAGGTTTCAAGACGGCATGCCCGGATAATCAGAAACAGCGGCACCTATACAATCGAGGACCTCGGCTCGACGAACGGTACATATGTAAATCGCGGCCGCCGTCTATTGCCGGGAAATGCACAGGTATTGGGTGACGGCGACGAGGTAATTGTCGGGAAGACTTTTTTACGGTTTAAGATCACTGCTTAGGATCGCTCTAATAAGATGCCATCGTGTTCTGAGTGCGGCCTCGAGTCCGCAGAAAGTCAACCATATTGCCCCGGCTGCGGCGCGGCTCAACAGAGAGCGTCTCCGAACGCGCTTGTGCCCTCGTTGGAGCCCGCATCAACCGACGATGTAGTCGAGGATGACGTCTCAGCTTCGGTCGATACACCTATCGTGGACCCTCTGGACACCTCGTCGGGCACGGTAGGGGAAACTGAGTCTGTTCCGACGGATCCAGGGGCCGAGACTTCGAGTCCAATAGGGTCGAACCGTAAATCTGCTCTCAAAGTTTTGGGGGAGGGAACGATCCTCAATGGCCGCTACAAGATCCTACGAAAAATCGGCGGCGGCGGCATGGGCGCCGTGTATCTTGCATCAGACCTGAATCTTGGGGGCGTCGAACGGGCGGTCAAGGAAATGGTTCAGTCGAGTATCGACGAGGATAGCCAGGCAAAGGCGATCGAGGACTTCAAGCGCGAGTCGATGATTCTCACCACGCTCGACCATCCGGCGATCCCAACGATCTACGATTACTTTTTCGAGGAAGCCGAAGCGAGATTCTACCTCGTGATGAAGTACATCTCCGGCGGCGATCTGGCGGGGCGGCTCCGTGCCGCGCCGAACGGGAAGATCGAGGAGCGGACCGTCGTTGACTGGGCTACACAAATCTCTGACGTGCTCGCCTATCTACACGGTCTGCCGACGACCATCGTCTATCGTGACCTTAAGCCGTCAAACGTCATGATCGACGGCAAGACCGGCCGCGTTATGCTGATTGATTTCGGTATCGCCCGCTCGATAAACCAGGAAGAGAAAGGTGTGACAGCGGTAGGCACGATGGGATATGCACCGCCCGAGCTGTTTTCGGGCCAGGTGGAGCCGCGCTCGGATATTTACAGCCTCGGCTCGACGATGTTTCATCTTCTGACCGGAGCCGATCCGCAGAATAATCCGCTTCTAATATTTGATTTTCAAAAGCATCCTCGGCCTCGGCAGATCAATCCCCAGCTTTCGGACCAAATGGAACGAATCCTTATGCGGGCCGTCGAGTACAGTGCCGATAGCCGTTTCTCGTCCGCCGACGAGATGCGGCAAGCCCTGAAAGCTCATTTGGAGAATCTTAGGAACGGAAGCGTCACTTACGGCGTTTCGAATATTCCGACTGCCGTAAGTTTGTCTAACCAATCGGTGTTTTGCGGTTTCTGCGGACAGCGGATCGTCGCAACCGATCTGTTCTGTGCCTTTTGCGGGGCAAAACAGCCCATCGCTCAGCACGGTGTTCACGCCGAGATCTATCCCCGAACCGGAGCGACGGCGAGACTGGTTATTGATGGCACGAGCGAACTCGACGTGCCGGCATTTTCGCTGGAAAAGAACGAGAATCTACTCGGAAGACGCGACCCGATGTCAAATATCTTTCCCGAGGTCGATCTGTCGAGATTCGATCCGCAGACGAAGATCTCCCGGCGGCACGCCCGCATATGGCGCGATGGCGGCGCCTTTCTTGTAGAAGACTTGGGCTCATCAAACGGCACTATTCTGATCGCAAATCGGAGCGATACCCTCCGGTTGTCTCCACGGACGCCGCATCCGCTCGCTAATGGTGACCGCATCAGGCTGGGCGATACGACACTTCATTTCTTGATGAGCTAGGCCGTCACGATATCTTTATGGCACACGCAGCGGCACGGGCGACTTCGTTAGCGCGGGCATCCGAAAAGGAACGGATCGTGGACTTTGCGTTTGAAGACGTGAGGGCCCCGTTCAGCCTTCGCTGTGCGGCTCTTATCATCGACTACATGCTGCTTTTGGCTCTTCCGCTCATTTGGCTCGTAGGCACCGGGCTGCTCAGTGAGACGGGTGAAATGAGTGTTGGATTTTCCGTGTGGGGAATAGGCGTAATTTTGTTTCTGGCAAATGTTCTTATTCTGCCGCTTGCCGAGGGTAGGACTATAGGAAAAATGCTTTTGGGGCTTACCATCCTCAAGATCGATGGAACTAAGCTTGGATTTGCCGAGCTCTTAAAGCGCAACTTGGTCGGCTATCTGGCTACGGCTCTGACCCTCGGTATCGGTTTTCTCATTTCCGCAGTAAATACCAGCGGTCGGGCACTGCACGATTTTATCGGAGGGACCGTTGTGGTTCGCGGGCGAAAGAAGGTGATTTCGTAATAATTAGGATGGCGAATTTAGTTGTCAAACATGCGACCGGTCCCGCCGACACTCTCCCTTTAACCAGGCTGCGCACGACTATCGGCCGATCCGCCCGCAGCGATGTCTGCATCCCGGACGCTTTTGCGTCGCGGCTGCATTGCGAGATCCGGCAGGAAGGAGATTCGTACTGGCTGCACGACCTGGGATCGGCAAACGGGACGCGCCTAGACGGCACTCCGGTTCAGACAAATTTGCCTCTTCATCAGGGAAGCGAGATCCAAATCGGCGAGACCCGGATCCTATTTGAGAATGATTTCCGCCCGGCGATGCCGAGCAGCTCAACTCTAATCTCAGACTATACCGACGGGTTGAACCCGTCAAACACGATTTCGCTACCGGCGTTGCGCAATCCGACAACGGACATTCTTGACTCGGCTGCCACAAGCCGCACGGATTTGCTCGGTTTGATCAGCAAGGTGGGAGTCGCCCTGCTGTCGTCCAGCGGCCTCGATGACACACTGAACCAAGTGGCAAGTCTGGTCTTTGACGCAGTGCCGGCCGAGCGCGTCGTCATCATGCTTCGGGATGCGAAGTCGAATGATGAAATGCAGATCAAGGTGGCTCGCAACCGGGGTAGCGAGTCAACGATCGCCGAGGTCCGGATCAGCCGCGCGATTATGACCGAAGTGGTCGAGAATGGCAGGTCGGTGCTCACCTCCGACGCCCAGCAGGACGCGCGGTTTGCTAGCCAGACCCTTGTGCTTCAGGGGATTCGCTCGGTCCTCGCCGTCCCGCTGAGTGTCGATGAGAGATACGTTTTCGGCATTATTTACGTCGATTCACCAACGCATCAGGCGATGTTTGCGACCGAGCATCTAGACATTCTGACAACGCTGGCGTCGGTGGCGTCAATCCGCGTCGAAAACGCCAGTTTGCTGGATGAACGCATTAACCGTGAGCGAATGGAAAAGGAGCTTGAGCTCGCAACAGAAATTCAGCAGCGATTTCAGCCGGCCGGGCCGCCGATTATCGCGGGTTATGAGTTTCAGGGAATTTCGTTTTCCTGCTATGAAATCGGCGGCGACTATTACGATTTTATCGAACGGCACGACGGAAAGATGCTCGTCGCCCTCGGCGATGTTTCAGGTAAAGGTACGGCGGCGGCGCTGCTCATGTCCAGCCTTCATGCGGCAATTCACGGTCAGTGTGCAGCCGAGACGCCACTCGAACGAACCGTCACCTCGATCAACGAGTATTTGACCGAAAACACGCCGTCAAATCGGTTTGTAACGCTCTTTATTGCCGAACTCGAACCCGCAACCGGCGACCTTACATTTATCAATGCCGGACACAATCCGCCCGTAATCGGTCGCGCCGATGGCCGGATCGAGCTGCTTTCCTCCGGCGGCCTGCCACTCGGCCTGATGGGCTTTGCAGAATACGAAACCGGCCACGCGAATATCGGCCCGGGCGATGTGCTTTTTATCTATTCCGATGGCGTCTCCGAGGCCAATAATCTCAATGAAGATGAGTTCGGAATGGATCGCCTTACCGAGACAATCCGGGCCAATGTCGCGCGTTCCGCTAGTGGTCTCCGCGATAAGGTAGAGGCCGCTCTCTCGAGCTTTACCGGAACAGCTCCGGCCAACGACGACATAACACTCGTAATCGTAAAGAGAAACTCCGTCGAATAGAATGCGCGTTGAAACTTGTTGACCCTATCGGGCAGGATGAATTAAACTACTTGTGGCGTTCCCCACGTCCTTCCCCGCAAATGTCCGCCAATCCCAAGAAAATAAGTCTATTGTTCTTCGTTGTGATCACGTTGATGCTCGTGGGATTAGTTCCGCTTTTGTTGACGGGATGGTTTTTATCTGAGAAGAGTGGACGCGAACTGAGGTCCGCGGAGAACCGTTACCAGATTCAGCTCGTTCAGGAGAAAGCGAGACAGATCGAAATGTTTGGCCGACGGTTTACGTCAGTCGTGTCGAGTGTTGCGACTGCGCTTGAAATATCTAATGACCCGGACGCAGTTTCCTCTCTGTCGTCACAGGCAAAACTCGGAGCCATCCTGCGTGATAATCCCGAGTTGTTGGGACTTTACGTCAAGACCGCGGTGGGAGAGCCGATCTCGGTCTTCCGATCCGAAAGCCTCTCGCGCGTGGACCTTGAGGCAATCGCGGCCGACATGGTCGGAACGAATGGTCAGACTAAGGTGATCGTCGGCGAACCCAAAAGACTATTGAACACGAACGTTTTTGCGATGCCATTTGCCGCCTCTGCCCGCGTCAGTGAGGCAGAAACAGCGTCGGTCGTGGCCGTTGCTTCGCTGGAGACAATTTCGCGAAGTCTGATTGGCATAAGCAAGTCGAGAGAGGCCGATCTGTGGACCGCGGGCTTGCCGATGGTCTTTGTCGTCAATCCGGCGGGCGAAGCGATGTTCCACCCCGACCCGGAACTGCCCTCGGTCAGGCGACCAATGGGCGATTTGAAGATCGTGGGCGAATGGCTGGAATCGGGCGCTCAGGTACAGTCAGCGCTCGTGCCTTTTTCCGCGACCTACGGCGGCGAGACATACGAAATGATCGGTGCTTACTCTACGGCGGAGCTGAGCGACGGATATAATGTCGGCGTCATCGCAATGCAGGACGAAAGCCGTGCACTAGCCTCGGTCGGCGAAATGCGGTGGCAAACTTGGTTGATTAGCGGTGCTTTCGCGATTTTCGCTCTGATCGTCGGCCTAATCGGTGCTCGCTATCTAACGTCGCCGCTCCTTCGTCTTGTGACGGCCGCGAAGCTAATCGCGGCAGGAGATTTCAGCGCCCGGGTCGAGACGAGAAATATTACCGAGATTGGAACGCTCGGCGACACATTCAACCTAATGACGGACAAAATCGAGGACCAGATCGCGAATCTCGCCGCGGCCGCCCACGAGAATCGCGAACTGTTCGTTGGCACCGTCAAAGCACTGGCCGCGGCGATAGACGGAAAAGATAAATATACTCGCGGCCATTCAGAGCGGGTATCACGCATATCGGTCGCAATTGGCCGTCGAATGGGCATGGGCGAAGACGAGCTCGAAACGCTCCGTATGAGCGCTCTACTGCACGACATCGGCAAGATTGGGATTGACGACTCGATACTCAAGAAACCCGCGGCGCTTACGGACGCGGAGTACGAGATCATGAAGACGCACCCGCAGCGTGGCTATAAGATTATGTCTCAGATTCCGGCAATGAAAGACTTTTTGCCTGGGATGTACATGCACCACGAGATGGTCAATGGCCAAGGATATCCGCAAGGCTTGACCAGCGACCAGATACCACTCCAGGCGAAAATCGTCTCGGTTGCCGATACGTTCGATGCTATGACAATTGACCGACCTTATTCTAAAGGAATGGACTTGCCATCCGCGCTCGAAAAGATACGGGAGTTGATAGGAACGCGCTATCAGGCCGACGTGGTTGAGGCACTCGTCGACGCGTGTGACGCGGGCGAAGTGGCAAACGGAATCGTGCGGCAACTGGCGGCCGTTCGATCCAATACGGGCGTGCCGCCTCGAATCCCCGCGAAGTTGGTAGCCTGAGGCCGCCGCCGCATCAAGCAAATCGAGAACACGGAAAGTGTCGCACGTTGCCGAGACGTGCGATATTTTTTTATACTCTTTAGTTTGCGGTTTGCGGGGCCGTACGAACCTTATGGCATTTTGGCGTAGGAATAAGAGTGACAGCTTTTCAACCTCGGTGCTGGGCCTGGACAAGTCCATCGAGGAGTTGAAGGCTCAAGAGGCGGCCGTCGAGCGGGAGATTGGGGTCCGCTTTTCTAACGCGATAGAGAAAACGCGCCATTCTATCGACAATCGGCTCGACACTATCTTCGAAGGCCGTAAGCAGATTGATGAGACGTTTCTCGACGAACTCGAAGAAATGCTAATTTCGACGGACATTGGCGTTGCGACGACGATGCAGATTCTTGAAGGCGTGCGTCGAGGCGTGTCGCGACAGGAAATCACCGACCTTGCGGCCCTAAAAACCGAGATGCGCCGCCAACTCCTCGCGATTCTGCACGAATCGGAAAAACGCGGCGTAGCTGACGAACGTGAGCTTAGTCCGGCCATAAAGCCTTACGTGCTAATGGTCGTCGGCGTCAACGGCGTAGGAAAGACGACGACAATCGGCAAATTGGCGCAGCGTATTAGAAACGAAGGCAACGACGTGTTGATTTGTGCAGCTGACACCTTCCGTGCTGCGGCGAGTGACCAGCTCGAGATCTGGGCCGATCGCGCGGGCGTACAGATAGTGCAGCAGAAGCAGGGAACTGACCCGGCGGCCGTGTTATTTGACGCACTCGCGGCGGCAAAGGCCCGATCGAGTGATGTTCTCATCGTTGATACGGCAGGGCGATTGCACAATAAGGCAAATTTAATGGCAGAGCTCGAAAAGATGAAACGCATTTCATCGCGTGAGGTCCCGGGAGCTCCGCACGAAACGCTGCTCGTCATTGACGCCGTGACCGGGCAGAATGGCCTCGAACAAGCCCGCCAGTTTATGAAAACTGCCGATGTCACCGGCATCGTCTTGACAAAGCTGGACGGCACCGCGAAAGGTGGCATCGCCGTCGCGATCGTAAAGGAATTAAACCTGCCGATCCGGTACGTGGGCATCGGCGAGAAGGTAAATGATTTGATGGTTTTTGATCCCGACAGTTACGTCAACGGATTGTTCACTTAAGCAAGTCGATTTCGTTCCATCCTGTTTGAGCAATCGTGAATAATTCCCTTGCCGAATTTGATCTTTCCAACGTCCGCCGCTCGCTAGCTTTGGCGCGTGCCGGAATTGGAATGGTTAGTCCAAATCCTCTGGTCGGTTGCTTAATCGTTTCGCCCGGCGGGCAGGTCATCGGTGAGGGCAGTTATAAATTTGATGAGGTCGTCCATGCTGAGGAAATTGCATTGAGGATGGCTGGCGAGTCGGCGCGTGGCGGCACCGCATATGTGTCGCTTGAGCCGCATAGCCACTTTGGCAAGACCCCACCTTGTACCGACGCTCTCATTAATGCGGGGATTCGACGAGTCGTATGTCCCATCGAAGATCCCAATCCCCTGGTCTCCGGCCGAGGGTTCGCTCGACTTCGCGAGGCAGGGATCGAGGTTGTCACCGGGGTGTGCGCTGAGGAGGCCCACCGACAAAACGAGAAATTCATCTGCTGGCATACTAAGAAGAGGCCCTTTGTGCATCTCAAGCTTGCGATGTCGCTCGATGGTCGAATATCGATCCGCGATAATGTATCGACGTCCTTATCCGGCGAACAGGCTCTCAAACGCGTCCACGATATTCGCCACGAGCACGACGCCATTCTGGTAGGCGGGAATACGGTTGCAGTTGACGATCCTACCTTGACCGACCGAAGCGGCAAGGCCCGGCGCCGACCTTTGCTGCGGGTTATTTTGGATAACCGGCTGCAAACGTCGCTTAAATCGAGGATCGCCGACACGGCCGCCGAGACGCCAACCTTGATCTTTTCCGCAAGTCAGGATGGTCAAAAACGCACTGAACTGGTGGCGAGAGGAATTGACGTTTCGCCGGCGGAGACCGCCGACCTACACGCAGTGCTTTCCGAACTAAGAAAGCGCGATATTCAAAGCGTATTGGTTGAGGGTGGTTCGGCGGTCGCGGGTGCATTTTGCGATTCCTGGCTGGTTGATAAGTTAACGTTTATTGTCGCGCCTATGATCATTGGCGGATCCGATGCGGTGAATGCCATTGCCGGGAGCGGGGTTAAAGAGCTGTCAGACGCACTTTATTTGGACGTCGTCGATGTGACAAAGCGTGGCGACGATATTGAGATTACCGCTTACCCGAGGTCGTGATGCGAGCTAAGAAGTCTCTCGGGCAGAATTTCCTCCGCGATAATACCGTCATCGAGCGGATAGTTTCGACTCTCAGCCTCACTGCCCAGGACACCGTTATCGAGATCGGGCCAGGCGAGGGAGCGCTGACATTCGGCTTGATACGGTCGACGGCGAGCGTGACGGTCGTCGAATTCGACCGAGACCTCATTGACCCGTTGCGAAGGCTCTTTAACGAGTCGTCAAATTTCTCTCTTGTGCACGCTGACGCCCTGAATGTGGACTTTCGCCAACTGGCAGGCGGGGACGGGAATGCGAAGCTCGTCGCCAACCTCCCGTATAATATCTCGACTCCCATCCTTCAGCGTTTGATCGAGCAGCGAGAGGCGTTTTCAACTATTGTTTTGATGTTTCAACGGGAGGTGGCCGACCGGATCTCGGCGAAGCCCGGCAACAGTTCTCGCGGTGTACTGAGCGTCTTGACCGAAAATGCGTTCGACATTGAGAGGCTGTTCGATGTCCATCCCGCCGCCTTTTGGCCCGTGCCCAAAGTATGGAGTTCCGTCATACGCCTGATACCGAGAATGCCGGTAATTCAAGACGCTGTCGCGCTCCGACGTATCTTAAATGCTTCATTCGCTCAGAAACGGAAGACGATATTGAATAACCTGAAGCACCTTGATGCGCGAGCAAACGACCTTCTGAAAAGCGCTGATATCGATTGCCGCCGCCGCGCTGAGACTCTAACATTAGTCGAATGGGAAAGATTGGTTACCGCCTTCATTCCAGACCAATAAAATCAGAATTCGAAAGGTTTGCCGACACATCGGCCGCTTGAGCCGCAAACGTATATCCGGTAGGCGGGTAGCCTCCCCAAACAAGGTCAGACCGTCGAATGTGCTAATATCTAGCTTTTTATTGAGGTAGAAATATTGAGCAAGATAGAGATAATTCCACTCGGCGGCATCGGTGAATTCGGGATGAACTGCATGGGGATCCGGTACGCCGATGAGATGATCATCGTTGATGCCGGGATGGGTTTTCCTGAAGAGACGCCCTTTGGCGTCGATATTTCGATACCGAATTTTGATTTTCTCGAGACGTACCGCGACGACCTGACGGCAATCATTCTTACGCACGGACACGAGGATCACATCGGTGCGCTGTCCTACATTTTGCGACGGTTCAATCTTCCGGTTTATTCCTCGCGTTTTACTCTGGCGCTAACCGAGAAGCGGCTTAGCGAGTATGGAATGCTCGATGATGTGCTTCTTCACCGCGTCTCGGCCGGCGACCGAATCAAGATCGGACACTTTGAGATCGAGTTTATCCACGCCTCGCATTCGCTTGTTGAATGTTTTTCACTCGCAATCCACACGCCGGTAGGAACGCTTATTCATACGGGCGATTACAAGATCGACGACACGCCCGTCATTGGGAAGCCGTATGACCTCAAGATGCTCAGCCGGATCGGGGACGAAGGTGTTTTGGCTCTCTTGTGCGACTCGACGAACGCCACAATTCCCGGACGAACACCATCGGAAATGGCAGTGATTCCCGCGTTTCAGGAGATCTTCGAAGAAACCACGGGTCGCCTGTTTGTCTCGACATTTTCCTCATCTCTTCACCGGCTTCAAATAATCTTTGACGTAGCCCACGAGTACGGCCGCAAAGTCTGCGTGCTCGGCCGGTCGATGCAAAAGAATGTCGAGATTGCCGAAGAGCACGGCCTGCTGCAGATTCCGCACGGCGGGATGGTCGATCTCAGCGCGGCTCGGGCGCTGGATGATGACAAAATTTGCTATATGGTAACGGGCTCGCAGGGTGAGATGCGAGCCGCCCTTTGGAATCTAGCCACGGTCGTCTACAAGGGGCTCGAAATCTCAAAGGGCGACACCGTCGTATTATCCGCACGCATCATCCCGGGCAATGAGAAGAACATTAGCCGTTTGATCGGACATCTCTACAAGCGCGGTGCGAATATCATCGAGGAAAAGCGCCGACTCGTACATGTCTCGGGACATGCCTCGCAGGAGGACATCCGGATCATGGTCGAGACCTCGCGACCTAAATTCGTCGTGCCTGTCCATGGCGAGTACCGGATGCTATTTCGACAAAAAGAATTTATCAAGAATCATATCGCCGGCTACAGCGACGAAAATATCGTACTGATCGAGAACGGAAACGTGCTCGAAATCGACCAGCATTCGGCTCGAGTCGTCGAGAAGCATGATCTGCACAAGACCTTCATAGATGAGGAATCATCTGAGGCGATCGAATACACCACGGTGCGCGACAGAAAGAAATTAGCCTATGGCGGTGCCGTCTCGCTGGTGGTAGCCATGGAGAAGAATACAAACCAGATCAACGGGGAGCCGCAGGTGTCATTTGAAGGTGTGGCAGGTATTGATCCGTTAAACGGTTTCGCCGCCGAGACCAGGAATTCGATCGCCGCGGCAATCGCCGACATGAAACCCGAACACATATCAAACCGGGGCATCTTTAAAGAGAATCTCAGGGTGCATCTTAAGCGTTTCATTCAAAAAGAACTCCGCTCAAAGCCCGTAATCGTCACGACGATAGTGGAAGTCTAAGTCTCGCCCTATCTTGCATCACGCTCATCAATGACCTGGAAAGATCAGACAGTCTTCCTAACCGGCGCGTCGAGCGGCATCGGTGAGGCTCTGGCTGTGGAAATGGCTAAGAGAGGGGCGACATTAGGGCTGGTCGCCAGGCGATCCGAGTTGCTCGAAGCCTTGGCCGCACGTTGCGAAATGGCGGGCGGCCGGGCACGAGTTTTCGCGTGCGATGTCGTAGACGCACCGGCATTAAAAAAGGCCGCAGATGCGTTTCGCGAGGAGTTTGACGGCATAGATGTCCTTATCGCCAACGCCGGCATCGGCGGTAATAATAGGGAGACGCGCGAATACGCGCCCGATGCGGTTAAAACACTAATAGATATCAATCTACTCGGTGCGGTTAATGCCGTGCACGCCGTTCTCCACGCGATGGTCGAGCGCAGGAGCGGCCATCTGGTCGCCATCTCAAGCCTCGCGGGTTTTCGCGGGTTACCGAAATCAGCGGCCTACTCTGCGAGCAAGGCTGGTATGACGGCATTCTTTGAAAGCGTCCGGCTTGATGTCGTCCACAAGGGGATTGACGTGACCATAATTCAGCCCGGCTTCATCCGCACGCCGTTAACTGCGGGGCGCGAGGCCAAGATGCCATTCTTGATGGATCTCGACGACGCTATACCTCATTTTATACGAGCAATTGAACACAGGAAACGATTTGCGGCCTTTCCGTGGCAGCTTGCAACTATTGTTCGGGCGGGCAAATTTATGCCAGCGTGGCTTTATGATCGAGTCGCCGGGCGTGCCCGCTATCGGGAATAGTGTTTCCACGCCTGGATGGGATTCTTGCGGACTCTTTGCAGCAAAATACCGTTACCGAGCCGTTCATGTAGACCGGCACGTAGTCGTTCTGGATGATGATCATTACGTGTTCGTAGGACGGCTTGTAACGGCTGAATAAAAAGACGAAGGCAAGTCATTTTCATAATACAGACCCTTAGTTACGGCAATTAGGTGTGATATCCTACGCGTTAATCGTCTTACCGCTCGTCCTCTGTCTCACGCATGAACTTTATTCAGGCCATCATCCTAGGCATCGTCCAGGGGCTCACGGAATTTATTCCGATTAGTTCGACTGCGCATCTCGTCTTCGCTAGCCGAATGACCAATCTCTACGATGGCAACGCGGCGCAGATCACGGCAACGATGGCGGTCATACAACTTGGCACTCTCGCCGCTGTATTCATATATTTTTTCGCCGACATCTGGGGCATCGTGACGGCGTTCGTACGCGATCATTGGAATCTGGTCTTCAATCGGCGGCGAGTACGGTTCTCCGGTACAGATGGCGTGCGGCCAATATGGCTTTCAGAAGAAGCCTGGACAGGCTGGCTGGTGATTCTGGGCTCGATCCCGATTGGAGTCGTCGGCCTTGTTTTCAAGGATTTTATCGAGGGCAGTGGGACGAAAAACTTGTGGTTTATCGCTACGATGCTGATTGTCGTCGCACTTTTGCTGGCGTTCGCCGAACTGGTGGGAAAGCAGCGAAAGGATATGCGGCATCTCGGCTTGACCGATGCGATCGTGGTCGGCGTGGCACAGGTACTCTCGCTTATGCCCGGTGCCAGCCGCTCCGGTTCAACGATAATGGGCGGCCTGCTCGCGGGCGAAAAACGTGAGACAGCCGCGCGGTTTTCCTTTCTGCTCTCCATTCCCGCGATCACGGCGAGCGGCCTACTCCAACTTCGCGAGGCCCTCTACATCTTGCCTTCGGACAGTTTTGGGCCGTTAGTCCTTAGTGCGTTGGTGGCCGCAGTTGTCGGGTACCTTTCGATCTGGTTTCTTTTGGCTTTCCTTCGACGTAATTCCACCGCAGTTTTTATCGTTTATCGTCTGATACTCGGTTCGGTCCTTCTCATATTGTTATGGCAGGGCGTTCTTAGTCCGGCCGTGAACTGATGCCTCGCCCCAAGTCGCATGCAAAAGCGTTGGACGATTAGAAAGCACGATGCCGAGGCCGTAAATAAGCTTGCGGCCGAGTTGCAGGTCCGACCGTTGGTGGCGGCCTTGCTAATTGCGCGTGGGCACGATTCCGGCGAGAAGTGCGGTGCATTTCTCAACCCGTGCTCGGACCACCTCCACGAACCCTTCCTGCTCAAAGGGATGCGTGAAGCGATCGATCGGATCCAAAGGGCCGTGGATAATCGCGAAAAGATAATGATCTGGGGCGATTATGACGTAGACGGTACGACGGGAACCGTGCTGCTCCGGAAAATGCTTGCGCTCCTCGGCGCGGACTCCACCTTTCACGTTCCGAATCGATTTACCGAGGGCTATGGAATCAATATCCCTGCGCTCGAACAGGCAAAAGCTGATGGCGTTTCGCTAGTAATAAGCGTCGATTGCGGAATTCGCAGTTTCGAGCCGCTCGAATGGGCTCGAGATAACGGCCTCGATGTCATCGTGACCGACCATCACCTTTCGGATGAAATCAGGGGCAATCCGCCCGCGGTGGCGGTGGTCAACCCCAATCAGCCTGGTTGTGCATATCCTGACAAAAATCTGGCCGGTGTTGGCGTGGCATTCAAGCTCGCCCACGCATTGTTGCGGGAAAACCAGCTCGAGCACGAGGTGCCGAAATTCCTGAAGATCGCGGCGATCGGCACGGTGGCGGACGTAATGAACCTGACCGGCGAAAACCGTGCAATCGTTGCGCTCGGCTTACGCGATCTGAAGAATACGGATAACTGGGGGCTCAAGGCTTTGATGGAGGCCGCGGACTGCCGTTCGGACATGACAAGTTATCACATCGGCTACCGTATCGGCCCCCGCATCAATGCGGCCGGACGAATGGACATCGCCAGCCATGTCATTGAACTGCTCGAAGCTCCCGATTTTGGTAAAGCACGTGCACTGGCGTCGATGTTGGACGCTCGGAATCGTGAGCGGCAGCAGATGCAGCAGAAAATCACTGAGCTTGCACTCAATGAGACCGTGAGTCAGGCTGACGGCCATTTTGTTGTAGTCGCGGGAGAGGATTGGCACCAGGGAGTAATCGGTCTGGCCGCATCGCGAATCGCCGAAAAGCTGCATCGACCTGCAATCGTCATCTCGATCAAAGAGGGAATGGGCAGCGGCAGTGCGCGGAGCATTCCTGGCTTTCACTTACTCGATGCACTCGGAACGTGTGCCGATTTATTTGAGCAGTACGGCGGCCACGCCGCCGCCGCCGGGATGAAGATCAAGGCCGAAAACATCCCGGACCTGCAGCGACGGCTCAATGCCCACGCGGCCTCGACCCTTAGGGAATCCGATCTCATTCCCGAGTTGAAGGTTGATGCACTTCTCACCAGCCAGTCACTAAACCTTGCTTTGGTCGACGAGCTTTTAGCATTCGAGCCGGTTGGGGCGGGCAATCCCAAACCTATCTTTGTCACCCGCGACCTTGTCCTGCGTGATGACCCGTACGTGATGAAAGACAAACATTTAAAATTGAAGCTTTTTGACGCGGATGGTCGCTCGTTTGAGGCTGTGTGGTGGGATGGCGTGGAGCGATCTCGCGGGCAAACTCTGAAACCCGATTCCCGCATCGAAATAGCTTATGTCGCAGAGGCAAATGTGTGGAACGGAAGCACCCGTTTACAGCTTGTCGTCGAAGATTTAAGAGCGGATAATTGAAATAGAGTGTCAGATTTTCAGCCCAGCCAGAAAAAGATATATGGTGTGCGGGCTCGCCTGCCGCAGTATTTCCGCGCCGCCGCGGTCGTGGGGATCTTTGCTGCGGTTCTTGCGATTATAGCTTCGTTTTATAATGCTCGTTCCACGTCACCCTTTCGTCTGAAAAGCGAGCATGCGCAACTCTCCAGCGACGTAATTTCCGAGATCAGCGGGTACGAACGCGTGGAAACTGACGCGGGCGTCGCGAAATACTATATCCGGGCCGACCACGCCAAAACTTTCTCCGACGATCACCAGGAGCTTGCCAACGTTTATCTCGAGATCTATTCGCCGGAAGGCACGGCTGACAAAATGGCCGCCGAGAATGCGATCTATGTCCCGGAGCCCGATAAGCACTTCACGGCGTACTTGAAAGGAAATGTTCGGATCGAGAGCCGGGCTGGTCTGACGGTGCGGACAAATCACATTACTTACACAAACATTAACCAAACTGCGGAAGCGGATGAGACGGTCGAATTTGAACGGGAAACGATTCGAGGCAAGTCATTCGGGGCCACCGTCGATATGGCTGCTAAACGCCTTGACCTGCATCGTGATGTGGATATCGAGGTATTTGAGTCCGCTGATTTGGCAAAATCCGGGGTTAAATACGCAAAGATAACTTCGCAGTCCGCGATCTTCGATCAGGTGGGAAATAAGATCGATCTCAATCGGAACGTTAGTATCGACATCGCGTCGACGGTGAGAGGCTCTGCCCCGGCTCGGTCGAGCGAAATTCGGGCGGACAGGGCGTTGGCCGCGTTCGCGGGCGCTGATGCTAAAACGGCGTCGTTGTCGACGTTCGAACTATTCGATAACGTCACGATTAATTCAGCCATGCAGGGTGGTACCCCTACTAATATAAGTGCCGGGTATGCCTTATTCAATAGGTTGGCCGACCGTTATACGTTGAAGAACGGGGCGCACATCGTCGCCGACGCCGGCGGCAAGCCTACGGACATCCGGGCCGCGGAAGCGGTATTCGAACAGACGGCTCATAAGTTGGCTTTGACCGGCGACGTCAAGATCTTGCAGGGAAGCGACGCCCTGGCGGGAGATACATGTCACGCGGAGCTGTTTAGCGACAACAAAATTAAAAGTGCGGTGCTCCGCGGGAATGCGTCTGCGTCCCAGACCACCGTAGACCGAACGACATCAGTTAAGGCTCCGGAACTCAACGCTGAGTTTAACGATTCACGGCAACTGCGTGATGCCAATGCCGTGGGCCAGAGCCACGCTGAAATCTTGCCCCGGGAGGCGGTCGATTACACGAAAATCGTCGTGGATGCGGCGCGCGGAATTGGAATGCTTTTCAAAGGCGAAGGGTTGATCGAGAGAATGCGTACCGACGGGCGGACCACGGTGAATCTGAACGCTCCCACTAATTCGCCCGAAGCGGCCAACAAACGGCTTACCGCGGATGGGGTCGTCACAGTATTCCAAGCGAATGGCAAGGATATCCGTCGGACTGAAGCGGTCGGAAACGCCGAACTATTTGTGGAACCGATCACGGCTGGCCCAGCGAATTACCGAACGACGATTAATGCTCCGCGATTCGATTGCGACTTCTACGACACCGGCAATAATGCCAGGATCTGCGTCGCAGGTAAAAAAGCCCGGGCGGTGCGCAATCCGACCGTCAAAACGGCGAACCGCGGCGATCAAATATTACTCGGCATTGAACTAACGGCAAATTTCGGTCAACGATCGAATGACATCGAGAGTTTCGACGCCACCGGTGACGCAAAGTTTACCGAGGCCGACCGTAACGCAATCGCCGGACGAATGAGCTTCACGCGTTCGGATGAGGTGGTTCGACTCCGCGGAGGCGAGCCTACCGTGTGGGACTCGTCGGCCCGGGCCAAGGCCGGCGAGATCGACTGGGATACGCGAAACAATAAAACGCACCTTCGCGGCTCAGTGAGTACGACATACTACAGCCGCAAGCAGATGAAGGATGCCGCGCCCTTTGGCTCGTCAGAAAAACCAGTCTTCGTCACGTCACAGACGGCTGAGATCGACCATGCAGCCGAGACAGCAAACTATCTGGGTAACGCGCGTGGTTGGCAGGACAGTAATTACGTCCGCGGCGATAGAATCTTCGTCGATCAGGCCAATGGAAAACTGCTGGCCGAGGGCGGCGTGCAGAGTGTGCTCTACAACGCGAAGATTAATCAGAAATCGAAAGAAAGCAGCGTGCCGACCTATGCGGCAGCCAAGAGATTGACCTACGAGCGCGATAAACGCGTCTTGCAGTATCGCGATTCGGTCGATATCCGGCAGGGAACCGATCGCATCACGTCAGGCTCTGCCGACGTCTATCTCGACGAGAGAAATGACGTATCGCGCACCGTCGCTGAGAATAATGTTGTTATAACCCAGCCTTCTCGACGGGCGTCAGGCGATTGGGTCCAGTACACCGCAAGCGATGAGACGGCGATCATTCGAGGGAACCCGGCAAAAGTTTCCGACCCCGAGAGTGGCACTTCCGAAAGCCCGCAGTTAAGCTTTTCCATGCGAGATAAACGCGTCACATCGGGCGGCGCCACGGTGAAACCCGGAACGGGCGGCCGGACCCGCACTGTTTACAAGATTAAGTAGATTTCCATCCCAGATGCTCAAAACCAACGGTAACTCGCCCGCTGCCGTGACCTCGGCCAAACGCCGAGCCGTGCCTGAATCGCTAACCGCGTTTGGCGTGCAAAAGACGTACAATGGCCGCCGCGTCGTCGACAACGTGAGCGTGTCGGTGAACCAGGGCGAGGTAGTTGGTTTGCTCGGTGCTAACGGGGCTGGAAAGACAACTACGTTTTACATGCTTGTCGGTCTTGAGCAGTCTGAGACGGGCACGATTACGCTCGGCAGCCGCGACGTGACCCATCTGCCCATGTATCTGCGGGCCCGGCTTGGTCTGGGGTATCTACCGCAGGAACCTTCGATATTTCGAAAACTGACGGCCGAACAGAACATCCTCGCCGTGCTTGAGACGATGAAAATATCGCGCGCCGAGAGATTTGCCCGTCTTGAGGAGTTGCTTGAGGAATTTGGCGTCTCCCACGTCCGTAAGGTTCGCGGCGACGCCCTCTCAGGCGGCGAGCGTCGGCGAGTCGAGATCGCCCGCTGCCTGGCAACCGAACCCAGCTTCATCCTACTAGACGAGCCCTTCGCCGGCATCGATCCGCTCGCCATCGAAGACATCCGCGCGATAATCCTATACTTAAAAAACCGCCAGATCGGCATCCTGATCACCGATCACAATGTACGCGAGACGCTCGACATTACCGACCGCGCCTACATCCTCTCCGACGGTCAAATCCTGCGCTCCGGCAGCCCCGCCGAACTAATCGCCGACCCCGAAGTCCGCCGCCTCTACCTCGGCGAGCGGTTTACTCTTTAAACTTGGCGATGCGGCAGGCCGAGGTTAATTTCTACTAGGAAAATAGACCGTTCTGGAAACGGTTGACTGATCGGTAGACTAAATCGCACGTCGCACCTCCAATCTTTCGACCCCGAATCTTTCGTCACATCTCGACTCGTTTAAAAAAAGATATTGACAACGTTCGACGCATCCAATATCGTTGTCTTCCTATTGTAAAACGTCGGTTTTGTAGGAGAAACACTATGAAAGCTAAACTTCTTTATGTCTTTTTTGCTGTCTGCATGCTGGTCGGGGCCGGATTTGTCATCGGCACCGTGTCAGCCCAGCGAAGCTCCTCTGGAAAGCAAGCTGTGGGCTACACAAAGGAAGGTTTGTATCAGGGACCCGAGGGCAATCCGGGCCAGTATACATATTGTGTGGGCGGCACTTGGGTCGAAGGGCCCGCGGGTCTCTACACTTGCCGCGGCGGCACCGTCCGCGGCACCGGCGCGCTGAAGGGCGAAAGCAAGTAGATCCGCCGGACGCCATGGTTCCGTTTATTGGCAACTGGGCAGCGGCCTTAGAAAATTCGCTCATATTTTATAATGTAGTCGGTCAGGGTGTAGTGATCGGCCGCGGTTTGGCACGCCGGATCTACCATCGCTATGCTTCGATATGTCTCATAGTCGGCCGTACTGAGAAGCTAACCAACGCGATGGCAATCCTCCGGCCCTATCTCGCCGACACCGGCGAAGCTGAACTCAGTCGGCGGCGGTGCCTCACCCGGAACAGAACGGATCGGGTAAGACCTGCGAACGGAGGAACGGGGGCCATAGCTGATGTTATAAAGCCGGTTTCTCCTGTCAACGAGCGAATTCTTATCTTTCCCGACATTAATTCTACTCAATGCCAGGAGAAACCGTCTTTATCACATCAGGTTTGAGCCCCAGTCTTCCCGCTCACAAGAAAGTATTTCTCTGCATTTTAGTTTAATTCCTCCAGTGTCGCCCGCGCTTTCGCGGCTTGCAGCGGGTCGAACGCCGGATTCAGTTTCAGAGCTTTTTGCAGATAATCGGCGGCTCGTACATTATTTCCCCCAGCTTTTTCAATCATTCCGGCGTGATAAAAAAGCCGCGCGTCTTTCGTGCCGAGCCGCAAAGCGTCTTTCATCGCCGCTTTGGATTCCGATAATTTGCCCGCCTTCAATGCCGTCCACGCGAGAGCGTCCGCACCGTAAATGTCTTTTCGCATTTCGTATTCCTTTGCCGCGAGCCGGTATGCCCCATCAAGTTTGATGTCGTGGTCGGCGTAGAAAAGCGCGAGCGAGCGGTTGTATAGCGCGCCGTTCAATTCGCTCAAGCGTCCGATCTGCTCGACTAGTTCATATTGTCTTTTCGCGTCTTCTTCGCGCCCCGCGAGCGTGTATAAATCACCGAGAGCGGCAACAAACTGCGGGTCGGGCAAAAGTCGGACGGCTTTTTCGTGACGTTCGATTGCTCCCGGCAAATCGTGGTTGGCGGCGCGTGTTTTTCCCATTGACGCGACGGCGCGGAAATATTCGGGAAAGGTCACGAGGGCATCCTGGAAATGCTTTTCCGCCATTTGGTAATCGCCGATTGAAAAAGCGGTTTCGCCCAACTGCCAGCGAAGCCAGGTGACGGTTTCGCGCGGCGGCACGGGCTGGTTGAGCGCGAGCGTCAAAGCCGTCGCGTAATGCTTCTGCACCGCCGAATTGTTGCCTTTAAGCTGTGCCAGCCGCGCCGATCTGATCTCGCCGTTATACGTCAGGCCGCCGTCTAACACTACGGCTATTTTATATGCGGCTTCGGCTCGTTCGTACTCGCCTAGTTCAACGAGAGCGTCGCCGAGCATCGCTTGCGGATAGCTTTTTCCGGGTTCGAGTTCCGTCAAACGCGCGGCGTGGTCGCGGGCGCCCGCAAAATTGTGCGCGGCGAATTCCGCTCCGGCGAGCGCGGCGAGCCCGCCAGCGTTTCGCATTTCCGGCACGGACTCAAGCGAAGCGCGAGCGGCGCGAAAGGCTAATTCGAGAAACTGCGCGTTGCCGGTTTCGCGCAGTTTTTGCAGATAAAGACCGGCGAGCGTACCATTGGCACTGAAATCTTCTGGATCGGCTTTGATTTTGGCTTCGAGAAGGCGAAGGGCGCCGTCTGTTCCTGTTTCGTCAGACACAATCGGCGCGGCAGCCGGAATGGATGACGGGATCGACGCGCTCGGCGACGAACTGGAAACGCATCCGCTCATCAACAAGACACAGCAGACGAGCAAAAAAGGCGGCGAAATATAAATTCTTGTCGTGACCATCCGTGAAGAGCTACGGTCTCGGACGTCCCATTTGCTTCCTACGCCGCTCTCGTATCGCGTCAACCGACCACGGACTCGCGCCACTCAACGCAAGCGTCAGCAAACAGGTGATGTAAAGCAGATTCACTTCGTAGCCGATCGTCCCAAATCGCGCTCCGTCCGCGGTCATCGCAACTAACTTAACGGATGAAAAGCCGAATGGCAGATGAACGGTTAACATCGCCGCGAGCATCACAACTATCAGCGGAATGCTGACCAGGGGAACAAACGCGCCCGCCAAAATCGCCAACCCGCCGATGATCTCGACGAGCGTCGTCGCCCACGCGATCAAAACAGGTGCGGGAACACCGATGGTCTGAAGAATTTCGGCAAATCCGTCCACGCCTTTACTCAACTTTGCATAGCCGTGCGCCGCAAAACCGAATCCGACAATCAGGCGTAGCGGCAGCAACGCCCACGCGTTTTTATCCTGCGCATCAAACATCTTCAGTGGGTCTGGCGACTGATCAAGAAACTACTCTTAATGCAACTGCCGCTACGTCCGACGGATCCTTCGTATCAGGCTCACTGAGCGCGGCGCGTGAGATGTTCTCTCACGCGCCGTTTCATCGTTCTGCCTCATTCCGTGTTGCCGTTCGCGCCTTAAGTCGTCAAACTTTCGGCGCAGCCGGAAGAAGAAGTTACAAGCGAATCCTGGTATCCACGCTATTGATGCCGTTCGGATTCGGCATTATTTGCGGCGCGACGAATGGGAAAGTGTTGCCGAACAAAAATTCATTGCGGTCAACAAAGTCGCCCAGAGGCTGTCCGTTATTAATCAGCGTAAAAGTCCCGTCAACCACATCGTCCCGCAAACGTCGTCCGCCCACATTCGCGGGGCCGCCGCTGGCATTATCGCCACCGCCGGTACCGAAGTTCGGCACTCGAGAATTGAGTCGTATAATGTCGCCATTTACCTGAATCATATTCAGTATTCTTCCTATAAAATCCTGGTTAGTGCCAAAATTTTGGAGCGAAGTAATAAGGTCGGCTCGAAACCTGCCGGTCGCATCATCAACCGTTTGGGCTCCGTTGTATTCGTCTTTACGCGAAGGGGGAATCAGCCCGTTATTGACCAGCGGGACTCCTTCGCGGTCAACCGTTATCCAATCACCTTCGCCGCTAACTTGACCGTCCTGTCTAACGATCTGAGTGCGTTGACGCTGCGTTACACCATTTAGACCGAGTATTCGAGTTCTCGAGATCCCGCTGCGCAAAGATTGCACCGGCACGCTAATAGCGATCGTCAGAGTGTTAAAGCCCGCGTAAGTATCGCGACCCGGACCCTGGTTGACGCCCTGATTGCGTGCTTGAAGCGGAGCCGGACCTTGATCGTCCGCACTGGGATTTGAGCCATCAGGGGCGCTGAAACCTGCGCGGTTTCTGAACACATTACGGTTTGGATTTCCCGGATTGCGAACTGATGACAAAACGAAGCGATTTGCGGCCGTGTTGTCGAGGAAGAAAGGATCTTCAGTAATACCGGCAAAGAAGCTGACTCCGCTGAATGCATCGGTGGTTACGGGCAGTGGGGGTGGCTCGATATCATTTGTGTCGGCGCCTTGAGTCGGAATATTGGTCAGCGCGATGAAATTTTCCCCGTTGATCAGATTGGTAATGTCGAAATCGGAAGGGTCAACATTCGGAATCTCGGGAATCGGAGTCGAGGTGTTTATTGGAGCCTCGAATCTTTGTCCATCTGGAAGCGTAATACGCGCGGTCTGTGGTGCAGTTTCGCGACCGACGCCGCGCGTAAATCTGACATCAATGAACTGATCCGGTCTCGCGTCCCCGGTGTTCTCGATTTCAAATCTATATCGCAGATTATGGTCGAATATAGCCTGTCCGATAATTTCCGACGAAATCATAAACGGATTGATAGTCATTATCATCACGACACGCGAATTATCATTCGGGTCGAGAAAGAAATACATATCGTTGATGTCCGAAGCGTGATCGTGAGCCAGCTGCGGACCGTCGATGTGGTCGGACGCGCTGGCGCTCCACGGCGTTGCTAATTGAAACGTCAGCCCGAGCGTCAGCAAAAGAGCGACAAACGCTAGTCTTCTTTTTTTTCTAATTATCATATTTACTCCACTTTCTTTAAATACCGACTCGCTAAGTGATTTCAGCTCGTATCCGTAAATGTTCACTTAACGAGCCGAGGTACTGCATTCGCCCTCTTTTCTAGTGGCGATTTGTCACTCTTTACATCAAATTCGGCCTCCTGAAAACTATCCCTAGCCGCATCGTTATAGTGCCGAGTTTGTAGGCCGAATATCTTCAACTAACTAGTAGATAGGATAGAATTTTGACCTCCTCTCTTTTGTACGCTACCGGACACGACTCAAAAATATTCCAAAACAGACCGTGGATGTATCTTATGGTGCGCGAGAAACCACCGGCGATCTCTTTCGCTTGCCGTCGGCGTCATAAAGGTAAATGGTCGGGCCGTTCGTAGTCGGCCCCGTAGTCAGGATCTCGAATTAGCCACTGACTCCGAATCATCTGAAGCCATTTATTTTGTTCGAGCGGCGGGTGTTCTTGGTTCGGGAAATATTCCTGAACACTCCTGCCGCGGGAAACGACATCACCTTGCTATATTTTCCATTTTCCCGTGGTTCTCGCTATAATTTAATGTAGACACAATCGCCCCCGCAGTCGGAATCAGGACAGGCTGTTATCTATGTCTTCCCTTAGGCTTACAACTTCAATGCAGCAGCGGATGGTGCTTACCCCGCAGTTGCGGCAGCGCATTGAGATGCTGCAGATGAATTCGATGGAGCTGAATGAGCTGATCGAGCTGGAGCTGGTCGCAAATCCGATTATTGAGGAGGTGCTGCCAGGCGACGAGGTGAAAGAGATCGGCGACAGCATTTTAGACCAGAATTCAGACGGGCAGGACCGTGGACTCGATAATGAGGCATTCACATCCGCTGACGCGGCATCTGAGGCGAGGACGGACGCACTGGCGGAGTTTGAGGCGGCCCCGCCCGCGGACACTGGTCTAAACGGTTCGACCGAAACGCAGGCCACCGATATTGACGGCGACGATGATGGCCACGGCGACAATGCCGACTCTTTTGATGAGATCGACTATGGCCGCGAGTTTCAGGATTATCTCGATCCCGGATACCGGACGCAGGAGATCGAGTATAAGGACGACGCCCCCAGTTTTGAGCAGTTTCTGTCCCACTCTCCCAGCTTGAGTGAGCACTTGGAGTGGCAGCTGCATCTCCTAAGTCTGACGGATCGGATTGAAGCCGCGGCCATCGAGGTTATTGGAAACCTCGACGAAGACGGACGCCTGACCGCGTCTATCGAAGAGATTGCGGAGACATCGGGCTGCAGGATAGAAGAGGTCGAGAAGGCCCGTCAGGCCGTGATGCAGCTCGACCCGGTCGGCTGCGGCGCTTACGACGTCAAAGATTGTCTAAACGCTCAACTCATCGCCATAGGAGAGACCGATGGCATTGCGATGATGCTGGTCCGCGATCATCTCGAAGATTTGCAGCCGCACCGGCTCCAGCACCTTTCGAAGGCCACCGGCACCGATGTCCATGTCCTCGCCGAAATAATCGCCCGTATCCGCGAACTCGACCCATATCCCGGCCGCCGTCACGCAACAGAAGATCCTGTCTTTGTGTCGCCTGAGGTGTACATTGAGAAGCTCGACGAGGATTACGTTATTTATTTTATCGACGACGGCAGTCCTCGACTCCGTATCAGCCCGACCTACAACTCGATGCTGGTCCAGGAAGACACGACCAAGGAGACGAAGGATTTCATTAAAGAAAAAGTGCGCTCCGCTGTCGATCTCCTGCGTAATATCGAACATCGTCGACAGACGATCTATCGCGTCGTCGAGTGTATCGTCTCGCGGCAGCGGGACTTTCTCGAACGCGGCGTCGAGGCGATAAAGCCGATGATGCTTAAAGATGTGGCCGAGGATATCGGCATGCATCTGTCGACTATCTCGCGCGTCGTTAATCGCAAATATGCCCACACACCGCAAGGTGTGATCGAGTTGCGGCGTTTCTTTAGCGAAGGCATGCTAAATGAAGAGGGCGAAGAGGTTTCGACTCGCATCCTAAAGCTTCGAATCAAGAAAATGTGCGAGGATGAAAACACCAAGTCCCCGCTGACCGACGAACAGATTGCAAAGGTTTTGAGTAAAGAAGGAGTAAAGCTTTCACGCCGTACGGTCGCAAAGTATCGCGACCAGATGAATATACCTGGTTCAAGAGAGAGAAAAACTGTTATATGAATTTTGAATTTACCGGCCGCCACATGGATGTTACCCCGGCGCTAAAGGCGCATGTTGAGGATCAGTTCGCCAAAATCGAAAACGTTTTCGACGGAAAACCTGCGACGGCGCACGTGGTGATCGAAGTTGAGCGCGGGCGTCACAATGCCGAGGTCGTCATCAATTGGCGAAATGAAACGCTGACTGCCGTTTCGAGCCATGACGATATGTATCAGTCGCTTTCGCAGTCTATCGCCAAGATCGAGAAGCAGGCGAGAAAGCTCAAGGATAAGGTAATCGATAAATCGCATCGGGCTACGAAAACGGGTGTTGCCGCCGCCATGCCGGAGGAAATCGAGATGGCTATCCCTGACGAGGTGGAGCCGGGCCCGCCGGAAATCATTGAAGTCAATAGCACCGACGCCAAGCCGATGACGCCCGATGAGGCCGCTCTGGATCTGGACGATGGCAGCAAGCAGTTTGTGATCTTTAACAATTCGGAAAGCGGCAAAGTAGCGGTGATGTTTAGGCGAAGCGACGGTAACTACGGTCTGGTTACACCGTAGGCAGCTGGCCTCGAATACTGATTCGCATCGATGTCTGCAGAAGAACGCAAAAATCGAGACCTCCCAGACTTCGTGATAATCACGGGACTGAGCGGGTCAGGAATGAGCTCGGCAACGGATTCGCTTGAGGATCTTGGGTATTTTTGCGTCGATAATCTTCCACTTTCGATGCTTTCGACCTTTGGCCGGCTGCTCGTCTCCACAGACCGCCGTGCCCGATCGATCGAGAAAGCAGCCTTGGTGATAAATATTCGCGAGCGGAAATTTTTATCTGATTTTCCGACTGAACTCAAGAAACTCTTACGGATAAACCTCTCGCCATTCGTAGTGTTCTTTGAAGCTTCGGATGATGTGCTGCAGCGACGATTTTCGGAAACAAGGCGGCCGCATCCGGCGGATTCGGGCGGGGGCCTCGAGGCTGCCATCAGTCAGGAAAGGGTTGCCCTCGAGGAGATTCGCAAGCTTGCCGATCTGATTATCGACACGTCGCAGCACACGGTGCACACGTTGCGGCATCTCATCGTGCAGAAATTCAGCGGCTACGAGGAGGGCGTGCCCCTCAAGGTTGAGATCGTCAGTTTCGGACACAAGTATGGAGCGCCAAGGATCCTCGATCTTTTGTTCGATGTACGGCATCTTCCGAATCCCTACTTTCACGATGACTTGAAGCATTTAACGGGAGAGGACGAGCGCATAGTTAGCTTTCTGAGCGAAAAGGAAGATGTCGCGGAGTCCGTCTCGCGATTCACCGATCTCCTGCTGTATTTATTACCTCGATACCAAACCGAGGGGAAGTCGTATCTGACGATAGGTGTCGGGTGTACGGGCGGCAGGCATCGGTCAGTAATGGTGGCCAACCGCCTGAAAAAAGCCTTAAGCGACGCGGGTTTTGACGCGATGGCAACGCATCGCGATGTGCTGAAGTAGTTTCAAGATTATGGGCAAGGTGGGTGGTGTAATTATCTCGCATGGCCAGGTAGGCAAGGAACTACAGGTGGCTGCCGAGGCGCTTGTCGGCGAACTGAGCTTCGTCACAGCCGTCTCAATTGGCTGGCACGATGACGTCGAACTGGCTAGGGGTGAGATAGAGCGTGCCATACAACGCGTCGATTCGGGACGGGGCGTTCTATTACTGACCGATATGTTTGGCGGGACACCGACCAATATCGCGGCGATGTTTCTGCGCGTAAATGAGGTTGAGGTCGTCACGGGTGTAAACCTTCCGATGGTGGTCAAGCTTGCCACGGCAAATGAAGAGGTTTCGCTCCATGATCTCGCTAAAGAAATCGAGAGCCAAGGAAAGGAATCAATTTTACGTGCCGGCACACTCCTCGAGCCTCGTCGGATGACAAAAGATGCGTGAGGTCAGCGTGACGGTCACAAACGGCTTGGGCCTGCACGCGCGGGCGGCGGTCAAGCTCGTTAAGCTGAGCCAAAGGTTTCGATCTGAGATTTTACTGACCCGCGACGATCTTGGCCTGACGGCCGACGCCAAATCGATTCTAAGTGTTCTGCAGCTTGCCGTGACCCGTGGTGTCGTCGTCCGCATTTCCATTAGCGGTGACGACGAACCGGACGCCGCAGATGCCCTCAGGGAACTATTCCTAACGGGGTTTGGCGAAAAGGATTTATGACAACGAACGTGAAGAAAGTAGGACTGCTCGGCGTACCGCTCGGGTTTGGGGCGGGCCAGATCGGAAGCGAATTGGGCGTGAACGCGATGCGCCTCTCCCGTTTCCGCGGGCACACGCTGGCGGAGCACATTCGCGCACTAGGGTTTGATTACGTCGACCACGGCGACGCCGTGATCGTCCAGCCGCACGAGCTCGATTCAGATGATAATCCGAAATACCTGAGCGAGCTACTAGAGTCGAGCGGGCACATTTCGACGGCACTTCGGGAAATTCTGAGCAATGGCGAGTTGCCGATTATCCTGGGGGGCGACCATGCCATTGCGATTCCGACATTTTCTGCAATCGCATCGCACTATCGCGACGAGGGAAGTGACATTGGACTCATCTGGTTTGACGCGCACGCCGATATCAACACCCCAGATACCTCGCCGTCGGGCAATATTCACGGCATGCCGCTCTCCGCACTCCTCGGTCACGGTAATGACGACCTTGTGAATTTCGGCGGTTGGTCGCCAAAGCTAAATTCCAAGTACCTCGCTCACATTGGGGCTCGCGATATCGACAGCGGCGAGCGCCAGAACATCGAGCGGCTCGGTCTGCGAGATAATTTCTTTACGATGAGCGATATCGATCGCCGCGGGATGGCCGCCTGCGTCGAGGATGCCCTTGCCATCGCCGCACAGGCGCCGGGCGGCTACGCGGTCACGTTCGACATCGACGGCATCGACCCTCGCTTCGCGCCCGGCTCTGGCACGCTCGTCCGGGGTGGAGCCACTTATCGCGAGGCGCATCTAACCCTGGAAATGATAGCCGCCCACGGCGGAATGCGGTCATTTGAGATTGTGGAGGTCAATCCTATGCTCGACCAGAGCAACATAACGGTTGAACTAGCCTGCGAGCTCATCCTCTCGGCATTGGGTAAGACAATTCTCTAGTTGATATGAAGAAACGGCTTGGCATAATTTTTGGTGGACGTTCGGGAGAGCACGAGATATCGATCCGCTCCGCTCAAACTGTCTTGGAACAGGCCAATCGGGACAAATATGATCTGATCCCTCTCGCTATCAGCAAGGAAGGCGCATGGTTGACTCCCGGAGACTCGCTGAAGCTATTTCCCGCAAGTGTCCAACGCCTCTTCGGTGAGAAATTTGGCCAGCCAAGCACAGAGATGATATCCATAGGAGTTGCGAACCGCGAGGCCACGAGTACGCTCCCGGAAATTATCTTTCCTGTTTTGCACGGCACTTATGGGGAGGATGGAACCATTCAGGGCCTGCTCGAGATGGCTGATCTGCCGTATGTCGGCTGCGGCGTGCTTGCGTCGTCGTGCGGGATGGACAAGGCGTTTATGAAAACGCTGTTTCGGGATGCCGGGCTGCCGATCTGCAAATATGTTTGGTTTCTGCGCGATGAGTGGGGGGCTAATCGAGGGGCAACAATTGCTCAGGTCGAAACCAAGCTTGGCTTCCCGTGCTTTGTGAAGCCGGCGAATCTTGGTTCGTCCGTTGGCGTGTCCAAGGCTATCGACGCCGGGACGCTCGCCGCCGCCATTGATCTCGCGGCCGAATATGACCGCAAGATTATCGTCGAGGAAGGTCTCGCGATGCGGGAGATCGAATGCGCCGTGATGGGGAACGACTCTCCACAGGCGAGCCTGCCGGGCGAGTATCTTATCAAAGACGGAAGTAAGGCATTTCTCGATTACACCGAAAAATACACGGGCACCGGCAATAATGAATTCGTCGTGCCCGCTCCCGTGTCCGATGAACTTTCAAGCAAAATACGGCAGTTGGCGATTACGGCTTTCAGATCAATTGGCGGCTCGGGGCTTGCACGGGTTGATTTCTTTTTGCGAACCGACAACGGCGCCTTACTGGTCAATGAAATAAACACTATGCCCGGCCTCACAGACGCGTCAGGCTTTCCGAAGATGTGGGCCGCAACCGGCAACGCATTCCCAAAAGTCATTGATGACCTGGTCGAACTAGCCATCGCCAGGCACGCGGATAAGGAAAGGAATCGGACGAGTAAGTAGCAGCAGATGCGATCTGCCGGAACGCTCTTGATTTCCAGACATTTGCGGATGACATGGTCAATGTATTCAGGTGTACCCTAACCTATTTGCCCTTGGGAGCTTTGTAGCCCTTCCGTGTCCTGATCGTCAAATTAGGCTTGGCGACACGTAGTTCAATCGACCTCCATTTGCCATCCCGCTTGGTATTAATCGGCTGATAGGCGATGGTATATTGCCCGCCGAGCTCCTCGACGATCTGCTTAAAAGCATCTCTCATCGCCAAACCACCAGGTGTCGCGATAAAACGTCCGCCCGTTTCGTCGGCAAAATTCTTCAGAACAGCTTGATTCTGGATGCGATCTTTGCCGTTGTAATTGATTGCAGACATATCGACAGTATAAATAGTTGCATCGGCCAGCACTGCCGCCTGAAGGGCCTTCTCGGCACTTCGCCGGCTCATCGTGTCGGCCCCGTCGGAAAGCAATACTATCGCCCGTCTTCTCTCAGGACGTTTTGACAGGATCTCGGCGGCGGTATACACAGCATCGTTAAGCACGGTCATGCCGTATGATTTCAGATCGAACACAGCGTCGCGCATCGACCGGTCATTGGAAAACTCCTGGACCATCTGCACTTTTGAGTCGAAATTGTAAATGGCTGCAAAATCTTCACCGCGAAGACCGTCGAGAAATTGAATCGCCGCCGCCCGTGCGAGTGTCACACGCTGTTCCATACTGCCGGAGGTGTCGAGAAGTATGACGGCCGCAAAAGGCGTCGTTTCCGCAGAGAAAGCGTCGATTGGCTGCTCAACACCGTCCTCTAGAACTCGGAACAAGTTCTTACCGAGGCCGCCCACGGACTTGCCCGTCCTATCTGAGATGGTTGCGTTGACTACAACGATAGACGAGTCGACCGTAATGATGTCATCGGGCGTCGTTTGTCCGGGAGTGACCGAACAAAAACAGCCCAAAGTGAGCAGAGCGGTTGCGATGGAGCGTTGATTCAGCAAGATGTTGCCGTCTGTTAATTTTTCAATCGCAGAAACCGTACGATCTTGATTGCAGCGTTCGACGACTGTATCGCGGCTGCTGAAATAGAGAAACGCGAGGTTTTTTTCAATTCGTCGAAAAGTTTGATAATTGTAGACCGAAACGATTTCACCGCCTGTTCGGATGGTAAAGGGACATCAGTGAGATTTGGCTTGTCGTCATCGTCGCCGTCGCCGCCGAGTTCGCCTCGAATCTTTTTAACAAGGTTCTCGACCGTCGCGAGTTTGCTCATCTCACGCTCAGTCAGCCGACCGTTCTTTACGTAGGCCTTTTCCAGATCCTCTGAGATCTTGAGCACCTCGCCGCCGCGTTCGATCATTTGATCGAACTCTTTCTTTTCCCTCTCGATACGCAGTTTCTCTAGTGTTTCGCGAAAGCTCTTAGGCCTGTCATCCTCGGCCTCGCCGCGACCCGGCATTGGAGTCCGATTATCAGCATTCTGCGCGCAGGAAAAAACGGCGCCGAAACCAAAAATGAGAGCGAGAAGGGATACTTTTGCGATGCTTACGAGCATGATTGGCGATTAGCCTAATTATCCGTATCTTGAACTGGATTGGGCGAGGTACCTGTAACACGCTCAATCAGTTTAGCGAGAAAATCGTCCTCGGCCGCTCCCGAGCTCCTCAGTGTAAGCCATTCCGCAACCAGTCCACTTCCTGAACGACCCTCGATCTTGGCGTTGACCGAGATATTATTCCGAATTCCGTCAATCGGCTGGACCTCGATGGTCATCGTGTACTGGGCGCGTGTCCACGCCGCAGTCCGATCATCGAGAATCGCATATCGATTTAGCTCGTTTTGAGTGATAACAGCTCCCTTCGCAAATACAAAGGGCATGGTCACGATGATGCCCTCTTTAGGCCGGGACGAGGCTTCGTCGACAATGATCTTTTGCTCGCGAAGAGCTTCCACGATGTGAGCGACGAGTGCATCCCTACGCCCATTCAGTCGGAAAGGGTTAGCAAGCATCTCACGAACCTTTGTCTTACCCTTACCCCAATCTATCGACCGGGTAACGTCATTACTACGCGTAGTGACCTTGTTACCTTCCTCGCGGATAGTCTTCGTCTGCGTATCCACGCCCTTTTGGGCGGCGGTGCTAACGGCGAAAACCGCGATGAGTAGTGCTGTGACGACAAAGGGATAACGACTCTTAGTCATATGTAAAATATATACCAAACGGAGCGAACTTAGTAGAATTTGATGTGCCCGAGTACGCGATAGTTGTAATCCAAGCGGTCAGCGTTGGTTTTGCATCTCCCATAGCAGAAGATGTTTTAGAAAGGCATGATGTGCTGCGAATTTTGCAATGCAGAACCCGGGAAAGCCATCGAGAAATCCCAGGCTCAGGAAATAGCTTGAAACAAACGCGATCGGCCCGACGAACATTACCTTGGCTGCAGACGTACGGGCTCCGCGGTCAAACATCTGCCGCGCAGCAAGCGGGGCATATCGGCTGATGATCATCTCATGGTGCTGTGCTGCATCATCCACACTGTAATGGCTAATATTGCCGTTTAGCTTTTGCAGTCGTGCGCCGTCATCCATCGTTACCGACTCATGAATGATCGACTCAGACCAACGGCCGCGCCGGCGATCGAATAGCCGCAGCTGCCAATCGGGATACCAGCCCGAATGCCGAATCTCGCGGCCCATGTAAACCGACAGGCGGGGAATGCGGTAGCCTGAGGCACCAGAAGCATCGCCGTTGAGACGCAGAGCCTCGATCTCAGTTCGAAGTTCCGGCGAAACCTGCTCGTCGGCGTCAAGGCTGAAAATCCAGTCATAGCTCGCCTCGTTAACTCCGAATTGCTTCTGGGCCGAAAAGCCCGGCCACGGCCGGACGATAATCCGAGCACCAAGCTCCGAGGAGATGTCGGCGGTCCGATCGGCACTTTCTGAATCGATGACGAGTACCTCGTCCGCCCACGCGACCGATCGAATCGCCCTCGCAATTTTCGCTTCCTCATTGCCCGCGATGATGACGGCGGATATCTGCACGACTCACATTATGCTCGCGGGCCCACCGATAGACAAAAAGCAAGACGCGCGGAGGGAAGTAATATTTCAGTCCACGTAGCACACCGCATTTTGATTACCGGCCTTACCGTGGGATAACCGGGACGGGCGAGTCAACGATGATGTTATTTTCGCGAAACGCAGTCGAAGTGGCTCGCTGCAGGTCGGCTAACGATTTGTTGTGATCGGTCTCGGCGCGGATTTCTGCATTTCGGGCATTGGTGAGCGCGTTTTCCCGCTGGAATAGCAGAAATGTGGTCGAGCGGCCGGCCTCGAAGAGTCGACGCTCGCCTTCCAGTTGAATTTCCGCATTCTCGCGGGCCCGCCGTGCCGTGAAAACCCGTTGCCGCGTTGTCTCGACGGCCTGCACAGCGTTCCTCACTTCGACGATCACAACCTGTTCCTGACCGCGGGTCTGAGCCTGTATTTGCCGCTCCTGAATCTGTGCACCTGCAAGGTTTGCCTTGGCAGTCCGGTTGCGAAGCGGGAAAGAAAAGGTCACGCCCAATCGAAAATTCGGTGCGTCTGTCCGGAAGATATTGAGCAGCGAACGATTGAAGCCCCCAGAGAGGAAGCCTGGTGCGCCGGCAATTGCCACGTCCGGATTGGGAATCTGATTGGCGGCAGGTAGCAGCGTGTTGAGCCGCTGACGCAGAATCTCATCGTTTCCGAAAAACTGCGGCACCAACGTGGTCGACGTCGTAGCACCGCCGCGTGAGAGCCCGTCGAGCGAAAAGGTGCTGTTAAAATCAAGTTGGGGCTTGGTCTGATTACGAAAAAAGCGAAGATCCTGCTCGTTGATTTCGCGTTGGAGACGCAGGCGTTTTAGCTCGAAGCGATTATCGGTCGCATCCTTCAAAGCGTTCTCAAGACTGACAGACGTTAGACTGACAGTCGGAGCGTCGGTAGGCACGAAGGTCTGAGACCATTCAAATGCGTTTGGATCACGCAACACTAGCTGCTTGAGGTTATTTTCGTTGATGGAGACCTGCTGAGTTGCAAGCAGGAGCTCGCCTTCGCGATTAGCGAGCTCCGTGGCAACCTCCGCACGAGCCACAGGAGCGGAGGCTCCGGCCTCGATGCGTGCCTCGATCTGCCTCAGATTTTCACGAGCGAAATTTACATTAGCCACTTGGTTCTGTTGATTTCGGAGCGAGAAGACAAAGTCCCAATAGGCCCGCTGGACCGCCGTCAGAGTATCCGTCGCACGTAGCCGAAAATCTGTATCCGTCTGTTCGAGCCGGCGCCTGGCAATCGTGATCTGCCGTCGGTTATTGTCGATTCGGAAGTTTCGAAGCAGCGGTTGAGTGTAGTTAAATCCCAGTGACGAGGTGAATAGAGCGCTGCCGCCGCCTGAGAGCGACCCGGAGCTGGCCTGAGCCTGGGCAAAGGCGTTTTCGGTTCGTGAGTTGTTGAAAAAGCCAGAGTAATTACCGCCGCCCCGCCTGATCAACCCGGTAAAGTCGGCACCGACACGGAAATCGTTAGTGGCGGACGACCCCGTCGTCGAGCTTCTGGAATAATTGGGCTGAAGCGTCAAAACCGGATCGTACACACCTAGCAAGGCCCGCACCTGCGTTTCCTGAAACCGCGCGTCGTCGCGAGAAATCTCGATATCGTTATTGTTTTGCAGCGCACGTCGGACGGCATCCGAAAGGGTTAGCGGAATCGGCTGGGCGGTCTGGATACCTACGCGATTCAGGTTCAACGGCGAATAGGCGTTCGGCACAGTCAACGGTGCATTGTCCGGCACCACAGTCGCGACCGCGTCCTTAACCGGCATGGCCGGCAAGTCTTGCGGCGACGCGACGACGCCCATCGACGCCGAACCGACCAGTACCAACAGCGGTAAAACACTTAGAGAACGCGAAAATTTCATCTGTGAAGGCTCCGGCCGAATCGACACCTGATTTTATTTCTTATTGAGAAAATCTCAAACGCGTATTACGGTTTTGAAAATTCGTTTGTTTCAACTAAAACTGGCCGGTGGATACCGGTTGGTATTGTACGCGACCAGGCGCAGGATTGACGCCTGCCGTTACTCCTGCATCGCAGTTGTAAAAAGGCACAGATAAGGGAAAACGCACGTTCCACAATCCCTTCCAACGCATAGAAACGTGAAGTCTCGCGGCCTTGCTGACACATGCGGCGTCAAACCTTTTTTGAACTCAACATTGGATGCGGTACCCTTTATCTTTTAACGCAAAGATATCTGGAGGCGACATAGATAAATGGCGATCAAGGTTGGAATTAATGGATTTGGGCGGATTGGGCGGGCGGTGGTCAGAACCTGGCTGAACGATGACGATATCGATCTCGTTGCGGTCAATGATCTGACCGACACAAAGACGCTGGCACACTTGCTCAAGTACGATTCGGTGATGGGCAATCTCGACAATGACATCTCTGCCGAGGGCGATTCGATTACGGTCGACGGTGACGCCTTTCGTGTTTTCAGCGAAAAGGACCCCGCGTTAATTCCTTGGGACGAGGTTGGAGCTGAAATAGTAATTGAGTCGACCGGCCGATTTACGAACGCCGACGATGCTCGCAAGCACCTTCGCGGCAGCGTCAAGAAGGTGATTATTTCCGCCCCCGCCAAAGGCGAGGATGTGACCATCGTCCTCGGTGTCAACGACGAGATGTACGACGCCGGCCAGCACCACATTCTCTCCAACGCCTCCTGCACCACAAACTGCCTCGCACCGGTCGCAAAGGTCATTCACGAGAAATTCGGCATAAAAAACGCGTTGATGAACACGATCCATAGCTATACTAACGACCAGCAACTGCTCGATCTGCCGCACAAAGATCTCAGGCGAGCGCGTGCTGCCGCGTTGTCAATGATTCCGACGTCAACCGGAGCTGCGAAAGCGGTTGCGCTTGTCATTCCCGATTTGAAAGGCAAATTTGATGGAATCTCCGTCCGCGTACCGACCCCGAATGTGTCGCTTGTCGACGTCGTGATGAATGTGGAGAAGGAAACGTCGACCGAAGAGGTCAATCAGGTTATAAAGGCCGCGGCCGAGGGTGACATGAAAGGAATCTTGGCCTTCTCGGAAGAACCGCTGGTCTCGATCGACTTCAAAGGTAACCCGAACTCGTCGATCGTCGACGCCGAGAATACAAAGGTCATTGGCGGCACGTGCATTAAGATCCTATCGTGGTACGACAATGAATGGGGCTACTCATGCCGGGTGCGGGATCTGGTGAAGTTCATCGCGGCGAAGGGAATCTAGCCTACTAAACGAGGCCCGTTGCGGCTACGCGACTGATGAATAAGAAGACAATACGAGATGTCGACCTAGAGGGAAAGCGGGTCTTTATCCGCGTGGATTTTAACGTGCCGATCAAGGATGGCGTGATTGAAGACACCACGCGGATTCTGGCGGCGATTCCAACTATCGTCTACGCCCTGGATGCGGGAGCCAAAGTAATCCTCGCATCGCACCTCGGCCGGCCGCTTAAAGACAAGAAGAAAGCCGATGAGAAGGGAATGCCCTATGACCCGGGAAAATACAGCCTCAAGGTGGTCTACGAGTTTCTACTGACGGTGCCGGAGCTTCAGGAGGTTTCCTCGCGGGGCGATGAACCAGTCGCCTTGGGGGAGAATGGCGTCGCCCTTGGGCGATCCGATTCTAAGAGTGACCGACTCTTTTTCGCGGCTGACTGCATTGGTGAGGATGTCACTGAGAAAGTCGCGGCGTTGAAGCCGGGTGAAGGACTTTTGCTGGAAAATCTGCGTCTTCATCTAGAAGAAGAAAATAATGACGCCGATTTTGCACGGCAGCTTGGCGCCTTGAGCGACGTTTATGTTAACGACGCTTTCGGAACGGCACACCGTGCCCACGCATCGACTGAGGGCATCACCCATCACGTTGATGCGAGCGTCGCCGGACTGTTGATGGAAAAGGAATTGGATTTTCTCGGTCGGGCATTAATTGATCCCGCACGACCATTCGTGGCGATCCTTGGCGGCGCAAAGGTCTCCGACAAGATTCCGGTGATCGAATCCCTTATCGACCGCAATGTCGATAAACTTTTGATTGGCGGCGCAATGGCGTATACCTTTCTCAAATCCCAGGGTTTTACCATCGGTAAATCGCTTGTCGAGGACGACATGCTTTCGACTGCTGCCGACATCGAAGCTAAAGCGAAGGCAGCAAAGGTCGAGCTGCTATTGCCCACTGACCATCAAGTCGTCGATAGTTACGACCCATTAAATTCGCGAAAAACTATTCCCGTAGCTTTCACCAACACCGGGCTGGTAGGGCTCGACATTGGAGTCGAGACGATCGAGATCTTTAAAAAAGCTCTCCAGGGAGCAAAAACTATTATCTGGAACGGGCCGATGGGAATGTTTGAAGAAAAGCCTTTTGACGAGGGCACGATAGCAATTGCCGAAGCCGTGGCCGAGGCAACCGACGCCGGTGCTATTTCTATCGTCGGCGGCGGCGACTCCGTTTCCGCCCTCAAACAAGCTGGCGTCGGGGAGCGAATCAGCCACATCTCGACCGGTGGCGGCGCAACCCTCGAATTGCTCGCAGGCGACGCATTGCCCGGCGTCGAAGCCCTCGATGACAAATAGTATTGCCGGTCGTGGGATCCTGAAATTGCCGTAAGACCCGATGGGCGGGCTCATTATGCGGCCCGATGCTTCACTAGCTCCATCTGTTGACACTGGCATTAAACTGGTCACAATGTAGGCTGTTCGTACTAGTTCTTGTGCTCAGGAGATTACCATGCAGCATTTTGTAACGACTCTGTTGATCGTTGTTATCGCCCTCATCTCTTCCGCGGCCCCAACTCTCTCGCAGACGTCACAAACCAAGGCGGAGAGAAAGGCTATTGAGGTTAAAGCGAAAGTCAGGAAGCTCGGTCTCGGCGAGCGCGTGCGTGTCAGCCTAACGCTTTATAATGACACCAGTTATAAAGGATACGTTAAAGAGGCAAATGAAGATGACTTCGTGGTCGTTGACAAGCTCGGCACGTCGCAAACTATTAGATATAATGACGTCAAATCGATCGGCGGCCGAAATCTCTCGACGGGAGCCAAAATCGGAATCGGGGTTGCAATCGGCGTCGGGGCGGTGTTTGGAATTTTAGCTCTCCTCTTTGCCAGTCTCAACGACTAGCATGAGAAAACCGGTAATCGCGGGCAATTGGAAGATGTACAAATCGGTCGCGGAGTCGGTCGGCACCGCACTCGCGCTCAAACCGCTCGTCGCCAACGCTAACCATTGCGAGGTGGTGATCGCACCCGTCTTTACTGCATTAAAGTCTGTGGCGGACCGGCTGGAGGGCTCTAGTATTCGTGTCGCCGGTCAGAATTGTGCGGAGCAGAACGAGTTCGGAGCCCACACGGGCGAGGTGGCTCCCGCGATGCTCAAAGACGCGGGATGCTCTCATGTGATTATCGGCCACAGCGAGCGGCGACAGCTATATGGCGAGTCGGACGCGGCGGTAAGCAAGAAAGCCAATGCCGCGCTCGCTGCCGGCCTGCACGTGATAGTTTGCGTCGGAGAGAGCCTCGACGAAAGGCAAGCGGGAAACGCGGAAGACGTCGTTCGGAACCAGTTGGCGGGCGGGCTGGAGGGTTTGACACCTGCCGACATGGAACGTATTATTATCGCTTACGAGCCTGTCTGGGCGATCGGAACGGGTAAAACCGCCACGCCCGAACAGGCTCAAGATATGCACGATCACGTGCGGCGAACCGTCTCTGGCTCTCACGGTGACAGCGTATCGAGCGGCGTGCGAATTTTGTACGGCGGCTCGGTCAAACCGGATAACATTACCATGCTGATGTCGCAGCCGGACATCGATGGAGCTTTGGTCGGCGGGGCCAGCCTTGATGCTACGAGTTTTGCTGAGATCGTTAATTATGGGCGGTAACGGGTTTTGACCGTCCTTTATTGAAATGGTTTATTTACTATACGGAATATTTTTCTTGTCGTGTCTGGTATTGATCGCGGCTGTTCTTCTGCAGCCGGGCAAGACCGATGCCGGAGCCTTATTCACCAGCAATGTGTCAAGTACCGCATTTAGCCCGCGCGGCACCGCAACCGTCCTTTCCAAGGTGACGATTGCCGCTGCGACAACCTTCATGCTTTCAGCATTGTTTCTAGCGATGCCGGCTTTGACCGGCAACGTATCGGTTTTATCGAGCAATCCCGAAGGACCGGCGGACGCCCCCGCAATTACCGAAACGAATTCGGTCGTGCCGAATGACGCGACAAATGCGGCCGCTGATAACAGCAACAGCTCGCTAATTGAAACTCCGGCAACAAACGCGGCCGAACAAAAGGCGGCCAACGCCAGCACGGGTCAGGCGAATGCCAATGCGGCTGCGGGCAATGCGAATCGCTAGCCTTTCCGCTGGTGCTTGCGAGCGGGCTCCCGAGTCGGAGGTTTCAATTCTTGGTTGAAATCTGAAATTTGAAATTCAATTCTAAGCTCAGGTGGCGTAATTGGTAGCCGCGCACGTTTGAGGGGCGTGTGGAGTAATCCGTGCGAGTTCGAGTCTCGCCCTGAGCACCATTAGAGAAGGAAGGCGGTCCAGTTTGGACGGCCTTTTCTGCTTTAGAATATCGAGAATTTAATACTAAGATATTTCTTAGGATTTTTGCGGAAGTCGTCCAGCAGCTTCGTCCCCTCACCGGTAAACGTTGCTATGTTGTATGCCGTGAGGTTAACGCTGTTATATAGGGTGTCATCGACGAGCAGACGGCCGACGGTCCCCTTACCTGCCTGAGCATCGGTCAGGATCGATTCCACACGCGCCGTCGTGGCGTTGAATCTCGCGATTGCCTCGCGCGCCTCGTCGTAAAACTTCTCATCCTTCAAAAGTTTACCCGCGGTGCCTTTCCCCTGGTTGAGATCCGTGGTGATGGCTTTCACATCGTCGGCGATAGATGAGATTTTCTCGGCTGAAACGCGGAGATCGGCTACCGCGCTCCGTGTCTCATTATATAAGTCATCATTGGTAACGAGTTTTCCCGCCGTGCCACGCCCCGCTCTGATGTCGGTCGAGATGGCATCAAGTTTAGCGGCCGTCCGGTTCAAATTGTCATACAACGCATCGTCGTTCAGGAGCTTTCCCGCCGAGCCCTGGCCGCGATTAAGTCGATCAATGGTGGTCTGCAGCCGCAGCATCGTAGTGCGGGTCTCGGCCACCGCACCATCGAGGCTCTCGTACAATGCGTCATCGTTGACAATGCGCCCAAGCGTCCCCTCTCCGCGATTTGCCTTGTTGAGAATTTCGTTAGCAGGCACGGCGAGTTTATTGATCTGTCCGAGCAGTTCGTTGCCGGTCTCGGTCAGCTGATTTAAACCCACACCGGCGCTCGATGGGAGCAGCACGCCGTCGGTCACCGGAGTTCCGTTTGCTGACCCGGGCTTAATGTTTATCAACTTGTCGTTTCCCAAAACTGAAGTCGAAGAAAGTTGGACGGTAGAGTCCGTGCGAATCAACTCTGAGATCGGCTTGCCATCCAACAGCTGTACAATCGAAACTGTTGCCTCGATTCGATCGGGATTATCAGGATCGGGCGTCAAAAACCTAACGGTATCGACCTTTCCGATTGAAACGCCGGCGAGCTGTACATCTGCGCCCGAATGTAGCCCGTCGGCGCTGACAAATCGCGCTCGAAGCTGCATTTTCTTCTCAAATGGGTTAAAGCTGCCGCTGGAGTTCAGGATAAGAAAGCCCGTCACCACAAGTCCGGCAAGGACAAAAATGCCTACTCGCAACCCGCTGTACGTCTGGTTCTGATTCGACCTTGGCATCGTCTATTTTCCCCGAACAAATTTTCGAATGTATGCGTCGTCCGACTGACGCAGCTGCTCATCCTTTCCGCTAAAGATTATCTCTCCGTCCCTGAGCATCATTACCTCAGTGTTTATGAGGCAGAGTTTATCGCCCTCATGCTCAAAGTTGACGTTGCCTTGGCGGTCAATCACCGCGTATTCCGACGAAATATATTCGAGATTATTCATCTCGTGGGTAACAAAAATAGATGATACATCTTCGAGGTCACGGAGTTTAATCGCCAGTTCGCAGATGGTTCGGGCAGTCGGCGGATCGAGGCCCGCGGTCGGCTCATCAAACAGGACAATGCTGGGATTACCAACCAACGCCCGCGCAACGCCCACGCGTCGACGCATTCCCCCCGAGAGCTCGGCCGGCATCTTGTCAATAGCGTCCTCCAAGGATACAAATCTCAGCATTCGCACAACCTCGTGTTCGATTGCAGCTTCATCGACACCCTGCTCGTGAAGCCGATAGGCGACGTTATCGTAAACCGAAAGAGAATCGAAAAGAGCACCTTCCTGAAATACCATCCCGATCTTTCGTCGAACACGCATAAGCTCGACATCGTCGTACTCGGTAATATCATCGCCATCGACAAATACATTTCCGGCATCCGGCTTTATCAAACCCAGAACCAACTTGATGATCGTGGATTTACCAGTACCCGAACCGCCCAGCACGAGCTTTGTCTCACCCCGGCGGACCGTAAAACTCAAATTGTCGAGAATAACCTGGTCGTCGAAAGCTAGATCGACATCACGAAACTCGATCGCCGGCACGAGCCGCCCCGCGAAAGGATCCTCCGGGTCTAACTCGTCAATATCGATATCCTCGATATTGATTTCCGGTTCTTCACGCTCGATGTTGAGGCTTTCTAGAGACGCCATATCGTTTAGAACAACGTGCTGCTCAGGGCAGATTGAAGGATCTTTGAGAGAAAGAAATCGGCAATAATGACGTTGATTGACGACGCAACGACTGCCTGGGTAGTCGAGACGCCCACACCCACTGTTCCACCTGTCGTTGACAAGCCTTTGTGACAGGATATGAGCCCAATAATTGCACCAAAGACAATCGGTTTGATAATCCCCGCCACGACGTCCGCGACGTGGGTTCCACTGCGCACCGAGGCGATATATTGACTGATATCCAGCCCGTGGAGCTGCCGGGCAACCAGACCACCGCCGATCAGCCCAAAAAGGTCGGCCGCGATTGTTAGAAGCGGCAACGTGACGATGAGAGCGACTATTCGCGGCGTCACGAGCTTTCGCACCGGGGAGGTTCCGAGCGCCCTCATCGCCTCGATCTGCTGCGACACAACCATCGCTCCAAGTTCAGCCGAGATCGCCGAACCGACGCGTCCCGCCACCATCAATGCTGTTAGCACAGGCCCAAGCTCGCGAAAAAGTGAGGCCGCGATGCCCTGGCCCAGGTTGCTTTGGGCTCCGTAGTATTCGAGGGTGGGATATGTTTGCAGTACAAGTACACCGCCCGTAAAAAATCCAGTGAGAACGACGATGCTGATCGAACCGATGCCGATCTTGTCCATCTGATTGACAAGTTCATGCATGTATCGCGGTCGCTTCTTCGCGCCCTTGATCGCACGCCAAAGAAGGTTTGTGACACCCTGAAGTTCGGATAGGAGTCGGATTAATGGATTCATTGACGGACGTTGCGGTGCGTGTCCAGAATACGACGATTGTCGGGCAAACATCAAACAACGCAAAAGGCCGTCGATTGCCGACGGCCTCGTTCTGAAAGGCTTGAATGTACTCGTGGATATTCTACGGGCGAGCGTTGCGCTGCTTCAGCATCTGCGGACGCTGTACTCGTCTCTGCGGGCGCAGTGCGTTGTCGACACTTGGCCTTGGCCGGGCATTCTCTCGTCGTAAACCGGGGTCTTGATTTTGCCGTGCCTGATCGAATCGCCGCCTGAGATCGCGAAACTTAACGAGCTGAGCAGTTGTTAGGACACGGCGAACCGCAAATTCATGCGTAAAACGAATCCGTTGCACGTCTGCATGGGCCTTCTGCATTCCGAGCAGCCGGGCCTCTACATTCGCTTCATTAGTACCGTCCGCATAAATCGACTCGTTTAGCGCCTGCGTGGCCGCGCGGAGCCGGACCTGGGCGGCCTCCATGGCCGGTCTGCGTGCCTGATTTAATCCGCGAATCTGCTGCATTTGGTCTCGCGACAAGCCTAGCTGGCGGATCGCGTTGCCGCGAACATCAGGCGGTGCAATCGCCTGACGCTGCGTGTCGTCCGCAGAAGCATCCTGTGCGAAAGAAGCGGTGACCGATAAGGCCAGCAGGAGCAGCACTTTCAACGCCGAAGAAATCAGTGGTGAGGAGTTCATAAAGATAAGAGAAAGCTATTTATCGCTCCGCCCGCCATCATCGTCAAAAAGATCGCTCAGCCTGAGGGACTTATCTTCCGTATCTTCGTATGAGGATAAAACCGGCGCACGGGTATTCTTCGCCGCACTTGCCGCTAACTGGCGCGAAACTCGGCGAGCAACCCCCTTTGCGCTCGATTGTCGTGAAGGTCTGGTTGTCATCGCTCGATCTGCCTCTCCAGATTCGGGGACGTGCAGCTTCTCACTTATCCCAGGGTCAGAGAACCCATCAACCTCTCGTTCTAATGGAAGTGCGGGCGACGGGTCGATCGTTTCGCCTACGCTTGGGCGAGTTATTGCAGCGGCGTTCTCCGCGATTTCGTTACTGTCGGATAACTGCACTGAAAAATAGCCGATGCCGAGAGAAAGCAAAACCATAGCGGCGGCGGCCGACAACACTGGGAATGTCAGCCATCCTCGCACCGTATCAAGCAAACTAGACGCTTCGGCGGTACATGGAATAGCGATGAGCGGCGTGGGCAGACTGTCAAACTCTTCCCGCCGCCACTCGAATACCGAAAACCGAGCTTCCGAAATCGAGGCAAACTCATCGGTGCATGACGTGCACGACGTCAAATGGCTTTCAAAGACGTGCCGCTCGCCGGCAGTCGCCTCGTCGTAAATATACGACACGACTAGGTCGGCAAAATCACAACCCCCGTTGTTACCGTTATTCAACATATTCACTAAACAACCTCGACCGGCGTTCTCTCAAGCTTCAACTTTAGTTGTTTGAGCGCCGTGTAAAGGCGACTCTTTACCGTGCTCAACGGTAATGCGAGCGTCTCCGATATTTCCTGAAAAGTCATTTCCTCAAACTCTTTCATGACGACAACTTCTCGTAAATCCGCCGGCAATGCTCCGACAGCCTGCCTCACCAACTGCAGTCGCTCTGACTGTTCCGTAACGCGTGCCGGCGAGAGACGCGGGGAAGCGATAAAAGCCCGTTCCGTACTGCCGTCCTCGTCATCGAGAAAATCCTCTGCCCGGGTCTTTTGACGACGCTTGGTTGTCAAACACTGGTTGACCGCTACGCGGTGCAGCCATGAGGAAACTTTTGCGTCGCCGCGAAAGTTTCCAATATTTCGATATGCGGCGATAAAAGCTTCCTGAGCCGCATCACGGGCGTCGTCTTCGCGGCCGAGCATACCAAAGCAGAGTGCGAAAATCTTTCGCTCCCAACGCTTAACGATTTCGCCGAATGCGTCCGGCTCTGGCCCTTTTGCGAGTTCGACAAGTTGCTCATCCGTCTTATCTTTCAACATCCGCCTCGTGCATCCGATCTAAGGCCTCACGAGAATCATAGACCAAAACTACTAAAGCGTGCGCAACGTATCACAGTCAGAGGTTTAGACGAAGAGTCCGATTGGAAAGTCTTAATATTTGACCCGCCTTGTGACGTTTGGACTGATAGAATAAAAAGAATCCCCTGGATAATACTTTGCGCGCAAAGGCGCCTGCGGATTTTATTAGCGATCATAAAATCTTCGGCCTATCTGTGAGCGACGGCATGGGAAGGGAGACCAACCGAATCGAGGAATTTCCGCGAAGAATAAGTACCGATATCCAGACCAACATCTTGACAACTATCCGACCATCGGTTTAATTGTAGATGTGACAAGGAAGAGGTCGGTAGGGAATCTGATATCTGCGGCAGGTGTGGCGCTGCTGCTGATCAGTCCACTGATCGTTCTTCAATGGATTGACCAACCTAGCTCGGCCACGTTTCCCATATTTCTTTTCGGAATGCTTTGGCTGATGGCCGCCATATTTGCAGCCATTATTGTGCCCTTATTCAGAAGCCTGGGAAAAGGTTACCGAATGAGTATGCACCCGGCAACAATGCTGCTGAGTGCATTCCTACTAGTCCTACTGGCCGCAACCTGGGGCGGCATCGTCAACGATCAGATGCCGTGCTTCCTGGGCGTGCCAAATTGCGACTAAAGGCGGACTAGCATTTTCCAAGCAGCCAGAAAATGACCAGGAAAATCAAGATTGTGGAAATCAGTCCGCCACCAAGTTTGTAAGCTGCCGCTCCGGCCAATCCACCTCGAAGTAAGTTGTTCATAAATTCCCCCTGAAAAAGACTTTCTGCAAGCGTAACCTAAATTCGACTTCCAGACTAGTATGCACGGGCAAACACGACCCGGCGGTTAGACGTTTCGCCGGAGAAAACGCATTTGCCCGCTTCCTCGTCGGCCCCGATAGGAATGCAGCGAATGGTCGCTTTCGTCTCGGCTTTTATCTTCTCTTCGGTCTCCGCTGTGCCGTCCCAGTGGGCGACGATGAAACCACCTTTTTCAATGTGGAGCTGGAAATCCTCCCACGTGTCGATGCGATGCGTATTCTCTTCGCGGAAACGGAGGGCCTTCTGATAGACGGCCTGCTGGATCTGCTCCAGTAGGATCTGCACCGTTTCCACCACGGAGTCGAGCGAGACAGACTCTTTTGTGAGCGTGTCGCGGCGGGCGACCTCTATCGTCCCGGTTTCAAGATCACGCATTCCGAGACCGAGCCGCACCGGCACGCCGCGCAGCTCGTATTCAGCAAATTTCCAGCCTGAGCGTTGATTGTCGCTATCGTCGTATTTTACCGAGATTCCCGCGGCCTTTAACTCTTCGAAAATCGGGTTTATTTTTTCGCTGATTGTAGCGAGATCTTCAGGCGTTTTGTAGATCGGAACTATTACGACCTGTATCGGAGCAAGTTTTGGCGGAAGGACCAGTCCGTTGTCGTCGGAGTGAGCCATGATCAGAGCCCCCATCAGACGCGTCGAAACGCCCCAACTTGTCGCCCAGGCAAACTCCTGCTGGTTGTCTTTGTTAACAAACTTTACGTCAAATGATTTTGCGAAATTCTGGCCGAGAAAATGCGAAGTTCCGGCCTGCAATGCTTTCCCGTCCTGCATCAGCGCCTCGATACAATACGTCTCAACGGCACCCGCAAATCTTTCGTTCGGAGACTTTAGACCGCGGAGCACTGGCAACGCCATCCATTCCTCGGCAAACGTCGCGTAAACGCCAAGCATTCGCTCAGTTTCTTCGACGGCCTCCTGCTCGGTTGCGTGTGCGGTGTGCCCCTCTTGCCACAGAAACTCTGTCGTCCGCAAAAAAAGTCGAGTCCGCATCTCCCACCGGACAACGTTACACCATTGGTTTATTAGCAGCGGTAAATCGCGCCAGGACTGTATCCAGTTTCTGTACGTGTTCCAGATCACCGTCTCTGAGGTTGGGCGAATTATCAGCTCCTCTTCAAGCTTGGCGTTCGGATCGACCATCAGCCCGCCGTTAGGGTCGGCCTTCAGACGATAATGCGTGACGACGGCACATTCCTTTGCAAAACCCTCGGCGTGTTCCTCTTCTTTTTCGAGGAAAGATTTAGGCACAAAAAGAGGGAAGTAGGCGTTTTGATGCCCGGTCGCCTTAAACATATCGTCGAGCGCCCGCTGCATCTTTTCCCAGATCGCAAAGCCATATGGCTTGATGACCATACAGCCGCGCACCGCGGAAGTCTCGGCGAGGTCGGCACGTTTGACGATCTCGTTATACCATTCGGAATAATTCTCCGACCGTTTTGGAAGACCTTTTGCCATAAAACTCGTATCCTGCGGACGATGGAAAATACAAATGATACGGCAAAAGGCAAGAACAAACAATTTTTCGCACGCCGTCGGCCACGATGTATTTGCGTGTTTCACGGCGTTTCAATATGGTAGAGTTACGTTTTTATGAACGATTTCCATCTGGATTTCCAAGACACCGCGACCGCCTTTGCGGATAAATCCGATACAGAACTGAAAGAAAAATCGCGACTGTTCCGGATGCTGAACTCGCCGCTGTTGAATGCGATCGGAACGCGGGCGACGAGCTTTGCACTATCACTCGGCCTACCGGTCGAAGGTCTGATCAAATCCACGATTTTTGAGCAGTTCTGCGGCGGCGAGACAATCGAAGAATGCGAGCCCGCGATCGCGCGACTCGGACGCTTCAACGTGGGCGCGATCCTCGATTACTCTGTCGAAGGGAAAGCAACGGAGGCCGACTTTGAACGCACGAAGAACGAGATCATAAAGACGATCGAGCGTGCGAAGGACGATCCGAACGTCCCGTTTGCCGTCTTCAAGGTGACCGGCGTTGCACCGCTAGGAACGTTGGAACGAATGAGTCGCAGGAAAAGGCTCGATGCAAAGAGCCAGGCTAAGTGTGAGCGCATCCACTCGCGCGTCATCGACATCTGCGAGTTTGCCTACTCCGTCCATCAGCCCGTATTCATTGACGCCGAAGAGTCATGGATACAGGACGCGATTGATCGGATGGCCGCCGAGATGATGGAGCGCTTTAACCGGGAAAGGGCGATTGTCTACAACACGATCCAGCTCTATCGCACCGACCGCTTTCAATTCTTAAAAGACGCCAGACGACAGGCAAGAGCCGACGGTTATATATATGCGGCCAAGCTTGTCCGTGGTGCTTACATGGAAAAGGAACGCGAGCGGGCCGCCGAGATGAATTACCCCTCTCCGATCCACCCCACCCGAACGGACACGGATGCCGCTTATGACGCGGCGATCGATTACTGCATGCGGCATTTCAAAGACATGGCATTCGTCGCAGCATCACACAATGAGAAAAGCACGAAGAGACTAGCCGCGATGATGCACGAACATGGTATTCCGCCAAATCATCCGAATATCTATTTTTCGCAACTATACGGAATGGGCGACAATATTTCTTACGTTCTCGCTAAAGGGGGCTATAACGTGTCAAAGTACGTACCATACGGCCCGGTCGCGGATACCGTACCATACCTCATCAGGCGAGCACACGAGAATTCGTCCGCCGCCGGAAACATCAGCCGTGAGTTGGAGATGGTGGAGCGAGAACTGAAGCGCCGGCGTTGAGGTGAACTTTGCCGGTTGCTTGCTCGTAGGTCAACACTATGTACTGTCCGAAATGCGGCGAAAGCGATCAGACCCCCGAAACCTATTGTCGGCAGTGCGGTATATTCCTCCCCGATATTGACAAACCAACCCGGCGCGAGACGCCCCCCGAGCGTCACCTTTTGATAAGTACCGTGCTGAACATATTTAGCATCCTCGTCAGCCTCACCCTCGCCTTCATTCTCTATTCGATGAACATTCGGCTGGCCGACTCTGCGGTAATCATTTACGTCGTCGCGGGATTCCTGCTCGCCATGGCCATCTGGCAGGTCCAAATCCTCTATCGCACCGCCAAGCTAAAGAAATTCATTAAGAAGAATAAGACTCAACGCGAGGCCGCTATGACTGGCGCGACGGAGGCGACCAAGTCCCTCGGAGCGGCGGATTTTTTGGATATTGTGCCGGCGAGCGTGACGGAACGGACGACAAAAAACCTGTCAACGAAAACCGAGCATCAGACGGACTGAACGGTCTGACGCCTCGCGTTCGGAATCATTCCTCCATGCGTCGACGGCCGCAAGATCGTCCAAGGAAAGCGGTGCGTTCCCGATCCTGGCGACCTGCGTGCTCAAAAAGGCCCGGTCAGTTAGGGCGAGGTGCCGTTCACTTATAGTTAGTGTAGTAGGGCTTGCAGTGGTCGCACTTTCCGCCGTCTCCACGTCGGGAAAGAATTCGCGATATGCGGCGACGTGCCATACTTTAGATTCGGCTTGATCGTCGATTGATAGCAGTCGGAGAAGGGCGAACCCGGCTTCGAGCTGAAAGACAAGGAAGTCACCGGGCTGGAAATTTTGAGACATATGAGACTAGCATGCGGCCGGATCTGATTTAATGCCAACGTACTCTGCCGGGTTCGACATATTGTTCGCGTAATGACCTAGCTTGCTGATCGGTGGCAAGGATTACCATTTCCATTTTATGCACTCCATTAAAGATTATCAGGCGATGCTCGACGTCGCCATCGCTGAGGCTAAAATCGGACTTGCCGAGGGCGGCATACCAATCGGTGCGGCATTATTCAGCTCGGACGGCGGCCTGATGGGGCGCGGACATAACCGGCGAGTGCAGAATGGCGATCCATCGGTCCACGGCGAGACTGACGCCTTTCGCGACGCCGGCAGGCAGCGGAGCTATCGGGACACAATCATGGTGACCACCCTCGCCCCGTGTTGGTATTGCAGCGGGCTCGTTCGCCAGTTTGGTATTGGCACCGTTCTGGTCGGCGAATCGACGACATTTCAGGGCGGCGTCGACTGGTTACAGGAGAACGGCGTCGAGATAATCGATATGCGTTCGGCCGTGTGTCAGGAAATGCTACAGGCGTATATTGCCTCACATCCGGATGTCTGGAACGAAGACATTGGTGTAGACCAAAGCACGTAAAAAGGCACCCCCAAGCCTCTATCGGCCCGACGAAATCACGGGCAAACCCTTCGCTGCGAATTGCTTGTTAAACTCCGCGATGTCCTCCGACTTGATCCTTGTAAATTTTGCGAGCTGTGCGTCAATAAGGGCCGTCAGGTCGGCAAAAACCACATACGCCTGAGCGGTCGGCGGATCGTCAGAACCGTCAATGTGCGCGGCCAATGCGGCGAGCTTATTATTGAGCCTGATAGGGAAGTTGAGTGCGTCCTGGCCGCTCCTGATCTTTGTTTGAAACAGTGTCTCCTCGACCTCGACCATCTTTGCGTTGATGGCCTTGGCTTTCTCGATCAGGTCCTTGTGGTCGGGCGTCTTGAGGCGGCGCGACATAGCGTCGAGCTGGCCGCGAATGTCTCTGATCTCGAGGATCGCCGAGTGCGTCTCCGACAGCTTTGCGTTGATCTTGGAATGCAGCTCAAACTGTTTTCCAAAATCCGCTTGCGAGATCGCGATCCGCGGATCTGCTTTGATCGTGAACCCCTCGGTCCCTACGACCTTGCCGTCGACCGTCAGCCTCACTTGGTATGCGCCGGGCGCGGCACGAGGGCCCGCAAGCGAGCCGCCCCACATAATAAGCGCGGGCAGTGTCGTCGCGTTCGACATCCTATAATTCCATGCAAACGAATTGAGCCCGATCTCGGCGGGCGGCTGCGGTTCGCCGACACCTTGGCCCTGGGGTTCGGCTAGGGCCGCACCCGCAGTCTCAACACGGCGGGCAAATTTGCGCACCACCTTACCGGCATCGTCGAGAAATTCTACCGTCAGATCCTTGACTGGCTTCTGTTTCAGGTAGTAATGCACCGCGACGCCGCTCGCCGGGTTTCGGCCCACGGTTGCGGTCGCGGGCATGTTTCCGCCGCCGCCGCCGCCGGCCGTTCGATACGCATCCTCGGGCTTGTATAGAAACGCGGTCGCACGCTCGGCCTCGCCCGCCTGGTAGAGCAGCGGCAGATTATCGAGCACCCAGAACGAGCGCCCCTGCGTCGCGACGACCAAGTCCTTTTCGCGTTTGTGCACGATCAGGTCGGTGATCGGCACGACCGGCAGATTTAACTGCAGGCTGTCCCAGCGTTCGCCGTCATTGGTCGAATAGTACAGCCCGCGCTCGGTGCCGGCGTACAGGAAGCCTTTACGATTTGGGTCTTCAGTCACGGCCCGCGTGAAGTGCTCGGCCTCTATGCCGGTCACAATCTTTTTCCACGACTTGCCGTAATCAGTCGTTTTGTAGATGTATGGCTTTAGATCGTCGTTCTTATAATTAGTCGCGGCAAAATAGGCGGCCCCGGCCGCGTGCGGCGAGGCTCGTATGTGGTTCACCTGTATCCATTCGGGCAGGTCCTTTGGCGTGACGTTGGCCCACGTCTGCCCGTTGTCTTGGCTTACATGCACGAGCCCGTCGTCGGTCCCAGCCCATATCACACCGGGCCTTACAGAGGATTCGTCCACCGTAAAGATCGTGTCGTAATACTCGACGCTCGTATTATCGCCTGAGATCGCACCGCCCGAGTGCGTCTGTTTTGATTTGTCATTGCGGGTCAGATCGGGCGAGATCGCCTGCCACGAATTCCCCTCGTCCATCGACCTAAACAATACATTCGCCGCAGTATAAAGCGGGTACTTACCGTCGGTCTTATGCGGCGAGAAAACGATAGGGAAGTTCCACTGAAAACGATATTTCGTGCCCTCCGCACCCGAGCCCATCGGGTTGTCAGGGTAAACGTCGACGTTGCGTTGCTGCCCGGTACGACGGTCGTAGCGGGTCAGCAGTCCATCGTAGCTCCCGGCAAAAACCACATTAGAATTCTCGGGATGCGGGGCAATCCAACCCGATTCACCGCCGCCAACGGACCACCAGTCAGCGGTCGTTATCGCAAATCCATCAGACCGCGAGGCGATCCGCACGGTCGAGTTATCCTGCTGCGCGCCGTAGATGTTATATGGGAAATCGTTATCGGTAGTGACACGGTAAAACTGTGCGGTCGCCTGGTCCTGCTCGCTCCAGCCTGCACCTGAGTTGTATGAGACATTGGCCCCGCCATCGTTTGCCTCGATCATTCGCTTGGCGTCTTTCGGGCTGATCCACAGGTCGTGGTTATCGCTGTGCGGCACGCCGATGGTCGTAAACGTCCGGCCGCCGTCGATCGATTTGTGAAAGCCGACATTTAGCACATACACCGTATTCTCGCTCTCGGTGTCGGCATAGACACGGTTGTAGTACCACGGCCGCTGGCGTATCGCGGCACTCTCGCTTACACGCGTCCAGGTATCGCCGCTGTCGTCCGAGCGAAACAGCCCGCCGTCCTTATTCTCAATCATCGCCCACAGCCGGTTTGCATTCACAGGCGAGACGGTTATGTTCATCTTGCCGTTGACGCCAGTTGGCAGGCCACGGTTTCGCGTGATGTCAGCCCAGGTGTCGCCGCCGTCAGTCGATTTAAATAGCCCGCTGCCGTCACCGCCCGAGTCCATCCGCCACGGACGCCGGCTCACCTGCCAAAAACCGGCGTACATGGTGTTCGGATTCGAGGGGTCAAGGATGAGATCGCTGGCGCCGGTCTGGGCATTGCGAGATAAGATCTTTTGCCAGGTCTTGCCGCCGTCTCGCGTGCGAAATATACCGCGTTCGTCATTGTTGCCCCACAGATGCCCGATGGCCGCGACATATACCGTGTTGGGGTCGCGCGGATGAACCCGGACCCGCGATATCTGCTGCGTATCACCGAGCCCCACGTGCTTCCAGGTCTTGCCGGCGTCGGTCGACTTGTAGACGCCGTCGCCGCTTGAGACGTTGCCGCGCAGCGTCTGCTCACCCATCCCGACATAGATGGTGTTCGTATCCGAATCCGCAACGTCGATCGCCCCGACGGAGCCGGTCTTAAAGTGCCCGTCAGAAACGTTCAGCCAATTGGCCCCGCCGTCCGTCGTCTTCCAAACCCCACCGCCCGTCGCGCCAAAATAGTAGGTATTAGGCTGGTCCGCAATCCCCTCGACAGCACTCACTCGCCCGCCGCGAAACGGCCCGATCGAGCGAAACTGCAAACCTTTCAACGGGTCCGCCTTCACCACAACCCCACCCGCCGCCTGGCCCATCACACCTGCCGAAAAAACAGCAGCAACCAAAACCTGACCCACAGCCAACGCCGCAAACCGCCAACCAAACATTCTAACCACGTATTCACCCCGCCTAATTGAGATTGAGATTCTCAAAACTTAAACGATGAACGAACAAAACTCAAGGTAAAGGGGGAGTAGGCCCTCACGTCCGTGCTTTCCGCAATGGCGTCAGACATCTCAAAAGGGGATAGGTTTCACCGATGAGAATCGCTGAAAAAGAATGATTCAGGCGTTCCTCGACAAAATAGTTGTTTGAGCGTTATCAACTGGCATTTTTCGATCGCACAACGAAGATTTTGCACTTTGGGCTGCGGTGATTGATTCGGCGCTCCCGCCAACGTCGGCAAAGCTGCAGAGCACGTGTTAGCCGAGCAAATAATGCCGAGCTGCCGTCCCGGGTCGATAGATCTCTATACTATCGCTTTTCTATTTCTTTGCCCTCCGCCCTGACCTCGGCCCAGGTGACGGGAAGCTCTTTTATCGCGCCGCTTTCGCGCGCGGTAACGACCAGATCGAGAGCCTCGAGAATTATCCGCCTTTGGAGTTCTTTGTGAAACGGGACGCCGAAATGATGTCCCATCATGAATGGAACAAAGACGGCCCGCGGCGGCTTTATATGCTGCGTTACATCTTTGGCGACGCTAATCGAAACTGTGGCAATTCCCCGTTTTTCTATGGCACGCTGGACCAGCGCGATCGATTGGTGGCAGATCGGTCAGGCAGGTGCGAGGAGGGCAACATCTGATCCTTCCGCCTCGACGGCATCCGCCATATTCTCCGCGAGCGAGGGCTCGAGCATTTCTGCGTCCATATTGTAACCGATAAACGAGAAAAAATTAGGCGCGAGTTCCCCGATGAGTCCGTCTTTTGCTATTTCCTGTAACCTTTCAATCGGAAAAATAACATTGAGATCTTTCTTTGCCCCAATGGTAGGGTATTTTAGCTGGTGGATTTCAAGGTCGGCCACGCGTGAATCCGAGGGTACGCGGCGAAACGAATAGTCGCCGACGGGATGGACCGTATCAAAAGGCACAGAACCTTTGGGTTGGACACCGGCCGTGCTGACAAAGGTTAGTCGGCATTCGCTCAAAGGTTTTGCGAGTCGGGCCAGCGGGACAAGATCATCCTTCGTGATCATTACACCGGGGTAACGCTCATTTACGGTTTGCCATATACCGGGGCGTAGTTGCTTGGCATCGTTATCGCTACAGGTTTCCGTCATGTATCCACTCTCCCGATCGTTTTACAAAGTAGAAATGCAGGTGAAAATAAAGATGGGCGAGAGTCGCCGCATCCTTTTCGGCCAATGTGGTGAGAATAAACGCCCGGTCTGTTGTCGGCATTTCGAGCAGCGGTTTCAGCGCCTCGATCCATGCCTTGTCAATTTCCCTGCGGCCCGCAGTTTCATTGCCATCGCCGAAATGGAGGCGCACATAGCGGATCAAACTCTCCGTGTCGTTATCCGCCACCGCTTGTTTAAGGTATGCAAGTGACATTCGACCAATTCGGCAAAAACGGGTTAGGTGTCGTCCTCACGTGATCCGCGGCGAACGTTGAATTCAAAAATGTCGGGCCGGCTGTAATGGCCGGACACATCGAGAGTCATTTTTTCCCGGTCAATCAGCGTCAGATCGAGCTCCGAGATTATGATCGTTTCCGTGTCAAAAATCGGTTCGGTAACAAAGCTCCCGTCGGGACCGATCACACAGCTGCCGCCGCGTAGGAGAAAAGTGTCAGGGTCGACGCCGTCTGCCACGGCGAGGTCTGCCGGCATATCGCGTGCCAGCAGTATCGAACCAACAGCCAGAACAAAGCATCTTCCCTCAAAAGCATACTGACGGCACGTGACCTGATGCATTTCGTGAACTGTGGGAAAGACCGCCGCATGGATATCCTCACCAGCATTATGCATCGCTTGTCGTGCAAGCGGCATCCAATGCTCCCAGCAAATGAGCCCGCCGACCCGGCCGCAGGATGTATCCACCACGGCAAGGCCATCCCCGTCACCGTTTCCATGAACCAGGCGCTCGGAAAAGGTGGATACAAGTTTCCTATGGTGATTAACGAGCTTACCAGATCGGTCGAAAGTTATAAGTGAATTGTAAAGTGTGCCGGTGCCGACGCCTTGGTCGACTCGTTCATTCAGACCCATTACCACGTTTACATGATTATCCCGCGCTGCCGTTCCGAGTGTTTCGGTCCAGCGCCCGGGAACTGTCACGCTGTTTTGCCGCATCTGAGCGTACACACGGCGCGTAGGCTCATGATTCCAGAGAGCCGCCCCCGGCGAGTGGTCAAGCCAGGCCGGATATCCCGACAGAAATGTTTCGCCAAAGACGACCAGCCCCGCTCCAGATCTGGAGGCCTGTGAGATCAGCTCGATCGCTTTTTCCACCGTCGCTGACAGGTCGTTAAGCCGAGGCCGCGCCTGAACGAGAGCCACTGTTATTTTTTCCGCCCTTAGTGTTTCCATCCGTCCTGACACCGCCCGCCGCGATCTTCCCCACGAAAGTATAACAGCCGAATGGCGCCCGTTTAGCGGGTAGTGTCTTAATTTGGATTTTATCCGTCATCTGCTTCGTCCCCAACAATGTTGTAGCTGCCCGCATCTGCGGCAGAGCAAGTATCGTCTACTTGAATGAACATCAGTTCTCGCGATCCGCATTCCCAAAAGCGCGAGCTCTTGTCGTGGTAGAACGCAATGAGTTGAAAAGCCCGGTTTCGATCCTGAAAATCCGTATAGGAAACATTCACCAAAATATAAAAGGGCAGCGTGCCGTCGAGTATTCTTGGAAGGTTCTCGGCCCACAACGCCTCGCCTTTGAAATCGGGCAATTCAGTCGATTCCAGTTGGCTCAACTCATTCGCAAACAGAGTGCCAATGCTTCCCTCAATGCGTCTCGCGGGCGGTGGTTTCAGTATCCATTGGCTCAACAGAACTTTCGGAACATCTGTATTGTTCACATTGCCCATAATAGTCGTCAGCACGTTGCGGGCTGGAGTGCGGCCTCCGTTTATAATCTCGAAACTAATAAGTGGGTTTTCAGTTGGATTGAGAGGACGGAGGACGAAAATTTTACGCACGCTAATATAAGCCCTCTCGCTGGATATCAGAGCAAGTTCGTTCTGTGTAAGGCTCTTTTCGGCACTTTCGGCTTGAGTTTTAGCCGCACTCACAATGCTTTCGTTTTGATGAATCAGTTTATCAGTGCGTCCCAGACCTTCTCGCATCGCTTCCCACTGCTTATTGCTAACAACTATTTGAAAAACAATGGCCGTCAATACGAATTGAGCGAGTATGGTGGTTATAAAGAACTGCAATGGAGGAGGGCTGCTCTTTTCTTGATCCAGAAGCCAGAAGCTCGCGTAAGCCCACCAGACGATTCCGATAGCATTGAGCAAAAGGGTGATCGCCCCCGTATGCGCGAAAAATTGGTCGGGTGGCTCACCGCGGGTAGTTTTGCCGCTGTCTGTCTTGGATTCGCCATTTTTCTCTTGCGACATAAAATTATTTTAATTGTAACACAGAAAAGACTTGACAGGTGATATTTATCGTGTTACATTTAATACATGGCAAACGTTCTCAAAATCGACAAGCAAATAGCCGTTATCGCGGCTTTGGCCGAAGGCTCAAGTATTCGTTCAATTGAAAGAATTACAGGGATAAATCGTAACACGATAATGAATTTGGGTGTACGTATCGGGCAAGGGTGTGCAAGGATTCTTGACGAGAAAATGCGTGATTTGACCTGCAATCATTTGCAGTTCGATGAACTCTGGGGATTCATCGGTAAAAAGGAAAGGCACGTTAACCAGTTTGACGATCCGAGCAAGGGCGATGTCTGGACGTTCTGTGCTTTGGACGCCGAAACAAAGCTAATTCCTAGCTATCGAGTAGGAAAGCGAACTGCGGCCAATACACAGGCGTTTGTCGCTGATGTTGCCAGTCGCATCAAGAATCGTCCGCAAATATCGACCGACGGTTTCGAGAAGTATATCGAAGGGGTTGAGTTAGCGTTCGGAAGTAACGTTGACTATGCCCAGATAATCAAGCGGTATCACAACGACCCAAGCATAACCCCAGAGCGAAGATATTCAGCCGAACCGATTGTGAGCATTCGGAAGTCGCGCGTACAGGGCAATCCCAACCCGAAATTAGTTTCCACGTCCTACGTCGAACGAGCTAACGGAACGACCCGTCAGCACATGAAAAGGCTTTCACGCCTCACCTATGCATTCAGCAAGAAACTCGAAAACTTTGAGGCGGCTGTGGCTTTGCACTTCGCATATTACAATCTCGTCAGAACGCATGGAACGTTGAAAATGACCCCTGCTATGGCGGCCGGTGTTGAGCGTTCCTTTTGGACTGTTGGCGATCTGGTGGAGGCGGCGCAATGAACTATATCGAACATCTGAAAGCACTGATCGAACGGGAATACGGGACAACGGCCAAGCACGTCGAGACGGTTGCCGTTCACGAGACCTTTGAGAACGAGACAATTTGGGATGGCGAAGTAGAAGTGTTTGAAGTTCCCGAATATCCGAATGCAGACCGTGTTTTCGCGTGGGCGTTTGAGGACGACGAGGGCGAACAGCAGGTCACAGTGGCTCAAATACCGCCAGCAACCGACCCAGAGAATGCAGTAAAGGCGTATCTAGTTTCACAATATGGTAACCGTTAAGCCCGCAAAGAGAGGACGTCCGACGCTTCCGAAGGGCGAAGCTAAAGGCAAATACGTTCCGATCCGTTTAAGCGATGCGGACGTAGAGGCATTCACAAAGGCAATGAAAAAGACAGGTGATAAGACGCTTTCAGGGTGGATTCGGTCAACGTTACGGGATGCCGTCGAAAATGGATAAAGAATTCAAATTAAGACACTACCGGAATGTTGTTCAAAATGGTTAGGAACTTCAAATTAAGACACTACCGTTTAGCGACAAGGTTTTTGAAACCACGCGATACGTCGTAAAATATCCATTTGCATCTCTGCTCAAATTCAAGGCAGAGCTAGTTTTATGAACGACAATAAAAGAGCGGTAATTATAAGTGCGGCACGAACGCCGACAGGGAAGTTTCAAGGGTCTCTAAAATCATTCACGGCCCCTGAGCTAGGTGCGATCGCGATCAGGGCGGCCGTCGAACGGGCCGGGGTCGAGCCGGCAAAGATCGATGAGGTCATCATGGGCTGCGTCGTTCAAGCGGGTGTCGGGCAGGCTCCAGCGCGACAGGCGGCCATCAAGGCAGGAATACCCGTCGAGGCGTCCGCACTGACGATAAATATGGTCTGCGGTTCAGGTTTGCGCGCAGTGGCTCTGGCCGGCCAAGCCATTCAGCTGGGCGACGCCGAATACGTTGTCGCCGGCGGTATGGAGTCGATGTCCAATGTCCCGTACGCCCTGCAGACCGCTCGTGACGGATTTCGGATGGGCAATCAGACTGTAACTGACCTGATGATCCATGACGGCTTGTGGTGCCCGTTTGAGAATTGGCACATGGGCAATACCGGCGAGCTGGTAGCCGACAAGCATCAGATCACCCGCGAATCCCAAGACGATTTCGCGTACAATTCGCACAGAAAGGCTGCCGAGGCCCAAGCTGCGGGGTATTTTAAAGACGAGATCGTGCCGGTCGAGATCCCGCAAAAAAAAGGCGACCCGATCACGCTCGACCACGATGAAAGCGTACGTACCGATACGACCGTCGAGACGCTCGGCAGACTCAAACCGGCATTCAAAAAAGACGGCGGCACGGTTACCGCCGGTAATGCACCCGGCGTTAACGACGGTGCGTCGGCCCTGGTCGTTACATCGGCTGACAATGCAGCCGAGCTGGGCGTCGAGCCGCTGGGCCGCATCGTGTCCTACGCCGTATCTGGCATCGAGCCAAAATACATCATGCTGGCACCGGTCGAGGGCGTGAGAAAAGCAGTCGAAAAGGCCGGCTGGAAACTAGAGGACGTCGAGCTGTTTGAGCTTAACGAGGCGTTCTCCGTCCAAGCTCTGGGTGTGATGAAAGAGCTTGGCATCAATTCCGAATTTGTAAACGTAAACGGCGGCGCGGTCGCGATGGGTCACGCGATAGGCAATTCGGGCGGCCGCGTGCTGACGACTCTGCTCTATGAAATGAAGCGACGCGGTGCTAGACGCGGTGTGGCAGGCCTCTGTCTCGGCGGCGGGAACTCAGTCGCGATGTGCGTCGAGCGTGGCTAGAAAAACCGGAACATACAAGCGTTCGACAGCGTTTTATCTTCTGAGGTTCAAAGATAAATGACGGCACACGAACACAATCGCACCGCAGGCATATTGCTTATGGTCCACGGCGGCCTTTCTGCACTGATGATGATAGCGGTCTGTGTGATCTATGCGGTCATGGGCACCGTCATGTTTACTCAAGGCCGCGGCGGCGAGGAGCAGATGATCGGGGCTGTCTTCATCGGCCTTATCGCCTTCATGGGAATATTCGGGGCCATCGTGACCATCCCGCAACTCATCGGCGGTTACAAGCTTATCAAGCAGCGACCGAACGCACGTACGTGGGGAATTGTGGGCAGCATAGTCGCACTTTTGTCGTTTCCACTGGGCACCGCGGCCGGGGTTTACGCCCTATGGTTTCTATTTGGCGACGGCGGTAAGGAAGTTTATCTGAGCGGCCAGAATCAGCGTCTGTTTCAGCACCCGCCCGAGCCGCCGGCCCCGAACAGCTGGCAATAGGGACGAGTATCATACGGTTATCGGGCGGCGCGATCGTAAGATCTGCCGCCTGTTTGTTTTGGTTCGCCTAATCCGCTAAATTCGTACTTTGTTCGAAGACTCTCAACGGGGGCAATGTGTGAGCGAAACAATAGGAGTAATCGGTGCCGGCACGATGGGAAACGGCATAGCCCAGACGGCGGCGAATTCCGGGTTTGATGTAATTATTTGCGATGTTAGCGCTGAGGCGGTTGAGCGTGGCGTGGGAAATATCTCAAAAAGCCTTGATCGATTTGTAAAGAAAGAGACTCTAACCGAAGCCGACAAGGCTGCAGTTCTCGGCAGGATCCGACAGACGACAAAACTTGAAGACTTGGCTCACTGTTCGCTCATCGTCGAGGCCGCGACCGAGAATTTTGAAGTAAAGAAACAAATCTTCGAAACGCTGGACGCCGCCTGCCCGCCGGAAACCATCCTGTCATCCAATACATCTTCAATCTCCATCACAAAGATAGCCGGCACGACAAAACGGCCGGATAAAGTGATCGGGATGCACTTCTTTAACCCGGTTCCCCTTATGAAACTGGTTGAGGTGATTCGCGGAATCGCAACATCTGACGAGACCTATGCCCAAGTGAAAGGGATTTCTGAACGACTTGGAAAGGTTCCCGTCGAGTGCAACGACTCGCCCGGGTTCGTTTCGAACCGGGTTTTGATGCCGATGATAAATGAAGCCATATTCTCGCTTCACGAAAGCGTCGCTTCGCGCGAGTCAATCGACGAGATCATGAAACTCGGTATGAATCACCCGATGGGACCACTCGCACTCGCGGACTTTATCGGGCTCGATGTCTGCCTCGCTATCCTCAACGTAATGCACGAGGGTCTCGGCGATCCTAAATATCGCCCGTGCCCGCTGCTCAAAAAGTACGTTGACGCCGGCTGGCTCGGCCGTAAGAGCGGGAAAGGCTTTTACGACTACTAGATCAGGGAGCCTGGAAATACCCGTCAACCTACCGAGCGTGCTGAGCCAATGAAAGACTTCTCCTAGTAATGCACCAAAATCTACGTTCATTCATCGACCTCCTTCGCCGCGAGAATGAACTTGTCGAAGTACAAGCTCAAACCGACCCTTACCTTGAGATTGCCGAGGTCCACCGTCGTGTAATCGCGAGCGCGGGTAAGGCCCTACTTTTTACTGACGTTAAAGGGGCGGCCTTTCCGGTAGTAACAAATCTCTTCGGCACAAAACGTCGCATCGAACTGGCGTTCGGGTCAAAGCCGTTAGAATTTGTAAAGCGTGCGGTCCATGCCGCCGAGGATCTTCTACCGCTAAAACCGGGCCGTCTGTGGGCGTACCGCGATTTGGCATTCACGGTCGCCAGGCTAGGAAGCAAATCAGTTCGCAATGCCCCGATATTGGAACGCCGTCAATCCAGCGTCGATCTCGTGCAGATCCCTTTTCTGCAGCTATGGCATGAGGACGGCGGGCATTTCAATACGCTGCCTCTGGTTTACACCGAAAGCCCGTCGGACGGTAAACACAACCTCGGTATCTATCGCATGCAGCGATACGACGGCACGTCGACGGGCATGCATTGGCAAATTGGTAAGGGCGGCGGTTTCCATTACTTTGAGGCAGAGGAGAGAAATGAGCCGCTCCCTGTGACGGTCTTTCTCGGTGGCCCCCCGGCTCTCATTCTCTCCGCGATTGCTCCACTGCCGGAAGGCGTACCCGAACTCATGCTGGCGTCGCTGCTTGCAGACGGAAAGATCACGACTGCAAAAAATCCACTCGGGCCCGATCGGCATCGATTGATTGCCGAAGCGGAGTTTGCTCTATGCGGCACGGTCGCACCTCGCGAACGTAAAAAGGAGGGCCCATTTGGTGATCATTACGGCTATTACTCGTTAGAACACGACTATCCGGTTTTCCGAGCGGACGCCGTTTTCCATCGCAGGGACGCCATCTATCCCGCCACCGTGGTCGGAAAGCCGCGTCAGGAAGACTTTTTTATCGGCGATTATCTGCAGGAACTGCTCTCGCCACTTTTCCCCTTGGTCATGCCCGCCGTCCGCGATCTGTGGAGCTACGGCGAGACAGGGTTTCATTCGCTGGCGGCGGCGGTTGTGCGCGAAAGGTATGGACGCGAAGCGTTGTCGGCAGGCTTCCGCATCCTGGGCGAGGGCCAGCTGACTCTGACAAAGTTCCTGCTGCTCACCGACACGCCTCAGGATCTCCGAGATTTTAAATCGCTTTTGGAACACATTCTCGCTCGGGTCGATTGGCATCGCGACCTGCATATTTTCAGCCAGACGGCCTTTGACACACTTGATTACGCCAGCGGAAAAGTGAATTTCGGCAGTAAAGCGATCTTGATGGGGCTTGGCGAGGCGAAGAGGGAACTCGCGGCCAAATTTGCCGGAGCCCTGCCGGCCGGCATCAAACGCGCTGAAGCCTTTTGCGGAGGCTGTTTGGTCGTCGAGGGTGATGGTTATACCTCTGACGAGGATTTAGCCGGCCGCATTGCAACTGACGGCCGCCTCAAAGACTGGCAGATGATCGTCGTCCACGACAAGATCGAATACGCACGCTCAACTGAGAAGTTTTTATGGGCGACGTGGACGCGGTTTGATCCGGCGAGCGATATTTACGCCCTTACAACGACCATGCAGAACAACCATATCGGCTATGCCGCGCCGATTGTGATCGATGCGAGGATGAAGCCGTGGTATCCGAAAGAGGTCGAGGTGCGGGCCGACATTGCGCAGAAGGTTGATGAACGCTGGAGCGAATATTTCCAGACCGCGTAATAAATAATTAACCGGCAATAACAGCTCATGAAGTGGATTAGACGTATAGCGGCGGCCCTGGGCATTTTCGGCATTCTTATCGGCCTGCTCATGCTTTACAGCTTTTACATTGGGGCTCGCGGCTGGGTTGTGGTCGAGGAAACGCTCGCCGTGCCGGACTGGAGCTCGTCGCTCAACGGGTTTCGCATCGTCGCAATCTCTGACATTCACTCCGGATCCAACTATGCTCCCGAGGAACGGCTTCGCTTTATGGTCGAGCAGGCAAATGCCCAGGCTGCGGACGTTATCGTGCTGCTCGGCGACTATGTGAGCGAGGCTAAAATGGACCGCTCGCGGTTGAGTTTACCTGAGGGCGAGGACGGCTCGGAATTGCGAATGCCGGTTGCGACCTTTGCAGAGATTTTTGGCGGTTTCCGTGCGAAATACGGCGTGTTCGCCGTCATCGGTAACCACGACAATTGGCACAACGGCGGCAAGATTACGGCCGAGCTTGAGCGGTTTGGTATCAATGTTCTCGAAAACGAAGTCGCAGAGATCGCCGTTGGCGGCGAAACCGTCCGCATCTGGGGCATCGAGGACCTGTGGAAAAATCGCCGCGTGCCGACGGAACCATTTGCGAATCTGGCCGACAAACGCAATGTGATAGCGATCACCCACAACCCCGATTCGCTGCTGCAGGCCCCAGCCGGTTTTTCATTAATGTTCGCGGGCCACTCTCACGGCGGACAGTTCAACTGGCCGTTCGTTGGCCCGATCGCGGCGGTTAACGATGCGAGGTTTATGGACGGCCACGCCGTCGTAGAAGATAAGCACGTCTATGTCACCAGCGGCGTTGGGACGAGTGTGATACCGTTTCGCTTCCGAGTGCCGCCCGAAATCAGCGTCGTAACGCTCGTGTCGGAATAGCGATGAACTCCCCAAGGCTTTTATACCTCTCGCCCGCCTTCGCATCGATCTTTCTCGGCCTGCTTGCCTACGCTTACTTCATCGAGCCCTCGAGACTGGTTGTAAATCACTCAACAATAGCAATCAAGGACTGGAATCCGGCCCTTGACGGTCTCAGAATCGCAATGTTGAGCGATATTCACGCCGGTTCGAGCTACGTGACCGAGGAAAGGCTCCGCGAAATCGTTCAAAAGGTCAATCGAGAGCGACCCGACCTTGTGGTTCTGCTCGGCGATTATATTTCTGAGGTCGATGAGGACAACCCGTTGCGTCGTCGCGAGCTGAAAATGAGCATCGCCACAATTGTTGATAATTTGAAGGGCTTAGATGCGGAGCTTGGGGTCTTTGTCGTGTTGGGCAATCACGACGGTTGGTACGGCGATGACGAGATTGCAGCGGAATTTTCGTCCGTGGGCTACCGCGTGTTGCAGAATGAGGTCGCAACAGTCGAGAAAAACGGCGAGAGGCTTCGAATCCTCGGTTTTATCGACCACCTAAAGCTCAACAAACGCTGGGATGAAACTTCCGCGGACGCAAAAAGGCTGCTCGAGGGCACCGGTGAAGGTCAAATGATCGCGCTTGAGCACAGCCCGGACATAATGCCGATCATTACCGGCGACCTATCGATCTCACCGGACCTGAAACTCGTTCTCGCGGGCCACACGCACGGCGGTCAGGTGTGGCTGCCGTTCTTCGGACGCCCGATTGTTCCCTCATCCTTCGGCCAAAGATACTCGTACGGGCATGTTCGAGACAACGGCGTCGATCTTGTCGTCACGAGCGGGATCGGGATGAGTGTTTTGCCGCTTAGATTTCTCGTCCCGCCTGAGATCGCCGTCATTACAATTACGACTCAGTAGGTAACAGGCGGGCTTGCCCGCCTGTTCGCGCGTGATACCAGCGGGCAAGCCCGCTTCAAACGGCGTTTACCAGAGCGAAAGTAAACACGGTCGACTTGAACCGTTTACAGGAGCATTTTGCTCACTCGAGACAGGTCTCCGTCATTTCTCGCCGGACTTAGACCCAGGACGCGGCATATAAGATTGTAGACGTCGACATTTTCGAACGGCTCGGCGACAGACCCTCTTTTGAAGGCGGGACCGTGGGCGATGAATGTCGCACGCATGGACGGGTAGCGGTTATCGTAGCCGTGAGCACCGCGCGTGTTGGGAAAACCGTCGCTCTTCTGCAATGTTTCCCAAAGCTTCCGGGTAGTCATCGCCCATCCTTCGTTCGACGAACAAACAATCGGAGCCACACGTGCTCCCGAGCTGTAATGCAGGCGGGCGGGAATGTCGCGCTTTCGCCAGCATGTGGCGTTCCTTATAGGCTTAAGGCGGTCGATAATGTAGCTTTCGCGGCCCGGCTTTGGAAAAATCTGCCAAATCTCGCCTGTCGTTATTATCGGGTCGGCCAGCCCCTTATCCGTCGTATCGAAATAATCGTCCATCACGACCGTATTGGCCTGGCTGACGGCAGCCATGCCGTGATCCGAGACGATGATGACGTTCACACGGTTCTCAATGCCGCGTTTCCTAAGGCCGGCCATCAAGCGCTCGATATAGCGGTCGACTTCTAGCGCTCCATACCTTGTTTCCTCGGCGTCCGGTCCGAACTCATGGCCCACATCGTCAAGGGTGGAGAAATACATCGAAATCATCCGCGGCCTCGCAGTCGCGGGCTGGTCAAAAAACGCTAAAGCTTTATCGACGCGCATGTCATTGGGCACGCGTCCGTTGTAAATCCGCCATGACGATGGCGAATATCCGGCGATCTTAGTCTCGGTGCCAGGAAAAAAATAACTCGCTGCACGCACGCCCTGCTTTTCCGCTGTAACCCAAATCGGCTCGCCGCCCCACCAACGCGGGTTCTGTACCTCAGCCCGCTTTGACATCGTAAAGATCTCGCCAAAGTCATACACGTTGTTCTCGACAATGCCGTGATTCTCAGGATATAGTCCCGTTGCGATTGAATAGTGGTTCGGAAAGGTTTTTGTGGGAAACGACGGCGTCATCCACTTTGCCCGAACACCGGATCGAGCTAAACGATTAAGCGTCGGCGGGTTGTATTTGTCCAGATAGTCGTAGCGAAACCCGTCGAGCGAGATCAGGATCACCGTTGCCTCCAGGTCGCGAATGATTCGCTGGCCGGGGGTCGCGGAGCTGCACGAAAAGATGGCCAGCAGCCAAAACAAACTAAAAAAAGACTGACGAAGCGTCGGCATAAGGCATTTGATAACTTCCGCGTGTATTCCCCGTTAGCTTGATTACGGCGAACTAGCGATTGTCGAGCGGCTGAATTATTATAATCCGACGCTAACCTTCGCCAAAACCAAACTAATCAGGAGCAGCTTCATATGTTCGTAAAACGGCGCAATGCGCCTTTACTATTTTGCCTGTCCATCTTTGCCGTAATCGGATCCGCGTGCAGCGGTGGAGCGGCGAACATTTCAAATACAACAAGTCCGGCGACCCCAGCGGGTGCCGCAGCGACCAATTCAAAACCCGCCGCCGCTCCAGCCAATAACACACAAATTGGCGGCGAGTACGCGGCGACCGGCACCAATCCGGACGGCGGGGGAAACTACGAAGCAGGCCTGACAATCACGCCGCGCGAAGAGGTATACCAATTTTCGTGGGATTCAAAGGGCAAAAAGTACGATGGCGTCGGCGTCAAAACGGATGACGCCGTCGCAGTCGCGTACACGACCGGGACCGACGGCGAAGGCTGCGGCATCGTGCTTTACATGATAAACGCCGACGGTTCGCTCGATGGCAAGGCTGGTTACTGGGGCGATAACAAATCCGAGAACGAGCGCGCTGTAAGAAAAGGCGGCACGGACCTGGAAGGCGATTACGAAATCTCAGGCAAAAGCCCAGACGGCCAGGATTACAATGGAACGCTCAAGATCAAAAAAGAAGGCCAAGGATACGTATTCAACTGGGACGCCGGAAATACGATCGAAGGATTCGGCATTCGAGCCGGAAATCTGATAGCCGTCGGATTCGGCGGCAAGCAGTGCTCATTCCTCGGCTACGACGTGCAGGCTGACGGCTCGCTCGCCGGCAAATGGGGCGGGCGGGGCAACAAGACCCTCGGCACCGAGGTAGCTAAAAAGAAATAGGTCACGGGATAATCCCCCTTTCCTGCGAGAGCCTGGGTAGGATCGACTCGATGATTTCAGCGGCCGCACTGTCGACGTCGATGATCATTGCATGGTCCTCGCCAGGCTCCTCCAGCGCGGCAAACTGACTGTCCAGCAAAGACGTCGGAGCAAAGTGCTCCCGGCGATCGCGAAGCCTTGACGCGATTAGCTCCGGGCTGCCTTTCAAATAGATAAATCGAACCGGCAATTCCGAGCTCAAGAAACTGCGATACTCGTGTTTAAGCGCCGAGCACGCGAGAACTATGTCTCGTTTACTCTCAATCTGCGCTCGCAGACGTTCTAACCACTGTCCCCGGTCCTCGTCCGTTAACGCTCGGCCCGTGCTCATTTTTTCGATGCTCTGCGGCGAGTGATAATCGTCGGCATCGGCGAAATCGAAGGACAGTTCTTCTGCCAGCAACCGGCCGACAGTCGTCTTTCCACTCCCGCTAACACCCATTATTATTATGATCATGATCGTTGCCGTCGTGTGGACAACGGCTGCACCATTAACCTGTAGTATCCTTCGCCGGAAAGAACGATTATATTCCTACTCGTATGAACTATTCACGTAGAACCATTAGCCCAATCATCGCGTGTCTTTGTTTGTTTACGATCGCACGTGGAGATTCCCTCGATGATTTTGTCAATACCACAATCCGCGAGAAAAAGATTCCCGGGCTCTCGATTGCCGTTCTCCGCGAGGGAAAGGTGGTCAGGGCAGGCGGATACGGCATCGCAAATCTCGAAACGCAAACGCCCGCAACCCGCGACACGGTATACGAGATTGGGTCTATCTCAAAACAGTTTGCTTCCGAGGCCGTGATGCTGCTTGTAGAGGACGGGAAACTGAACCTCGAGGATCCGATAACAAAATACCTTCCCGCAAATGCCCCGGATATTTGGAAACCGATCACAGTCCGGCAGCTCCTCAATCATACGTCGGGTTTGAAGGATTGGACCGAGATCAAAGACTTTTCGTATCGTCGCGAGTACTCGCCGGAAGAGTTCGTCGAGATGATCAAACCATTTCCATTGCAGTTTCAGCCGGGCGAAAAATGGCTTTACTCAAACACCAATCTGCCTTTGATCGGGATAATCGTTGAAAGAGCCAGTGGAAAGTCATTCGAAAATTTTGCCACTGAGGGGATCATTACACCTTTGAGACTGCCGTCGATCCGGTTCAAACACCAGGAAGATGTGGTGGCTTATCGGGCCACAGGTTATGTCCTTCGAGGCGGGAAGTGGGAAAATGGCGAGCCGTTTCGGCCAAGGGTAATCGCCGCAAGCGGCGGAATACTTGCAAATGCCGTCGACCTTGCGAAATGGTGGGAGGCAGTTCTAAAGGGCCGCGTAGTGAAACAAACCAGCCTTGAACAAATGCTGGCACCCGCAAAATTAAACGACGGCAGAACGATAGCCCACGGATTCGCTTTTTTTACCGATACATTTAACGGACATAAAATGATCCAGCATTTCGGCTCCACCGTGGGCGGATTCGGCAGCATTGTGCGTCATTATGCGAGAGAAAATATTACTGTTGCCGTTATCGGCAACCTCGAAGACGGCGGTTTTGGCGCGGAATATATCGCAAAAAGAGTTGCGGACCGTTACATACCGGGAGCATTTGCCGCGGGTATGGAAGTGTCGCCCGATGCCGTCCCGAATCAAACGAGAGAGCATTTACAGATCCTAAAAGACATTTCGGCCGGTAAGACTCCCGCGATATTGTCAGACAAATACGCTTCGAAAATCAGCGAGACCTTCCGAACGCAGGTACGCGAAAACCTCAAACTGTCCAGTTCATTCGTGTATCTTGGCGGCGAGAAAATCACCGCGAACCATTTTATGCTCGACCCCACAGCGGATGAGATTCTTCACTACAAAATGGCCCTGCCAAAAAAGACGGTCTATTACCACTTTCGATTCGATAAAGAGCACCGGCTCGCCTGGGTGTCATTTGAAGAATGATCAACCAACGTTGATCTCATCCGGACGGAGTATCACCACTTTGCCCTCACGTGAGACTGCATCAGGATACTGAAGGTCTCCCGTTACGGCCTCAACCTGTAAAGCATCCTCGGAAACGGAATCGTTTCTCTCACGTGTTCGATGCCGCACATCCATGCGACTGTGCGTTCTATTCCCATGCCAAAGCCGCTATGCGGCATGGTGCCGTAGCGGCGTAGGTCGAGGTACCACTCGAAGGTTTCCTGCGGCAGGTTGTGGGCGGCTAGCTGAGCCTGCATGTATTCGAGCGATGATGAACGCTCGCCGCCGCCGATGATCTCGCCGTAGCCTTCCGGGGCGAGAAGGTCGATGCCGAGGGCGCATTCGGGGCGGTCTTTGTCGATCTCGAAATAGAAGCCTTTAATGGCAGTAGGGAAGTGGTGTACGAAAACTGGCTTGCCGTGCTGATTCGATAAATACGTCTCGTCGGGTGCACCAAAATCGCCGCCCCATTCAAAGCTATTCTCCAATTCGCCTTTTGTATGCCCTTCCTGGAGCATCTTCACCGCATCGTCGTAATGAAGACGCGGGAATGGTCCGGCGATCGCTTCGAGCACCGTGGTGTCGCGTTCTAATGACTTCAGTTCCTCCTGGCGATCTGACAGCACACGTTCAACAATCGACAAAATAAGGCCTTCGCCGAGGTCCATCATGTCCTCGTACGTTGCGTACGCAACCTCCGGCTCAACCATCCAAAACTCGGTCAAATGGCGCCGCGTTTTGGATTTTTCCGCTCGAAAAGTGGGCCCGAATGCATAAGATTTACCCAGGGCAGCGGCCGTCGCTTCGTTATATAGCTGGCCTGACTGGGTGAGATAAGCCTTGTCGTCACCAAAATAATCGACCTCAAAAAGTGTCGTCGTACCCTCGCACGCCGCTGGCGTAAAGATAGGCGTGTCGGCCAGCGTAAAGCCAAGGTCGTCAAAATAATCGCGAACCGCTTTGATGATCGTGTGACGGACTTTTAAAATCGAGTGCTGCTTCTTCGACCGTATCCACAGATGTCGGTTGTCCATCAGAAACTCGGTTCCGTGTTCCTTAGGCGTGATGGGATAATCGTGAGCATTTTGTACGACATCAAGCCCGGTTACATCGAGCTCGACGCCAAGCAAAGACCGAGTGTCTTGTTTCACGGTTCCGGTAACAATTATCGAGCTCTCTTGTCCAAGCGAATCGGCAAGGTCATAGAGAGCCTCATCGTTGGGTTTGAAGACGACGCACTGTACGATACCGGTACCATCACGCATTTGCAGAAAAACAAGCTTTCCGCTCGAACGCTTGTTATATAGCCATCCCTTCAGGACGACCGACCCGCCGATGTGATCTTTGAGTTGATTGATATAAGTCTGCTTCATAAATTAGAGATTAGCTTGATTCTAATGGATTGGCGTACGAGGCGTAAATAACCTGACGTTTGACTTAGCTCCCGACAATTATCAGACTTGGAAAATACCCGACATGGCTGAGGAGAAAAAGAAGAAAAAGGTCGACTATAAAAGTGCCTGGGCAGAGGCCCGCCGCATCATGTGGAATGCGCGCTGGCGGCTTGCGATTGGCAGCGTCTTGATGCTCGTTTCGCGTCTCGCGGGCATGGTTCTGCCCGCGTCTACCAAATACATCGGTGACGAGGTTTTCACCAATCGAAATTACGAGCTAATCAAATGGATCGCCCTTGCTATCGGCATTTCGACTCTGATACAGGCCGTTACGTCGTTCGCACTTTCTCAGATTTTGGGTGTGGCGGCACAGCTTGCGATTACAAATATGCGGATGCGTGTGCAGCGGCACATCGAGCGGCTGCCGATCTCGTATTTTGACTCAACTCAGAGCGGACAGCTTATCTCGCGGATCATGAATGACGCCGAGGGAATCCGCAATCTCGTTGGCACCGGTCTTGGCCAGATTCTGGGAAGCATTGTCACGGCGACGATTGCTATAGGCGTTCTGATCTATCTCAACTGGCAGCTCACATTAGCGACAATTGTCGTTCTGCTCGTGTTTGGTGCGGCGCTGATGTATGCGTTCAAGAAACTCCGCCCAATCTTTCGCGAGCGCGGTGAAATCACGGCCGAGCTCACGGGCCGTCTAGGAGAATCGCTCGGCGGGATACGCATCGTTAAGGCCTACACGGCCGAAAAACGCGAGGAACTCTCATTCACCCGCGGAGCGCATAAACTGTTTCGAAATATTGCCAAATCGGTCACGGGAGTTTCAGCGATCTCTTCGTTCTCGGCGGTGATTATCGGCGCCATTTCTGTCGTGATGATCGTCATCGGCGGCAATGCCGTGACGACCGGCTCGATGACGCTCGGCGATTTTTTGATGTACATTTCGTTCACCTTTCTGCTCGCGATGCCGATTATCGAACTAACCTCGATCGGTACACAAATCACCGACGCCCTGGCGGGTCTCGACCGCATCCGCGAGGTTATGGCGATGGGCACCGAGGATGACGAGGACGCAGGCAAAACGCCGCTTCCGCAGGTCGAAGGTACGATTGATTTCGAGGACGTGTTTTTTGAATACGACCCGGGAGTGCCGGTGCTCAAGGGCGTTTCATTTCATGCGGAGGCGGGCACGACGACCGCGTTAGTGGGTTCGAGCGGCTCCGGGAAATCGACCATCCTCAGCCTGGTGCTCAACTTTATCCAGCCCACCGGCTCATTGGCTTCGGAGGCCGCGCCAGACCAAACCAAGCCGGGTAAGATCAGCATCGATGGTAAAGATTTGCAAACCGTCAAGCTTCGCGATTACCGCCGACATTTGGGCGTCGTTCTGCAAGATAACTTCTTGTTCGACGGGACGATTCTCAGCAACATACGCTTTTCGAATCCGGAGGCTAACCTTGAATCGATAAAGGCTGTCTGCAGAATTGCCAATGCCGATGAGTTCATCGAGAAGTTTCCAAACGGGTACGACACGATCGTTGGCGAACGGGGTGTAAAGCTCTCCGGCGGTCAGCGGCAGCGAATTGCGATCGCACGGGCACTGCTAGCCGATCCGCGCATCTTGATCCTGGATGAGGCGACATCAAGCCTCGACAGCGAATCAGAATCGCTTATCCAGGAAGGGCTCAATCGACTACGTCAGGGACGGACGACATTTGTCATCGCCCATCGGCTTTCGACCATTCGCACGGCTGACCAGATTCTGGTTGTTGAGGCCGGCGAGATACTCGAGCGGGGCACCCACGAGGCGCTCATCGCCGCAGAGGGAAGATACAAGCAGCTCTATGACAAGCAATACCGCTTCGAGCAAAATCTATTCGTAAACCCGGGCGAAGATTTCACGGGCAACCCCGGCGAGGCCCTCGCCCAAACAAAGCTTTAAAGCCCTTTATGCCGGAACAACAATCGTACGCAAACCACACACGTTATTATCCGCTCTTCCATTTTTTGCTGACGCCGATCCTGGTCATCAATCTGGTCTGGCAGATCGTCCTCCTGTGGCAGGAACAAACGTGGGATCGCGCCGAGAGCCTCCTGCTCGCCGTCGGCCTGATAATTCTCTCGCTCGCCGCCCGCCTGCAGGCGTTACGCGTACAGGATCGGCTAATTCGTCTCGAAGAACGCCTCCGCCTTCAGAAATTGCTGCCACCGGAACTTGCCGCCCGAGCCGGAGATTTAAGAACCGGCCAACTCATAGCCCTCCGCTTCGCCTCCGATGCCGAATTGCCGTTGCTGGTTGGACAAGTGCTGGAAGGGAAGCTGACGACTCCGAAAGAGATAAAGATGGCAGTAAACGACTGGCGCGCGGACTATCTTCGGGTTTGACCGCTGGTAGGAGTAGTTTTACGAGTACGCCGTGCGGCCTGACGGCGGATTTAACGTGGGGCGAGACCGCATACACGGCGCCGTCGGGCTCAAAAGACAACGCGATAACAAAGTCGCTGTTTCGCCGTCACGTGCAATAACTTGTTAGATTTCAACATTACCATTCAAGCGGCGGCAGTGGATATTTCTCCTCGGTTCCGGTTCAAGAGTAGAAAGCTGACACCGAGAACCAGCCCGAAGAGTATGTGTCCCATCAAACTTCCAATCGCAACGGGGCGCATCATTTCCATCATCAGCGGCGCAAACGGACTCATTCCGAGAAACATCGGCATCAGAATCAGACCGCCTAGTATCCACCACCCAAAACCGTATAACGCACCCCATAAAAGCCCGGAGCCATACCCGCCAATACGGTTGCCAAACAGCCAGCCGAAAATGCCGCCGATGACCGCGCTATTGAACAGATGATAAACCCAACCGACGACGAGGCTTTCGGAACGCACCACCCCAGCCACCATCGCCATCATTGGCTTTCCGTCCGGCGCGGCCATCATCTGCATCATCATACCGAAGACCAAACCGCCGATAAGTCCGGCGATGATTCCTGCAACAATTTTTGAGCGCATTATATTCCTCCCCAAAATTTTAGAATGGTTCCAATTTCGCATCATAGAATAGCAGCAAATAACGAACGTGAAACATTATTTTCCGCTCCAGTTAATCATTAACGCTTGATGCTGCCACGCTGCCGAGAGCTAACTATTTATTACACCGGTCGCCGATGATAATACAGAAATTCGCTGTACCATTCAACGAACGATCGTCTAGAAATATTTACTCAGTATTCTCCGCAAATGCGGGAACCTTCCGAGGCTTTCCGCCGCTCGGTATGATATTCGAAACATTGGTTTGATGAATGGGATGAAGTAGATTTTACCGCGCATTTCGGATTGGTATGAGAATGTTCCCGCCGCTTTTAGGCAGCGCTGAATCGTCTGGAGGCGGAATTCGTTGGCGAAGGTCTCTTCGTCGAGGCGGGGCAGGCCGAATTTTGTGCGGAGGTCGAGAAAATAGCGCCGTTTTTCGGCAAGCCATTCGCGTGACGGCGGTTCGGTGATGCGGTCGAGGAGCAGGGAAACCAGATCGTAGGTCGGCGAGCCGATGCGGGCGTCCTGGTGGTCGATTATCCGCATTTTGTTTTTCGTGTCGAGCATCAGGTTGGCCGCGTGAAAATCACGATGGCAGAGCACGCTCGCGAGCGAGGCGAGTTCGTTAGAGATCTGATCAAATTCCTCGCTCAACTCGCGATCGTCGTCCGCGGACAAAGGCGTCTTCATATACGTGCCGAAATAGTGATCCTTAAAATAGCGTAGTTCCCACCCGAGTTTTTCCGCGTCAAATGTGAGCCGCGATGCAATCGAATCGGTATCATAGGCCAAGGGCGTCGCCGTCTGAATCCGGGCGATCAACGATATCGCCTCATCGAGCAGCCGCGACGTATCACCCGTCTCGATTAGTAGCTCGCGAAGTATCCGATCGCCCAAATCGTCGAGCACGATCACGCCCAGATCGCCGTCCACATCGAGTATCTCAGCCACCGGCAGCCCACCGGCCAGAAAGAGCCTAGTCACGTCGAGGTATGAATGCGTCGTCGCGTCAAACGGTGAGGGGTAAACACAGGCTACAGCCGGGCCGCCGTGCCATGTAATGCGAAAATACTCCCGCGTTGATGCGTCCGCCGTCAACGCTACACCCTCGACCGGCTGGGAGCGCGAGACGAGGAATCGTTGAAGTCGGGCAAGATGATCGGGCATGGAGAGCGAATTACGGATTACGGGTTACGAATTACGAAGACCGCAAATTACGGAGTCGTGCGTTTTTCTTTGTGGTCGTTTGGATGCTGCCAATCATCTTGAGCAGTTCATCTACGTCCATAATGAGACTTGTCGTCTGTGACGCGTCAAAATAGCCGGTTGCCCCGAGCAATCTTATCCAATATCTCGTTTCGCGAGCCTCTTTGTATGCGATACTCAGTTTGGAGATAAAATCCGACGTTGACTGCCCGCCAACCGATTCTTGAGCATTTGCCCCGAACGAAGTTCCACTTCGCAAAAGCTGTTTCGACATTGTAAATTCCTTCTTTTCCTCGACCAAAAACTTGTAGGCATTCACTATCCGAACGGCGAATGCAAAACTTTTGTCGAGCAAAATGTTCTCTTTCATAGTTCGCAGATCTTAATTCGGAATTCGTAATCCGTAATTCGTAATTCGTAATTAACTACTAGTTCAAAGGCACGATATAATTCTCACCCTGCACGTAACCCTTGAGGGCCTTCTCGGGAATCTCGTTGCAGTTTCGCACCATATCAGCCCTAACAATGGCGGCGTTTTCGAATTGCTCGCCAGGCTCGATGGTTACGCCGTCGGCGATAATCGTACGGTACAGGGTCGCTCCATCGCCGACGGTCACATCGTCCCAGATGATCGAATCTTTCAGGCTCGCCGCACCGCTGACCCGACAATTTTCACCAAAGTGCATATCGCAACGGCCGAGCATGGCGAGCGAAATGTCGAGGTACCGCGGGATGGTCGACATTTCAAACCACTCACCCTCTGCAACATGGGCCGCGATCTTCCCGCCGTTCTTGATGAACGGGATGTAAACGTCAAGAACCGTATCAGACGCTTTCCCGTCCGGTATCATTTCCAGTATCTCCGGTTCGCAGATGTGGATGCCTGTAAACATCAGCGGCGTGGCGATTTCGTGCTCGATATCCCGCAGCTCTTCACCCGTGACCGGTGTTGCGTGCGCTCCAAACTGCTTGATGTGCCCATCCTCCGTTTCGACGACCGTAAACTTATCTCGCTTGTGATTGGCTTTCAGCACCATCGTCGCGATCGCACCTGACCGTTTATGTGTCTCGACTGCAGCGGTGATGTCGATATCGCTTATGATTTTGCCGTTGACTATTACAAATGTGTCGTCCTTCAGGTGTTGACGCGCATAGCGAAGCGCTCCGGCCGTACCCAAAATTGCAGGCTCCTCAACCGTGTATTTTATTGAGACTCCAAACTTGCTGCCGTCGCCGAGTGCATCGATCACCGACTGCGGCTGATGATGGAGGTTAACGACGATATCCTCAATCCCGAATTTGGCAATGTATTCCGCGACGTATCCGACGAGCGGCTTTCCTAAAAAAGGAATGGCCGGCTTGGTCCGGTCGATCGTAAGGGGAAATAACCGCGTTCCAAAGCCCGCAGCAAGTATCATTGCTTTCATAGGAATCGGACGTTTGCCGAACCTCGATGATAAAGCGTTAAAAGTTAAGTGTCCAAGCGTTTGGTTCGCGCTTTACGTCCACGATCGACGCGAACGCTTGAACTATCAATCTTTGTGAATTATCGTCAACACACTGATGGAAAAAAATAACCGCCGTGAAGTGGTCGGGTGGATGGCCTACGATTGGGCTAATTCCGCCTTTTTTACGGTGGTTGTCGGCGTCTTGATCGGCCCGTATTTGTTGGGTTTGGCGAAAGCCGCTGTAGGCGAAGACGGTGTCGTTCTCGACCTACTGCTCTTCAAAGTCACGCCCAAAGGCCTGCCGGCCTTCTGCACGGCGATCTCGGTAATTTCGATGGTCGTGTTCTTGCCGCTACTCGGGGCAATCGCCGATTACACCAATCTCAAAAAGGTCTTAATGGCCGTGTTTTGCTACACAGGTGTACTTGCGGGAGCGTTGTTGTTTTTCGTAACCGATTCATACATCGCATGCAGCATTCTCTTTATCATCTCAAACATGGCGTTCGCGGCGGCCAATGTTTTCTATAACGCCTTTCTCATCGACATCACTAGCGAAGACCTTCGCGATAAGGTTTCCAGCTACGGATACGGCGTCGGCTATTTGAGCGGGTTCCTCGTTCTCGTCCTGAATCTGATCTTTCTCTCAAATGCAGAGACCTTGGGGATCACAACCGCCACTGCGGTACGGATTTCGTTTCTCTTCGCGTCGCTCTGGTGGGGAGCCTTTGCGGTATTTACTTTTTACCTGGTGCGTACGCGCCCCGCGATTAAGGATGTTCCAAAAGAGCGCTCGCTGGTGGGTGTCGGGTTTCGGGAGCTGTGGCAGACCCTGAAAGAACTGCGCCGGCTGCGTTACACGATGCTATTCTTGATCGCGTACCTTTTTTACAACGACGGCATACAGACCGTCATTCTGCAGTCGTCCGTTTTCATCTCCTATGAACTTTTTACATCGAAGGGTCTGGAAACCGACAACTCTTTCCTGATAATTATCTTTGGAATCGCCCAGATATCCGCCTTTGCCGGTGCGCTTATCTTTGAGCGGATCGCTCGAGTCATCGGAGCAAAACGTACGATCATTGTGGCCCTCGCAATCTGGTCGGGCATCGTTATCTACGCATACGCGTACTTCGAGTCCGCAGTCCAGGCCTACATCATGGGTGCCGCGATTGGTATGGTTTTGGGTGCGGCTCAGGCGCTGTCACGATCTCTCTACTCCCAGATGATCCCCAAGGGCCGGGAATCTTCGTTCTTTGGCCTATATGAAATATCCGAGAAGGGTACATCCTGGATGGGCCAGCTTATGTTTACGATAATCGTAGGAGCGACCGGCTCGTTTCGCCACGCGATTCTGGGATTGATCGTATTCTTTGTAATCGGCACGATTGTCCTACTCTTTACCGATACGAGAAAGGCAATTCACGAGGCAGGCAATCAAACGCCGGAAGAGATCGCCCGATAGCGCAATCTGCTGAACGTTATCGTTTCCATATATGCGTTACGTTTTCTTAACATGCGGTAATGTACAATCAAAAAAAGGAGTGCTTCAGACAATATCGATATGGCTACACCGAGTGGGGAGAGAATAGTGACGATTTTCGGAGGTTCCAGGTGTGCACCGGATTCGCCGGAGTACCGTGAGGCGGTGGCCTTGGGCGGGCTGCTGGCTAAAGCCGGATTCACCATTTGTACGGGCGGTTACCTCGGGATCATGGAGGCTGCGTCGCGCGGAGCCCGTGAGGCCGGCGGCCGTGTCTACGGCATCGTGATGAACCAGTTTAAGTCGGAACCTAACCGTTATCTCACGGATAAAGTCGCTACGGACCATTTCTACGATCGGCTGCAAAATCTTATCACCCGCTCAGTCGGTTTCGTCGCCCTACGCGGGGGGATGGGCACCGTAACAGAAATTTCGCTCGTATGGAATAAGCTGCAAACCGGCGTCCTTGCCAAACGCCCGCTTGTTCTCATCGGCGATTGTTGGAAACCAATCATTGAAGCGTGTGAGACACACCTTGCGGTCAGCGACAACGACGTCAGCTACCTGGATTTTGCACAAGATGCGGATGCCGCAGCGGCGATTATTATTAGGAAATCTCAGGGCGTCGTAGTCTGATCGAAAGTGTTTGGAATGCCGGCGCCCTAAACGATTGACGACCCAAGGTCTCTCGCCGAATTACCCTAATTATGAACTGTCCAAAATGTAATGCTTCTCTGATGAACGGAGCTAAATTCTGCGGCTCGTGTGGACTCGTGCTTCCGGCCGCTCCGCAGCCCGCGTCAAACCCAGCTCCCACCGCGGGCGATGCGTTTCACTTTGACCAGGATGGACGCGGACAGGGACGCGGCTATACATGGTCCATCGAACACCAAGGTGCCTTTGCTCTCGCGGTAGTCAACCTCCAACCGGAACAGACGATCGCAGCTGAGGCCGGGGCGATGGTGTCGATGTCGGCCAATATCGATCTTCACTCGGAACTCAAGGGCGGAGTTTTCGGTGCCCTCAAACGCGCGGTTGGCGGGGAATCCGCATTCGTTTCTACCTTCACCGCTCGCGGCGGCCCCGGCGAGGTAACATTTGCACCCGGCGCACCGGGAGATGTCGCGGGTATCGAGATGCGCAACCAGATGTTCATGGTCCAGTCCAGCTCCTATCTGGCGGGCGACACGTCTTTGGTCGTAGACACAAAATTCGGCGGCGCCAAATCGTTTTTCGGCGGCGAAGGTCTATTTGTTTTACAGGTTTCCGGGGCCGGTTTACTTCTTGTTTCCTCATTCGGAGCGATCCACCGACGAACGCTACGCCCCGGTGAGCAGTACGTTATCGACACCGGCCACCTGGTCGCGTGGGAAGGCCATATGCAATACAACATCCGAAAGGCGGCTAAAAGCGGCTACCTGCGTAGCCTTCTAAGCGGTGAGGGCATGGTCGCCGAATTCACAGGCCCGGGCGAGATTCTCATTCAAACCAGAAACCTCGCTGCATTTGCGGGCATGCTAAAACCATTTTTCCCGACCCAGGGCGGCAGCGGTGGCGGCTTCAGCTTTGGTAATTAGGCACAGGCTGTCAACTAATCTGTGCATGACCCTTTGAGGTGTCTGGCATGTCTGCCCACCATCCCCATTAAATAATGGATTTGGATCGAGTGAGTTCGAGATCTTCCGATTCCGGCCGTCGTATTGCCGCGATCGCGATTTCGCGCGGAATCGCGTTCGGAAACGTTGTCTTTCTCGCCGCTCATGAATCGGCTAGTGTCCACGAGAGGATAGACATTGACCGTGTCGCAGACGAGGTGACGCGGTTCGAAAAGGCGCTTCAGACCTCTACCCGGGAGTTGCGAGACGTTGCCGCCGAGAACGACTTTGACCCGGAAACGCCCGCCGCGGCCATCTTTGCGGTTCACCTCTCGATAATTGAAGATTCGTCGTTCGTACAGCGGGTCGCCTCCGCCATCCAGGATCAAATGGTGAATGCAGAGTGGGCGGTATCCTCGGTCGCGGATCACCTTCGCGAACGCCAGATCGCCGTTATGGACGACCGCTTCCGTGAAACACATCTCGACATCGACGATGTGGCACACCGCATAATAGCCGCCCTTCGAAATAGTGTCATCGCTAATTTCGAAATGTGCAGAGGTGCGATTGTAGCTGCTGCGGAATTGCGCCCGTCGCAGGTAGTCGCGATTGCCCGCTTCGCACCTGCCGCCTTCGTTACCGAGCACGGCGGCTGGACCTCACATTCGTCAATTATTGCCCGCGAACTAAGGATTCCGATGGTCTCTGGCGTGAAGGACATCCATACCGCTTTCTCCGAAAGCGACCGCGTCGAAGTTAATGGTTACGAAGGAACGGTGGTTGTGAACCCAAGCCGAGAACAGGTCGCCAAGATGCGGGAAGGTACCGACTCACACGTGCCCGGAATTTCCAGGGCGACCGAGGCTCAAATCCAAACCGAGACGAAGACGACCGATGGAGTGCTAATCATCGTACGGGCCAACGCCGATTCCGTCGGACGCTTTCAGTCTGCAAGGGTGGCTGGCGCCGCCGGTATCGGATTATTTCGATCGGAATCAGTAATTGGAGACGGTACGGAGTTGCCGGCCGAAGACGAGCAAGTCGCCGCATACACCGCGATCGCGGATGCGGCGGGACGAGACGGCGTGCGTATCCGTACATTTGATATCGGCCCGGGTCATTTTGACAAGACAGTGGAACGAAACGCGGCACTGGGATTGCGAGCGATCAGACTGAGCCTCGCCGAGCGATCGAGTTTCAGAATTCAAATCCGAGCGCTTTTACGTGCGTCTGCTGACCGGGAGATCGACCTTATCCTTCCGATGGTCTCCGGGCTACGCGAGATCGAGGCGGCAAAGTCCGTCATCGACGACGAATTTGACCGTCTCGCAGATAAAGGCGTTCCGATTCGGCGCCCGAAGCTCGGAGCAATGATCGAAGTTCCGTCCGCGGTGATTACCATCGACCAGATTCTCCGACGCGTAGATTTTATCTGCCTCGGAACGAACGATCTGGTTCAATACCTTCTGGCCGTCGACCGCGACAACGAGGCCGCGGCGGACTGGTATCAGTCGCTCCACCCAGCGGTGATCCGCGCACTGCGCACGGTGCTCACCGCTGCCGCTGCCGCAGGCAAGCCGGCGATTGTCTGCGGCGAAATGGCGGGATCGCCATTTTACGTGCCCGTGCTTTTAGGCCTCGGGGCTCGCGAGTTGAGCATTAATGTAAATTCTGTCGCCCAAATTACCGGGCTAATTCGATCTTTAGACATGAGCAATTGCGAAGAGCTTGTCGCGGAGATTGAAGCCTTCACCACCGCCGGTGACACTGAGGCCTTTCTCCGCAGTTCATACGCAACCGGTTGGCCATCAATTGTCACGACCGAGCTTCTACCTGGCAACTAATCCCTAAAAATTAGAAACGGCACCGCTTTAGAACTTTTATTGACTGGTTCTCACACCTGCCCGGTTGAGTAAACCGCAACAGTTCTGAGCCGTGGAGTTAGTATGTGCCTATTTAAGACGATCCTTTCAACGTTCCAACGACCCTTCTCCAGCATAGCTGCGGTTATTGTTTGCTTCGCAGCCGCAGCGGGCGGTGTAGATGCTCAGGTGCGGAATAACCCATATTCACCCAGTCCTTCCCGCGAGGTTGCGAGAATCACCGTAGCTTCTTTGCCGCAGTCATCCGTCGACATGGCTCCGGCACCGGTGTCGACTCAGATCTCGACGTCAGCGGCGCCCAGCAGTAGCGGGCCCCCTTCACTGGCTACTGATATTTATAGGATTGGAGTCGGAGATGTTATATCGATCAATCTCAACAACACGACGCAGGGTGCCGGCTACTTCACCGTGGGCGGCAATGGCACTATCGATTACCCGCTCGCAGGCGATAACGTGCCGGCGGCCGGGCGTACGGTCGACGAAATCCAGCGGCTGATCAGCTCGCAGGTTCGGCTGTACCAAAATCCTTCCGTGACCGTAAAAGTGCGTGAGTATAACAGCCACCGCGTCACGGTGTCCGGGATTGTCGAGCGTCCCGGCGAAAAGCAGCTGAGGCGCGAAGCGGTGCCTTTGTACGTCGTCCGCGCAGAGGCTCTGGTTAATGCTGCGGCAAATCGTGTTTCGATCACAAGGGCTCCGCTGTCAGCACCTGAGGTTTACGATCTCGCCAGCCCGTCGACCGATAGTGTCGTGATCCTTCCGGGCAATGCCGTCGAGTTTTCAACCGCATCTCTCGGCGCCTACTCAATCCGCCCCGCCACCGGAATCGCAACCCAGAAAACGCTAACCCCTGGCCTAACATTAAAGAGTGCAGTCGCGGTGGTTATGGGGACTACCGGCAACCCGAGAAAGGCGGTGATTCGTCGGATTGACGCGAAAGGCAAAGTGAAGAGCCTCGATTTCAATCTCCACTCGATCAACGACGGCAAAGTCATTGATCCATTTATTCAAGCGGGTGATGTGATAGAAATCAAGGATTAGACAGGGCGTTTGATTGTTCAACATTTTTTGCTATACTTCACGAGCCTTGAAATTGAAACGCGTCGGGTGATCGCTTTTGCGTAAAAATGAAAGAGGAAAGTCCGAACACCATAGGGCAGCGAGCCGGATAACGTCCGGGCACCTCGCGAGAGGTGACGACAAGTGCAACAGAAAGTAAACCAGCCTGACAAGGTGATGGGTGAAATGGTGAGGTAAGAGCTCACCGGCGGCCGCTGGCGACAGCGTCCGGCCAGGTAAACTCCTCGCGGTGCAAGGCCAAATAGGGAAACGCGATCGTGCGGGCTGCCCGCTCGCCAGCTGGTGAAATCCAGCCGCAGTTTCCGGGTAGGCCGCTTGAGCCGTGCGGAAACGCACGGCCTAGATGAATGATCGCCGCCCGCTGAAAAGCGGTGACAAGATTCGGCTTACAGACGCATTTCATTTCAAGGCAAATATTCGCTCGTTTTTCTTATACTTAGGAGAAGTTTCTTTATGGCAAATCGTAAAGGTGTATTTATCGGTGCGTATGTACCAAATGAACTGAAAGAGTCGCTGCGTCGACGCGCGGCGGGCGAACATCGCACGCTCTCACAGGAGATAACACGTATTCTTGTTGAGGCCGTGCACGGTAAGGGGCTGCCCGCGGGCAGCGTCGACCGACGGACGTCCACCGAGCTCCCGCGCCGCCGCGCCGCCGATCCGCCGATACGCCGCCGGGTCGACGATCTGCCCTACATCGCACCGGACGGTAAGAAGAAATAGCAGGTTTAAAGGATAGCCGACTGAGGTGCCGTCGATTCTTCGGCGGCACCTTTTTTGTTAATATCAGCCTCTGAATGCATAGAAATACGTTAGCCTACGTCATCGTCGCGTTAGTCGCCGGATTTATCGGTGGATTCTGGCTCGCGAACTCGATCAACCGGTCGGCCGCGACCTCCGGGCCGGTTGGCAATACTATGATTCAGTCGACGGATCCGGCGGCGCCATCTACGGCGACGGGTAACGACCTCTCGCCCCAAGAGATCGCCGCCAAGGTCGCCGAGGCGGACAAAAATCCCGATAATTTTGCATTTCAAAAAAGCCTCGGCATCGGCCTGTATCGATACGCCGCAATGTCGTCTGACGCGTTGCTGTTGGCCGAGTCGGCCCGGATCTTAGAACGGGCGATCGCATTAAATTCCAGAGATTTTGATGTCGCCGTCGCGCTCGGTAATGCGTATTTCGATATTGGTTACGCAAAAAAGGATAGGTCAAGCTTTGAAAAGGCAAGGGAATTCTATTCAAGGGCTTTGGTAATTAAACCGGCCGAGCCCGACGTTCGTACTGACATCGGGATTTCATACTATGTCGAAGAGCCGGCAAACTATGCAAAGGCGGCATCCGAGCTCGAGGCTGTGGGACAGGCAAACCCTAAGCACGACCGGTCGATGCAGTTTCTCGCACAGGTCTATCTAAAACAGAACAAGGTCGCCGACGCCCGACGTGTCGCCGCAAAGATTCGTGAGATTAATCCGGCAAACGCTGCACTTGCGGAACTTGAGGTTCAAATTGCATCCGCACAAGGCACGAAATAAATGAGGACAGAATTTCTCTTTGTTCTCGCGATCGTCGTCGGGCTGGTCGCCCTGACGGCGCTTCGATATAGGAAGCAGCTCGCCGCCGGCATTCGCTTTGCACGCATTCTCAACGAAGCAAAAACCGCCGCGGGGCGAAACCGCACAGTCGCGGGTGAACCCGCCGCGGTTCCGCTTGTCAATTGTTCAAAATGCGGGGTCTGGGTGCCGCGCGGCAAGGCCACTACGGATTCAAAAGGGGAAAGTTCGTGTGCCGCTTGCCTTCAGCATTCGGATAATCCGAGGTAACCCTTTCGCGGAACTGCATTCCCGGCTAATACGTTCCGAGGTACCAGGCGATCATCCACTCACCGAAAAGCATTGCTGCGATCGATCCGATTCCAAGAAAGATCCCGAAGGGAATCTGCGTCTGCATGTTCTTATCTTTCTGTTTCATCACCAGAACAATGCCGGCAATCGCACCGGTAAAAGCTCCCAGAAAGATGGTCAAAATCGTAAGACGCCAGCCAAGCAGAGAGCCCACTCCGAGCAATAATTTGACGTCGCCGAGACCCATCGCGTCGACGCCGCGCAACGCCTTCCAGATTGCTCCGACTAGCCAAAGCGAGCCACCGCCAATGAGTGCTCCAAACAAACCTCCGGCCAAACTGACCGACCACACGGGCCATCCTGCGAGCCATGAAATTGGCCCGTACATCGTGTCGGAAAAGTAACTGTTGTCGAATACCAAGGGATAGATCACCCGCACCGTTAAAGCTCCTATGAACAGCGGGTATGTGATGACATTCGGCAGGATCATGTGTTCCGCATCGATGAACACTAATGCGATCATCGTCGCGGCAAAAACGAGCGCGAGCGGCAGGTAGGCATTAAGGCCGATTTGAGAATAGACGAGCACAAAAACGAGAGCCGTCAGCAGCTCGACCGCCGGGTACCGCCAGGCGATCGCCTCTTTGCAGTTGACGCACTTGCCGCCTAAGAGAAGCCAGCCGATTATAGGAACGTTGTAGTAAAAGGGAATCGATTTATGACACTTAGGACAGGCAGAACTGGTGAGCAGCGACAGCTCATCTGGAACGCGATAGATTACGACGTTCAAAAAGCTGCCGATGCACGCACCGAGTACGAACACACATATGTACGCAAAGATATCCGGCGAGCCTGTCAGTGCTTCAAACGACGATGCAGATTGCATTAGGAAGGCGCATCGGGTGCGGTAAATAAGGTCAAACCGCTTCAGATTGCGAGCTAAATGTAAACTCCTTGAGCTTCAGGGCAGGCAGTAATGAACCGCCTCCTCCTTCTGAGCTTCCGACACGCTCGGGTTTTCCGACGGCAAGCACATTGCCGGGGGCGAGCATTTTGGTCATCGACTGATTAAACCTAAAGTTTTTTAGCGGATAGGCGATCTTTCCATTTTCGATCCACCACACGCCATCACGCGTCAGCCCCGTCGAGCTCGCCGTGCGCGGGTCAGTTTGACGGATGTACCAAAAGCGGCTGACGATGATTCCGCGAGGCGTTGACTTGATCATGTCTTCGAGGGACGACACAGGCCCGCTGGTTTCAAAAATCGTGTTGACGGGCCCCGCAGTCGGCTCTTTACCTTTCTGCTTAGCCCAGTACCGGTTATAGGTGAGTGTTTCGAGAAGCCCTTTATTTATCATCGTCACACGCTGCGCGGGAATGCCGCCCTGAGCGCTTTGCGAGCCCGGCAGCTCCGGGTGGTAAGGGTCGCTATATATTGTCACACGGTCGTCATACACCTGCTCGCCAAGCCGCGTCTTACCGCCCGGCAACGAGAAAACGCCGCGGCCTTCCTCTGCCGTGCGGGCATTAAACATTTGATTCACGCCACCGATCAGATCCGCGACCGCTTGCGGCTCGAGGATGACGGTATACACACCGGGCTCGATCGTCTTCGCATTTTGCCCTTCGATCGCTTTGCGAATCGACTCGCGGGCTACGCGCATCGTGTCGAGCTTCGCGATGTCGTGATGGCTTCGCAGGAAATATCCGGAACTCTGGTCATCGCGCGTCCGAGCGGTCACGGAAATCCCGACTCCCGTCGTGCGTTCAAATTCGAAGTTGCCGTTTTTGGTAGCGCTGCCGCCCGCCTGAGCGCTCGCCGAATGAAACCCGGCACCGATGACCTTATTTTTCTCGCATTCGGCAATGATCGCCCCAATCTGTTTCGCCCGTTCCGTAAGCGAGAGATTTGCCGTCGCCTCGACATAGCCGCTCGACTGTTTGTAGACCTGTTTACCGAGCGTCGGCACGTACTCGCGGTCGACTGGTGCGGTGCGGGCGATTTTTTCGGCCTGAGCGACCATCGCCTGAAGACTTGCGTCGTCAAGGTCGTTGGTCGAGGCCGAGCCCCGCCTGCCCCCGATCCAAACAGTAACGCTCGCGTTGCGCCCTTCGCGCGTACCACTCGTCAGTACATTATTACTCGCAAAGCGGAGGTGCGATTGCCTACTACTACCAACCGAGGCCGATGCATCATCGGCCTTTACCATCGAAAGGATCCTAGCCGTCACCGCCCGCACTTCCTGTTCCGTGAGCAGCATTATTGGTCGTCCTCCATCATCTGTCCGCCGCTCGCACCCGAGGCCGTATTCAGTACATTAATATCGCGGAAGCGGGCCGGCGGACACCCGTGTGAAACGGCATTCGACTGGCCGGGCTCGCCCTTGCCATCGTTGAACGAACCGGGAATCTCATACGACCCTTGTCCGCCGAGGCCGTCGAGCGCTCCCCAGAAGTCTGTCGTTCGCGATTGATAAGCAACGTCCTTGAGCATCCCGACCACTCTACCGCCCTTGATCTCCCAGAATGTCTGGCCGCCGAACTGGAAATTATACCGCTGCTGGTCTATCGAATAACTGCCCCGGCCGTAGATCAAGATACCTCTATCGACGCCCGCGATAAGGTCATCCTGCGACAGGTTTTCTTTGCCCGGCTGCAGCGAGACGTTAGGCATGCGGGGAAACGGAACGCTGTCCCAACTGTCGGCATGCAGGCAGCCGTACGATTTGTCTTTGCCGACAAGTTTGGCCAGGTCACGGGTGGTCTGCCAATCGACAAAGACGCCGTCCTTGACGAGATGCCAGCTCTGCCCGGGCACCGCCTCGTCATCAAAGCCAACCGTCGCCATCCCAAGCGGCTGCGTGCGGTCGGCAACAAAGTTAACCATCTTGGATCCAAACTTCAGCTTGCCTGTTTTCTCTGGAGTTAAAAAGCTGGTGCCAGCGTAATTTGCCTCCCACAGCAACGCCCGATCAAGCTCGGTCGGGTGTCCTACGGACTCGTGAATGGTCAGGAACAAATGCGACGGGTGCAGGACAAGGTCGTATTTTCCGGCGGCGACAGGTTTTGCAGTTAGTTTCATCACCGCGTGCTCGGCCGCCTGTTTAGCATCGGCTGCCCAGTCATGCTTGGACATATATTCAAAACCGATGCTCTGAGCCTGCAGAAGGGAATTGACCGCCTGAAAGTCGCCGCTCGCACGGTCAACCGCAGTGACGGTGTAGCTCGGATTCATGCGAATGAGATACTGCTCGATCCGCGAACCGTCGCTGGTGGCGAGATATTTTTGCTCATTGACGCAGGCCATCTGCGAATTTACAAAGCTAATGCCATTGATCGCCAGTGCGGCGTCATTGATCTTTAGAAGCTCGGCGACCTTTTGTTCCGACGGGACGTCGAACGGGTCTTTTTCAAAAGCACTTTTCCACGAGGCCGTCACTTTCGGCGTCGGAACGAGTTCGATCTTGCGCCGAGTTATAGCCGAGTTAGCCTTAGCGATCGCAGCCGCCTCGGTAGCCATACGCATTGCTTCCTCGACCGTCACGTGCGGGCTCGCGGCAAATCCCCATGTTCCGTTGATGAGCACCCGTACGCCAAAACCAAAGTTTTGGCCGCTCGATACATTGAGTACCTGTCGCTCGCGCGTATTTACACTCTCGACGCGATAGCGATTGATGCGGACGTCCGCATACGACGCTCCCAGACGCTTTGCTGTGGCCAAGGCGGCATCGGCGATTGCGTCTTTGTTAACTTCGACAAACAAAGCGGTCGCCGCCTGCGCGTCATAGACCCACGACGGCAGCACCGCAACGCCCATCGCGATACTGGTAGAGCGTAAAAAATCACGACGAGAAAACTCCATATTCTCCTCTCACTGCTCGACTATTTTGCCAAAGCGGAACGATTTTAGTTTAGGGGCGTACATTCGCGAGTGTCAAGCACCCGTGTTACTGGGAACATCCTTGTATCCATACCCCGTATTGTCCTATCATTACACTGCATAAAACACATCTGACGAAAGGAATTAAGTGAATCCAACCGACATCACCGATCCCGAGTATTTTCATAAGGTAGTCGATTGCCAATACGCCTGCCCGGCCCACACGCCGGTGCCCGAGTATATCCGCCTGATCGCAGAGGGCCGGTATTCCGAGGCGTATATGATCAATTGGGACTCGAATGTGTTTCCGGGAATCCTCGGCCGCACGTGCGACCGCCCGTGCGAGCCGGCCTGTCGCCGCGGGCGTCTCGAGCAGGAACCGGTCGCGATCTGCCGCTTAAAACGCGTCGCGGCTGACAATAAAGGTGAGGTTAAATCGATGATGCCGCAGGGGCCGTTTGCCCCGAATGGCAAAATAGTGGCGCTGATAGGTGCCGGGCCTGCCAGCTTGACGGTCGCCCGCGACCTCGCACCGCTGGGTTATGAGCTGCATTTATATGACGAGCACAGGAGCGGCGGCGGCTTTATGCGATCGCAGATACCCTCATTTCGTCTGCCGGAAACTGTACTTGATGAAGAAGTCGATTACATTCTCGACCTTGGTATCCACACTCATTTCAACAATTACGTCTCAAGTCTAAAAGAAACGCTCGAAAAAGATTACGATGCTGTCTTTGTCGGCACCGGTGCCCCACGCGGTCGCGACCTGCCGGATCTGCCTGGCCGCCAAGACGGCGACTCAAATATTCACATCGGCATCAATTGGCTCGGCAGCGTCGCCTTTGAACACACAGAGAAAATCGGCAAACGCGTGATCGTTCTCGGCGGGGGCAACACGGCCATGGACTGCTGCCGCACCGCAAGACGACTCGGAGGCGAGGACGTTAAGGTCGTCGTACGCTCGCCCTTTGCGTCGATGAAGGCCAGCCCTTGGGAGAAAGAGGACGCCCAGCATGAAGACATCCCGATTATCGACAATCACGTACCGAAATCGTTCGTCGTTGAGAAGATTGGAGAGCCTGACGGGTCAGGACCGGGAGCCGTTGCGAGCGGATTCCGTCTCGTAGGTATGATGTTCGAAAAAGTCGAGGCCGTATTCGACGATACGGGCAAACGGACCCTCGTCCCGACCGGCGAACCTGAGGTTTTCTTTCCCGCAGACGATGTTCTGATCGCTGTCGGACAGGAAAACAGCTTTCCCTGGATCGAGCGCGACATTGGCGTGGAATTCGACAAATGGGAAATGCCCGTCGTTGATAAAACAACGTTCCAGTCTACGAATCCCCGCGTTTTCTTCGGCGGCGACGCAGCATTTGGACCGGAAAACGTTATCACCGCCGTCGCCCACGGCCACCAGGCCGCTGTTTCAATCGACCTGCACTGCAACGACAAAAACGTGCATACCGAACGCCTCAATCCGTTCGTCAATCTCATCTCGCAAAAGATGGGCATACACGAATGGGCGTACGACAGCGAGATCGACGAATATCAGCGTTTGGTCGTTCCGCAGACCGACAAATCGATCACGCTCAAAGACCGTAAGCAAGAGGTCGAGCTCGGTTTCGACCCGCTCGCCGGTTACGAAGAGGCCAAACGCTGCCTCAACTGCGACGTGCAGACGGTCTTCCACGCCCCGAAATGCATCGAGTGCGACGCCTGTGTCGATATCTGCCCGACCAGCTGCATCACCTTCACCGCCAACGAACCTGAACCCGAGCTTCGCCAGCAGACAAAGGTGCCCGCCCTCAATCTCACCCAAGACCTATACGTCTCCGAGCCGCTCATCCAAACCGCCCGCATCATGGTCAAAGACGAAGACGTCTGCCTCCACTGCGGCCTCTGCGCCGAACGCTGCCCCACCGCCGCCTGGGACATGCAGAAATTCTTCTACAACGTCACCAAAGCCGGCGAGGTCAAGTACGCCAACCTCGTGCAGATCGAAAGGAATTGAAATGTATGGTCTAGGTTGATATAAGATGAGCCTTTTTGATGAAATACAGAGTGAACTGATCGGAGAGACTGAACTGTCGGCTATTCTCCGTAAAGCTAAAGTTCTTGCTTACAAACTCGAGAATCAGGAGTTTAAGGATTGGATTGAGAATGAATTGAACGGATACACGACTAGTGAGTCGTTACCCAAGTACCGCAAGGTTAAGACAATTGCCTTTGGTGATTTTTCGAATGGAGTTCATTACATACGAAATCACGTAATTCCTGTAAACAATCTGGCAGAAGAAGGTCGTGATGTTTTCAATGAGATCAACATGTTCCAAGGAGTTAAGGGATTGGAGGCAATGATTGAAAGTGTTGACCCCAAGGATGGCTCTTTGATGATTTCGATTCCATCTGAATTATATTCGCTTTTACATAAAACTGTCTTCGACAATCTCTCATGCCTACGAGCTTGGCGTCTCTTGAACAAGAGTCAAATTACGCAAATCATCGAAACGACGCGCAACAGTTTACTCACCTTCATACTCGAATTAGCTGAAAAATATCCACAAATTAGGTCTGACTCAGACAATGGAAAGTCAATTCCTGATGAGAGCGTGCGTCATGTCTTTAATATTTACGTAATGGGCGACAATCACGGCTCCCTCGGATCGACAAACGCAATACAAAATGGAGGCACTATGACTACATTTGATCAGAGAAATCAGGAAGTCGGAACGCAATACAATGCGGCAGGCGATATTACATTCAATAACGTGCAAACCACGGCGGAATTCGCGAACGAGCTAAAGAGATTGCGTGCTGAGTTGTCGAGTATCGCCGAAACTGAGGTGATTGACGCAGAGATCGTCACCGATGCTGACTACCAGTTAGCCAAAGCTATTCACGAAGTTGAAAAAGACGAGCCAAATAAGACTTCACTCGTTGAGCATCTGAATAACGCGAAAGGCTATATGGACGGCGTAACTTCGCTGATAAAGGTCGCAACAGCTATCGGAGGCGCAATTAGTGCGGCGGGTACACTGTTCTAGTCGCTCGTAAACTTTAGCGATTAAAAGTGAAGCAGGAGACTTGGAACTTCATCCGAGCGACGCGGAGAACGTTCCCCTTGACAGGAAAACATTTCCCCTTGACTCGGAAGGTTTTCCCCTTGACCCCGAAAGCTTTCCTCTTGACATGGAAAACATTCCCATTGACCCGGAAGGCCTTCCCCTTGACCCGGGAAGCGGGCGGGATGACTTGGAAAGAGTTCGGAGTGAGGAGTATTATCGGTTTTGCGAGATGAAGTTTGTTTCTCGGCTTTGATTTAACCCGTAAATAAAGGAAAAGGAGAAAAACATATTATGCCAAAGGTTGATGTTAAAGAGATAAAACAGAAATGTAACGTGATGAACGATGCGTGGTTCGAGGGTGCGAAGACGGTTGAGTTTAACGGTATTACGCAGGCCGCTTTTTTGGCGGATATTACGGCTGCGGCTGATGATGACGCGGCGATCGGTGATCTTGAAGCCGAACTCAAGATGAAACGCGAGGTCCGCGACGACAAATACGCCGCCCTCGACCAAAAACGTTCAAAAGTCGGCCTCGGCGTCGCCGGCAACGCCGACTACGGCAACGACAGCCCGCTCTACGGCGCAATGGGCTTCGTCCGAAAATCCGACCGAGCCTCCGGTTTGTCGAGGAAGAAGAAGCCGACGGAATAGGAGCCGTTATTTGGGCTTCGAATTGGAGGTCTTACGGCTATGCCGTTCGATGTGCGGAAATGCTCCGCTTATCCGATAGGTTGTTAATAGTATTCGCGGCTACGCCGCCGCTCCTGACGAGCGGCATAGCCGCGTAGATCATGTATTAGATTGACGGAAAAGCACAGCTTTTCCGCACATCGATGGGCAAAGCTCAAAGGAAGTGAGACAACCTGGGGATAATTCGCGGCTTGGCTCTCAACCTCGCACGTCGAAAATGCCCCGAAGAAAAAGGAGACGCCAACGCCGTAAATTGATGGAACGACTTCTCAGTACAATTTTGTTCTTCGTAATTGCGCTACTACCGTTAGCGATTCGGGCGCAAGACAAAGCGCCCGTTCAAATCGACGAGTTCGGACGCACCAATTCCGAAGAGATTGAGGCTCGTTTAGACAACGTATTGGTTCAACTCACCTCGAACCCTGACGCGGTGGTGCAATTTGTAGTTAGAAGGGGCGAAAAGGACATTTGGGGTTCCCAGTATCGTACTTACGCCCTGATGAAAACGTATTTGATCTATCGAAAGATCGATCCTACGAGAATTATTCAAACATATTGCGAGCCGGAACCCGAAAAAGTCACACAAATCTGGCTGGTTCATTCGCTTGCGCTTCTCCGTACTTGCAGCGAAGAGCGGATTTCTGTTACAGCCACGACAATGTTCGATTCAGCCCCGTCATTGAACGTAGATACTGACTGTGGGAGTTGCTGCATTGTGGACTGTTTTGGTTCCGCTACAGCCCGAGAGTCCTTCATCGCCTTTGCAGCCCTATTGAAACAATATCCCGAAGCTAAGGCTTATGTCTTGTCTTACGGGGGGACAAATATTTACTGGACGTCAGATTCGAAGGGGCGAGAGAGAACAATCCGGAATCTTGATTCGCCAAAAAAGATCTCTAGCATGTCTCTCAAGGCTCGTCGAATTCTCACGCAGAATGGGATAGAGAAGTCTCGGATTGTGACGATGAATGCGGGATACCGAGATTCCGCTGCTCGCATGGAATTGTGGATTGTTCCTAACAAGCAGTCAGACCTTCCTAAACCGACGCCTGATTACCCGAAGAAAAAGAAGAGCGCTCGTAAATGAACGAAGGAGCACGGTCCCCGACGGACAGCGAGCTCGGACGAGGGCTATCTAATGAAGAGCGAAAGAGTATATGCATTGATCTTTGCGAACGTCTATCCGCACTATGTGAGGAAGGCGGAGACGAAGGGGCGGACGAGGGAAGAGCTTGACGAGGTTATTCGTTGGCTGACCGGATATAGTCAGGCCGGTTTGGAAAAGGTGATCGAGGATTGTGTTGATCTGCGGACCTTCTTCGACCAGGCTCCGAAGCTCAACAGACACGTCTCCCTAATCAAAGGCACCGTCTGCGGCATCCGCGTCGAAGACATCGAAGACCCCCTAATGCAAAAGATCCGCTGGATGGACAAGCTCGTCGACGAACTCGCGAAAGGTAAGAAGATGGAGAAGATATTGCGAAGTCCGGAATAGTGTTATACGGGAAGCTGAATGCAAGAAATGAAGATCAACGACTTTGTAGTTCGCTTTGCGAATGTGAACGGCACGGGTTCGGCCTCGGCGAATGCGCTGTTTACTAAGGCCGTGTTTCGAATGGGCGTGCCCGTCACGCCAAAGAACATCTTTCCGTCCAACATCCAAGGGCTGCCGACGTGGTATGAAGTGCGTGTTTCAGAGAAAGGTTATCTCGGCCGGCGTGAGGGCGTCGATCTAATGGTGAGCGTCAATCCGCAGTCGATGAAGGCGGATTTTGAGGGCGTAAGGGCGGGCGGATATTTTCTTTACGACAACTCAAAGCCGCTGCCCCCGGGATACGAGCGCGGCGACATTACATATATCGGCATCCCGCTGATGGCGCTTTGCAATGCCGAGTACACGGACGCAAGGCAGCGACAGTTGTTCAAAAATATTGTTTATATTGGAGCGCTCTCCGCATTGCTGGATATCGAATTTCCGGTGCTCGAAGGTTTGATCGGCGAGCAGTTTAAGGGCAAGGAGAAGCTGATCGAGCCGAATATCAAGGCCCTCAAACTTGGCGTCAATTACGTCCGCGAGAATTTCGAATGCCCGCTCGATATCCGCGTCGAGCGGCGTGACATACTAAAGGACAAAATATTGATTGATGGCAACTCGGCGTGCGGGTTGGGGGCGGTGTACGCCGGTGCGACCGTCGCCGCGTGGTATCCGATCACGCCTTCGACATCGGTCGTCGAGGCGTTCGGCAAATACGCCAAGAAATACCGCGTCGATCCGGTTACTGGCAAGAACAACTTCGCGATCGTCCAAGCCGAGGACGAATTGGCCGCAATAGGCATGGTGATGGGAGCAAGCTGGAACGGAGCGCGAGCGTTCACATCGACCAGCGGCCCGGGCGTCTCTCTGATGAACGAATTCCTCGGCCTCGGCTATTTCGCCGAGGTGCCGACAGTCCTCATCGACGTTCAGCGAACCGGCCCCTCTACAGGAATGCCAACTCGCACGCAACAATCCGACCTGCTGCTCGCCGCCTATGCCTCGCACGGCGACACAAAACACCCTCTGCTATTTCCGGCCAGTCCAAAGGAATGTTTCGAGATGACCGCCCAAGCCTTCGACCTCGCCGAACGTCTGCAAACGCCCGTCATAATGATGACCGACCTCGACCTCGGCATGAACGACCACGTCACCGACCCGCTGGTGTGGGACGATAGCCGTCAATACGATCGAGGAAAGTTACTAACGAAGGAACAGCTTGACGCAGTCTACGCCGCCGGAACGCAGGCACCCTTGCCTGCAACGGGTGACGCTTCGTCGAGCGTACCTGGTACCGGCAACGGTCTCGCCGCAGGAACCGGCGATGCGGGCAAGGGTGCCCGCGTTCCGACTGATAATGGGCACGAGGGTCTCCGCGTGCCGGATCTTCCGGGCGATGACGGCAGCGATGAGACCGCGGGTCAGCCGCTCGAACAATTTCGCGGCAAGTTCGGCCGTTACATGGACATCGATGATGATGGCATTCCGTATCGCACGATCCCCGGCACGCACACCACCTACGGAGCATTCGTCACCCGCGGCTCATCCCGCGACGAATACGCCGTCTACACCGAAGATGGCGACGCCTACCGCCGCAACATGGACCGCCTCATGCGTAAATGGGACACGGCGAAGGAGATGGTGCCGGAACCGGTATTCTACGTTAGGGGCCAGGGTCAAGGCATGAGGGACGAGGGTATATCTACCGCGTCACTCGCCCCTCATCCCTCGTTCTTAAAAAATCACGGAGTGATTTTTTTTGGCACCTCAACCTATGCCGCCGAAGAAGCCCTCGACCTCCTCGCCGCCGAAGGCATCCACCTCGACGCCATGCGCGTCCGGGCGTTTCCGTTCGGCAAGGCGTTTTGCGAGTTTGTCGATGGTCACGATCGTTTGTTTGTAATCGAGCAGAATCGCGATGCCCAGTTCCGCAGTTTGATGATGATTGAATTAGGCGTTGATGCGTCGAAGATCGTTTCCGTTCTCAATTACGACGGCACGCCTATTACTGCCGACGACATTTTGAGGCGGATAAAAGTGAAGTTGAAGTAGTTTGTCAGTCGATAAATAACCACAATGTTCGGAAGCGGACAGATTTCGAGAGAAGGTTGAAATAGTCTACATTGCTATCTAGAATATTTTACTTGCCGATAGACCGGCACCGGAGAAACGATGAAAAAAGAACAACGGAATGAATTGCTCTATCAGGCTCTCGAAACAGAATTAGGCGGCGTTCAAATCTACACTAACGCAGTCAGTTGTGCTGTAAACACGGACCTCAAAGAAGAGTGGGAGAAATATCTCGAACAAACGATCCATCACGTCGAGGTTGTCGAAGGTGTTTTTGCAGACCTCGGTCTCGACACGGCAACAGAAACACCGGGACGGCAAGTGGTCCGCCATATCGGTCAGTCTCTTGTGAAAGCTATGGAGATGGCAAAAGCCGCGGGTGATCCTGTAGCCGCCGAACTTGTCGCTGCCGAGTGCGTAACCCTGGCCGAAACGAAAGACCATTTAAACTGGGAACTGATCGGAGAGGTTGCCAAAAAAGAAACAGGTGAAGACGCCAAAACACTCAAAGCAGCTCATGAGGAAGTTGAGAGTGAGGAAGACGAACATTTGTATCACACCACCGGCTGGACCCGCGAACTGTGGATCGACTCACTCGGAATGCCCGCTGTGCTGCCTCCGCCTGAGGAAGAGAAAGACGTAAAGACGGCGATAGGCGCGGCACGTGCCAAACACGCCCGGACGAATATGATCTAAAATTGCATTCACGGTAAGCCGCTCGGAAACTAAACCAACCCGCCTTACGATGATCGAGCTCGGCACCGACGCCGCAAATTTCTCGTCTGTTTGAGTATTCTTGAAGTATCATTCTGTTATGGCAAATGAATACTCAGCAGTCGTTAAGCAGGATGGCAATTGCTGGATCGGCTGGATCGAAGAAGTGCCAAGCGTAAACTGTCAGAAAGCAACCCGCGAAGGTTTACTTGAGAGTCTACGCATCACATTAGGCGAGGCGTTAGAATTTAATAGGGAGGATGCTCGGCGCATGGCCGGTGTCGGTTTTGAAGACGCTTTAATTGCCGCATGAAGCGGCGCGACATCATTCGCCTTTTACGAGAGAATGGCTGCGAATTAATTCGCGAAGGCGGTAGTCATTCATGGTGGCACAATCCGGCCCAGAACCGTCGATCAGCAGTTCCGCGACATCCAAGAGCTAAACGACAATTTGATACTTAAGATCTGCAAGGACTTGGGAATTCCGACGCCGTAAAGAAACAAGAGTGTCCGCGTTCCGGCTATGACCTACGTTAAACCAACATTCCGACATCCGGCGTTGCCTAAGAACGACCTTGGGTACACGGTCGATTATTACGAGGGCTCGCTTTCGACCCTGTGTGCGGGGTGCGGGCATGACGGGATCAGTGCGGCGATTGCGCAAGGGTGTTTTGAGTTGAATATCGAGCCGCATCGGGTGGCTAAATTGTCGGGAATTGGCTGTTCGTCAAAAACACCTGCCTATTTTCTGAGCAATTCGCACGGTTTTAACAGCGTGCATGGCCGCATGCCTTCGGTGGCGACAGGCGCGAATCTGGCGAACCGAGACCTGCTTTATCTCGGAGTTTCGGGCGATGGCGACACGGCTTCGATCGGCATGGGGCAGTTTGTCCACGTCATCCGGCGAAACCTGAATATGGTTTATCTGGTGATGAACAACGGCTGCTACGGACTGACGAAGGGGCAGGACTCGGCCACCGCCGATCATGGCTCAAAGAATAAGCACGGCTCGGTTAATCTGTTTGAGTCGATAGATCTCGCGAGCCTCGCCATCGAACTTGGAGCCACGTTTGTCGCACAGAGCTTCTCGGGCGACAAAACACAGCTTATTCCCTTGGTAAAAGCCGCGATGAGCCATCCGGGTTTTGCCTTCATCAACGTCATCTCACCCTGCGTCACTTTCAACAACAACCCCGGCTCGACCAAATCGTACGACTACGTCCGCGAGCACATGGAAACGACCGCTTTGATGGATTTCGTTCCAATAGCCCGCGAAATCAAGGCGGATTATGAAGAGGGAAGTGTCGAAAATCTAAGAATGCACGATGGCTCGACAATAGCCCTGCGAAAGCTCGATCAGACCTGGGATCCGCTCGACCGCATCTCGGCAATGAACGCCGTCCAGCAGTCGCGAATAAAGAATGAGATCTTGACCGGGCTTCTTTACATGGTGCCTGAAACCGCCGACCTGCATGAGATGCTCCAAACCAGCGAACGCCCGCTTAATTCCTTATCACAAGCCGAACTCTGCCCCGGTTCTGGCGTCCTCGCCACAATTAACGAAAGCCTAAGGTGACGCCCGACCGTTCCGGCCAGGCGTCCAGCATTCCATTCGAGAGGAACAAGAATCACTAATCTGTAAATCAGACTTCTGTAATTCTCTGCGTTTCGCGGCATCCTCACCCGGCCCCTTGCAGTGCAGTCGAACGTATAGTCTATAATCAGCGTTCGACCGACCTCCGCTGAGTGGAAATTTACGCGGCCCAATAGGATATGGCATCAGGCTCAAAACTAGCAATCTATGCAGCAATCGCCGGAAATCTGGCGATTGCGATAATGAAATTTGTCGCGGCTGCGTTTACCGGCAGTTCGGCTATGTTGTCCGAGGGCATCCATTCCGTCGTTGATACGGGCAATGGGGGGCTGCTTTTATTTGGCTTAAAGCGTAGCAAAAAGCGGGCCGATAATCTGCACCCATTCGGCTATGGCAAGGAGCTCTATTTTTGGTCGCTGATCGTTGCCGTGTTGATTTTTGGGGTCGGCGGCGGCATCTCTATTTATGAGGGGATTCTGCACATCATTCACCCGAACGAGCTCGGTGATTTGACTTGGAATTATGTCGTACTTGGTCTCGCGATACTGTTTGAAACTTTCAGTTTTACCGTCGCCTTTCGCGAATTTCGACGAGAGATCGGGACGCAGACAATGTGGCAGGCGATACGTTCGAGCAAAGATCCCACAACCTTTACAGTGCTTTTTGAAGACACCGCCGCGCTCCTCGGCCTGGTGGTGGCTCTAATCGGCATCTTTCTCGCACAGTTTCTACAGCAGCCGTGGCTTGACGGCGCTGCCTCGGTGACGATTGGCGTAATACTATGCTCGGTTGCCAGCTTTCTAGTATATGAGAGCCGCGGACTGCTCGTCGGTGAGGGGGCCGATCCCAAAACGCTTGCCGGCATCCGCGAGCTAGCAAAGGCCGACCCGGCAATCGTAAAGCTCGACAATCCACTGACGATGCACTTCGGGCCCCACACCGTCCTTTTAACGACCGAGATCAAATTTCAAAAGAACGTCTCGGCCCGACAAATCGAGGAAACGGTCGACCGGCTGGAGACATCTGTAAGGTCGCAGTATCCCGAGATCAAGTACGTGTATATTCAGGCCCGCTCCCTTACCACGGACGTGCATGCCGACGACGAGGGCCCGAAAAACCGTTAAGGATTAAATCAGGCTTTCGTGAGCCAGTAATCGGAGGCGTAAACGTGACATGCCATGCAAACATTTAGTTCCTGGGTAGCGTGAGTTTGGCCCGTTTCGCTTGATATTAGGTGTTGCCACCACATATAATTCGGCCAGCCACTGTAAATAAAGTTCCAGAGAGTTTTGAAGGATCGGCGCCGTGCGAACGTAATCCCACGCCGCGAGCGCACCATAGTACTAACACAGAAATAAGTCAGTCGTCCCAGAAGCACTGCGTTTGATTGCCGCAGCTTCGCCAGAAAACACCGTTATGTCCAAATTCGCACCCGCCCGCACCATCACCGTCATCGCCATCACGCTCGTAGCACTGTTTTCGGGAATCAGCCTCTCGGCGTCGGCCTCCGCGTCAGACGCGCTGCGCTCAATCCGTCAATTAGCGGGTGTCTCGCGCATTGAATTTTTTAAATCCTACTTCCATCCCGCGAATACGGTAGAGGACGGATCGTCGCTTGTGCATGCGAAGAATGACTTTGAGGCGTATTCGGCATCGCCGGCGATTAGCCTAACGACGGTCGGAACGGCGTATACGCAGAATTTCAATACGCTGCTTGAGGGAACCGGAACCGAAGCGGCCAATACGCCGCAAGGCTGGACCTTCGTGGAGTCGGGGACAAACGCAAACACTAGCTACTCTGCGGGAACGGGATCGGGCAACGCGGGCGACACTTGGAGTTATGGCCCATCGGGAAACGTTGACAGAGCTTTCGGCGGGCTCCGGAGCACCGGCTTAGTTCCGACCATCGGGGCATCGTTTATCAACAACACTGGTGCGACAATAGGCTCGCTCTCAATCAGCTACACGGGGGAGCAGTGGCGCCTGGGCACGCTAGCTCGGGTAGACATGCTCGATTTTCAGTACAGTACCGACGCTACCAGCTTGACGACCGGAACCTGGACAGACGTTAATGCGTTAGATTTTACAGCTCCCACGACTACTGGCACTACGGGACAACGGGATGGTAATGATCCTTCTAATCGCACGGCAAAATCGAGTACAATTCCCGCGCTGAGTCTGGCCAATGGTTCGACGATATGGATTCGGTGGAACGATCTCGACGCCGCTGGCTCCGACGACGGCCTCGCGGTCGACGATTTTAGCCTTACGCCATTGGCCGCCCCGACGCCAACGCCGACCGCGACTCCGACGGCAACTCCGACGCCAACGCCTACGCCAACGCCGGCTCCGAACTGCCAATCTGTGACCTTTGCCCAGATCAAACAAACAACCAACGGTCAGAATTTTGTTTTTACAAATAGTTCGCCGGTTTCGAGTTTCGCAACAATCGGCGGCGGGTCTCAGGTTAGTTTTACATTTCTGGGTATTGCCGGGCTTCCGGCAGGATTGTCGGGACCGCAAAGCGCCCGCGTTTTTTTCTCGTGCCAAACTTCAGTCATAGCTTTTGTGAATGTGGGTAGAATTACGCAGCCTTTTAACGGCACTTGTACAATTCAAATTATCCGGGATATTCCCGCTACTACTCCCGGCGGCGGTTCAGGCACAAATTTGTTGACTGCTACTGTTGTGAATGATCCTACTACTTCGGATCTTTCCGGCGGTAATAACGGTAACTCTGCCGCATTTACCGCCTCAACGCCACTTCAGACGGTCACATTTACTTCTGATTTTGTATCTTTTGGAGCTACACAAACCCGAAATTTAGCTCTTGCATTTTCATCAGTCAACTCGCTTCTTTCTCAAAATCCGAACGGATTCTTAAATAGTTTTACCGCTGCCGGAGTGGGAACTTTTGCCTCGTGTCCGGCTCCTACTTTTACGATGCCGACAGCACCGCGGGCGCCAACCGCTGCGATTACGCTGCCTTTCACAACCGACTACTTCGGAGCTCCCTATTCCCAAACGTACGTCAACAATAATGGCAATATAACGTTCGGTCAGTCGTTTGGCTCTTTTACACCAACCCCCCTGAATACCATCACAGTCCCGATCATCGCTCCCGTCTTTGCGGGCGCAGAGGGTCTTACTTCGGCGGAGATCTTCGATCCGCCAACCGGCCAACTCACCCCGACCGGCAACGAGGCTGAAAATTCAGGCGAAGAAACCGAAGGCGCCACCACATCGGCAACGATTCTGGTCGGACCGACGCCAACGCCAACACCGGACTGCCAATCTGGGACCTTTGCCCAGTTTACTCAAACAACCAACGGTCAGAATTTTGTTTTTACAAATAGTTCGCCGGTTTCGAGTTTCGCAACAATCGGCGGCGGGTCTCAGGTTAGTTTTACATTTCTGGGTATTGCCGGGCTTCCGGCAGGATTGTCGGGACCGCAAAGCGCCCGCGTTTTTTTCTCGTGCCAAACTTCAGTCATAGCTTTTGTGAATGTGGGTAGAATTACGCAGCCTTTTAACGGCACTTGTACAATTCAAATTATCCGGGATATTCCCGCTACTACTCCCGGCGGCGGTTCAGGCACAAATTTGTTGACTGCTACTGTTGTGAATGATCCTACTACTTCGGATCTTTCCGGCGGTAATAACGGTAACTCTGCCGCATTTACCGCCTCAACGCCACTTCAGACGGTCACATTTACTTCTGATTTTGTATCTTTTGGAGCTACACAAACCCGAAATTTAGCTCTTGCATTTTCATCAGTCAACTCGCTTCTTTCTCAAAATCCGAACGGATTCTTAAATAGTTTTACCGCTGCCGGAGTGGGAACTTTTGCCTCGTGTCCGGCTCCTACTTTTACGATGCCGACACCGACACCAACACCGACCCCGACTCAAACGCCAACGCCGACGCCGAATACTACACCAACCGCAATTGCTCAGACCGGCGCTCAGGCCGTGACGACAAACGAGGACACTCCAGTCACGGTTACGCTGTCGGGAACCGATGCGGAAGATAATAATCTGACGTTTGCGATCTCGACGCCGCCGACGAATGGAACGCTGTCGGCGATCACCGGAACCGATTGCACGCCGGTGAACACCTGCACGGCGATGGTCACCTACACACCAAATCTTAACTATAACGGGACGGACTCGTTCCAGTTCACGGTAAGTGACGGCACACTGACGAGTGCTCCGGCGACAGTGACGATCAATGTGACCTCGGTCCAGGACACGGGCTTTGTCGTGACCAAGACGGCGGATACTAACGATGGAATGTGCAATGCGGACTGCTCGCTGCGCGAGGCGATCACGGCGGCCAATGCGGAGGCCGGTGCACAGACCATCTCCTTCAACATTCCGGCGGCTACGGATGCGGGCTGCGTGGTCGCGAGCGGCGTCTGCACGATCAAGCCGGCCTTTCAGCTTCCGCCCATCACCGGCGCAGTCACGATAGACGGCTACACTCAGACGGGCGCATCCCCTAACACGAACGCGACGGGCGCGCTCAACACCGTGCTCAAGATCGAGCTGAACGGGGCGAGCGCACCCGTCGCGGTGGGACTAAACATCACCGCGGGCAACTCGACCGTGAGAGGACTAATCATCAACGGATTCTTCAACAACGCAGGCATCCAACTGTCAGGCGCGACCGCTACCAACAACACCGTGGCGGGCAACTTCATCGGGACGAACGCCGCGGGGACGAGCGCCGTGGCGAACTTTAACGGCATCCGTATCACCTCCGGCGCGACGAACAACCGCATCGGCACGAATGGTGACGGCACTGCCGACACCGAGGAGCGCAACGTCATCTCCGGCAACCAAATCGGCATCTTTATCGAGAGCACCGGGACGACGGGCAACATCGTGGCGGGCAACTTCATCGGGACGAATGCCGCAGGGACGGGCGCCGTGCCGAACTTTGGTGGCATCATCATCGGCTCCGGCGCGACGAACAACCGTATCGGCACGGACGGTAACGGCACTGCCGACGCTGCCGAGCGCAACGTCATTTCCGGCAACAGCCTCAACGGCATCCTTATCCTGAACGCCGGGACGACGGGCAACATCGTAGTGGGCAACTTCATCGGGACGAACGCCGCGGGGACGAGTGCCGTGGCTAACTCTACCGGCATCCTTATCTTCGACGGCGCGGCGAACAACCGCGTCGGCGGCACGGTGGCGGGCGAGGGCAACCTCATCGCCTTCAACACCACGGACGGCGTCTCCATCCCGACCGGCGGCGTGGGCAATCGCATCCTGTCGAACTCGATTCATTCCAACGGCACCACGTCTGCGCACCTCGGCATTGACCTCGACACCGACGGCGTTACTGCGAATGACACGCTCGACCCCGACACCGGCCCCAACAACCTCCAGAATTTCCCCGTCCTCGCCTCCGCCACATCGGGCGGCGGCACGACGACCATTCAGGGCACGCTCAACTCGGAAGCCAGCAAAGCCTACCGGATAGAGTTCTTCTCTAACGCCGCGTGCGACACCTCGGGCAACGGCGAAGGCCGCACCTTCCTCGGCTTCCAGAACGTCATGACGGACGGCGCAGGCAACGCGGTTATCAACGCGCCCCTCGCCGGCAACGTCACGCTCGGCGAGGTGGTCACCTCGACGGCTACCGACCCGGCAGGTAACACATCGGAGTTCTCCGCCTGCAGATTAGTCGTCGCACCCAACACAGCACCAACAGCTAGTGCGCAGACGATCACGACAAGTGAAGATACTGCGATCACGATCACTCTGTCGGGAACAGATGCGGAAGACAACAATCTGACGTTTGCGACGACACAGCCGGCGAACGGTTCGGTCTCGGCTCCTACGGCGATTGACTGCACGACAACCGCGAATACCTGCACCGCGACGGTCATCTTTACGCCGAACGCAAACTTTAACGGGCAGACGAGCTTTACGTTCACCGTTAACGACGGAACGTTCACAAGCCAACCGGCCACCGTGACGGTTAATGTTACCCCTGTCAATGACGCACCTGTTATTGTCACGACACCGGTCACACGCCAGCAGGGAACGACAGGATCGAGCTCAACTATCGCGACAGTCTCGGACGCCGAGACGGCAGCAGGCAACTTGGTTGTAACGGTGGTGAGTGTACCGACGGGTATTACGGTCACCAACATCCAGAACACGAACGGCACGATCACGGCGACGGTCGCGGCAGATTGCGGTGCGGCAACAGGTGCCAATAACGTAGTCCTGAGAGTCTCTGACGGTTCGCTGACGACTGACGGTACTCTGGTAGTGAATGTGACGGCCAATACGGCACCGACACTCACCTACTCGAGCCCGCAGAATGTGATATTCGCCGGCTCGACGACGGTCACACCGACGACGGCGACCGATAACGGCCCGGGAACGACCTTTGCACTCCAGAGCGTATCGCCTGCGATGACGACGACGCCGACGGTGAACCCGACGACCGGGGTGGTCACGATCACAAACGCGATGCCGCAGGGCACATACACCATCACGGTTAGGGCAACGGATAACTGTGGTGCCACGACCGCTGCGTCGTTCGATCTCATAGTCGGCCCGGTACCGACCTTCTCGATCAACGACGTGACGATGAACGAGGGTAACGCCGGAACGACGGCGTTCACCTTTACGGTGACCAAGACGGGAGCAACCGGAGCGAGCTCGAGCGTAATGTACGCAACGGCAGACGGCACGGCAACCGTTGCTGGCGGCGACTATGCCGCAACCAGCGGAACGCTGACCTTTGCACCGGACGAGACATCGAAGACGATAACTGTCCTCGTCACAGGCGACACACAGTTTGAGAATGGCGAGACGTTCTTCGTCAATCTCTCAAATGCTGCGAATGCGACCATCTCTGACGCCCAGGGACAGGGCAATATTACCGAGGATGACCCCGCACCGCAGATCACTATCAACGATGTGACGATGAGCGAGGGTAATACCGGGGTAACTAACTTTGTGTTTACGATCACAAGGACAGGAAGCTCTGAGGTGCCTACGACCGTCAACTTTACGACGCAGAACGGGACAGCGACGGCGGGCACTGACTACATGACCACATCGGGAACTTTGACGTTCCGGCCGGGAACCGGTACGCAGGTTCAGTCGATCAATATCCAGGTTTTTGGCGACACACTTATTGAGCCGAACGAAACATTCAGGGTCGATCTCAGTTCGGCAACGAACGGAACCATTATCGACGACAGCGGTGTCGGTACGATCGTTAATGACGATACTGCGACACCTACGCCAACGGCAACACCGACGGCAACACCGACGGCAACACCGACGGCAACACCAACGGCAACACCGACGGCAACACCGACGGCAACACCGACACCGGCCGGTGGTCTGGAGGGCGATATTGCTCCGAGACCGACTGGTGACAACATGTTGCTCGCAAACGACGTCACACAGTCACGACGATTTGTTGTGGGTCTCGACAGTCCCGATCCGGCAACGAATGAGTTCCAGCGTGCTGATACCGCTCCATTTGCTACCCGCGGTGATGGCTTGCTGGGTGCGGCCGACGTGGTCCAGACGAGACGTTATGTAGCCATGCTCGATCCGCAGCAATTCGCGTTCGGTCCCGCGGCTCCGTCGGGTAATACGGACATCGAGGACATGCTCCTCGAGTCGGCTGACGAAACGTCTGCACTTGCTCAAAGCCCGGATGTGATCCCGAGGATCATTCGCGTACAGTCGGTAACGTCTGGCCGCGGAACCTTCGTGACCGTTGGTCTCGAGCTCGATGCCGAGGGTGGTGAAGACGGTGCAAGTGTCACGCTTGCATTTGATCAGACACGTCTCAGCATTGTCGCCGCCGATGTTACTCTCGGTGCTCAGGCTGCTGCCGCCGGATTCAATCTGACGGTTAACCCGAACAACGTAGCAACGGGACGCATCGGGGCTCTGGTTGACTGCCTCTGTGCTGGTCTTGCTGCTTCGCCTCCGACGAACCGGATCATTAACTTCCGATTCTTCGTCGCGGGCAATGCTCCGAGCGGCTTCACGCCGATCACCATCGTTCGTAATCCGGTACCTGCGGGTCAAACCCGATTCAGCGTCTCGGATCAGGCCGTCGATGTCACCTCACAGGTCGTCATCGAAGATGGCGGTGTCACGATCGTGCCGGTCTCGGCTGCCGGTGTCACCGTCGGTGGTCGCGTAACGCTCGCATCGGGTACGGCACTTCGCAACGCAACGGTCATCATTACCGACGCAGCGGGTAACCGTCGCACGGTACTGACCAATTCGTTCGGGTACTACTCGTTCGACGAGGTCGAGGCAGGTGGTGTGTATGTGCTCAACGTGAGCTCACGTCGTTACCGCTTTGCATCGCGTGTCGTCAATGTCGATGACAATGTCTCAGACGCTGACTTTGTGGCCGCGGAATAACTCCGCTGGTCATCTAACCTAACGCAAAGAGGCAGCCTTCGGGCTGCCTCTTTTTTCGTACCGGCCTACTAGGTCGCCGGCGTTGCCCGCGGTAGCGCATCGCGATGAGCGACATGATCTCGCTGCGGCGTGCGACCGATCGACGGAGAATGCATATTTCCGTCTAGCCGCTGCGCGTCATGACGACGTCGCGGTGCCCGCTCATAGCATTAATTCGGAATCGGAACTCTCGACTCACGTCGGAACACAGGCGGCGGCACGGGGGGAAGCGGAAGGCCGATAAAACCCGAGAAAGGAGTTTTGGCACACCATAGGCACACAAATAAGAAAGGGCGCGATCAAATGATCGCCCTTTCTATTCGGGCAAACATTGTATTTTCAGTAAATTAGATTGGAGGCGGCGATCGGAATCGAACCGATGAATAAAGGTTTTGCAGACCTCTGCCTTACCACTTGGCTACGCCGCCGTGAAATGAGAGTAGGCAGTTGGCGTGGGCGGTTGGCGGTAAAAGTTCCACTGCCTCTGCCGACTGCAACTGCCTACTTTCGAACTTGGAGCGGGAGACGAGATTTGAACTCGCGACTTCGACCTTGGCAAGGTCGCGCTCTACCACTGAGCTACTCCCGCGTGGGCAATTGATAATTCTAACTGCCGGTCAAAAATTGTCAAGTTTATCGGGAGCCGCGACTATTCGACCGTAATGTCTTTCATAAAGGACCAGTCTCCGCTGGGCGTGACATTGATGTTGCCGATGCGTTTGTTCGATACGACCATGTTGGCCGGATACCAGAGCGGCAGCAGCGGCAGATCTGTGCTTACTAAATCCCAGGTCTTAATGTACATGTCTTTTGCCTTTGCCCGGTCGGTTTCATTGACAGCAGTCTCGACTGTCCGGTCGACCTCGGCGTTTGTAAAGCGGCTGCGGTTGCAGCATGAAACGGTCCCGCCCGGAATTCGCGTCGAGCTGAATAAGTCGCGTAAAAAGATCGGATCCTGGTTACCGCCGACCCATTGTCCTGTGTACATTTGAAACTGGCCCTGGGCGAGTTGCTGGCGGATCGTATTGACCTCGAGGGTCTCGATCCGCACATTGAGGCCGACATCGTTCAGCGAGCTTTGAATAACCTGGGCGTATTGATTTACGGCCGCGTTGCCGGAGCCGTACTTAAAACTGATGGGCTCGTTCTTGTATCCCGCATCCTGCAACAGCTGTTTTGCCTTCGCAGGGTTGAAGTCGTACTGGGTGCCCGCGGAGTAGGCCCACGACTGGGGCGGCAGAATCGAGCTGGCGAGTTTTGCCTGGTTGAATAATAGTTCGCTGACGATCTTCTGACGGTCAATTGCATACCCGATCGCCTGTCGAATTTTAGGATTTGCGAGCGGCCCGGACTGAGTCATGAAAACCAGGTAATAGATATTTGACCCATCGAACTGACCGACTTTGAGATTTCCCATGCCGTCCATCGCTTTTAAGGTGTCCGGCGGCAGGTTTGACGGCAGCGGTGCGATATCAACGCCTCCTGTCTGGAGTTCAGCCTGCAGAGCGTTGGCATCCGTAACCGTTTTGACCCGAAGTTTACCGATCTTAGGAGCCCCTTCCCAATATTCCGTATTCGCTTCGAGTTCGACCGTGTTCTGCGAAGCGTCAAAGCTCGTAAACTTAAATGGTCCGGAACCAACCGGTGAGTCTTTTTGCAGGGCCACAGAGCCTTCTGGAATGATGGGAATCGCAACGAGGTTAGAGAGCAGCTGATTACGCAATGCCGGACGGGCCACGGTTATCACGACGGTTGCGGCGTCGGGGGTTTGCAGGGAGACGATGTGAGGTTCGCGCTTAGTTTTGACCTCGGCGGCCTTCGCTGCGGAATTAGTGTTTGCCCTGCTCTCGCCAGGAGCCGCAGCCTTGCCGTCTATCGGCACCGTGTCGAAAAAAGCCCCGGCCTTATAGCCGTTGCTTTTGAATAGCTCGTCAAAGGTGTATTTCACATCCCCGGACGTGAAAGCCTTGCCGTTATGAAACTTGACGCCGTCCTGCAGGACGAAAGTGACTACCAGGCCGTCGTCGGACGTCTTGATCTCTTTGGCGAGCTCCCCCACGTAGTCAAAATTTCCATCTTTTTTCACCAATGAGTTGAACATCAACGCCTTTACACGTTCAGCAGCCGAATCGGAGGCAGTGGACGTCAACGTATCAAAGGCTGTGAATTTCTCGCTCAGCGCCACGGTTACGACGTCGGTCGACCGCCGCCGGCACGCTAAGCCTATCAGCATCGCCAGAACTATCAGAACTAAAAGAGTTTTACGCAAATCCAGGATCTCCTAATCAATTATGTGCCAATCGCTCGGACAGCTTCGCGATCCGATTCGAGAGTTGGCCTACTTTACCGGAGTCAAACTCAGGCGGGGCCGGAAGCTGCGATTTTATCTGCGCTACTCGCTGGAGAGACGCGTCGATGCGGGCTTCGGCGATTTCTCCATTCGAGACGGCCTCGAGGACCGATCGATATCCTTCTCTTATCTTATCAGGGTCGCTGCATATTGCGAGCATGTCGACGCCCGCGGCAATCGCCAGCCGGCACGCCTCTCCGATGCCATAATTGTTGACGATGGCGCCCATTTCCAGGTCATCAGTGATCACAATGCCGGTGAAGCCCACGTCACGTCGGAGCATTCCGTCGATGCAGACGGGATTAAGAGACGCGGGCAGGGGTTTGCCGTCAGGATTCTGGGACTGCAGATTTATTGCCGGAAACACGGCGTGAGCAGCCATAACGGCCACAATATTGCCGTCGGCAATTAATTCACGGAAGGGACGCAGGTCGACGTCAGTGAAGTCAGCTTCGCTAACCGGAATTACTGGCAGATCTTCATGCGAATCGACGCGTGCTGCTCCGAGGCCTGGAAAGTGTTTTAGGCAGCCCAGAACGCCTTGCTCCTGCATCGCCAGCAGGAAGGCCGCAGCGTTCTCGACGACGCTTTCAGCGGACTGGCCGAACCCTCGCGAATAAAGCCCGTTGGCTTTTTCGGAACGACCGGCGTTGATGACGTCGACTACAGGGGCAAAGTTGAAATTGAAACCGAGCAGAGAAAGTGCATCGCCTATTATGCTGCCCAACTCGCGTGAGTTGTCAGAATTTTGCATCAGGCTGGCCGCAGGCATGGGGCCCGTAATCCGACGCAACCGATCCACCAGGCCGCCCTCCTGGTCAACGCTTAGAAATGGACCTATTGATGATGCGGACCTCAATTCATCCAGGAGAAGGCGGGTTTGCGCGGCATCTCGAATGTTCCGTGCAAACAAGCAGATGCCGCCTGGCGAAACTTCGTCGAGCAGCAGACGAGTTTCGTCGTCGAGTGCGGCCCCCGGGATGCCGATAATAAATAGTTGTCCTACTTTTTGTTCCAGAGAGAGGGAACAGAATTGATCGGTCATATCAAGTCGCGTCTACCATTTTATCAAGCAGCACCGAGGATTGGAAATCGAGCAGATTACGCGCGCGAGCCATCGAGCTGTGAAATTCGTCTTGCACCAAAACGCATTCGAGAATATTATTTCCACATGCATTTTGCAGTTGTATTAACACTCGCTTTAGCCCTGATCCTTTTGTCGCAGGTGGATGCTGCCGCACAGGACAATTGTTCTAAAGCTAAGGTTATGTCTGCTCGATCTTGCTCTGGCGACGCGGTGACCGGAACGGAAGCCGAGTTGTTTCAACTGATCACGAAATATCGTTCCGCGAATGGCCTTCGGGAATTGACCCTCTCCCCGAGACTGAGCATGGTCGCCAACCGCCACCTCGTCGATTTACAAGAGAATGTGAAATCCTTCTCGCACAGCTGGAGCGACTGTCCGTACGATATTGCAAAGCAGTCTACCTGGACCTGTATTACCGACGCTCCGGTCCGTTTGAACTCCGGCTTCGACGGACAAGGTTATGAGGTACTTTATCGGACCGAGAAGGGAACAGCCTCACCCAGCCTCGCGATCGAAGGGTGGAAGAAGAGCTCACTTCATAATTCGATAATTCTTGGGCGCGAGATGTTCAAGAATATGGCATGGACTGAGTTGGGCGTTGCTATAACCGGGAATCTCGCCGCCGTCTGGTTCGGTTACCCCGGGGAGAAGGTCCGGGCACCGGGCGGGCCATCCGCCAGCCTTGGCGTGTCTTTTGACGAGGCAATTGATGGGCTGGCAAGAATCCTGTCGATTGATAAGGCGTCCTCCATTGTCGATGCAAACAAATGGCTTGGTGTATCGTCCGATAAGCGGCTGCGCCTCGAGATCTTTGGTCGGCGAACCAACATTTCTGAGGCCTCTCTCGAAGTAGCGGTGAAGCTCGATGCAAGCCAGCTCAACAAGAAGAGCTCGGCGGCCATTGCAACGTTTCTAGAGAACCTTTTCCCGGAATGGGCTGATCGGCAGGTGTGGCTCGACAACTCGGTAGGCGCGATTCTCGAGAATCGATCTGCATCGCGAACCAAGGTGCTGCAGCGGAACTCAATCGAATTGCGGGCGATAGACAACGACTCGTTAAAGCTTACAGTCCGGCCGCGCAAGCGTTGATTTGATCACCTCGCGTTTGCACGAATCCGCCCGGCATCTAGACGGTTTCGCTAAACGATTCTGGACTTTATCGATTTCAACATATCGAGTGCCGCTTCCGGCGATAGGCTTCCAACATCCGTCCGTCTGAGATCATCGATGGCCGATTCATCCGCAATCGCAAAAAGCGAAGCCTGAGCCGCGGCCCGGGCACCTGCCGCCCGCGGCAGGCCTGAGGGCTGCTCGTCAGCGAATACGGCGAGTTCGTACTTCTCTAGTTTCTCGAGGACAGATTTGGCCCGTTCGACGACGGACGCGGGCAGGCCTGCCAGTTTGGCCACGGCGATTCCGTACGATTTCGATGCTTTACCCGGCTGCATTTTGTGGAGGAAGACTACATCTCCATCGCTCTCGGTCGCAGTCATTTGATAGTTCTTTGCACCGGGCAGATTTTCCGCGAGTTCTGTTAGCTCATGATAATGCGTAGCGAATAAAGTTTTTGCAGAGTGCTCTGGCGAATTGTGGAGATATTCGGCCACGGCCCAGGCGATCGACAGGCCGTCAAATGTGGACGTACCGCGTCCGATCTCGTCGAGAAGGATCAGGCTGCGCGGGGTTGCACGGTGCAGGAGCGCGGCCGTTTCAGTCATCTCCACCATAAAGGTCGACCGCCCCGACGCCAGGTCGTCCGACGCTCCGACGCGGGTCCAGATCCGGTCCAGGATGGGAAGCCGGGCCGAGGTCGCGGGCACGAACGAACCGATTTGCCCCAGGATCTGAATGATCGCCACTTGACGCAATACCGTCGACTTACCGCCCATATTCGCGCCCGTGACCACCAGGAGGCGGTCGGTCGAGTTATTCATCCGGGTATCGTTTGGGATGAATGATGCCCCGAGCTTTGCCTCGACGACCGGGTGACGTCCGCCGGCGATTTCGATGTCGTCGCCATCGTGAAGCGTGGGGCATACGAAATTTCTCCGCGCCGCTGTTTCAGCTAGTCCACAGAGTGCATCCAGCGTTGCAAGTGCCCGGGCCGTTGACTGAAGTTTGCGGGTTTCGGCACAGATTGCCGTTTTCACGCGTTCAAACAGGTCCACTTCAATCGACCGAATCCTGTCTTCCGCGCTGAGCACCTTCTGCTCCCAGTCTTTCAACTGCGGTGTCGAGTACCGCTCCGCACTGGTCAGCGTTTGCCGGCGCTCATAGTCATCGGGCACTCGGGCGACTTTGCCCTTTGAGATTTCGATGTAATAGCCAAAGACGTTGTTGAACCTGATCTTGAGGTTAGAGATACCAGTGCGAGTCCGCTCCGCATCCTCAAAGGCGGCAATAGTCTGTTGCGCCGACATCAGTGTTTGGCGGAGATCGTCCAGCTCCGCGTTAAAAGCTGTACGTATAACCCCGCCGTCTGAAACATTCACCGGGGGCTCGTCTGCGATGGAGCGATCGATGAGATCGCACAGATCGGGCATCGCGAAAACATTTTCCGACAACACCTGCAGCAGCAGACTGGCGACGTCGCTCAAAACTTCGTTTATACGCGGAGCCTGGCCGAGCGCCCGCCTTAGTGCCGGCAGGTCACGCGGGGTCGCGGTTCCGAGATTGAGGCGGCCGATCAGGCGTTCGAGGTCGCTGACGTCCTTCATCAGGAACCGAAGCTTTTCTCGCAGGATCGTGTCAGCGAGTTCTGAAACCGCCGACAATCTCGTCTGAATCTCGCCCTTCTTCAACGACGGACGCTGCAGCCAACCACGGAGCAGCCGCGAACCCATGCCTGTTACAGTTTCGTCGATCAGTCCAAACAGAGTGTCTCGGCCTTTTTCTCCATGGCACTCAAAGATTTCGAGATTCCTCAGCGTGATGGCGTCCAGAACCATGCAGTCGGCGGCCTGTATGAGCGTGATCTCAGAGATATGGTCGGCAGTCGACCGCTGTGTCTCGAGCGCATATTTCAGACAAGCGGCCGCGGCCCCGATTGCCGCCGTCTTCCCCGCGAGACCGAACGCCGACAGATCGGCAACGCCGAGCTGTCGGCAGAGCAAACCCGAGCCATCCTTCATGTCGAAGTCCCCGAGATCGCGCACCGTCAAAGTTGGAGAGCCATTTAGGGTTTGATTTTGATGAGCCTTTTCGAAAAGGTGACCATCCGAAGCTCCGGCCGACGAGAATCCGCTCAGAATCTCATTTTGGAGCAATGATGGATACAGCAGTTCGCGCGGTGCGTAGGCCTTTACCTCTTCTACAATTGCCGTCAATGCGTCGCCGCCGACGTTCTCAGTCGCAAAAAACTGACCTGAGCTGAGATCGAGGAACGCGGCTCCGTATGCCCCGCCCTGTGATGACACCGCCGCGAGATACACCGGTTCTTTCGAGTCGACCAACTGGGCGTCTATTGCAGTTCCGGGCGTGATCACCCGCACCACCTCCCGTTTGACGAGCTTGACACCTTTGGCGGCCGGCTCCGACTGCTCACAGATGGCGACCCGATAGCCCTTCCTAACCAGCCGGGCAATATAGTTTGAGGCAGCATGGTGCGGCACTCCACACATCGGGATGGGATTCGGAGTATCCTTGTGCCTCGCGGTGAGCGTAATCTCAAGTTCACGCGAGCCAACTACCGCGTCCTCGTTGAACATCTCATAAAAATCACCGAGCCGGAAGAACAAGATCGTTCCAGGGTACTGCTTCTTGATATCGAGATATTGCCGAAGCATCGGCGTCGTATTTTCCATTCTTGCCAACTGAGGTGTGTTCCGATTTTAGCGAAGTACTGTTGTTTTACAAAGATCACGGATATGCCGCCGCGGCTAAGCTCAAATCAGGGTTAGGCTACAGGGCTTGCCCGCCGGGCGAATACTAATGTTTCCAAACCTAGCCCGTTTTGCTAACATTGCTCATTGCTGAGAGGAAAGTGTTCGTATCCCAGATATATGCCGTTGCCCTCAAGGAGGCTAGCCGATTTACCATGAGACCACAGAGATACCTTTTCCTTTTTGCCTTGATGTTTGCATCCCTCGCCCGCGTTTCCGCACAGATCCCAGTTGCGGATGATCGTTATCGTATCGGGTTTCAGGACGTGCTTGATGTGCAGATTTACCGGCACCCGGAACTCAATCAAAAGGTCGCGGTCAATGCCAACGGGACTATCGTGCTTTTTCGCATCGAGAAACCGGTCGTCGCCGTGTGCAAAACCGAGCGTGAACTGGCCGACGAGATCTCGGCCGCATACACGGAAAAGGTATTAAAAAACGCACTCGTAAATGTCGTCGTCAGCGAACAGAAATCTCAGCCGGTCGCGGTGATCGGTGCGGTCGAGAAACCGGGAAGTTTCTTTGTAAACCGCCGCGTCCATCTGCTGGAAATGCTCGCGCTCGCGGGCGGCCCGAATAAAGAATCTGGAACACGTTTGATCGTCATGCGCAGCGGTAACGCCTCGAGCTGCAAGCGAGCCGGCGACCCGGTGAGCGACGATGCCGCGGTGCTGGCGGATTTCAAAATCCGTGACGTACAGGAAGGGAAGGCCACGTATTGGATGCAGCCCGGTGATATCGTGTCGGTGCTCGATGCCGATATTATTTATGTATACGGAAATGTCAATAAGCAAGGCATCGTAAAGGTTCGGGAACCGATTACGCTGACTCAGGCGATTGTCTCGGCGGAGGGATTCAAGCCCGCTACCAAACGAGATAAGGTGCGAGTCTTGCGAAAAGCATCCGGCACGACTGAGAGGGAAGAATTGATCTTCGATCTCAACGCGATCGATAAGGGTAAGATCCGCGATCCATACCTGGAGCCCAACGATATAGTTGCCGTTTCCGAGGATAAGACGAAAGCCATTTTACGTGGACTTATGGATTCGGTCCGTAACTCGGTGCCAAATGTACTCTACCGTTTCCCCTAAACGCTCCCGATGAAAGAATCCCGAGAGATCGTGCGAAACCCGCTGGCAGACGTGGCGGCCCTCGAGCGGCCGTCTGATGGTCAAGTGCAGGGCCGATACCCGGCGTATAGGGATGGACCTGCCCGCGATGGCTTCCAGCTCCGCGAGTATTGGCATGCAATTCGTAAACGTCTTTGGCTGGTGATTGCCTTTGCCGTACTCGCGACGACGCTGACGGCAATATATATGGTCCGAAAGCCGAGTATTTTTTCGGCGACGGCCCTCGTTCAGGTCGATATGGAACAGGTTAACCCCGACCTGGTAACCAGCGACCGCCAGCGGCCCGCCCTGAATTCCGATCCCGCCTATTTTAATACGCAACTCCAATTGCTATCGAGCGCCGGACTTCTGCGACGTGTGGTCAAGGATCATAATCTAGACTCGACAAAGGAATTTCAGGCTTCGAGGGCCGAAAGTTCGACGTCTACGTTTCGCTCGATCCTGCGCTCGATAGGTCTCGCGACCGATCCCTCAAAAGATCGACCGAGAACGCCAATGACGGATCAGGCTTCGCTGACTACATCCGAAGAGGTGGCCGAAGCCGTGCGAATGGCACCTTATGTGGACATAATTCTGCGCGATCTGAGCGTAGAGCCTGTTCGCGAGGGGCGGGCGACCTTTAAAGACACTCGGCTGATCGGAATTACCTATCAACATAAAAGTCCGGAATTCGCCGCCTATGTAGCAAACTCCATCGGCGAGGTTTTTACGATTGTAAATCAGGAAAAACGCTCGGGCACGAGCCGGAAAACAAACGATTTCCTTCAGGATCGAATCTCTGCTCTGCAAACCGACATTCGAGAAGATACGGAAAAGCTTCTCGCTCTGACGCAGAATGCCGGAATTCTGAAAACCTCAGACGAGCAGACGATCGTGATCGACCGCCTTGCGGGGCTGAATAAACAGGTGCTCGATGCGGAGAATGAACGCAAGAACGCCGAGGCAAATTATTTTACGGTTAAGGATTCTCCCGAAAAAGTGCGCTCTCTCGCCGAGGCCGAGATGCAGCGTTATACGACAGAGAAGGAGAACAATATCGGTGCTCTCCAGTCAGATACGTTAAAGAAGATCGCCGATCTGCGGCAGAGGCGAGCGCTTGTTTTGCAGGAGTTTCAAGAGGGAACTATCGAGGTTGCTGAAATCGATACCCAGATCAAAAGCCTCGAAACGTCGCTCGATAAGGCTCTTGGAAATTTCCAGGGCCAGCTCGACGCCTTTCGCCAGCGCACCGCAAAACAGGTTCTGGAAAATTTGAGAACCAAATATCTGCAGACGAAAGGGGCCGAGGACAAGATTCGCGTCGATTTTAATAAGCAGTTTGGCGCGGCCGAAGGCCAGAATCAGAGCGCCGTCAGCATCAAGCTGCTCGAACAGAATATCGAGACCAATAAGGGATTTCTCGACAATTTGAGAAAACAGGTAAGCGGCAACGACGTCGCCGCCCAGGGTACTGATAACAATATAAGCGTGAGGGAAATCGCCATTCCAAATGATTATCCTGTCGCTCCTCGACGGATGGCGACCGTGTTCGCCGCCCTGATTCTCTCGACGTTATTTGGAATGGGTCTAGCGCTCTTTCTCGAATATCTCGACGACACGATCCGCTCGACCGAGGAAGTTGAGAGATATTTGCATCTTCCGGCCCTGGCCGCGATACCGTCAATCGATTCGATGCCGCGGCGAAAGTTATTGCTGGTCGGTTCAAACGACAATGAGGACGAGAATCCGATATCGCCGCTGCTGGTCGCAAGCGATCCGCGTTCGTCGCTTGCCGAGGCTTTCAGGCATCTGCGAACATCGATTCTTTTATCAACGGCCGGCCGTGCCCCGCGGTCGCTCTTGATAACGTCGAGTCTGCCGTCAGAAGGGAAGACCACGACCGCAACCAACACGGCTATCAGTCTTGCGCAGACCGGTGGAAGGGTGTTGATTATCGACGCGGACATGCGCAGGCCCCGGCTTCATTCGATTTTCAGCGTCGGTAACGGCGAGGGTCTGAGTACCCTCCTTTCTAGCGAGCTGACCGATGCCGACATTGATTTGGCGGTAAAGCAGGATGAGAAGACCAAGCTTTACCTGCTTACCTCGGGTCCCATTCCGCCAAACCCGGCCGAGCTTCTCGGCTCCGAGCAAATGGCCACACTCCTCAGAATGCTGATGTCCAAATTCACGCACGTCGTGCTTGATTCGCCGCCGATCGCCTCGTTCACCGATGGTGTTCTGATCGCGTCGATGGTCGATGGCGTAATTCTAGTCGTTCACTCGGGTCGCAGCTCGCGACAGGTCGTCCGGCGGTCTAGCCAGATGCTGCAGGAAATCGGCGCGAAGATTTTTGGCGTAGTGCTCAACAACGTAAACCTGAATACAAAAGATAATTACTATTACTATCAGAGCTACTATCACCGAGCAGGTTATCGACAGGATGCTGACTCGGAATAGCTACTGCGGGCGGCGGGTTACGCCGCACAGATCAACGTATGCAGAAACGAGTTTTAGTCACGGGTGCGGGCGGATTTATTGGCGGGCATCTGGTGACGTTCCTAAAGGGGAAAGGTTATTGGGTTCGGGGGGCTGACATAAAGCTTCCCGAGTTTGGCACGTCGCACGCGGACGAGTTCTCTCTGCTGGATCTGCGGCGTTGGGAAAACTGCCTGGCGGCGACACTAGGTGTCGATGATGTATACGCCCTGGCCGCCGACATGGGGGGCATGGGTTTTATATCGTCGAATCATGCCCAGATTCTCCACAATAATTCTCTGATCAATCTCCATACGCTCGATGCGGCCCGCGAGAACGGAGCAAAGCGCTACTTCTACACGAGCTCAGCCTGTATCTATCCAGAGCATCTTCAAGAAAATACCAACGCCGCCGCACTCACCGAAGCCGATGCCTACCCGGCAGATCCGCAGGACGCCTACGGGTGGGAAAAGCTGATTTCAGAGCGCCTGTGCAGCCATTACCGCGAGGATTATGGCCTGGAAACCAGAATCGTACGGTTCCATAATATATTTGGCGAAAACGGGACATGGCAGGGCGGCCGTGAAAAGGCGCCCGCTGCGCTTTGCCGAAAAATTGCCATCGCAAAGCTCACTGGCAAGAGGGAGATCGAGATCTGGGGCGATGGCGAGCAGACGCGGTCGTGTTGTTATATCGAAGATTGTGTTGAAGGTATCCATCGGCTAATGGAATCGGATTTTGCGGAGCCGCTCAATTTGGGCCAGGACCGGATGGTCTCAATTAATCAGCTTGCCGATATGATCGCCGACATCGCCCGTGCAAAGATCGAAAAGGTTTATATCGATGGACCTCAGGGCGTTCGCGGCCGAAACTCGGACAACTCTAAGCTCCGTGCGGTTTTAGGTTGGGAGCCATCGGTTTCGCTTGAAGATGGCTTGGCGAAGACCTACCGATGGATTGAAAAGCAGGTTCAGACATCGCTCGCAAATGAGGGGCGAGCGATGACCGCGTCGGAACAGGGAATATGAGTTTCAACTTCGCCCACGTTCCGATTCAGGAAGTAAAAAGGTACTGGAATGACCGTCCGTGCAACATCCGTCATTCCACCGCTGAGATCGGCACTGAGGAATACTTTAACGAGGTTGAGACGAAGAAATACTTTGTTGAGCCCCACATTCCTGTCTTCGCGGAATTCGAAAGGTGGCGAGGCAAAGACGTACTTGAAATTGGTTGCGGCATCGGCACCGACACTATAAATTTCGCACGCGCCGGGGCTAACGTAACCGCCGTCGACCTATCGGCGGAGTCGATTAGTATTGCCCGCCGCCGTGCAGAGGTATTTGGCTTAGCGGACAAGATTAGCTTCTACGAAGCTGATGCAGAACGACTAGCTGATTTCATCCCGGCTAAACCCTACGATCTCGTTTATTCGTTCGGTGTGATCCATCATTCACCAAATCCCAACCTGGTTATCGATCAGATCCGCCGTTTTTTTGTCGGCGAGGAGACGATCGTGAAGCTGATGGTTTATAACAGGTACTCATGGAAAGTTTTCCGGATGCTGATATCGGAGAAGCTAAAGGTCTGGCGCCTTGATGAGATCGTCGCTAGGCATTCGGAAGCCCAGACGGGCTGCCCTGTAACCTACTCCTATTCGCGGAAATCAGTATCCGAATTGCTCGGCCTTGGTTTTGTTATTGATAAAGCCAGGATCGACCATATCTTTCCCTATCAGATTCCCAGGTATGTGAAGCAGGAATACCGTTTTGAGTGGTATTTTCGTTTTCTTCCTCGAAGCGTGTTCCGGTTTCTAGAGCAGCGGTTTGGATGGCATCTGTGTATCGATGCCCGCATTGGTTAGCGAGCTATATGGGCGACACTATCTCAGTAATTGGGCTAGGAAAACTCGGGGCGAGTATGGCGGCAGCTTTCGCATCTCGCGGTTTTAACCTAATCGGCGTCGACGTTAATCAATCATCTGTCGATCTCGTGAACCACGGCAAAGCTCCCGTTCAGGAAACCGGACTGGGCGATATGATCGCGGCCAATGCAGAACGGATCAGGGCCACGTTGAGCCATTCAGATGCGGTCGAAAACTCTGACATCTCCTTCGTCATTGTGCCTACGCCGAGCGATAAGGCAGGTTCCTTTTCTCTCCAGTACGCAACGTGGGCCTTCCGCGAGATCGGCCGGGCGATTGGAAAAAAGAAGGCATACCACAACGTTGTCCTTACCAGCACCGTGCTTCCCGGATCTACGCGGCAGGCGCTTATTCCGATCTTGGAACGGGAATCGGGCAAGCTCGCCGGTCGAGATTTTGGCGTTTGTTACAGTCCCGAATTCATCGCACTCGGCAGCATATTGAGAGATTTTTTGAATCCTGACTTCACTCTTATCGGCCAGCTCGACGACCGGAGCGGAGCCCAGTTGGAGGGGGTCTATTCGCGCGTCGTGACTAACGATGCTCCCTCGGCGCGCATGTCGCTGGAAAACGCGGAGCTTACGAAAATCTCTATCAACACGTTCATAACGACAAAGATAACTTTCGCTAATATGCTGGCGGAGATTTGTGAAAAACTGCCCGGCGGGGATGTTGACGTGGTCACTCAAGCCTTGGGAATGGACACGCGAATCGGCAAAAAGTATCTGACTGGCTCACTCGGTTATGGCGGACCGTGTTTTCCGCGCGACAACGTAGCGCTTTCATACATGGCGGGCCAACTGGGTTTACGGGGCGCACTGGCGGTCACGACCGACGCCTCGAACCGAGAAATCCCAACCCGGATCGCCGATAGGATCCTGGAAAGCGCCCCGCCGGGTTCTACCGTGGCCGTTTTGGGATTGGCATACAAGCCCCACTCACATGTTACGGAAGAGTCGCAAGGTCTCGCTATCGCGCAGCGTCTTTCAAGAAACGGACTTCGGGTAGTCGCATTCGACCCGCTGTCTTCGGAGATGAGCCTCGCTGACATCCGACGCGATATCCTGGTGCTTGATTCGGTTGAGGAATGCTTGTCCCAAGCGGAAACCGTCGTGATTACAACTCCTGATCCGATGTTCGATTCACTCCGCCCGGAGGACTTTAAGAATTCGTGGGCGACCGTGCGCGTCTTTGATCTGTGGCGACGGCTTGCTGCCGTTCTCAATGGGCAGCCGCACATCGCCTACACCGGCATTGGTCTGAGCGAGGACGACGAGCGTAATTCGGCAAATTTGAAGGCGCTCTGGTGGGGCGAAACCGGCGATGCCGCAGAAGCTGTCAGCGAATGAATTCTCGCCGTGTAACTGTGCAAATCGTTGCCGCTGTGCATAACCGGCGCGGGATCACTTTACAATGCCTTCGAAGCATCTCCCGTTTCGCCGATGAACGAGTCGAAGCTGGGGTCGTAATTGTCGATGACGGATCAACCGATGGAACATCCGATGCAATCCGGCGACATTTCCCGCAGGTAGACGTCGTCGGAGGCTCGGGAGAATTGTGGTACACCGAGGGCACAAACGTGGGCATCCGTCGCGCACTGGAAAAGAGGCCCGACTATGTCCTCATAATTAACGACGATCAAGTATTCGACGTTAGCTGTCTTTCCTATCTCGTGGAGACTGCCGAGGCGAATCCCAACTCAGTCGTAGGACCCCTATTGTTGCTTTGGAATAGTCCGCACCAGCTATTCCAAGTCTCGCCTCGGTGGCAGACTATGGCAGGTGGGTGGCGCCACTGGTATTCTCAGACCGTATGGACGGTGCCGGCGAGCCCATGGGAAGTTGAGTTGATTGTAGGCAATTGTGTACTGGTGCCGGCTGTAGCGTTTGAGGCGCACGGCCTCATGGACTCGAACCGTTATCCGAATTTTGGCGACGCCGAGTTTACTCCCCGACTTCGTCGGGTCGGTTATCAGCTGTTGATCGATCCCCGGGCGAGGGTTTTTTGTCAGCCAAATTCTACTCCCGTCCGTGTCAGGGCGAAAACGATAAAGGGTCTAATAACGGATCTTATCGTCGATCTCCGCAGTGTTCAAAATCTCCGCCGCCGTTTTTATGCTAGCGTCGACGGTGCTCCGACGAGGTTACGAGGTATCGTAGCTTTCCTTGTTTTCCTGGGAAGGGCGGTCATCGGTAATTCTGCGGAAACCAGGATTTGGGGCGACGCGCCTGAGGAACCGCCCCTTAGTAAAACCTACGAGTCGAAAATTATTGATGGCGGATAGCAGGCGAAGGTTAATCTTCTTGTGGATGTATCTGGAGTGGGGCGGAGCCCAGATCTATTTTCTGGCGATCATAAAGCAAGCCGTCGCCGAGTGGGATGTGACGGTAATACTCCCGCGTGACTCGGCAAGGGATATTGTTGGCTACGTCAGGCATACGGGAGCCCAGCTCGAGTTTCTGGAGTCGAGTCTGGATGTGGGTCCCGCCCCGACTCTTCGCCGCAAGCTGCACCGCCATATCAGCCGTTTTAAGGCAGAGCGAGAAAGTCTAAAACACCTGCGCAAATACGATCTAAAAGACTGCGTATTGCACGTCGAAACCGCCCCGTGGCAGTCATGGCAGTTTCTGACGCTCCTACTTCTACGCGGCGCCCACGTCTTTGTCACTCTTCACAATGCGCTTCCAAACGCCGCGGGATGGCGCGAATTTATCTGGCGGGCCCGAATGCGTTTCCTGTCCCGATTCGCCGGATTTCATATTTTCGCGTCGAACCACGACACGAAGAATAAGTTCCGCACCTTTGTGACCGATCGATTCTGGAAAACGATTCCGGTTACCTATACCTGCGTCAATCCCATCGAGATAGAAGCAGCCGTGAAAGTTGACATGGACATCGCGGCCCTGCGGTCACGGTTCGGAATCCAAGGGAGTCTCGTGGTATTTTGCGCGGGCCAATTTATCGATCGAAAAGGCCGTTGGGTTTTCCTGGATGCCGCGAAGAAAGTCTCAGACAAGAGAGCGGATATTTCGTTTGTTTGGCTATCGCCCACTATGCCATCCGCGGTGGACCAGCAGAAGATCGAAACGTACGGATTGGGTGAGCGGTTCAAACTTATCACCGCTGCCTCGCTGGGCCGCGACCGAGCGGACATCTTAAGATTCTATCGTCTGGCCGACGTCTTCGCACTCGCAAGTTTCGTAGAAGGCCTGCCGATATCTTTGTTGGAGGCCATGGCGTTGAAATTACCTTCGATTTCCACGAATATAAGTGCCATTCCGGAGGCCGTATATCACGGCGAAAATGGGATCTTGATCCCACCAGGCGACGCGAATGCGCTCACGGAGGCGATTATATTGCTTGCAACTAATCCGGAGCTTCGCGATCGGCTTTCGGAGAAGGGAAGTCGAGACGTCCTTGCCAAATTTGACGAGCGTGCTGCGTCGCGAATTGCCCTCGATCACTACACAGCTTGTTTCCACGATGGCTGAAAGCGTAAAACAACGCCTCGTTCTGAATTCGCTTTACAGCGCAGCGTCGACCGTCGTGCCGGTGGTTCTTGCCCTCGTCGCAACGCCCATTATTGTCAGAAGTCTCGGCAACGAGATGTACGGGCTCTACGCGGTCATCCTCGGTTTCACAGCGTACTCGTTTACTTTTGCGGTAGGAAAGAGTGCGTCGAAATACGTCGCGGAGTTTCGAGCTTCCGGGCAACGGGAAAAACTCTCGGAAACCGTTTCCTCGATTTTTTGGCTGAGCGTCGGGCTTGCGGTATCTGGAGCGATTTTATCAGCCGCCCTTGCCGAAACTATCGTGACAAGGGTGCTGCAGATTCCGGACCATCTTCGTGACGTTAGCATAACCGCGTTCTACCTGGCGTGTTCAATCATCGTGGTTACAATGCTGAGTCAGGTATTTCAGTTTGTGCTGCAGGGAGCCCACCGGTTCGACCTATACGTATTGCTGACAAATATCGGCGGCTTGGCTCTTAATCTGGGCAGCGTCTTCCTCGTACTCAACGGATATGGACTGCTCGCCCTTTTGTCGTGGAATCTTTTTATAACGACTGCCACCGGAGCGATGTTCTATTTCTACGCGATCAGGTTCGTACCTGATCTGACCCTCCGCGTTTCGATAAAGTCCGAAATCTGGTGGCCTGTTTTGGGTTATGGGGCCAGCATTATCTCGTATCAAATCTTCGGCAATGCTCTTCTACTATTCGAACGTGGATGGATCGTCCGGCGGCTGGGCCCCGAGTTGCTCACCTTTTACGTAATTCCAATGACGGTAGGTTGGTACCTCCACGCACTCGTTGGAAGCCTCGTTCTAGCACTATTTCCCGTCATCAACGAACTGCGTAACGACCGCGAAAAACTTGTCAGGCTCTATAAGACGGCCACCAAAATCTGCCTCGCGATAGCCATTCTTGCAGTCGCTACATCGGCGATCGCGGGGCGCTTATTTCTTCGCGTGTGGCTATCCGAAGACTTCGCCTCGACTTCGACCTTAGTTCTCCTTATTCACATCGCGACGTTCGCCGTATTGTCCGTGGCAACCGTGACCCTGCAGATTTCCGAGAGTGTCGGGAAGACGCATATCAATGCTATAGCGACCTTTGTCTGGATGGCAATCGCCGTGCTCGGAATGATTGCCTTTGTCGAACATTTTGGCATCCAAGGAATCGCCGCGGCGAGATTCGCGGGTGTCCTGGCATTCATCCCATTCATTGTTTATATCGAAAAACACTTTTTAGGAGGCTTTATGTGGAGTTTCTGGCTATCGTCACTCGGTAAAATCGCAGTTGCCGCGACAGTGACTTGCGTCGCCCAAATGTTATCTCTCCAGCTCCTTAATGGCTGGCCGGGGATAATTCTGGCGGCGGGATCCGGAGCCCTTACGTACCTCGCCGCCCTGCACTTCGTTCGATTCCTGGACAAAGAGGAGGCGGCCATCATTCGAACCATGACAAAAAGGGTAATGCCCGTCACAGCTTCGTAGCCATCTGATAGACTTTTTCTATGTCTGAAGACTTTCGACTCGTGCGGCGCCGCGACTTCATCCTCGACGCGTGCCGTGGTAAATCAGTCCTTCATCTCGGCTGTACCAATTATCCGTACACCCGGGAGGCCCTTGCTGACGGCTCTCTACTGCACCTCGCCATAAAGAAAGTTGCGGCAGGAATCACGGGCCTCGACGCGGATGAGGCGGGGATTGAGATCCTGTTGAAAGAGGGTTGCGAAAATCTCCACCTCGCCGATTTAGAGAATTTGGACGCTTTAACGCTTCAGAGTACGTACGATGTGATTGTCGCTGGCGAGGTTATCGAGCATTTGAACAATCCGGGCCTATTTCTGACCGGTGTTCGGCGTTTTATGAGCGATGGCAGCGTTCTCATCGTTACGACAGTAAACGCCTATTCAGGTATGCGCTTCTTCCGCTACGGCCTGCGGGGGAAAAGTGGAAGTAACGAGCCCGTTCACCCGGACCATGTCGCCTACTATTCGTATTCGACGCTCAAACTGCTGCTTGAAAGACACGGCCTTTCGGTAGATCATTTCTTGTTTTATGATGTGGGCCGTGAGCACCGTCCGCATAATCGCCTTATAATCAACTTGATAAATGACGTATGCGTAGCAATTGCTCCGCAATGGGCAGACGGCGTGATCGCAGTTTGCCGGCGAAAATACGATGGCGGCTAGACTTCAGACAGGTTCGACACCTAATTCCGACCGGTCCATGTTGGTCGGTGTAGGTGTGATGCTTCTGACAGCCCTGGTCGGAATCTTCGCGATTGCTGTCGCCGACGGGAGCTTCAGCGGCTACCCATACCTTTTCGTTCTGCCCTGGACTTTGGCCTTGGCCGTGGTCATGGTCATTCCTTCCGCCGTCCTTTACTACCAAGGGAACTTCACCTTTGCGAATCCTCTGGTCCTTGCGACGTGGTCCTATTTTTTTCCAGCCTTCGTGGTTGGAGGCATTCTATTCTCACTGGGTTATTCAGAGCCCTATTTCCTCGCATTGATTCAGGACGCTGAGACGAACCTTCCGATGGCGGTGGTCCTTGTGGGCCTCGGCTTTATCGGGCTGTCGCTAGGATACTTCCTTCCCTTTGCGGGACGAGCAGGAAATTCCGTGGCCGCCTGGTTGCCGCGGCGTGCTCACGAACCCTCCTCACTCGCCGCTCCGGGCGTGATGCTCTTGGTCCTTGGCGTTTTCAACACGTTCGCTGCATTTGCAGTCGGCCTCTTTGGATACCAACGAAATGACGACTTTGGCCCGTACGATGGCCTCATCTATCTTTCGAGCTTCTTCTACATACAGGGAAGCTTTATTTTGTGGCTAGTAATCTTTCGCCTTAAGAAACTCACAGTCCTCTATATACCCGTAATCGCCCTGCTTGTCGGTACGGCACTGAGCAAGGCACTTTTCGCGGGGAATCGTGGCACCGTGCTGCAGATCTTCCTCGTCATCACGCTCGCATATGTCCTGTCGGGGCGGCAGTTTAAATTTAGGCAGGGTGCTGTTGCAACGGGGTTGTTGTCGGTGGGCCTGGTGCTGGGAATGATATACGGAACGAACTTTCGTATGGTGAAAGGTTCCGAAGCACAGCAGTCCGCTGGCCAATATGTTGAACAGGTCTTCCAGACTCTCGAACAAGTCGGGCGTACGGACTCGCTTGAGTCGCTGGCCTTTGGATTCTCGAGCCTGGCCGAACGGGTTGATATCTTGACAACGTTTGCGGTCGTCGTGGCTAATTATGAGCAGCTAAAGCCATATGAAGAGGCGTACGGTCTCGACAACAATATTTGGATCGATTCCACCACGTTTTTCATTCCGCGTATATTTTGGCGTGACAAACCATCCGCCTCGGATCCGCGAAAATACAGCGATCTCTATTTTAATTATGGGGAAAACTCTTTTGCGATCACGGCCGTGGGCGACCTTTTGCGTAATTTCGGTGTGCCGGGCGTGTTTTTCGGGATGCTCATTCTCGGCGCAATTCTAAGATTCCTTTTTGTCGCGCTCGTTCAGTCGGGAGAGTTTTCCTTTTGGCGACTCACCTTGTATTTTATGCTTATGGTTTCTCTCTCGTATGAAGGGTTCTATGGAACCATTATTCCAAATTTTTTCAAATACGGTGTGATAGCCATCGTGGGTATCTTGCTCGTCGAAGTGTTCGCCCGAAAACTTGATTCCGGCGGGGCCGCAAACCAAAGTCCAATCCAATGATAGTTTTCACCAACGGCTGTTTCGACATTCTCCATGCAGGACATGTCGATCTGCTGGAAAGATGCAGGGCGCTGGGCGATCGCCTAATCGTCGGACTAAATAGCGACCAGTCGGTCAGGTCCATAAAAGGTAATGATCGGCCGGTCAATGATGAAAATGCCCGGGCCGCCGTGCTGCGGGGGCTCAGTTCTGTCGACGAGGTCATCATATTTAACGAGCTCACCCCTGAGCGTTTGATAAGCGAGGTGAAACCGGACTTTCTGGTCAAGGGCGGCGACTGGCCAAAGAGTGAAATAATCGGTGCCGATTTCGTAGAGGACTACGGTGGCACCGTCCTCTCGCTGCCGCTCAAAGTGGGTTTCTCATCAAGCGCTATCCTCGAGCGGATCGCCACTTCTCCGGCCGCCCCGTCCGGAGACGACATGGGCGAAATCGATCGTTCGCTGGATCAGCATCAGGCGGTGATGACTACCGTGAGCACGTCCTGCAAGGAGGCAATCCGCGAATGCGTGGATCTTATAATTGAGACATTCCATTCTGGTAATAAGGTCCTCCTCTGCGGCAACGGCGGCAGTGCAGCGGACGCTCAACATATTGCCGCCGAATTTGTCGGACGATACGAAACGGAAAGACGAGCCCTGCCTGCAATTGCATTGACGACTGACACGTCGGCCCTTACCGCCCTTGCGAATGATTACGATTTCGAACAGATCTTTGCGCGCCAGGTCGATGCGCTTGCGGCAGCCGGCGATTGTCTGATCGCAATCAGTACGAGCGGGAATTCGCCGAATGTGATAGCTGCCGTAATGGCGGCCCGAAAACGCGGCTGCTCGATCATCGGAATGACAGGCGCGAAGGGGAAGCGACTGGCGTCATTGTCGGATGCCTGCATCCTTGTTCCGTCAGAAAGGACGGCCCGCATTCAGGAGGCCCATATTACTATCGCTCACATTTGGTGCGAAATTGTCGAGAATCATCTCGAGGCAAATTGAAAACCCAATGTCCTATTCATTCGAAAACGTTAAGGTTCTCGTCATTGGGGACGTAATGCTCGACCGATATTGGTGGGGTACGGTAAACCGCATTTCGCCTGAAGCTCCGGTGCCGGTCGTGTCGCTTGACGACACAACCATGGCGTGCGGAGGTGCCGGCAACGTCGGGGCCAATATTGCGGGCCTTGGTGCTGAGGCCTGGTTGGTTGGGATAACCGGGGACGACGCCGAGGCGGCACTCCTACCGCCTGCAATCAGTTCAGCAGGCATCGCGCGGCATCATCTGATACCGATTCGAGGACGTCGAACGACACTAAAAAATCGAATCGTGGCGCACAATCAACAGATGATTCGCCTCGACCAGGAAACATCAACGGAGATTACGTCGGCGGAGGCGGAACCGATCGCCGAATTGGTATGCCGGTTGATCGAAGAGGCCCACATCGTGGTCCTTTCGGATTATGCAAAGGGATTTTTGACGCCGGCTTTCACAGAGAACGTCATTGCGCATGCAGTTAGCAAAGGCAAAACGGTGTTGGTGGACCCAAAAGGCAGCGACTATTCGAAATACCGCGGGGCGACGATTCTTACTCCGAATCAGCGTGAAGCGGCAGATGCCTGTGGACTAGATCCTGGATCCGAGAATGTGGCAGATCTCTCCGCCGAGCGTCTAGTTCGCGAACTCGAACTTGAGGCTCTCTTGATTACGCAGGGCGAGATGGGAATGACTCTTTACGAAAGGGGCGTCGACCCAGTCAGTCTCAAAGCCTCAGCTCGAAAAGTTTATAATGTGACGGGAGCGGGTGACACGGCGATCGCAACGATGGCGGTTGCACTGGGAAGCGGGCTGACTTTCCTCGAATCCGCACAGCTCGCCAACACTACCGCCGGACTCGTTATCGAAAACGTCGGTACCACGGCGATCACGCTTGATATGCTCCACTCACGAGACGGGGCGGGCTACACCCAGGTAGGAAGGTGACAATAAATGAACCGAGACAGAAAGTGCTCGCCTATCTCATCGGCTCTCTAGGTGATACGATTGTTGCAATTCCGGCTTTGCGTGCCGTTCGGCGCACTTACCCGACAGCGGAAATTATACTTCTTCAAAATACCGCCGCCGCTAACGTGGTACAAGCATCGGATGTTATTCCCCCAGATCTCGTAGACCGACATATTACGTACATCTCTCGCCCCGGCCTCTTTGAAAAACTCACAGAATATTTCATCCTTTGGTGGAAGATCCGACAGGAAAGCGTCGGTATTGCGGTCTATCTTGTAATCAGCGAACGCCCTCCGCGATCCGTCGCCCGCGATCGCAAATTTTTTCGCGCCTGCGGCATTGAAACGCTGATTGGTTTTCACCCGTTTTCGCCTGCCGAACTGTACCCGTCCGAGCTCGGTCGGCCCTCCATGACAGCTCACGAGTCAGCGCGCAAGCTTGAACGCCTACATCGCGACGGGGTGTCGGCATCCCTCGAGGATTTACAGTCGCCACTGGTTACGGCCAGTTTCGCATCGAAGGAGAAAGTACGAGGTTGGCTCGTACAGAACCGACGCCGGCCCGATCTGCCCCTGATCGCTGTTGCCCCGGGATGCAAAACGCCCGCCAATGCATGGCCCATTGAGAATTTTATTGAGATCGTAATGCGGCTGATTAATCAGGAACGTTACGAGGTGGTTCTGGTTGGTGGCAAAGCCGATAAGGCATTGGCCGCGCGCATCGTTACCGTTGCCGATAAATGTATAGATGCCGTAGGTTGCTTTTCTGTGTCTGAGTCATCCGCTCTACTTGCTGAATGTGACGCCTATTTTGGCGCCGACACGGGAACGACGCATCTCGCCGCAGCCGTCGGAACGAGATGCTTCGTCGTCTGCCATGAAAGGACAAATCCGGGACAATGGTTCCCGCTGGGCGAGGGTCACGTTGTGGTCCATCATGAGGTACCCTGTGCCGGATGCCGAGCGAGTATCTGTCCAGTGGAGGGACATCCCTGCATGCGAGAAATTTCCCCCAACGCGGTGCGGGAAGAGTTTCAACGCTATCTTGCCGGCGGTGACGTTGATCGTGAAACTTATATTAGTGTGTGAGTTTGTGGGAGTTCCGCCTCATTGTAGTCTAATTAGAAATCTATGCGGATCTTGATCTTCGGGGCAAACGGCATGCTGGGACACAAACTTTACCAGCGTCTCGGCGAAAATTTCGAAGTCGTCGGAACAATCCGTACCGCCTTTCACACTATCGAGAAATTCGAAATCTTCGACCGGAACTCGATTCTGGAGGCCGTAACCGTTGAAGACTTTACGTCTATCCGTCGAGCGATCGAATTTGCGCGGCCCGACTGTGTAATCAATGCAATCGGGGTTACCAAACAGGCTCCGGAACTTGCCAATCCGGTCTCGACCTTGGCGATAAACTCGGTTTTTCCGCAGCGTTTGCAAAAGCTTAGCCACGAGTTAGGGTTTCGTTTAATAATGATCAGTACGGATTGCGTGTATTCGGGGCAGACCGGATACTATTCCGAAGACGATATACCTGACGCAACCGACATCTATGGCATCAGCAAACTCCTTGGCGAAGTGAGCAGCGGCAACTCGCTGACACTTCGTACATCAATTATTGGTCGCGAGCTGGGCACACATCAAAGCATCGTAGAGTGGTTCTTGGGAAACAGGGGAGCACGGATAAACGGTTACACAAAGGCTATATTCTCGGGATTTCCGACTACAACCTTTGCTAACATCCTGGCCGATTTAATAGATCGATATCCAGCGATGACCGGTGTATGGAACGTAGCCAGCGAAGCCATTTCGAAACACGACTTGCTTCTGCATCTCAAGGAACACTTCGACGTCGAGGTTGAGATCGTGCCGGACGACTCCGTGGCCCTGAACAGGAGTCTTGACGCATCACGTTTTCAAAAGGAGACCGGTTTCGCCGCTGCTCCGTGGAACGAGATGATAATGCAAATGGCAGTCGACCCGACGCCGTACGACCAATGGCAGGGGTGAAGCCGAAAATTCTTATTATTTGCGATTACTATCTGCCGGGTTTTGAAAGCGGTGGAGCAATGCGTACTCTCGCAAACCTGGTGGACAGGCTAGGCGATCGGTTTCAGTTTTGCATTGTGACACGCGACCACGACGGCAAATCCAATCGCGAACCGTACACAACGGTAGAGATTGATAATTGGAACCGCGTAGGTCGTGCTCAAGTCTTTTATCTCCCAAAATCTCGCGTCCGTCTCGGGTGTATACGGAAGCTGATCGGCGAGATCAGCCCAGACGTCATTTACCTAAACAGCTTTTTTAGCCCGCTAACGGCGATGACGCTAGTTCTCCGGCGATTCATTGCAATACCCGACATTCCGGTCATCCTTGCTCCGGAAGGCGAGCTCTGCCCCGGCGGGTTACGACTTAAATGGTGGAAGAAACGGGTTTATATCAATACCGTTAAAGCTCTCGGCCTGACCCGCGGCCTTGTTTGGAAAGCCGCTTCGCAGATGGAGAACGACGACATCGCGAGGGTATTCGGTGCCGGGAGCAAAGTCGTAATCGCGCCGAACATGCCTCCAAGGTCGGCGTCCGCCGATTACGTCGAGAAGCCGACCAAGGTGCCGGGCATTGCCAAGGTTGTCTTTCTATCTCGCTTTATGCGAAAGAAAAATATCAACTGGGTGCTGGAGAAACTGGCGTCGGTCGACGGTAGGATTGAACTCGATATCTGGGGAGCTATCGAGGACCGGGAATATAAGACGGAGGCCGAGGCAATTCTAAAAGCCCTCCCGGAAAATATAAAAGTCCGGTTTAGGGGACCGGCAGCATTCGAAGACGTACCAGCCGTCTTGGCCCAATATCATTTTTTTGTGCTCCCTACGTTGGGCGAAAACTTTGGCCATGTGTTCGTCGAGGCTTTAGCCGCCGGCTGTCCGTTGATCATTAGTGACCAAACGCCGTGGAGGAGGTTGGATCAAAAGGGAATTGGCTGGAACGTTTCATTGGATGACCCCCAAGGCTGGCTCGATGTGATTAGGAAGGCGGTTGCGATGGATCAGGACACTTACTCAAAAATGTCCGCGGCCGCCAGTCAATTCGCCCGAGTTTGGCTAGGTGACCCAGAACATGAGGAGACAAATATCGAGGTTTTTCACACTGCTCTCGCTTACCCACCCGGTTCGCCGCAAAGCATTGACAGTGCTACCATTTGACTTCGCACCCTATTCCAGAATTTAGATGAAACACCTCGAAGGAAAACGAATTCTTGTGACAGGCGGAACCGGCTCGCTGGGGCAGATTTTGGTCAGGCGCATACTCTCCGGCGAGCTGGGACGCCCCGAACGGGTCACCGTTTTTTCGCGGGATGAGGCGAAACAGCATTACATGCGCCTTGCCTATCTGAATCAAAAGGTTGCGACGGACGATGTGATCTACGGTGACTCGGGCGATATTCTAAATTTTCGAATCGGCGATGTTCGCGACTACCCAGCCCTCGTCGCGGCCCTCGGGGACACCGACATTGTTTTCCATGCGGCGGCATTAAAACAAGTGCCCTCGTGCGAGTATTTTCCGTTCGAGGCGGTACTTACGAATGTGTACGGAGCCGCAAATATCGTCCGGGCAATCCGAGAAAATCGCCTTCCCGTTACTCGGGTGATCGGCATTTCCACTGACAAGGCCTGTAAGCCTATAAATGTCATGGGAATGACGAAAGCCCTCCAAGAACGTGTGCTCATCGAAGCCAACCGAGACAATCCATCCACAAGTTTTAATTGTGTACGATATGGGAACGTTATTGCATCACGAGGTTCGATTGTGCCGCTTTTCGTCGAACAGATCCGTGCGGGCCGCGGCGTCACGGTGACGTTGCCAGACATGACTCGATTCCTTCTAAGCCTCGATCGTGCCGTGGATACGGTCTTCGAGGCAATTCGGAGCGAGGATCGTGGTTTGACGTTCGTGCCAAAAGTCGCCTCAGCCAAAATTGTAGATGTCGCCGTCACTTTGATGGGCGACCGACAGCTGCCAATCACTTACACCGGCATTAGGCCGGGGGAGAAGGTCCACGAGATCATGGTATCCGAAGAAGAATGTTTTCGAACCGTTGAGGCTGGCGACTATTATGTCATTCTGCCGGTGTTGCCCGAGCTGCGGTCTGATGTCGAATCCGAACCGGCGATCACTTCTGAGTATTCCTCCAAGGATGACAACCTCACAGGAGCGTCGCTGCGGGATCTCCTTTTCAAATCCGCACCCGAAATAGAACAATTCATGACCGCCCATTGACCGAACGTATGAAAGTAATGACCGTTTTCGGCACGCGGCCGGAAATCATCAGGCTCAGTCTCATTATGCGGGTGCTCGATCAGCACTGCGATCACGTCACTGTGCATACCGGCCAAAATTACGATGACAGTTTGAGCGACATATTCATTCGTGACCTGGAAATCCGAACTCCCGATGTCAATCTCGGTATCAGGTCAAAATCGTTCGCTGACCAGGCCGCTCAAATTATCTCCAAGGTTGACGACTTGTTCGAAAGCCATCACCCCGACCGTGTCCTGCTTTTGGGCGACACGAATAGTGCTCTGTGTGCGATCGCGGCCGCACGACGTCAGCTCCCGGTCTTTCACCTGGAAGCCGGAAACCGCTGTTACGATGACCGCGTACCTGAGGAGACGAACAGGAGGATAATAGATCACTCGAGTGCGGTTTTGATGCCGTATACCGAGCGGAGCAAGGACAACCTGGTTCGCGAAGGAATTGACCGGGATCGTATTTACGTCACCGGCAATCCCATCAAAGAAGTCTTAGACCATTTCAGTTCCCAAATCGAAGAGAGCCCGGTGATGGCGAGTCTTGAAGTTAGACCCTTCGAATATTTCCTGGTCACCTTGCATCGTGCGGAGAACGTAGATATTCCAATGCGCCTTTCCGGGATCCTAGAAGGCCTGGGTGAGATCTCGGAGAAATTTGGAAAGCCGGTGCTGGTTTCGGTTCACCCGCGTACGGCGGGAAAAATCAAGGAACTTGTCAATATTTCGCTAAATCCCGATATCCGGCTCCTAAAATCCTTTGGCTTTTTCGACTTTGTAAAGCTCGAAAAGAATTCGCTTGCCGTCCTGACCGACAGCGGTACTGTCCAAGAGGAGTGCGCGATCTTTGGCATTCCAAATATCACCCTTCGCGACGTGACCGAGCGACCTGAAACGATCGAATGCGGCAGCAATATCCTCGCTGGCGGCAATTCTGCAGATATGGTCAGAGCCGTCGAGATAGCTATTGCTCAGCCGGCGTCATGGGTCGCGCCGAGGGAATATCTCACACCGAATGTTTCGCAAACAGTAAGCAAAGTCGTCCTGGGTTACACAAGCTTTCGCAGGCATTCTTCATAATCCTCGTGCCGAGTCACTCACGCAAATCGAACACTCTCTGGATCCTCACAGAGGTCTATTACCCGGAAGATATCTCAACCGGTTACTACCTCACAACCATTGCGGAGAGTCTGGCGGAACACCGCACCGTTAAAGTCCTGACGAGCCAGCCCAAGCATATGTCGCGGGGGAAGCGGGCAGCCAAACGCGAAGAACGCAATGGAGTCGAGATTTTTCGGACATCGGCAACGACTCTCGATAAGAACATTCTCGTTTTTCGTCTAATCAATATGCTGACCATCAGCGTATCGATCTTCATGAAATCCCTTCTGTATTTCCGAAAGGGCGATCATGTGCTTGTTGTGACTGCGCCGCCTAGCCTGCCAGTGACAACCACTCTCGCCGCGCTTCTTAAAGGCGCAGGATTGACGTTGCTTGTGCAGGACAGCTATCCCGAAATACTCATTGCTGTTGGCGGCGTTAGAAAGGATTCGTGGTTCGTATTTTTGGTCAATCTGGCAAACCGTTGGGTTTACAAGTACGCCTCGAAGATCATCGTAATGGGACGCGATATGAAAGAACTTTTTGAAGGTAAGACTCGCGGTCTGGAGGTGCCCGTGGTCGCGATTCCCAACTGGTCAGAACTCGATGCGGTCACGCCTAAACGCCGATCGGAGAACAGCTTACTCAAAGAATTAGGCCTCATAGATAAATTCGTCTTTTTGTACGCGGGTAATATTGGACACCCGACCGACGTTGAGACGATAGTGAAATCTGCCGAGATTTTGCGTGATCGATCTGAGATCCATTTCCTATTTATCGGAGCCGGCGTAAAGAAGGCCTGGCTTGACCGTGCGGTCGAGAAATATAAGCTCACAAATGTGACCGTCCTGGATTATCGGCCGCGATCAGAGCAGGAAGTGTTTCTAAATGCATGCGATGTTGCTTTAGTTGCTCTGGTAAAAGGTATGTGGGGCACGGCGATGCCGAGCCGGACCTACAACATAATGGCGGCCGGAAAGCCGATCCTTGCCTTGACCGATCCCGGCTCGGAACTCGCACAGGTAGTGGACGAAGAAAGAATCGGGTGGCACCTTGAGTCGGGCGATCCGCAGACTCTTGTTTCTAAGATCCTCCAAGTTTACAGTCGGGCCGGAATACTTGAGGAGATGGGCAGGCGGGCCCGAAGAGCAGCGGTCGAAAAGTATTCCTCGGCGTCAGCGTGTGATGCCTATCGCCGAGCTCTTATCGAATAGTGGGCTTCCAATTCCAGGCCCGTTTGACACACTCATTTCGTTCCTGTTCAATTATATGAACCCTACAGCTACTGCCGTTTGGTGCCCGTGCCTGGCTATCGCCTGTGAAATCAAAATATCCTCCCGTAAATCGAAGATTCGTTCGAGCATATAAAATCATTTTAGTGGGGCCACTTAGCAAAGGGTGAGATTACTAATCATTTTTACGGTCGTCCTATGCGTCTCCCTGATTAGCGTGGCGATCTACCGGCGGTGGGGTATTAAGCATAAGATGCTCGCACATCCGAACGAGCGCAGCTCGCACACGGAGCCCACGCCGCACGGAGCGGGCCTCGTTATTGCGATCATCTGCCTCGCCGCTTACGTCCCAATCTCTCTATACGTAGTGGGCCCTTTTTCGTGGGGTTATTTTTTTGGTGCGCTTTTGATCACAATCGTAAGTTTTATCGACGACGTTCGGCCCATACGGTTCGTTTGGCGGCTCACTATCCACGGCATCGCGGCTCTATTGCTAATCATCGATCTCGAAACCTGGCACGGTATCACGATGCTGGGCAGTTTGAATCTGGGTGCTTTCGGGTATGTACTTACATTTCTCTGGATCGTTTGGATGGTCAATTCTTACAACTTCATGGACGGCATCGATGGGTTGGCCGGACTGCAGGCCGTCGTCGCGGCGTTTAGTTGGATTCTGTTATGTCGCATGCTCGAGATGCAGTCTATCTATTACTTTAGCGGAGTAATCGGTGCGGCGAGCCTCGGATTTTTGTTTCATAACCTCAGCCGTTCGAAAATTTTCATGGGTGACGTGGGCAGTGCATTCATCGGATTTACTTTTGCCGCATTACCCCTAATGGGACGCGAACTCGCCGTCAAATCACCGGATCTCCTGCCGATTGCCGCCGTTTTATTCGTTTGGTTTTTCCTATTCGATTCGATAATTACGATAGGCCGCCGCGCGCTCCGCCGGGAAAAGGTTTGGTTGGGCCATCGTGAACATCTCTTTCAGCGGCTCGTCAAATCGGGTTATTCCCATTCCCGCGTGACGCTGATATATGGAATTCTGGCGAGCATGCTCAGTGTTTCAGTATTGGCATCGGTCAAATTTCGAGACGAGATCGGGCTAGCTATGTTTCCTGTCGTATTTTTCCTCACGGCCTTCTTAGTGTTCCTATGCTACCGGCGCCGGGCTTTGACTTAAAGAATTTTCGTCGGTTACTATCTTTAGTTTTGATATGAAGCTTTTAGGCAATCCTGCTAATGACATCGTGCCCTTCCGGTTTACCTCTTTTGGCGTATCCGTCGAAATCAGCAGCAACTTCCAGGAGATTATTGACCGGGCAGCGGGTATCTCTAGCGTATCGCTCCTCGGTAATCTAAAGAGGTATGCAAAAAAGAAGGTCGACCACGCATTCGAGCTTCATCGATCGCGTGGTGGAATGTACACGTTATATCAGAATGGTGAACGGATCACTTACAGTCGTTCGGCCAAAAACTTCTTCAAATTTTACGACAGTATCCTCAGGGTTTCTGTGGGTGAATACTCGCCCGACCGTGTATTCATGCACGCTGGCGTCGTCGGTTGGAAGGGAAGTGCGATCTTGCTGCCGGCTGATAGCTTTGAAGGCAAATCAACGCTGGTCGCGGAGCTCGTTCGGAACGGGGCCGACTACTACTCCGACGATTTTGCGTTATTTGACGAGGACGGTCTCGTACATGCATTTCCGCGTCCGCTAGCAATGCGAGCGGACGATGGCAAGTTTTCCCCTTACTTGTTAACGGTCGAGGATCTCGCGGGGACCGTCGGAGCCACACCGATACCGGTCGGAAACGTTCTTTTCACGGGCTACGTGCCGGGAAAGCGCTGGTCACCAAAGCGGCTCAGTCCCGGCGAAGGCGTGATGGGGATGATCCCCTACACGCTGCCTATTAGTTATCGTCCCGAATTCGCGTTTCGGGTCTTGAATAAAATTGCAAGGGGTGCCATAATCACGTCCAGTTCTAGAGGAACCGCTGAAACATTCGCTAAAACTCTGCTCAATTTCGTTGACAAACAGGCAGATTGAGTTAGAATTGGTTTAACTGTTTTATTTGCTCTCTCATTGCGGTTGCCCGTTGACCCTGATTGAGCTTGACTGATCGCTAAGATTTTTTGAATACAATTCGCTTGGAGGAGATGATGAACAATCCGAATAATCCGATGGCCCGACAGAGCGGCCTTGTTGTACAGGAAATGCCCGACGAGGTGCTCGTATACGATCTGGACAGTAATAAAGCTCACTGTCTAAATCAAAGCGCGGCTGCCGTTTGGAAGTCGTGCGATGGCACGAACTCGGTTGGCGATATCGTTCGTGAACTTGAAGCGAACGGCAACGGCAAGGTCACCGAAGACTTTGTTTGGTTGGCCGTGGATCAACTACACGAGAACGGTTTGCTCGCACACCCTGTGTCACCGAGGTTTAAGGGTCAGTCACGCCGCCAGGTTCTGAAGACGATCGGACTCGCATCGATGGTTGCCCTCCCGGTGATCGCTTCGCTCGTTGCTCCGAAAAACGCTTTGGGTGCAACTAATTGCGCCTGTGCTGGTCCGAGCGACTGTACTGGCCGTACCGGTTGTCCCTCGACTACCGTTTGTAATGCATCGGGCATTTGTGCTCCGTAGTTGCAGGCGAGAAATTAGCTCAACAACTCGAAGAGTAGTGAAGATTTAATGTCTTTGCTACTCTTTTGTCTTGTGACTAACCACGATGTGATTAACCACGATGCACCGCCAGCGAGTGACTCAGCAAACGAACTGCGATGGAACATTCTGCAGAGGAAGACGCAGGAAGTCCACGTAGTAACGGCATTTAAGCTATTCCGAGCACACGGTATTGAACCTGTCCTAATCAAGGGTTTGGCAGCTGGTCAGTTCTACCCGGTTGATAAACCCAGGATGTCGATCGATATCGATCTGGCAGTATCCGACGCAGACTATAACAGGGCCATAGCATTAGCAACTTCTGTCGCGGCGGATGGCCTTGCGATAGACCTGCACAGGGAGTTGCGTCATCTCGACACCATACCTTGGCCGGATCTTTTCGCGAACACTCTCGATCATCAACTTGAGGGTGGAACCGCCCGGTTTCTGCGACCGGAGGACCACCTGCGAGTCCTGTGTGTACACTGGCTGACCGATGGCGGTATCGACAAATCGCGTTTATGGGACATCTATTACCTGGTTACAAACCGCAGTGTCGACTTCGATTGGCATCGTTTTCTTAATATAGTTGAACCATCGCGGCGGCGCTGGCTTGAATGTACCCTCGGCTTGACCAGCCGCTATCTCGGTCTTTCACTCGTCGGAACTCCGGTGGAAAGGGCAGTGGCCGACTTGCCGAAATGGCTGGTTAGAACTGTCGAATCAGAATGGGTAAGCGGAGACAGCGACAAGCCGCTCGAATTCGCCATGTTTGACAGTCGGCTTCTGGTTAAACAACTACTCCGACGACTGCGACCAAATCCTATTCGCTCGACCGTTGAAATGGAGGGAAGTTTCGACGCCCGTACTCGCATTTTGTACCAGATCGGAAACTCGGTTCGCCGAGTTTCTCCAACCGTCGGCCGAGTCGCGACAACTTTACGAAACCGTTTCAAATGAGTAACCCGCATCAAATGATTCTGGCGATCGAGTGTGCGGTTTCGGGTGGAAGCCTTTCATTGCTATTGAATGGTGTCGAGTTTGCAAACTGGGTCGGCACGGCAGTGAAATCTAGGGCTGAAGACCTCCTCCCGGAAATAGAAAAACTAATGAGTGGCAATGGTGTGAATAAGTTTGACATCAACCAGATCGCCGTCTCAACCGGACCAGGAAGCTTTACCGGGATCAGAATCGGTATTGCGACCGCGCTCGGTCTGAAAATGGGTCTGAATGCTTCCTTATCTAGCGTTTCTGTACTTTACACGATCGGGCGCGCTTACGCTGGTAAGCACAAGCGGTCCCTTGTGGCTGTACCGGCCGGCCGAGGTGCCGTCTGTCTTCAGCGATACTCGTTCGAACGGGACTCGCTAATAGCACACGACGAACCGGTTAGTGCGGACCTCGAGGATTTTGTGAGAATCATCCGCGACGAAACAGAGACAGCCTTTCTCGTTCATTCGGACTTAACCGACTGTTTTGATAAGGGTTCTGTTTACCAAGACATCGGAACAAACCTAGCCCGACTTGTCGGTATCGAGGCGTGGAAGAATCCCACACGCCGCGAATCCCCGCTCTTCATATCGAAAGCGTTTTGAATCTTAAGGGAACCCTAGACTTCAGTAATGCCCCACCGCGTTCGCCAAGTAGAACCCGCACATATAGGGGAGCTAATTCGGATCGCCGACGAGACGAATTTGAGTGCCTGGTCCGCGCAGAATTACCTGGATGAATTTAAAAATAAGTTTTCGCTGATGTTCAGACTTGAGGCGGAGACTAACGGGACGATTGGCTTTATTGTCGGTCGCACAGTCCCGGGCATGGAGAACGGGCTCGATGCCGAGATTTATAATATTGCGATAACAGTCGACCACCAGATGCGTGGCAATGGCCAGCTTTTACTTGATGCTTTCATCGTCGAGTGTGCGGATCAATACGTCGGCAATATATGGCTGGAGGTTCGCGAATCAAATTGCAAGGCACTCAAATTTTATCAGAACAATGGTTTTCTCCGCATCCAAACCCGGAGCCATTTCTACGAGAATCCTCGTGAACACGCTATTCTCATGAAGCTCGACCTAGCCTGCCTGAGTCGACCGCCATTAGCTCCAAAGTCCAAAACTTGATTATTTTGTCAGGTGTGGACTAGAATGGGAATTAGCCCAGTTGCCCAATGATCAGATTGCCGCACTTTGGGTCAAATTTGAAAAGTGAGGACAAAACCGTATGGATATGTCGAGCATTGATCCGGTTCGCGACGATCTTTTAAGAAGCAATTCTCAGTTTCGGGATTTAGTTCATCAGCATCAGGACTTCGAGAACCGACTGAGCGAACTTCAGCACCTTTCGTATCCCAACGACGACGAGCAGCTGGAGGAATCCGCACTTAAAAAGAAGAAACTCGCAATAAAAGACGAAATATACTCAATGATGCAGCAGCACACTGTCTCGCACTAGCGGACATAAGGGCTGCTGAAATTACTTAAACCGCCTGGCGCGCGCGAGAGCACCCGTTCGTCGAGTAGGCGTAGAGAGCCTTGTCCGTTATCATCAGAAGCGAATCGCCGGAATAGATGGGGTGGTCTGTTAGCTTTTCGTCCCACGGGAGCCGGATCTGACCTGCCCCCCTCCCCTTCGCAGTTTCCGTAAGCAACACTACATTCTGATCGATCGAGTGTGTTGCTACATAGCTTTTCTGAAGGCCGACGGAATAGGCAACGCGACCAGAAAAGCGCTTCTTCCAGATAACCTCTCCATTTCGGCTCTCAATTAGGTAGACGAAATTATCATTTGAAATCACCAGTAGATTTGACCCTCTTGTAGAAATCCCCGCGATCGCTCCGCCAGTTTTGAAACGCCAATTGGCTTTGCCCGAATCGCGGTCAATCGACGTCAGATTTCCGCGCTCGTCGCCAGTTATTTGGCCGCCCAGCCACGTTTCGCCGAGAGCGGTTACGCCGTAGGCAGTGCGGGTCATCGCTTCAATCTCACCCGTCTCCATTTTGATTTTAAAGACTTGCCTCTCCAGTCCGGCGATAAATACCGCTGTCCCGCTGAAATACGGCGCGGCTGCAAAGCCCTTGGAAATCTCGCGTCGCCAGCGCATAGATCCCGTTTTCGCGTCGACGGAATAGATGACTCCATTTGAGGTAACGACGATAACGGAGCCCTTGTAAGATCGGAGAAAATAGCGTTCAGCATCTCCGACTGGGACCGTCCACGTCGTCAGCCCCGTTGGCTTTGTGACCGAGCGCAGTGTCCCGTCCTTTATCTGTCCGGTCTCCGAAAGGATCGAAGATGTGACTACAAATAGCTCGGCTTCTGTCGATTCGAGATTCGAGGTCACGGCTCCGCCAAACTCGGAGCTCCAGACTTTCTTCCCGGCAATCGTTAGCGCGTCCACTCTACCTCCCTCAGTTCCGAAATATATTAAGGTGTCGTCGGCAGAAAGGCGCTCCCCGACCATATCGCCCAGTGAGTAGGTCCAGCACTTTACCGGATCCAACTCAACGTCCGGGCTTGGCTGGGCTCGGACCTCGGCGTAGACGGCCAATGTCGAAAATATCGCTAGGAGTAATAATTGTATCCGGAGTGAGCGGGGCATTAGGATAATGTCGTCGGCGTAAACATTGAGGATTGGCTATTTTATCACGTGGTGAATCTCGTGCTATATTGATGCCAGCAAGTCATAAAAAGTTTGGACAAAACCGCGAGGGCGGGCGTCAATATGTCATTTAACAAGATAATTTTGGTTGGTAATCTCGGGCGTGATCCCGAGCTTCGTTATACGCCGCAGGGTGACGCCGTCTGTAGTTTTTCCATGGCGACCAACGAACGCAAGAAGGATAAGTCGGGTGAATTCCAGGACGTTACCACGTGGTTTAAAGTGACGCTCTGGCGGCGGCTGGCAGAAAACGCGTCAAAGTATCTAACCAAAGGAAGCCCGGTGTATATCGAGGGGCGACTCCAGCTCGAGGAGTGGACCGACCGCGAAAATAAAGATCGCGTCACCCTGGCGGTACAGGCTTCGGACATGCACTTCATCAGCGCAGGACGCGCCGGCGACGCAGGAGGTGGCGAGTTTAGTGGGGGCGGTGAGAATAACGACAGAGGTGGCGAGGAATACTCCTCCCATAGCGGACCCGACCAGCCGTCCGGTGGAGCGGAAGCACGCACAAGCCCGAGCCCTGCGAAGCCGGTCTCGCCGCCCGCCGGTGAGGACGATGATATACCTTTCTAGATATTAGCGAGCTCGCGTCTTGACTGATATTTCGGAGGAAGGTCACTCTAGGGCGGCCTTTCTTTTTCTTGGTTAGTAGCTGCCGATTTCTAGATCCATTCACCCATCGTTCTAAATTTTTTGTAACGATTCTCCAGAAGGGTTTTAGTATCCAACGACATCAAAGCGTTTACTTCGCGGACTAGGCTGGCTTTTAGCAGATCACAGGTTCGGCCGAATGCCTTCTGCTGGCGCTTGTCGGCCTCATTTGGCATCGCCCAAGGCTCTGATTCGGGGATTATCTCGTCGATAATGTTAAACCGTATTAGCTCGCCAGCAGTTAGCTTTAGCCCCTCGGCCGCCTCGGGGGCTTTTTCGGCGGATTTCCAAAGAATTGCCGCGCAGCCTTCAGGCGTTATTACGGAGTAGACCGCGTTCTCCATCATCAGTACTCTGTCGCCGATGCCGATGGCGAGAGCTCCGCCCGAACCCCCTTCACCCAATACCACAACGACTATCGGCACCGTTATCCCGGCCATTGCACGCAGATTGAAGGCGATAGCTTCCGCCTGCCCGCGCTCTTCGGCGTCGATGCCAGGGTAGGCGCCCGGCGTGTCGATTATAGTGATGATCGGCCGGCCAAATTTCTCAGCCATCTCCATCATCCGTAGAGCCTTACGATAGCCCTCTGGTTTGGACATAGCAAAATTGCGATGTCGTCGCTCGTTGATATCACGTCCTTTTTGCTGTCCAATTACGCACGCTTCTACGTCGTCAAGCTTTGCAAAGCCGGCGATCATAGCCGGATCATCAGCATACCGGCGATCACCATGAATCTCCACGAAATCGGTAAAGATTGCCGTTATGAGATCCAGAGCATACGGGCGTTCCGGATGCCGTGCCAGCTGCACGCGCTCAAATGCAGTTGTTGCCATGTTAGGAGCTTAGCGGATATCTGCCGTCGTCTAAAGGTGACGATGGAAAAACAGTCTATTGATGCGTCCAGGTTACCAAACAGCCTCGACTCTCGATCTCCCGCTGAAGAGCACGGCTACCGGAAATGCCTAGGGCGTCGGCCTGTAGACTTACGCGTGCATTCTCAACAGAAACGTCGAGAAACACACGGCATCTCCCGCGATCCCGTTCCAGCAAGCTGTAGAGGTTCTCAAAGAACGACTCACTGGCCGGAATATTGGCGGGAACGGATATGTGAAGGGCACAGGCCTGCGCCGCCTCCGCCTCATCGAGCGACTTCAGATCGTTTACTTTCAGTGTGGGCTCTTGCCCCTCGGCTGACTCGATATTACCCTCGGCGATAAACATCGCATCGTCTGCCAGATACTGGCTTAACTTATTAAAGCTATCGCCCAGCAGAACTCCCTTGATGCCACCCGATCGATCTTCGAATCGGAACTGCGCAAACCGATTTCCGCGCTTGCTTGTCCGAACCTGCAGGCCGCTGATCATTCCGGCCAGCTTTACCGAATCTCCCGATTTAAGATCGGTGAGTTCTGCGATGTTCTTTAGTTTAATTCCAGCCAGCAGACTTCGGTAATTGTCGAGCGGGTGAGCAGACAAGTAAAATCCGATCGCTGCCTTTTCACGTCTGGCGATCTCTGCCAGCGGCCAAGCCATTGCCGTTGTTAACGGGTTATGAACGGTGAAGGGCACTGGGCTGGACGCTGCAAATAAGCCGCTTTGTCCGCGCAGCCTGTCCTCGGCAGCCTGCTGTCCTTGCTCCAAAGCTGAACCGATATCATCCGTCAGCTGGGCACGCCACTCACCGATTTCCACCGCGTCCCTATTCACAGAGTCGAATGCGCCGGCGGCGATAAGGCTTTCCAGACCCCTTCTATTAACGGCCCCGCTTCCCAAGCGCGAGCAAAAATCAAATAGAGAAGTGAATTCTCCGCCTTCGCGCGCCGCGACCATGGCTAAAACACTAGTCGCGCCCATGCCTTTGATTGCCGTCAGTCCATATCGCACAGACTTCTCGACGGGCGTGAATCCATCACCGCTCTCGTTGACATCCGGTGGCAAGAGCGACAGGCCGAGCGACTTCAGCTCGGTCGTATATTTGTAGACTTTGGCACTGTCCTGGGCCTCGTGGGAAAGTACGGATGCATAGAAATAGGGCGGATAATGAGCCTTCAGATAGGCAGTCTGAAACGCGAGAACCGCGTAGGCCATAGAGTGGCTGCGATTGAAGCCGTAATCGGCAAACTTTGCCATCAAATCAAAGATTTCCTTCGCGGTTTTCTTAGGAATGCCGCGCTCGGTTGCGCCATCGATAAATTTCTTCTCATGCGGCGCCATCTGTGCAACCTTTTTCTTGCTCATTGCCCGACGCATCAGGTCGGCCTCGCCGAGGCTGTAGCCGGCCAGCTTTTGAGCAAGCTGCATTATCTGCTCTTGGTAAACAAGTACGCCAAATGTGTTCCCGAGAATCTCTTCCATCTCAGGCAACAGGTATTCAACCGGCTTAATCCCTCGGTGGCGATCAATAAAATCGTCGATCATACCGCCGTCCAGCGGACCGGGACGGTAAAGAGCATTCAGAGCAGAAAGATCTTCCAGATTCTTGGGACGAAGCCGTCGACACATGTCCGCCATTCCTGACGACTCGAATTGGAATATCGCTTCCGTGCGTCCTTCGCCGAACAGATTCATCGCCTTCGCGTCGTCGGTAGGAATCGTCGCCCAGTCGATAGTCACCCCGAGCGTCTCCTTCATCGACCGGAGACAATCGCTTATAACGGTAAGCGTAGTGAGACCCAGAAAGTCCATTTTCAGCATCCCGACCTTTTCCAGGTCGCCCATTGGATACTGACTGGTTAGCTCCTCCTTTCCCGACATCGCGACCGGGATGATCTCGTGCAGCGGTTTTGGGCTAATGACAACGCCAGCCGCGTGAACCGATGTATGGCGGGCGCATCCTTCCAGCTTCAACGCAAGATCAACAAGTTCTCTTGTCCTGGCGTCTTTGAGGGCGGCCTTCAGTTCAGGAACCGTCTCTATCGCCTGAGAGATACTAATATTTCGTCCGCGGAAAGGCGGCGGTATCAGTTTCGCAATTTTTTCGACGTCGCCGAATGGCATATTCAGTACGCGCCCGACATCCTTAATTGCGGCCCGCGAAGCCATCGTTCCAAACGTTATTATCTGGCACACCGATTCCTTGCCATAGAATTTGGATACATGCTCGATAACCTCACCGCGGCCGCGGATGCAGAAGTCGATATCGATATCAGGCATCGACACCCGCTCGGGATTTAGAAACCGCTCAAATAAGAGATCGTATTGAATCGGGTCAACGTCGGTGATTCCCATGCAGTAAGCCGCCAGGGAACCGGCAGCCGACCCGCGCCCCGGTCCAACAGGAATATTTTTACTCTTGGCGTAGGCGATAAAATCCCAGACGATCAGAAAGTAGCCTGGAAACCCCATCCGACAGATAGTTTCGATTTCAATGTCGAGACGCTTTTCATACGAGCTTAGCTCGTGATTAAGCGTGCCGAGCGCGATCTTGGGAATCCACTCGGTTCGTTTTCGTTCAGCAAATCCATCTCGAAGCACCTTCTCGAAGTATGCGTCCGTGCTCATCTCTGCGTAGGCCACAGGGATGGGATAACTGGGAAGCTGACGCTCTTCGTCACCCTGCGGCAGCTCAAATTCGCACATCTGGGCGATCTTGACGGTGTTGGTCAAGGCCTCTGGGAGTTCAAGACCGAAGATCTCCCACATTTCTGCCGCTGAACGTAAGTATTTGACGCCGCGGGTTTCCATCCGAGGGTCAAGGGTCCGCCCGTCGCTCAAACAAGTCAGCAGATGCTGTGCTCGCGCGTCATCTTTAGCCAGATAATGGACGTCGTTGGTCGCAACTATAGGCAGGTCACAACTCGCTGCGAGGGCGACAGTCGCCCCAACAACTGCATCACCAGCACTGGTGTCGTCATCGCTAATCTCCAGGAAAAAGCGTCCCGGCTCAAAGATTTCGGACAAGATACCGGCATTTTCACTGGCGCGGTCGGCATCCCCGGCAGATAGGAAGTGGCCGATTGGGCCGGCAATGCCGCCCGAAAGGCATATCAGGCCCTTGCTGTACGCGGAGAGGATCTCGATATCGATTCGAGGCTTGTAATGAAGGCCCTCCGTAAAGGCCCGAGATGATAGATGTACGAGGTTTCTGTATCCCTCCAGATTACGAGCGAGAAGAATGAGATTGTAATAGCCTTTTTCACCCGCGCCCACTGCCGTGGTACGGTCAAAACGACTTCCAAAACGCAGATAGGCCTCATACCCGACGATCGGCTGAATGCCATTATCAGCCATCGCGTTGTAGAACGACACGGCCCCGTACATATTGGCGTAATCGGTCAGGGCGCAGGCTTTCAATTCCAGCTCACACAGCCGGGCTGCAAGCGGTTCCAACTGGACTGTGCTTTGCAACAGGCTATAATCGGAGTGTAAATGCAGGTGAACGAAGTCTTTTTCGGAGAAAATCGGCCGTTCCACTTTGTTCGGCATATATGAAAAAAGTTTATCTGGAAACTTTTGGGTGTCAAATGAACGTCTCTGACTCGGAGCGAATCGCCACGAGTATTTCCGGCGACGGTTTTCAGATGACTACGGACGAAAATTCGGCCGATGTCGTGATATTTAACACGTGCTCGGTACGCGAGAAAGCTGAACATAAACTTTACACCCGGGTAGGACATATCAGACACTCGACGGGGCCTAAACCGGTCGTAGGCGTTATGGGCTGTGTGGCCCAGCTCGAGGGAGAGACACTTTTTAAGAAAATTGACGGGGTAGACTTCGTACTCGGAACTAGAGCGGTTGGGCGTGTTACGGACGCAATCAAGGAGACGATCGCCACCGGGCGGAAAGTTCTTGACGTGGGAGAGCGGGATGTAGATTATGACTGGTCAGTTGCAGACACCCATCGTCACTCCCAGTATGTAGCGTTTCTGCCGATCATTGAAGGCTGCAACAAATTTTGCACGTACTGTATAGTTCCGTTCTCGCGTGGGCGGGAGCGCAGTTTGGCACCTGCAGAGATAATTCGCCAAGTAGTAGAACTCTCCGCTCACGGTGTTAGGGAAGTCCATCTGATCGGCCAAAACGTTAACAGTTATCGGCCCGAAGAACTCGATCAACTGAGCGGATTTGAAGGGAAGTCGGCCTTTGCTCGACTGTTAAGGGCTGTTGCCGCGACGGGGATGGAACGCGTCAAGTTTACGACATCGTTTCCACGCGACTTCACTAACGACATCGTCGACGCGATTGAGGAAAACTCAAATCTATGCAATTGGGTGCACCTGCCGGTTCAGTCTGGTAGCGACCGCGTTCTTCGGGCTATGAAGCGGGGCCATACTATTGAAAAATACAAGCGGACAATTGATCGCCTTCGCTCGTCCGGCCGCGATATAGCTATTACCACAGACATTATTGTCGGTTTTCCTGGGGAATCGGAAGCGGATTTCAGCGACACCGTTGCGCTGGTTGAATTTGCGGGCTTCGATATGGCCTACATCTTTAAGTACTCGCCGCGGTATGGGACGCCTGCCTTTGAAATGACCGATGATGTGTCGCCCGGAGAGAAGACGCTTCGCTTCATCGAGCTTGAAAAGACGCAAAAGCGTGTCCAGCGAGGCCGGTTGGAGCGATACCTTAATGAAACGGTTGAGGTTCTTGTTGAACGAAAATCGACCCGGACCGACGGCGGCCTAACGGGCCACTCGGCCTGCCATAAGGTCGTAAACTTTCGCGGCCCCGCTGAAATGTTGGGCGAAATCATAAGTGTTAGAATATCTGAGATCAAGTCAAATTCGCTGTTCGGCGTAATAGGTTAGATGAAAACGGAAAACGATCTAGTAGAAGTGAAGATTGGGGCCCTGATCATGGACCCCAACACCAACACCCCCATTATCGTCCTCAAAGGCTTGGAGGGTGAAACCGTCCTGCCCATCTGGGTAGGAGCGTTCGAGGCTAATGCTATCGCCCTGGAAATAGAAAAGGTCGTTCCTCAGCGGCCAATGACGCACGATCTATTGCGAAATGTGATCATTGAATGCCGTCTTACGGCATCCAGCGTAGTAATAACTGATCTGACCGAGAACACGTTCTACGCTCGAATCGAACTTACGGACGAAGCTGACGAACCCGTCTTTCTGGACGCCCGTCCTTCAGACGCGATCGCTCTAGCGCTTCGCTTGGATTGCCCGATATTTGTCAGACAGTCTGTCATGGATTTGTCGGCGGCCGGCAGTAACGATTCAGAGAGTTCGGATACCAAAATTGAGAGTGCGGGCGAAGAATGGCCTGAGCTTATCGATTAATGGCCGAAATACTAATTGATTACATAATCTCTATTATCGGACGCAGACAATATCCACTAGTGTTGCGCGTGCGTGAGAGGCTTCCCTGCATGTCGTAATTACAGATTAACAATCTGCGCCCGGGCTTTGTTCAGGATCAAGGCGACCGTTGCATAACACGCAGCCGCTATATAAAAGTTCACCGAGATTCCGAAATAGATCGATACGAAAACCGCCACCGCAGAGCTCAGCACTCCGAAGATGCCGTTGAGGGCCCAGAACCACGGGGCGTCGTCCTCGACCAAGGGACGAAAAATCTTCATGCCCGTCGGAAAGAAAAAGCCAAATAGGATTCCGAGCGGAAAAATCGCGGCAACACACAAAACAGCTTTATAGAGGATCGGCTCCGAGATTGCGCCTGCAAGCATCGTGGACAGAACGACCATCTGTACGAGCACCATCACGGAGGTGGCGAGCGGGAAAATGACGATTAACGGAAACCGGGTCAAATTCACGCGGTCGCTTAAAAAGCTGCCTATTCCAGTACTCGCAATAATCGTAAAAAGCAGAATACCCAATGCGTAAACCGGGTGCCCAAGAAAAACCGAGAGCTTCTGAATCATCGCAATTTCGGCGAACATAAAACCCGCACCGATAAGGCTGAAATAGACGGCGCCGAGCCGCATGCCGCGGGCCGACTTGGCATTTCTCTTCCCCGACCGTGTCCCGATCTTGAGGGGTACGGCGACCGTTACGGCGGCAAGAATACCTAGGGCCAGGATCAGGCCCGCGAGCGTTAAAGTCGCTAATAGGTTCCCTGTCGAGACGCCCGGCTGTGATCGAAACGCAAAACCGAGATTATTTAGCCGCAGCATATTAAAGAAATACGGACTTTCGTCAGTCGATGGTTCGTAATTAAGTCTTGAATCAGCGATTGCGGCCGAGAGTTCGGATGGCGATTTGGACTTGACGATATCTCGAAGCACAGGATCTGCCGGGGCGATATCGGGCGCCGCGATTATTGTGTACCCGAGGTCGCTGGAAACTTCTCTAAGACGGTCCATATCGGCGGGTGCAAATGCCTCGTTGCTGACCAGCAGCGTGGCGACGCGACCTACAGCCACGAGGGCGATGTGCTTTGATGGATCCTCGACGCCCCTCTTCAGCAGAGCAGCGTTGGTTACACTTAGCAGACGGCCGGTCTCACCCGAGTGTTCCGGATTGAACCATCTGGATACCGTGAAAATGCCGTCTGACTTCAAACGACTAAAGAAAATACTCCAGGCCTCGACCGTATAAAGGCCATTCTCGGAAAGTGAGAACGCCCCGGCTCCCGTGGAAGCCCACGTATCGATCATCGACATCTGAAGCACGCTGAAGGTCTCCGGATTGCGGGTCAAATAGCTGCGAGCCTCGTCAGTGACCAGCTGAACTCGAGAGTTGTTCCCAAGCCCGGCAAATTCACGAAATTCGTTCTTCTGTAGGTTGATGAATATAGGGTTAACATCGATTCCCACCACGCGCTCATGACCGAAGAGCAAGGCACTCTGTAAGTCTCGCCCTCCGCCGACGCCGATCACACCTGCTCCACCGACGGGCCTGAGATAGTAGGCCAGGTTAGTGATGTCGTATTTCAAGTTTTCAATATCGGCGGGCGAATCAAATCGTCTAACGGAGGTTAGGGCATCGCCGTCAATGTTCATCGGATAATGAAACGATATTTCATCGAGAGGCAGTTTGGGGCTGGGTCCCCAATACAATGGCGGCTCCGCCACGCCCTTATATACAACCACGCGCGAATGCGAGTTCCATCGCTCAAACATCATTTGCTCTATACTCACTACCCTTCCCTTCGCCGCCATCTGATAAATTCCGACATGCGTAAACGAGTTGAATAGCACCAGTCCGGTCGTGAGCAGGATCGCAACCGCAACCACCGGTCGCAGTTGGAATGAGGCAGCACCGGCTCCAAACCCAATTGCCGCAAAGCCTCCGATAATTCCGCAGATCAGAATGACGCTGGATGCACTAAAAATTTCAAGCCCCGCTAGTACAAAAAGACAGCCAAGCGCGGCACCGATAAGATCTACGGCGTAGAGTTTACCGATCGGAACGTCGTATTTTGTAAGAATGATCGAGAGTGCGATGCCGGAAAAGTAAAACGGCAGAGTACATAGCGTCGTAACGACCATCAGCGCGAGGATCGGCATGATCGATCGCTCCATCTTTATCGGAATGAGGCAAAGCAGCAGGAGCACGACTGGCAACGTCACCGCAAATCCGGTAAGGGCCAGGGCGACCGATTCGTTTAGGCCGCGGGCGGCAATCGACTTCCCTTTTAAGTAAACGGTTGTGGCTCCCGCCGTCATTCCTAGCATGGCCGTCGAGACTGCGAAAAAGGCGAGATGATACCAGGTGCTGACGCTCAAAAATCTTGAAAGCGTGATCTCTAGCGCAAGCGTGGCAAAGGCGATGAGGAAAGTGCCTAGATAGATACTCATATAGTAAGGATATGTGCGACAAGATTGACAAAAATTTGGATAAACTGCAAAGACCAACCTCTGGCCATAACGTTCCGGAGACCAGCTGACGCAGACTGACCGCAAGGCCTAGAACAGTTTCCCGTCCGCTGTCCTGCGATTGAGTACTTTGACAGCCTCGGGCACCTTAGATACAATCACAGTTTCGCCTTTTCGCGGCTGTCGCTATCTATCAAAAGGAGTTATAACAAGCTTTGAGTAACGGAAATTTTCTATTCACTTCTGAATCGGTAACCGAAGGACATCCTGACAAGATGGCCGACCACGTATCGGACGCGATTCTAGACGCTATTTTGACCCAGGACCCGATGGCCCGCGTGGCGTGTGAAACGCTGGTCACGACGGGACTAGCGGTTGTGGCGGGCGAGATCACAACCACCGCCGTGGTCAACTACAAGCAAATCATCCGTGAGACGATCGAGGAGATCGGCTATAACAATGCTGAGTTCGGATACGATTCGAATACCTGCAGCGTAATAGATGCGATTGGGACGCAGTCGCCCGATATTTCACAGGGAGTTGATACTGGCGGCGCCGGGGACCAGGGCCTGATGTTTGGGTTCGCCTGTAACGAGACCCCCGAGCTGATGCCGATGCCGATTCAGATGGCCCATAATCTGACGCGTAGACTGAGCCAAGTTCGACGCGACGGCACAATTCCCTACCTCAGGCCTGACGGAAAATCACAGGTGTCGATCGAATACCGCGATGGCCGTCCGTTTCGGGTAGAGGCAGTTGTCATATCCTCGCAAACCGACGAGACAGATATTGAGGAGATTCGAAAGGACATTCTCGAAAAGGTCATCAAACCTGTCATACCTGCCGACTTACTCGACGAGAACACCAAGTATCACATCAACCCTACCGGCCGCTTTGTTGTCGGTGGTCCGATGGGAGACGCCGGGGTCACTGGACGAAAGATTATTGTGGATACTTACGGCGGGTTCGCCCCGCACGGAGGCGGTGCGTTTTCGGGTAAGGATCCCACAAAGGTCGACCGTTCGGCGGCGTATATGGCCCGGTATATTGCCAAAAACGTGGTCGCGGCAGGTCTCGCGGACAAATGCACGGTGCAGTTGGCCTACGCTATCGGAGTGGCGGAGCCTGTTTCGGTATATGTGGATACCGATGGAACTGGGACGATCGATGATGACCGGTTGTCGGAGATTGTCCGTGAGAATTTCGCCTTGACGCCTAAAGGCATTATCGAAATGCTTGATCTGCGACGCCCGATATACCGCGAGACGGCTCGTTTCGGCCATTTTGGCCGGCTGAACGGCGAATTTTCGTGGGAAGTGACTGATAAAGCAGAGGCGCTGCGGACAGCGGCTGAGCGAGGTATTGGAACAAATGGCTAATCCCGGAACATCGATGGAATACGACATCAAAGACATTAATCTGGCTCCTGAGGGCAAGCAGCGCATTGAGTGGGCAGACCGTGAAATGCCCGTCCTGCGTCTCATTCGCGAGCGTTTCGAGGCTGAAAAGCCTCTGACGGGCGTAAAGCTGGTTGCGTGTGCCCATATAACGACCGAAACGGCCAATCTGGCTCGAACGCTGCAGGCTGGCGGCGCGGAATCATTGCTTATCGCTTCGAATCCGCTTTCGACCCAGGATGACGTCGCGGCCTCCCTGGTAGCCGACTGGGGCATTCCAGTTATGGCGTTAAAGGGTGAATCTACAGACACTTACCTTCGCCACGTTAAGGCTGCACTTGATACGAGTCCAAACCTTATCATAGACGACGGCTCAGACGTTGTCGCGACGATGATCAAGGAGCGGCCTGATCTCATCGGCAATCTGATCGGTACCACGGAAGAGACGACCACCGGCATTGTCCGCCTTAAGGCGATGGTGGCGGCCGGCGTGCTCAACTTCCCTTCTATCGCAGTGAACGACGCTCAGACCAAGCATTTCTTTGATAATCGCTATGGTACCGGCCAGTCGACGCTTGACGGCGTGATCCGCGCAACCAATATTTTGCTCGCCGGCAAAACCCTAGTCGTGGTCGGCTATGGCTGGTGCGGAAAAGGCGTCGCGATGCGGGCCCGCGGGCTCGGATCCAATGTCGTCGTATGTGAAATCGATCCGATTAAGGCCATCGAGGCCGTCATGGATGGCTTCCGCGTGCTTCCGATGAAAGAAGCTGCAAAGGTTGGCGAAATTTTTGTTACGGTCACCGGAAACCGGCACGTGATCGATAAAGAGCACTTTGAGGTAATGAAAGACGGTGCGATCGTCTGCAACAGCGGCCATTTTGACCTCGAGCTCAATCTCGATGCTCTGCGTGAGATGTCGGCAGAGGCTGTAAAACGGCGTCCATTCGTCGAGGAATACATCGGCACAAATGGCGGAAAAAGCGTGATCGTGCTCGGCGAGGGCCGTCTGATCAACCTCGCCGCCGCCGAGGGCCATCCTGCGTCGGTGATGGATATGTCGTTCGCCAACCAGGCGTTATCGACTGAGTATCTGGTCAAGCAGAAAGGTAAGCTCGAAGCCGGTGTGCACGTCCTGCCCCCTGAGGTCGACCAGGAAATTGCTTCGCTGAAGCTCCGTGCAATGGGTGTTTCCATCGACGAGCTCACCCCCGAAATGCTTGAGTACATGTCAAGCTGGGAAACCGGAACGTAATTTTCAGACGTTAGGATCGACCATCAGTATCAGCATAGGAGAAAGCTTGGCCGACTGCCGAGCTTTCTTTTTTTGTAGTTTCGATCCGTCTGCTTCAGTCGATCACTCGACAGCACCCCGCCCGCGGCCTTGGCGCTAGGCCGCAAACGTCTTAGGCGAAACGCAGATCGCGTCTTGAAGTCGAGACCCCCGCTTTTTCGACTGGACTGCGAATAAGTATTCATCGCTTATTACTCTTTATCTACCCGCGCCAAAATGCGATAATTCTAATGTCTTTCCCGATCTAGTTTCCCGGAGGCGGTTTTGTATGTCACTTGTATTTTGTCCTGAATGTGGTCATGAGGTTTCGCTGAATGCTGCGGCCTGTCCTAATTGCGCGCATCCGTTGGTGCCGGCGGTGCTCCCTATTGAGCCTGCGGTCGTTCCGGTTGAGCGAAACGTGGTCGTTACTCCCCCGCGGCGCGAGAGTGAGTTCCCTACATGGGCGCTGATCCCGATCGGGCTGCTGGCGATCATACTCATTTTCGTTTTGTATCTGGCCTTTGGGCGTGGCGATGACTCTGCGAATACCAATATCAATGTGAACGTCGCCCAACGGCGTGCGGCTAACGGTGCGCGCGATAACGGCACGAGCACAAGCACGACGAGCATCCCGCCGACGGATGTCGGTTCGGCCTCGGTGCCCAGCCAGCCCTCAAGTATTCCACCGCAGACTTCGACCGTTCCCGGCACCTCGACGTCAGTCGCAGCACCGCCTCCGCCTGACAAGGGAGCGGTCATAATAAATGCCCGCGTCTCGCCGTCACGCGGTGCGGCCCAGAGTGTTAGAAACACGCGGTTTTATCTACTCGAGGACGATATCGAGTCGATATTGGACGCAGCGGGCGTTGAGCCGATTGAGGGCAACACTCTGACGGCCAGCCTCGGCCTCGCGGCCGTGTATCCTGAGCGATTTGGTGAATTTCAACGAGCGGCCCAGCGGGCGATCGCCAGTAAGGTGAAATACAGCGGCACGACCGACGGCTCGGGCAAGGCGAATCTCTCGGGTGTCGAGCCTAAGCAGTATACGCTGTTTGGAATCACAAAGGTTGGATCCGGTTTTGCTCTGTGGAATGCACCGGTTTCAATCGTCGCCGGCGACAACGTGTTGAATCTCAGCCCACAGAGCGTGACGGAGATTCCCCGTCAGTAGTAATGTGCGGACGATATAAAATGACGGCCGATGAAAGGGCTCTGTACGGTCAGATGCCCTTTCTCGAATCGGACGAATATTTTGACATCCACGGCTACAAGAAACGCCCGGAAATCTTTCCGGGCGAATACATCCTCGCGGTAAACAATCATCTAAAAGCCGAAGACGTCTGGTGGACGATCGAAGATTTCGATTACAAAGGCGTGTGGCGACGGGCGATCAATGCACGGGCTGAGACCGTGCATTTTACCGATATGTTTCGCGATGGGTTCGCTCACGACCGCATCCTCATCCCCGCGACCGCGATCTTTGAGTGGCAGGATGACGGGCGTAAAAGTAATAAAAAATACGAGATTTGGTTTGACGAGCCCGTATTCGCATTTGCCGGACTCGCCCGCGAATGTCAGATCAAAGGCGAGTCGAAACGCTGCGCCGTCATCATCACGACCACGCCCAACGAAGTCTTCTCCCTGATCCACAACAGCAAGCGCCGCCAAGCCGTTGTGATCCACAAATACGATTACGAAAAATGGCTCGACCCTGCCACCCCGCTTGATGATCTAAAACGCCTGATGGAACCCGTCGGCACCGAAGAAACGCACTTTGCGCTCGCCGAGGAGCCAGCGTCCCCTCAGGCATCGCTATTCTGCCTGTAACGGCATCCGGTGTTGATAATTTGGTTAGCGGCTTCGCTTGTTTTGTGAACGAATAATAATTGAATGAAAAAATCAAAACTTTTCTGTTTCATCTTTATTGTTGCGGCATTGTTGGCTGTTTCGCCTTCGTTGAACGCGCAAAGCAAACGCGCTCGGAAATTTGTCGTTTCATTCGACAGATTTGGTCCAGTCAAAATTGGAATGACGGCTTCCCAAGCCGCCAAGGTTTTGGGGGTTCGCGTTACACGGGATGCCGGATATGAAGGCGGAAATTGTTATTATACTTCGCCCAAACGCGGTTTTGAGGACATTGCTCTTATGATGTCTGGTCGGCGTATCGCACGAATAGATATTAACAGCAAAGAATACGCAACTGATAAAGGCGCAAAAATTGGCGACACCGAAGCCAGAATTAGACGTCTTTACAAAGGTAAATATAAAGTTTATCAGCATAAATACGTTGATGTCGCTCATTACATTCAAGTCAATATGAAGGGCGGAAAGTATAGTGTTATTTTTGAAACCGACGGAAAGCGCGTCGTAACCTATCGCGTAGGAAGACCTGAACAAGTTGGTTACGTGGAAGGTTGCTCGTAATCCAGGCACCGCCCATCAAATCAGCCATGAAAGACGCAGTCAAGCACAGAGTTCTACATGCCTGCCGCAGGTAAGAAAAAAATGCTTGCTACGATAGGTCCGATATGAGAAAGAATCGTGAATTGAACAAGATACCATCCGCTTAGCCTGCGCAGCGGCGGTAATAGCTTAGCCCCATGTGAAGCGAAGCGGAACGTGTGGGCATACGCACCAATTGGTGCGTATGTGTGAAACACACGGCATATATCGACCAACTGATCGCGAGCTAACATCTCTACGAATTCCTGCAACCAAGACAAGTTCTTGGCGTAATAGAGAGTGACTAAGAACCTGCCTCGTTCATTCTGCCATTTATTTGTCACTTTTTTTCGAACGGCGGTGTACTCAGGACAACAAGCGTTCTGAGAATGTTTTCTGTTCGGAGTTAATTTTTGAATGTCCTCATATCTGAATAAATTTTTGCTAGCTTCTCTCGTCCTCATATCCCTGTCGGTTTTTGCCTCTGGCCAGGAACAGCCTACGACTCAACCGACGGTCAACGGTGCATCAAGCCCAGCCCCGATTGGAGCGCCGGCGAATGGGACTGCAAAAGTTGTCGAGGCTGCCTCGAAATATGTTCGCAAGGACGCACCGGTGCGCGTTCCCCGCCTCGAGACGGCGCCCGTTATCGACGGAGTGCTTGACGACCCCGTCTGGCGAAGCGCGGCGCTGTTCGGCGATTTTATTCAAACCAACCCGGGCGACAACGTCGCTCCAAAAGAACCGATGGAGTTCATGATGGCGTACGACGCCAAGCATCTCTATCTCGCGTTTAATGTAAAGCAGGCCCGCGACACGATTCGGGCGACGGTCTCGCGGCGCGACAATATATTTAATGACGACTACGTCATCGTCTTTCTAGATACTTTTAACGATCAGCGCCAGGCCTACGCGATCTCGTTTAATCCGCTGGGCATCCAGGCCGACGGCACGACGACCGAGGGCCGCGGCGAAGATTACAGCATCGATCTCGTGATGGAATCCAAGGGCCGCGTGACCGCTGACGGTTACATCGTTGAAGCCGCGATTCCGTTTAAATCCCTACGCTACGAGGCCGGCGGCGATAAGAAATGGGGTCTGCACGTTTTCCGCCGCAACAAATCTAACAACAACTCGCTCGACTCGTGGATGCCTAATGACCGCAGCATCAACGGCACGCTCCTGCAAGCCGGTCAAATCACGGGTCTCGACGATATCTCGACAACCCGCCAGCTTGAGATCAATCCGAGCTTTACGTTAAGTGAAACCGGACGCCGCACACGATTTACGTTTAACAACGATCCAACCGGGAGGTATGTGAACGAGGGAATCAAGGGGGAGTTTGGAATGACCGCGAAATTTAGCTTGACCCCCACAGTGACGCTGGATTTCGCCTACAATCCCGATTTCGCCCAGGTCGAGGCCGACGCTCCGGTGAGCACGGCCAATGTGCGATTCCCTATCTTCTTCGCCGAGAAACGGCCATTTTTTCTCGAGCGGATCGACATCTTTCAGAGCGGGATGAACGTCGTCAACACGCGTGCGATCGTCGACCCGGATATCGCGTTAAAACTCACTGGGCGTCGCGGCAAGAATACTTTTGGCATTCTTTACGCATCCGACAACGCTCCAGGAAATTACTCCATAGACGAACGCGAGACGCTGCTCGGCTGCCAGCGGCGACGCGATCTCAGCCCCTCGCTCGGCATTATTTGCGGCACCGAGCGGTTCCTCGATCAAAATGCCGACATCGGTGTCATCAGATTCAAACGCGATGTCGGGCGGCTGCACAATATCGGATTCTTTGCGACGACGTACAATTTTACCGATCGGCACAACCACACTGCCGGCTTCGACGGGCGGTTTAAGCTTAACTCGAGCACGGTTGGTGAGTTTCAAATACTGGGCACGAATTCACGGCGGAACTTCTACAGTCCGGAGCTTGACCGCAGTCAATATCGTACCGGTAACGGTTTCGGCTATCGCGGGTTTCTACAGAAATCGGGCAGGAATCTGTATATGGACTTCGGCGCCAACGGACGCACCCGCGACTATCTGCCGACGCCGGTTTTACCCCACGGGTCGATACAAACTCGCTGAGCTCGTTTATCCAATACCAGACCGACCGTGATGCAAAAAAACCCATCATATCCACGCGTCTGAACAACCGCTCGAACATGAGCTACGACTGGTCGGGCCGTTCGCAGCAGATGCAATCTAATACCCAGGCTCTGGTCGCTCTCCAGAAACAGATCTTCATCGGCGGCGGGCTTGCATTTGGATATGAGCGTCTGTTCGAGCACGAATTCGGACGTCGTCGCACAGCGACGCGTTCCGGCACGTTCTTCGGACCGAGCAGTGAGCGGTCGTCGGTGCGAAAGGAGACGTATGGTTTTGTCGAGGCGTCGCCTGTCAAACAGCTCTTCTTCCTTGGCGTGGTCAGCTACAACTGGGGCAGCCTCGATTACGATTTCGGAAACGGTCCAAAATACCCACGCGTCAGCCGAGCTTTTCTCGAAACCGGAACATCACAGCTTGATCCGGGAGCGGGCAATCTGCTTTATATTGAATCGTCCGTTCGCTATCAGCCAACCACCGCCCTGCAGATGCAGATCAACTACAATCGCAGCCGCCTGACGCGTAACGATACCGGCCGCGTGGCTTTCGACGATAATGTTCTCAGCTTTCGCTCGACCTATCAGTTCTCTCGAAACGTCTTTGCCCGGACACGCATCGACTATTCGAACATCGCCTCTCGCATCCGCCCGCAGCTCGTCGTCGGCTGGACGCCCTCGCCCGGCACCGCCCTCTACGCCGGCTACAACGACGACCTAAACTACCGCGGCTTCAACCCCTACACCGGAATCCAGGAGCCAGGCCTCCGCGGAAACGGACGCAGCTTTTTCATAAAAGCCTCGTACCTATTCCGCCGGAGCTTTTGACGCTCCCCTGCCATACAGCGAAAGGGTTGGCACAACTAGGCGAAGCCTTACGTTTGCCGCCACCGCTGCCGCTCAAAAGCAAAAAGATTGCTGCCAGAAAGATCGTCTAAAAACTCTTCTTCGACACGCGATTGATTCTGGAGAATTCGCCCGCACATTGTTAGAATCCGAAGCCGACGCTGGCCGACATGCTCCGGCCCGGAAAGGTGATCTGCTGTGCTCCGTTAATGAAGAAAGTCCCGCCGTCCGAAAACCCGGACAGCGATCTCAGAAAGTTTGGCGACGACATGTTCCCAACCGGAGTTCCCTTGTTGATGATATTGAAAATATTACTCACGCGAAGACTAAAGTTGAGCGTTTGTTTCGGCGGCTTTTTATTCTTCTTGTCTTCGTTAAAGCCGAACCTTTTGGATACGGAAGAATTAAAGGCGATATTCCGCGGACCTCTGCCCAGATTTCTCGGTATGATTTTGTCACCGGGCAACGGATTGGGGTCGAGTATGCCGTAGTCAGTCGAAATTAGATTGGGTCGGCTTAAGTCGCTGGCAAATGAGGGGCGCTCGCTGTAGAACCCGTCGCCGTTGGTATCTCGTCCCGTAAAGATATTGAATCGGCTGCCAGAGCTGATAGAAAAATCACTTCCTATCGAAATTTTGCTGACCGGAAGTGTGTAATAAAAATAACCTCCAATGCTGTGGACGCCGTCAAAGGGCGTCGGGCCGAATTCCTGGCTGAAATCATAGGCGTCGAACGACGATCCGCTGCCGCTCGCAACGCCGCTCATCGATTTGGCAAATGAGTAACGGATGTTTCCGTACAAATTCGGAGACTGGGGGAAACCTACGTTTATCGAATACCTATCGGTCTCCGCCCGGCCGACCGACCGGCTTTCGTAGATGTTTCCGGTGTTGCCGAACGGTCTGACCGCGAGCGACGGATTCGCCGCGTCGAAAGTTCCCGCAAGTGGCGCGTTGATGTTTTGCGTAAAGGCCTGCCTAAAGGTCTTGCCGCGGGAAAATGTAAAATTCAGGGTAAAGCCTTTTGGCATTTTCTTGGCCGCGGTAATGTTTAGCAGCGATTGATACGGCGTCTCAAACTCGTCATCGATGAATCGTTGGGTTTGCGGCAGGGCAAATTGTTGCAGCAGGTCGACGGTCGGAACGGTGGGATAAGTATCAAGAATATTCGTCTCGGTTATTAGATACTGCGCCCGACCGGCGTCGCTTGCTTGTCTTACCAGGAGCGTGTTGTTGAGAGCAAACCTCGAAAAGAACATTCCGTAACCCACGCTTATCCGCGGCAGCGTGTAGAGCGGATTCTGCTTTTCCTTTGCCTTCGGGGCCCAGATTAGGCCGAATCGTGGTGCAAGATTAAAGTTGCTGTTGATGTTCGTCTGATTCTCGTACCGTATGCCAAAACTCGCGGCGATTGTTTCAGATACCTTATAGCTGTTCTGCACGTAGAATCCTAGATCGTACTGCGAGATCTTGATTGCGGGATCACCGCCGGAGATCGTGAACTGATTCGCGCCGCCGCCAAGACCCCTAATGCGTTCGTTTGTAAAACCCAGCTGCCGGAAGAGCAACGTGCGACGATAACTTTCGAGACTATCGATCTGCGCAGTGACAACGGTTCCGTCACTTCGCGTTATGGGGTTATTGTTCGCATCCAGAACCGGAGCGACCCGGCCGCTGAAAGTATATGTTCCGCCAAAATTGGCTGTCGAATTCTGATTTACTCGCTCGCCGCGAATTCTGAAACCGAGGCCCAAAGCATACTTCCCCATTTGCCACGTGGTCTCGTTCGCAGCGTCAAACCGAAGAATCTTGCTTGAGACATTCTGCTGCGAGCCGCCACCGAAAAAAGCATCGAGAACATTGATCGCCGGTTCGTTGCTGCCGCCAAAACTTTCATTCGTAAAGTACGTGACCAGAAATCGCGATTGGTTGACGATGTTCGGATTTATTAGATAGGTGTCGGACAACTGTAAATAATGATTTTGAGAATTGTTGTCATTGGCCCGGCTCTCGAGAGAAAAGCCGCCGACGTTCTGCCCTTTTGCACGGCTAATTCCAAAATTGTAGCTGAGGTAAAGTTTATGCTCCTTAGTCGGATCGGCATTGATCGTCAGATACAAACCGTCTGACCGGCTTGGCGTCGCAACCGATTGTTTGATCGGAAAAGGCTGGAGATTCGAATCCAGAACGATCGCGTTGATGACCGCGCTCGAATCGCTTTCACTATGGCTTCCATACGCAAAAAAGTTGGCCTTTTTGCCGAATAGCGGTCCGGACAAACTGGAAAAAACGCTTCTCGATTGATACGGCACCCGCCTTCCCAAAAAAGGATCAGCCGCATTAAATCGCGAATCGGCAAAGCCCAGACTAACGTATCCCGTGTATCTATCAACGTTGGACCTGGTGAAAATTTCGATACCACCGCCGAATGGACCGTCGTACTGCGCCGAAAACACATTCTGATTCACTCGGATCTGCTGAATCGCCTCTTTGGGCGGAATCTTACCGCCTTGAACTCCATTGACGGTAATGGGAAGCTCTTCACCAGTTACGGCCTCGCCGATCCGTTTGATAGCCCTTTCCAATTCGACTTGATCATCAGGCAGATTGGCTATCGCTCCCTCGTTTAAGACGACCGTCGCCCCTGTCTTCTCCGCGTCGCTGAGATCGCTGTCGCCGATCTCGACATTCGATTCGATGGGAGCAACCTCGAGATCGATCTCAATTCTCTTGCTGTCGCCCGTCCTAACTAATAGGTTTTCGCTTTTGTATTCCTTGAAGCCTTTGGCGGATACGACGATCTGATAATCTGCGGCCGGTAGTCTGGAAAATTGTGCGACGCCGAGAGAATTTGTTTTGATGTGTTTATCCTTTTCGCCGGATCTGCTGAGAAAGACCTCGGCGCCCGCTACCGTACCCCCGAATTGATCTCTAACGGTAACTAAAATTCCGCCTTCGCTAGTCTGCCCGACCAAACTTAGCGTCAGAAGACAAAGGCAGACGGAATGCAGGAGGGCTTGTCTAAAGTAGAGCATAACCATGAATTTAATTCGTCAAACACTGAGTATGAAGACGGAATAAGGCACGCCAAGCGACGAAATTTGTTGCAATATGATCTAAGGCAGCTGCGCAACCCGACTGGACACGGACTGTCCCGCGGTGCGAGTCTTTCTTAAGGGGTTTGAACTCGTCGTGTCTTGCGTCAGGCTAATCGTATAATACCCTATGTTTGTAGATGCGATTGAGAGGGCTGGGGGATTTACGCGGGCTATTCATACGATTGCTCGGCTTTGGGGGGCTAAGAATATTGTCCCGGGGTCGGGCACTTTTTTCTTTGTTAACTGTGACGGGTGGGCGTTGACTTGTGCTCATGTGGCCAAGCAGTTTCTGGACGCGGCGCAGATCGCCGAGCAGTTCAATGCGTTCAAGGCGGAGCGTGATTTGATTCCGGAAGGCAAGAATCGTAATCACGCCGTTCATCTGCTTGAGAAAAAGCACGGATACGGGCCCGGAAAGCCGCTTGAGCTGCATTCACGTCTGATCGGATGTGTCGAGGGTCCGCTCAATATTGATATTAAGTTTCACCCCGGGCTCGATGTCGCACTGCTCAAATTCAACGGCTTTACGCGGTTGCTGTGCGATACATTTCCGACATTTGCTCGTGACGATGATGACCTGAAGCAGGGCAAATCTCTCTGTCGGCTCGGGTTCCCTTTTCCCGAATTTAATAATTACGGATATGACGAATCGACCGACTCGATCGGGTGGACGGCGACGGGACAAGAGCTCACGCCCCGCTTCCCTATCGACGGCATGGTCACGCGGCATGTCGCGGATGAGGCGGGCAAGATCATTGCATTTGAATTGAGCACGCCGGGCATTCGAGGACAAAGCGGCGGACCGGCGTTTGACATCGAGGGTAAGGTTTGGGGAATGCAGTCAATCACAAAACATCTCGATCTGGACTTTGACGTCGATGTTGAAGTTATGCGTGGCGCCGGCGTCAAGCGCATACAGGAGAGTGCCTTTCTCCATGTCGGCGGCTGCATCCACGTGAAAGTGCTAAAGGAATTTATGCGGGAGCATAATGTTTCGTTTCACGAGGGCTAATTTCCACACTTTCGTTTCAGGCGAACTCTGCGTCGTTCCCGCCGACTACGTTTTGACTTTCGAGAGGAGGAAAACGCCTAGAAACGAAAATAGAAGCAGCGGAAGCCAGACAGCCGCGAGCGGCGGAAGCATGGAGCTTGCGCCCAGTTGGTCAAACAGGCTGGCCGTACCCATAAACAGCAGCCATAGGCCGACAGCGTAACCAACGGTCGCGGCCTTTCCTTTGCGGCTGAGGCTCAGCGAAAAGGGCGCCGTAAACAGCGCCATTACAAACGGCAGAAACAGTGTTGCGTTTCTCTTTTGTGCCGCCAATTGTAAGTTCCTTCTTTCCACTTCAGACTCCGTCTGGTCGGCCTGAGCTTGTAATTCGTTGGTTGTCAGATGCGACGGCTTTACGCGCAGCTTTGCCAGCGGATTATACGGTTCCTTTAATACTGTGCCCGATTCAATGACCGCGGTTATTTTGCCACCACTTACCACGCTCTTCTGCACCTGGTCCAGCAATCTTACGCCTCCCTGCTCCCAAATCGCCGAATTGGCACGGTATACGGATTGCAGATTTATCCCATTACCCTCAAATTGATAGACAGTGAGATTGCGGAGTTTGCCGGATTCACAGCGACGAGCTATTTCGTTATCAGACGCACAGCTGAATGAATAGATGCGTTCGTCGTTCGCTATCCAATATCGTCCGGTTGCGTCCGTGGGATTCCCGCGATTCCTGATCACCGTGCGCAACTCGTCCTGCCGTCGATTGGCGGCTGGCAGGACCTTTTCCTGAATGAGCCAGTTAGCTCCGCCCAGGAGCAGAGCGAGAATAAACGCCGGTGCGAGCAGCCGGTAGACGCTCTGGCCCGCCGATGTCCAGGTGACGATCTCGTTCTGCCGCGACTTGATTACATATGTCGCAAGGATAGCTATCATCGCCGAAGATGGCGCGATTTGCAGATAGACGAAAGGCAGTAGATAAAAGAGGTATGTTAGGAGCAGAACGGCGCCGCCATCGATCATTCCCGCAAACTTCCACAGGTCAAATGCCGTAAATATTAGAAAGATAGCACTCAAAAACGAAAGCGCGAGGGCAAAATGCTTGATAAGACCGAGAATCAGATCAAAGTCGCGCAGGCCCGTTGTGACCCGGGCGAAAATAGCCGGACGGACGGTGGCGTGGCCCGTTCGTGCTCTAGCCTTTTTGGCAAGCATGCCGGCTTGTTCCGTTAATCGGCGAATCCGCGGCAGCTTTCGTCGCAGGCTAAACCAAAATATTATGAGCCCGCTGCCAACGATGGGCAGAAGGCCGCCGATTAGAACATTGAGGGTGCCGGTCCTCGCGACTTGTTCGCCGATAAATGCCAACAGGTAAAAGCCAATTAAAACGACAAGGGCGGCAAATATCCCAAAACCCCGGCCCCCGCGATTAAATCTTAAGACAATCGCGGCTCCGAGCAGGCAAAATATGAGCGGTGAAATCGAAAGGATCATCCGCCGCTGCCATAGAATACTCGCCTCGATCCTCTCGGAACCTGAGCGCGCGGCGGCATAATCCGCAAGCTGTTCCAGTCCCAGCTCCTCGGGAGTAAGTTCGTAGTTTGTCAGCTTATCCAATAAATCCGCACGCTTTGTCTTAATTGCCACCCGGACTTCAGCAATATTCTCAGAGATATACGACGTCTCTCCGGCCATAGTAGGAAGGGTTGAGACCGTCGCATTCTCGAGTACCAGTTCCGAATTCTCTCCGGTAGTATCAATACGTCCTGCGCTTGACGTTATCAGACGCAAAGTTCCCTCTTCTTTATCCTCACTGTAGATGAAGATATTCTTCCATCGCCCGGTCTCGATATCGCCCCCTTTTACGTATATCGTTAGTCCGGCGATCTCCGTGTTGAACACACCCGGCTCGATTGGCGATTCCAGCTTTGCGATCGCGGTCTCGAGAGCGACGATCCTGACCAAACGTGCCGCCAGGGGCACGCCTCGCAGATTTATAAATAAGGCGAACATCGACAGCAGAATTCCCAAAAGGATTATCGGGAGGGCGATATGCAGATTCCCCACGCCAGAGGCACGCATCGCGACGAGCTCGCTGTCACCTTGCATTTTTGTCAGGCCGATGGTCGTGCCGAGGAGAATCGCCATCGGGCATGTAAACGCAATGACGTTTGGAATAAGCGCGAGGGCCAGTTGCCAGGCGAGACTTGCGGGGATGTTTATGTCGAAGAAGATTTCAGAATATCTTCCCGCCTGCTGGGCAAAAAGAATGACGCTGAGAAGCAGCCACGAGAATACAAAATAAGGCACGACCGTGGTCAGTAGGTATCGGGAGATGAGAATGCTGATCCGCGTCATCTTATCTCGCCGGCGAGTGAGACTTCACCGGGCAGTTGCCGTCCTATTGAATGAGATATGATCTGCCGCATTACTACCGAGAGAGTTGAGAGAGACTCGGAAGAAGCAGAACTGAATGCCGAGAATTGCGGCGGTGTGAGCCTGCGGGCGGCAATCACGATTGAGCGCATTGATGCGTCTATCTCACGCACAGACGCAGATCGGCAACGTAGGCACGCGAGCTGAAAGCTTGAAACTAACGCAGCGGATTCGCTCTCAGCGAATGGCCGTGAGCACACCTCGCATATGTTCCAGTCGGGCATATAACCCGATAATCGCAATAGCCATAGGGCAAAATAAACCGCCACGGCGTCAATTGTCCCACCGTCCGCCATCGCCGTTTCAATACATGCTTTCACCATTCGATAAAGCGTTTCGTTAGGATCATGGGGCGGCAGGGTGGCGATCACAAGCTCGGTCAGGTATGAGAATTTCTGCAGAAAATGTGGATTACCGGCAGCAGCAAAACTCGACTGCACAAGATCGATCTGCTGGATCGATACCAGCTCGACTGAATCTTTTTCAAAATATGTAGCCGTGACAACCGAATAGGGCTCGAGTGCACTGCCGAATTTACTTTTTAGCCGCTTAGCCCCCTTGGCGACACCCCGGACAAGGCCGTGGTCGCGCGTCAATAGAACGACGATGCGATCCGCCTCGGCGAGATTATACGTTTTGAGTACAACACACTCGGTCTCAATCAGCGGCATTTATCTATCTTAAACCGGATCGAGACTGCCTACCACGGGATGAAATATAGGAGCCAGGCGAGAGCCAGGCTCACGAGGACGAATTGGGCGAAATTCTTGAGGCCAAACAGCACGCGCTGCTTCGTGTCGCCTTTGGCAAATATTGCGAAGGCGGTCGAAACAAACAGGCCAAACCCGACGAGATAGAGAAAATGGATCATTTTTTCCTCCCGACCGCGATGTCAACGGCGTCAATGGCCGCAAGAAAATTCAATAGGCCTGCCACCTCGAGGAATCGACCACCGTACTCGAAGGTAGCGAGGGCTGCGACCTGTGGCGAGGGCGTGCCGGCAATAATAAAGCTGACTATCGCACCCAACCCATTTCCCGCTCGGGCAAATACGTTCAAAAGATATAAAAGCTGCCCGTCTTTGAATTCAAAGCCGGGATAATGAGCGCCGCCGCTCACAACCGCTATCACGAACATCACCCAGATGATCGCGGAAATTACGACGCCGCGGACGATTCTCCCCTGAATCAGATGACCGGAGCCAGGAAATACCCACGCAATGATCGCAATAATAGAAGGATTGTCCATTACAGATTCATTCGACGAAGCGGCGACAGCAGTCATTTTCAATTTCTTTCCTTTTAGCTCGCGGGTTTCGAGCACTTACCGACAAATAGCTCAAAGATCTCACGAGAGATAATATCTTTAGAAACCGTCAGCTCCGGATGCCATTGAACGCCAAGAGCAAAACGATCTTCGCGTGTATCTTCAATACATTCCACAACGCCATCCGAGGTCCACGCAACGGCCCGCAAATCTTTTCCCACTTCTTTTACGGCCTGATGGTGCGAAGAGTTTACTCTTATCGCCGCGCCCTCGCCGATTTGGGAGGCAAGACGGCTAAGAATACTTCCCTCCTCAATACGTAGATCGTGCGAAAGCCTGTCGGTTGGTAGACCCTGCTCATGTTTGATGCAGTCATCGACCTGCGACTCGATATCCTGAATCAAAGACCCGCCGCGGTGCACGTTCAATGCCTGCATTCCAAAACAAATCCCTAGCAGAGGTAAATTTCGCCGTTCCACTTCATCCAAGACAAGCCGATCGGTCAAATCTTTTTCCGGAATGACCGTGCCGAGTTGTGGATGCGGCTGCTCTCCATAATATTGCGGATCGACATCCGTGTTGCTGCCCGGCAGCAAGACTCCGTCGCAGCCATCAAGCACACCCGAGATGTATTCGGCCTCGGGAATCAATCCGATATGCACGGGCAATCCGCCCGCCGCCCAGACCGCCTCGCAATAGTCACGCCCGAGATAAAAACGATGCGTCGCCATCTCAAGCCGCATCGTAATCCCGATCCGAGGACGCTCCGCCATAAGCATTCAATGTTCAGATAAATAGTGAGTTTAGTCAATTTTGCGTTTCTAGCTTTAGTATATTGTGTCAAGGCCTAGTAGATTGCCGCGAGCTCTCGTGATTTGCCTCCGGCCTTGGTAAATTGCCTCCAGCTTTAGATGGAGGACATTGAATGGAAGGCAATTAAACTTTATCCTGACCAATATGACCCCAGATAACGCTGACCGCATCCGCTCGACAACAGTTCTCCTCGTCCAGCGCGAGGGCAAAATGGCGATGGCCGGCGACGGGCAGGTCAGCCTGGGCGAGACGATCATCAAGCACAATGCGAAAAAGGTGCGGCGGATTTCCGGCGGTAAGATTCTCGCTGGTTTCGCCGGGAGCACAGCGGATGCATTTGCCCTTTTGCAGAGGTTTGAGACAAAGCTCGAGCAGTTTCAGAATCAACTCGAACGGGCCGCGATAGAGCTAAGCAAAGACTGGCGAACGGATAAATACTTGAGAAATCTTGAAGCGCTATTAATCGTGGCCGACGGCAAAGACGCATTTCTCATCAGCGGCAAAGGCGACGTAATTTCAACCGACGACGGTCTGCTTTCGGTCGGCTCAGGCTCCATGTACGCTCTCTCAGCCGCCCGTGCGCTTCTTAAACACACTGACCTAACGGCAAACCAGATCGCCCACGAAGCACTCACCATAGCGGCCGAGATTTGCATCTATACCAACTCCGACATTATTGTTGAGGAGATCAGCGAGCACGCGGGGGTTAAGTAGTACCGATGAAACTTTGTGTAAGCCTTCTATTCACTCTGCTTCTAGTCATTCAGGGCCTAGATGTTTCGGCGCAGACTGCCGCGATTGACTCTAGTAAATCCGCAAAGCCCGCTGTCGACGCAGAAATCGAACTGCCAGTCGCCGCAACGGTCTTGGCTTCCACGGAGACGGACAAAAAAAACCTATCGTACGTAATTCTTAAACGGCCGACGGCCGCCGCTCCTGAACCGACACCGCCCGATTTCTCTCCGAATGTAAAATCGTCACAGCCTAACCCGCGAAAGCCTGCCAATGCGGATTCCGGGTTTGATTGGTCGTCGGCTTTCCGACAATCTCTGGCATTTCTCGCGGTGCAGCACGGCTATGCATTGACTCAGCCAAAGACGCGTGAGGCACTCAAGGGACCGTTCTTTCGCGATTATTTCAAATCGGTAAAAGCACTGCATGGATGGGCTGACGGCGGTCGTTTTTTTACCAACTACATAGCTCATCCTCTCGAAGGCTCATTCCTCGGATTCATCCAGGTTCAAAATGATGGGAAAGGCCGCGGTGAACCGCTGTCAGCTTCGCCGCGTTATTGGAAAAGCCGCGCCAAGGCCCTTGCTTGGTCGGCGGCATGGAGCACGCAGTTTGAGATTGGTCCGATTAGCCAGGCGTCGATCGGAAATGTCGGCCTCAAGGGAAAACAAACCTATGTCGACATCGTCATCACGCCCACCGTCGGCCTTGCTCTCTTAGTAACAGAGGACGCCCTCGATAAATATGTCATCCGCAGCCTCGAGAGGCGCACCAAGAACTATTTCATCAAGATATTTGCCAGAATGCTCCTAAACCCAACCCGATCAATGGCCAACCTAATCAATCTAAAAACCCCCTGGCACCGCGACAAAGGCCTGCGACTGTAACCACCACGCAACAGCCAAGCGATCAATGCGCCCACCTCACCAAACAGCGCAGACCTGTCTCTGACCGCTTTTCGTGCCTTCTGGTGTCCTATCGTTGCCCCGTCTTTTCCTTCATGCACTGATAGCAGGCATCAGAAAACAACACAGAACAACACAAAGTCATCTTTACCCCTGTTCTCCACCTCTTCGTGTCCCTTCGCGGTAACTACCACCGATTCCCAAACGCCCACAAACCATCCAAAGACAACTCTGCCCCATCCCCAAACCTCTCCAACCAACAAAAACCCGCCCGGAACAAACCCAAACACAACTCCCGAAAACAAAAAGCCACTCAGAACAGCCCCAAAGCCAGCTCAAACTCTCCCAAACACAGCTTTACATCACAAAAAGCCAGCCAAACGTTTCTAAAAGCCAGTTTTACAGATGGTCTAGCCACCTTTAGGTAACCGTGAGATAATTCGAGGAGTAATTTCAGTACAAATCATCGGTCGATGGAGAACAAACCGCTCAATAAAAATCTACATGCTGCAAAGAACTCAAAGAAGGATGAGTTTTACACTCAGCTTGCCGACATCGAGAAAGAACTGCGGCATTACAAAGATCATTTCGTGGGCAAAACTGTTTTGTGCAATTGCGACGATCCGCGCGTGAGCAACTTCTTTCATTATTTCTCGCACAATTTCGAGACGCTTGGTTTGAAAAAACTAATCACGACCTGCTACAAAAATCAGAGCCGTGACCTTTTCAGCGAACACAACTCGGAACAGGCCATCTATCTGGAATACACCGGCGACCGCAACCGCACTCTCGTCCCAGACCCCGAGGAGATTGGCATTAAACATCTAAAAGGCGACGGCGACTTTCGAAGTGAAGAATGTATCGAGCTGTTGAACGAAGCCGACATTGTCGTGACAAATCCGCCCTTCTCGCTGTTCAGGGAATACGTCGCCCAGTTGGTCAAGTACGATAAAAAGTTCATTATAATCGGCCATCAAAACGCAATAACCTACAAGGAAACCTTTAAGCTGATAAAGGACGGGGAGATGTGGCTGGGAAACGGATTTAGTGGCGGCGCAGCTCACTTCATGAACCGCCATTACGAAGACTATGCAACCGCTAGCGACCATAAGGAAGGAATGATAAGAGTTTCTGGTGTTACGTGGTTTACAAATCTCGATATCAACAAGCGTCACGAGGAGCTAATTCTCTACAAGAAATACACACCAGATGAATTTCCGACTTACGACAACTACGACGCGATTGAAGTTTCTAAGACAAAAGATATTCCGATGGACTACGACGGCGTAATAGGCGTACCGATTACTTTCCTTGATAAATATAATCCCGACCAATTCGAAATTTTAGGAATGACCTCTGGACGAGACGAGTTTGAAGCAATTCCTACAAAACGATACAAAAATCCGCAACAGATCAATCCAGATGGTTCTATAACAAATGGGAGTAAGGCGAATACCCGAGCCACGCTACTCTGGCCCACTAGACCCAGCGGAATTTATTATACGGCCACAAATGCAGATGGATTTTTGTCGATACTTTACGCAAGAATTTTGGTCAGAAACAAGAAAGCACAAAAATAGTATGAAAATCGAGCTAAAGAAAATCACAGTTCGTGAGTTGACTGAAGGCTTTAAGGACAATGCTGAGGCCGGGGTTGTTGGTTACGGCGGAAGGCTCGATATTCGACCGCCTTATCAGCGGGAGTTTATTTACAAAGACAAACAGCGTGATGCGGTCATTGAGACAATAAAAAAAGATTTTCCGTTAAACGTTATGTACTGGGCTGTTCGTGACGATGGCGATTATGAGGTGATCGACGGCCAGCAGCGAACAATTTCGATCTGCCAGTTTGTCGAGGGTGATTATTCCATCGGTGGGCTTGCCATCCACAATCTGCAACAAGACAAACGCGATCAAATTCTAGATTACAAGCTGATGGTTTACCTCTGCTCTGGAGCTGACAGCGAAAAGCTCGAATGGTTTAGAACAATTAATATCGCCGGTGAAAAGCTAACCGATCAGGAATTGCGCAACGCCGTCTATTCCGGACCGTGGGTAACCGACGCGAAAAGATATTTCAGCAAACATGGCTGCCCGGCTTACGGCATCGCAAGCGATTATGTCTCAGGCAGTCCGATCCGCCAGGAATTTCTCGAAACCGCCATCGATTGGATTTCCGAAGGAAAGATCGAGGACTATATGTCCAAGCATCAGCACGACCCAAACGCCCTTGCTTTATGGAGCTATTTTGAATCCGTAATCACTTGGGTGAGAGGAACGTTTACGGTAAAGCGGACAAAGTTTATGAAAGGCGTAGATTGGGGCGAACTCTATAATAAATACAAAGATGTCGTCTATGACCACAAAGCAATAGAAGCCGAAACGGCCAAACTAATCCAAGACGACGATGTCGAGAAAAAGAAAGGAATCTATCCGTACATCCTAACCCGCGACGAAAGATTCCTCGGCATCCGCCAATTCTCCGAATCGGTCAAACAAAAGGTCTACGAACTCCAGGAAGGCATCTGCAAAAAATGCGGCAAACATTTCGACCTCTCAGCAATGGAAGCCGACCACATAACCCCATGGCACGAAGGCGGCAAAACAATTCAAGAAAATTGCCAGATGCTTTGCAAGGATGACAATCGAAGAAAATCTGGGAAATAATTCTGGCAAACTGAGGGGTCAACATGGGCTCAAATACTGAATATCAAACAATTGTTATCGAGTGGTACGGCCCGGTCTCGTGGGAAACGATTGAGGATTTAGATGCAGGCGGCTTGTATCTTTTCACGGGCCGGCAGAAATATCAGCGGAAAGACGCCGTCCAGTATATAGGAATTACCGAGGGGCGATATCGGACGCGCTTTTCCCGACACCACAAAGCGGAATTTATTGTGCACAACCTACGATGTTGGGTTGGACAAGTCAAACATCCATCCGACCTGGGCCGTGTCGGATTGGAGAGAGCGGAGTCGATGCTAGTTTATTTCGCCTGTCCTGATTTGAACGAGCGGAAGACGGTAAGACCGCCTCGACCGACGGCTGTCATCTCTCACTGGTTCAACGAACATTCCACTCCAAGATATAACCGTCAGGGCATTTTTAAAGACTTTCCTGACGTAATTTCGTGGGACGGCGAACATTGGCGAGAGGGCAATCTCAGAGTCTGGGATGAAGTTTGATCATTCGGACGTAAATTATGCGATCCAGCAGCCCGAGACTGGCCGAACACTCCGTGAACACGACATTGTCGGCTATCGAGATTTACAAGGACGAGCTTCTGTATCGGTAACGCGTGAAGACGTCTTTATTACTCGGACAAGCGTGAGAAAGAATGGGGTCAGACTGCGATATTGCGATTCTTTCCACCCTCTAAATCTCACAGGATCGCAGGCCAGACTTCTCGTTGACGACCCTCTCATTTAGAACGCTCGGCTCAGACTGAGCGAGGTCTTTTGCGTGAAGTAACCAAAGTCTATTTGACGAACCAAATGAGCAAAACAATTGTTTCCGCAAAGATAAATATACTTGATCTGCTTGTTGAAACCATAGAATTCAAACCGGGTTTGAACATCATTAGTGGCGAAAATGGCACGCTGAAAACGCGGATGTTACAGCAGATGAAAACCGAGCATGAAAGGTTATTGTTTTCCGAGAAAGACCCAGCAGTTCGGATGCAGGCAATAAGCCCAAAACGAAATGCTGAAAGTCGAGCGTTTCGAACTATTTACGATAGCTTCCGGCAAGAAAATAAAAAGCTAGCGACGCTAATAAATGAACGAAATATAAATGATCGCACTTTCGACACCTACCCTTCTCTTGGAGAATTGTTTTATGTGGTGTACGACGATTTATGTAAAGACGGCGGCGATCAAAGACGGAAAATGGTTGAGACCACTACTCGTTTTAACGGTGTCATTCGCAAATTATTTTCTACGTATAAATTGGCTTCGAATTGGGATGTTGAGGCGGGCCAGCCAAATATCGTCCTCGTAAAGAATGGCAATAAAGAGGTGCCTTTGGAATCTCTCTCGCTCGGTGAACAAGAGATGCTTTCCCTAGTTGTTAATCTATTTGCTTCAAAAGAAACATACGACATCTTTCTTATAGATGAACCTGAGGTCCATTTAAATTGGCACTTAGAAGAAAAGCTCTTCAACTATCTTGATGCTTTTTGTACGGAGCATAAAAAGCAGATTATAACTGTTACCCACAGCCGTGCCATTTTTAAGCAGAAGTTTCTTAAGAAATCCCAATTTCTCTCATGGGGCAGGGATGGCAAGATTCACTGCGGCCGCAATCTCACACCGGTACAGCGACGCAAGCTCGCCGGAGAAGCTATCGAGATAATCAAAATGGGCGATTTCGAAAAACCAACATTCTTTGTCGAAGATGGGCGACAAGAAAGTATTATAAGTTCGATCGCGTCAAGACTTGCAATTGAAATTTCGATTACGGAATGTGGAAATTCGTCTAACGTAAAGTCGCTATTTCTCTATGCCAAGCGCCTGAGCGGGTGGAATAACTCCTACTTCATAATCGACGGTGATAATGAAGGTAACCCGTTCCCGAAAGAAAAAACTTTCATCCATTTGGAGAAATACTGCATCGAGAATTATTTACTGGACGTCGACGTCGTGGCGACAATGAGTGGAAAAAGCATCCTTTATGTCAAAGAATTGATTCTTCAAGCAATCAAGGAAAATCGCAATAAAATTCTAAAGAAAAACAAATTTCTTGATTTTTTGGTTGATGGTATAAAGATTGAACATATCACCGGGGCTTGGCTGGCGAAGTTGGATGCGTCAGAGATCATTGAGCTCGTTGCCAAAAAACTCGGACTAAGTTTTTCAGATTATCTTGAGGAATATTGCAAGACCTCTTTTGAACTGGGCAATCTTACTAGTGTCTTCCCCAAGAGAGTTGTTGAGGCAATTGAGACCGGTCGCCCGCAGGTCTAGGTCAGAACGTCGGGTCCTCAGTAACGATGTCAGACCTGCGTTTCTGCCGTTTTCAAGCGGCCTTGGAATTATTTCCGCTAGGGCTCTCGACTCTTGCTTTGTTATGGAAATCGAGCAGCGGATTTTGGGCTTTTTTTGGAATTCGAGCGAAAACTTTTTTCATCCAATTTCCCGGCTCTGAGTTTTAGCCAATATTAACGGGCATTTCACGACACTTTCGGCGGTGAAAAAACTCTTGCATTTACTTTTCCCGGCGTATTACAATATTTTTGAGGCCGGTCGGAGGCTCTCGGCTTTCACAGTGTGACCGGTTTACCTTCCTTTTTTTGACCTCGGCGTTCTGCCTTTCGGTCTAAATTCCACAACTACAGTTTAAGAATAAAAACTGGCCGCCCGTTTAGGCTCGGCGGTTCTCACCAGGAGATCAAAAGCAATGGCTGTTAAATTTTGGTGGCCGACTTCTATGCCGGCTCAGTTGGTACTTGTTCAGAATTTTAAGGCGAAGATCGGGAATTATGCGACGGCTTTGCCTTTGACGGCTGCGCAGGTGACGGCGGCTGTGGAGCTTTGCGATGCAATCGTCGGGTCGTTTAATGCGGCTGAGCAGTGTCGGCAGACGATGATCGCGATGACGAAATGGCGCGATGATATTTTTAGCGCCGAGCCGGTTGGTGCGCCGTCTCCGGCGGCTCCGGTTTTTCCGGTTGTGGGTGCTGTGACGTACACGCTCGGATCGGTGACTCAGTTTTTCAAGCTGCGTGATCTGATCGTGGCTTCGCCTGGTTATTCGCAAGCAATGGGCGATGACTTAGGAATCGTCGGAGCGCAGGTTATTCCACCTGCACCCGATCAGATGACGCCGCAATTTAAGTCGGTGACCGTGAACGGAGCGACGGTTAATGTTTCGGGTTCGATGCAGGGCATGGACGCTCTCAAAATCGAATACGCGCGAAAAGGCGGAACCTTTTCAACCGTAGCGTTTCTTACAAACACGCCGGGCGGTTTTGCGGTAAACCCCGCGACCCCCGGACAGCCCGAGACCGGCCACATCCGCGCCGTTTTCATTAAAAAGAATGCGGAATACGGAAATTATTCCGCCGACTATCCTGTTACTGTTTCGTAACGTGTAAGATTTCAGGACACGGGTTCTATTATTCAGCCGCGGGCAACATATCGCCCGCGGCTTTTTATTTGTTTAGCCCACACTTTCTGAAAAGGAATAACACGGGCGATTAGGATGACCCGCTGACGTGCGGGGTTTTGGTTTTTCATTTACTATTTAAGGTGAATGGCGATTTATTTGGGTGGTGAAAAAGCTGCTGCAAAAACTAATCTGGACGACCTGACTCCGCGCGAGATCGTTGCTGAGTTGGATAAGTATGTCGTGGGCCAGGCGGCGGCTAAGCGGGCTGTGGCTGTGGCTTTGCGTAACCGGATAAGGAGACAGAAATTACCGGCCGAGATGGCTGAGGATGTATTACCTAAGAATATTTTGATGATCGGATCCACGGGCGTTGGTAAGACTGAGATCGCCCGCCGACTCGCACGTTTGGCTAATTCGCCCTTTATTAAGATAGAGGCGTCGAAATTTACCGAGGTTGGATACGTGGGCCGAGATGTGGAATCCATGATTCGCGAACTTGCAGACGTGGCCGTAGACATGGCAAAACAGGCGGCGTTTGAAGATGTTAAGCCGCGGGCAGAGCAGAACGTCGAGGAGCGGCTTTTAGACATCCTGCTGCCGCAGGCGAGTCGCTATTCGGATGACAGTGACCTTGAGGAAGCGGAGCGTGAGCAGAAATACTCGCGTACTCGCGAGAAACTGCGTGAACAACTAAAGCGAGGCGATCTGGACGAAAGGCTGATAGATATCGAAACGCAGGATCGATCGACCGCGACGATTGATTTTATCGGCGGTCAAGGTATGGAGGAAATGGGCGTAAATCTGCGGGATATGATGGGAAACATGTTCCCTGCCAAAACCGTTCAGAAAAAGCTTACGGTCGGAGAAGCGCGGCGGATACTCACCCGCGATGAGCAGGAAGCCCTTGTGGATATGGACCAGATAACCCGGTCGGCTCTCGACAAGGCTCAGAACTCGGGGATCATTTTTCTCGACGAGCTGGATAAGGTCGCGGGGCGCGAATCAGGCTCCGGTGGACCCGAAGTCTCGCGAGAAGGTGTGCAGCGAGACCTGCTGCCAATTGTCGAGGGCACTAACGTGAATACGAAATACGGAATGCTGTCGACCGATCATATACTGTTCATCGCAGCCGGCGCCTTTCATGTGGCAAAACCGTCCGACTTAATCCCTGAGCTCCAGGGCCGATTCCCTATCCGCGTGGAATTAGAGCCACTTACCTTCGAAGACTTAAAGCGAATCCTCACGCAGCCAAAGAATTCCCTCATAAAACAATACCAGGCTCTGCTCGGTACCGAAGGTATCACTTTAACATTCACCGAGGATGCAATCGACCGTATTGCCGAAATGACTGAGGAAATTAACCTTAATACGGAGAATATCGGCGCTCGGCGCCTGCACACATTAGTTGAGAAGTTGCTGGAAGAAATTAGTTTTCTGGGAAGCGAAATCCCGAATAAAGAGCAAGTAATCGATGCCGCATATGTGAATGAACGCCTCGGAAGTTTGATTGAGGATCGTGACCTCCGGCAATACGTCTTGTAGGGTACCTCTATGTTCCTCCGCAGTCTAGCCATCTCAATCGCAGCCGTATGTGTTCTCACTGGTCTCGGCTGCGGGAAACGCGGTGCCCCGGTGCCGCCGCGAGAACGGGTCGTCCAGATTGCTGAGATCTCGGGCTATCAACGAGGTAACCAAGTCGTACTGTCGTGGAAAATGCCGGCCCGCAATGCCCCGAAAGGCAGTATCCTCAACATTAGCCGTGCCGATATTTACCGTTTAGCGCAGCCAGCGACCGAACCGGTGCAGATTTCGGCAGAAGAATTTGCAAATCGGAGCACGCTGGTAGCGTCCCTAGCGATTTCGGATGCCGATTTTGGACTTAAGACCTTGCAGCACCGGGATACGCTGCAGTTTGCGGGCCAGGCTGCACGACTCCGATACGCTATACGATTTGTGAATGCATCGGGCCAGCGTGCCGGTTTTTCAAACGCCCTGCTGATCGAACCCGCCTCAAAGGTTGCGGCCGAGCCGCGATCGCTCATCGCTGAAGCCTCGCAGGACGCGGTCATACTGAAATGGCTGCCCCCGACTACCAATGTGGATGGCTCTACGCCTGTAAGTCTGATTGGATACAACATTTACAGATCCACATCTGAGGCATCGCCTGCGACTCTCCTAAATAAGACACCTGTACCGCTCGCCGAGTACGCGGACGAGTTTTTTGACTTTCAGAAGGACTATTATTATTTCGTACGCGCAGTGTCAGCGGGCGTGCAGGCCGAACCGGTCGAGAGCAGTGAATCCAACATTATAAGGTACTGGGCGGTCGACACTTTTGCCCCATCCGCTCCTGCGGCCATTACCGTCGCCGCCGCACCAGGCACGATATCAATCTTCTTCGCCATCAATCCTGAAAAGGATACCGCCGGCTATAAAATTTACCGGTCTGTTGACCCCGATCTGGATAAAGCTAAATGGCAGGTATTGACACCTGAGTGGTTGAAAACAAATACTTTCCAGGACACCAAGGTTGAGGCCGGCAAGACTTACTACTACTATCTAACCGCAACCGACACATCGGGCAATATCAGCCCGCGATCCGAAGTCGTCTCCGAAATCGCACCGTAGATGAATATAGAAACACCCTCAAAGATTGTCTGTGTGGGCCGGAATTATGCCGAGCATGCCCGGGAACTGGGAAATGACCTTCCGGGCGAGCCGATGTTGTTCTTAAAGGCTCCGTCATCTCTCATATCAGCCGGCGAAAGCATAATCTTGCCGCCTCAATCGCAGCAGGTCGAGCATGAGGGCGAGCTGGCGATCATTATCGGCAAGACGTGCAAAAACCTTGGCGGCGACGAGCCGATCATCCCGTACATTCGCGGGTTTGCGTGTCTAAATGATGTCACCGCCCGCGATCTGCAGCGTCGCGATGGCCAGTTTGCACGGGCGAAGTCTTTTGATACGTTCTGCCCGGTCGGGCCGCCCGCCGCCGCGGAGATCGACGTGCGAAATCTTCGCATCGTAGTCCGAGTTAACGGTGAAATCCGGCAAGACGGCCGCACCTCACAGATGCTATTTCCGCCTGAGTTCCTCGTGCGGTATATTTCCAATATGATGACGCTGCTTCCGGGTGACATTATTGCTACCGGAACGCCCGCAGGAGTATCGAGTTTGCACGCGGGTGACATATGCGAAGTCGAGATCGAGGGAATCGGAAAGCTCGCGAATCCGGTGGTGTCGGCCTAGTTGGCACCTAACATAACTAATCATGAAATTTTTTATTGATACCGCAAATTTGGATGAGATAAAAGAAGCCAGCGAGATGGGTCTAATCGACGGCGTCACAACCAATCCCAGCCTCGTCGCCAAAGAAGGCGATATCGACTTTAAGGAGCATATTGCCCGTATCTGCGACATGGTCACGGGAGACGTGTCGGCCGAGGTGACGGCCCTGGATTTTAACGGAATGATGAGTGAGGGCCGCGAACTCGCCAAAATTGCCGACAACGTCGTGGTCAAATGCCCTCTAACATTAGAGGGATTAAAGGCGACGCGGGCCTTTCGAGCCGAGGGAACAAAGGTAAATGTGACGCTGTGTTTCTCGGCCGCACAGGCTCTCCTGGCAGCGAAAGCGGGGGCGTCTTACATCTCGCCGTTCATTGGACGGCTCGATGACATCGGCCAGGATGGGATGGATCTGATTCACGATATAGTGCAGATATACGGGAATTACGGCTTTAAGACCGAGGTGTTAGCGGCGTCGATCCGGCATCCGATGCACATAGTCGACTGTGCCCTCGCCGGTGCCGACGTCGCGACGATACCTTTCAAGGTAATACAGCAGTTGGCCAAACATCCCCTTACTGACAAAGGGCTCGACGGGTTTCTCTCTGACTGGAAAAAAAGCGGCCGCGAATGAACGGGCCGTCTAAGCCGGTGGGTTGTCAGCGAGCAAAATCTTTAGCTCGCCCTGTAGAGAGGCCGCTCCCACCACGTGCTGCAAAGCATATTGATATTTCGCCTGAAACTTCTCGTCGGAATCCTTCATCGCGACCAGATCTCGAGCTTTCTCGGTCTCTCGCGTGATCATCTCGGTTGAAATTCCGTCCTTGAGATCAAACATCTCGTCGATGTCGACAATTAGTTTCGAAAACTTCCGCAGCCACGCAAATTCGTCATCCTCGAGCAGCAGATTAAGGAACTGAGTCGAATTAAGCGCCCCGAATTTTCGCTCATGTAAGGAGCGCTCCCCGTCAAGCATTAGCTTATGAAGTTTCAATAACAGATTTCGAATTTCCTTGAGCGATTTTGCTTCATCCATAAATTTATCTTAGCCGACTTTGCAACGTTAGCCCACCGTGCTAACTTTTAACTATTAGCTAGCTAATGACTATTTATAAGCCAGCTAATTAATTTATATTAGGGCGCTACTATATTTCTCTTTGCCTGCTAACCGCCTTGTTTTAGCAAGCTTACGAGCCTCGATGACTGAGCAAATTTCCTTTGAGCAAACCGTGACCTATGCGCTGGCACGTCTAACGACGGCCTTTAGGAACACGCTTGAAGATCATATGGGCCGGGTCGATCTTCACGGCGGTCAGGTCTTCATATTGATGGAATTATGGAAAGAGGACGGCTTGCGGCAGGTAGATATCGCTGAACGGCTCCAGCTTCGGGCTCCAACCATCAATAAGATGATCAGGGGTCTGACCGAGATTAATTTAGTCGTAATGCGGAAATCCCGTGATGATGGCCGTGCCTCCCGGATCCATCTTACGGATCGCGGTCGGGCGATGCGGGCGCGAGTGAATGATCAGTGGGTCGAACTAGAGGCTGAATATCTGGCTGGACTTAGCGAGACAGAACGGCTGATATTGCCCGAACTGTTAAGCAAGCTCCGTAAGGCTTATTCCGGGCGACCTACTGCAGACATCGATTCCGACTAGGGGACAGAATGCGAAACGTGACCGTCAACGCCCGCAAGTACGACGGGCTTATACGCAAAACCTGGACTGGGGAGTTGGTCGAGGAAGCAGGCAATCTCGTCATGCTGCTGGGAATCTTTGGTGAGGATATCGAGCACGCCGGCCTCGGATCTATCCGCCGCGGGACCCTATCGTATGAATACTACTGGCTTGACCGGCCCTACAACATTTTCAGATTCCATGAGCCCGACGGCACTTTTCGCAGCTTTTATTGCAACGTCAGCCTGCCGGCCACATTTGAAACCGGCGTTCTGGATTACGTCGATCTCGATATCGATATAGTCGTCGACCGAGACCTGAGTTACAAGGTGGTCGATCGTGATGATTTTGAAGTGAACTCGAAAAAATACGCCTACACGACGAAAGTTAAAGCACTCGCGGAAAACGCGGTTACAGATTTGATTGCAGTGATCGAGAAGCGCGGGTTCCCTTTCAATGACACCGCAGATGTCTCAGCACGGCGACCATCCTGATACTACCGCGGCTGGATCCGCAGCATATAACTGCAAATCTTTAGATAGGCGCCCGCGGCCAAGCTAATCCGTTCACCGGTAGATAGCTCAAAGTTATCAACCACCGCTGGATTTTTGCCTTGATTCTCGACCCAGAAATTCCCCGTCCCATCGGTCGAAATCGTCGCGTGTCGTCGGCTGACCTCGACATCGCCAGCGAGCGAAATATCAACAGGCTTTGATTTGGAACCACGTCCAACAACAATTTCTTTCTGAAAAATCGGCACCACATTTTGCCGCACTCCGTGATGCCAAACCTCGAGTTTGTATAGCTCTGGCGATCGCGACGCCACCGCGGTCATCTCCTCTGGCAGATCTTCCATTTGGATAGGCAAGGCCTGGCTGATGCGGGACGTAGCGGTTCCGGGTTCGAACGTTGCGGGAGCGGTGTCGGGCTTGCTGCTCGGCCGCAGATTCGGGCTAGTCGGTCCGCCGCTAGCGAGGACCGACGATACCTCCGGCATCTTTGGTCTCACCAGAACTCCCGTTTTATTGCCCGAGGAATCTTCCCAACTGTGCTGGATGCGAACCTCACCCTTTTCCATCGTGCCATCAACTCGCAGCTCAATCACAAACGAGCGAGTCTCGAGCTTTTTCCTGCCCGCGATCTCCTTCGCCCGCTCGGCGAGGATGTGATACAGGCCCTGTTCAAGGCCTTTCCGCTTAACGCCCCGCCATTCCTTATCGTCCTCTGAACTAAGAAAAATAATGTATTCGCTCGGCAGAATGGTCGTGCCCTGGGGCAGCGGAACCATCTCATTCTGCATGACTGTTTCGACTTCACGAGCGATCTTGACAATGAATTCCTCGGCTTTGCTTCGCGGCTTAACACTTGCGTCGCGGGCCGCCTGCTCCAGCACGAGCTCGGCCGACTCACCGTCGATCCACCGCCTGACTTTATCGAGGATTCCCAAATCGCTCATAGCTATCACTAGTTCCCGCCCAGGGTTAGATACTGGCCGTTGAGCCAGCCGCGGCGAGCAACCAGCGGCGATGCTTTCTGGCGGCCCTGCTCCACGACATCAACTTGATACCAGTTATTCTGTGATTTTACAATTCGCACCCTGGAATTCTTGGTCACCAAGCCAATCGGCTCATTCTCGGTGCTTGGCTCGGAGCGAAGGTGAATATCGGTATTTGCGATTCCAGTTCTCTCCGCCGAGAGACCGGCGATCTCAGGCAGCAGACCACGACCGCGCATGTACGACGCGGTACCATAAAGAACGCCGGCGAAAACCGCGATCAGTAAAGCAAAGACAGCGAGGCGACGCGGCCTGCTTCGCACCTTTCCGGCATTTAATTCGCTGAACGCCGGGGCTCGCTCGCCGCCGCCGATATGCATCACCGGGCCGGCCGCGTCCTGTACAAAGAGAGGTCGCGTGAAGCTGCGATTCGCGGCCAACGTCGAAGGGCGATCAGCCATGACCTCAAAGCTCGGCCGAGACGGCGCTATCGGCGTGTAGCCGCGAGTGACGTGCGGCTGAGCCGGCAATTCCGCCGAACGAGCGACAGTTTCAGGCTCGGCGTCGGTCGCCAGTGCTCGGACACGAAGCATGTCGGCCCAGAACTCGTCGATCGTCTGATGGCGGTCGATCGGCCGATCGCGCGTCGCTTTCTTGATCACCCGCAGCACCTCCGCTGACCACGGCTCGTTATGGAGGCGATCAGGCAGACCGTCAATCTGGCCGTTAGCGTATGCTCGCGGGGCCTCGCCGCACAATAGCGTATACACTGTCTTGGCGAGCGAATAGACATCCGCCGACGGTGTCAGTTTTATATTACCGAGAGCTCCGGTCCGCCCTGCAGAGAGTGGGCTGTGCTCGGGCGGTGCGTAGATATTAGTACCGACCCGTGTGATTGGTGCGTCGGCTGTTGAGACACGGGCAACGCCAAAGTCTGCTATCTTGACCGTCTTCAGGTCGCCAGTCAAAAGAATATTTTGGGGCTTCACGTCCCGATGGATTACCGCTTTGCTGTGGGCGTGTGAAAGGCCTGCGCACACCTGTTCGACGAATCGGAAAGCCGTTTCGAACGAGAGCTTTCCGTTGCGTATGAATGCCTGCAAATCGCCGCCCGATAAGTACTCGAGCACGAGGAAATGAAAGACCCGGCCCTCGAGATCGCGTGCCGTGCCGTGCCCCAGCCGGCTAATCACATTTGGGTGGCGTACCCGGTCGAGCGCGAGAGCCTCGTTCTGAAAATTTTCAATCAAGGTGCGCTCGAGGTCCGCGTCAAGGTCGTCCTGCAGGTAGACGTTCAAGGCCTTGATCACAACCTCTGAATGCGGCGACTGAGGCGATGCGAGCAGATCGCGAGCCAAAAACACCTCGGCATAACTCCCCCGTCCTAGCGAGCGGCGGATATCATACCGCCGGTCAAGCCGACAGCTATTGAGCGAAAGCTCCTTCATCTTAGAGACAGGCCGCGGTGCAACTCATCGTCTACAAATACGATATCACAGGGGCTTTGTTCGCAGAATGAAATGTAGAGGCCCCGAGGCCGGACCTTGCGCCGGCCCGCGCGTTAGCAAGGGCGTACCATCCAGCTTGACGGCTACGACCGAGCTCACGCGCGGGCCTCTGCATTTTTGGAGCGGACGGGGCTCCGCGATTGGTTTCAGTCGTTGGTTCTTTGGAATCCCGTGGTCTGGATGTATTGGAAATACGGAGTCGCGGGAGGCAGGCGGTCGGGGTCCAGGAATGTGCTGTCGAAGACCCAGTTGCGGACCGGCGGGTTATACACCGTGTTGCAGCACTTGAACGAACCGCTATTGTTCTGCGAATTGTAAAGATTGATAAGCGAACCCGAGTAGTTGAGGTTGATGGCGAATGTTGCGTCGAACGGGTTGGTCCACCGTTCGAGGAAACGCTTGAAATTGTGGACGCCGCCGTTCATTCGCGGGCCGACGCCGCCCTGATGCGGCGTGTCGAATTTGCTCGCAATCGTGTCGCCCGAGATCATGGCAAATCTAATCGTGGTGGCCGAAGCCCTCCGCTGGTCTTGATCATAAGGAAATGCAAAGCTCTGTCCGTCGTTCCAGGCATTTGACAAAACCGTCACCGCGTCGGAAATGATAGCAGCCGGGATGTGAAACGGAGTGTCAAACGGTAGATAGTCGTTGTAGGGCGTATTGCCGGTCGCCGGAACGCTTACGACGCCGGTAGCGTTGTAATTGCCCAGCACATAAATGCCGTTCTCAGCCGCAACGGTAAATCCACGCGTATTCTGCGCGGTCGAAGAATCGTAAAAACCCGGGATCGTCGTTCCATTTACCAGGCGAACGCCGCGGCGATAATATTTGTGATCGTAAACGGCCGCTTCATTCGGGTAGATCTCATTCTCATTATACTTTTCGGCCTCGTTGCCGTAGCTGACGTCGAGTACGCCGTTGCGGTTGGCGTCCTCGCCCGGCTGCGTGACGCCGTCGTTACCTTTGCCCGCGCCGTAGATGTCTTCCATGTCAAACTCGCCGTCAAAGTCGGCATCGCCGCGACGATCAGAGACATAGAGCACCCAGCCCGCGTTTTGCGGGATGTCGGCGGCCCTGAGCCCCGTGCCGCCGTTGGCGATCGCAAAAGGCGTATCGAATGGAAACTTTCCGTCAAAATCGCCACGTAGAAATCGGCGGAGGTTTGCCACATCGACGTCGATCATGCTCATCACGCCGTTATGCGCAACTTTTGCCACGTCGTCGTAGTACGTCGTGCTGTTATCGTCGTAATGCTGGCCCTCGCGCGAATCAAACATCTCGATTGGAAAGGGAACGATTGCTTCATCGTCGACGCCGTTTACTTCAGCCCGTTTCAAGTGGCCGTATCGCTCCAACGTTCCGCGCGGATCGGTATCTTTCGCGGTGCAGCCAGAGTCGCAGCCATCGGTGACTTTCGAGTTATCTACGCCGGCGTACCGGCGCACGACGGTCATCCACGATGGCGAGGTGCCAAACGAGAACATTACATCGCTTGCGTCGGTTATCGCTGGGCCGCGAATAGCAAACCGCTGCAGCTTCAGGATTGAACGGCTGTCGGTGCCGGTCGAGGCCGTTTGTGCGGCGGTTTCCGTAAGCGAGCTGGTCGGCGGATCTTCTTCATAGCCGTCAGTCTCAATGTCGATGGTCGAATCCGCCGGTGGCTGTTCCGTGATGCCAAGGGCAAGAATGTCGGCGGTGATGTCTTTGGTGTCGATGGTGCCTGTGCCCGTATTCGCATTAACCGTCTCGATCTTTATCCAAACTTCGCGGCCTGAATTATAGAAACGCTCACCATTAAGACGCGTCGGGAGGTAGGTAAATCCGCCGCCGCCGCCGCCGCCGCCGCCGCCGCCGCCCACGCGTCGCATGGCCTTGGGTTGATAGCCACGCGATCGGAAAGCTTTAGTCGCGCTGGCCGTGTCAGGTTCGGCGCCGGTGCCAAGCCGGTCGCCATCGAGCCGAATCCCGCACACGCCCGAGACGGCCGTGGTACCGACGCCCAATGCACAGCCCGGCAGCTTTGCCTTGCTGTCGGCAAGGCTGACGCGGATGCCCGGCTTATTGGCGAGCCGCTCTTCACGAAGAATGTCGGAGTCGGCCGTGGTCGCAAGAACAGAGCTGAGCACGCCGCCGTTGTTCCACAGATCGCCGCCCGGTCCGGCTGCAATCTTTTTGCCGCGCTTCACCATTTCGCGCAGATCGGAGGCGGCGCTGTCGATTTTGATGGGAAGCTTGAGCTCTGGTACCAAATTCTGGAGGTTGCCGTCAAAAATCGCGCTCTGGGTTGAAAAGTTGGCGTTCAGCCGGCTCGGCGGCAGATCGGGATTTGCCGCGAATATGTTGTCCGCCGCCCCCGCCGTGGTATTCAAAACGCTGCCCTCAGTCGGCAGGAGCTGTTTGTCCACTGCCGAGGCGTTCTTGATGTAAGTGTTACTCCGAGCTGAATCGCCCGTGTAGTGATTTCGCCAGGACTGGGTGATGATGTGCCCCGCCGCCGTCACGCGCGAATTAAAATACACGCCCGCTGGCCCTGGTGAGATAAAGAAATGGCGATTTGAATGCACGCGTCCGCCGAAACTGAATCGCGGAGGGCGGTACAACTCGAGGTCGTCGTCGTAGAAGATACCAAACTGAAAAATCGGGATTCGGTTATTCAGAATATTGCGCGTAAGTTGAGTTTCGACGCCGATGTTATTCAATGCGGTGGTGCGCAGCCGCCAGTTGTCGCGGACGGCATAGAGACCGGCGAACGGCCCGCCGTTCAACACCTTGACGTCGCGAAGCGAGGTTTGCTCGAGTTCCTGCGTAAACGTGTATCCCGCGAGACCCGCCACCGAGCCGGTACGGACGGCGTTAAGATCTGCATTGGTCGGATTGAGCCTGATCTCAAAAATCTTGTTGAAGTTGCGGGTCATGGTCTCAAGGCTGCCCTGCGCGGCGTAGAAGGTTCGGCCATCGGCCGTTTCGTTTCCCGTCGCCGCGGCTTCAGCCGCCGATCGCGTCAGAGCCATCGCCACAAAAACCGAGATCAACGCGAGTACAAACAATGCGATAACCGTTGCCGACCCACGCTCGTCACTTCGCTCAAATCTTTCGCTCTTCATCATTTTTTCCTCAAAACTAGCTCGCGTCATAGCCCAAATTTCTTGTTCCGAATGTCGAGGTCATCGTTGCGCGATACGGCTGGCCGCGCTGATCATTTTCGATGGATCGGACGCTGATCGTAAACCGCACCTGACGCACCGCAGCAAGATTTGACGGAGTGTCGTCGGCCGTTCCGGCGATGCCGTCGGTTCCGGCACTCGGATTATTGGAAAGAGTGCCGTCGTCCATCACGTACTGAATCTGAAAGTCTTCGACGCCATAAACCATCGG
>JBBJMG010000030.1:0-5710 GCA_037720205.1 Pyrinomonadaceae bacterium
AGAAGCCAAACAGCTTATCGTTGCCACCATGATAGGCCTCAACCTGTGCGACATTCGCGGCAATTACGCCGTCCACGATCCTTTCTATCGCACCGCTGTCGGAGACCTGCTCAAACCCTTTTTCCGTAATAATCTCTGCCGCCGGCCGCCCCGTCTCGAACATTCCGGCAAGCACCTCTTTCGCCTGGCCATTGTTTATCGCACCGGACTCCAGCGTAACGATCAGTTCAGCCATGTCTTCAGCTGTTACCAGCGATTCGAGAACCGACTTTCCGGCCGCGTTTAGTTCACGAGCTAGCTCGCCTAGTATCCAATTCGCCGAGAGTTTGGGATTAGCCGTAATCCTGGCTGCAGTTTCAAAGTATTCCGCCGTATCCCGATCCGCGGTTAACTGCGATGCGTCCCCGTAGCTGAGATTGTAAACATCGATGAACCGTTCGCGCATGACATCCGGGAGCTCGGGCATCTGCCGGCGCACGCTTTCGATAAAATCGGACGAGACACGCAACGGCTGCAGGTCCGGCTCCGGGAAATAGCGATAGTCGTGGGCGTCCTCCTTTGATCGCATCACCCGAGTCTCGTTCTTTTTCTCGTCCCATAAACGAGTCTCCTGACTGACCGGCTGTCCTGCCTCGTGTGCCTCAATCTGGCGCTCGATCTCGAACTCAATCGCCTTCTGCATAAACCGGACCGAATTTAGGTTCTTTAGCTCGACCTTATTATTAAAGGCCGCCCCTGGCCTGCGTACCGACACGTTGGCCTCGCAGCGAAGATTTCCCTTCTCCATATCGGCATCGCTTGCCCCAACCCACGCCAGCGCCCGTCTGATGTGGTTAACATAATCGTACGCCTGCCAGGACGTTCGAAAATCCGGGGCCGTTACGATCTCCCCGAGCGGTGTTCCGGCTCGATTAAGATCGACATAGGAAAACTTATCGACATCAGGCAGGCCTTCATGAACATTCTTACCGGCGTCCTCTTCCAAATGCATTCGCTCGATACGAATGGTCATCGGCAGCCATTCGCTCGGCCGTCCATGCTCGTCGCGCTCCGAAGTCATAATTGTCAGCTCGCCATTCGCCGAAAACGGTTTGTCGAACTGAGAAATCTGGTAGCCCTTCGGAAGATCTGGATAAAAGTAATTTTTACGCGCAAAAATGGATGTCGGCTGAACTTCAAGGCCCAAGGCTAACGCCGCACGCGTGCCCAGCTCGACCACGCCGCGGTTTAACACCGGCAATGCGCCGGGCAATCCGAGGCATGTCGGGCATGTGTTAGCATTGGGCTCGCCGCCCGTCTCGACGACGCATCCACAAAAGATCTTGGTCGCCGTCGCCAGCTGGGCATGAATCTCCATGCCGATGACGGCCTCCCAGCCTACTTTCATAACGGTTGTTAAACTTAAGCTAGTCAGCGGCGCCGAGTGATACGTACGAGTGGTCGCGATGGGGTACGCGGCCCCTGCGGCCAAAACTGTCCGCCGGCATAGTAGCCCGACTGTCCTTGTATGCGCCCGCGCCGTCGCCGATCATTTCCGTCGGGGCCATCGTAAGATCCGCCAAAATCGGAAAACCCTCCGCCGTAAATCCCGCCATTGAAGAACCCGCCATCTACATACGGGTTGGCATAGAGAGGAGACTCATAACCCTGACGTGTGCGGTACACGGGTTGTTGGGACCGCACTAAATCCTCGTGCATCCGATCGGCGATACGCATCTCCATCGACATACGATCGCGCTCAAGCCGATCGGCCCGCAGCTTGTTCGAAAGTTCTACCGCTTCCCTCGCCGACTCTTCATTTCTCATAGCCATCTCCTCTGGGGATGGTAATCCGCGTCGAGCGTAGTCAGCACGTAGATCGGCCTCGGCACGCAGACGTGCGGCTCGATAGCCTTCCAGGTCGGCATTAGTTACAGAACGCTGCGCCGCACCCGATATCGTCGCCAGCACAACTATTGATAGCAAAAACAAAATACGTCTTTTCATAGTAGTCACCTCGTAATTAGATTTTACCATGCAAGCATAGCCGATCAACATGACCGAATCAGTCCGCCGGAATACCTTGGCACAAGCCGGCGGCTTGCTTAAAAACCGAGAGTCAGTCCAACACGACCGATCGCGCCCGACGTTCGAAATCCGTTTTCGAAATATTCTTGATCAAAAATATTCTCAACCGTGCCATACAGCCGCAGCGTGATCTGCTCGCCCTTGAATCCGAAGGTGTAACCACCCGTGAGATCACCCTTGCGATTTCCAACGAAGCGATAGACGTACGTCTGGAAGGTGCTGCCCGAAAAGATCGGCGCGAGGTAAGTCGAGGTTGCCAGAAAATCGAAATTGACCCAAAACCGGTTAAATCTCTGGGTCGCCACGAGGGTGAACTGATGATTGGGAATGCCAAGCGTGCTTGTAATTCCGCTTCCCGCAACCTGTGCCTCTCTCTGATCGCTATTTGTGTACGTATACGACGAAAAGATGTCGGTTCCGCGTTGCGTGCGTACCTTGACGCTAAACTCACCGCCTCGTGCAACACCGCCCTTCTGATTAGCGTAACCGCCAAACGGCCGCGTAGTCGCTCCTATATTGCTTACGATATTTCCGAACGCAATAATGTCGTTGAGTCGCGTGTAAAAATATGTCGCCGAAATCCGAACACGATCCTCGCCGAGGTTTTGCTCGACGCCTGCATCGAAAGCGATCGTCTTTTCCGGTTTTAAAAAGGGATCGCCCAGAGCGACAAAGCTCAGGGTGCCGAACGTAGAGAAGAAAGTGCCAAAACGCTCAAAGAGCGATGGAACGCGATAGCCATTCCCGACATGCCCTCGCAGCTTAGTTCCCGACGAACGAAAAAAATACGAGGCCGCTCCGTCAAAAGTATAGGCCGACGGCGGATTCTCCAGCGTCAGATTACTGTAAGGCGCGTTGGCTAGGCTAAATTCCGGATCACGCAGACCGAACCGCTGATATCGAGCACTGCCAGCAAGCTGCAGCCTTCCGTCCGAAAGGCCCACCAGGTCCTGTACGAAGAACGTATCGCTTCTTTGCCCAGCTCGCGTAAAAAAATCGCCCGTGCCTGACGGCGTGCGCCCCTCATTGCCAAAGCGTTCCCGCTCGAATTCGTAGCCGGCATTCAACGTGTTGATACCCGGTGACCAGCGAAATCCAACGTTTGCCGTGTCAATCCGCCCGTCAAAGACACTGGTCGACGCCGACTGAAAACCGGGGCCGAGAATTCCATTGTCGTTAGTACGCTCAGTCGAAAGGCCCTGATAGTACCCGTTGATGACAAATTTACTGTTCACCGCGTGATTTGCCGTTACTTGCCCGGCAAACGCCCGCGATTGCTGCCCCGCGTCGGGATCGTTTGCATCGGGAACGAACGTCACCCCCGGAACAGCGTCAATGACAATCTTGTTTGAAGCTGGGAGCGTACCCGCCGTATCGGGACTCGCGTTTAGCTGGACATCCGCTTTCGAATAAAAAATTCGGCCGGATACGCTGGTTCGTGATGTCAGTCTCGCGTCTATGCGTGTCTGGAGGTTTGTATTGTGAGCTTCATCGTCACCGTCAACGCCCTTTGTATAAGCGGTGCGAGATACCCCGCCGCCGATACCGAATCGATTCCCCTGTGTGCCATGCGACAGGAGTCCGCGAAAACGTCCGAGACCTAAGCCCCCAACCGCGCCGCCAATCTGGCCATGAGTGCCGCGCCTCACTTCCGGGGTCCGGAAATCGATAGTCCCGCCGATCGCATTCGTGCCATATAAAGACGATCCCGACCCGCGGAGAACCTCAATCCGATCTACGCTCGTCAGTGTAAAATCGCTCAAAAACGGCGACGCGTCCCCATTGATCGCAGACACATCGCGAAATCTGATGCCATCGAGCAACAGGGCCGTGTCCTGGTTCCGCAACCCGCGAGTCTTTATCGTCGCCACACGCCCAAACCCGCCCGATTGCTGTACGCGAAATCCCGGAATCGTCCGCAACGTCTCGACCAGCGAAAAATCCGCTCGATCGCGCATTTCACGGCCATCTATCACGTCGACGGTTTTTCCGACAGCCGTGTCGACCTGCGGTTCGCCGGTTGCGACAACAGTAACCGTGGCTACCGGCCCTCGAAATATCGAGGGCTGTCCGGTCGAAGCGATAGAAATCACGACATCCTGACCGGCCGTGACTATCAAATCCTGCTTGTCAATTTTACCGGCGATCTCGAGCGTGTACGTGCCCGGTGGGACGTTTTCGAAGCGAAAACTCACCGGCCCACCCGCAGAAGTTGTCTTCGTCTCAAAGCTTGCTGAATTACTATAGAGCCGAACCGTGGTGCCGACAGAGGTCGTACTCCCTGGATATGTTCCGCTCACGACTGAGCCAGTCTGCGCGGGACAAATGACAGCACAGATTAAAAGCAATAACCCAAATAAAAATACTCTCACGTTTACATTTCTCCTCTCCTGCCCACACGCAGGATGGTTCTGACAAAGGCAAAAGTGCAAAGTTCCCGGCTTCTCGATCGGAGAATCGATTACGGTTGCGTGGGCAGCGTTGGAATTTCACCAAACTTCCTTGTGCACATTTACCAAACTAATAGATCGCCGTAACACGGACGTTGCGGCTCGCCGGATTCGTATCCAGCATTGAATCGACGCCGAAAACATTTCGAATGTTCTCGGCCGTCAAAACCTCTCCGGGCGTTCCCTTCGCGGCATCGCGACCGTCCTTTAGCATCAAAATTTCATCGGCGAACTCCGCCGCGAGATTGAGGTCGTGGGTGATCACAACCGCCGACGCATTCTCGCCGTGACACCGTTTGCGGATGAGCCGAAACATCGACGCCTGATGCGCCAGATCAAGATTCGCGGTCGGTTCATCAAGCAGCAAAATCCGGGCGCCCGTCGCGAGAGCTCGTGCCAATACCACTCGCTGCCGCTCGCCGCCTGATAGCTCATTCATCAGCCTCGACGCATATCCGGCCAAGTCACATTCCTCCAGTGATATGCGGGCCGCGGCGAGGTCCGCATCGCTTTCCCACCCAAAAGCTCCGCCGGCTGCAAACCTCCCGGCGAGCACAAACTCTTGCACGGTGACCGGAAATCGCGTCTCATTTTCCTGGGCAACCACGGCGATTAGTCTCGCAATCTCGCCACGCGACATTGAATTAACCTGTTCTCCCGAAACGACAACCACACCGCTAACGTCACCCTCACCACTGCCATTCAGCGCCCTGAGCAGCGTCGTCTTGCCCGCACCATTCGCCCCAAGAAATGCCAGAATGCTGCCGTCGGCAAGCTCAAACGAGATGTCGTCGATAACAACTCGCTCGCCAAATTTGACCGAAATTTCTCGTGCCTCAAGCATCGTAAAATCCGATCAACTCCGCCGCAACAAATAAATAAACATCGGTGCTCCGATCAACGCCGTTACCGCACCTACGGGCAGTTCTCGCGGGGCAATGACGGTGCGTGCAAGCGTGTCGGCCAGCACCACAAACACTGCACCCGCGACAGCTGAAAACGGCACCACCATTCGGTTATCGCTGCCGACACTCAACCTAATCAGATGCGGCACAATCAGACCTACATAACCAACCGAACCACTCGCAGCGACGGCCGCACCAACCACCAGACTTGCGGCTCCAAAAACAAGCAGCCGCACCCGGCCCACTTCGACGCCAAAATCCAGCGCATCGCGCTCGCCGATCATCATC
>JBBJMG010000004.1:0-262564 GCA_037720205.1 Pyrinomonadaceae bacterium
TGACGCGGATGCCGTGGCGGCCCCATTCGGCCGAGAGATTTCGCGTGATCGCGTCGACGCCCGCCTTCGCCGCCGAGACGTGTATTTGCATCGGCGTCGCCAGATAGTGCAGCGTCGCCGATATATTCAAAATTTGGCCCCTCGATTTTTTTAGTTCCTCAAAGGCCGCACGGCAGACGTTGAACGTTCCTTTGGTATCGATATCCACCACCGTTCCAAATCCATTCGACGAGAGCTGATCGGCCGCACACAAAAAATTTCCCGCCGCACCATTGACTACGATATCGATCTGCCCGTATCGCTCGACGGTTTGTTTAACCGCATTCTCGACCGCCTCGTAATCGCGCACGTCGGCTGCAACGGCAAAACACTCGCCGCCGTTTTGCTCGATCTGTGATTTCATCGCGGCCAGGTTCTCGTCTTTGCGGCTTGTAATGGCGAGCCGTGCCCCGTGTCCGGCAAACGCTCGCGAAACGCCGCCCGTAATGCCAGTGCCGCCGCCCGTTACAAACGCAACCTTGCCCTGTAAAATATCCGCTGCAAACACTTTGGTCATAATGTAAAGTTTTAAGACAAGAGCGGGGGCAAGCCCGTCTTCCTGACTGTCCTATGTTTTCTCTGAAGGTTTACCCCAACTTTAGCAACTCAAAAGGTAACAGATACCCAATATCTCGCAAAAAGACTATCTGGAGGGCTGGCTTGCCACTACTTCTATTTTGCTGCTTTTTATTAACCGTATCTTCCTGCTCACCCAAGCCGACAGACATGCGGGCTCTGACGCCCGCCGATTCACTCGTGTATCTCGAAACAAACGATCTCGCGGCGGCTCTACAGCCTATCATCGACAGCAAGCCATTTAAGGAAGCTGCAAAAGGCCAGCCCGATTTCGGGGCTCTCAAAGGTGTCCAGGTCGCAGTCGCCGTCACCGGCTTTGAAACCACCGAAGAAAAGCTCACGGACGAGACGTCCGTCGGCCGCATACAGCCCCGATTTGTTGCGATCGCCGATACGCATGCTTGGAATTACCAGGCCGTCGCCTTTGCCGACCACAAGCTTGGCCAGTTTGTGACCGACATCTATGGGGCCGACGTAACGCAGGATCGAATCGACAAGAACGAGGGCGATTACTTTACGTGGACATCCGGCGACGGCCGCAAATCATACGCGCAGGTCATCGGCAGCGTCATTTACTTCGGCAATGACCAAACGGCAATCGATAAATGCCTCGCCGTTCGCCGAGGCGAGGCCGACAGCATCGCCAAAACCGGCAAGCTTCCGCCGCGGGTCCCAGAGTCTCTCGCCAGCGGCTATGTCTCCACCGATGGCGTCTCACAGATCGGCAATATCGTGGGAATCAAATTCGCTGCGGACGCCGGTTCCGCGTCGGGGGTCCAGACGGCAATTGCCGGGATCGTGCCTCAGATTCTGCGAGGATGCGTTGAAGAGATCAGCTGGAGTTCGGTCAAAACGGTCGGCGGAATCGAGGATCGCATTGACATCAACCTCGAAGACACGACCGCGGCCGTTCTCAACGAAAGCCTTCGCACGGCCGCGGTATCGGATCGAGAACTGCTCGATTTCGTGCCTTTGAACCGTGCGTCGGTTACCGAGTATTCCTTACGCGGGCCGCAGGTAGCGTGGAGAAGCCTGGTGCTGACAGCCCAGTCAAAATTCGACGGTTCGATCGGCGGCGCATTTCCTGTTATCGCGGCGGCCCTCGGGCAGCCATACGGTATTCAGGACCCCGAGCTTTTCCTTAGCGGAGTAGGCACCACGCTGGTGACCGTAGCGATGGATAAGGACGGTGACAAGTCAGCACTGGTCGCTGCCGCCGTCATCGGTGAGAACATGCGTGGGTCTCTGTTAAAAGAGCTCAAGCCGGACAAACAGTTGTCCGATCAGTATGGGCTCGAAGTGCTCAGCTCGGCCGACGACGAGATCGCAACCGCCTTCTCCGGGAAGTGGATCGTGACCGGCAACATCGAGGCCGTTAAAGCATGCCTAAATGCGAAGTCGCAGAGGCCCCGAAAGCCGGCTGAGGACCAGGCACCCGTGCCAACTCTTGGCGGGGTTCAGACAGTCCTGACAATCGGCGACGATTTTGAAATCGCACACGACATTGCGTCGGTCCTATCAGAATCTCGCGATCCTGGCTCCGGCCCACTCGCGAAATATTCTACGAGAACGCGTTTCGTCCCCAGCGGCATTGAGCGTCGCACCGTCTCCGACTTTGGCCTCATCGGCTCGATCATTTCCCAGTTGGCGGAAGAGTGATCAGTATCCGGCGGCGGCGTTAAGAGTGGGTAAACCAGTCTTCCTGACGGTCTTATTTCCTTGCCTCTTTCTTCAACCTTCTTACATTCCGCTCGATCCATTTCTCGGCCTCATGAAAGTGGGCAAATTTCTCTTCGTCGCGTTTAAAGGCCGCCGTGTGATTGTACCGGCGGCCGTTTACGTGTTTTGTGGGGTGGGCGATGTGCAGCATTTCGTGAAAGATCACGTATTCAACCACAAACCGCGGCACGTCGAGCGAGTCGAGAGACCGGCTGATGGCGATATGGTCGTGGGTCGCGTCGTGGTGGCCAAGTATGCGGTAGGTCTTGCGGGCCGACCAGGTAAGGGCTGGCTTTGATATCGCGTCGCGAAAATAGCCGCGATTTACCTTGGCAAATATCTCGTCGAGGTCATACACAGAGCCTTTTGATGTGGTAACCACCTTGCGGCCGCGTTCCCGCTTGCTGTCGGCGGCACGCTCGCGAACCGCATCCGATTTTATAAATACGTTATAAACCTCGCGGGCACCGGCCGGGATCTTTTTCCTCAGAATCTTCCCGATCAGGATGTATGCGAGTCCGCGATGACACGGCAGCGGCATTTCACGGCAAATTTCGGCCAAACGAACGTATATCTCGCCGCCACGCACCCTGATCGTATGATTTATACCGATATACGGATAAAATGAGACGTGGATAGCCGGCAATTGGGCCGACGGCTTGTAGCGGCCATAGGCCTCTTGATAGAGTGTGGTGATTTGCTGGAGGATGGCGCTCAAACAATTTTTGGATCTTCATGGACTCAGCGTCTTCCTTTTCTTAAGGGAAGACACAGAGGGCATGGAAAAACTAAAGAAGGACAATAAAGTTAAACATTTTTGATTGACATTGTACGAGTTAAAGTGCTATTTCTTTATATGGGAATAGCATACGACGGGTTGGTTGTATGCATCAAATTCGCCCAAGATCTGGCCGCGACGCCGAAACACCCACGGGTTTTCCCGGTTCACGTGCCCAGATTATTCTAACGGCCATTATCAACGAACACTTTGTCACGGGCGAGCCGGTCGGCTCTAAGGTGCTCGCCGACAAATTTGCAAATCTGAGCGGGATGAGTTCCGCGACGATACGCAATGTGATGGGCGAGCTGGAAGAGCTGGGGATGCTTGAGCAGCCTCACACCTCCGCCGGACGCGTTCCCACCGATAGTGGATACCGGTTTTATGTTGACAATCTATTAGGCGTTTTGAGTATTTCAAACCAGGACCTCGCCCGCATCGGCGAGGAATACGGTCTGGATACGCAGGACACACCCGACCGCCTGATGGAGCGTACATCGTACCTGCTCTCTGCTCTTTCTAATAACGTGGGCATCGTAGTCTCGCCGTCTCTGGCGAGTGATCGCCTGCAGCATATCGAGTTTGTCAATTTGTCTGACAACCGCATCCTCGTCGTGCTCGTCTCGGCGCCGAATATCGTTCACAACAAGATAATCCGGCTCAAGGTGGGATTTACGAAAGAGGAATTGGTAACGACCGCCAATTACCTGAATGCGGAATTTGTCGGCAAGAGCCTGGCCGAGATTCGCGCCGAGATTATGTCTCTAATGCACGAGGAAAAGGCCCTGTTCGACAAATTGCTCCAGACGGCCGTCATTCTTTGCTCCGAGAGCATTGAGGACGAGGATGCCCGCGGAGAGGTCTTTGTCGACGGCACGTCAAACATCTTGACAAAAAGCGATTTTGCCGACCTCGAGCGCCTGCGTGAATTGCTCTCGACGATCGGCGAAAAGTCTCGCCTGATGCAGATCCTCACCGAGTGCATCGAGCGCGACGCGGCGTCAAAGGATGGCGACGTGCAGGTAGTTATCGGAAGCGAAAATCGTACGCCTTCGTTTCAAAACTGCACGCTGATCTCGGCCCCTTACCGGATTGGCAACAGCTCGGCGGTCGGCACACTCAGCGTGCTCGGCCCCACGCGAATCGAGTATGCACGCATGATTTCGATCGTCTCCTACGTCGCACGCACGCTCGAAAAGATGATGGCAAACGACATCTCTAAGAACTAGCCAAGGCCCGCGACCGCCCACACCACACGGGCTGCACCACAATGAGTTCAAACGAAACAAGCCCACAGTCTCTGCATTCGCTCGAGGAATTGAGCGTCGACGCCACGCCGTCGGTCGAGGATTTTATCAAGGAGCTCGAGGCGAAAGAGCGAGACCTGCACATCACCGCGGACATGACGATCGAAATCGCGGAATCCGATTTTGATGCTGTCGCGGTACCCGACTCTACAGAAAAAGAGTTGACACCTGCCGCCGACCCGAGAGCGGTCACGCAATCGAACGGCACGGCACAGGTCGGCCTTAAAACCCGCGTTTGCGAGCTCGAGAGCGAAAACACAATCATGCAGGACCGAATTAAGGGCCTGCGTGCCGAACGTAACGAGATACAGGGAAAGAGCGACCGCCGGCTAAAGGATTTTGAAAATTATAAGTACCGGATGGACCGCGAGCGCCGCGGGGCTTTCATCGACCAGATCACAAATCTCGCGTCGCAGATGCTGCCGGTGCTCGACAACCTCGACCGTGCTCTAGACTCGGTGCAGCACCTCGAACGCAAGAAAAGCGAGGAGTTTCAGCAGTTCTATGACGGCATCGCTCTCGTAAACAATCAGGTTTGCGAGATCTTCGCCGAGATGGGCGTGCAGTCAATCGCGACCACGGGCGAGACCTTTGACCCAAACTTTCACGAGGCTGTGGCGGTCGAGGAGCGAGATGACATGCCTGGCAACATCGTTCTCGAAGAAATGCTGCGCGGCTATCGCATCGGAAATCGCGTGATCAGGCATTCGATGGTTAAGGTTACTTCAACTCCTCCGGCCGTTAAGGCGGAGATTTCGTCCGCTTCCCATTCGCCCGCACCTTCAGATACCGATTTATCAAATGAGGAGCCGCTTGACCTGATTTAACCGCCGGGCGGGCCGTCTTCGCAAGGAAAAGAATAGTATGGGAAAGGTTATTGGCATCGATCTGGGCACAACCAACTGCTGCGTCTCGGTTCTCGAGGGCGGCACGGTACAGATTATCTCGAATAAAGAGGGCGGGCGGACCACGCCCTCCGTGGTCGGTTTCACTGACAAGGACGAACGACTCGTCGGACAGATTGCAAAGCGTCAGGCCGCGACCAATGCCGCGAACACGCTCTATGCCGTCAAACGTCTGATCGGTCGCAAATTTGACGCGCCCGAGGTCGAAAAAATGCGTGAGAACGTGCCCTTTGAGATCGTCAAGGCCCCGAATGGCGATGCACATATTCGCGTGCTCGACCGCATCTACAGTCCGCCGGAGATTTCCGCAATCGTCCTGCAGCGGCTGAAACAGGCGGCAGAAGAGTTTCTAGGCGACACGGTCACCGAGGCCATCATCACAGTTCCCGCCTACTTTGACGATATGCAGCGGCAGGCCACGCGTGACGCGGGCAAGATCGCGGGACTCGAAGTCGAGCGGATCATTAACGAGCCGACGGCTGCGGCGCTCGCGTATGGATTTGGAAAAAGCAAGAACGAGAAAGTGGCCGTCTACGATCTCGGCGGCGGAACATTTGATATCTCGATCCTCGAGATCAATGACGGTGTTTTCGAGGTCCTCTCGACATCGGGCAATACGTTTCTGGGCGGCGAAGATTTTGACCACCGCATAATCGACTGGCTGGTCGAGGGTTTTAAGGCCGAGAATGACATCGATCTGAGAGGCGATCGCCTCGCTTTGCAGCGTTTGAAAGAAGCGGCCGAGCGGGCGAAATGCGAGCTATCGAGCGTCGTTGAAACCACGATCAGCCTGCCGTTTATCGCCGCTGACCCGACCGGGCCAAAGCATATTAACGCGACATTGACCCGGGAAAAATTCGAAGAACTGGTGAAAGACCTCGTCGAGGCATCGGTCGAGCCGTGCCAGAAGGCATTGTGGGACGCTAAGATGCAGCCTTCGGATGTCGACAAGATCATCCTCGTCGGCGGCCAGACGCGCTCGCCGATCATCACGCGGACTGTGACGGAAGTCTTTGGCAAAGAGCCATCGGCCGAGATCAATCCCGACGAGGTGGTGGCGATGGGTGCCGCCATTCAGGGCGGCGTGCTCACCGGCGACGTTAAGGATATCGTGCTGCTCGACGTTCTCCCGCTAAGCCTGGGTCTCGAAACTCGCGGTGGCCTCTTTGTAAAACTGATCTCGCGAAATTCGACCATCCCGCTCAAGAATACGATGACTTTTACAACGGTCGTCGATAATCAGCAGTCGGTCGAGATCCACATTCTACAGGGCGAGCGCGAAATCGCGGGCGCCAACCGCAGCCTTGCCAAATTTGAGCTGGTCGGAATACCGCCCGCACCGCGCGGCGTCCCGCAGGTCGATGTCAGTTTTGAGATTGATGCGAACGGCATCGTCAGCGTCTCGGCCAAAGACAAGATGACCGGTCTCGAACAGGCCCTACAGATTACGCCGTCCTCGGGCCTCGCACCCGACGACATCGAGCGGCTCATCATCGAGGCCGAGACATCCATCGAACGTGACCGCGGCGAAAAGGAGCTGATAATGGAGCGAAATAAACTCGCAACTCTCATCGACAACTCCCGCCGGGCGATGGCCGAAATCGGCAAGTCTTTTGAGCGGCAAGAGCAGCAGTCGATCAACGGCATCCTAAACGAAGCCGAAGAGAGCATGGGCTCAACCGACATAGCCGAAATTCAGTCGCTTCACAGCCGAGTAGAAGACGCCGCCAACAAAATCACCGCAGCGATGCTCACGATGGCCTAATTAGCGAGTCTAAAACCGTTTCAATCTTATCCCGGGCCGCCGGCGACCTCGCAGCAGGCGGCTTGACCTATCCAGCACTTCCCTTTCTTATTCCAGACCGGTGAAATCGACGTTTGCCATATTGCAGTTGACCGGAAGGGACCGCGCGGCAAAGCGGTATCGTCTGGAACCGACGCGGAGCGTGTACGTGATGGTGGTCGCAACGTTATCGAACGAATAAAATCCGAACGAACTCGTGGTCACGCTGCGAGCGACGCCCGTCGAGAGATCAGTGATGGTCACCATCGCATTGCGCAGCCCGCGGCCGTCGGGTGTGAACACGCCGCCCGCAACGCTTGCGAGCGCCGGTGCGACGAAGTTGCCGCTTTGATCGACGAACAAATTGGCAAATGAACGGCTCGGCGGCGTGAAAGTGAGACCAGATGCGATCGGCGTAACCGTATAGTTTCGGCCCGCCGGCAGATTGGCGAACGAATAGTTGCCACTGGCGTCGGTAGTGCGGGTAAGTGACTTGCCATCGGTGAGATTCACGGTCGCACCGGCGAGCCCCGCACAGTCGTTCAGGACCTGGCCGCTAATAGTGTTGACGACGGGAGTGAAATCAAGTCGGACGTTTTTCACAAGGTTATTCGCCGGTCGCGAGAGGAAAATGTAATTCGGGACGCTGACCGAAACATTGTAGCTATTCGCCGGCGTCAGCAGGCCGAAAGTGTAGTATCCATTGGCGTCGGTCGTCGCGGCCCCGGTCGGGGTGCCGGTCAGACTGACGGCGGCGCCAGCCAACGGAAGGCCGTCCTCGTCGAGTACTCGGCCAATCACAGTTGGATCGGCAATTTCAGTGACAAATGTCGCGCTCGCCCGGATACTGGTAACAAAGGCATTTCCCGCACCGTCAAGACCGAGCCCCAGGCCCACGTCACTTACCTGCCCGAAACGGGTGGAATAGACCAGAGAGTTGCCCGCTGGCGAAAATTTTGTCAAAAACGCGCCGCCCGTGGTGCCATCACCCGTCGAGAGCGGAGCAGCCGTGGGAAAATTGGCCGAGGTTGTAAGGCCGGTCACATACGCGTTGCCGACGACATTGACGGCGACGGAGCGACCCTCGTCGCTGTTGACGCCGCTGCCGCCAAGATAGGTCGAATAGACGAGGGCGGAACCGGACGGATTGAGCTTAGTCAAAAACGCATCGCCACCGCCCGCGGCCGTGCCCTGAAACGCGCCCGCGACGGGAAAGTTTGTCGAACTGGTCGTTCCCGTCACGTATGCATTGGCCGCAGCGTCGATTGCGATTGCCTTGCTGCCGCGCCCGGCCGAGGTGCCGCCAAAATCATTGCCGCCGCCGCCGATATACGTCGAGTAGATACGAGAGGCGGCTCCCGAGAGATTGGTGTTAAACTTCGCGACGAACGCATCCGCTGTGCCGCCGCCGTAGGTCGACTGAAAGGAACCGGGCGATGCGAAATTCGTCGAGGTCGATGAAGCATTACCCGTTATGTAGGCGCTACCGCTGGCATCGACGGCGATTGCACGGGGGGCGGCGGTCCCGGTCGGTCCGAGATACGTCGAGTAGACGAGGGACGCCGCACCCGAAGCGTTTGTATTCAGCTTTGTCAAAAAACCGGTGCCCGCCGCTGTCGAGGAAAAGGCGCTTGGCGTGAGCGGAAATCCGAGCGAAGACGCCTCGCCTGTAATATATGCATTTCCCGCACCGTCGGTCGCGATGCCAAAGGCGCGATTTGACTGGGTGCCGCTCAGGAATGTCGAGTAAACGAGAGCTCCCGTCGGTCCGAGTCTTGTGAAAAAAGCCGTGTCCTGCGTGCTGCCGCTCGTCAGCTTCGTCGGCTGCAGTGCGTTTGGTGTTGTAGGAAAATCAGGTGCGACCGTTTGACCCGTAACATAGGCGTTACCGGCCGCGTCGGCCGCGATGTCCCAGCCGTTTTCAAAGCCCGTGCTCCCGCCGAGATACGTCGAATAGAGCAGGGCCGTCCCGGCCGCGTTGAACTTGCTGACGAAGGCATCCTGGAAGCCGCTGAGCGACGACTGGAACGCACCCACGGTTGGAAAGTTGGTCGAGGTCGTGGTGCCCGTCACGTAGGCGTTGCCGTCCGCGTCCACCGTTATGGAATTGGCGCTGTCGGACCCACTGCCGTCCAGTAGAGCGCTGGAAAATACGACGACCGGGTCGATCACGAGCGTCTGTGAACGGTCATATTCACCGATATCAAAAGTGATTTGGCTCATCCCGTCTTCGTCTGGGGCATCAGCCAGCACGTAACCGGCATCAATATCCATTCGGCCGCCATTTGTATGCTGATAAACGACTGGCTTGTTCATATACACCTGGCTTTCGCCAAGTTGAAGGACCAGCCTCCCGGCATCATCGATATTTGGTTTGTGATCGGCGGCCACTGACCACGCCACAACCGCCGGATCGGCATTCGGCGCGACGACGAAATCGTACTCGAGCTCGCGCTGATTGCCATAGTAAACGAGGTCGATGCCGGGATAAACTTCCTTGTAATCTACCCTGGCATACATCGCCACATTTGTTCGCCAGTTTGCCGGATCGGAGCCGATAAAGTAGTTTGCCTTGCCGCCAAGCGGTTCGCTGCCGCCTATAACAGGTGCGGCGTTTGCTCCCGCGAGTCGCAATTTCAAGTGGCCCGCGACTTTACCGCGGCGTGCGGCCGCGAACACGGCCTCCGTCGGCGTTAAAAAGAGCGTATAGCCCTCACCGCGCGAGATAAAGCGTACCTCGTCCGCCGTCTGCCCGGCGTTAACCTCAAAACCAAGCGGCATTCGCGCAAAATCGTCAACCCAGGGGAGCGGAGCGTCGGGTCGCGTGTCGGTCGAAGTCCCGGATAGATCGCGGCTTTCAAAACCAGTTGTCCGCGCGCCGGTGAGCCAGAGGACAAAACCGACAGCAAGTAGCAACGTCGCCAAACCGGCAACGGTCTTCAAAAGAGGCCGAGTAGACTTTTTCATGGTAGGTTCGACTCCTTAACTGGGATGCGGCACTTCAATTCCCCGTGACAGCCTTTGACAGGCGCGTCCCGCATAGATATGCCCGACACCAGGATAATCCAACCGCCAATTTCAAGGTTCACGGGGCGGTTCCGGAAGCCAATGTAGTCAAAAAGGATGCGGGTATCATACTTGCAGGAGCAGACATGTGTCAATCAAAACTTGAGAAAATTCGGCCGGTGTCGCAAAATACGGTATGGCGTCAGGCCATCGAGATGGGCTGGCGCTTTTGAGATTCGAGAGACTTTACCAAGACCGTTGCGACTCGTGTTTTGAATTCAGGAATTGATGAGCAAACGAGACTACTACGAAGTATTGAACGTGTTACAGAACGCGACCGACGCTGAGATAAAGAAATCATATCGCACGCTGGCCGTGCAGTATCATCCGGACAAGAATCCGGGTGACTCGGCGTCGGAGGAGAAGTTTAAGGAGGCGGCCGAGGCCTATTCGGTGCTGTCGGACGCGCAGAAGCGGGCGGCGTATGACCGATTTGGGCATCAGGGCGTTGGTGCCGGTGCCGGTGGGTTTGACCCGGGATTCTCAAATATCGAGGACATCTTTGAGGTGTTCGGATTTGGCGATATGTTTGGTGGCCGGGGCGGGGGTCGGACGACCGTGCAGCGTGGCTCGGACCTGAGATACGACCTGGAAATTTCGCTTAATGACGCCGCGACGGGTAAGGACGAGAAGCTCCGCATTCCACGACTCGAAAAATGCGACGAGTGCGCCGGCTCGGGTGCCGAAAAAGGGACGACGGCCGACACCTGCATCACCTGCGGCGGCAGCGGGCAGACGCGCTATCAGCAGGGCTTTTTCTCGGTAATGCGGACGTGTGCGAATTGCCAGGGCAAGGGACAGATTATCAAATCGCCGTGTAGGAAATGCAGCGGTGCCGGGCGGATAGAGAAAGAAAAAACGATCGAGATCAAGATTCCCGCCGGTGTCGAGACCGGCTCGCGGCTGCGGGTGACCGGCGAGGGCGAGGCGGGGGCGGGCGGCGGGCCTTCGGGTGATCTGTATATTGTTATACACGTCGCGGCGCACGAGAGTTTTGAACGCCAAGGCTCCGACCTTTATTCAGCCGTGCCAATCACGTTTGCCCAGGCCGCGCTCGGTGCCGAGATCAAGGTCAAGACGCTCGACGGCGAAGAGGAATTGAAGATCCCCGCCGGCACCCAAACGGGCACCATTTTCCGGATTAAGAGTCACGGAATGCCTAATCTCGCCGGGCGCGGCAAGGGCGACCTGTTTGTCGCGGCGACGCTCATCACGCCGAAGTCTTTAACAAAAGAACAGCGAAAACTGCTCGAGAATCTCGCCGAGATCGAGGATATCGATTTTACGGATAAATCCATAATCGATAAGGTGCGGCATATATTTGGATAAGGCCTTTGTGCCCCCGGCACCCACGCCTGCATCGCCGGGTCGGCGGGAACGCAGGTTCCCTTGCCTGCTACGCCGGTTCCGCCGGCGTGACGGCGCCTGGTGTTCCGGAGCTTGAATCTATCCTCGGCGCCCACAGCGTCCTTTCGGACGCTTGCAGGCAAGGGTGCCTGCGTTCCCGGCTTTGCTTTTCTCGCCTTTCCTGCATCTAATCAGCTTTATGAGAATCAGAGCATTCGCACTCGTTGTCCTGCTTTTTGCATCCGCCGCCGCGGCCCAATCGCCTTCAAAGATCTTAAGCCGGGCCAATAAGGCGCTTGGCGGTGAAAAGACGTTGAATTCGATTACGTCCTGGCAGCAGACTGGAAAGATCACACGGGTGTCCGATGGTGCGGGCGGGAGTTTTTTCGCTACTGCTTCCGGCGGCTATTTGTATGGCAGTTCGTTTGACCTTGGCGGGTTTGAGGTCGCGACTGGTTATAACGGCAAATCGGGCTGGACGCGGGATTCGAAGAATGGACTTCGGACTCTGACCGGCGAGGCGGGCAACGCCTTTCAGTCAGAGGCAGTTTACCGCAATACTCGCTGGCTAAAAGCGAAGGACGAAAAGTCGAAAATAAGCTCGGGCGGCGTAGCGGATGTCGACGGGCGACCGACTAATGTGGTGGTCCTCACAACCCCAAAGAATACAAAGATAAAGCTATATTTCGATCAGGCGTCAGACCTGTTGGTGCGCGAGGAGCTCGCGGGTAAGACGCTGGATTACTCTGATTATCGCCCAGTAAACGGCATAAAGACGCCATTCGCGATCAAGCTCGCCTCGGATGGCGAGGTCTATGACGTCAAGCTCGACGCGGTCAACTACAACGGCACAGTCGCGCGGTCGTCCTATGATTTCCCGACTGTCTCGAATGAGCCGATTCCCAACATAGCTGGATTGCTTGACGAGGTCAGGAAAAACGCGGATAAGATCGACGAGATTCTGGAGAACTACAGCTATACCGAAACCCGCACCGAACGCGAGATGAGGACAACCGGCGATCTCGTAGAAAAGGACTCGGAAAAGAGATTACTGACCTTTTACAAGGGCTACCGCATAACCCGAACGATAGAGAAGAATGGCCGTCCGCTGTCCCCCTCCGACCAGGCCAAAGAAGACAAGGAAGCGGAAAAATACGTCGCCGAGATCGAGAAAAAAATCGAGGAGCGTGAGCGAAAAGCCGCCGCGTCACGCGATACGTCGACCGGAGTTGCCGGGCAGCCAACTGGAGCACGCCAGCGGTTCACGATCGGCGATGCACTCAAGGGTTCGCTGCTGATCAACCCTCGTCGTGAGCGATTTAAAGATCGCGAGGTCATCGTCTTTGATTACGAGCCTAATCCGAAGTTTAACCCAAAGACTCAGAACGAAAAGCTTTTCGCCTTATGCGTCGGCGCCGTGTGGGTCGATGTAGCATCTAAGCAGGTCGTCCGGCTCGAAGCAGTGCTCAGCAAGAGCGCGGGTAATTTCTTTGCAAAGGCGAAACGCGGGACTTCGTTTACGCTCGACAACGAGTTTGTAAACAACGAGATCTGGCTGCCGTCTCGCGCTGATATCAGCGTCCAGATCAAGATACTTTTCGTCGGGATCGATATCAACAACCTCGTCACATACGGCGACTACCGGCGATTCTCGACCGAGGTCAAAGACGCAGTTGTCGGGGATGAAAAAAAGCCGTGAATAGTTTAAGACTTCTTACGCCAGCCGTTTCTTAACCGCCTCACTCACCGCCTTGCCGTCGGCATTTTTTCCGGCCAGTTTCGCCATCGCCGCTTTCATGAGTGTTCCCATATCTTTCATTTCCGAGGCACCGGTTTCCGCGGTCGCGGCGTCTACTGCAGCCTCGATTTCTTCTGCGGTTGCCGACTGAGGTAAATATCCCTCGATGACGGCAATCTCGGCAGCTTCTTTATCCGCGAGCTCGGTACGGCCGGCCGCTGTGTAGCTCTCGATCGAGTCCCGCCGCTGCTTTACGAGCGACTGCAGAGCCTTCATCACCTCGTCGTCGGTAAGGTCGCTTCCCTTATCGATCTTACGATTCATCAGATTGGCCTTGACCATCCGGAGCGTGCCGAGGCGATCCGCGTCTTTGGCTTTCATCGCGGCAGTCAGATCGGAAACTATTTGCTCGTTTAAACTCATTTGGATAATTTTATTCGATCCGGCTCAGAGATGCGACTTTCGCATCCATCGCCACGTTGACTCGATGATTGTGTCAAGACTTTGCATCTGCGGCCGCCACCCAAGGTCGTCCGCGATTTTTGCCGACGAGGCAATCAGAACGGCGGGGTCGCCGCTTCGTCGCCGCGCCAGTCTTTCCGGAATCGCCAGCCCGGTCACCACGGCGGCTGTATTGATGACCTCGCGAACCGAATAACCCGCGCCGCCGCAGCCGAGATTGTAGGTCTCGCTTCTGGTGTCGAGAATGTCGAGGGCGAGAATGTGAGCACGCGCGAGATCGCTGACGTGGATGTAATCGCGAACGCAGGTGCCGTCGCGGGTTGGATAATCATCGCCAAAAATATCGACATGCGGTATTTTGCCAAGCGCGGCCTGGAGCACGAGCGGTATCAGGTGCGTCTCCGGATCGTGACGCTCGCCATTTTTTTCGCTGGCCCCGGCGGCATTAAAGTATCTCAGACTGGCGTAATTTATGCCGTGGCTCTCACGAGATTTCTCGAGTTCGCCTTCAAATTCCAGCTTGGTTTCGCCATACGGATTGTTAGGGCGAACGGCGTCGGACTCGAGAATGGGATGCCGCTCCGGCTCGCCATAGACCGCCGCCGTCGATGAGAAGACAATCTTCTTTACGCCGCAATCCGCCATCGCCGCCAATAGCGTCTGGCCGTTTACGACATTATTCTCGCGATACTCGTCAGGAAACTTGACCGACTCGACGACGATCGACGACGCCGCGAGATGAATCACGGCTTCGATATTGTTTTTTGCAAGAGTCGCCCTGAGCAGCGCTCCATTCGATAGCCCGCCCTCGACGAATCGGGCTGCTCTATCGACCGCGTCGCCATGCCCGTTTGAAAGATCGTCGTAAACCGTGACGGCATTGCCGACGCTGACGAGTTGCTCGACGACCACGCTGCCGATATAGCCCGCACCGCCTGTCACCAAAATATTCATATCAATGAGACGGTCGCCGCTCCATTGTCGGCTCGCCTCATTGTAGACACTCAGGTTCTACAGTTTAAAACCGCCGCGGGTAAGCATTGTCTCGAATCCGGCCTTGTCTACCGCTTTGATGTACGCATCGCGGGGCTCGACGAGTCCATTCTTTACGTGCTCAAACAGGGCGTCGTTGAGCATTACCATGCCGAGGTTTTTGCCGGTTTGCATCGCTGAGGGGATCTGAAACGTCTTGCCCTCACGGATTAAATTGCTGATAGCCGGCGTGACGATCAGTATTTCGAGAGCGGCAACACGACCGCCGCCCTTCTTAGGAAGTAGCGTCTGGGCAACAACCCCCTTGAGCGATTCTGAGAGCATCACCCGGATTTGCTGCTGACGGTCGGCGGGAAACTGGTCGATGATACGGTCGACGGTGGATGCGGCGGTCGTCGTGTGCAGCGTGCCGAAAACCAGGTGGCCGGTCTCTGCGGTTTCGATCGCGATCGAAACGGTCTCAAGATCGCGCATTTCGCCAACCAGCACTATGTCGGGGTCTTCGCGAAAGGCGGCACGCAGAGCGTCTTTGAACGAGTCCGTGTGAGTGTGTACTTCACGTTGGTTAATAAGGCATTTTTCGTTTTCATGAACAAACTCAATAGGATCCTCGATCGTTATGATGTGGTCTTCGCGGTTCCTATTAATCGAATCGACCATCGCACAAAGCGTTGTCGATTTACCAGAACCGGTCGGTCCTGTAACGACCACGAGCCCTTTCGACAGCGAGCAGAGATCCATTATCGCCTTTGACAGGCCAAGTTGTGCCGCTGTAAGAATCTGTGTTGGGATAATTCGGAAAACCGCCCCCATACCCTTGCGGTCCATGAAGATATTGCCTCGGAATCGAGCAAGGCCCGGTATTTCGTAGGCGAAATCCGTATCGTGTTTCGAGGCGAATTCTACCTTGTTCCTTGGCGGCATGATCGACGTGAGCATATCCGCCATTGATTGAGATGTCAGAGTCTCAAGGCCAGGAGCAAGGAGCATCATTTTGCCGTCCTTACGCATCATCGGCCCGACACCCACCGACAGATGCAGGTCAGAGGCTCCAAGTTCGGCCATTTTGTGGAACAGTGTATCCATTTGAGCCGACATTTCGGCGTGGGATGCCGTTGAGACGAACGCGGCATCAGGGGGCGGAGCGTATGCCGTCATCGGCTGAGCGTAGGCTACGGGCGGCAGATCAATGGGTTTGATATTTTGGATCATTTCAATTTGTGCGGCGGGTTCAGCGTATTCAACAGGTGCAAAATCATCTCGGCGGCCGGGCGGTTCGTAGTCCGATGTGTCGGAGAAAACTGTCTCGTACTGCGGGTCGTTGAACGGAATGATCTCGATTTCTGCAGCGTCGCTGCTGGTCGCAACGCATTCCATCGCCATCGCGGGCTCCTCTTGCAGGAGGTCCGATAGCGTTTCGATCTCGGTCCCACCGGATGCATTTGATTCGTATCCCAGCGACGAACTCTCAAACTCGTAAACCAAGGCGTCCGGCGTCTGCGGGGAGGCCGTCGCCGCCCGCGGGATCGATGAGGTCACAGGCATATCGAGAATGTCGATAGATGGCATCCGCCCGGAGCTATCCGAGTTTCCGAGTAGCGGCCGTATCGTCACGATAAATCCGGCCGGCGATTTGGCAACGGTAAAATTGAAATTTCCGAGGGGGTGCGGATGGACGAATTCGACCTCCGGGCTATTTGGCAACGATGCTTTTGCCGCCGGAGGTATCAGCGGAAAGACAAGCGAGCTGATCTGCGATCCGGCAAGCGGATTTTGGGCAACATCCGAAGTTTGATTTTCGGACATGATATATGGATTACGCCCCGGTTCGAGCCGCAGCTCTTCGCCGCAGGATGAGAGCAAGGTACGGAGATACTCATTCAACATTTCCATAAGTATTGGGAGGAAAAAATGGGATTACAGCCGATTGGCTAACGTGAGTATAACATCACTAAACAATATTTACCACGATAAAAAGTCTTCTTCGGGACATATGAGTACCGGCGAGTTCGCTATGTTAGAGTTGTAGCTTCCGTAAGCATGGCAAGATCCTACAACGCAAATATTATGGGCTCGGTACTAGCCTTGCTTCTACTGTCTCTCACGGGCGATCTAGCCGCGCAAAAGTCCGACGAGCACGCGATCGCGGCAAGGTTCGCCCCGGTTTTTATCCAGGCGCTCGGCGACGATGAACGCAGCGATTACGTCACAAATTTTGATTTCGACGGTGACTGGCGCGGTGACAACAATTGGGAGAACGCCGGTAACGCCGAATTCCCACTGCGTGCCTTCATTTACTACGCGGTGAGCGAGACAGAAACCCATCACTTCCTCCATTACGCGGTTTTTCACCCGCGAGACTATAAAGGCGGTGTCCAGCAGGGACGGTTTCTCAGCGAGCTCATGCGGCAAGGTGCAAAGATCGTTGGCGGCCGCGACCCGACCGGCCTGCTGAAACATGCATCGGCGGCGCACGAGAACGATATGGAGGGGGCCCTCGTCGTGGTCGAAAAGAACGAGACCGCCGCCGATGCACGCGTCGTATTTGTGGAGACGCTTGCCCACAATACATTTTCCCGGTACGCTTCCGGGCACTTCGGTGTTGAAGGTGAAAAGCCCAAGCTGTATATAGAGCCCCGCGGCCACGGCATCGAGGGTGACATCCGCGACAGTGAGCGATCGGGCCAGGAAAAGTTTCTGATCTACCGATTTAGCGGTCAGGCGGAGAACCCTGAAACGACCGGGTCGCAATCGATCGGCTATGAGCTTTTGCCGCTTAAAAGCACGCTGTGGCCCAAGGCCGTGGGCCTGACACGAAAGAAGAACGCGACCTACGGGAGCACTCACGATTACGCCGACGTGTCGATCAAGGTTTTGTCGGCTAAAGGTGCAAGTACTATCCGTAAGGTAAAGCTGGGCGGTCTGGGGTCGGCCTTTTTGGGTACCGCGGGCAGCGAAAGTATGGCACGGCCCCCGTGGGGGTGGTTTGACAGTAAGCGACAGGGCGATCCTCTCGGGCTTTGGTTTTTTGACCCGGCGACGATTATCAAACGCGACTTTGATCTCGGCGAAAGTTTTTCTACGACATATATCCGCGTTCCCTTCTGGGCCGGAAAGCCGGTCAAATAGTAACGGATTCCCGATATTCGCCCCATACCCGGCGGAGGCAATGACTGATCTCGCCCACGGTCACGTGGGCCTCGACGGCGATGAGGATGCGCGGTATGAGGTTTTCGGTGCCGCGGGCTGCTTCCTCGATCGATTTCAAGGCAGCTTCTGCTTCATTCTTATTGCGTTGGTCGCGAATAGCCTGCAGCCGGGCAACCTGATCTCGCTCGATCTGCTCATCGATGCGTAAGACAGGTATCGTTTCTTCATCTGTTCGAAATTGATTCACGCCGACCACGATCGCGTCATTTGTCTCGACCGCCCGCTGAAACTGATAGGCCGCCTCCTGGATCTCGTTCTGCACATATCCCGTTTCGATCGCCCTAAGCATTCCACCCATCGCGTCGATTTTTTCGATATAGTCGACGGCGATCTTTTCCAACTCGGTGGTTATTTGCTCGATAGCAAAACTGCCGCCAAGCGGATCGACTGTGTCGGCTATCCCGGATTCGTGAGCGATCACCTGCTGCGTTCGAAGCGCGATGCGGGCCGCGTTCTCGGTTGGCAGCCCGAGTGCCTCGTCGAGCGAATTTGTATGCAGGCTCTGCGTGCCGCCAAGGACCGCCGCCAGGGCCTGGATCGTCGTGCGAACGACATTCACCTCCGGCTGTTGTGCCGTGAGCGTCGAACCGGCCGTCTGAGTGTGAAATCTGAGAGCGTGTGATTTCGGTTTTTTTGCTCCAAACCGTTGCATCATTATGCGTGCCCAAAGCCTGCGGGCGGCACGAAACTTTGCGACCTCTTCAAGCAGATTGTTGTGCGAATTGAAGAAGAACGACAGCCGCGGTGCAAAATCATCGACTTCGAGCCCGACGTCGATCGCCGCCTGAACATAAGCAATGCCATCGGCGAGCGTAAACGCAATTTCCTGCGCCGCAGTCGAGCCGGCCTCGCGAATATGGTAACCGGAGATGGAGATCGTGTTCCAGTTAGGCACCTCCGCCGCACAATAGGCAAAAGTGTCAGTGATCAAGCGGAGCGATGGTTTTGGCGGGTAAATGTACGTCCCGCGTGCGATGTACTCCTTGAGAATATCGTTCTGTATGGTTCCATTGACCTTGTCAAAGCCGACGTTCTGCTTACGAGCGACAGCCAGGTAAAGGCACAGTAGCGTCGACGCCGTGGCATTGATAGTCATCGACGTCGACACTTTATCGAGCGGTATGCCGTTAAAGAGCGTCAACATGTCGTCGAGGCTGTCGATGGCGACCCCGACCTTGCCGACCTCGCCCGCCGCGAGCGGATCGTCCGAATCCAGCCCAATCTGCGTAGGCAGGTCAAATGCCACGCTCAGCCCCGTCGTGCCGTGATCGAGCAGATATTTATACCGAGCGTTCGATTCCGCGGCGGTCGCAAATCCCGCATACTGCCGCATCGTCCAAAACCGTCCGCGATACATACTCGACCGCACGCCCCGAGTGTAAGGAAACTCCCCGGGATCGCCAAGATCACGATCGTAATCCACCGGCTCTACATTCTGCGGGTTAAAATCGTTGGGAAGCTCAAGATTGGACGAGGTCAGGAATCTGTCGCGCCGCTCTGCCATTTCTGGAATAGGTTATCACACGGAAATCAATCAGGTTAGCGTGATGCTAGACAACATGAATACTGTTATTTGTCGCACCCTTAACGGCGGAAACTGATATTCTTGCGTCAAACATAGCGAGCCGGCCCATTATTTTTGACCGCCAGGGCGAGGAGAGAATACTGGCATCGAGTAACTCTCATTAATAATCTTCTTCTTCCAATAGCTTTTCAACATGTGCGCAGGTGATCACTTCGCCGCGAGGAGCCAGAATTCGAATGCCATTTTTAACAATAAACTCAGGGCCCGACGCAGTCGCAGAGCCGTTGAGAGAATTACGGAGGATGCTGGACATAACACGGCCCGCAGACTTGCGTTCTTTACGGGCGCGTTTTTTGACTGCGATCAAAATATCAGAGTCAATATCCATGGTTTGATGCTATCGCACCATCGCATCCGATATCAACACTAACGCAGATTGTTAAACTCGAATTACCTTGAACTATTTCAACTATTTCACCGAGATCGAAGACACGTTTGTCCGGCGGCGGGGGAAGCATTTGTTTCTGAGTCCGTTGGACTGGGCGATGATCGAGGCTTGGCAGGAGCGTGGCATTCCGCTGCATATTGTTTTGCGTTCGATCGAGGCGGTGTTCGACGTTTTTGACAAACAGCCCGCCGGAACACGGTCGATCAAGAGTCTTTTCTATTGCCGCGAAGAGGTCGAGGTGCAGCATAAAGAGTGGCTCGAATCGCAAACTGGCAGCTCCTCGGCGGGCGAAGCCGCGGAATCGGCCACGGGATTTTCGGTCGACGCCGTTGCGAGCCATATAACCTCGGCAACCGAGACGCTTAAAACCGTCTCGGCTGATTCCCTCCGCGAGGACATCGGCCGCGCCGTCGCCCGGCTCGACGAACTGGCGGCCAACCTGACGGCGAACTTTGAGACGGTAGACAAGACGCTCTACGACATCGAAAAAATGCTCGACCGGGCGATGCTGACGAATTGGGATAAGCCGCATCTAAAGATTATCGAGAGCGAGGTCGCCGGACAGCTTCGCAGTTATAAGGCCGACATGGAGCCCGCAGCATATCAGACGACGCACGAACTGATGCTGCTGAAAAAACTTCGGGAAGAGTCAGGTATTCCGCGTCTCGGTCTCTTTTATTTATGAGGCAGTTTTTACTCACTCTTTTTCTGTTGTATGTCGGTCTTGGACAGGTGGACGCCCAAAGCACATCGAGACGTGCGATCCCCAGCGTCGTGCCGGTAAAGCAGGAGGTCGACCGCGGATTCTTGAATGGACACAGCTATGTAAATGCCGAACTCGGGCTGGAAATATCCTTTCCCGAGCCGTGGCAGATCGCGACGGACGACGTTGCCTTGGAGATGCGAAAAAAAGGATTCGATCTCGATGTTCGGGCCCCTGAGGGCCTGAGCCCGGCGGCGAGGACCAGCGTTAACAGGGCGATACGCAGCGTCGCAATCCTAGTGACCGCGTACCAGCCAGGGGCTGTCGCCCGCGTATCGCGCGAGAGCCTTAGCGGATATCCGCAGATAAAAGATGCAGTCGATTATCTCGACGCGGTCCGGTTGACCTATGCCGCGATGAAACTGCCGGCGGATTTCAAATATTCCGAAACCCAGGCCGAGAAACTGGGAGCGAAGCAGTATGGATTTTTGGATATATCCAACAGGTCGGGTAAGAAACGTATGTATGCGACCGTCAGGAGCGGACACGCAGTGCTGTTTACGCTTTCGTACGACAAGCAGAAGGATCTCGAAGCGTTTCGAGCAGTTCTGAGCGGGGCGAGGTTTCGATAACGAGGTGGTTGTTCCCCAGCCTTCTTCTAAAAGCCCCACTTTACAGAGAAAAAGGTCAGTTGAAGGCCAAGCTTCGGCACGCCTCAATTTTGTGATACAACTTTTCGATTGAGTAATAAATACCAAATCGGTGATGTAATTCATGTCCGGATCGAAAAAATCGTGCCCCGTGGATTCGGGCTCGGTTTTGGAGACGGGTTGACTGTGTTCGTTCCTCTCTCCGTGCCCGGCGATGTACTTAGGGTCGAGATCCGCGAAATAAAGAAACGAACCGCCTTCGCGGAGATTGCCGAGATCGTCTCGCCGGGCGCCGAACGCATTGCACCGCCGTGCCCGTATTTCGGCACATGTGGAGGCTGCGATTTTCAGCAGCTTGGGTATTCCGCTCAGCTTAGGGCAAAGGTCGCGATCATCGAGGATTCCTTGACGCGCATCGGCAAAATCGAATGGGCCGGCGCGATCCGTGTTGTCGGCAGCCCTCAGGAGTTCGCCTATCGCTCTCGTGCCCGCTGGCATTTCAATCCGGAACGCAAGGCCGTCGGATACTATGCACGCAATTCTCACGACGTGATCCACGTCGAGATCTGCCCGATTCTCACGCCGGAGCTGGAATCCAGGCTGCAGGAGATCCGGGACGAAGTCGCCTGGGAGAATATCTGGAGCAGCGACGCACAGATCGAGGCCGCCGCCGGCGACCAAGGAAAGGTCTCGATGTTTTCGAACGACCTGGCCCAGGCGACCGTGGATATCGCGTTCGAAAACGATGACTTTACCTACCATTATTCTGCCGAGTCGTTTTTCCAGGCGAACAAGGAGCTGATCCCGGCGCTGGTTGATACAGCCGTCGGGCAGGCGGGGGGAGAGCTCGCGGTTGATCTTTACTGCGGCGTTGGTTTGTTTACCATGCCGCTTGCCCGGCGTTTCAAACGGGTGATTGGAGTCGAGGGTAACGAGCTGTCGGCTTCATTCGCAAAGAAAAATGTGGAGCTCGCGGGCCTGACGAATGTCGAGCTGGCCAGGTCTAGCGTGAGGCGCTTTCTGGACAGCAATCGAGAATTACGACCCGATTTTGTCCTGCTTGATCCGCCTCGGAGCGGAACCGATCCCGGTACGATCGAAGCTCTCACCGGTCTAAACCCCGCCCACATTACATACGTCGCTTGCGACCCCTCGCTGCTCGCCCGCGACTTGCGAAAATTGCTCGACGCTGGTTACGCGGTCGAGTCGGTTATCGCGATCGACCTTTTTCCTCAGACACATCATGTTGAGACCATAGTTCATCTAAAAAAATGAACCGTGCATTGTCATCGGCGGACTTACCCGTCACTTTCTACTAGTCAAAGCTTGTATCAATTTATAAAATCCCTCTATGCCGAAAAAGAACGAGTCAACCGAGATGTCAAAGGGTAACTTTGTCGTCTGCCGATTCTGCGGTCAGAAAAACAACGTAAAAGCCGACTACGCGAATAATTCGGCCAATTGCGGACGATGCAAGCTGCCCCTCTCCAACGAGCCGCACAAAAAGTTTATCGATCTAAATAAAAGCGAATACATACACCCGCTGGACCGCCAGGCCATGAAGGTCCTGAAGGCGATTCCGGGCGTCGATTCGGTCCTGAAAAAATTGCTTGAGTGGACCGGCGAGTCGGCCATTCGCGTGATGTTTATGGCTAGTGCCGTCAAGGTGACGCCGAAACAGTGCCCTGACCTTTACGCTAAGCTCGAGATCGCCTGTAAAACTCTCGGCGTCGAGCAGCCCGATATGTTCGTCCAGCAGAGTCCGCTGGTGAACGCCTTTACGGGCGGCGTCGAAAAACCCATCATCGTTCTATTCTCAGGCCTCATCGAAAAGCTCAACGACGAAGAAACGATGGCGGTCATCGCCCACGAGGTCGGCCACATCCACGCCGAGCACGTCCTCTACATCACCGCGGCACGATTAATCGAGTTTGCATTAAACCGGTCGGTCGCCGCCCTCGTCCCCGGCTCGGAGATCATTAAATTGATCGTGAGCCTCGGCATCGCGTCCTCTCTGCTCGCGTGGGCGCGCCGAGCGGAATTGAGCTGTGACCGAGCGGCTCTGCTAGTAATGCAGGATCCGCATGTCATCGGCCGGACGATGATGAAACTCGCGGGCGGCACTTTTGCCTCAAAAATCGATTACGAGCTTTTCCTTGAACAGGGCCGCGAATTTAAGCGAAACTACGACGAGAAACGCCTCGACCGGTTCTGGGCCGACGTAATGACTTCCGGCCTCTCGCACCCATTCCCGATCTGGCGCGTGGCTGAGGTGCTTGAGTGGGTCGAGAGCGGCGACTACGACGCACTGATCGCGAGGAAATAACGCCGCTGGCGAGCAAGGCGTACCGATATGCCCATAAATATCAGCAATCCAAGAAATCGAGATGCGGTGGTCGCCGCCGAGGCCCTCAATCCCAAACGTGAGGTTAGGTACACGGACCCGAAAGGGCGGCCGGTCGTTACCAGGAAGCTTCTCAAGACTGATGTGACGCATGACTTGGCTGAGCTCCTTAAGAAGGCCAAAAAGCTGGAGAAGCTGGCGGACCTTCTCGTCAAAGACGATCCCGAAATTGATATCGAGTCGTTCGGTTCGTTCCTTACCGACATGTCTCGCGTGTATGTGTCAAAGAAAGGCATCATCCATCTCGTCGAGGAAATAGAGGTTGTTTACAATCCCGATGGCACCGTGAGGAAACGCGAACCGCGCAAAAAGGAGCCGCAGAATATGAACGGCGAATTCCCGATGCGCTGGACCGGAAAATTTATCAAGAAGGATGAAGCTGCCCATCGTTTTGTGTTCACGAACAAAAAGCAGCTTGTGCATGTTAATGGGCTCACCTTCGACTTTCTGTACGACATGGCAAAGGACCTCGACGAGCGAGATGCCCTGCTTCTGCTTCGCGGCGGAGCGAAGGGTGACGAGCCGCTGGTGATGAACCGTGGCGGAAAGCCTTATAACGCCTTTCTGGAGGGCCGGATCAAAGGCGACGCGTATCTGCTGATCCTGCACTTATCAAACATGGAGCTAAAGAAGCCAAAGGGTCTCGGCGATGCTGAATCTTGATTTCGACAAGGGTAAGTTCACCTGCAAATTTGGTTATTGCATTGGCAAGGCACAGGACCTCGCCGATCCGTCGCTGCACGTCAAGGCGCAGGATTATAAGCGGCGTGTCAGCGCGGCGATGAGGGCAATGTCCGCCGAGGACATATACCGCCTGCCCAATGCGAAGGGCTACTTTGTCACACGCAAATACGACGGCGAGAACGCAATGCTGTTCTTTGACGGCGAGCAGATGATCTCCGTAAATCCCGGCGGCACGGCCCGCGTCGGCCTGCCTGCTTTCGATGAGGCAGCCAAGCTGCTCAAGAAGGCCAAGGTAAAGTCGTGTATCCTCGGCGGCGAGATCTATGTGAAGGATGAGGCGACAAAGGCCCATCCTGTGCAGCAGGTCGTTCGCATCCTGCGGTCTCCAGGCGCAAAAGAGCAGCTCGAGACCCTCGGTCTCGCGATCTTTGACATTATCGAGTTTGACGAGAAATCGGTGGACGGGCCGGCTAAGGTATTTACACTTTTGGACAAATGGTTTGCCAGGGGCACCGCTGTTCATACAGTCGAATACGAAAAAACCGATAAGGTCGATACCATCGCGGAAAAATTTACTGAGTGGGCGGTCGGCGGCGGTGCCGAGGGTGTCGTGCTCCGCCACGAACAGGCCGGCTGGTACAAGATCAAGGCCCGGCATAATCTTGACGTTGCGATCATCGGATATTCTGAGGGCACTGACGCCCGCAAAGGCCTGCTGCACGATCTGCTCGTCGCCGTTGTCAGGAAAGACGGTACGTTTCAGGAGCTGACGCGTGTCGGTGGCGGATTCACGGAAGACGAGCGAAAGACGATCGCGAGCGATCTAAAACGGCGGATCGTGCCCTCAGATTACGTCGCCGTTAACAACGATTACGTCGCCTACGAGATGATCCATCCCGGGCCGGTTATTGAGATCTCGTGTCTCGATATGATCGTGGAACGTGCCCGCGGCGGCCCGGTAAAGCGAATGGTGCTCGACTGGGATGGGAAACGCTACAGCGCGGTGACGCGCATGCCGCTGGTCAGCGTAATCTCGCCGCAGTTCATCAGAATGCGGGACGACAAAGAGGCGCTTCGCGAGGATGTTGGAATTAAACAGGTCGCCGATCTGGTAGACGTGCCTGAGGCCGAAAAAAGTGCGCACGCTGATGACGATCCGGCCGCCGAGCTCCTCGAACGCACCGTCTACACAAAGGTGATGAAGGGAAACACGATGGTCCGCAAACTCCTGCTCTGGAAAACGAACAAAAAAGATCGCAATGAGTTCCCCGCCTTCGTAGTCTATCTAACTGACTTCTCCCCCAACCGCCAAAATCCGCTCGAGAGAGACATAAAAATCTCAAACACCGAAAGAAAAGCCAAACAAATGTTCGACGACTGGGGGCGAAAGATCTTTATTACCGGATGGGAAAAGGCGTGACGGCACTACAGAGCCGCACGACCAATCTCTAGTTAGTCCCTCACGCAATCTTCCTGCTATCGGGCCTCGAATACCACGACACCACCGTCAGGATCAAGAGCAGTAATGACGGGAATATTTCAGTTACCGCGTCGCCCACGATTATGTGCGAGATTGCAGCGCCGGACATCGCAAAGAAAAAGCCTGCGTAGGCCCATTCCTTAAGTTTTGGATACCCGGGAATAAGGACCGCGACAACTCCGAAGATCTTCCAAACGCCCAGGATTGTCAGGAGATACGACGGATAGCCCAGACGCGTAACCGCCTCTACGCCGTCCGGCATTTTTATCAACTGGACGATGGCAGTCGAGGTCATGCCGAGTGCTAGCCAAATGGTCGAGACCCAATAGGCGATTTTACGTATCTTAGTCATATCGCTTTTCTGCTCAGAGCTTCCAACCGGTTGTGTGCCATGTTCAGGCCCTGAGCGAAAGGCAACTGGAGCATGTTGTCACGATCGGCGATCGATCTGTAGACGATCTGCATATTGAGTTTGCTGGATTCGCCCTTAAGCCGTTCAAACTCCAGAAACTCAAGCTGGACGGGGAATGGCGTGTTTTCCATTTCAAATGTCCGTGTGATCTTTTGGTCCGGCACAAACTCATGGATCGTCCCATTGGCCCGGAACAAGACATTTCCTGAGACGTCGCTTGTCTCGAATTGGTAACCGCCATGGTTTCGACTTTCGAGCTTCAGGACTTTAGTTCCCATCCACTGCTCAACTAGCTCAGGTTCTACATAAGCTTTGAAAAGTAACCCGACGGGCAGGTCAAACTCTCGGGTGATTACCAGATCCTGTCTGCCATCTTCGGCATGGATTTGCGTTTTCAGCTCCATATTATGTCCTTCTGTACTTCTCCATTACAGCTTCGAGCTTATTAAATCTGTCATCCCACATCTTGCGAAAAGGTTCGATAAAGTCCGCTATATCTTTCATCTTCTTCGGACTCAGACGGTAGTGAATTTCCCTGCCGCTCTGCTCTTGATCGAGCAACTCGCACTCGGTGAGGATCTGGAGATGTTTTGAAACGGTCGGCCTCGCGGTGTCAAAGTTGGCGGCTATCGCGCCGGCAGTCATTGATTGAGTGGCCACCAACAAGAGAATTGCCCTTCTGGTGGGGTCCGCTATCGCTTGGAAAACATCTCGTCTGAGGCGCATCGTGTAGTTACTTGACTACACATACCTTACATGAAGTCATTTAACCAAGCAACCGCCGCGTGTGTTTTTGCGTTTTTTCCAACGAGCGGGGAGAGTTTGCCGGAAATAGTAGGATAGAATTTCCCCATGGCCGCACCATTTTACGAATTTGCGGGGAATAAGCGGCTGCTTTGGGTGGCGGCGGAGTGGGTGCGTTATTCTGAGGAATTGGCGGAGTGGGCGATGGAGCGGCTGGTGAATCGGCGTGATGTCTGGAGCCAGTACACGCTGCGTGACGGGAAGATCAGCGTCGTTATGCTGCCGATCGCCGAGCGGAGGAAGTTGGGCACCGATATGGTGACGCTGACCAAGCTGCAGCGGCATTTCTCGGCTAAGTCACCAGCGCACCTTATCGGACTGCATTCGATCTCGGATCACTCGACGTGTAAGTGGTTCGCGATCGATGTCGATCTGCATGACGAGTCGCTGCCGGGCGCTGACGAGGTTGCACAAGCAAATTTTGATGCGGCCCTGGGGTGGGCGGAAAGCCTGCGCGACGCGGGCATGGATCCGATGTTGTTCGACTCTAACAGTGTGGGCGGTTACCACGTCTGGGTATTGCTTGATAAGGAATACAAGCTGGCGGATGTGTTCGATTTTGCGGACAACATCCGGTCCGGGTGGCAGTCGCTCGACCTGCCACGCAAACCCGAACAGTTTCCGCCAAAACGCATAGTTGGACCTGACGATCTCCCTTATACATTGCGGACGCCCGGCCGCCATCACACGCGCCATCATTACACGCGATTGTGGAATTTTGATGCGGTCGATGGCGAGAACGAATGGCTCGAAGCGGGTGACGCGATCGAGGCGATGATCGCGACGCGCCCGTCGAAGCTGCCAAAGCGTGCGAACGCTGCAAGAAAAGACACACTCATTTCGGTCACACCTAAGAAAGTCGCAGTCACGAAAAAGCCCCGGGTCTGCGTCGATCTCGACGGCGTACTCGCACAATACGACAAATGGAAAGGCGTAGACCATTTCGGCGACCCGGTTCCGGGCGCCCTCGAGTTTGCAAAAAAACTGGCGAGGTTTGCCGAGATTACTGTTTTCACTTCACGCTGCGCACAGGACGTGCTCGAGGGGTCGCGCATCACGCCCGGGCAGTTACGGATTCGCGTCATCGAGTGGCTCGAGAAGAACAAATTCCCATACACCGATGTCTACATCGGCCAGGGCAAACCGCGTGCGGCCGCGTTTATTGATGACCGAGCGGTAAACTGCGATCCTCAGAACGACGACGGAGCGTTCGAGGGCGCCCTGGAAGCGGCTCGAAAACTCGTCAAGAAACCGCACGGAGTGCCGGACAAATCGGTCAGCCGCTATACGGGGAGATACAGCTCGTAGACCCGCTACACTTCCCGTCGACGACGCCGCCTTACGGTCTGCCGCCCGCCGCCGAAATACGCCAATAGCATCACAACCAGGTGGGCGATAAACCAGATATTGTCGGCACCCATATTCTGATAAATGTAAATCAGAATCAGCACCCGCGGGATAAAAATGCCAAGCAGGATATCGGCAATCTGCGGCAGCGAGTTCGGAGGATAGAGCTCTGGGAACAGAAACAGGTAGACGAGTAGGACAAGTCGCGGGAAGAAGAGTGAGAAGATCAGAAAATAGATATCCATCTTTTAAGCGAAGAATATAAATCCTTCCGCCCTAAGTCAAGAAATTACCGCACATCGAACCCTGGATTTAATTCCCTGGGGCTGCGTTTACCGTTTGGTTCATTTAGCTATGATCCCGCGGTAGAGAGCTATGTACTCGGCGGCGACCTCCGCCGGTGAAAACTCGCCGGCAAGGCGGCGGTTGTTTTCGGACATCTTCCGGGCCAATGCCGGAGCGTCCAAAAGCGTCTGGATCTTTTCCGCGACATCGACCGGCGATTTCGGGTCAACCCAGAGACAGTTGTCCGGCTCTGTGAGATAGTCAGCCGCTGCCCGTATCCTAGTGGTGATAATGGGTAACCCGGCCGACAAGGACTTTAGCAGTACCATCGGGAGACCCTCGTCGTGATAGCTTGGAAATATGAACAATGCTGCCTGCACATGGTATGCCGAAGCCTCGACTTCTGTGAGATATCCGGTGAAGCGCACATGCCTTTCGAGGCCAGCCGATCGCACGAGATTCTCTGCCTCAGCCCGCTGAGGACCGTCTCCGAGGACAATTAACGAAAATTCCCTGTTGCGTTCACGGAGGATTTTGCAGCCGTTGATCACATCCAGCAAGCCCTTCGCGGGCATTAATCTTGAGCTGAAAAGCAGGAGCGGACAATCGCGTGCAATTCCCCGATCGCCAGTGAGATCCCGACCCGCGCTCCCCTGCCCTAACGGCTCGATAGCATTCTTTACGATAACCAGTTTTCGCTGATCGCAGCCTGCGTCGATGAACCTCCGCATTTCCTCCGTCGATAAAACGCCGATACCCGCGACCTGGTGGAACAGCCGCCGCTGCGCTGCCGCCCACACCCGATTTCGGGTGGCAAGGAACGCGGCGATCGAGCCGTGCATCTTCAGAAATACGGGCACGCGACCCCCGATCGCCCGAAGTGCAAGCGAATCGCGTACAAGACAGCGTGCGTCAAATGATGTGTTGAGATGAACGAGGTCGTATGAATTCTCGCGCACGCGATGCTTGAGACGGCGCGCCGCGTCAACGACTCTTTTTATCCGCGTGACGGCGTCGACCGGGGTTCCCCCGTCTCCGTAAACATAAACTTCCTCATCTACCTCGACCCCTGCCTCCCGCAGTGCTGCAACGAATGGCGGCTCACAATTTATCGGCCCGCCACGCGAATCCGCGGCCGGCATGCCGATCAGAATTTTCATGGGTTGCGAAGCTCTGATTGTTTCAACCATGGATTCCCCACGTATCCCTCATTCAGCTTAGATGAGCTCGCGGTAAATATCTCGCAGTGTTTGAAGATGACTGTCGATCCCAAAACGCTTGCTGGCCTCGACCTTCGCCAGCCGACCCAGCCGCTTTAGTTCTTCCTGATCCTGGAGCAGCCTTGTCACCTTTTCGGCCAGATCATCCGCATCGCCCGTCTTGAAAACAGCTGCGCACGGCCGGCCGGAGCCATCGAGGCCCGTTACCTCTAAAAGAGGCGGAATATCTGAAACGATCATCGGAACCCCAAGCATCAACGCCTCGATTGCGGCGACCGGCAGCCCTTCCTGAACCGACGAGAATACGAACAGATCGAGTTCAGTCAGAATATCCACTACGTCGCCGCGCTTGCCAAGGAAATGCACGCGGTCGGCGATTCCCGCCTCGCCACAGACACGTCCGCACTTATCGAAATAAGTCTGAGCCCCATCGTGAACCGCGCCAACGAAAACGAAGTGAACATCATTCCGGTCGCCCAATATCCTACCCAACGCCCGGCAGATCGTCAGTTGGTCTTTCCGCTGGTCAGGATAAAAGTTACCGACCATGCCAAGCAGCGTGGCGGACGCGTCAATCCCCAGTTCCATTCGCAGGGTCGCGGTTCCGGGCAACCGCGAAGGCTGTAGCCGAGCCGGGTCGACGCCGTTTGGGAGAACCCGGTATTTGTCGGTAATTTCAAAACCTTCTCCGTCGCGGTACCAAACCTGCATCGACTGGCTGACCGGGCACACGCGATCCATGCGCGGTGTGATTAGCCGGGTTGCTATGCGGTTTTTCCGGTCGAGAATGTACGCCTGCAGGCTCATGACACAGTATGCGCCGGTGCCGCGAGTCGCCAGATAGAGGTGCATCGCCTCGACGGCCTGCTGGGCATGCACGATCTGAATCCGGCGGTCGACAATTATTCGGTGGAGCTCACGAACCAGAATCGGATCTAAAGGAAGCCGCCTCTGCAGCCCTATAAATTCGGCTCCGCTCGTGCGAAACTCGCCCTCCAGATCGCCTCCGCCGGTCGCGACAAAAGTTAGGTCCAGGTTGGCATTCCGGGCGTTGCGACAAACGTCTAGCGTCAGCATCTCAGCACCGCCGCGGTTGAGCGAATCGAGCGTGTGTAGGACTCTAAGATTCGGCATTAGCTCGCGGGTGCACGACAAAAAATAAACCGGGCTGACAGTCGGCCGGCGTCACTAATTGCCGAGCAAGCCGCTTGACGCGCCAATGCAGACGCCCGGCCGCGCTCATTCCAGCGTCAAGTCCTTTGCTCTCCTCAAAATATCTCGTCGCTCGGGTCGTCTCGTAACCGCATCGCTCGAGAAAATTCTTTAACGTCTGCATCGAAAACCAGAAAACGTGTTGGGGATTAAGCCACTCGCCTTCGGCAACGCCGATGTGCGTTTTTTGTATCCACTTCCGATCCCACGGATTTGGCGTGGTCAATATCACTTGTGTTTCGGCGTGGCAAAATCGCCTGATGCCGTCTAGCAGAGCCCGCGGATTCTCGAGATGCTCGATAAGTTCGCCGCAGACGATCATGTCAAAAGTCCCCTGGACGGGCGCGTTATCCAGATCAAGACAGTCACCGACCACGTACTCGCCGTCGGTGGACTCGCGTATGGCCTGGACCTCGCTTGCGAGGAAATCAAGCCCGATGGCCCGCTTTGCAACCTTGAGGATGCGCGCGTGCAGCCAGTTGCCTTGCGCTAAACGCTCTCTCCATTGGTCGTGCAGAATAAAGCCGAGATGCAGCACCGTCTTGCCCGTGCAAAGGCGCACGATTTCGTCCTGACGATAAAGCGGGTTGGAAATCATCGGCGATTATGCTGCTTGCCCTTGATCCAGAACGCCTGTGTGTCGCCCACCCGCTCGAGCAGCGGCTTGATTCCACGTTTTGCGACAAAATCGTAAAAGGCCTCGCGGGTGCCCTCCCAGTAGCCAAAGTCATCGAGGGCGATCACCCCGCCATCCGGCACACTGTCGTGAAAAGTTTCGAGCGATAGCAAGACGCTCTCATACCAGTCGGCGTCGATATGGAGCAACGCGATCTTCTCCGGCAGCGGAGCAACCGCAAACGTATTCTCAAACCAGCCTTTTTTGATGATGTACTGCTCTCGGGGCACGTCGGCAGATTTCATCGCCTCATGCACCTCGTCCTCACTGCTCACGCATTTGCCGACAAACTCTTCGGCGTCCCGCCCATCCCTGTCGGTAACCGGTGGTAGCCCCTCGAACGAATCAAAGAGCCACGACTGACGGCCCGTCCCGCGAAGAACGCGCGAAACGGTCGCCGCACTACCGCCCGTGTATGTGCCGCACTCGACAAAATCGCCAGGAATTTCCCGCTTGGCAATATCGGTGGCAAGCAAACGCAGGTTCTCAAGTCGCTCAAGATCGACGATCGAGTGGCGACTAATGCGGCGCAGATCGCTCGGATACGCGAGACGTTGGAGCCTGGTGGAAATTGCTCGTACGAGTCTGCTCATTTTGCTGTCAGCCGCCAACGTTTCTTGGTTTCGAAACCCATATCCTGATAACTTTTCCAGTCGGCTGGAGCAGCGACCCGCGTACTTCTGATCGATTCAAATTCGCCCTCCCTCATCAACGAAAACCTCGATCTGATCCTGTCGTGAAATCGAGATCGCCAGGCCCGTCAGCAGATAAAAAATCATCACAACCTCAGAATCACCCCAATTGTAATGGACAAGTCCGCTGGCCAGAAAGCCGGTGGTCCCGCCCAGACAGCCGAGCAGCACACCGCGTTCGAACCAGCCAAGATCCGCTCTGCGATATCCTCGCCACAAAAGGCGAAAAAACAAGAATATCCATACAAGCCAAGCAATCAGTGCCGGCACTCCGCGTTCAAAGGCAAACTGCAGCGGGGTCGAGTGCATGTGGCCCATCGGCAGACGTCCGTTGTCGAACATTTGCCACTCTTGCCAGTGGGTTTTGATCGAATCCATCCCGACCCCGACGGCAAGATGTCGCGGATCAGACATGATGACGCGTCCCGCCTCCCGCCAGACGGTCGTTCGCCAGGTGGTCGAGCCGTCCTTAGCATCGACAAACGCGACGTTTCTTTTTTGCTGCAGGTAGATCAGCCCAACCGCCGCAACCGGTATAGCGAACAACACACAGATAACGAGCGCCTTTCGACTCGCACCGATGACGACAATGACCGCTGCCGAGAGCGCAAATCCTGCCCACGACGCACGGGTAACTGTCAAAAACAGGCCGATGCCGAGAAGCAACAACGCGGCGGCAAGCAAGACGCGATACCTCGCAAATATTCCCCCTGGAATCAAAACGAGTAACCCGAGCGCGAGGGACCCAACGAGCTGGACTGACTCCGCGTAGGTTGTGTAATGGCCATAAAAACCCGCGGCGCGGACATCGCGTCCGCGTGACCACTCCAGTATCCCCATCTGCGGTGCCGATACGCCTGACGACAGCTCGTATTCGAAATAAGTCTCAAAACGGTACACGCGCAGCGTGGCGGGGCCGCTCGACTGGCGACCCTCGATTGCTCCCGCGAGTTCGTCGGGCGAATCGATTTCGGCTCCGTTGAAACTGATGATCGTGTCGTTCTCCAGAACGCCCGCGACGCGAAGAGGGCTGTCGGGACTCAGCTTGACGACCTTAAGATTGTTTCCGGCGGCCGCTCGCCCGATGGTGTAAATCGCGGTCACGGTCGAGGCGAGAATCAGAACAGCGACTACCGTCCGCATCGCGCGAGCGGTCTTAATCGCCGAAAATACAAGATACGCGATCGACACGAGCGAGACGGCCACCATCTTTCGTAGTGAGACTTCGGGCTCATAAGAGAAAAACGACGAGATCAGCGTCAGCCCGACAAAGGCGAGTACCGCAACGGTCATCGAGTCGATACCAACTTGCGGACGGGTGAAGACCAGACGAGCGAGCCAAAACAAAATCGACAAGGCCCAAGCCGTCTGAGTGGCGGCGATCGATATCGGTGCCGCGATTGCCAGCAACATGATCGAGCCGAATAAGGCGTGATCGAGGTACCGCAAAACTCGTGGTGAATCTGTCATTAAATCGGGGTGGATATCGTGACCGGCCATCGCATAACCGCTTGCGTTTCCGCCGCAGAACGTGTGTAATGCTTGTTTGCCCTAGCGGCCTACATTCTCGCCGAAAGGAGGTGAGCACACAAATGGCATTTATAAACGTAAATAATAACGAATCGATTGAGTCCGCATTGCGCCGATTCAAACGAAAGGTTATCAGCGAAGAGATTATCAAAGATCTCAAGAAACACTCTCACTTCATTCCGCCCGGCCAGAAGGCCAAATTGAAATCGGTAAATGCTCGAAAGCGCAACCGACGCAGGTTTCGCCAGCAGCGACCGATGGGTGGCGGCACGGGTCCCGGTTCCGGGCCAGGCCGTCCGCCGATGGGACAAAACCGGTAGAGTACAGCAGACAATCATAAAGTGAAAAGGTGGTGAGTATCTCACTCACCTTTTCACTTTTTAGTTTAATGAGCGCAAATCGGCCCCGAATTCTAATAACAAACGACGACGGTTACAACGCCGACGGCATCCTTGCAATGGAGGCCGGCCTGAGTGAGGTTGGCGACGTTTTTATGGTCGCACCCGAGGCCGAGATGAGCGGAGCCTCGCATAGCCTCACGCTTTCGCGCCCTCTGCGGATCAGACAGGTCGACGACCGTCATTGGACCGTGGATGGCACGCCCACCGACTGTGTCACGCTTGCCCTCAACCATATCCTGCTGCCGGAGCTGCGGCCGGATATCTGCTGCTCGGGGATAAATCACGGAGCAAATCTCGGCGACGACGCTACGTACTCAGGCACGGTCGCGGGCGCCCTCGAGTCGACGATACTTGGTGTGCCGGGCTTGGCGTTTAGTCTGGCCGCTTACAGGAGTCACGATTTTGCCGAATCGGTAAAGGTTGTGGTCGAGGTCACGAAAAAAGCTCTCGAAGAGGGCATTCCAAATTGGACCCTGCTCAATGTCAACGTGCCAAAAGGCTCTCCAAAAGGCATCCGCATCACCAAGCAGGGCTTCAAGAGCGCCCGGCCGATGATTAGCGAACATATTGATCCGCGCGGGAAATTGTATTATTGGATCGGCGAGGAGCGCGAAGGATTTCGAGCCGAAGGCGGTACGGATTTTGAGGCAATTGACGAGGGTTACGTGTCGGTCACACCTATGCGCAGCGACCTGACGGCCCATTCCGTTATCGACAGACTTCGCGCCTGGAATATGGACAGATGAACCCCACGTCGAAATCTGCGGCGTTGACCGACGAGATGTCGCTGCAGAGGCATCGAATGGTCGACTGGCTCCGCGACCACTACAATATCGCGGACGAACGCGTACTGACGGTGATGGGTACTCTGCCTCGGCACAAGTTCGTACCGGCGGGCATCCAGACGCAGGCTTACAACGATAATGCGTTGCCGATTGCCGGGGGACAGACGATTTCCCAGCCATTCATAGTCGCCCGGATGACTGAGCTGCTAGAGCTTAAAGAAAGTGACAAGGTGCTTGAGATCGGCGCCGGCTCGGGTTACCAAACCGCCGTCCTGGCCTCGCTCGCACGCAAGGTCTTCGCAATTGAACGCCTGCCCAACCTTGCCAATGAGGCCGCCGCACGATTGCGGTCGTTGAGTATCGGGAACATTAGCATCAAAACGTCCGACGGCACCGAGGGCTGGAGCACATATATGCCGTACGACGCGATCCTGGTCGCCGCCGGCGGTCCGTCCGTTCCCGAGCCGCTCGTAGCACAATTAGAGACCGGCGGCCGGCTCGTCATCCCGATCGGCGAAGACAAGCGACGGCAGGAGCTGGTCCGCGTGACGAAAACGGAAACGGGCAACAGGCAAGAAAATTTCGGCCCGTGCGCCTTTGTCCCTCTCATCGGCGAGCATGGATGGTGATGCATGCACGCTGTTCAATACACGATGCTGAATATTCGGTGTCCTTTGCAAGTCGCATTCTTGATGGCACTGGACATTCTGCGTAACTAGTTTATGGATTCAATTCTAGACTTTCTTTACCAGGCCAAGGATTTTCTGAATCCGGCTAAGCTGATCGACTATCTGCTGGCCGTGCTGGGCAATTATGTCTATTTCGGCCTTTGGTTCGTCATCTTTGCCGAAACAGGGTTGGCCGTTGGCTTCTTTCTGCCGGGCGACTCGCTATTGGTGGTGTCGGGCCTCTTTGCCGCCACGGGGAAGCTAAACGTCCTGCTCGTTATGCTCGCTTTTTTTCTCGGTTCGGTGATCGGCGACAGCACGGGTTATTGGACGGGGCGAGCGATGGGTAAGACTCTTTTTAGCCGCGAGGACTCGTGGGTGTTCAAGCCTAGTCGCGTGAAAAAGGCCCACGCATTTTTTGAAAAATACGGTGTCAAGACTGTCATACTGGCTCGATTCGTACCGGTCGTTCGCACCTTCGCTCCAATCGTAGTGGGTGCCTCAGACATGCCTTACTCGCGGTTTCTGCCGTTCAGCATCCTCGGTGGTCTTCTCTGGATCGGCAGTATGGTGCTGGCCGGATATTTCCTCGGAGGAGTCATCGAACGTGCACTCGGCATCAAGCTCGAGAATCACATAGAAAAGGTTGTTATTGTTGTCGTATTCTTATCGGTGCTGCCACCTATCATCGAAGTAATAAAGCATAAGTTCGGCAAAAAGCACGACCTGATTGACGAGATGATAGAAGTCGTCGAGGATGAACCGCCGCCGGACGTTTGACTGGAGGGTTGAGCCTAATCTACACTCACTAGCTTGAGTTCACGGGGCGTGGCTCAGTCTGGTAGAGCGCTCGGTTCGGGGCCGAGAGGTCGGAGGTTCGAATCCTCTCGCCCCGACCATATTAAAAAAAGTCCAAAATCTGGTTCCTGTTGAGGGTGCAGATTTTGGACTTTTTGGATTGAAAACCTGCATTTAAAACCGATACTGATAACGGACGGTCACACTACGCCCGGGGCCGTCAATACCCCAGCCCGGCGCACGATGTCCCTTATCACGGATATTCTCGAAATCAAGCGTTACCTCCTGATTATCCCCAAAACGATAGCCGCCACGTAGATTTAGCAACCCATATCCCGGAATCGCATTAAACACAGGGGCCGCCGTCTCGTTGTTGACTATCGTGACACCACTGACGGTCGGCCCAATTGGCAGCACTCGATTCTGCACCTGAGCAAGCGTCTCGCCCGTCGCGACCAATATACCACCCGGCGAGCCGCAGATTCCGTTTGTACCCGGCGTAGTCAGACCCCGAACGCAGGCGCCACGCCGGAAAAAATTCTGAATCTGAGCCCTCGTACGTGCCCCGCCGGTGCGTCGGTCCGCAATGTCCAACGTCGACAGGCGGTCCTGACGACCCGCGAGATTCGCGTAACCCTCGATCCAAAACCTTTTGCCCGGCGGCTGATACCGAAGTCGGAGAAAGCCGACTTGCGGGGGAAGCCCGCCGCCGCCGAGATTAGGCGGCAGCTTGGTCAACTGGTCCTCGGCAAACACGTACGAATAATTGCCTGCCGCGGTCCATGCGTCCATAAATCGATATTCAAAATTAAGCTCGGCACCTTTGATACGGGTATCGCTAAAGTTCGACTGGATCAGAACGGGCGTCGTCGACGCGGGAACAAAAACCGCACCGTTTGCGTACTCGCTACCGCTGAGTCAGATGCCCAAGGCTCGTATCGTCTGCAGGGGATCGCCGACGGTTCCTACGTCCTCGTAGCGTCGGGTCCTAATTTCCGCTCGCAGCGTAAATCGATCCGGGTCGATGGTGAGCACGTCTCGAATCGTCCGCCAGACGCTGATTTTGCCGCAGGGGGCGATAGACCGTTCGCTCGGCAGCCAGATCATTACGTCTCAGAATGTTGAGCATTAATGATCTGGACATTGGCCCCCGCAATCGCTGAACCCGCGTCGTCGGTCAGCGTGCCCGTGATCGTAGACAGCGACGCCTGAGCTGTGAGCGAACCGGTCAGCGCTAGCGCAATAAAAACAATGCACAATGACTGCCTCAAGCTTCGCTTCATAACTCCTTGTGGGGCTACCTTTGATGACCCGTTCGCCGTCCTTTGAACTGCTTCGGCCCAAGCCACAGCCAAAAGCCCGTGATCGTGAATGTCAGCAGGGCGAGCCCCATCACCGATGTGTAGACCAGCTTGATCTGCTCGCCGCTCGTGCCCAGCAGATTGTCGAGTATCACGCCGTCGTGAACATTCTCGATAAAATCTGACCGCCGCCGCTCGATGGTGAGCGGCTCGCCCGTCGTCAGGTCCATCTGGATTCCCCAGTAGCCCTCGACAAAGATGAACTTAGCGATCCCTTTTTCCGGCCGCATGTCGATGCGGTCGATCGCCGGTGAGATCTCTGAGGAGATTTGGTTTCGAAATACGTTTTGGGCGTTGTCCCTCAAAACCGGCATCGCCAGCCAATCTTCCGGCTTCGCCGACCTTCCCTTAGCAGTGTCCGCGAGTATCGCACCTCCGGTGTGTTTCTTCCAGCCGAGCAGCAAACCCGTGATCGCCACAATGAAAAAGAAGCCAAACAGAATTGCGCCGGTGGTGCGGTGAATCTTTCGTGCATAACGCAGAATCGCCGCCCGGCGTTTTCGTGTCTGAGGATCCATCAGCAAGGGAATATTAGATCTGGTACGTCGCGACGCTTGTCGGCGTTTCGAAACAACGGACGCGATGCACCTTGACTCTGTCATCGCCCACCCGTGTGTTTAGGTACTCGAGAAAGTATCGGGCGAGGTTTTCGGCTGACGGATTTAGTTCCTCGTCAAACGGCGGCAGTTCGTTCAAATTCCGGTGATCCATGTAGCGGACAATCTCATCCGCCGCGGCCTTGAGATCGCCAAAATCAATCAGCAAGCCGATATTGTTCAGTTCCTCGCCACGCGCATAGATCTCGACCTTGTAATTATGCCCGTGCAGATTCTCGCACTTCCCCTTGTACCCGCGCAGCTGGTGAGCGGATGAGAAATTGCGCTCGATCATTACTTCAAAGAAACCGCTCATTTCAATATCTATTAAATGTGTATTCGATAAGCTTAACGACCGTTATCAGCTCTCCATTTTTCATCGCGGGCTCGAAGCGGATCTCCTTGGCCGCGCGTACTGCGCTGCGGTCGAAACTGTCGCAGCCGGACGAGCGTTCGGCATCGACGACACCTACCTTCCCCGACTTATCAAACGTCACCCGGGCACGAATACCGCCCGCCGACTGCCCGCAGCCCTGCATTGACGGCTGCGGCTTCTTGAGTATCTTCAATTTACGGTCTTTTTCCTGCGGGCCCGCCGCCTGCGATGTCACATGTGAACCGGCGAACGCCATGATCAGCAAACTAAAACCTAAGAATGTACGCATAATGTCCTCTTTCCCCATATTGTAGCCTATTCGAGTACGTCGGCGACGGTCGAGAGATCGCCGGTGATCCGCATTCGAGGCAGGCTGGCAAGAAAATCACGGCCATAGGCTTTGGTGCGGATTCGCGGGTCGAGGATGGCTATCACCCCACGGTCGGTGTTGCTGCGAATCAGGCGACCAACCCCTTGTTTTAGGGTAATAACGGCCTGTGGCACGCTGTATTCAAAGAATGAGCGGCCGCCGTTGTCGTCGATAAACTTTGAACGTGCCGCAACGATCGGGTCGCTCGGGACCGCAAACGGCAGCTTGTCGATAATCACGCATGAAAGGTTAGCCCCACGAACATCGACGCCCTGCCAAAAGCTCGACGTGGCAAATAGCACGGCATTCGGCGTTTCGCGAAATTTCTCGAGCAGCCCGGTCTTTGCCATCGTTCCCTGCAAAAGGCACGTATATCCAACGCGCGACGACACGAGTTCATAGAGAGCGGTCATGGACGAATTGCTCGTGCAAAGCACGAAAGCCCGGCCATCCGTAGCATTCAAAATACGAACGATCTCGGCGGCAGCCATTTGAGTAAATTCCGGCGTGCGCGGATCGGGCATTCCGAGCGGTAGGTAAATGACCGCCTGATTTTCGTAATCAAATGACGATGGAGCGACAAGCGAGTGCGTTTTCCCGGCCGAGAGGCCCAGCCGGTTTCGGATAAAATTGAAGCTGCCATTGGCCGACAGCGTGGCCGAGGTGAGCACCACCGTGTCGACCTTATCGAACAGCTTTTCATTCAAGAGCTCGGAAACATCGACCGGCGACGCCTGTAGGAAAACACCGCGGCCTCGGCGCTCTAGCCAGTAGACAAAATTGCCGTCGGCATGCCCCACGATAAACGCCAGGTCGAACCGCGTTTGCCGGATGCGGCGGACGACGCTCTCCGCCTCGGGTATTTTGTCCGAGTGAACATCGCATTCCGTTTCCAGTCGAGCCAGAGCCGTGTCTAGAGCCTTGTAAGCCTCACCTAGCGGCGTCGGCCGCTGCTCTCCGTCAACGCCCTGTTGTGTAAAGGCGTCAGGCAGCAGTGGGAATCGGCCCTCCTGCCCGCGCGCCTGCGTAAACCTGACCCAGAATTGCTCGGCAAATCCTATGATCCGGGCCGAAGTCTTTGTAATCCCAGCGTTAGCGATCGCCTCATTTATCGGCAGTTCACCGGCATCCCGGACGAGTTCGTCAACGCGAAAATTGGAAACAGAGAATCCGAAATAGTCAGCCGCGATGTCCTCGATCAGATGTGCTTCGTCAAAAATCACCGCCCCGTAATCGGGCAGGACCTTGCCAAACTGATTACCGCGCACAGCCAGATCGGCAAAGAAGAGGTGATGATTGACGATGACGATTTCCGCGTTATCAGCGGCTGCCCGCATCCGGGTTATAAAGCAGGGCTCGAAATCGGGGCACTTTTGTCCGATACATGTCTCGCCTTTCGCGCTGATTCGATTCCAGAAAGGCAGATTCTCAGGCAGATCGACCAGTTCGGAGCGGTCGCCGGATTTAGTCTCATGCGACCATTCCCGCACCTTGCGATAGTGGTCGATCTCGCTGTACCCGCTCAGCACCGGCTGGTCGTCGCTCTTATGCAGCCGATAGATACAGGCGTAATTTGAACGGCCCTTCATATAAGCCGCGGAAAACTTTTTTGGCAGTATCTTCTGCAGAAAGGGTATGTCTTTCTGCATCAACTGTTCCTGCAAATTTTTTGTCCCGGTCGAGATAATTATGCGTTTCTTTGATTTCGCAGCTTGTGCTATCGCGGGTATCAGATATGCAAGTGTCTTGCCGGTGCCCGTTCCAGCCTCGACTATTAGATGTTTTTTGTCATCAAACGCCCGGGCAATCGCGTCGGCCATTTTCACCTGGCCCTCGCGATACTCATATCCCGCGTGATGCTGAGACAGAAGCCCGGCCGGGCCGAAAATGCGCTCGAAACCATCTTCGGTTTTTGTCGTTTCAAGTGCCGCTGCCATGTTCCGGTCCGTAGCCGTTTTTGGTAAGATAAACGTTTGCACCTGAGGCTGAAATAGTTTGCCACCGGATGCACCGAATTAGACATCTTACAGTCTTTATCGGACAAATCGTTAGGGGACGTCTCGAATGCTTCGACAATTCTCAGTTGCCACACGCCGTATTTTGGTGCTCGCCTGTGCTCTCAGCGCCGGGTTTGCAGCCGTATTCCTCTTCATCCTGGATGCAAAGACGGACGCCTCATCACTGTCTACGAACCAGAAACGGCAGGTTGAGGCCAGACTTCCGAATTATGACATCCGTTTAGAAAAGAACTCAGGTGACTCCCTGGCAAGGTTTCGCGGCCGGTCGGGAAGAAATCTGGCACAAATCGCGGAGCTTCGCGCGACGATGCTGGCTGGCGAGCAGTCGCTGCGGCAGCGGATTCCCACGCTAAAGATCGAGTATAACGACGCATTCCCGGCTCCCGAGGTCATCACGACCGACGTCAAGCAGGGGAAAGCGTTTTTGACTTCCGGGGCGGCAGGAAAACGGTCGAGTCTTCTAAAGCGATTTCTGACTGAAAACGTCTCGCTAATCGGCACGGACCTGCTGGAAATCGCAAAGTTGAAGGTTACCGCCGATTACAGAAATCCAGATGGTGAGCTTTCCTTTGTCGAGCTTACGCAGCGGGTCAATGGAATCCCCGTCTTTCGAGGCGAAGTTAAAGCGGGTTTTACCAGGGATGGCGAGTTGATCCGCGTCGTTAATAATTTGGCTCCAGGTATCGACGCGGCGACCCTTTCGCAGGATTTCGGCGACTCGGCTAACGCCGTCGCTTCCGCTCTAACGTCACTTGGTGCCGGCGAGGTGAGAAATCCAGCACGAAACGACTCAGAGTCTACGGATCTGAAATCGGTATTCGGCGATGGCGACGCTGCGACAACGGCCGAAAAAATGTACTTCCCCACCGAGCCCGGGGTTACTGTTCCCGCCTGGCGCGTACTCATCTGGCAGCCCGTCAACGCCTATTACGTAGTAGTCGATGCGGCAGACGGGGTCATCCTGTGGCGAAAGAATATAACCGAAGACCAGACCCAGCCGGCCACCTACAGCGTTTACGCAAATCCATCGGCGATGATGAACGTCGCTGACAACCCATTCGCTTTCTCCCCCGGTCCGACCTCGCCAAATGGTTCACAGGGCGTCGCACTCAACCGGATGGCGGTGTCGCGCATCGGTAATGAAGCTCCCTATACCTTTAATAATTTAGGATGGATCACCGACGGCGGAACTACGACCGATGGCAATGCCGTGCAGGCCGGAATTGATCGCGACGGCATCGACGGTATCGACGCCCTCGGAGAGGCGATCAGCCCGACCCGCGATTTCACGTTTGCATACACGCCGGTCGATCCGAATACGAATACAGGCGATAACCCTGTTGCTTCGCCGCAGACGTATCCCGGCAGCCAGTTTCAGCAAGGCATCCTGACTAATCTTTTTTACGTCAGCAACTGGTTTCATGATGAGACCTACCGGTTGGGATTTACCGAGGCGGCACGCAATTTTCAGAATACGAATTTCTCGGGCCAGGGTATCGGCTCGGACCGCCTTAGGGCTGAGGGACAGGATGCGGTAGATACGAACAATGCAAACTTTTCCACGCCCGCGGACGGCACCCGCGGACGTATGCAGATGTTTATATTTACGGGCGCAAACCCGGACGTCGACGCCAGCCTCGATTCTAGCGTCGTCATCCACGAACTTACCCACGGCCTGTCAAACCGCCTCCACGGCAACAGTTTTGGGCTCGTAAACGATATGTCGCGCGGCATCGGCGAGGGAACGTCAGACTTTTATGCGCTGGCGATGCTGTCGCAGGCGAGCGACCCTGCCGACGGCAATTACGCGGTTGCGGGATACGCCACCTACTTGTCGGGCGGCAGCACGAACAATAATTATTACGGCATTCGGCGCTTTCCGACGGCAATCCGGTCCGCAGTCGGAGGTTCGGGAAATAATTCCCACAATCCACTGACCTTTGCCGATATCGACTCGACGAAAATCAATCTGACCAACGGAGCTTATGCCCCGCGAAATAACAACACGTCCGATCAGGTGCACAACGCAGGCGAAATTTGGAGCAGTATGCTGTGGGAAGTACGGGCCCGCATGATTTCCCGGCTAGGTTGGGAAACGGGTAATCGCCGCATGCTGCAGCTGGTCACGGATGGAATGAAGCTCGCCCCGCTGTCGCCGACGTTTATCGGCGAACGCGATGCGATCATCGCAGCGGCCTATGCAAGTGGTGACGCGGCTGACGTTGCTGACCTATGGGCCGGCTTTGCTCTGCGAGGCCTCGGTGCCGGTGCGACGATCGAAAATATCGGCGGCATTTCTATCGGCGGCACTGGCCGGGCCCGCGTTACTGAGGCATTTGGCCTGCCGAATCTAACTCAGGATCCGGGCATCTCGGTTGATGATTTCGTCGGTGATGGTGATGGGTATCCGGAACCCGGCGAGACGGTTACGCTGTCTATTCCAATTAAGAATTCGACCGGCTCGGTAGCCTCGGGTGTGTCGGTGCAGATCGCCGGCGGCGGCTTGGCAAACGTCGGGACACTTGGCGGGGCGGCGGCGGCTACGGCGACGACCACATTGACGCTGCCTGCGTCGCCTGCTTGCGGCGGCGTTACGGCCGTGACGATAAGCGTTAATAGCAGTCTCGGGCCCGTTTCATTTACACGGCAGCTGCTCATGGGCAAGCCATCAGGCCCTCTAACTACTTCTGAAAATTTCGATGGCGTCACGGCACCCGTATTTCCTGCCGGTTGGACTGCGACGTCCGTTTCGGACGGCATCTCGTTCGTCACATCGACGAATTCACCCGACACGGCGCCCAACACGGTGTTTGCACTTGACCCAACGACTATCGGCGGCGGCACTGACCTGATTTCGCCGCTGGTTTCCGTGACCGCTGCGGATGCGACCGTTTCGTTTAGAAATCATTACGACACCGAGCTCGGCTGGGACGGCGGCGTACTCGAGGTTAGCGTCGCCGGTGCTCCGTTTCAGGATTTTCTCGCAGCCGGCGGCACGTTTATGCAAAACGGTTACAACGGCTCACTCGGGCCGGGCACAAACAATCCAATTGCAAACCGAGCCGCGTGGACGGGCGATTCGAGTGGCTATGTGACGACGGTGGCCCGGCTTCCTGCCACGGCAAACGGCAAGATCGTGCAGTTCAAATGGCGCTTCGGAGCCGACAATAACACCGCTGAAATGGGCTGGCGCATCGACACCTTTCAATTGACAGGCGCCGGATTTTTCTCCGGCCTCGCTTGTAACGCCGGCGTGCAGGTATCGGGAAAAGTAACGACATCTGATGGCCGCGGGATAGGTAACACGGTGGTTACGATGACCGATTCGGCTGGTGTGACCCAGAGAGTGACGACGACGCCTTTCGGTTTTTACACCATCGGCAATATCGCCTCCGGCGGCACCTACACACTACGGGCCATCTCGCGACGATATCGTTTTGCCGCCGTTGCGATTAATTTGTCCGACAGGGTCAGCGACCTGAATTTTATCGCACAAGAATAGTCTTAACCCCCCTCAGCGATCTGTGCGTAATTCTGCGCAAACTCCGCGTTAAAACATGCTCAACGCAGAGTTCGCTGAGAACGACGCTGATTCTCGAATGCCTTAGGCTAGCAGCTCATCGCGATTTCCGGGCATTCTTAAATCTTTTGGCAGACTTTTCCAGGCTTTTTCGCATACACTAGCAGGATATTTCGATCTCGATAGTGGAGCCGTATTATGAAGAACCTGCTGCGCACCGCATTCCTTTTCCTTACCTTATTATCAATTGCGATCCCGATGCGGGCGATGGACTTGGCTCGCGCCGAGAATCGAACGGACATGGCAGTCGCCGCCTTTGGCTCGACTGGGCAAAACACAATCGTCGCCATTATAGATCGAGGCATTGACTGGCGAAACCAGGATTTCCGCAAAGACGATGGTTCGACTCGCATCAAATACATCTTTGATCTGACCGACAATACGGGAGCTGGAGCACCTGGAAATATCTACGCCGCCGGTACCATTTACACCGAGGCACAGATAAACGCCGCTCTCAATGGCGGTACCGCACTCGTCACTCGTGACGCGGTCGGCCACGGCACCACCACAACCGGTATCGCCGCCGGCGACGGCAGCAATTTGCCTAGCCGAAAATATCGCGGCATCGCGCCAAATGCGACGATCATTGCCGTTAAATTTACGACCGAGGGTGCCCCGGCTCACGACGGTCAACCCGCAGAGGCGTCGTTTTACAATCCTGCGCTGTTCCCCAAGGCTCTCGATTTCGTCCGTGACAAATCGATCGAACTCGGAATGCCTGCGGTCATGCTCGGCAATTTTGGGTCAATCGGCGGTCCGACCGACGGCACCGACGAGCAGTCACGAAAGATTGACGCGACGGTAGGTGCCGGCAAACGCGGTCTCGTATTCGTCACCGGCCCTGGCGACGACGGAGGTATACCAAACCACGCGGGCGGCAATGTAGCTCAGGGCGGAACGGCGGCGATCCAGATTCAAAAAAACGTGGCTGGAAACCTGCGGTTCGATCTCTGGTATCCGGGCGACGACCGATTTAGCGTCTCTCTCCAGACGCCAAACGGCAATTTTGGCCCATACGCGGCGCCGGCAAATAACACGACTAGCACCGTAACAAACGCTACCTTCGGCTATTATCACCGTGGCACGAGCTTTCCATTTTTTGGCGCGATGAATGGCAAACGTGAAATATTGATAGACATCGGCGGCCCGGTTGGCACATACACGATCACGCTTACCGGGACGACCATCGCGGCCGGCGGCCGATTTGACACGACCCTCAATCCGTCAAATATCCACGTCAATAATCGATTTCTGAACTTCGTCGTGCCAGGCAGCATTTATTCCGGAGCAAGCGGGTTCAACAACATTTCGCCCACGGATTATGTGGTGCGGAGAAATTGGACCGACGTTGACGGCGTCCCGCGTTCCGCCGCCGCGGAGGGCGCGATCGGTGACATCTGGACCGGCAGCAGCATCGGGCCGACGTTTGACGGACGCCTCGGAGTCGATGTAGCCGCGCCCGGCGACTCAGTGTTCACCGCGCTCAATCCGACATCAAATTTTGCTCGATTTCGTTTTAATCATATTCAAGACGGCAACCTTTTTTATACCCGAGCCAGCGCCGTCAGCGCCGCCGCACCACAGGTGACCGGCATTATTGCGCTGATGCTCGAGGAAAACCCGATGCTCGATACCTTGCAGGTGCGCAGCATTCTTAGGCGGACGGCTCGCAAAGATAGCTTTACCGGTCCCAGCACAAACCCAACCTGGGGCTACGGGAAGGTAGACGCCCACGCAGCGGTCGGCGCCGTCGTCGCGGGCCTCAACGGCTACGAAGTTTCGGGCAAGGTAAGTACGCCCGATGGCCGGTCGCTGAGAAACGCGATCGTTTCGATCACCGACAGTCTCAGCGTCCGACGGACGGTTCTCACGAATTCTTTCGGCTTCTATAGCTTCGGCTCGGTAGAGACCGACAAGATATACACGCTCGCGGTCTCATCGCGCCGCTATCGCTTCTCAGCTCGGAGCCAAGAGGTTGTCGGCGATCTCGGAAACGTCGATTTCATCGGACTGGAATAGGCTTGCCGGGCGGCTTTGGAGCCTCGCGGAGAAATCCCTGCAACGCGTAGATTCTCATAATGATGCGCATGTCGTTGCGGGTAAAGCGGTCCGTGATCGAGGTCATCCGCTCCAGATCCGCCTTTCCAAGCGTTTGGATTTGCGGGACAAAGCGAAATGGAAGCAGCCATCCGGGCCCGCCCGCGGGTCGCATGGCAATCTCGCCGCGGCGAAACCCGCGGTCGTTCTTGTTAAATTTGCTCAAGGTGGCGCTCGCTGCGACGATGTCGTTAAAGTCTCCGACAACCCCTTCAAACAAACGAAACGCCGTCTCCGGTTCGATTGTTGCGTAGCCATTTACAACCTCCATCAGGCGAGCCATATCGTCCTCGTTTTCGGGTGCCTCGCCGGCGATCAGACGGGCGTCGGCCATTAGCTCTTTGGCCGTCTGGATGTCCGCCGGCTTGCCATTTGACCAATAGGCCAGCGCGAGGCCGACAAGCCGCTGAACCTGCTGTGTGGGATCGGTCAACGCTGAAATCATCCGCTTCGCAGCATCAATGCTGCTCGACGTAGAAGACATGGCGATGATCCTTGCGTCCCATTGGCCCTGGATTAGCACTCGAGCATTTTGATCCGGAATTCTGTCGATCAGCCGTTTGGCGCGACCGGCGTCGTTCAACCGTAAGATTTGGTTAGACAGTTGGTAGTACCATTCGCTGCGTAATCTTTCAATCGGCAGCTTTACGATCGCGGCAACCATCTGCTCGGGCGTCAGTTCGCCGCGACGCATCTTGGCCTGTAGTTGCGAGTCCCTGTATTCGACAGGCATATTTCGCTGATTCTCCGCAAGGCGTTGTTTTATGGGAATAGCCCGTTCGGGCGCGATTCTTTCGATCGCGCTTAGGGCCTCGGCGATAAAGGAATCGCCTCCTAGTGATCTCGCCTGACCGAGAAGTGCCGCCGCCAGCTTGCCCGCAAGCTCCCTAATCTCCGCGGCGGGCAAAACGAAGGGCTTCTCCTTAGAATCTACGGGTTTGAGCGAGTGCTGAAGATAAGCGAGCGCGACCCGCATCTGAAATGAATTCGTCGCCATCCCCGCATCGCCTACTCGCCGAAGAGCTTCGACGCCGAGCTCCGCGGCCTTTCCCGGATCATTCTTATGAACTCTCTGCAGGAGCGCCACGAGATTGGCATTAGGAGTTTGCGCGAGTGAGTCTCGGATTACCTTTATGAGGGCTTCCGGGTTCTTCTCGGCGATGCGAGCGACAAAGCTCTGCTCAAGACTTATCTCATGCTGCGCAGTCATTGCGGTGCGATCGTAAGCATACATCCTCGAGCTATCGACGCCAGACGGCTGACCAGCGCCCGCCAACGCCTCGAGCAGGGCCGCCGAGCGTGTCTGAAAGAGAATTTCGAGGGCCAACTCGACGTCGCGGTTTGCGATGACGGGTATCACTTGATACCGGACGTCGTATGCGTCGGAGGGGTCGACGAGAAATGAAGTGTTCACCCACTTTGCACGGTCGGCCTCGGCCTCGGCATTATAGTTTCTCAACTCGACGCCCACGCCGCGAAATAGCTCGCGGGCCCGCTTTGGGTCAAACCGCCAGTACATATCGCCGACCATATTGTAGACCGCGGCGCGGTTAGTCGAGGACTTTAACCCGCTGCCCTCAGATAACGTACGTTCGAGAAGCCCGACCACGAGCTCGTCGATTTCCTTTTGCTTTTTCGCGGCGTCAGCATCCGGGACGGTAACAATAGTCTGACCAATCGAGGTGAGAGCGAGGCACAAGATCAGAAAACAAACCGAAACCGATTTTGCGAGGCGCATCGAATTCTCCTTAATCCCACGGGCGTGAAAATGCCGGGCGAGCGAGATTATATCACAGCTTTATAAGCCGTAACGCTCGCGGATGAAGAGGCGTTTTTGCACCATTTCGGCCGGAAACCCTTCGTCGATCAGGTCCTGCGGATTGTTTTTATCGATCAGCCATTTAGGGATTAAAGAGCACAGCGCAAAGACATCGGCCTCTCGCTCCGGTCTTGTCTCATGCCCAACCCGGTGAAAGTTTGCGGTCACGCCGCTTTCGGGAACGTGGAAGAGGAAATGCCCTAGTTCGTGAAACATCACCGCAAGCTTTTGATAGCCTGATAGACGGCTGTCAATGGCTATAAAATCGCGGCCAATCACGCGATAGTAAAACCCGCCGACTCTCAGCGGCATCTCGGTGATCCCGATCCTCTGGCGTCGGCAAAGCCTGTAAAAGTCGGACTCTGTGAGCGGCGTCTCGTTCCATCCGATCTTGAGCTTTTTGATTTTGTCGACAAGCAGGAGCATTTCGCACAAAGATGTCTCGACTGTGCATTAGTTTATCATAGGCGATACACAGCTTTGGTAATTTCTAAAGTGAACGGTCCAGAACCCGTTTTGCGTCGCGGACTGCCTCAACTTTGTCGGCGATTGAGAAGCTTTCCCAGCCTTTGAAAAAAACTACTCCATAGTCCGACGGGTACGCACGGCCCTCGTATTCGAACCACTCGCCCATGATCGTTTGCGGATCGTCCAGCCTGACGACGGCCGCTTCAATATTGAATCCGCTCACGACCGCGGCAGCCTTGGGCGCCGCACTGAGCTTGCTATCGATCATTTGTTCGATGCGATCCTCAAGAAAGCGGCCGAGGTCGATCGGAGGATTCTCCCTCGCATAGATTGGGCCTATACCGATTAGAAGCCAATTGAGCGACACGCCTGTTTCATTAGCAATTTTTATTAAAACCTCGGGTGCAGGCAATCGTCCTTGATAATAGTTCCGCACGGTCGCATGTGGAATCTTCAGGCGGCGTGCGACATCGGCCATAGATACATTTTCAAATGCGGCCCGGAATCTTTTAACGAATTCAGTGTTCATATTGAGCCGCAACATCCGTTTCGACGTCGAAACCATATGTTATCGCGCAGATCTCACAGAATCCAATTGCCCTGCATCTTTCCGCTTGACTCGCGCCTGGCGGCACCGTATATTTTGAAGTTCGGCTCAATCACGCAGTCGCGTCAAAGGTAAGGGCTTGCTCACCAGAACGCGACAAATCAGCCGCCCTAGCTCAGTTGGTAGAGCGTTCGATTCGTAATCGAAAGGTCGTCGGTTCGACTCCGATGGGCGGCTCCATTCTCAGAAACGATTCGGTCTAAAAGAATAAGGAAAGGCGTTCGATCTTGCGATTCGAACGCCTGAATATTGCTACTAAGTCAGATGATTACCGTCGTCAACGACGTAGTATCGCACCCAAAACACTTGCAAGAATATTTAGCGAACCTCCTGAGTTGTTTCCGTAACGGTTAGACCGGTTATAGCCGTCCTGATACCCCCGCTCGAAACCCTGCTGGTAGTAGTACTGATACTCTTCCTGATTGCCATAAGAGCCATTGCCGTACTGGCCGTTATTGTAACTGCCGCGTCGGCCGTACTGTCGGTCCGACTGGCCCTGACGGTAACCCTGCTGATAGCCGCTGTTTACCGCCTGCCTCAACAATTCCGTGCGGCGATTGTTGTTGTTGGAATAGCCGTCGTTGTTGTAGCCGCCGTTATTATATCCGCCGTTGTTGTTGTAGCCGTCGTTATTATATCCGCCGTTGTTGTAACCGCCGTTGTTGTAACCGTTATTGCGCTCATTGCGCTGATGCTGCTGGATCACCCGTCGCTCCTGCTGTTGATGACGGCGCAGCTCTTCCGAATTGCCGTAGTCTTCGCGCTCGTGCTTCTGATGATGTTTGAGAGCTTTCTTTTCCTGTTTTTGGTGTCGTTTGTCGGTCTGCTGATTTTGATTGTAATAACCGTCGTGCCCATGATCCTGAGCATTGACCGCCACGCCGCCCGCAAATGCGATCGCCGCTCCAAAAACTCCGATTCCAACTGTGCGTTTGATAGTATTTAACATTTTTTCCCGTCTCCTTTACTTGTACTTTCCAATCGCTCAATAAGTAGATAAGCAACTGCCGTGCCAGATGGAATTAAACCAAAAATCGTAAGTAATACGAGGAATCTCGCGTATTTTATGGCTGCTAAATCGTGCACTTCCGCACGATTTCGACGAGGGCATTAGAAATCAAGCTTCCGCCACTCTTCGCGAAGAGCTCGCCCCGGGGCTGACTGTTTTAAGAACCCCTGTCGACGGGGTTATCGCTTTAAGGCGGAAGTCGAGATCGAGTGTCGAGGGAGTCCCCCCTCTCGTTATCTTCGGGGCCTTATCAGATGGTCGGTCGAAACGGCGATTCCGTGCATTCGAGCCCCGGCAGACTTGTGGTTCCGTAATTCGATATTAGGCCGTGGTATCCTAACCGCGTGGGCAAGCCCAGAGTGGTGATTATCGGTGGTGGTTTTGGCGGATTATGGACGGCTAAGGGGCTGGCCAATCAGGCGGTTGAAGTTACGCTTATCGATCGTAAGAATCATCACGTATTTCAACCACTTCTGTATCAGGTCGCGACGGCCGTTCTAAGTCCCGGCGAGATCGCCCAGCCGATTCGCCGCATTCTTCATAAAGCAAGAAATATCGAGGTCATTCTTGGTGAGGTCGTGGGTTTTAATGTCGATGCCCGTCGGGTCAAGCTCGCGGGCGGAGCGGAGCTTCCGTTTGACTATCTGGTCGTCTCGGCGGGTGCGCGGCATTCATATTTTGGCCATGACTGGGAGACGGCGGCACCGGGCTTGAAAACAATTGAGGACGCGGTCGAGATCCGGCGGCGTATCTTGCTCGCCTTCGAGCTGGCCGAGCGTGAGGCTTACCTTAATGGCGACAAACGCAGCCTGACCTTCGCGGTTGTGGGCGGCGGGCCGACCGGTGTTGAACTCGCGGGTGCGATCGCTGATATTGCTCGCAAGGCGCTGGCGCTGGATTTTAAGGCGATCGACACGCGTAAATCGAAAGTCATTCTCTTTGAGGGTACGGATAAAATCCTGGGTTCCTTTGGCCGCGACCTATCGACGAGTGCAAAGTCGCAGCTTGAGTCGCTCGGCGTCAAAGTCCGGCTCAATAGCTTGGTGACCGAGATCGAGCCTGGCCGCCTGCAGGTCGGTGACGAGTGGGTCGACTGCGACGTCGTCCTGTGGGCTACGGGTGTGGCCGCGTCACCGCTGGGCAAGGCGCTCGGCGCGGAGGTTGACAAAGCAGGTCGCGTTTTCGTCGAACCCGATTTATCGATAGAGAACGTCGAGAACGTTTTCGTGATAGGTGACATGGCGAGGATCATGCAGGACGACGAGGCAGTGCCGGGCGTCAGCCCGGCCGCGATGCAGATGGGCACGTCGACCGCGCGGAACATCCTCCGCGAAATCCGCGGGGAGCCTCGTCAGAATTTTCGCTACGTAAATAAAGGCACAATGGCTACGATCGGTCGGAGCCGTGCTATCGCCGACCTTGGAGGCTTTCAGTTCAAAGGTTTTATTGCGTGGCTGATGTGGTTATTTCTGCACGTGTTCTTTCTTATCGGATTCCGTAACCGAATCGCTGTACTTCTCGACTGGTTTTGGGCATACCTTACCCGAGAGCGGAGTGCTCGACTTATTACGGGCGACGCGGCGGAGCTCGAGGCCTCGCTCAACTTCCTCACCGGCAAGCCCGCAAAAGCCAAAACCAATAAAGTTTGACCTGAAACGGGCCAGCCGCAGGCCGCGTCGTTTGCATCGTAACAATCGCGCGTTTGTTATCATATTTCAAAGGCACTAAGCGACCATCCTACTAATGAAAATTTACTTTGCAGCATTTTTTACGCTTCTCTCGATAACACTTTCAACGACCGCCGCCGGGCCTGCGGTTTGGACGGTGAGTTCGAAGTCTGACGTTCTGCGCGGCGATGCCCGCGGCGTCTCGATTGATGACAACGGCACGATCTCGCTGGCACCGAAACTAACGGAAATCTACAAAACCGAGCAGTCTTACATATGGTCCTCGACCGTTGACGCGGCCGGTAATGTGTACGTCGGAACCGGCGGGGACGGCAAGGTTTTTCGAATCGACGCGGCCGGGCGCGGTGCTCTGTTTGCTGATCTCGCCGAGCTCAATGTGACCGCGCTTGCCCTGGGTCGGGCGGGCGAGGTCTATGCCGGCACCTCGCCGGACGGCAAGGTCTACCGGATCGATCAGAGCGGTGCGGCGAGCGTTTATTTCGCCCCGGCAGAGAAGTATATTTGGTCGCTCGCCGTTGTCTCGGACGGAAGCCTCGCGGTGGCAACCGGCGATCAGGGCCGGATTTACAAGGTACGGGCGGTAAACGCAACACCTACGGCATCGCTTCTTTTTGACACCAGCGAAACGCATGTCATATCTCTGGCCGCAGATGCCCGGGGCAATCTCTATGCGGGGACAGACTCGAACGGCTTGGTGATGAGATTTGGCAGCGACGGCAAACCCTTTGGCTTGCTCGACTCGCCGCTGAGAGAGATCCACGATATTGCTCTAGCCGCCGATGGCTCCCTTTACGTGCTCGCTCTTGGAGAGTCGGCGTCGGCACCAAAACCTGTAGACGCATCCGCGGCCGCCCCGGCAGCAACGCCGGCGAGCCTGATCGTCAGCGTTGAAAAACCCGTCGCGACCGCAGAAACGCCTGCCAAAAGCCGCTATGACCTGACATCTGCAAAAACCGCGGTTTATCGACTGCTGCCGGACGGCGGAAATGATCTACTGTGGGCATCGCCGACGGTTTCAGGCTTCTCTCTACTCGCTAACTCTCCGGGCGGCGTTATTGTCGGCACTTCAGATAAAGGCCGGCTCTTTAGCATCGGAAACGACGGCCGTGAAAAATTACTCGTACAGACTGACGCGAACCAGGTTTCAACGATCCGTGCGGGTCTGAGCGCAATGATCGCGACCTCGAGCAATCCCGGTTCGGTCTACCGTCTCGGTTCTGAACCCGCCGCCGAGGGCACATACGAGTCGGCTGTACTGGATGCAAAAGCGAGCGCGTCGTGGGGCCGTGTGTGGTGGGGCTCGACGGGAAGCGTCACTCTCCAAACCAGGAGCGGTAACACGGAGAAAACGGACGAAACGTGGAGCCCGTGGAGCACCACGCTCACCGAACAAAAGGGCGCACAGGTCGCGAGCCCAACAGCGCGCTATCTGCAATGGCGTGCTGTTTTCAAAGGGCCTTCCCCCGCGTCTCTCAGCGAAGTGAGCATCGCATTTGCCGCGCGTAATATCGCTCCCGAAGTTTTGTCGATTCAAGTTTTGCCGACCAGTGTGGGTCTCGTTGCAAATCCGCCGATCCAGATCGACCCCAACATCGAGCTATCCGGCCTCGATCCCGTAACATTCGGCATCGCATCAACCGTCGTCGCTCCGCGTCGGGTATATCAACGCGGGGCCACGTCTCTACAATGGAACGCGGAAGACCGGAACGGCGACAGGCTTGTCTATGACGTTTTTTATCGGCACTCCGGCGAGGCGGGATTCAAACCGCTGCGAGGCGGGCTTACAGAAACTTTCATCGCCATTGACGGACAATCGCTCGCGGACGGTAGATACGTTTTTAAGATCGTCGCTCGTGACACCCCTTCAAATCCGGGCAGTCTGGCGTTAGAAGGCGAGCGAATAACCGAGCCGATCAGTATCGATAATACCGCTCCCACGGTCGCGGCGGTATCCAATCCGGTAACTTCAGCGAGTGGTGCTCGAGTGAGCTTTAGTGCGACGGATATCGGCAGCTATATAATCCGCGCTGAGTACAGCATCAACGGCGGCGAATGGGTGCCGGTTTATGCGGATGATGGTATCTCAGACAGCCCGACGGAACGTTACACGATCAACACCGACATAACTGGCGGCGGCGAATACGCCGTTACGCTCAGGGTGTGGGATGTGAATGGAAACGCAGGAAACGCCCGGACGATCGTGCGGCGTTAAAGCGGGGGGTTATTTACGGTTCGGCAGGGTCATCGTGCCCCCTTCCTGGTCAATCTTAAGATGTCGTGTCGTGCCGTCGGTTACGCTTGGTGGAACAAGGTCACCGGTTTTATACCGTGACTCGGGCGTAGCCGCCCACTCCGTTTGTAGTGACGCCATTGCGGCGTTCTGCGGGGATTGCAGGAAAGGCACTTGCATTGCGGGATTGATCGCCGCCCCGCCTTTCTCAAATTTCTTGAGCTGGACATATTGGGCGACACCCGAGCCAATCATCGTGAAGGCAGGTATCAGCATCCAATACCACCATCTATTGCCGCCCGCTACATGAGTTATAGCGAGAATAATCGCGATTGCGAGAAAGGCTAGTCCGGTCGCAAATTTCGTGATCGCCCCTTCCCAATGCACCGGCTTCCCCTTTTTATCGAGCACGGCGCGGCTTTGCGGCGCGACAAGCATGCCCGTGCCGCCCGCGAGGTCGATGCCGCAGCTCCGGCAAAATTTGCCGTTATCAGGATTTTGGCCTCCGCATTTTGGGCAAAACATATAGCAGTCAGGATGCGTTACGCTGTCTCTTTGCTTCGAAAAGTATAACGCCGGCAGCAACCGAAACGTTCAGAGAATCTATTTTTCCATACATCGGTATTTTTACCAACGCATCGCAATTCTCCGCGACCAGCCGATGCAGCCCGCCGCCCTCACCGCCGAGCACGAGCGCGGTCGGACGGTTCCAGTCCCACTCGGTATAATTGATCGCCGCATCCATGCTGGTTCCGACGACCCAGATATTTCTTTTCTTGAGGTCGTCGATGCACCGGTTCATATTTGTAACCTTGGCCACCCGCACGTACTCGATCGCCCCGGCAGACGATTTAGCGACCGTATCATTCAGCCCGACTGCCCGGCGTTCAGGTATGACGACTCCATCTGCCGCAACACACTCGCTTACACGCAAAATAGCGCCCAGATTACGCGGATCCTCGACACCGTCGAGTAAAAGAATCAAGGCGGGGTCGCCAGCCCTGTCCAAAAGCGCGTTAAGATCTACGTACTCGGCAGCGGCCGAAAAGGCGACGACTCCCTGGTGATTCACACTCATGTCAAAGAGCCTGTCGATCGATGCGCGCGGTACGCTATTGCACGCGATACCACGCGAACGACAAAGTTCAATCACATCTTTGAAACGAATCTCGCGGACGCCGTCGGCTATCATCACTTTATCAATGCGCCGGCCCGCCGCGCGGAGCGCTTCGAGAACGGGCGAAACGCCATATATTAGGTTTGTCGACCGCGACTCGTTTGCCGTGGCGCGAGGGTCTCGCGACCCTCGGCGCGCGCGGTCACCTCCTCGCTCGCGTTCCGCACTATGTTTCATAGAAAAAAGCGCCTCAAGCGCGAATACTTACTAAACTGTTCGAGATTGCTGGTGGTGGAGACACTGACAAATTCGGGCCGTCCAAATCCGGAACGCCTTAAGCCATGAGCCTGTCGCTTTGGCTCGATCGGCCACACCACACCGAGTACCCCGCGGAGCGATCGATAGTCGGATACGATCTTGGTCTGCGGCGCGAGCGCCGCAAGCTTATCGACCAGTCGATTCAGGTTCTCCGTGCCGATATAGCTTTTCTCCTGTTCTAACATCGAGAAGTCAAAGCCGGAATACGGTATTCGGAACCCCGACGTACTATCGCGGAAATAGATGTCAACGACGGGTTCATCCGCAAAACTGGTCGACACGTCCGTCAGCCTCGAGTCCGCACGCGTCTGCCGCTCGTGCTCATCGACGCGGCTTCGGGATAACGATCCTACGACGATGAGCGCGAGGTCGTCTACGTCGTGCCGGATGACATCTCCGGATACAAAAGCCCGCAGGCCGATGCCGCCCACGGCAAACTCCATCCCAGCCAACCGCAGCGGCGGCCCTCCGCCGTTAAGCTCGGCGTCGCTGACGACGCTTGTTCGCAGCCCGAGCGCTCTCAGCCGCTCTGCCGCTGTCTCGGCTGCATTCGGCGACTCCACCCGCGCAATCGGCAGCGGATCCGCCGCTCCCGCGACCCGGGAAACAAATTCTCGCTCGACATGGAGCATCGCTGAAATGCCGTCGATGTCGATCCCTTCGCGGCCAGTTGCGATCAGATTAAACCCTTTCTCCCAGGCCTCGAGCGCACGGAGCTCTAGCTTGACGGCGGGCGAACTCTCGATCGCGCCGCCACAGTAAAGGCATTCTGGGCGACTTGGAGGATTTAGGCGCCCGCAGGCACCGCATTTGACAAGCTCGGACTCGTCGAAGGCCAGGTTCTCGGTTTGGATCTCGGGGTTAAACTCAGCCATTGTGGTCCAGGTCGGGCAATTTTATCATTTCGCTTCCCGAAACGCTTGACCCCTGACCCGCAGCAGGGCAAACTTAGTCTCGGGAATCGTTTCCGTATATCACAGGACTATTATTTGCCCGGCGGTGCGAAAATTAAGGTAATTTCAGACGCGTATTGAATTGATTCGATTTTAAAGACCGGAAAAGACTCTAGATAAACCTTTAGCTCACCTCGGACGCCTCGCTTGTCGCTGTGAACGGGATCGGATTACGATCTTGGCGAATATTGAGGTAACAGAAATGCAGTTTAACACGGCCACCAGTTCGTCGTGGCAATTTGGGCATCGCGGGCGCGTCGCTGTTTTTATCGACGGCAACAACCTGTTTCACGCGGCGCGTTTTCATAACATCGACATAGATTACAACAAGATGCTGCGAGTGCTGCTCGGCGACGGCCGGCTGTTGCGGGCCTTCTTTTATACAGGCGTCGATATCGGGGCAGAACGTCAGCAGGGTTTTTTGCTTTGGATGCGGCGAAACGGGTTTCGTGTCATTCAGAAAGAGCTCAAGACGTTTCACGACGGCACGCGCAAGGCCAATCTCGACGTCGAGATCGCCGTCGACATGCTCAGCCTCGCCGGCCAATATGACACCGCGGTACTCGTTTCAGGCGATGAAGATTTTGTATACGCCGTAAACGCAGTCGCATATAAAGGCTCACGCGTCGAGGTCGCGGGCTTTCGCTCCAACACCGCGCCGCGACTCATCGATGTAGCGGATTTCTTTATCGACCTTGGCGACATCGCCGACCTGATAAGAAAGGACATCACACAAATCGGCGAATACCCTGTGCCGTCATTTGTCCCGCCAAACGAGATTTCGGCCGATGGACGAAATGGCCACGGTGAGCGGCATCGGGACGATCAACGGCGACCTGTGCGGCACACGTCCTACGATCGGGAGTTCTCTGAACACGAGCCCCATGACCCCTCAGGGTTCGTTGATCCGAGCACCGACCGATGAGGCTCTTCACTCTAGAGGACGCGAATGCCCTGATCCCGCGGGTGGGCCGAGATCTGCGGCTGATCAAGACCCTTTACGCTAAGGTGGACGCGGGCCGCGATGCGTCGCGCGCTGCGGCGGCCGCGTCGCATTTTGGGGGCGGAATGGCAGGCGGCACGGCATACGTGACCGCGCTTTACGAGATAGGCAAGATGACTAGCGAGCTGCAGGAGTTGGGCATCGATGTAAAAGACCCGTCCAGAGGCTTGATCGATTTTCCTTCTATGCGGGGCGACCGTATTGTGTTCCTGTGTTGGGAGCTCGGAGACGGCGACGAAATTAGATACTGGCATGAAACCGCCGATGGCTTTGCCGGCCGGCGGGAACTTTAAGCGCTTTCTTATTTGAGGAATAATTCAAAACAAGCAAGGTTACCTGCGCTTTACGATTGACCGATTAAAGTAAATCCTGATACTATCCCTTTAGTCAGTCGTCCAGATCATCTAAAATTAAACACGCCTCCCCATTAGAGCCTATGATGTGCCCCGTTTGTGCCCGGAGTCTTGCGCCGACGCTCTCGATTTGCCCTAGCTGTGGGGCGATGATGAACGATAGTGTCCGCGAGGAGGTCAAGGTTGTTTCTTCGGCGACGTCGGGCAGGCTTGCCGGAATCGCGGCCGCGGCCGCCGCCGATCTTCCGCCTCAGCGACCGCGTCCTAGTGCGCCAGCCCCGATGAAAAGCGGTCCGGTTGCGATGCGAAAGGTCGAAACTGCCGCACTGAGGACTTCAAAGACGAGTCCGACGCTCGTCGGGTTTCAAAACAAAAACGCACCGGTTCCGGAATGGCGCTTGCAGATGCAAAATGCTGTTCAGAAACGTAAGGGAATTGTGATTCCTGAGATCGGGAGCGGTAATTCGGCGGTCCAGTTTCCAGTCAACGGATCCGCGGCTCTAAAGGTTGAACCGGCGCTCGCTGCGGAGCCGATCGCCGCAATCTCAAATCCTCGGGTCGCGGCTGCTATGCGCCGGATCGAGGAGAGTCGGAAATCATTTCTCGGGACGCCGGAGCTAAAATCGCCTGTCGCGGCTCCTATTCCACAAAAATCGGCCGTAGCCCGTCCTTTCAATGTCGTGCCCCCGACCTCGCATACCGCAGCAGCAGCTGCCCTGGCGCTGGCGGAGCCAACGGCAAAGCCAATACTCGTGCCTTCGCCGATACTCGAAAAACGCAATACGAATAAGCTGCCGGCTCTCGGTGATCTGGTTGAAACGACGGCCGGCGCGGCCCAATCGATCAGCGAGCCTTTATCACGCGAACTGTCGAATGAATTTGCCGAGATCAAACGCATCCGCATCCGAGCCGAAAACGCGGAGGTAAACCCTGACGACGCGGTCGGCGAGGAGATTGAGGATTTGGCCCCTTTCTCGATGCGGTTTAGTGCCGGGCTTTTCGATCTAATCATCACCGGATTCGCGAGCCTTCTCTTGCTTTCACCCGCGGCCTTCATGGGTGCAGAATGGCTGACCGGTTACGGAGCTCTCGCTATCCTGGGCATGTTTGCCTTCGTCACATTTCTATACATGACCATATGTCTAGGCTTTTTTGGTAAGTCCATGGGCATGCGTCTGTTTTCTCTTGAGCTCGTCGATGCCGCCGAGAATGAGTACCCTTCGATGCAGCAGGCAGCAATCAATTCGTCGGTTTTCCTGCTGTCTCTTGGCTTCGCCGGTGCTGGATTTCTGACGGTCTTCTTTAATGAGGAACGTCGAGCCGTCCACGATCTGCTCTCGGGAACGATCCTCGTCAGAGAGTTTTAAGGCGAGTAGACCGCCAGCCGGCATATCAGCATTGAGAACGAAAAGCCCAGAGAAGTGCCGTGACACATCTTTGGGCTTTATCTATTTCGCGCTTAATCTTTCAAGTATGTTGAACGAGGAGCCGGAAGAATCTGCCGCCGAACAAGACGAACTGGAACGTCTTGCCGCCGTTCCGCGCCGAAAACTCATTGCGCAGCTCGCTAAACAAAGGAAATTAATCGCCAATCTTCGCGGTGATCTCGATCGTCATGGCGACGCCGACCGTTGGAAGCGATACGGCGACTTGCTTTTTGCCAATACAGACGCGCAGCGCCGCGACGACAAACTGCTGGTACGGGACTTCTTCGACGACGCAGTGCCCGAGATCGAGATCGACGCTGAGATCGGGAAATCGGTAACAGAGGTAGCCGAGGACTACTTTCGACGATATACAAAGGCGAGAAACGCTGCAAGAATCGTCACCGGACGGATCGCGGCCACCGAAAGCGCGATGGCTGAGAGCGAGGCTCAGCTCGGACGAATCACCGCGGCTATTTCGGCCGGAGACGAGGGTTTTCTTCTTAGCCTGACGAAACCGGTCGTCAAAGCCTCACCGGTCAGCAAGAAGAGAAAGGCCGAGACGGCTTTCAAGGGTGCCCGCCGATTTATGTCCAGCGACGGGTTTGAGATATTGGTCGGAAAAAAGGCCGCCGACAACGACTTTCTGACTTTTCGCCTGTCCAAATCGCTGGACACATGGCTGCATGCTGCTGACTATCCGGGCTCACACGTCATCATCCGGAATCAAAATAAGAAGGAAATCCCGACGAAGACCCTGCTTGAGGCCGCCGAACTCGCGGCGTTCTACAGTGACGCCCGTAAAATGCCAAAGGCCGCGGTCAATCACACCCTGCGAAAATTCGTTAACAAGCCGAAACGGTCTGCACCGGGCCTAGTTAGCCTCGCAAAATTCAAAACCGTGCTCGTTGTGCCAAAGGTCACGCTGACGATGATTTGATTGGCCGCTAGTCACTCGGCCATCGTTTTCGCGACAGTTTCTTTCATTTTGCCGATCACTGAGGCCCCGCCGCCGATGAAAACGCCGCGAAGACGACCCTCGCGGTCGATAATCAGGCTCTGCGGCACTGCGGACTGACCGCTGATCTTATAAAACTCGGAGGTCGAGGGCCGGTGGCTCCGGGCTAAGGTGTAGTTGAGTTTTGGCGTAAAATTATCGGCAAAGTTTTTTATCGCCTCGACCGACTCCGGCTCAAGGTTCTGATTACCGATGTTAAGCCCGATTACCTCAAGCCCCTTGTCGCGATATTGATCCTGCATGGCCACAAGATGCGGCATCTCGGCTCTGCAAGGGCCGCACCAGATGCCCCAAATATTTAACAACAGGACTTTGCCCTTCCGCTCGGATACCTTAAATTTCGATCCGTCAAGATTTTCAAATTCCGATTCGGCGAGAGCCGACGCTAGCGGCGGAAAGTCGCCCGGCTGCGGTTTTTTTGCGTCGTTCGAATTGACCGTTGACAAGCCATTTGTTGCGATATTCGGCGCGGAACCGCATCCGGCAAACGCCACCGCAAGCGATGCAGCGGCGAGAATGTGAGCTAATTTGAGGAAAATATTCTTCATTATTACGTATGATGCTTAGGAATTGTCCACGCGCACGTTTTCAAAAAGACATCATACCGAATACTCAAAATATTCGCACACTCGCCGGCGATCACGGACGTACAAATCGCCCAAAAGAGAACTTCTATCCGCCCTGCGGCCGCCGCGAAGCGTGAATCTTTATCGCGCTTCGCGGCGAATACAATTGATGAATGAATACAAGACCGAGCTCTAATTTTCTTGACACTTTTGCCCGCTCGGCCTTATACTAATAGGCTTATTTCATTACGTGCGGTTCTCTCGGTAGTATGCCAATTTCATATCCTCGGCTTCGGTTTTTCGTCCTGTTGTCCGCACTGTGTGTGGTTGCGGGCTCGCTCGGTCTTAGACGGCAAAGCGCCGCGGCGAGCGTGGGCGACGAGGCGACGACACTACGATCTACGGATGAAGGTAAGATCGCGTCAAGAGTGTTGGCCGAGACCGAGGACGGCGGGACTTCAAAGGTGGTCATCCTGCTCGCCGATCAAGCCGATGTCAGCGCAGCATACGAAATCGAGGACTCTGACGAGCGTGGATGGTACGTTTACAACACGCTGACCGCTCACGCGAAACGAACGCAGGCCGGGCTCAAGTCAACCCTCAAACGCCAGGGGCGTACGTATAGATCATATTGGGCCGCAAACATGTTGATCGCCGACGCCGACCGTAACCTTGTAATGCAGCTCGCCGAACGCCCGGACGTCGCAAAGATAGATTCAAACGCACCAACACGCTGGATCGAGGATCCCGAGGTCGCAAATAAGGACATTGATATTTTCAGATCCTATGCCCCTGAGGCAGTCGAGTGGGGTGTATCTAATGTCAACGCTCCGCAAGTATGGGCTCAGGGCTTTAACGGGCAAGGAATGGTTATCGGCGGCCTTGATACCGGCATCCGGTGGACGCATAACGCGATCAAGAATAAATACCGCGGCTGGGATGGAACCACCGCCGACCATAATTACAATTGGCACGACGCAATCCACTCCGGCGGCGGCGTATGCGGAGCGAATGCAACATTACCGTGTGACGATAACGGTCACGGGACGCATACGGTCGGCACCGTGGTCGGCGACGATGGAGCCGGAAACCAGATCGGCGTTGCTCCCGGCGCGAAATGGATAGGATGTCGAAATATGGATGTTGGCGACGGAACGCCCGCAACTTATACCGAATGTTTCCAGTTTATGATCGCTCCGACAAATTCCGCGGGCGCGAATCCGAATCCGGCACTCCGGCCGCATGTTTTGAATAACTCATGGGGCTGCCCCCCGGTCGAGGGATGCACAACCCGTGCGGAACTCGAGACGATCGTAAACAATACACAGGCCGCTGGCATCTTTGTAGCCGTATCCGCCGGAAACAACGGTCCGAATTGTTCTACCGTGAATGCACCTCCCGCGATCTATGAGGCGTCATTTTCGGTCGGGGCATACAGTATCAGTAACGCTCTCGCCAGTTTTAGCAGCCGCGGGCCAAGCACATTTTATACGCCAAACCTTCTTAAACCGAACATCTCGGCACCGGGCGTCAACGTGCGATCGGCCCTTGCCACGAGCGATACGAGCTACGGCGGCCTGAGCGGAACCTCAATGGCTGGCCCACACGTGGCCGGAGTCGTTGCTGTTCTCTGGTCGGCCCGACCCGAACTGGTTCGGAATGTCGCTGCGACTAAATCGCTTTTGCAGAATACGGCGAACCCCGTCGTGACCCTCGGAGCGGTACAAACCTGCGGCGGGACGGCATCGAGTCAAATACCCAATAACTCATTTGGTTTTGGTCGTGTAGATGTTTTCGCCGCCGTCAATGGAATGGTAACGCCGACGCCGACGGCGACCGCAACCCCAATCGGCACGCCGACGCCTGTGCCGGGAGTGACTATCGATGGGGTTGTCGTTAACGCGGCTGGCACAGCTGTGCGAAACGCCGTTGTGACCATCATTACAGAGACCGGGTCGAAGCGGTCTGTCCTCACGACTTCCTTCGGCTTTTATTCCTTTTCGGACGTAGAGGCGGGCAAGGCCTATACTTTGGTCGTTCGTTCGTCCCGATACCGATTTGCGGCGCGACAGGAGCAGGTCGAGCAGAGCGTGAGGATCAATTTTATCGGGCTGGAATAGGGTATCGTTGACAACCTTGCGGAGTTGATAAACGTCTCTTAACGCACAATTTAGTACAACGAATACGACGAATTTTCATCTGAATTCTGACTTTCCCCCGTTAGACGGCAGGCCCATTAGATTTTTACATTTAAGCGGCATTCCTGAATCGAACTATGCGTGTATTGCTCCTCCTCGTATTGCCACTAGCTCTCACGGCCGTTGCTCGGGCACAGTCGTTAGACGGCAGCCATATATGGACGCCGCTCGACGGAGGCCAATTGCGGTCAGCGCGAATGGGCGACCCGGCCTTGCCGACCGATTTCAAGGCATTCCGACTAAATCAGGCGGCAATGACGGGATTGCTCCAGTCTGCACCTCGCGAACTTTCGAATTCGCCTGAGGCGGTCATCTCGCTTCCAATGCCTGATGGAACGTTTGGCCGATTCTCGGTTGAGCACTCGCTGGTTGTCGAACCCGGCCTGCTTGCAAAGTATCCCGAGCTCGGAGCGACCTATCGCGGACGGGGCATCGACGATCCGACCGCGACCGCGAGGTTTGACCTGCTGCCGAGCGGATTTCATTCGATTATCCTTTCCTCCAGCGGAACGGTTCTGATAGACCCATATCTCAATAGAAAGACCGGCGAGTACATAACGTATTACAAGGACGCCGGTGCAAGAAACGGCTCGTTTGAGTGTGAAGTGGGCGAGGAAGAGGAATTTGAAGTCCTCTCGACGCCAAGCAAGCTGGATTTAGCGGCTTTCGTTCCGGGTGCCATGGCTCCTGAGGTGATGTCCGGCACTCAACTGCGAACCTATCGGCTCGCCCTCGCTGCGACCAACGAGTATGCCGTGCGGGTCGGCACCGACACTATTGCGGGAACACTGGCGGCCCAGGTTCTGATCGTGAACCGGGTAAATGGTGTGTATGAACGCGATCTGGCGATCCGTATGGTTGTGATCGCAAACAATGATCTGATTGCCTTTGCGGGCAACAATATGGGTTGCACGGATGCTGCCGCCTGTACCGGGGCGAACGATCCTTACACCAATAGCAGTGGGTCAACGATGCTCGCTGAGAACGTTAATACTCTCAACAGCGTCATCGGAGCCGCAAACTTTGATATCGGCCACGTCTTCAGCACTGGCGGTGGCGGCGTTGCTACGCTAAACGGCCCTTGCGGCGGTAGTAAGGCACGCGGCGTGACGGGGCTCGGTACGCCGCTGGGTGACGCATTTTCCATCGACTATGTTGCCCATGAAATGGGCCATCAATTTGGCGCAAATCACACATTCAACGGAGCTGCGGGAAATTGCGCGGGCGGCAATCGAAGTGGCGCGAACGCATATGAGCCGGGCAGCGGCGTGACAATCATGGCCTACGCCGGTATTTGCGGGGCACAGGATCTAGCTCTTAATAGCATCGATACATTTCATGTCCGCAGCATCGAGGCGATCACAGCATTTAGCCAGTCGGGCGGTGGCTCTGCCTGCGGGACCATAACAGATACCGGTAACACTTTGCCGGAGATAACCGGCCCGGGAAATTTCAATATTCCGATCAACACCCCTTTCAGTCTTACGGCCACCGCTTCGGACGCGGATGGAGACGATGTCACCTATGATTGGCAGCAGTACGATACGGGCGGCGCCATCGGTTCGTCGACAGTTCCAAACACCGACAGTGACGGTATTGCTCGGCCTATTCTTAGGCCGTATTTGCCGACAATTGATGGCACGCGGACGTTTCCGTCGATGCAGTACATTCTGGATAACGCAAATGTGCCTCCGGCGACCACGGGCGGTCGCCTGACGGGTGAATTGCTACCGGCAATCACGCGATCGATGAACTTTCAAGTGATAGCCCGCGATAATCGAGCGGGGGCAGGCGGGATCCGAACGGCGACATCCGTCGTCACCGTCTCCGCACTCAGTGGCCCCTTTGCAGTAACTGCCCCTAATTCCTCGACCTCATTTGCAGGAAACTCCACACAAACCGTCACATGGGCGGCGGCAAATACCACGTTGCCGCCAGTGAGCGCTGCCCAGGTGCAAATTCGACTCTCGACAGATGGCGGTAACACCTTCCCTCATATCCTTTCGGCCAGCACGGCGAATGACGGAAGTGATACCGTAACGATGCCAAACACGCCGACATCGACGGCCCGTGTAAAGATCGAGGCGGTGGGCAACATTTTCTTTGACATATCTGACACCAACTTCACGATAACAGCCGGGTACGAGGTGGCGGGCAGCGTGTTTACTCCGGATGCACGCGGGCTGCGCAACGCTTCGGTAATTATGACCGATGCGGCAGGGGCATCTCGAACTGTAGTAACGAGTTCGTTCGGCTTCTACAGCATCGGAAACCTAACGCCAGGCCAGTCCTACAGGGTTCGCGTAGTTTCACGCAAATTCAGGTTTGCGGTCCGGCAGCTTACTGCCAGCAACAATGTCTCGGGCTTTGATTTTGTCGGTCTCGAATAGAGAATCTACGAATCCAACAATCTCAATAGCGGCCCTAACCGGGTCGCTTTTTTTGTCCCCGCGACCACCCGCCGCCGCAATTCGCATCTCGGCGCAAATGAGCTAAAATCGTCTAGCCCCATACTCAACGCGTCATGCTCGCACTATGCTTTTTCTTTCGCAGTCGGCAACCGTCTACGGTATCGATGCATTAGTCGTCGATATCGAGGTCAACCTACAGCCAGTCGCAAAAGAGGTCGACTCTGCACCGCCGTTTACGATTGTCGGGCTGCCCGACCCGGCGATACGCGAGTCGCGCGAACGTGTTCGCGCCGCAATCACGAACAGCCAGTATTTTTTCCCCTTTCAAAAAACAACGATAAATTTGGCTCCGGCTGATGTCCGGAAGGAAGGAGCAGCCTTTGACCTGCCGATAGCATTGGCCATTCTGGGAGCCGCCGGCGATCTCGGTGTCGATACGGTCGACAACATGCTCAGCGTAGGTGAACTCTCGCTCGACGGCCGCGTGCGGCCGATACGCGGGGCTCTCTCAATTGCTCTCAAGGCCCGCGAAATTGGGATTCGTCATCTGCTATTGCCCGAAGAGAATGCCACCGAGGCCGCGGTCGTCAGTGGTATCGATGTTTACCCGGTCAAGGATCTACGTTCCGCGGCCGAGCTTTCGTACCAATTGCAAACGGGTGGCCTGCGTGCGATCAGGCCGCTTAAACTCGAACTAAGCGAACTACGATCCCGCGAAAATAAATATTCTGTTGATTTTAGTGATGTCCGCGGGCAGCAGACGGCAAAGCGAGCACTCGAGGTAGCAAGTGCCGGTGGCCACAACATCCTGTTTCTGGGGCCGCCCGGATCCGGTAAGACCATGCTCGCCAAACGCCTGCCGACCATTCTGCCGCCTCTGGAATTTGAAGAGGCGATAGAAATCACAAAAATCCACTCGGTCGCAGGGCTTACCGGGAAAGCAGGCCTGATTGTGGAGCGACCTTTTAAATCACCGCATCACACGGTGAGTCAGGCCGGCCTCATCGGCGGCGGCTCAATACCCAAACCCGGCGAGGTATCGCTGGCGCATCTCGGGGTGCTATTTCTTGACGAGTTGCCGGAATTTGATCGAAGCGTGCTCGAGGTGCTTCGGCAGCCGATGGAAGATAAAACGGTCACCATCTCGCGAGCCGCCACCTCGCTTACCTTTCCGTCTAACTTTACACTCGTTGCCTCTATGAATCCGTGCCCCTGCGGCTATTTTGGCTCGGCCCGCCAGTGCCACTGCTCGCCAATGCAGATTCAACGTTACGTTGGCAAAATATCCGGGCCGCTGATGGATCGAATCGACATCCACATCGATGTCCCTGCGGTAAAGTTTAACGAGCTTCGCGGACGTGGTGTGGCCGATGGCGATAGCTCGGACGTGATCCGTGCCCGCGTCATTCGGGCGCGTGAGATCCAGTTGTCGCGCCTGGAGAAGAGCGGAACGTTTTCCAACTCGGCGATGTCGCCAAAAGAAATTCGAACATTCTGCGCTCTCGACAACGAATGCGAGGGTTTGCTCGAAAAGGCGATGGCCAAGCAAGGCCTCTCCGCTCGGGCTCACGACCGAATACTCAAAGTCTCACGCACGATCGCCGATCTAGAATCAAGTGAAAACATCCTATCCGGCCACATCAGTGAGGCGATCAACTATCGCTCGCTCGACCGCAACTATTGGACTTGAAATTCCGCATCTGCCAAAATGGTGCCGACGATAGATGCCTGATGGATGCCGCCAACCTCATAGGATTCGACCGAATCCCACATTCAATTCCCCACTTCTGTTTTGAAGCGTTCCGGCGACACAACAAACCTGATGCCCTTGCGTACAAGGCCGACTCGAAGTGGCTGTATATAGGCGGCCATGATGCGATCGAGCGCGTAAAACGGATCGCAATGGGGCTCGCCGCGCTTGGAGTAAAGGCCGGCGACCGTATCGCCATCATCTCAGAAAATCGTCCGGAGTGGTCGCTCGTCGATCTGGCAATACTCAGTCTAAGGGCCGTGATTGTACCGATTTACACGACTCAGGCTGTAGAACAAATTCGCTTCATTCTGGAGAATTCCGCCGCCAGCATGCTCTTCATTTCGGGTAAAAAGCTATGGAAGCACGCGGAGAACGCGATTCACAGCGTCGAGGAGCTCGAAAAGATCATCTTTTTCGACGACGAAATACCAGCCGACTCGGGCTGCCGCTCGATCAATCTTTCGGATGTCGAGGCGGAAGGCGAATCCTTTGCCCGAATTGACGCCGATGTCGTCGAACGGTCCCTGGCTGAAATCAATACTAACGACCTCGCGACCATCATCTACACATCAGGCACGACCGGTGAACCAAAGGGCGTAATGCTCTCCCATCAAAATTTTGTCTCAAACATTATCGCGGTTTCAAAAGGCTTGCCTATTCGTGCCACGGACCGCAGCCTTGCCGTGTTGCCACTCTCGCATATCTTCGAGCGGACCGTCTTTTATGTGCTTTGCGCAAATGGCGTTTCGATCCACTATTGCCCATCATTCGATCAGATAGCCGCGTACCTGCAAGAGGTCAAGCCGACGATCATGACCGCCGTGCCGCGCCTGTTCGAACAGCTCTATCACAAAATCGTTAAAAAGGGGCGCGCGGCGGGCGGATGGAAGACGCGCCTTTTCAACTGGTCGCTCGCGGTCGGGCAGGAGTACTGGGACGCTAAGGACGCTGACGAGCCCATCTCGACCGGCCTCGCCGCCCGACACGCGATCGCGAATCGCCTCGTTTTTTCAAAATGGCGCGCTGGGATCGGCGGCGAACTGCGATTTTTCGTCTCAGGCGGTGCACCGCTGTCAAAAAAGCTAAGCAATGCATTTTGGACGGCGGGTATTCCGGTACTGCAGGGATACGGCATGACCGAGGCGTGCGTGGCGTGTGCAAACCGACCCGATGACAACAGGGTCGGCTCCATTGGTCGGCCCTTTGACGGCATCGAGATGAGAATCGCAGAGTCTGACGGTGAGGTGCTCATCCGCGGCAAAAACGTCATGCTCGGATACTACAACGACCCGCAGGCGACCGCGGGCGTCATCGATGCTGAGGGTTTCTATCATACCGGCGATGTCGGTTACGAGAATGCCGATGGCCATTTTTACATCACGGATCGATTAAAGGATCTTTTTAAGCTGTCAAACGGCAAATACATTGCACCGCTCCAGGTCGAAAGCCTCCTAAAACAGAGCCCGTTAGTATCGCAAGCGGTCGTGGTAGGTTCAGGCCGCAAACAGGTTGGTGCACTGATCGTTCCCGATTGGGAACTACTTAAAGAAACGATGAAGGATGCGGGTGTCGAGATCGAAGGCACACGGGAAACACTGTGCATGAATCCGCACTTCGTCAAGCGAATGCAGCGCGATGCCGTCGATCTGACACGTGAACTAAGCGATTACGAGCGCGTCAAGCGGGTCTACCTTCTGCCTCGCGAATTCTCCATCGACAAAGGCGAAATGACGCCAACGCTTAAAATCAAGCGGAGCGTCATTGACGAAAAGTACAGTGATGCAATCGACGAGATCTGCAAGGCGTAGAGCCTGCTGTGGCATAAACTAGCTCGCACCCTCGCTGACTAGCTCTTCATTCTCCCTAAGCAAAGCATTGAGCGAAAGCAGGTCGTTGTGTCGATTCTTGAGGAGCGCCTCGGCCAGCTCGAATAAGGGCGCCGGTATTTCGCTAGCCTCACCCGCCATCACTTCCTCCTGGGGATAGTGAGAGTAGAATTCGATCTCCGCCTCACAAAACTCGCAGTCGGTCAGATGTTTGCCGATTGCCCGGCCACGCAGGCGTTCAATCTCGCCTTTCTCAAATGCGAGCAGCTCAATAGATGGCGGGCACGCCTCGCTCTTGCGAAATCCGGGCATATTTTTTGAAGAGAACATAGTTGGACTCGTTTGTGGCGCGGCGGCAACCAATCGTCGTGTCGACTACCGCTAATCATTATTTTTGCTACAGCAAAAGTAAATCTGTAATGCACCGCACCTTCCAAAACTACGCGGACTAATTTACAAACCGCTGGCATTCAAGACCAAATTCTCGCTCGGTTCTAAGTACAAACGCTTCTACTGCAACATTTAGCTAGTGTTGTTTACTATTTTTGAACATTACAAAAAACTGTTGTACTGAGTGCAAATAATTGTTACTATCTTAATTGTAGGAAGTGAGAGGCATTTCATCTTACCGCCCACCTAAGACAAGAGAACGGCTGACAGTGCTTGAGGCCGCTCTTACCCGCAAGTTAGATAAATAACTCATCGTCCCCCTTCGAGAATGGCATTGGCGCCCAGACGGGCCGTCCGTGGGCCAGAGCCGTCCGAGACCGCCGTCTCGACGACGGAGGGTAGAACCTAAGAGACTTCCCACTGAAAGGCTGATTATGAACGATCTAAAAACCAAAGAAAAACCCACCCGCCCGGGTTCTTACCGGCAGATAAAAGTTGGTAAATGGAACGAAAGCCTTAAAGCGTCTGACGTCAATCAGATCTGGACCGAACTACATCGCATCGTGTCCTCGCACCCATTGGTGAGAGCCTCGAAACGGGCAGGATTTCTCGTAGAGGAAGGAAAGCACAACGCCTACACCGACCTGACGCAGGAGCTGTTTGTGGCGCTCCTGAGCAAGGATCGCTTTCAGCATTACATCGACACCGGGATGAGCGATACCGAGATCGAGGCCGAGATAAGCCAGATCGAGCTCACCAATATGCTTACCGCGGAGCTCCGCAAACGCTACCCAGAGAGCTATCGGCTCGCGCGACGCATCTCGACCCTTATCCAAACTAGCGAAACTTTCAAACGATTTGACAATATCGGCAATCCCGAGGCCCATCGTCGCCTCGCTGATCGGCTTTACGGTCTTTCCGATTGGAAAAACGAGAAAATGCGCCGCGACGTTCAGGAAATGGACGAACGAGTAAAAGTCGTATCATTTCACCACCGCGACACCAGAATGGTCGGCTGCACCGGCGACGCGCAAATCGTAATTAGCAATCCGGAGCTCGAGAAACTAATCATCACGGTTTTCAGGGCGATCGATTCTCCGGTAGACGTCCGTTCTCTTCGCTCATTTGTAATGTCCAGGCTTCCCATAATGGACATTCATCTGGTGCCCGTGGGGAGCGGGGGCGACGGCGATGACGAGGATCGCATGCCTTTTGAATTCAAAGACACGCGGGAAACTCCTGAGGAAGATCTATTGCGAAACGAAGCCGAGATGGCAGCCATCGGTTTTGTCGATAACTTTTTACACACGCTGAACAAGAGCGTTCGCGGCAAGGCTAAGCAGTACGATAGGATGATCAACGTCCTATGGCATTGCTACCTGATCTCCGACAGCGGCACGCAGCTCGAGGTCGCCGACATGCTTGGTGTTTCAGATTCGCTCGTGTCCGATTACCGCAAGCGGATTGAGGCAAACCTACAACAGTTGACCTTTACCGGCGTCAATGAGGCTCGACATTTTGAAAAGGCTTTGAAGCAAAAGGTCCGCTCGATGATCACGATCGAAAAAGAAAGTGTCCAGGCCTAGGGAGTTCGACATCCTCTATGTATGCCAAGCAGGAGCAAGACGGACAAAGACTACAGACCGCTCGCCGGGCGTTCCGCAGGAGAATCCGGGACCTCGGCGGACACGCCTTCGCTGCGAGCGCGACCGACTTCCCAGTTATTGACCCAATCGGGATCGGAAGTCGCTCCTCAAATCTCCGTTCCGCAGACTCTGGAAAGCGACTCGCCTACCAGTAGAACATCCCGTGCGCCTGCTCAAATCGAGCCTCAGTCCACATCGTCTACATTCAAACTCGATAAAAAAGCAAGAAAAGCGGAGAACGATCGAACGCTGCTGACTAAGGACCGGTGGTTCGTACGTCACGGTCACGCGCTCTCCTACGTATTGCTCTACCTGTTCTCGATAATGGTCCTTTTCCGGCCATATGAGACCGTTCCGGGCCTGGGCTTTTTGTCGTTCAGCGCGTTTTACATAGCGATTGCGACGCTGGCCGTCTATATTCCGACCCAACTCGGTACCGAGGGAAACCTAACGATAATGTCCACCGAGGTCAAGGCGATCCTCGCAATGGCTTTCCTGGCGCTCCTGACCGTGCCGATCGCAAAAGATCCGGGTACCGCATGGGCGACGTTTAACGATCCGTTTATAAAAGCCGTCGCGATCTTTGTCGTGATGGTTAACGTCATTCGAACGCGTGCACGACTGATGGGCATGCTGTGGCTGTCGCTAGGCATCGGCCTTTACCTCAGCATTTCAGCACTCGACCTCTATCGCAAGGGCCAGTTCAATGTCGAAGATTACCGCGTCGCAGTCGACGTTGGCGGGATGTTTGGCAATCCGAACGAGATGGCGATTCACCTTGTGCTGATGACACCGATCGCCATCGGTCTGGGCCTGGCCGCAACTGGCAAAGTTAAGCGAGGTTTGTATTTTGCGATGGCCGCATTATTTGTAGCGGCTAACATGGTGACCTTCTCCCGGGGCGGTTTTCTGGGTTTGCTTGCATGTCTGCTTGTGATGGCTTGGAAGGTAGGCCGAAAATATCGCCTCAATGTGACCATCGCCTCGATCGTGATCGGGGGCCTGATAATGGTCGCCGCGCCTGGCAACTACGGCTTGAGAATGTTGTCCATCTTTATCCCCGGACTGGATGGCGTGGGATCGAGCGACCAGCGCCGCGCCTTGCTCGAACGCTCCGTCCTGGTCACGTTTCGAAACCCTTGGGGTATAGGCATCGGCAATTCACCCATCATCGGTTTTCATAACCTGCAGACGCACAACGCCTTCACCCAGGTCTCGACCGAACTCGGATTTCTCGGGCTTATCGCGTATTTGATTTTCATGATCAGCCCCTTCCGCAAGCTGAGCGCCATTGAGCGGACGTTATTTAATGCCGACGAACTCGATTGGTTTTACTACGTCTCGATCGGTCTCCAGGCTAGCATCATCGGATACATGGCTTCCAGCTTTTTCGCATCGGTGGCGTATGGCTGGTTTATTTACTATTTGATCGCATACGCGGTCGCGTTTCGCCGGATATACGCGGTGGAACGAAACGTCAGCGAAGAAATTGTACCGGCACCGATATGGCGGACGGCTGAGGCTACTTGATGACCGACGCTCTGCAAATCACATTCTGGGTATGCACCTTTCTGTTGGCGTACGTCTACGTCGGGTACCCGCTCGTCGTGTATTTGCTCAGCCGTCTCTCACCACGCTATGTAAATCGCGCGCCGATCGAGCCTTATGTCACCGTGCTCATCACCGCTTATAACGAAGAGGCCGCGATTGGCGGCAAGCTTGAAAACACGCTGCAGATCGATTACCCCGCCGCGAAACTGGAGATCCTTGTCGCGTCAGACGGCTCGTCCGATCGCACTGACGAGATCGCTCGAAGCTTTGAGCCGCGGGGTGTGAAACTGTTTCGGCAAGAGGGCCGCGTCGGTAAGACTGCGACCCAGAACGCCGCCGTCGAGAGGGCTGCGGGTGAAATAGTCCTTTTCTCGGACGCCACCACGTATTACCCGGCCGACGTTTTCGCAGCGTTGCTGCCCAATTTTGCCGACCCGACCGTCGGCTGTGTCGCGGGCAGGCTCGAGTACGTGAGTAATGACGAGACCCATGTCGCCCGCGGGGCTCGCGGCTATTGGAGCTACGAGACATTCCTTAAAATTGCCGAGAGCCGCGCGTGTTCGCTCATCGGCGCATCCGGCTGTCTTTACGCGGTCCGAAAGTCCGCCTACGAGCCGCTATATCCCGAGGCGTGCTCGGATTTCCTGATTTGCACCAGTATCTACCGCCAAGGGCTTCGGAGCGTCTTTGAACCCGCGGCAGTATGCACCGAGACCACTAACCACCACGCCGACGATGAGCTAAATATGCGTGTCCGGGTCATTGCCCAGACTTTCACCGACCTCTGGCGCAACCGGGACATGCTAAACCCTTTCAAGAGCGGGTTTTTCGCGATCGAGCTTATCTCACACAAGGTGATGCGATACGCAGTGCCGCTCATCCTGTCTGTGCTGCTCGTGTGCAACATCTTGATTGGCGAGGGGTCGGCCTTCTTTACCGCAACGCTCGCATTACAAGTCCTGTTTTACGGAATGGCTCTGGCCGGCTGGTTGCTCGAGCGTGCCGGGCGCCGGGTGAGTCTACTGGCGATGCCGCTTTATTTCGTGCTCGCAAATCTCGCGTCAGCGGTCGGATTCTACAAATTTCTGCGCGGAGAAACATTTACTCGCTGGGAGCCGATACGGTAACAATGGGTAAAAACAGCAAGCAGAACTACATCAGCAAACGGGTTGGGCGAAATGTTTTCGCAACGGCCCCAAGAATCTCTGTCGTCATTCCCGTTTACAATTCCTCGGAGTTTATCTGCGAAGCCCTCGATTCCGTCATCGGCCAAAAATATCGTGAGTACGAGATAATCGTAGTTAACGACGGCTCGCCGGACACCCAGATGTTCGAAAGCACGATCCTCAACCGCCAAGAGGAGCTAGTCTATATAATGCAGGAGAACGCAGGTGCCGGGCCAGCCCGAAATCTGGCGATCGAGCACGCCCGGGGTGAATTTATCGCTTTTCTCGATTCGGACGACACATGGTTTCCGGAGTTCCTGGCGTCACAGTATGTTTTTCTCCAACGCAACAATTTCGACATGGTCTACTGCGACGCTCAGCTATTCGGAATGAGCTCAGCGTACCGCCGGACGTACATGGAGACGGCCGCATCCGATGGTGCGGTAACCTTTGAAAGCCTGCTCGACCTGAAATGTAACGTCATCACCTCGGGAACGCTCGCTCGTCGCCAGGTGATCATCGATGCGGGACTGTTTGAGACCGAACGCGTCCGCTCCCACGACTTTCACCTGTGGCTGCGGATGGCAAAAAACGGTGCGAGGATTGGTTACCAAAAAAAGGCTCTGTTGAAATACCGAGTCCGCCTCGACAGCCTTTCCGGCGATTCTGTAAGTCGTGCCGAGCGTGATCTCGACGCCTACAGACGGGTCGAGCTCTCCATCCCGCTCAGCGAAATTGAGAAAGAGATCGTAGATCGCCGCATGACTGGCCTCGAAGCAGATCTCGCGGTCGAACAAGGCAAGTTATTCCTTTTGAATGGAGCCTACAGCGAGGCGACGGTGGCCTTTCGCGTGGCGAATCGCCATCGCAAATCCTTAAAGCTGGCAGTCATAACCGCCCTCTCTCGCTTCTCGCCCAATCTGCTTCTGAAATATTATCGGCGAAAACGAGCCGAGGAAATCGCCTTCGTTCCGCAAAATAACTGATCGGTCAAACACCGATAAACCGTGCATAGATCGATCGAGCGACCGCGATGTCATCCGTGCCTTTCACAATTGCGCGTGCGTCTTGAAACACGGTGACCTCGTTTTCGCCGGACTTAAACCGCAGCAGGTATTCGTTCTGCTTCACATCGCCGGTCGCGGAGAGACGCAATGCAAGCGACGGAAGGTCGAGCCGCGTCGGATGGGGCGGTGAGACCTGGACTGCATCGCGCCCGCACAGGACAGCGGTGAATTCTGTGTTGCCCGCGTCGAGGAATTCGTATCGATGCTGCACACAAGTTTTACAGTCTGGAGTGCGCTCGCCGAGACGGATAGTATGCCGTTCGTTCGTCCAAACATCGGCCTGGATGAGCGATCTATGTAGTGAATCGGTGTCGCCGATTATGAGCTTAATCGCCTCGGTCACCTGTATTGCCGAGATCGTGGCGATGATCGGCATGACGACGCCAGCGGTGTCGCAGGTCGGGGCGGAACCGGCATCCGGCATTTCGTCGAATACGCATCGAAGACAAGGCGTGCGGTCAGGAATTACGGTCATCGTCGTCCCGTAGCTCGACACAGCGGCGCCGTAGATCCAAGGCTTCGCGTGCTTTACGCAGGCATCGTTTATGAGATACCGGACCTGAAAATTATCCGTTCCGTCTAGTACCAGGTCACACCCGGCAATGAGCGATTCGACATTCGAATTATTAACATCGGCAACGATGGCCTCGACCTCTACCAGCCGGTTGACCTCCGCGAGCCGCGTCCGGGCGGCAATCGCCTTGGGCAGACGGTTCTCCGCGTCGGCCTCGCGGTACAGCGTCTGCCGTTGAAGGTTCGTAAACTCAACGAAATCTCGGTCGACAATTCTCAGTTTGTGAACACCGGCCCGCGATAGCATCTCGGCGTGCGACGCTCCGAGCGCTCCGCAACCGACGATCAGCACGCGCGCTTCCGCGAGCTTCTCTTGCCCCTCGCGGCCAATGGGCGGAAACAAAATTTGTCGGCTGTAACGATTATCCATCTAGCCAAACAACGTGCGGACGAAACCCCGAATATCTGATCCGACCTCATCGCTCCATCTATTCTCGCCAGCGAATTCGCCGGCCTGCGTGGCCAACCGCCGCTTTTCACTGCGTAGCTGCTCGCGCTCATCATTCAGCTCATTTTTCTCACGCTGTCGAGCAAGTTCCATCCCGCCCTTGCGGATAAATTCGATGATGGTCGGGAGCTCGTCGGCATCGAACCACACACCGTGCTGCTTACAGATATCGACGATCACGCCCGATGCACGCGCAAAATTACTTCGATTCATCAATTGTCCGCAGGTGGGACATGGCACGTACGAAACTTTTGTTGAGCCACTCGGCTCGGTGCGCTCAGCAAGAAAGCCGAGGACAGCCGACTGCCTTTCGCGGTCGGCACAGATATTTTCAAATGTAGCCGCATCGATCCACAACCCGTCACACGACACACAAGCGACGAAGGAGGTCCCGCCGAGCAGGGTTCTCTCCATCCGCCGCCTGCAACGCGGACAGTTGCCGCAGACCGTTTCCTTTGTCGTGACCGGCCCGGCGATCGCTCCGCAATGGCCGCAAAACTTTGTACCCGAAAACATCAACCCAAAGCACGTGGGACACCCGATCGTCTTGAGCCTCGTTTTGCAGAACTGGCACTGGGTCCGATCACTCTGGACGCCGGCTCCGCAATTTGGGCAATTCAGCGCTTCAATTTTCATTTGAGTTGTGAGTTAAGGGCCTGCCGCATTACCCGAATCGGGGCGGCTGTCCCCGTCCAGATTGAAAATTGGCGTGCCCCTTGAGCGATCAGCATCTCGGCTCCGGCTATCCACGGAACACCGGCGAGCCTCGCCTCGCGAATAGTCGGCGTCTCTCCGAACGAAGTGACAAGGTCGTAGACGAGCCTTGCGCCTGCCATGGCGTCGGCTGTGAGCACCGGTTCATTCTCATAAGGACCCTTCATTCCCAGTGGAGTCGCATTGACCAGAATATCGAACGGCCGCGCCGGCGCCATAGTCGAGTTGGCCGAACTGAAAGCTGAAACCGGCGAGGAGTCGATACCGAATTCCTTGCCCACCGTCGCAGCTTTGTCAGGGTCGCGGCTGTAGATGAAAACCTCGCACCCTTCTTTAAGGAGTGCATAGATGCAGGCCCTAGCCGCTCCGCCCGCTCCGAAGACTGCCGCGCGCATCCCCATAATCGAGCCCAGCTTCTCCGTAAGCGGGACAATAAACCCATCAACATCCGTATTGTAACCACTCAAGCGCCCGTTTTCGATTTTCACGGTATTTACCGCCCCGACGCGGGCGGCGACCGAGTCGATATGATCGAGGTACTGAATTATCGCCTGCTTGTGCGGCATCGTCACGGCAAAGCCCGCAAAGTTGAGGTCGACCTCGCGTGTTTTTTCCAACACCATCCGCTCCATAAATGCCGCCAGGTCTCCGACCTCGAGCGGAATAAAGACCGCATCGGTCCCCGAGGCTGCAAACGCGGCGTTGTGGATGTAAACCGACTTGGAGTTTGTTAGCGGACTGCCGATCACGCCATACACTTTTGTCTCGAGACTCAGTTCCTTAGCTCGATATACCTCGGTCAGCTCCCGTGCGGATATCTGGCCCGCGGCAGTTTCAACGCCATCGTCGAGTGAGGCAAACGTCATCGCAGCCCCATGCGCAAGACCGAGAATGCGAGTCCATTTCCCTGCGTCGCCCATTGCAATTGGAACGACTTTGGCTCCGGATTTCTTCGCGTCATTGAGCAGTTTCCAAACTTCTAAAGAGTCGGTAATATCGTCGACCGCGGCCGCGACTTTGATCGTCGAATTCGGAAATCGACGCAGCATCTCCCGACCCTGCGTGCGGGCCCCTGGATTCCCCGCGAGTTCGTGCCACGAGATGACCCGCCGGGAGTCATCATCCACTGTTTGTGAGTTCGCTGGCTCAAATTCGGTGTCGACTAAGTAACCCTCGGCCGCATGGGCCGATAAAGAATTGGCCAATTCAGTTCTATCGCTTTCAGAAATTTCGCGCTTGCCGCCCTGGCTTTTGGTCCTGAGGGTATAAAGATAGCGCCGTCGCGAGTCGGGCAGGCTTGTTAGTAGATCACGCAGCAATTCCGGCGACAGACAATCGAGCCGGAGTTCGATGATGTCTGCGTATTCCTCCGCCGACGCGATCTTGCTGGCCATTTCGCCGGGCGTCGTAGCGCACACCGATACACATATATTTCCGTTATTCATGGCGTCGATGAGTCGCGCAAATGGATGACAAAGGTGCCGGTCGTGACAAGGCAGATAATAACGGCGACTGCCGCCGCAACCACTATCGGCGTACTGCCGCTTTGCTGTACCGCGATCGCCGTCGCTGCCCACGCCACAGCTAGTGGGTAGAAAAAGTTCTGAAGCGTGAGCCGCACCACCACGGCACAGATCGCGGAAAAGATCAGAATCGATGCCCCGACCGATGCCGAATTTGCCATTGGCGAGTCTGCGGACCTGAGATACAGCATCAAATTGACCAAAGATGCCGCCGTCACCCAGCCAAAGTAGACTCCCATCGGGGCTTGTGCCCACCAAGTGTCGCGTGTCGGCAATATTCCTCTCAGTCTAAAATTGATTAACAGTAGCAAAGCCGCCAACCCAATGATGATCGCCAAACACAGGCCGATCTGCTCCCAACTGAACGCATAGATCCAGGCGCAATTTAGCAGGCAGCTAAGGATATAGATCGTTCTGACGCCTCGAAACTTCGCGGCATTTGCCGGTAAGAGCTGGTAGATCGAGAAGGCAACGAGGCCTAAGTAGATCAGGCCCCATATAGAGAAAGCATACGCGGCCGGCGTAACTATGGTCGGATACCCGCCCGATACGAGCTGCGGCGAGGCGCCGCTGATATATCCCGACGCCGCCAATCGGTTGTAGGCAATGGTCGCCAGGGTCGCAACGAGTACTAACATCGCCCTCGTCCGATCGCTGCCGCCCGAGTCTATACCCATAGCGGACAATTATCTCACCCATTGGGTTGCTCCGCACAGATGGCTATAAATCAGATCGTCGGTCACCTTTTCGTATGGGTACAACGGAAAACGTAAAGAACTGTAAATGCGGCACCTGTTTGCGGTATCAATTAACAACCATAGTATGCTGGACGGCGTCTTAATAGCGTCTCTGGCATTCGACTTGCCTTAAGATTGCGGCAGAACGCACTTTCCTTCTTCCCCAAAAGCGACTGACAATGGGAGGAAGTTGTTATGAAGCTTATACGAGAATCATTATTTATTCTGACGGCCGTCCTCGGACTCGGTTTAACCGCGTCTGCGCAGAAGGGCGACAAGAAGCCACCCCCGAAACCACCCCCGCCCGTGATCAAGCCCGGCGATAAGCCGAAAGAGGACAAGCCGAAAAAGCCCTCCTCACTATTGATTGCCGAGATTGGGGTCAATTTCAAACCCGAATAAATAAGAACCGGTCGTGAAATCGAGATTTCACGATCGGTTCTTATTTGCGTTCCAAATTAAGCGGGATTCCGCTGCGGGTACGTCTACGATCCGATTACTACTGCCACACAACCAGCCGCACCATCGCCCGGTACATCAATCAAACCGAATCCGACATCTACCAAATCGCCCTGCAGCTAGACCGGCCTTTGCCCTAATTGCCCCTTAGAACTCTCAAACCAGCCCGATCTAAACCCAGCCATCCCCAAAGTACATCCCCTCCATCTCCGTTAAATCTCAATAAAACTAACCAAAAATGGTGCCGTCTACAAGACTTGAACTTGTGACCTATCGCGTGTGAAGCGAGTGCTCTACCACTGAGCTAAGACGGCTTATATAACCTTTACTAGATCGAAGGATCATCGGCCTTTGCCGGGCGATTCTCGTCTATACCCTTGATAGTGCTTAGATTTGAGTCGGTGTAGTAGTGTCGCGTTCCGGTGGATGAAAGTCCGTCGCCCACCTGCGGATCGGCCGTTATCGAGTACGATGAAGGAGCGCTGGCAGAATTTGGCACCACCGTCAGTTTGAAGATATAGCCGTTTATCAGCGGACTTTCGCCTGCAAACTTTTCATCAAGCCCGTTTTTAGCGATCAGCTCGTCAAATGTCGCAAAGTTTCCTTTGTTTTTCGACGCATACTGCGCCTGGTATTTCCTGATATTATCGACCTGCTGTGCTGCAGTCGTCTCGTTGCCCGCACGGATAACGGCCTGCCAGGCGATGCTGCCCACCCCGATTAGGAGCCCGATGATCGCGATCACAATCATCAGCTCGATGAGGTTAAATCCTCGCTGATCCTTCAAACGCCCAAGTATATTTCTCATAAGATTGTCGCCCGACTTCCCGCCTTTCTTCACGATGCGATGAGCCGGTAAGTTTCAAAAAGTTTAGTCGCTTTCAGCTCGTAATTCAATCATCCATCCCGTACGTCAGCTTTGGGGCCGGTATTGCGTCCGGCAAACGAGTGCAACTTTTCGATGTCGCCGTGGTTTCTAATCGAGTAGAATGACTAAAGCTAGGCGCCGCCCTTGGCCACGAATATGAGAGATTGGATCGTAACCGAAAGCATTTCCTCCGAAACGAAAGGGTCTCTAACCATTGACCCTGCCGCCAAGGTTGCCGCGCTTCAGAAAGCTATCGAAAAGGTTATCCGGGGCAAGTCGGAGACTGTCAAATTGGCCCTGATTGGGCTGCTCGCCAAGGGACATCTACTGATAGAGGACGTTCCAGGTATCGGCAAGACCACATTGGCAAACGCTCTCGCCCGCGGCCTCGATTTCACTTTTCACCGCATCCAATTTACCTCCGATTTGCTGCCCTCCGATGTAGTCGGCCTGTCGATTTTCAACCAGCAAAGCGGCGATTTCGAATGGAAACCGGGGCCGATCTTCTCAAATATCGTCCTGGCGGACGAGATCAACCGGGCGACCCCAAAGACTCAATCGGCCCTGCTCGAAGCGATGGCTGAGGAGCAGGTCACCATTGAGGGTCGCACGCGTTCGCTGCCGGCCCCGTTTATCGTCGTGGCAACCCAGAATCCGTCCGAGCATCACGGCACCTATCCACTGCCCGAGTCGCAGCTTGACCGCTTTATGCTGAGGCTCCATATGGGATATCCGGGGCTCGATGATGAGCGCCAGCTCCTTCGCGACCGAGTGGGCACCGACCCGCTGCTCAGCCTCGCGCCGGTGATGTCTCGCTCTGACGTTCTCGAGCTGCAGGGACTTGTTGCGACGGTAAGATTCGATGACGCCCTCCTCGATTATTTGCTGGCCATAGTAGATGCGACCCGCAAGGCGGACGCCCTCGAGCTAGGAATCAGCCCGCGCGGGACGCTCGCCCTCTTCCGAGCGGCCCAAGCCTTGGCTCTTATCGAAGGCCGTAACTATTGCATCGCCGACGATATTAAACGCCTTGTGCTGCCGTGCTTTGCCCACCGGGTCATCGTCATTTCACGGACGAACACGGTCCGCACACGTACCCGGGAGGCCGAACACATTCTCACCGAAATTCTTCAGACTATCAGCGTGCCAGTTTAGGTTCTTGCGGAAACACGACTTGTAGGGAGTGTGCTTTTCGCGATTTCCGCACAATCCCTACCGATCGTGTTTCCGCCCCAATGCGTCTTGCCGCAGTCAGTCAATTATTTAGCCTCCGCGACTTAAGAAATGCGGCTCTCGGCGTCACCGTAATCGTCGGCGGGCTCGGCCTTGCCGGTCTAACGCTCTACGCACATCAAACTGGAAATATTAGGCTGGCCGGGATCTCTGCGGGTATTTCTCTAGTCTTCGTCCTGTTGATCCTCATATTTGTCGTGCCGCCGCTCGCCCGCAATGCGGGCCGCGAGGCTTCGCAAATGAACCTGCCTTTCGAGCTTACCCCCGGGGGAGCAATCATGATCGGACTGCTCGTAATTGTTGGTTTTTCGGCCTGGAATACCGGTAATAATCTGCTTTTCCTTGTGCTGTCCTTCATGATCGGTGCCATGGTAGTCGCGTTCTTTGCCGGCAGCCTCTCGCTGAAAAAGCTCGACGTCACGATGCGGTTCCCCGAGAGCATCGTGACTGGCGAGCCAACGCTGATTCTGGTCACGCTCCGGAACCGGAAACGCTGGTTGTCGGCCTTCTCCATCGTCGTCGAGGTCCGCGGACGTGAGCGGGAGCGGTCGGTCGCTGCACCGGATCTTGACGCCCTGCTGCCGCGATGGATCGCGTCGCGGCTAGGCCGTGCACCCGTCGTCCGCCGTACGCTGCATCACTTTGTCCATATACCCGCCAGGGAGAGCGCCGAGTCACGCGTAGAGCACGTGTTCCCGAGACGCGGCAGGCTATTGATTCAGGATTTTGAACTTTCGACTAAGTTTCCGTTCGGGTTTTTCCGGCATCGCCGTCGATTGCCCGCGCGCGAAGCGGAGTTGATCGTTTTCCCGAAACCGGCCGAGATAGGCCTCGCACTAGACAGCCTGCCCGTCGGTTCGGGTCCGCGGACGTCAGCAAAACGCGGACTAGGCCAGGATCTGCTCGCCTTGCGCGAGTACCGCACCCAAGACGACCCTCGCCGTATCGATTGGAAGGCGACGGCCCGCTCCCAGCTCCTCATAGTGCGGGAATTCGCCGCCGAAGACGAAAAACGTGTAACCGTCAGCTTGGACACGAGAATGCCCGCCACTGAGATGCCCCGCGCGTCCATACGCGACATCATGGCGGCTGAGCAGAGCGGCAAGGCGGCGGACGATTCTCCGCGTTTCGAGTCTGGTGCGAGCCTCGCGGCGGCCCTCTTGATCAAATTTGAGCTCGAAAAGGCTGAATTTCGACTGGTCATCCACGGTGAGGCCAGCGACCTCGCCACCGGCCGCGACCACCTCCACGCCCAATTGCGGCGACTCGCTGTAGCGGAAGCTACCATCCACAGCGTGGCCGGCCCGGCTGACACAGCCGACTATATCGACGATAGTCATCATTTCCTGGTTACTGCTAATGGTCCCGAGGGCCTCGAGTCGGAACTGCCGCCAACCTTGAAAATTATCAAGTTTTGAGCTCTAATTCTGTCATAATTTGTTCACCCACGGTGTTTCTGCTTACGGATGCAGCATTTCCACCTGTGCTCAAGATGATAGAGAGTACCGACATTCTTGTGGACATAATGTCCGAACAAACAGCGGCGGCGGCAGCGACAGATCAAATCGGATTTGAAGAGGCGTTTACGCTCCACCACCGAACTGTCTTTAGAGCCGCCCGGTCGGTGGTACAGGATGCCGCGCTGGCTGAGGACGTCACGCAGGAGACTTTTCTCAGACTGTATAAGCATCAGGATTCGATTCGGGACAACGAAATGCTGCGGCCTTGGCTGATCCGGGTCGCGATCAACCTGGCCAAGAACACCGTCCGGGGCCAGTTTCGGGCGAACACCCGCGATGATAATTACGTCAAAGAATGGGCTGATAAGTCGGTTGCATCCGTCGAAATTGACTACGAAGAGTACGCAGGCGTTAACGAGATCTACAGGGCGCTCGGCAAGATTCGCGAGCCGCTCAGGAGCTGCCTCATCCTGAAGCAGCAAGGGCTGTCGTACAAGGAGATTGCCGGCAGCCTTGATCTGAACGAGTCAAGCATCGGCACATTTGTCGCCCGGGCGAGAGCAGAGTTTTCCCGATTTTACGGCAAAAGCGGGAAGGACACGTTATGAACGATCCTTGTTTAGACATCGGCACAATTCAGGCCTTTTTGGATGGCGAGTTGCCTCACGACTCGATTTCACGTGTCTCGGGCCACATCGCAAAGTGCGGCGAGTGTGCGGCGATGCTTGCGGTGGCCGAGGATGAATCCGCAATAGTATTTCCGGCTCTGGCCAGGGAGTTTGACTCGCTGGTGCCCACGCACCGGCTTTGGAGTAAAATCAACGACTCGATCCAGACGGATGTTGAGAATCTGCCACTTTGGCGAAGGGCTTACACAGTCCTAACGGCGACGCTCGCCAGCCCCTCGTACGCTGTCGCGGCGGGGTTGATCATCGTTGCCGGTATTTCTTTTGCTTTTTGGCCCGGCCGCAGCGATTCTCCTTCTGTGCAAATGAATACCGCGTCGCGCCTTCAAAATCCGATACCGTCTCTACCGGTGGAATCGGCTCGAACCGCTGATACCAGTTCCGCCGCGGAGAGCCCTCGTTCGACAGCGGTAAAGGCGAACGGGGGGCCTAAGTATACCGTTGAACGTGCATCGTATCGTCCAGAGACGGCGGCCAGGCCTTCCAGAGTCGCTTTCGGCAACGCCGGCTATTTGCCGGGCGAGGAAAGCTTTGTAAAGACGATCTCGACGCTGTCCAAATCAGTCGATGAGCAGAAGGATAGCGGCGTTATGCGCGCCTCCGAACGCATTGCGTACGAGCGCGAGATGGCGGTGGTCGAAGATTCCATCGGCAAGATGAAGAAAGAAGTCCGCCGCAACCCAAAGAATGAGTCTGCTAAGCAGGTGCTCTACGCGTCGTATCAGAATAAGATCGATCTGCTCAATTCGGTTTCGCAGAAAGAGGAGCTGCTTGTCAGCCTCAAATAGGCGTTACCTGATGAAAACGCTCGCCACCCTCAGATTACCGGCCGCTATTGTGGTTATGTTTCTGACCGCCGCCGCCGCCGCCGCCGCCGCCCCGCGCATGTACGGTCAGGCTCGCATGCGATCTGAACCGCCGATGGTCGCTCCGCCGTCGGCGCCTGAACCCGTTGCTTTTGACGGCAACGGAGTGTCGATTGAGAAATCGATCGCCGTCGACCCGGGTGTGAGCATCTCGTTATGCGTCTCGCGGGGCAGTTTGAAAGTTAACGGCTGGAATCGAAAAGAGCTCCGTGTCTATGTAGCTGGCGCGTCTAAGTTTGCTTTTAACGTCCGTGACAAAAATCCACAGACGGGTCTCGCGAACTGGTTGATGATCGAAAACCGGGATGTGAAGGTGCGTGGTGATTGCCTAGTGGCCGAATCTATCGAGCTGGACGTCCCGATGGGTTCAAAGATTGACATCAAAGGGTCGGAAGCCACGATCACGATCGACTCCGTCTCGCGGGCAAAGGTCAACACGGTAGGAGGCAAAATCGCAATACGAAATGTAACAAACGGCGTTACGGCGACTAATTTACAGGGCGACGTGCAGGTTGAGTCCTCGGCGGGTACGATGTCGCTGGAGAGCACTACCGGCAATATTATTGCATTTGACGTGAGCCCGGCCGAGATCGGCGATCCCTTTCGTGCGAAGACCCACAGCGGGACAATATCTATGCAGTCGCTGCAGCACCGCCAGGTCGAGGTCGGCACCATCAGCGGATCTGTGATCTACAACGGGAGTATACGCAGCGGCGGTTCCTACATCTTTAATACAAATAAGGGTTCGATCCGCATGATCTTGCCCGCCAATGCGGCATTTCAGCTCCAGGCCATCTACGGGGCGGGTAATTTTGTCTCAGAAATCCCGTTCAAGCTAGAAACCGAGAACATCGCCGAAGGCCCCATCAAAATAATCAACGGCCGCCTCGGCACCGCCGGCGACGCCTCCGTCAGACTCACCACCAGCAACGGCAGCATCACGATCAAAAAACCCTAAGCACATAGGATCGGGTACGGGGTCCACATAGACTCTAGACTCTCCCCGATTCCCTATTCCCCACTCAAGATTTACCATTAGTAGCTGATGCACATCTCAAAGGTGGAGCTTGAGAATATCAAGTCTCACGCCTCATCAGTTTTCGAATTCGAGAAAGGCACGACCGCCATTACCGGCGAAAATGGCGCCGGCAAGACCAGCATTATCGAGGCTATTGCGTGGGTACTATTCGATCTTCTGGACTACAAGAAGGATGATTTTGTGCGTCGCGGGGCCAGTAAGGGCTCGGTCAGCGTTACGTTTGAGAGCGGACTCGACGAACGTGAATACGTCGTATATCGCGATACCGGCACCAGCTACCACGTTACCGACCCTCGGCTTGGCGTACGGATCGCGAATAAGAAAGAAGAAGTTTTCCGCTGCCTATGGCAACACCTTGGCCTTGAGCCGGGCACGGACTTGAAGTCGCTGTTTCGTCAGGCGATCGGGGTGCCGCAAGGTACGTTAACCGCGATTTTTTTGGAAGGATCGACGGATCGAAAGATCGCTTTTGACCGCCTGCTGAAGGTCGAGGAATACCGGCAGGCCGCGGAGAAATTACGCGACACGGCACGCTTCTTAGATAATTCTGTTCGGGATATCCGGGAAACGATAGCGCGCACCGAGGGCGAACTGTCGCGGGCCGACGCCGCCGAGGCGGAGCATCGATTGGCGGCCGAAACGGTCGCCGCCCTGACAACGGAATCCGAAGATCTCCAGGCGTCCCTCGCTACTCGGCAATCAAGAGTAAACCAACTGGATCTACAGGCCGGAGAGGTCGCCTCGGCGAAAAACGCCTATGATGCTGCCCGAATCACCGCCGACTCGGCCGCCGCCGCCCTGAAGCAGGCTGAAGAGCTACTCGCAAGGGCGGTCGAAGCCACTGAGATAATTGCGGTCGCCAAACCGGCATACACGGAACATCTACAGGCTCTCGACGATCTCACGCGGCTCGAGGCGACGCGTGCGGAGCGTGACCTGGTTCGCGAGGCGGTTGCCAAAGATAAACTCGGACTGGCTTCTGTCGATGCAGAGCGGCGACGTCTGGACAAAGAAATAGAATCAATCGCCGCCGCCCGAGCCGAGATCGAGTCACTTAAGCAGTTGGTGCCGCGGCAGGACCAGCTTGAATCCGAAATTCAGCGGCTCCAGGAGAATGTGGCCGTCGCGAAAGACTCTACGAAGCGACTGGCGGAAAGGAAGGAGCGCCGCGATCGGCTCCGGCGGGCATTTTCCGATAACCGCGACGCTCTCATCATAGCCCGTGAAAAAGCCGGCATCGCTGCTGAGCTTGCGGTCCTTGAAAATCGCTATGGCGAATTGACTAACAGTTTGGCGACGTTTCAGGCCAATCTTGAGAGAGATGAAAAGTTTCAGAGCGAAATAAAGAACGGCCACGGCCTTTGTCCGATCCTATCCGGCAAGTGCCTGAATCTGGCGGACGGCGAGACGCTGGAGAGCTTTGTCTCAAACCAATTTTTAGAGATCAGGGGCCAGATCGGCGTCGCCGAGCGCGAGCGGATAGAGGTCACCGGCCGAGTCGCTATTGCCCGCGAAGCGGCGAAGGCTGCGGCGGCAATTGATTCGCTTTTGCATCGGGCGGATGAGCTAAAGGCCGAAGGTATCACCGTAAACGCCGAAATTGAGAGGCTCGACCGGCAGGCAGCAGATCTCGCCGACGCAGAGCGCTCATTGTCCGAAAATCAAACTGAGCTGGCAAAGCTAGAAAACCCAAAGGGCCGAATAAAACTTCTTGAGCGCCATGTCCAGGGTGAAGACACGGCTCGGCAATCGCTCGCAGCGGTCGACATACGGGCCGTCGAACTCAACCGCAGAGTCGACGAGAGCACTCGACAATTGTCCCGGTTCGCCGGGCTTGACGCTGAGTGGAGTCGTGCTATTGGAAAGCGGGATACCACCCGGGATGCGCACATGAAATTTGTCGCACACGAGCGTGACGCGGCCCAACGCGAAATGCGCCAAAAGGAAGAAGAATCTGCGGCCGCGAAGCTCCAGGGCTCAGTTTCGGTGGCTGCCGACGCACAAAAGCTGGTGGAGGCGGCGAACGAGGACTACAACGAGGCGAGACATAAGGCTGAACGCGACGAGCTATTAGCAGCCGAACGCCTTTACGCTTCTACCCGGGCCCGCCTCGCAATTGCGGCCGAGCGCCATGCCCAGCTGACGGTGGAACTTGACCGGTTTGCTGAGCTCCGCACATCACTTATTTGGGAATTTGCGGAAAAGGACAGGGTCGAAAGCGTGGCCGAGACAACCGCCTTCATTCGTGACACACTCAAAGAAGCGGCACCGCGCGTTGCGCGCAATTACGTGCACCACGTATCGATTGAGGCTAACACGCTCTTTCGGGAGATTACGGGTCGCGCCGAGCAATCGCTGAGATGGGCAGAAGATTACTCAATCGTGCTTGAGGAGAATGGGTACGAGCGTCCGTTTATCAGCCTCTCGGGCGGCGAGCAGATGTCGGCTGCCCTTGCAATTCGCCTTGCCCTCTTAAAGCAGTTGAGCGACATTCGCATCGCGTTCTTCGATGAGCCGACGAGCAATATGGACGTCGACAGGCGGGAAAATTTTGCGATGCAAATGGGCCGGATCTCGCATTTTGACCAGCTTTTTGTGATCTCGCATGACGACACATTTGATAATTACGTTGACCACGTAATCACCCTCGACTAACCGATGAAAAATGTAACCATAGTCTGCGATGGCTCGAGTCTCGGTAACGGTCGCGGAAACCCGCGTGCCGCCGCGGTTGCGGTATTAGGCTTCAAAGGGTACTGGCAGGCCGTCGGTGAGTATCTTGGGGCAGCAACTAACCAGCAGGCCGAGATCGCGGCGGCGGCAGTCGGCCTCGAAAATTTGCGTGAGCCGTGCGCCGTCACGCTGCTCTCCGATTCCCGGTACGTTGTCGAGACGATGGGCGGCACCTGGAAAAGAAAAACCAACCACGACTGGTGGCGTCGTCTCGATTTGGCATCCAAACCGCATCAAATAACCTGGAGATGGGTAAAGGGCCACAACGGCCATGCCGTCCAGGAGGTCGCTGACGCCATGGCCCGAAAAATGGCCGAGACGGGCCGCGTCGACAAAGACCTGCTCGAAGAAGCCGCGGCCTCAATCGGCGTAGTGGAACTCTAGCCTGCGTGCTCGAATTAAAAACACCCGTGAAGGTTAGCTTTAAAAACCTCTTTCTCTTTTTTGCCATCCTAGCACCTTTTTGCGGCAATCCGTCCGCCGCTTTCGCTCAACGCACCGGCCTCGACTGGATCTGGCAAAATCCGCTGCCTCAGGGCAATCCACTCTACTCGATACATTTCGCACCGGATAATCTAATCGGCTTCGCCGTTGGGTCGGACAACACCATACTGAAGTCCGTGGATGGCGGGTTCACGTGGCGCAAACAAAGCGCGCCGTCGGACGTGAGTTTTTCGTCGGTCTTTGTGCGCGATGCTGACAATGCCTGGGTTGTCGGGGCACGCGGCACGGCTCTGTACACCACCGATGGCGGCAAGGTGTGGCGACATTCCAGCATCGAGGTTCGCGATCATCTTACCTCCGTGAAATTTATCGGCAGAGAGAATAAGGTTGGCTGGATCGTCGGCACTTATGGACAAATTCTCAGGACGGAAGACGGTGGCCTGACATGGTCGCGGAAGAAATCGGATACGGATGCTCAGCTGCTAAGCATCGAAGCGTATGACGCCGTTCACGGCGTTGCGGTCGGCCTTGGCGGCATCGTTACCGCTACATCAGATGGCGGTGAAAGTTGGAAGTCAGCCGCCCCGTGCGGAATGGGGATTGTCTCCGATGCCGCTTATCTATCCGCGGAAACAATCGTTACAGCGGGTTTCGACGGTTGCATTGCGCGGAGCCTCGACGCAGGTTTGACCTGGTCGCGCATTAACATCTTCAGCCGTGCCGACCTCCTCTCGGTTGCATTCGCCGATGCCGTGAATGGCTCGATCACGGATGCTAACGGGAATATATGGCTGACCGGCGACGGAGGCACCACCTGGCTTCCTTTCAATGTCCGCACAAATCCTCGGCTTGTATCGATCCACTTTGGCGACCGATTTACCGGGTGGGCCGTCGGTGGAGACGGCTTGATTTTGCGGACGAATGACGGCGGGCTTAGCTGGCAGCGCCTGTCCGAAGGCGGGCGTGAGGATGTGCAGGACATCACATTCCTAAACGACAGCATTGGAGCAGCGGTCGGTTCTAATGGACGCATCTGGCTCACCAACGACGCCGGCCGGGCGTGGCTGCCCGTCATCTCCGGCACCTCTGAGACGCTGCACGCGATCACATTCTTTGATGGTCAAAGGGGTTGGGCTGTCGGCGAAAAGGGAACCGTATTGCGGACTATCAACGGTGGCGCAAGTTGGGGCAAAGGCGTATCAAACGTCGCCGTTGACCTGCTCAGCGTGGCTTTCCTTTCCGAGAAAACCGGCTTCGCCGTGGGTGCGGACGGGGTCATCCTGCGCAGCGACACTGCTGGGGCGTATTGGGAGATAGTTGAATCCGGCACTCGCTCCTGGCTCGAGGACATTAAATTTCTCGACGCCAGCCGCGGTGTCGCGGTCGGGGATAAAGGCGCAATTACCACCACGATTGATGGCGGCCTCACATGGCAGGTCGTAAAAACCGACGTTCGCGAAAACCTATACGCTCTCAGTTTTTTTGACGATAAAAACGGAATCGCAGTCGGATCAGCAGGAATTACTCTTCGCACCCAAGATGCCGGCGCCTCGTGGCAGGACCAGGAGTCATCGGCAAAATTCAATCTGTTTGGTGTGCAGGCCTCCGGAAAACTGTCTGCGATCGCCGTCGGCGAACTAGGCTCGGTTCTTGTTACAGAGGATGGAGGCAAGACGTGGGCCACGCAGCCAAACGTCACGAGCAAAGTGCTGCAATCAATTGTCTACCGCGGCGGCACGAATGTATGGGTCGCGGGCCGCGGTGGCACGTTGTTGAAACGCACTGCGCCCCTCGCTCCCAGAGACCTTACGGTATCTAAAGGGCCGCCGGTACTGGGCAAATCCAGGCGCCAACGTCCCACAACTCGCCAACCGCTTATCACAATTACGGACGACGGCGACATTCTACCCGCAATTCCCGTAAAGAAGCCTTAGCTGATCGCTAGGGCTACAGGCACGCCCTCACTCTTTACTACGAGCACCGAACACCATTCGCCGGCTACCTCGAACTGGAATTCCGAGATCTGCTCCTTACTGAGCTCGTATTCGATACTGTCACGCTGATCCGCGAGTATCCCCGACAAAAGCAGAATGCCGCGTGCCTTGGAGACGAGCAACGGTAGGATAGGTGTAATGACGTCCAGCGTCAGATTGGCGCATACAAAGTCGTGAACCGGCGTGGCATCATCAATCGATCCATCGGCAAACTCGATTTTGTTACTTACGCTGTTTGTCGCTCCATTTTCACGAGCAATCTTCACGGAATCGGCATCTGTATCGCAGGCAAAAATAGCCGATCCGCCTATCTTTGCCGCGGCGATCGCCAGAATCCCGGTACCGGTTCCAACATCGAGAAACGTCATTTCGGGAGAGTAACACGCGTCAATCGCCTTCAGGCACAGGCGAGTCGTCTCGTGCGTCCCGGTTCCGAAAGCCATATTTGGCTCAATGGTGATGAGAATTTTGGCGGAATCTACACTCATCTCCCAGGGCGGGGCGATGACAAATCGGCCGACCTCGGTTGGCTTCCAGTACTTTTTCCATTCGGCCAACCAGTCGGTTTCTTCGACCAGCCGGTGCTGGATATTGACGATGGCTTCGCAATCAAACCCATAAACGGCAAGCGAATCTGAGATTGCTAAGCCGACGGTCTTCATGTCCGGGGTGTCGTCGAAAAAGCCCGTCACGGTCAGCGGCTCGCCGGTCTGTTTGCGTAAACTATCTACTTCCGTGCCGAGAGCATTGACTGCATTGAAGGCGCATTCTACCGCCTCAACTCTATCCGGTTCGACAATGACGTCGACGGCGTGCCAGGTCCTCTTTTTAGCTATTTTCGACAAATCTTAGGGCTACGGCCTATGCGATGACCTAATATTCCCTGACAAGAAAAGCGGCTATGCCCGCACTCCGATCTCGTCCAGGTCGCGTTCCCGATTTCGCCAGTCCTCCACAACTTTTACAAACAGTTTGAGAAAAACCTGCTTCCCGACCAGATTTTCGATATCAAGCCGAGCCTTGGTGCCGATATCACGGATTCGCGCACCGCCCTTCCCAATCACGATCTTCTTCTGAGAAGCCCGCTCGACATAGATGGCACAGAAGATGGTAGTCAGATTTGGATCTTCGTCGTCGTAGACCTCCGTAACCACAGCCGTTACGTAGGGAATTTCTTCACCGGTCGTCATCAAAATCTTTTCCCTGACCATCTCGGAAACCAGGCTTCTCACGGGCTGGTCCGTCATCTCATCCTCACCGAAAATCGGATCGGCCTCAGGCAGGTAATTGACAATCTGATCGAGCAGATTCTCGACCGCGTCGCCTTTCTGTGCCGACGCAGGCACTATCGCCGCGAAGGGATACTCATCCGCATAAAACTCCATCAGCGGCAGGAGATTTCCTTTTACCTTGATTTTGTCGATCTTATTAAGGACGAGGATCGTCGGCTTTTCAGCCTGCTTGATCAGACCGAGAACAAAGCGGTCGCCATTGCCTGTAGAAACACTCGCGTCGCGCATTAATACGAGCACATCGACCGACATGATAGCGTCGTGCACTGCTGTCATCATACGGCGATTAAGCAGGTGACCCGGTTTGTGAACGCCCGGAGTGTCGACAAACACGATCTGACCATCATCCCGGGTGACGATTCCCTGAATACGGTGCCGTGTCGTCTGCGGCTTGTTAGAAACCGCGGCGATCTTTTCCCCGACAATTCGATTTATGAGAGTTGATTTGCCCGCATTGGGTCGCCCGATCAGGGCTGCGTACCCACTGCGAAAAGGCTTTTCTGGCATCAAATAGACGGTAGCAGAGTTTGGCGCGAAGGTGAAAGATGCTGGCCGTGCGGTGCTTATGGCCTTAACAATCGTTGCTTGCCAGAGAGAGCCTCGCGGTGGCCGCCGCCCGCAACGTCGCCGATTGTGATCGCCCGATCGTACAATTTCACAGCGTAGTCGACGTTGCCCGAATGCTCGTAGATCCGCCCGAGGGCCACGTAGGTCAAGGACAACAGGGCCTGATCAGTGGATGGCGTCGCGGTTCTGAGCACGTTTTCGTATGCGACCTTCGCATCGAGCAGGCGTTTTGCAAGCTCGTCGTCGTCCTCGACACCCACGGCCGAGAGGCCCGCGACTCGGCCGAGGTTGTAGTAAATCCTCGGCTCTGCCGGGTGCTGGGCCTGTAGCTGCTTCAAATCGGCCGACGCCTTTGCAAAATCCTTGAGATCAATCGATTTCTGAATGTCGAGCAGCCGTCTCGTGACAGGATTCTCGACCCGCGGCTCAGCTCCCAACGGTTGACCCTTTCGTCCCTCGCGTGCGGCAATCGCTCGGCCGCGTGCGTCCGCGGTGGCGGAAATACGGTCAACCTCTTTCACCGGGTCAAACGAAGCAATCATCTCTCTCAGCGAAGCGGCAATATCAAACCCCGAGTCTTCGATACCCTTTAACTGCTCAGCAAAATAAAACGACAAGACTGCCCCGCGTTCGTGATCCTCGTAGAGTCGCAACGCGCTCTCGTCGGCCAAAGTCGTCACAAATTTCTTCAAATCGGAGGAAACAGCAAGCTTTTCCGCATCCGTTTTCACCGTCGCGATCTTTGAACGTGCCTGTTCGGTAGCGATCCGAGACCGAATGCTCTCAGTCTGACGGACATCAATAGCGGCGACTAACGAGCGAGTCACCGTCAGAAAAATGTCTGGCGATAGGCTCTCGTCACGCTTGCGCCTCTCATCCATTATCGGTTTAACGAAATCGCGAACCGGGCCGATTTCCTTGGCATTGGCGATCACGAGCGGGTCGACCACGTAATGCAAAAATGCCCGCCGCGCTTCCGACTGCGTCAGGTCGGTCTCGGGCGTGACCACCACGAAATAGTCGTCGCGGACGTTGAGAAAGTTTATGTTTGTTTTTCCTGCAAGCCGTTCCGGAACGATGAAAAATCGCCGCTCGACCTCACGTGACTCGATCTGCTCAATGTTTTTCTTACCGTTTTTTCTCGTGGTCTGGACACGGTTGCGGTCGATAATAGTGGTGCGCGGACGTGTGTGCAGGTAATCGAGAAGCTCGCTGACCATCTCGCGGGCAGAACGGCGGAGAACCCCGTCAGATTCGGCTCGGTATTCTTTAACGTATTCGTCCAGCCGCGAGCCGATGGTGGACTTACGATAAAACTCACGAACAAGTGGGGCAAAATCGAGTACGTCAAGCAGGCGGCCGGGCAAGTCGCTGGTAAATATCGGGTCTGCAAGCTCGGGAGCCGGCGTCAGCGTATAGGCCATCGAAATGAACGGCGCGATTATATCGGCGTCAGACGATGCGGGATGTCTTTTCTTGTAGGCCGCAACAAAGGTCGTGATGCGGCGACGCATATCCTCGTTGAGCCCAGTATTGTCGGCGAGCAGCTGCTGGCGAAATTTGACACCCGTCGCCGACAGCGGTGTGTTGATCAATTTCTCATTGCCGCTTCCGGCCATCTCCAGCGTGGCCAGGACTGTAATCACCCGTTTGTCGGGTTCGATACGAACACCGTAATTCGAAAGGTCAAAGCCGGCAGGAACGGCCTGCCCGTTCGCGGATACCGCGAAAATCGCAAAAGCAAAGGAGACTAGATTTCGAAGCATTCGTTTCTCGGTATTCGGCAAAATATGTCACTAAAAAAGATGTTCCTAACAGGCCGAGGGATGTATCGATAAAATGAGAAATGGATAAAGCCGCGGCATCATTCCGCTTCTTTATCCATTTGAGCTATCCCCGGCTAGAGCGGCTAATTATAGCTGGCCAGAGCTTCCGACTCGTCATCAAAGGTGTCAAAGACGGTCAGCAGCTTTGTAATTGCCAGAAGATCCTGAATTTTCTGAGTCAGACCGAGAAGCTTGAGCGTTCCGTCTTCTTTCTTTACAGCCGTAAAGCTAGAGACAAGCTCGCCAATGCCGCTCGAATCTACGTAGCCAACCTGGGCGAGATTGAGCAGTATCTTGGTTTTGCCCTCACTGAGCAGTCGGCGAATGGTGGTGCGCAATGCGACGCTGCCCTCGCCGATCGTCACTTTGCCATTCAGATCGAGTACCGTGACGTCGCCAGCCTGGCGCTCGCTAATCGTAATATCAGCCATTTTTATCTCCTGTCGTTGCTGCGAATTGAACTGTAGTGCAAATGCAAATCGTAACGCAATTCAATGGAAAAAGGAAAATGGAAAATTGAATGCTTGGTTCATTGGCCTACTCATTCTCCATTCTCCATTCTTCCTTCACTTTTTCTTAATCATTCTAACTTCGAGGCCGCCGCCCTCCGGCGTTAGCCACTCGACCTCGTCCATAAAGGAATTCATAAACAAAATTCCGCGGCCGTTGGCTTTTAGTAAATTTTCGGGGTTTGTCGGGTCCGGTATCTCCTCGACCGCGAAACCTGAACCAAAATCGCGAACCGAGATTGCAAATCTGTCGACCGTGTCTGCGAAACTGATGACCACCTTCTTCGATTCGTCAAACTTATTACCGTGCTTTACCGCATTGGCTACTGATTCGCGGATCGCCAAATCCACCGCCGAAACGATGTCGTCACCCAAACCGCAGGACCGTGCGAATTTCTCCGCCCTTGATGCCGCTTCCTCCACCGACTCGATCCGACTCGGCAGCTCTATTTCATGTGCATTTGCCACAAATGTATGCGGGTAAGGTAGCCGTTTACACGGGTTGCTGTCAAGATGAGCCTCAACCGGAACACGATGACTATTCAAAAACTCCGACCCGCAAACTCTCTGATTGGCACGATTCACCTTCCGGGCGATAAATCGATATCGCACCGCGCCGCCATACTTTCGGCAATGGCTGAGGGAGAAACACGCATTGAGAATTTTGCCGCAAGCCAGGACTGTTCATCTACCTTAGGCTGCCTCTCGGCTCTCGGTGTGCAAATTGACCGTCGAGCAGATTCTGTCGTGATAGATGGCCTCGGGAAGAGAGGTTTCCGTCGCCCAGCAGCCCTGCTCGACTGCGGCAACAGTGGCACAACCATGCGCCTGATGGCGGGGATGCTGGCCGGTCAAGCCTTCGACTCGACCCTCACCGGTGACGACTCGCTCAGCCGGCGTCCGATGGGCCGGGTGATCGAACCACTATCTTTGATGGGTGCACAGCTCGTGTCGAGCGACGGCCGGGCTCCATTAACGATTGGTCGGGGAGGTTCTTTAATTGGCATCGAATACACACTCCCAGTCGCGTCGGCCCAAATTAAATCGTGCATTCTGCTCGCTGGTCTTAACGCAACTGGAAAAACGACGGTAGTCGAGCCGGTGGCGACGCGCGACCACACCGAAAGAATGCTGCGGTGGCTCGGTGCCGATGTTCTGGCGACGGATCATGAAGGCGGCTGCCAAATATCTGTCTCTGGCGATTCAAAACTCTCGGCCCGGAACCTGTCAGTTCCGGCCGACATTTCGTCGGGGGCATTTCTAATGGTCGCGGCCGCTTGCTTGCCGGGCTCCCGGGTCGAGATGCCCAAAGTTGGTCTGAACCCCTCGCGCCGAGCGATCCTCGATGTGTTGACCAGATCGGGAGCGGATATTGAAATTGGCAGTGAGACCGAGGAATGTGGCGAACCGGTCGCCACGATCGTTATTCGCGGTGGGCTGAGGGATTGCGAGCCGCTCAAGGTCCTGCGAGACGGGATTATCGCAAATTTGATCGACGAAATTCCCATCCTCGCCGTTCTGGGTACGCAGCTTAAGGGCGGGCTCGAAATTCGTGATGCCGCCGAGCTCAGGGTCAAAGAATCTGACCGGATTAGATCTGTAGTTATGAATCTAAGAAAAATGGGTGCCCACATCGAGGAGTTCGCCGACGGCTTCCGTGTCGAGAAGTCAGCGCTTCACGGGACCGAAGTAGATTCCTTTGCCGATCACCGCGTAGGTATGGCATTCGCTATTGCGGGCTTGGTGGCGGACGGAGAGACTACCATCCTGGGGGCTGAGTGTGCCGACGTGTCGTTTCCCCGGTTTTTTGAAACGCTCGAGTCTGTCGTAAGGTAATTATTTACAACACCGTCGACGATGAATAGCGGAATAAAAGTCGCATTGACTGGATTTATGGGCGTCGGTAAGTCCAGTGTGGGCCGGCACCTCGCTCAGCGTGTCAAAACCAAGCGCCTCGATCTCGACTTTTTTATCGAGGGCGAGGAGCGACGCCGAATCGCTGAAATTATCGACGCCGAAGGCATTGAGAGTTACCGAGCTCTCGAGACCGCATATCTTCGCAAATTACTTACCGAGTCCGATACCCGTATCCTCTCCCTCGGCGGGGGCACGTGGACCGTTGCGACCAATCGCAAGTTGCTGAAAGCCTCGGGTTATACGAGCGTCTGGCTCGAATCGACGTTTGAACACTGCTGGCTGAATATCAGCTTTTCAAAAAAAGACAGGCCTCTCGCCCGCGATAAGCAAAGTGCTCTACGGCTCTTTGAAGAACGGCAGAAGCTCTACTGCCTCGCCGATTGGCACTTTATTGTCCGGCCCGACTACACGTCCTATGATGTTGCCCGCGATATAGCCGATCAGATCTTCTCGTGACAAAGTTTGCGCTTGCTAAACGCCCCTCATTCCATCAATATATTTCTACTGAACAATCGAGTCTCTCCCGTGAGTTTTCGGGGGCGACATTCTTTCCTAAAGTATCGCCTGGATATTGGCCGGCGATTTGAGTAATCATCAGTCAAGTAAGATTTCGTGGAGGAATTATGAAAGTTAAAGCACTAACAATCCTAACTTTAGCCGTCGCGCTATTCATTGTCGCCTGCGGCAAAAGCGATGCGGATATCACAAAGGCCGTTAATGACAAGCTGACGGCTGAAAAAGTCACTGGCGTGACAGCATCGGTCAAAGACGGGGTAGCCAGCCTCAGTGGAGAGGTGGCCGACATTACCGTGAAAAACCGGGCGGAAACCGCGGCAAAAACCGCCGAGGGCGTCAAATCAGTAACTAATAATCTGACGCTTAAACCGCTGCCAACGCCGGCACCGGCACCAGCCGATCCGATGCTCAAGGGCAAGGTCGATGAGTCGCTCAAGAAAGCAGGCTGTACGGGCGTGACGCTCGCTGTCGCAGATGGCACCGTCACGGCGACCGGCACCGTGCCTGACGCTAAATACACCGAGTGTATCCAGATCATCAATCAGTCCGGCTTAGGCAAACTCGACAACAAGATTGTCAAAGGTAAATAAGGGAGGAACGAACCATGTCAATACAAGAGAAATATCAGACGATCCTCGAGATGGCTAATCAGAACGGCACCACCTACAGCGTGAGCGAGGCTGAGGGCGTTCTCCACATCGACGGCAGCGCGCCGAGCGACGCGGCCAAGCAGCAGCTCTGGGACGAATACAACCGGATTGACCCTGACTATCGCACAGGCGATCTGGTTCTGAACGTCACCACTGGCGCCGGCGACGCGGGCGGCGGCGGCAACACTTACACCGTTGAGTCAGGCGACAACCTGACAAAAATCGGTGCAAAATACGGCGTTTCGTGGAATGCCATCTACGAAGCAAACCGCGATATCCTCAACGATCCGGACAAAATCCAACCGGGCCAGGAGCTAAAAATCCCCGGCTAAACGGAAGGGATTTTTGTTGAAGTGAACAAGGCATTTCGGATGTGATTGCTCCACAATCTATCCGAAGTGCCTTTTCTTGCCCAGAGGAGTAAATCAATGTTTTCAGCTATTTCGTCGATGGCAATTATTCTCGCACTGTCTACAATGTTGATCGGACAGAAAACGGATCGCAGGGATGTCAACCAAAGCATCCTTGATCTTCGATCGCAGATCACTGGTTTGGAAAACGATCTTCTTTCGGTCGATACTGCAGAAGTAGATATCGCCTCCCGGCAAGGATTCGGAGCAATCAGGTTGATGCCGCGGGAGAAGTACGAACGCCTACTAGTTATTCGCGGCGGCGGTGCTTACTACTCCTTTGAGCGCAGGACTCACGAGTACGGCTACGGATCGGATATCGAACTGTCTCAGGGACGCCTTTCGGTAGGTTTCGCCGGTGGAGACTACGGATTTCTGATCGATCTCGGCGAAACCCCGTTAGGCGACATCGGCACCGACACGCGGGAGGCAAAATTCTTGATCAACTACGAAGTGCCTACCGAAGAACGCTTGGCGAGGTCGGAGAAGCTCAAATTAAATGGTAAGCAGATTTGCCCGGGATCGCCTGCACGGTGCAGCATGACCTACTATGATGCCAACGGGTTTACGTACCGACGCGACGTACCGGCTATCGTCGGACACTCGTATCTCCTCCGCTCCATTAATTTCCGTCATTCGGATTTAGTGGTGGCACTAAGGATTCAGAATCAGGACGATGATGGCAGCCTCGTTATTTTCTGGAAACTGGTTCGTTCCTTTGGCAAGCGTGATCTCAAGCAGATCGCTTTGGTTCAGTAGGCACTCTCTCGAGATCGCTTCGCAATTTGCTGAGTATTTCCACTGACGACGATGCGAGTTGATTTATCCATCGATCATAAATCTCCCTGATCGGCACGACGTCGATATAGTTCCACCGAAATCTTCCGTCGCGTTTGGCGATGACAAGGCCGGCCTTTTCGAGTACTCCGAGGTGCTGCATTACCGTGCAGCGGTCGAGGGATTTGAAATGGCCGCACAGATCGTTGGTCGTTTGCGGAGCGTCCTTTAGCAGGTCAAGAATCCGCCGCCGTCGCCGGTCGGCTAGGGCCTTGAAAATAAGGTCATCTCTTTCCGCTCTTGACATGTTATAAATCTATAACATATACTGGCGCCCTTTCAAAACCAAGGAGGAAGCGAGATGGAATTAAAATTTCAAGTGCAGACAAAAATTCAAAAGCCAATCGACGAAGTCTTCGACGCGGTTTACAACCCGCAGAAACTGAGCGGCTATTTCACAAACGGCGGTGCGAGCGCGCCGCTCGATGAAGGCACGACGGTCGAATGGACGTTCGCCGACACGCCGGGGGCCGAGATCGGGCCGTTTCCGGTTAACGTAAAAGAAGTCGTCAAAAACAAATCGATCGCCTTCGAATGGGAAGCATCGAGCGGCGGTTATAACACCCGCGTCGATATGACATTCGAAGAAACCGACCCATGCGAGACGTTCGTCAAAATCTCGGAAAGCGGCTGGAAAGATGCCGATAGGGAACTAAAAGATTCCTACGGAAACTGCATGGGCTGGTCACAAATGCTATCCGCGCTCAAGGCCTACACCGAATACGGCATCGACCTGAGAAAGGGAGCATACAAGGGAATGTACGCGCCGGAGGATTTCGATCACAGGAAGAAGGGCTCTACAGCATCCGAGGCGTAATCTCTGAGTGCTGGCAAGTATCAATCTCTTCGTGCGAGTGTCGATTTTGGACATTGGAATATTGAGTTGATAGAGTTTGCCGAGTGACTCCCGAAACGGATTTTATAGTTATAGGCAGCGGCGTCGCGGGCCTCCGTGCGGCGATTGAGATTGCCGGTACAGGTGCTGAGGTCACCGTCCTTACAAAAGACAAGACAAGCGAATCGAACACGGAATACGCCCAGGGCGGGGTTGCCGTCGTGCTCTCGGACGATGATAACGCCGAGCTGCATGAGGGCGACACGATCATCGCGGGCGCCGGACTGTCAGACGAGAGTGCGGTCGAGACTCTCGTGGTTGAAGGCACGAAATACATAGAGGAGATGATGGGGTGGGGGACGGAATTTGACCGCGAAGGGGGCAAGCTTTCGTTTACGCAGGAAGCCGCCCACTCACGGCGTCGGATCCTCCACGCGCATGGCGATTCCACTGGTGCGGAATTCGTAAGGTCTCTCATTGCTCGGGCGGGGCGTGAAAAGCGTATAACGCTGACGCCATTTGCACATACGGAGGCCTTGGTTGTTGAGAACGGATGCTGCGTCGGCGTGCGTTTCCTTGATCCTGTGCTTCGAGCGGTCCGCACACTAAATGGCCGTGCGGTCGTCATGTGTGCCGGCGGTGCCGGGCAGCTCTACCTGCACACGACCAATCCGCCTGTGGCGACGGGCGACGGAATGGCGATGGCATATTTCGCGGGAGCTCAGATGGCCGACATGGAATTTGTACAATTCCACCCGACCGCACTGAATTTTGAAAACGCCCCCAGGTTTTTGCTCTCGGAAGCAATGCGTGGTGAGGGCGGAATTCTCAAGAATAAATACGGCGAGAGATTCATGCCCCGGTACGACCAGCGGGCCGAGCTCGCGCCGCGCGATATCGTCTCTCGCTCGATAGTCGCCGAAATGCGACGCACCGGCACGCGCAACGTCCTGTTGGACATGTCGGCACTCGATGCCGCCTTTCTAAAACAGCGATTTCCAAAGATCTACGAAACCTGTGCGGCCTACGGTCTCGACATCGCAAAAGATCCATTGCCGGTCTCGCCCGCATCGCACTATTCGATGGGCGGAATCCGGACTGACCTCCACGGCCGCACGAGTGTCGAGGGCTTGTACGCCGCGGGCGAGGTCGCCTGCACGGGCGTGCATGGGGCTAACCGGCTCGCCTCCAATTCGCTGCTCGAGGGCCTAGTCTTTGGTGCAAGGGCGGGAGCAGCGGCGGCGGTGGATAATGCCAACATCCAGATTTCAGATTCCCGAATGCCGGCTCTGGAATCTGGAATCTCGAATCCAGAATCTGGAATCGGAACGGCCGTCAAAAAACGTGTCAAGCGCGTGATGTGGGAGCGCGTGGGAATTCTGCGTGACGGCGAATCTCTCGCTCGTGCCCTCGCCGAGTTTGAACAGATCGCGGCATCGCGACTCTCCCTGTCGTCGCGCAATTTTGTCACGCTGGCTCAACTGATCGCCACCGCCGCCCTGTGGCGGGAAGAGTCGCGCGGCGGCCATTTCCGTAGCGATTTTCCTGAAACACGCGACCAATGGCGGGTGCACTCGATCCAAACTCGCGGATCGGACATCAAGGAAGCACCAAGAATAGATTTCCGCGAAAACTGACGTCTTGATTTATTGTATAATGACCGGGTCTTAACCAATTCAAACCCTATGCAAAGCCCGGCCTCGACGCTCAATCTGGCATCGATCGTGACCCATCATGCTCGGCTTTCTCCGCAGAACGAGGCTATCGTGTGGAATGAGATACGCATGACCTACGGCGAGCTCGACCGCCTCTCGAATCGCGTCGCGGGCGCCCTCAACCGCATGGGAGTCGGATACGGCGATAAGGTCGCCCTGAGCTGCCCAAATCTGCCGGATTTCCCGGTTGTCTACTATGGAATTTTGAAAGCGGGCGCCGCGGTCGTCCCGCTAAGCGTGCTTTTTAAACCGCGCGAGATCGCTTATCACCTAGCCGATTCGGACGCAAAAGCGGTGTTTGTTTTTGAAGGCACGGCTGACTTGCCCATTGGGGCGGATGTAGTCGAGGGCTTTAACCAGGTTCCATCGTGCGAGAATCTGATAGTCATCGAAAAGGGCCTAACAGATCGCGGTTCACTTTCAGGTTTTCCAACGCTGAAGGAGCTCCTTGAGAACGAGTCGGACGAGTTCGAGACGTTTCCGACGGCCGCTGACGACACCTGCGCGATTCTCTACACGTCTGGCACGACAGGGCAGCCAAAAGGCGCTGAGCTGACGCATCTCAACCTGATGTCGAATGTGACATCGACCTGGCTGACGCATTTGCCCGCGCTTGATTTTACTGACAATCAACAGAAAACCTGCCTCATCACGTTGCCGCTTTTCCACACGACCGGGCAGACTGTACAGTTGAATACGAACTTGTACGGAGGAAATCGGGTGGTCGTGCTCCCGCGATTCGACGCCGCCTCAACACTTGACGCGATGGTGCGCGAAAAGGTGAATTTCTGGGTCGGCGTGCCCACGATGTACTGGGCACTGCTAAAATACGCCGACGAAACCGGCTACGACCTGACGAAAATCGCCGAACACATGCGCGTCTGCACGTCGGGAGGAGCTCCGATGCCGGTCGAGGTGATGAACGAGTTTATCGACCGCGTGGGCGTTCGCGTGCTTGAGGGTTATGGGCTATCCGAAACGTCGCCCCTTGCGACTTTTAATCATTTTGCCCGCCCGTCAAGGCCCGGTACCGTCGGGCAGCCGATATTCGGCGTCGATGTGAAATGTTTTGACGATGACGATATTGAAGTCGCGGCAGGTGAACGGGGCGAGGTTGTGGTCCGCGGCTCGAACGTGATGAAAGGGTATTACAAACGGCCCGAGGCGACAGCGGAAGCGTTTAGAAGCGGCTGGTTTCACACGGGCGACATTGGGATCATGGACGCCGACGGCTATCTCTCGATCGTGGATCGCAAGAAAGATATGATCCTTCGCGGCGGCTACAACATCTATCCGCGTGAGCTCGAAGAAGTGATAATCACGCATCCCTCGGTCTCGCTTTGCGCCGTGATCGGCGTCGCCGACGAGCGGCTCGGCGAAGAGGTCAAGGCCTACGTCGTGCTCAAACAAAATCAACAGCTGACAGTCGAGGAATTCACCGACTGGTGCCGCGGTCAATTTGCCGCCAACAAATATCCGCGGCATGTCGAGTTTCGCGCAGAACTTCCCGTGGGCCCAACTGGTAAGATTTTCAAGCGGGCGCTCAAGGAGGAGAGTGCTTCGGCCGCAAGCGACTGAGTCTGCTCGTCTCTACTGTACTTAGTTTCCGTGATTTACCGGTTTAAACTTTCAGTCGTATTCACCTTTGCTCTCATCGGCCTTGCAGCCTGCCTGAGTTCCGAGACCTCCCATTTGAGTATCAGCGAAAGCAAGTCGTACGATGCCTCGCTCTTTCGCCAGCACTGTGCGATCTGTCACGGCCCCGAGGCCGAGGGTAGATTGCTCGATGACGGAACGCAAACACCAAATCTGCGGCTGGCTGGCGGGAACTTTCAGACCGACGCACAGATTCGGCAGCATATCACCGAGGGCGGAAATGGGATGGTTCCCTTCCGAGACATCCTGACCGACGGCGAGATAAAGATGATGGTCGATTTCGTTCAAACCGATCTGAGAACAGCGAAATGATCCGGCAAACCAGGCAGCGATCTGTGGTTAAATTAACTGTATGAAGATATTGCTTACAGGTGCGAGCGGGCTGATCGGGACGGAGCTGCAGAAGGCTTTGCGTGCGCGAGGTCACGAGCTTCTTATCGCAACGCGTAAGGAGGCCGACGACGCGGAACATATCCAGTGGGATGTCGAGTCGGGCTTCGCCGATCTAGAGAAGCTCGAAGGCATCGAGGCGGTCGTACATCTTGCCGGCGAGAGCGTGAGCGGCCTACGATGGACCGAGGATAAAAAGAAGGCCATTCGCGACAGCCGCGTTAAGGGCACGCGCGTTGTCGTCGAGGCAATCTCGCGATTGAAATCGAGGCCAGGCGTCATTGTTTCGGCCTCGGCAATCGGTTTTTACGGCGACCGAGGCGACGAGGAGCTTACCGAGTCGAGCTCCGCCGGCGACACCTTTCTGGCCGAGGTCTGCAAGCAGTGGGAAGCCGAGTCGCGCCGGGCCGAGGACGCGGGAATCCGCACCGTCTTGCTGCGGACCGGAATCGTACTGTCAAAAGACGGCGGCGCTCTCGGCACGATGCTGCTTCCGTTCAAACTCGGCCTCGGAGCTGTCGTCGGTGACGGCAAGCAATGGATGAGCTGGATTTCGCTTGACGACCACGTCGAGGCGATCATATTTGCGCTCGAGAATGATAGCCTGCGTGGTGCGGTCAACGCGGTGTCGCCTAATCCGGTGACGAATGAAGAATTCACTAAGACACTCGGCGAGGTTCTTTATCGTCCGACGTTTCTACCACTGCCGGAATTCCTGGTTTCGACTGTATTCGGAGAAATGGGGGATGCTTTGCTGTTGGGAAGCACAAAGGTTTTGCCAAAACGCCTCGAAGATTCCGGTTTTTCGTTCAGGTATCCAAATCTAAAACCAGCCATCGAACATGCCGTATCAGAACCCTCCGCTAAGTAAGCGCGTAACCTTCAAGCTGAGTATCGCTAGCCCGTGCTTACGCCCAGGCCGAGGCAGCCAGCGCTTCTGGCTGCCAATCGCTCACACGAACAGTTCTGCTCCTACAAGAATGGGGCGGCTCGGGGCTGCGTCAGACGAAAAAGGGGCGATTTGAAGATTTAGCAGATATTCACCGTCGACGACCTCGTTCGGCACATAGATCAACTCGGTGATCGTGCTCGTTAAACGTGTCGCGTCGTTCAATACAAAACTTCCAGAATCGACCTTCCAGAATATACGGTGGTTCAACAGTTTTCCTTCGTCGTAGATGCGGTCGATAGAAGGCAGGTCAACGAGCAGGTGTTTGAATCCGCATTCGACGATGTATGCCATCGCATCGGGCGTGAAATATGGCGGGATGTTCTGATCGCCGTATTTCCGCGTCAACTTACTGTCATCATTCGGCAGAGTACGGACGATCAAAGCGCCGCCAACACCGCCTGCCTCAGCAGGCGGCCCGGCGGCCGCGATTTGGATCGCGCTCCGCAGATGAAGTTCGGTGATCAATAAATCCCCGTCGCCCGCTTTCTCCGGTTCAACCGAAACAAGCATCGTAACGTTCAAAACATCCTGGAGACAATCGCGGACAGAGATCCGCTCGTCTGTAATATGTCCAACGCACTCAGTATGCGTGCCGCTGCAATGCGGTATAAGCGTTACGCTCTCAAAATTACAGCTGCCACCGCGGCGGGTATCGCCGACGAGGTCACCATACTCGCAAGCGGCGGCAGTCGCCGGCTCGACTCCGTAAGCATTTGGCTGGGGCCCGCCAAATACGAGCGGGATGGATAGGTCGGCAATGATCCGGCAATTCTTCACGCGTCCAGCGCCTCTATCTGTCTGATCACATCGTCGAAATCTATCTCGCTGACTTTCTCGACCGACGAACATATCTCCATAAGTAGCCGGTCCTGAGCATTGCCTTTTCTCCTCGCTGATAGATACGGCATGTCTTCGCGAAATGTCACCATCGAGTATTTTGAGAAATATTCGGGGTACGTCTGTTCGAGTTTTGTTTCCAATTCGCGCTTACGCTGGAAGACAGGGTCTGCCGTCGCATCGCGCATCTCGTAAAAATTCTCCACAGCCATGTCGGCGATAGCGTCCGTATTTTCTTTTCGAAGCGCCCCAAAATTCTCGTAGACGGTTTCCCAATCCGTGCCATATTGTCCGATTAGGCTATCGAGCACCCCGACGTCCTCAAAGGCACAGTTCATCCCTTGCCCATAAAAAGGTACGAGGGCATGGGCCGCGTCGCCGAGCAAGAGTGCCCGGCCTCCCACATTCCACGGAAAGCATTTGACGGTGCCGAGATCGCCTGTCGGGTTAGCGAAGAAGTCCTGGGTCAGCGTGGGCATTAGCGGAACGGCGTCCCGAAATTCGTCGTTGAAGAATTCGAGTACGGATGCCTCGTCCTCGAGGTGGTCAAAAGCCGCAACACGCGCCGCGGGCTTGCCATTAATTTTGCGGTCAGGCACAGTGTCGTGCCCCGCCTCGCCCTTGTGCGCGATAAATAGAGTGCAAGTAAAACTGCCGTCAAAGTTAGGCAGTGCGATCATCATGAACTGGGTTCTTGGCCAAATATGGAGCGCGTTTTTTTCGAGTTGAAACTCTGCCCCACCACTCGGGGGAATGTGTAATTCCTTATACCCATGGTCGAGCCACTCCTGTGAGATATCAAACCCTTTTACGCAGGAGCCCATCGCACGCCTCACCGCGGAGCCTGCGCCATCGGTCGCAATGACCGTATCGGCGTGGACACTGCCGCCGCCGGCAAATTTTACTTCGCCGCTCTCGCAGTTAAAGTCGGTACACCGGCGGCCAAAGTGGAATGTGACCTCGCCGAATTTATCGGCCGCGTCGATGAGGGCGACATTCAAGCCGGCCCGCGAAACAGAATTTATGTACTCGCCCTCGCGACCGCTGTAGGGCAGCAGCTTCGTCTCGCCGGAAAGGCCGTGAATCATCCGTCCGTACATCGGCACCGCCTCGGCCAGCATATATTCATCCATGCCGACGCCTCGCAGGGCCGCTATCCCACGATTAGACAATGCTAGATTTATCGATCGCCCGGCCGAGGCCGCGTCGAGCCGAATGTCGCCGCAAGCCTCGTACACGTCGATCCTGATCCCGCGTTTAGCAAGATAGATCGCGAGTAGCGAGCCGGCGAGACCTGCTCCGATTATGGCAACCTCTGGCATTGATCTCTGCGACAACTACCGCAGACAGTCCTCTAATATTTCCGAAAATCGAAACACGTCGTTGAATTTGTTATACAGCGGAACCGGTGCCACGCGGATCACATCGGGCTCTCGCCAATCGGCAACCACCCCGCGTTGGGTGACGGCGTCGAATAGACTGCGGTCAGCGTCTTTGACACGAATCGACAGCTGGCACCCGCGCTCGGCGGGATCACGGGGCGTGATAATCGAAATGCGCTCGTCCCCAATTTCATCGATCAGTAATTCGAGATAGCTAGTCAGGGATACGCTCTTAGCTCGCAATGCAGCCATCCCGGCCTCATCAAATATCTCGAGCGACGCCCGGAGCGCGGCCATCTGCAAGATTGGGGGGTTCGAGATCTGCCATCCCTCGGCACCTGTGATCGGACGGAACTCGGGCCCCATCTTGAACCGCGACTCTTTATCATGGCCCCACCATCCTGCCAGCCTTGGCAAATCGAATGATCGCGAATGACGTTCATGGACAAACACGCCGCCGACCGCCCCCGGACCGCCATTCAAATACTTATAAGAGCACCACGCGGCAAAATCGACATTCCAGTCGTGCAGCTTGAGCTCGATATTGCCGACGGCGTGGGCCAGATCAAACCCGACGACGGCACCAGCCGTGTGCCCGGCAGCGGTGATCGCTCTCATATCAAACGCCTGCCCGGTGTAATAGTTGACGCCACCTATCAATACGAGAGCAATGGAATCACCTTCCCGCTCGAGAACGGCCACTATATCCTCGGTCCGTAGTGTTGCTTCTCCAGCACGAGGGGCCAATTCGATCAACGAATTCGCGCACTCGATTCGCAGCCCGTCGGCACCCAATCCACCGGAAGCCTGATGAAAATCAATCTGCGAGTTGACTGCGTACTGATCGGACGGAAAAGCGCCCTTCTCAATTACGATTTTGTATCTCGTGGATGACGGCCGGTAGAACGAGACCATCAATAAGTGGAGGTTGACGGTCAGTGAATTCATCACCACGGTTTCCAAGGCCCTGGCCCCGACAATCCGCGCCATCGACTCGCTCAACATCTCGTGATACGTGAGCCACGGATTCGCCGCGTGGACGTGCCCGTCGACCCCGTGAAGTTGCCAGTCGTCGAGCTCCTGCGTGACATAGGCAGGCACCCATCTGGGCATTAATCCGAGCGAGTTTCCCGTTAAATAGATCGCGTCCGAGCCATCAATTACGGGCGGCACGAAAAACTTTTCGCGAAAGTGTGACAGCGGATCATTCGCGTCCATTTCCAGCGCTGAAGGCCTGTCTGTCGGGAACTGTATTGTTGGTGCCGTCATTTATTTTGCGGTATCGAGTCGACCCCCAGCCACTCTCTTGCCGAGCCGTGCATCAACCGAGCATTATCTCTCGCGTCGAACTTCATTGACTCAATAAGCTGACCGGGCTCTGCCTCTCCCAGAGGAAATGGGTAATCCGTGCCAAGCACCACGCGGTCGGCTCCGACTAAATCGGTAAGGAATCTAAGGGTTGCCGCGTCGTGGACCAGCGAATCAAAATACACGCTACTTAAATACCGCCGCGGGTTCTCGGAGTTATCGACCGCGCACAGGTCGGGCCTGACATGATACCCATGCTCGATTCGGCCCAGTGTCGCCGGGAATGAACCGCCACCGTGTGCAAAGCAAATTCGCAAATCGGGGAATCGGTCCAGCGTGCCTGAAAAAATCAGCGAGCAAATGGCCCGTGAGACTTCGGCGGGCATGCCTACCAGCCACGGCAACCAATATTTTTGCATGTCCTGCTCGCCCATCATCTCCCACGGGTGCACAAAGACAGCCATTCCAAGCTCCGAGCAGGCGGCAAAGAAATCTAGGAATCGCTGTTCGCCAAGATTTAGCTGATTGATATTCGTACCTATCTGAACACCCAACAGGCCTATATCTTTGCAGCGCCTCAATTCCCGGACGGCCAGTTCCGTGTCCTGCATTGGAACGGTGCCTAGCCCTACAAATCGCGTGGGAAATTTGGCCGTGATGCCAGCGACGTGATCGTTTAAGAACCCGGCGATCTGGGCACCGTCCGCCGGTTTTGCCCAGTAGCTGAACATGACGGGCACCGTGGAGAGCACCTGCACATCGACGCCCGCGACATCGCACTCTTCGATGCGTTTCTCCGGGCTCCAGCAGTTCTCATCGACGTCGCGAAACCGCACGCCGTCGTCACGCATCATCCGGGCACAGCACGGCTTGTAATGGTCCAGCTCAATAAACCCGCCATACCCGAAATGCTCCTTCCACTTCGGAATCTCCCTAGGAAGGATATGAGTGTGGACATCGATTTTAAGCATCGCTACATTCTAACGCGGAGTTAGACGTTCGAGAAAAAGACAAAACGGCATGAGTTGGCGTACCACCAACTCATGCCGTTCTGCTCATGTGAAAAAGCCTTTATCCGTACTATCTACGGCTTATCTTCCTCATCGAGCCCAGGAGGACGCTGCCCCGCCCCGCCTCCGCCGCCAAGTGTCGGCGGTTGAATGTAGGGCACCTTGGCTTCAAGCATCATTGTGTTTAATGCGGCGAGATCTTCGGCGATTAGCTTTCTGACCTCGGCCGCGGCTGCGGGGATTTTGGTCGTCAATATGTCGATTTGGCCGAGTTCCCATTCTGTCGGAGATGAGGAAGAACCTTCGATTGCAAAAAGCACCTGCGTCGCACGCTGGTTGAGAGGCGGCGGCAGCTCAAACAGCGGCGGCCCTGCCTGGCTGATCGTGCCGACCATCGAGGGCGGTGTGCCCCAGTTTACATATGCGGCGTCGACTTTCTTCAACAGATCTTCCGCGGCCGTTTTGATATTGGCCGGCACCTGAGGTGCTCCGGGACGCTTCCACGACTCAATCGTATTGTTGAGATTGGTCCTCAGCGTCACGATCGAGAACTGTGCGAGGGCGGCCTGCGTGACTATCGGCTGAAACTTAAGCAAGGCTGCACGTTTCTTTGCCCGGTCTTCTGCCGTAAAAACTACTCGGGGGTCGTCGATGATGGTGATCGGCTTAGACATTTCGACGTCGCCGCGTTTGATCTTGACGGTGTATGCACCCGGATCCATTCGAAGCCCAAGATTCGCGAGGCCGCCGAAACCGCCGCCGCCGCCGGGCACCTGAGGCAATTGAGGCCCCGCTGGTCGCGAACGCATATCCCAGACAAATCGGTTAAGCCCTTGCACCGCGGTGCACTGCTGAGCGCCGCCACCGCCACCGCCACCGCCAAATCCCCCGCCACCCCCGCCGAATCCGCCGCCGCCAGGCCCGCCCTGTATCGGCTGAGCGGTCTGGGGCTGTGGACGCGTGCAGTTTACGGTCCTGAGAGTCTGGCCCTTGTCATCTTGAAAGCTGAGCGTTACCGTTTCGCGGTCGGCAAGCGGGCCATTGAGATAAAAATTGATCAGTGCTCCGTTCGGAGGATTCTGGCCGTAAAATGCTTTGTCGGAAGTCAAAGCACGATTGTTCCAGGTTCGCCAAATAACGGACTGTCGCGGCTCGAACAGATGCACGCTCGCGTTCATCATATTGTCATTCATCTGCTCGAGCGGCGTGATGTCGTCAAGAATCCAGATGGAACGGCCATGCGTCCCAAGAATCAGATCATTCTCTCGTGGATGAATGAGAATATCGTCGACGGGTACGGTGGGCAGGTTTAGCTTGAGCTGGGTCCAATTTGCGCCGCGATTGTGCGAGGCAAAGATACCGAACTCCGTACCCACAAACAAAAGATTGGGGTTACGCGGGTGTTCGCGGATTACGCTGACGACACCCGTATTCTGGGGCAAAGTAGAAGCGATCGACTTCCAGTTCTCGCCAAAATCCGTCGTCGAATAAACATAGACCTTAAAATCGCCCATGCGATGCCCGTCAAAAGTCACGTAGGCAGTCCCATCCCCGGCGCGTGATGTAATGACCCGGCTTACATATGTACCTTTCGGCACGTTCGGGATCTTAGCAATGACATTTTTCCACGTTTGGCCGTCGCGAGTTACGTGCAGATTGCCGTCATCCGTTCCGACCCACAGCACATTCCGATTTAGCGGCGACTCGGCGATCGTCGTCGAGCTTGGGTAATTCTGCACGCCGTCGTGGCGCGAACGCGTATTGCCGTCGGGCACCTTGCCCATAATGGGCAGGGTATTGCGATCGGCGCCGGTGGTTACATCTGGGCTGATCTTTGTCCAGGTATCGCCGCGATTGGTCGATTTGAATACAAAATTGCCAGGATAGTAGATCGTTTTTGAGTCGAACGACGAAATGAGAATGGGCGAATTCCACTGGAATCTATACCGTTTCTCGCCCTCTTCCTCTCGAGGTCGAATCCCTTTGCTCTCGCCGGTGACCAGATTGCGGCGTAGCAGATTGCCGTCCTGCGACTCGGCGTAGACGGTATTTGCGTCATTCGGATCAGGTTGAGCGAAAAACCCGTCGCCACCGCCGATCGTGAACCACTCGTCGTTGGAAATCCCACGCGGGTTCATCGACATACTCGGTCCGCACCAGGTGTTGTTGTCCTGTAGGCCGCCGCAAACCCGATAGGGCATGCTGTTATCGGCGCCGACCTCGTAAAACTGTCCGAGGGGGACAGTGTTGGCGTAGTCCCAAGTGCGTCCGCGGTCGTAGGTAATATTGATGCCACCGTCGTTGCCGATTATCAGGTGATTAGAATCTTTGGGGTTGATCCAGATACCATGCGTATCCGCGTGGGGTGCCCGGGCAAAGTTTCCGCTCCACGTGCGGCCCCCGTCTTCGGAATACTGCATTGTCACACCAGCCAGCCAGAGCCGCTGTTCGTTATTCGGGTCCACACGGAGCTTTGAAAAATACATCGGTCGCGGCACAGCGGTGATCTCGGCCATCTTAGTCCACGTCTCGCCTTTGTCATTCGAACGATAGACGCCTCCGTTTGCATGCTCGACTGTGGCGTAAACTATATTCGTATCTTTTGCATATACCGCGAGCGAAGAGCGCCCGGTTTCGAGCAGCGTCGGAGGCCGCGGGTTGGGCGCGTTTTCGGTATCGTAGGGCATTCCCTTGGTAATCTTGCTCCACGTGTCGCCGCCGTCCATCGATTTATAAAGCGCGCTGCCCTCGCCGCTGCCGTTAAACCCGAACACCGTGCGGCGACGCTGGTACATTGCCGCATACAATATGTTTGGGCTCTCGTGATCAATGATGAGATCCGTTGCGCCCGTGTCGTTATTAACTTTCAGCACGTGCTGCCACGACTTGCCACCGTCGGTCGTTTTGTAAACGCCGCGGTCGAACGTCGCAGCCCACAGGTTACCCGTCGCAGCTACGTAGACGACGTCCGGATTCGTCGGGTGCGTAACGATCTTAGCGATGTGCATCGACTGAGCCAGGCCCATCTGCGACCATGTTTTTCCGGCGTCCATCGATTTATAGACGCCATTGCCCCACGAGGAACTTTGTCGATTATTAGACTCGCCGGTGCCCGCCCAGATAATCGACGGATTTGACGGCGAGATCGCGATATCGCCGACGCTCATCACAGACTCTTTATCGAAAAGGGTCGCCCATGTGGTGCCACCATTCGTCGATTTGAGGATTCCGGCTCCAGCCATTGCGGCGTAAATTATCCGCGAATCCTGCGCTACCACCTCGATGTCATTCACGCGGCCGCCCATCACGGCTGGCCCGATCTCGCGAAACCGCAGACTCGAAATAGCCGACTCGAATGTTGGAGCAACCGGCCGCGGCGTTGGGGAGGTGCGGGTTCTCGGTGTTGGTGACGGTGAGGGTGAGGGTGACGCAGGAACGCCGACGGTGGCGTCCTCAGGCATCGCGGTAGCGACGGGCGTTGGCGTACCCTGACCCGCCACGGATGCGACGAAAAACAACACAACAGCGAAAACTGAAAGACGCAGACAGAGATTTCTCATCATTAAATGGGACCTCGACAAAAAACTGGAATACGGAAAGGTTGTGAGAACAATTTAAGCGAAGTGGTGCGTTGAAATCAACTGATTGCGAGCGGCGACGCCCAAGCTTGCAAATCTTTACAAACCGCTGACTGGGGTGGTAAAGGCAACCTGCTCGCCCGAGTCAACATACAACCAGCCGGGGCGAGCAGAATGGTCACCCTCGATTCACGATGAGGGTGACGCCATTGTCGTTCCACAATTTTCGCATGTACGCAGACGCTCGGAGCCGTAGAACTTCGCAAAAACGCCCTGGAACTGCGTCGTTATATCGGTCAGCTCGAAATATTCCTCGTATAGTTTATTGTTGCAGTTCTCACAAAACCACATCAGGCCGTCCATCTCCCCGTCGCGGCGTTTTCGCTCGATGACCAGCCCGACCGTGTTTGCACCGCGCACCGGATTATGCGGCACACGCGGCGGCAACAAAAACATTTCACCCTCACGGATCGGGATTTCGACCGCCTTACCGTTTTCCTGAATCTGCACTTTAATATCACCCTCGAGCTGATAAAAAAGCTCCTCGCCCTCGTCCCAGTGGTAATCCTTACGCGAATTCGGCCCGCCAACCACCATGACGATAAAGTCGTCGTGGTCATAGACGCACTGATTCCCAACCGGCGGCCTAAGCAAATGCCGATGCTCGTCGATCCACTGCTTCAAATTGAGGGGTGTGCGGATCATGCGTTCTAGTTACTCACGGTCGTCATGGTTGTGAAGAAGCAGTATTGATCTTTCGTCTCGAATTCCATCGTGACGGAATTAAGCACTGTAACTACCTCGTTGCAGCCCGAAGCATTATCGCTAAAGCCTTTCCCTTCTTTGAACAGACGGCGATTCGTTGCCAGATCCTCTGTTAGATCCGACGCATATCCCAGAACGAAACGCTTCCCATTCACCTTGAACGCAAAACTTTTCATTTCCAAAAGTAAGTTCCTGCTCATGCCAAAGGTGGATCGCAAGTCGAACGCGTACTTCGCCTTTATGCTCATCACCAGCGGTTTCGTCACATTCTTCCAGGAGAGCACTCCCCTCTTCGATTTTGGATAGCTGGCGAGCACTAGTTTACCAACGCGGGCCGGATCGAACTTTGCCGATGGAGCGGTTATGAAGAAAAACAGCGTGTTCCCGTCTTTAGCATACCGATATATGCGCATTGAGGCGTCGGTGCTCCTTACCTCCTGAAATTCCTTCGACGGACATGCGAAATTTATACCCGCGACGGAACAATCCGGGCTTTGACCGTACGCAGCAATCGCAAAGGCGATTGCCACAAACATGATTGATATTAGAGTCTTCATATTGAGACAGTATATGGCGTTAATCTTATAGGTGTGAAAGTTTGTCGACCGTCCGCCAGTTTCGCCCGGTCACAGCCAGCTTGAGCTTTTTTTCAATAAAGCTCTTGCCCAGCAGGCTGTCGGCCACGCCCATTGGCAGGTGACAGTAAATCTCTCGGCCAACAACCGCGAAACGCTCGCCCTCAGGCGCGGCCGCGAGCAACTGCTCGCGATTCTCGGTAGACATTTCTTCCTTGAGAAACAGGACGTGCATCTCTTTGTGGCTTTCGAACTGCCCCGCGTAAGGATTGCCTTCGATGATTCGCCGGAGGTCGGGCTGCTCACGAAAAATTACAGGGATAGTTTTCGCAAATTGGGCTTCTATTGCTTTCTCAATGCGTGTAGCCATTTCACCTTCAATCGAACCGTAACTACCGGTGCCTACATGCTGGCCACCATCAAACGCAACATTCCCGCTATTAATATAGGTCGCGACGTTCGAAAAACCACACCGCTCAAAGACACCCTTGAGGTCAGCCATTTTGATCATCGTGTTCCCCCCGACATTAATGCCGCGGAGCAGGGCGATATATCTCATTTCGGTCTCGCGTAGCAATCTACAGGGTGCAATCTAAGCCATTGCACTTTTCATATCGATCACAAACCGGTACCTGACATCGGCCTTTACAGTACGGTCGTATGCTGTCTCGATGTAGTCGGGTTTTATCACCTCGACGTCGGACGTGATGCCGTGCTCGGCGCAGAAATCGAGCATCTCCTGCGTCTCCGGAATTCCGCCGATAAGCGAACCCGCGATCGCCTTGTTGCCAAAGATCAGCCCGAATGAATGAACGACATTCGCATTGGGCGGCACGCCGATAACCACCAGCGTTCCGCGTACGCCGAGCAGATTGATGTACATATTTACATCGTGATCGGCGGAGACAGTATCCAGGATAAGGTTAAAGGTTCCAGCGAGCGGCTGGAGGTTCGCCGGGTCGCTGGTCACGAGGAAGTTATTAGCGCCAAGGGCTTTTGCATCCGCCTCTTTTGACGGCGAGGTGCTGAATACCGTAACATTCGCACCCATCGCGACGGCAAGCTTTACGCCCATGTGTCCCAGGCCGCCCAAGCCGACGATGCCGACATTCTGCCCCGGTCCGGCACCAAATCGCCGAAGCGGTGAATAAGTGGTGATCCCGGCGCACATCAGCGGAGCGACGCCTGCGAGATCGCCGTCGGCCGTCACCTTGAGTGCGTAATTCTCGTCGATAACATATTTATCCGAGTAGCCGCCGTAGGTCGGCGTGGCGCGGTCCATATAGGTTCCGGCATAGGTATATGCGGCCATTTTCTGGCAAAACTGCTGAAAGCCGTCCTTGCACGGCCGGCACTCACGACACGAATCGACAAAGCAGCCGATGCCGGCGACATCACCGACCTTAAATTTAGTCACCGCGTCGCCGGCCTGCGAGACACGGCCGACGATCTCGTGACCCGGCACGAGCGGATATGTTGTCGGCATCATCGCTTCCCATTCGTTCTTGGCCGCGTGAATGTCGGAGTGGCAGATGCCTGCATATTCGATATCAATCAGGATGTCATTTGCGCCGACATCGCGACGCTCAAACTCCCACGGGTGAAATTTGGCCTCCGGGCCGTCGGTTGCGTAGCCTTTTGTCTGGATCATTTGTTTCTCCTTTATTCTCGAAATGCCGGCAAGAAATGCCGTCGCTATTTCATCACTGCTATTACTTTCAATTCGATCGCTATCGGCGTCGGCAGCGAGCCGACCTCTACCGTCGTACGACATGGCTGATTCTCGGCAAAGTATTCGGCGTACATTCGGTTATATGCCGCAAAATCATCGCGCATGTTTGTCAGAAATACAGTCACATCGACTATGTCGGTCCACGCGGCGCCGGCGGACTCCAGTATCGACCGTACGTTCTTAAAAACCGAGCGGCACTGTGCCTCGATGTCATACGAGGCGATATCACCGTCGGGCGTCAGTTTGACGCCTGGAATAGTATTCGACCCACGCTCGCGCGGCCCGACGCCCGAAAGAAACAGGAGGTTTCCCACGCGGCGGGCATGCGGATACAGGCCGACCGGTTCCGGGGCGTCTGCGGAATTGATGATCTGTTCGGCCATCTGACTGGATATCGAATTGCTCATTTTATCAGTAACTCCGACGTGGTGGTAGCCGGTAGCTCGGAATAACGTCGGCGGTCGCTGAGAAGCCAAACTGCATCCAACCAGGTTACCGTGTCGAATAGATTAAGTGAGAATCAACAGGATGTTATCAATAATGAGATTAGCTTTATTTTTATCTGTCGTCGCCGCACTCGGGTGTGGCGTGGTCAATAGTTCGAGTAAGACTACCGATATAGGAGTGCCGTCCGCGGTCCAGGCGCGAGAGGCGCCCGAGCCCGTGAAAGGACAGCAGACCGCGGTATTTGCCGGCGGCTGTTTCTGGGGCGTCGAAGCCGTTTTTGAAAGCCTAAAAGGTGTCGTTGATGTCAAATCCGGCTACGCAGGCGGTATGGCCAAAGATGCTAATTACGATGCGGTTAGCGAGGGCGATACACAGCATGCGGAGGCCGTCGTGGTGACCTACGACCCTGCAAAAATCTCGTACTCGCAGCTGCTGGATGTATTTTTCTCGGTCGCACACGATCCGACGGAATTGAATCGCCAGGGCCCGGACACTGGTTCTCAATATCGCTCTGCCATCTTCTTTAACAGTGAAGAGCAGCAAAAACAGGCCACCGCGTTTGTAGCTGACCTCGACGCAAAGAAGTTGTGGCCAAAGCCGATAGTCACGCAGATAGTGCCCCTGGTGAAATTTTTCGATGCTGAGGCCTATCACCAGAATTACTTAGTCCGAAACCCCCGACAGCCCTACATCGTCCAGCACGATATGCCTAAACTTGCTGAACTGAAGAAGAAATTTCCTGAGATGTACGTCGGGAAATAATATACAAGTACCAAATTAGCCGCGGATTTTCGCGGATGACGCTGATATGAGATTTCTCAATGAGCGTCGTCCGCGAAACTCTGCGGCTAAACGTTTTTTCAGGTCACGTTCAGGCCTATTGGCCTTTTTCTACCCAAATCTTCACCAGATTCACAAGAGTCTCGGTCGATTTTTCCAATCCTTTGCGCGAATTAAACTCAAGCTTCCCGTGAAAGTTGTGCCCGCCAGTGAATAGATTCGGTGTCGGCAATCCCATCGCCGTCAACCGCGAGCCGTCGGTCCCGCCGCGAATCGGACGAATTTTTGCATCCACTCCGGCTCGCTTTGCCGCCTCGATGGCGTAATCGGTAAGCTGCGGGTAATCCTTTAGCACCTCTTTCATATTCAGATAGCCGAGCACACTCGAATATTCGATTTTTACATTCGGAAAACGCCGCCGCGTCGTCGCCATAACTCGCTTTATCTGGGCCTCCTGTGCCGCCAGGCCGCTAATGTCGAAGTTTCTGAGCAATATCTTCACCGTCGATGTCTCAACATCCAGCGTGCCGACGTACGGGTGGACAAAGCCAACGCGGCCCGCCGTCGTTTCCGGCCGGTTTGGCACCATCGCGGGAAATTGTCCGAGAAAATACCCGGCCGCGTATGACGAATTAATCATTATTCCTTTAGCGGTGCCGGGATGGGTCGAACGCCCGCGAAACGCCACGGTCGCCGTTCTCGCCGACCACGTTTCGTTCGAGATGTCGCCAAGCTGTTCGCCATCGACCGTGTAAGCAAACTTTGCACCCCAGCCCTTGATGTCAAACTTGTCCATCGGCCCGCCGACCTCTTCGTCCGGCGTGAAGGCAATCGCGATATTGCCATGCTTGATCGACGGATTCTGCTTCAGGATGTCGATCATCGTCATCAGCTCGGCGATGCCCGATTTGTCGTCGGACCCGAGCAGCGTCGTGCCGTCGGCAGTAATGATGTCATCGCCGAGCAGATTCTTTAAGTCAGGATTTTGAGCGACAGTGATGACCTGCGTCTTATCATTGGGCAAAACAATATCGCCGCCCTGATAGTTTTTGTGAATGATCGCGTTCACGTTCGCACCTGAAACCGCGGGCGACGTGTCCATATGCGCGATGAAGCCAATTGTGGGGACCTTAGAATCGTCAGCAAGATTTCCGACAACCATCGCATACACGATTCCCTCTTCGCTTATACGAACATTGGTCGCACCAAGTGCCTTCAGCTCGCCTTCGAGAAGTCGGGCCAGCACCAACTGCTTCTCCGTACTGGGCGATTTCCCGGCGTCCTCAGCCGACTGTGTGTCAATCTTTACATAACGCAGGAACCGAGTCATTGCCGATTCTGTCGGCTGCACATTCTGTGCAGGCACACTGGAAAGGAAAATAAACGAAACCAGTAACGCAAACAATAATTTCATATAAGACCTCGTGAACTTTAAGTATTTTGCGGTTCGATAATTGATCATCGAAGTGTCTTCGCCCACGCGATAAATCCCGGAGCGACCTCTTCTAAATTTGCCAAAACCGTATCCACCGGCAGCGTCTTTCCTCCGGGCGGTGGAAATTTCCGCAGCTCTTCGATAAACGACAATCCCTCGGTGTCGTAGACCTGCGCGGCCCGCTGTATGAACTTGCTCTGGTACCAACCATAATTTTCCGGCCCGACATTCGAATAGAGCTTTTCAAAATCCTCGAGCGAACTATATTTTTGCTTCGCCATAACGGCTAGTTGGTGTTCAGCAAAGATTCGAGCGAGCAATGCGAGTTTTGGACGTTTAGCGCGCAGATAAGCATAAGCGACGTAGGTCGCGGTAAATTCATTTAGCCACTTGTTTGGTTTACCCGGAAACTCGGCTATCGATATGCGTTCACAGATTACGTGTCCCAATTCATGCAGGCTAATAAAGTCGAAATTTTCCCGTTGACCTTTTTCGTATGTATACCCCATCGCCCGAAGCCTTTGAATAAATGCAGGCGGCACAGATAACTTCGAGCTTTTTGAACCCGCCGTGAGTACTCCGTCGCCATATGTCGCGGGCAAAAAAACCACATAGGGCGGATCCGACACAAAGGGCAGATCGTACGGAATTTGTGTGGCTTGTTCCCACTGTTCTTTTGTGAGGATCGCCACATTCAAATCGATATTGACATTCAATTTGTCTTTATAGAACCGCATCGCGTTCTCGATCAACGATTGTATTGCGCTCGCTCGCTTCTTATGTCCGGGGCTATAGTAAACAGCGATGTTTTTTTTAATTGTTGGAGTTTTAAGTCCCTGAATTCGCTCCAAAGTCTTAGCATCCTGCCCCGGCGTGACCGAACATCCCAATGCAACAATCAGGGCAAACAAAGTAAGAAAGTTTTGAGAAAGCGCTTTCATTTTCATATAATTTAGCCTTTGAAAATTTTGATGCAAATATTCTTCTCTTCCGTAAAAAACTTCAGGGCTTCAAAACCGCCCTCTCTCCCCATACCGCTGTCCTTCATCCCGCCGAATGGCGTGCGGAGGTCACGGAGCAACCAACAGTTTATCCAAACGATACCCGATTCGAGCGCCGCGGCGACCCGGTGCGCCCGCGTAAGGTTCTCCGTCCAAAGCGTCGCGGCCAAGCCGTATTTTACTGAGTTGGCATCTGCAAGCACTTCATCTTCCGTGTCGAACGGCGTTATGGTGACGACCGGCCCGAAGATCTCTTCCTGATTTGTCCGACAGTCATGGGCGAGGTTTTCGATAACCGTCGGCTCGATATACCACCCGTCGGAATCGCTGCCAGTGCCGCCGGTTAGGACGGCTCCGCCCTCTCTCTTCGCGAGGTCGATATACGACATAATCTTGTCGAAGTGTTGCTTCGAGACGATCGCGCCAACGTCCGTTGATGAGTCGGCAGGGTCGCCGACTTTGAGGCCTCTTACCCGCTCGATGAAGTCTGTCTTAAATTTCTCGTAGAGTGGCCGCTCGACAAATATTCGCGACCCGCAAAGACAGATCTCGCCCTGATTCGAGAATGATGAGCGAACGGTCGTCGCGAGCATTTCTTCGTAATTACAATCGGCGAAAATGATATTCGGATTCTTGCCGCCGAGTTCCAGAGATAATTTCTTAAACATCGGGGCTGCGACGCGGGCGATATCTTCGCCGGTTTTCGTGCCGCCCGTGAATGAGATGGCCTTGACGTCTTTGTGCGCGACTATAGCCGAGCCGACTTTTGGGCCGAGACCGTGGACGATGTTCAAAACGCCGGCGGGCAAGCCGGCCTCGATGCAGAGTTTGGAAAGAAGATATGCCGTCATCGGCGTCACCTCGCTCGGTTTTGCGACAACCGTGCAGCCCGCCGCGAGAGCCGGAGCGATCTTCCAGGTAAAAAGATAAAGGGGAAGATTCCAGGGCGAGATACAACCGACCACACCGAGCGGTTGCCGCAGCGTGTAATTGATCGCTGTGCCGGCCATGTCGTGCGAGTCATTGGAGGTGTGCATCGCAGCGGTCGCGTAGAACTTAAAATTCGCGACCGCGCGCGGAATGTCGACCGCGCGTGCCAATGAAACAGGTTTGCCCTGATCAACCGATTCGGCGAGCGCGAGCGATTCCAGGTCGCGTTCGATGAGCCCGGCAAGCCGTATCAGGATGTCATGCCGAGATTCGGCCGACATCACCGACCACAGTGGAAACGCCGCCTTACCGGCCTCGACCGCGAGATGAACATCGCGGTCGTCGGAATCGGCGATGAAGGAATAAACTTCGCCCGTGGCAGGATTGAAATTATCGAGATATTCACCTGACGCGGGCTGAACAAACTTGCCGCCAATGAAATTATCGATCTTTTGCATTTATTATTCGCGGGCAGAAATCAATCAAACTTTTGCAAACGTCAAACCCGTCTGCCCTTGATACTTACCGCCTCGGTCGCTGTATGAGACTGCACAGTCCTCATCCGATTCGAAGAAAAGTATTTGACCGATGCCTTCGTTGACATAGACGCGCAGCGGTAAGTTTGCGAGGTTGGCGATCTCGACTACAAGGCGTCCCGTCCAACCGGCCTCGAGGGGCGTTGTATTTACTAGGAGACCAGCACGGGCGTAGGTCGATTTGCCGAGGGCAATGCCGGTCACATTGCGCGGCATTTTGAATGTTTCGACCGTCACCCCGAGGCCATAATGATGCGGCGGTAGAACGTAATATTTCGATTCGTCCTCAGCCGTGTGCAGCTCGGGCTCGATCAGCGAGTATTGCTCGTCAAAACGCTTCGGGTCGATCTCCTTGCCGTGAACCGACGAAAAAATACGAAAGCCATCATCCGCGAGCCGCATGTCGTATCCGTAACTCGAACATCCGGCGGAGATTATCCGCGTGCCGTTCGCCTCTCGCATGAGTGACGACAGGAACGGCGTGATCATCTCACTTTCCTCCGCCATTTTTCGAAGCCATACGTCTGATTTGATTGTCATACTGGTCAAATACCGTTCACGGGGCGCTCGGCGGCCAGGCGTAAACGTTTGCAGTTTATCACCCGCTAAGATTAAATCCAGAATCAGCGGCGAGCCTAGAGCCGTGCCAGGCGGAGCACGCCGTCACCGACAACAAATTTGAGCGGGGGGCCGCCGACGCCGCTCTTGGCTGCGATCGATTTGGCAGAAAAAGGGACTGTGCGGTCGAGAGGTTTGAGATCGCTGATATTGTTTTCGATTGCCCCAGTGCGCAATACGACTGCTGAAACGTTAGCGCTCGCGTTTATGGGCAGACGGACGTTCAGGTCGCCTTTTGCAACCTGAATGGACGCGGCACGTCCACGCCAGCCCTTAGCTCCAAACGAAACATTAGCGGTGCCGGTGCCTATCGTGACGGTCGCCGCCCCGCTTGTGATCTCGATGTCCGCTTTAGACTCGATGAGGTTTACGCTAAGGGCTCCCTCCACGCCCGAGATGGAAAAATCGCCGCGGCCGCCCTCAACTTCGACGTCGGTGTAATGCGGAACCGTGATCGTATAGTTGACCCGGTAGGGAACGGCGAGCAAGTGCTTAGGAAAATTTTTTGGCAGCTTCTTAAGGCCAAATTTGTTGTGCGAGCCGATGCTCGAGATCGTCGCACGAACATTGTCGTTATTCGCCAGAAAACCGGTCACATCGCCAAGCTTGGCGAAATCCGCGCCGTTCGCCGAACTAATCTCTATTTCAGCGACGATCTCAACTTCGCTCTTACTGCCGCCGACTACGCGAATCGATCCGCTAGGCGCCCCCGTGATCGTCACCGAGCCACCAGCACCGAAATCGAACCGATCCGTCTTTGTGATTCTACGATCCGATGACTGCGTGGTCTGGCCGGCCATTGAAATGGCCGAAACCAGGGATAGCAGCACGTACGATATGGTCCGCCTGAGTGTCATTGCTTGTTGAAGTTCGCTCGTCGATTGCCTAGCGGCGAAGAAAGGTTATCGCCCCGCGTTGATTTGTCACTGTCATCGCCGCGCTCCCATCACCACACTTTCCGACCATACGCCGACCGTTGCCAAAGGGAGAAAAGCTCGCACCCGCACAGGCTCCGAGAGAGATATTGCGGGTCGAGGGTGCAGTAGCAACCAGCTTGTACGAGGATTCGAACGGGATCCGAACGCTGATATTGCCGCTCATCGAGGTAAAACGATAATTGCCGTTATCCTGTATTTCGCCGTCAAAGAGAATGTCACCGATCCCGTTCTCGGCCGATACCGCGGCCGACGCAATATTCAGGAGCGTGATATCACCGTCGGACGAGATATGGGCACGCACCAGGCCGCCGCGAATGTTGCTCACATTCAAATTGCCGATTCGAGTCTCGATATCAACCATCGACGAGAAAGGCACGCGTATGAGAAAATTAACATTCCCGACTTCGCCGCGGCCCTGATTGTCGCGCACCACATTAATCACAATCGTCCCGCTAAGATTCTGGGGAACAATATTTGCGGCCGGGGCCTCGAGCGTGGCGGCGATAGCGACCTCATTCCTGTTCCAACCTTCGACCGTCACGGTACCCATGCGGTTCATCAGTTGAATCCGGACGTTCTGACCGGCAGGATAAACGCGCGAAAATTTCTTCTGCGCCGACACCTCGGCGGTAGCAGTCAAAAAGAAAAAAACTACGGTCAAAAGGATCGTAGTTTTTGCGACCCAGGGGCCGAGCAAACTTTTGGATCTCGAGATCATTGTAAAACTAAAGGTCGGAGAAATCGCGGAGCAGGTTCATCTTCTCGCTCAAGACCGAGTCGAGCATTTCGCCGGAAAGCTCATCGTCAGGGTCGCTCGCCAGGATCATCGTGTATTCGCTGACCGACTCCTCGATCACGTGCAGATTTCGGTCAAACGCGTCTCGAGTCGCACGGTCCCACTGCGCACGCCGCAGCATCACTCGCTCATCCCAATAAGAGATCGCGGCACGCTGCTCGTGCAGCCGCCGATCGCGTGCCTGCTGAGGCGATTCCGTGAGGCCCACCTTACTCAAAAACTTTTCGAGCGTCGTCTGTGTGGCCGCGGAGCGCGTCGTGAAGTCTTCTGCAGCGGGCTCACCATAATTCCTTACAGCCACCACGGTGAGCAGTGAGCTGATCAAGGCGATGCAGCCCAAGGCCGCCGCCAGCTGGCCAAATGAAAACTGCCAAAACCGACGCTCCGGCGCACTTTGGAGCGGAGGTGCGACTTCGTTCTCGATAATATTATTGATCCGACACCAAAGCGCCTGCGAATTTGGAGGAACTATCTCGGACGACGGCTCGACACTGCAGACGTCCAGTATCGACACTAAATCCTCGCAGGTCTGCGAGCAAAGGCCACAAATCGCCAGGTGCTCTCGAACCATAGACGCATGAGACTCTTCGATCTCATTGTCCATAAAAGCACCGATCAAATTTTTACATTCGTCGCAGTTCATTCGCTTAAAAGATTACGCGGGTCGTCAACATTGATAGATTAGTTTCAGAGGGCAAACGTTGCTTTACAAACCTTTACAATCTGGCAGAACCGGAAGCCCTGGAGACCGGGTTCGCCTCGGCCTGTCGGAGCCAAGCCAGATTGGCGGGGTTCAACATTGGTCGTCAAAAAAAACGAACCCGAAGAGTTCGCCTTTTTGACTGATTCGATTATGTCTCGCTAATCCTGCTGCTTGATCAAAAGACCGCGAAGCTTGAGCCGCGCCTTATGAAGCTGTGATTTCGACGTGCCGACCGATATGCCCATCAAGCGGGAAACTTCTTCGTGCTCATAGCCGTTGATGTCGTGCAATATAAACACGTTTCGGTAGCCGTTCGGCAATTGTGCGATGGCGTGTTTTAACGCGATGCGGTCAATCACCTGCATCCTATTCGGATTAGCCGAACCGGTCACCGTCTGCTCCGGCATCTCGCCGTCCTCAGACGTCCGCTCGCTCTTTACGCTCCGCCGTCGGAAATGCATCAACACCTGATTGACGGTCAGACGATGGAGCCACGTCGAGAATGCAGAATCGCCGCGAAAGCTGCCGATCTTACGAAACAGCTGAATAAAAACTTCCTGCGTCAGGTCCTCAGCCTCGGTAGGACTTGATGTCATCCGCAAACACAGGCTGTAAGTGCGTCGATGATACCGCTCGTAAACAACCTCAAACGCAGCAATGCTGCCCGCCGCGGCCAGCCGACATAGATCGATATCAGGCGCCGAGGCGTCAAAAACAACCTCGACAGTCGGGACAAACGCCAGACCCGCATCGCCCGCAGACTGCTCGCCGCCGACAGCTGTAAGTCCAGCGTCCATAGCCACAGCATGTGGATCCATAACAATTCTAAAAATCGCTGCCAGATTGTAAGACTTCGTCGCTCGCTATGATGTCGGCCTCCGTGCCGCGGGTTGCTTTTCGCTCGGTTACTAATTCTATGGCAACATAGGCCGAAGGTAAAGAGAAAACTGCAGTGCGATAGGCCTATATTTTCCCGCCACTCTCAGAACGCACAAACCTGTCGAAGCTTGCTCCTAATGGATCGGCGCGTCGCCGCCGACCGCGGCCGCGGCGATGTATGTTATTGACGTAGTTGGGGTTAGCTCGTTTAACGAATGCTGCAATTTTTCGGTAATACCCTCGGCCTCCATGTACTCGCGGCCTAACAAACGGCGGAATCTTTTGTCGCGGCTCTCGCCTTTCAGCTCCTTTAACATTCCGCCGAGGAAGGCCGTGACGATCTCGGGCGAGAACTGCTTACCGGAGTTTATCTTTAAGTCCTCGACAACATCTTTTGCCGGGCGCCTGGCCTTATAGGGGCGGTCGGTCGTCATCGCGTCGAATGAATCGGCGAGCGTGACGATTTTGGCAATATACGGAATTTCGCGGTCATATAGTCCGTCCGGATAGCCGCGTCCGTCAAGCCGCTCGTGATGATATTTTGCGGCAAGGGGAACATCCGTGTACGGATGATGGATAGGCTGTAGTATCTCAAAGCCGACGCCCGGATGCTTGTTTAACTCGGCCGACTCTTTCGCGTTGATGCGGTACGGTGCGTTGATTATCTTGCGTTCGACGGTGAGTTTGCCGACATCGTGAAGATAGCCCGCGACCGCCGCGCCCTCGATCTCCTCGGGACCCCATCCGAGCTCTGATGCAATCAGCTCGCTAAATTTGCCGACACGGACCGAATGGCCCTCAGTGTATTTGTCTTTGCAGTCGATAGCGGCGGCAAACGCCTTGACCGTGTCATGATAGGTCGACCGCATCGAGTCAAACATCTGCCGATTGGTCTCGGCGTGTCGCTCAATCTCTGCCATTAAGTCTCTTTGAGCGATCGCAACGCCGACGTGTCGGGCCATCGCGCAGATAATTTCCTTGTCGTACGTCGTGTACGCTTCGCCCGTAGCCTTTTCACCCAGAAAAAGAGCTCCAACGATCTCATCTCGGACGATCAGCGGCAGAAACAATTCGAGTCGCCGCTTTTCGAAACTCTCGTCATAGACTTGGAAGAACGGCAAAACCTTTGCCTGAGCGATCTCAATCGGAGTGAGTCCATTTGTCAGAAATTGACGCTCATCTTCGGCACACAGGGACAAACTTAGCGGGAAATCATCGCCCAAGCTCCTAACCGCGATCATATTCAGCTCGTGAGCGTAGCGGGAATATCTGGCGACGGCACCGCGCATTATCCCAATAGCTCCCGAAATAAGGTGGAGCGAGGTGCGGATAGTTTCCTGAAAGTTATTTTTATTTGTAACTTCCTGGCCGAGCTCTGCGAGGGCTCCGAAGGCGTGTATGAGCTTGTGTTCTTGTTCAGGCATGTTGACCCCTTAAATAAGCGTGACGTGTTTTGTGACGCCCAGCATGTCAAAAAGCTCGACTGTCTCGTCCTTTACATCAGAGAACACGACGGTTGCTCCCTTTCCCGCTGCCTGATCGATGATTCCGAGAAGAATCGAGATTCCGATACTGTTGACGATCTCGGTCTTCGAAAAATTAACGACCAACTGTTTGCTGCCCTCATCAAGCCTGCGCCTTGCCTCGTACTCGATCTGCTCGCCATTGAGCTTATTGAGATAATCGTCAGCGTAAATGACCGAACTATTAGCGGCGGGTATATCGGTGGCGATACTTTCCATAATACCTAAATTTTGTCCTTGTCTAGTTTAGCTAACGTGTTCGGAGAAATTACTTGAGCAGTAGTTTTAACATACAAGTCGTGCGAAAACAATAGCAAAACGATCGTGAGTGCTCGTGATAGCTCGCCCCGCTGCCGGGTTAATGGGTGGGTTTGTGCGGCACCCGTCCAAACTCCCGCAGCAGCGGAGCGAGGCGGTCAACGGCCCGCTCGTGCAGGTGGGAGTTTGTCGCTAGCAGCCCGTTTCGATTCTGCAGATCAGCGGTGTCGTATCGCAGCTCCAATCCAAACATGTCCGTGAACCTGCCGCCTGCTTCTTCAAGAATGATTTGCGGGGCGCACGTGTCCCAGAGTTTTGTCCGTGCACCCGGCGATACATACACATCGGCTGACCGGTCGACGAGCAGCGAAACCTTTAACCCAACCGACCCGCGATTGATAGTACTCTTCACGCCAAATTCTTTAATGATCCGGGTGAGCCGATGGCTGGGATGGTGCCGGGAGATGGCCATTCTTGACTGCCGAAGGTCGGTTATGGTCGACACGTTTCGTCGCATCGGCTCTTGACCGCCGATCACGGTAAACGAACCTTCCCCAGAAGTCGCGTAGCTCAAGATATCGTGCCAAGGCTGATAAACCACGCCGAGAACTGCAATTCCGCGTTCCGCCAGCCCGATCTGCACGCAGAAATCGCCGTCGTGATCGATGAACCCCGCCGTTCCATCAATCGGATCGATGATCCATACCCGATCTTTCGACAGCCGCAGGGGCAGATCGTCGGTTTCCTCCTCGGACAGGATACCGTCGTTGGGAAACGCTCGGACGAGGCCATCAACGATAATTCGGCTCGCCTCGCGATCAGCGATCGTCACTGGCTCATTAAACATATCCGCGCCGATCTTATTCTCAGTTTCGACGCCTGCTTCGTAATGTTCGAGGATTCGTTTTCCAGCCAGGCGGGCAAGCGAGATCGCTGTCTCAAGCTCAAATTGCAGCATCACGTTAAAACTAACACCCCGCAGCTGTCAGAGGAAACCAGAATGCATGCTTCCGGCCCGCGGGCGGCGGTCAGTTCAACTCGACTGCTTCCACGATCCCACACCGCGGACAAGTAAGGAATCGCCGAGTCTTATCAGTCCATCTGGCAAGCGCTTCGGATGAAAGTTCAGGATTTTTGCTCTCAGCCTCACCCTCGCGAAAGATACGAGGCAACGCCCCGCCAGCGTCCGGTCGAGCCGCCAACTCACCTTCGCAGGGCCGACAAATCCAACCAAATCCCGCGTTATAGAAATTGTCGCGTTCGGCCATAAGCGGTCGGAGCGCGGACACTCTTGTCCGCAACGCCGGTTCCTCCGGCGTGACGACGTCTCGTATGCTGGCGCTTGAACTATCCCAGCGCCGTTAGCGTCCTTCCGGACGCTTGCGGACAGGAGTGTCCGCACTCCGGTCCGCACTACTGAACAGCCTTGCGAACCGGCCTGCTCGCAGGCGGGTTGCCGAGCAGCTTGACCGGAACCGTCACATTACGACCGTTCCGATAGATGTCAAAGTTGACCGTGTCGCCAATCGCCTTCTTATCAAGCAGACGATATAGCTCATCGAGGTCGTTCAGTTTTTGGCCCTCGGCAGAGACAATGATGTCGCCGATATCGCCGCTCGTAGTTAGGCCGCGCAAGCCAGCTCGCTCGGCAGAACCACCGGGGATTATCTGGGCCACGATCAAGCCCTGTTCCACCGGCATCCGATAGCCGCGACGGACGAGATCGGCAACGCTCGGAAGCGAGGCTCCCAGTTTCGGACGACGGACTTCGCCGAATTGGATCAATTGAGGTACAACTCGCTTTGCGGTGCTTACGGGCACTGCAAATCCAACCCCGACGGAGCCGCCCGCGGGCGAGAGAATCTGCGAATTGATGCCGATCATCCTGCCAAATTTATCGAGCAGCGGCCCGCCCGAATTTCCGGGATTGATGGATGCGTCGGTCTGGACGGCGGCGTCGATTGGCTTGCCATTACGCGCACGGATCGGTCGCTGCAGGCCTGAAATAACGCCCGTCGTCAGGGTGCGGTCAAGACCGAACGGGTTACCGATCGCTAAAACCTTTTGCCCGACCGTCAATTTATCCGAATCGCCAAAGGGCACCACCGTCAGGCCCGCCGGGATTACGTCAAGTTTGATGACCGCAAGGTCGGTGTCCGGGTCGCCGCCAACTACCGTGGCGGGATATGTCTTTTCGCCGCCAAAGCTTACCGTCAGTTTCTGGGCGCCCTCGATGACGTGATAGTTGGTGAGAATATGGCCGTTATTATCTATTACCGAGCCAGAGCCGTTCCCTTTGCCTTCCTGCTGATTTCCAAAAAAGTCCTGCTGCACCGATGTCGTATTTATAAATGCGACGCCCGGGCTAATCGTGCGATAAACCTCGATGCTGTTTTGCTCATCATCGACGATTGCCGGGTCGGAAATGCCCGCGGGAGCATTCTCGGCAAATTCCACTGACGCGCGCGTTTCCGGCGATGCGAAATAACCAAGGTTATAGATCAAAGCCGTGGCCCCGACCGCGATAAGTGCTGACGAAAAGGCAAGCAGCAGAATCTGCCGGGCCGATATCTGGTATAAATTTTGTCTGGGCATGATTTTTCCTCGTCTGTTACTGAATATTATGCAGGAATATGATGCCGGCCGCTCCGGCACGCGTTGTGTAAAAGGCTTACGAAAAAAATGGCCCGCATGTTTCGCTTGAGAACACGCGGGCCGAGCGGCATTCACCTTAAGGATTGATCATTGTATGAGAGCCAGAAAGTGCGCGGGTAGTTCAGCCAGGTCGCTCGCGAAGGTGTTTGAGACAATGCCAAACGCTGACAGGCCGGTGAATAGGTGAACTCCCATCAGACCAATATAAACGGAAAGCGCGACGGCCAGCCCATAACGAGCCGTCCGGCGGTTGCCCCATTTGCACAAAACCACTGCTGCGAATGCTCCGATGGCTATCTTGACTATTAGGAAGGGGCCGTTCCCGATCTCCAGAAGGTGGGCCATCAGCTGATTGCCCTCGGTCGCGACACCGCTTCGCACCCATACAATTGTCAGCAGTGCGTCGAGCAAATTCAAAGCAAATAGTAAAAACGTCGGGGCCAGCAGGTGCATAAAAGAGCAACTCCTACGAAAAACTTGTTTAACGAGCCTCCTAAATAACTTGACCCCCGGAGTTTGAGACCGGGGGCCACGACAGTTGGAGCTGTGCGAAATTGTGACTAACGCTTTGGATATACGTTCAAAGCAATCGTGTTTTCAGAACCGAGAATTTTATTTTTCGCTCGCATAGTCGGAAGTGCAATATTTGCCCCAACCAATTTTTAATACAACGGTGTTATTCGGTAGGAATCAAACATCTGGCGGAAATCGGCCGCAGATTCTGTAACCGGTTAGGAGGAAACTATGATCAGAAAAATTGTAAATTTGAAAGCGCTCTGTGCAGGTCTCGCCCTTATGCTCGCGGTCGGCGCCGGCGACGCTATCGCCCAGAAACGGCCCGTGCTAAGAAAGAGAACGACCATTAGGCGAAATGTGGTGGTTGCGCCCGCCGTCTACTCGGTAGCGTCAGGCTCGGTTGTACGTGTGCGTATGAACAGCACGCTGAGCTCGAAAACGGCGAATGTAGGGACACCCTTTACGGTTACCGTTACGGAACCGGTTTATTCGACAAATGGCGTCGTCGTAATCCCGACAGGGAGCACTCTCAACGGACGTGTCAACAGCGTCACCCGTGCAAGAAACGAAGGAAAACCGGGCGCGATCGATGCGAGTTTTGTCTCGGTACGCCTGCCAAATGGCAGAACGCGGGCAATCAATGGCTCGCTCACCGATCTCGAAGGCAGCACCCAGAGCGATAATGAAGGAACCGCAACGGGCAAGAAAATGGGCAACCGCAAGCTGATCTTTATCGGCGGCGGCGGTGCCGGCGGTGCCATCCTCGGCGCGGCAATCGGCGGTGGCAAAGGTGCACTGATCGGCGGTCTACTTGGCGCCGGCGGCGGTTTCCTGGGCGACCGGTTTACCAAGGGTAAAGAAGCCGAGGTCAAATCGGGAACCGAGTTCGGAGTATACCTGAATCAGTCAATTGCGTTGCCGAGATTCGTTGAATCGGGCTCGGGGAATCAGTAAAGCCTATGTGAGCGGTTGGGAAAGGCTGGAAGTGACATCGAGTCCCTTTCAGCCTTTTCCCGCTCTACAGCTCGACGAAATCTAAAAACTACGCATCAAACAGCGTGTACTAGAAATTCCGGCGTGACAATGGTTGGTGAAAAAAACCCGGCCGAGGTGTTGAAGATGCGCAGGCGGGCCTGCTTGCGGGCGTTGGCCAGAAAGCCAAAATTCCAGGTGACGATGTAGTCAATCTTGTGAAATGAGGCCAGGGCAAAATGCACAGCGTCGGCGAGATAATTGTGATGAAATATGCCCCGATCGACATATCCATCGGCCAGAATTGCGACCTCGTCGGTGAGAGCGAGTTGGCTAAGCGGCTTGATGAGATTCAGGTAGCCCGAGCGATGAGGCTCGGGAACGCGTTCGAGTTCACGCTGGACGACGAGCGAGCTAAACACCTCGTATTCGCCCATCTCGTGTTCCCACCATCGAATCGTCAGGTCGCGACGAAACGGCTCCCCGTTATCGAGGTACGCGCCGACGACCGAAGTTTCGAGATAGAGCCGCTGCTTCATCTATGCTGATGGTGGATTTCTAGGTGCTGCGATGTCAAGCCAACGGGATGTCGGCAAGCACGTTTCAGTGTCTCGTTGACGTCCACTGACCGTCACCGCTGGCCGCGTCTACTCGTTTTCCGCTTTGAGAGGAACGAAAATAACCTTCGAGTTCTTGAAATCAAATGTCATCCGGTAGTTTTTCAGAAAATTACCGCCGAGGATGCCGGACTGCTCAAATCCTGAGGCTTCATTAATCAAATCGAGGTCGAGCGAGATCGCCATGATGTCTCGCCGTGAGTGTTTGCCAAACGATACCTGCGGCAGCATGTAGCTTTTCACGTCTTCCGTTACGCCCGCGGAACCGGTCACGGTCAGACGTTCGTCGCGCATTCGCGGGGTCATTAGATCGGTATTGGCGACGTGGTGCGAGATCACGGAAACGCTGGCCCCGGTATCGACAATGAAGTTTAGCGGAGCGTCGACGCCCTGCAGAGACACTTCGCCGCTAAGGAAGCCACTTGAGGTCAATCGCAGCGGCAGAGAAATTTCGCTCGAGTTCTCGCGAAACTCCCGTGTGTCATTCCCCCGTCGCGTTAGGGAAAATGTATTGTTCCCATAATCAATGGTCGTCAGAAACTTCGAGATCAGAGCCAGTCCTATGTAGCCGTCGACCTCGTGGCTTTGATCGTGAAACTTACGCAGATAGACCGGCACCTGTTTAAGGGCCACATCGCCGATCTTGATCTCACGCAGCAGGCCATAGACAATCTCAAATTTTCCATTCCCGCCGATACCCCGGGCGAACCCGCCTCGGGTAATCGACTTCACCTTAAGCCGCTTGGCGGTCTTGTCCGAGATCACGGAAATGCCCGAGCCCGTGTCGAGCACAAATCTGAGCGGCTCGGGATTACCATTCAAATGCACTTTCACAATCGGACGATTACCCACCAGCTCAAACGGAACCGCCGTTCTTTCTGCCCCCGCGACTGTATAAAGGGTGCCTGACCGACCTAGATAATGCAGAAAGTTAATCAGCCCGCGAATTCGGGCGCGGCGATCGGCGTCGGTGTCGTTGGAAACTGCGAGAAAATCCTGATATGCCTGAGCTGCTTCTGTGTATTTTTCAGCTCGGGCCGACACCTGTGCGAGGGCAAAGAGGTAGTCGGGTTCTGTGGGATCGTAATAGACGGCCTCACGCAGATTCGACAGACTCGGGAGAATCTGGTTTTCGTAGAAGTCGAGCATTCCATAGCCCGCCCAGGCCAAGTCCTGCTTGCGATCGAGGCGAATAGCGGTGTAGAACACAAGTCGGGCCTCGCGAAAACGGCCTCCCGCGAGGAGCGTGGCTCCCAGGACCGAATAAGCTCGTGCATTCTTCGCTTCTGCCTTGGCAATCGGAAAGACGATCTCGTATGCCTCGCCCAAACGGCGTTGTTTGGTGAGCACCAGGGCGAGTTCGACTTTTGCTTCGGTGCGTCTTTCGTCCAGAGCCACAGCCTTTCGGAGGCTGTCCTCGGCCTCGTCCAGCTTGCCGTGTCTCGTCAGCTTCGCGGCATCTTTAATCAGACGCCTGACATCTCCACGTATATCGCCGAGCGCGAGCCCGTCGACAGCTGCGCATAGCAGCAGCAATATCCCACAGGCGAAAACCGATCGAATTTTTAGAATGGGAAATCTAATAACGGTCACCTGCAGACACGGGCCTAACGACGGACTCATTCACTTTAATATTACGCCTGTTTTCATCGACCAGAGCACTAAATCGAGCTCGTCAAAATCGATTCCGGTCATCTCTGTAAGTTTTCTCAACTTTTCTTCAATTTTTAGATACTTCGACCGTGTGTTTGGTGGCTTTGGGTCGTCAATTATTTTGAGCTCGGCGAGGCAATTGAGAACGTGTTTGTCTAGAATCGCATACCCCTTAAATCCGATATTCCGAAGATAATGGCTCGCCTCTTTGTACCCGAGGCCCTTGATTCCCTTTTCGTTGACGAGCCAATCACGACGTGCGAGATGACAATCGAAGCTCTCAAGCTGTTTACGCAGCTCAAGGTTAAACCGTTCGCGAAGAAATTCGCGTGAGGCGATTACATATCTTGCCCGGGCGTTTGGATAGCGGTGCACCCCTGTTAGCGCTGCCGCGAGCTCGTCCTGGTTGGCATTGAGCAGTATCGGCTTGACGGCCGCCAGCGCGTTTAGACCCATTCGCGCTGAGCAGCCGCCTGTGAAAAAACAAAAAACCATCTCCTCGAGCAAGTTCAAGTCGGTCCCCGTTTTTTGAAAAGCCGCGAACTCCTCCAGGCGAGCCGCGATTTCAGCGGATCGCTCGGCGTGTGCACGTCGAATATTGCTTATGGTGATCGGTTCTCGTTTCACTGGCGACTCCCGATTCTATCGACGCTGCGATGAGGTCGTCAATAGAGCCGCGACTAACGAGGGTGGCGGCTTGGTTGCGGACTCCCCATTTCCAGATAGTTTAGCCAGGCAATAGAATAAACCCGAGTGGTCATTTCGCTGGTCACGGACTTATGAGCAATCGGATGATTTACGCACCGGACATGACCTTGCGCGATGCTCGCAAGCTCTACTTCGAGTTGAGCCGCTTCGGCACGGACGGCGGTTACAATGAGCGATGGATAAAGGTGAAGCTATGGAAGATACCCATCTGGATACCAAATATTGATAACCGCCTCAGAGCGGTGAAACTTCATGATCTACACCATGTCTTGACCGAATACCCTACAACATGGCGTGGCGAGGCAGAGATTTCGGCCTGGGAGCTCGGCACCGGCGGACTGCGTCGTTACTGGGCGGGATGGATACTCGATCTAATGGGTATGGTGCAGGGATTGGTGATAAACCCGCGTGGTGTCTACCGGGCATTCATGCGAGGCCGCGGCACTACGAACCTGTTTGCAATCGAGTTTTCCGACGAATTGCTCGATAACCGTGTGGGCGAGTTTCGACAGAAACTCTGGCTTGATCGGCCTGTTCCTACTCCAAGTTTGCTGGATTATGCCGCGTTTATTTTTTGGATCGCGATAGGTCTTGTCGTTTCTTTGACCGCAGTGCTGCTTGTGGTCGCCCCGCTCGCACTTATCGCGTTTGTCGTTTTCCTTTGATCAGGCCGCACGATAATATTTTACTAGACGCTTTCCCTACATGGCCGTTCGCTTCAGCAAAACTTTTCTACTGCGTAAATTGCACCAGATCACGGGTATCGTCCCGCTGGGGATGTTTTTTCTCGTTCACATGTTTACAAACTCGACGGCCCTCAATGGAGCGGCGAGTTTTAATGAGCATGTCGCGACGATACATGACATCCCGTTTCTGTTGCTGATCGAGATTTTTGGCATATTTTTGCCGCTGCTGTTTCACTCGGTATATGGCGTGATGATCTCAGCCGAGGCAAAGCCGAACGCTTTGAATTACGGTTATGGACGCAACTGGTTCTACATTTTCCAACGCGTGACCGGTATATTTCTATTCTTTTTCCTCGTGTTTCATATCCTCAACTTTAGGTTCGGCCTTGTCCCGGGGCTAAATCTCACGCCGGTCGCTGGTAACGCTGACCGGGCTTTCGCGATCGTCGCCTCTGAATTCCAGATAACGTGGGTCGTGGTCGTCTACATTCTAGGTGTGCTGGCCACGGCATGGCACCTCGCCTACGGGTTTTTCTTATTCGCAGTGGACTGGGGCATCGTGATCGGTGAAAAGGCACAGAAAACGGTTCTCGCCGGCTGTCTCGGGCTCGCGGTAATGCTGTCAGCGGTCGGTGTCAACGCTGTCTTCGCTTTCATACGCCCCTGCGGTCTGCTGCCGCAGGCGTTATGCGAAGAGGCAAAGAGGCCTTCCGGCCCGGCGAAGTTGTAGCCGCATGGACTGTTGCAGCCGGGGCAGACTGTTGACAAGGTATGCAACGTTGTGCTATGCTTGCAACAGTGGTACCGCTCTCGTGATTGATGGAGACGACAGGAGCTTGCACCCGCGGGACAAGTAAGTTCGAGGGTGTTTTGGGACACGTGGGACAGCTGGGACACTCGGGACAGCCGGGACAGATGGGACAGTTTTTAGGAAATGGCCTCTAGATTAAAAATAGCAATCGTCGGCGGCGGACTCGCGGGGCTTGCCGCCGCGATGAAGATCTCCGAAGCAGGGCACGAGGTCGATCTGATCTCGGTGGTGCCGGTTAAACGCTCACATTCGGTATGCGCACAGGGCGGTATAAACGGCGCCGTGAATACCAAAGGCGAGGGCGACTCGCCCGCCAAGCACCTCGATGACACCGTCTACGGCGGCGACTTTCTCGCCAACCAGCCGCCGGTCAAGCGAATGACCGGTATGGCGCCCGAGATCATCTACTTGTTTGATCGAATGGGCGTGCCCTTCGCACGAACAAAGGAAGGCTTGATGGATTTTCGCCGCTTTGGCGGCACGCTCCACCATCGGACTGCTTTTTCGGGCGCATCGACAGGACAGCAATTACTCTACGCCTTAGACGAGCAAGTCCGACGCTACGAAACAACCGGGAAGGTAAAAAAATACGAGGGCTGGGAGATGCTCTCTCTCGTGCTCGATGACCATCAGGTCTGTCGCGGGCTGGTGGCGATGAACCTGCAAAGCCTCGAGCTAAAATCCTTTGCGGCCGATGCTGTAATAATGGCGACCGGCGGCCCGGGCATGGTATTTGGCAAGTCGACCAATTCTCAAACTTGTACCGGCAGTGCCGCCGCCGCCTGTTATCTGCAGGGTGCGAGATATGCGAATGGCGAGTTCATTCAGGTTCATCCAACCTCAATCCCCGGTGAGGACAAACTGCGGCTGATGAGCGAGTCTGCTCGGGGCGAGGGCGGCCGCGTCTGGGTGCCGACCGACCCGATGGATGCCCGCAAGCCCAAAGAAATTCCCGACACCGAGCGACGCTACTTTCTCGAGGAAAAGTATCCGGCCTATGGCAACCTCGTACCGCGTGATATCGCGACGCGCGAGATATTTCAAGTCTGTCTCGATGGAGGTGGTGTCGGCGGCGAGAATCAGGTCTATCTGGATCTCACCCATATCCCTGCCGAAACGCTAACTGAAAAGCTGGGCGCGATTCTCGAAATCTACGAGATGTTCGTTGGCGACGATCCGCGGCACGTCCCAATGCGGATATTTCCCGGTGTCCACTATTCGATGGGCGGCCTCTGGGTCGATTTTGAACAGCGGACGAATGTCCCAGGTCTGTTTGCGGCGGGCGAATGTGACTATTCCGTTCACGGAGCAAATAGACTCGGCGCCAACTCGTTACTCTCCTGCGTTTACGGTGGCTTCGTAGCGGCACCGGCAGCCATCGATTACGCGAAAAACTTGGAACGCGGTTCGACAGAGACGAACGGTGTTCACGACGCGGAACTTAAACTTCAGCAAGGGATCAACGATTCGATCATCAAAAGCGAGGGCGGCGAGAATCAGTACAAGCTGCACGAGGAACTTGGCAAGGTGATGACCGAAAATGTGACCGTTGTCCGTTATAACGACCGCCTCCAGGCGACCGATGACAAGATAAGGGAGTTGCAGGACAGATTTGGAAAGATCTCGATAAACGACAATAATCTCTGGGCGACACAGGCCATACCGCACGCTCGGCAGTTCAAAAATATGCTCGAGTTGGCACGCGTTATCACGCTCGGGGCCCTAAATCGTAACGAGTCGCGCGGTGCACATTACAAGCCCGACTTCCCAGAACGCGATGATGAGAACTTCATGAAAACGACTATCGCGGAATATGCCGCCGAGGCACCGGTGCTGTCGTATGAAGCCGTTGACGTCTCACTCGTCGAACCACGGAAACGCGATTACTCATCGGGCAAAAAACCGGCCCAGGTTCCACGAGACGGTTACGAAGATAAGCCAAAAACCAAAGCGGAAACGATGCCCTTGAACCCTGAGAACAAGAAAGAATTTGAGGAGGCGAAGGATTAGAATGTCCGCAACCTCGCACGTCGAAAAGAAACGTCTGGATGCCCCGCCAACCGCGATTAAGTTCAAAATTCAGCGGCGGGAAAAGGAAGGGTCGACGGCCCATTGGGAAACCTTTGAGCTACTGTATCGCCGAAACTTAAATGTCATCTCCGCTCTAATGGAGATTCGTAAGAATCCTGTCACGATCGAGGGCCGGCAGACCACGCCGCCGGTGTGGGACATGTCCTGCCTGGAACAGGTTTGCGGCATCTGCACCATGGTCATTGACGGCAAGGTCCGGCAGTCTTGTTCCGCCCTAATCGATGATTTACTGTTGGCCTCAAATTCAGAGACCGTAACGCTTGCCCCGATGTCTAAGTTCCCAAACGTCCGCGATCTAAAGGTTGATCGCTCCAGAATGTTTGACCATCTAAAACAGGTCAATGCGTGGATCGAGCTCGACGGGACATACAACCTCGGCCCCGGCCCTGCAATTTCAAACGAAATTGCCCAGGAACGCTACGCCTATTCACGCTGCATGACCTGTGGCTGCTGTCTCGAGGCGTGTCCGCAATATGACGATGACCAGTACATCGGCCCTCAGGCCATCGCACAGGCCCGACTCTTTAACATGCACCCAACGGGTAAAATGGATAAAGAGGAACGCCTCAACGGACTGCTGGGCGAGGACGGCATCACTAACTGCGGAAACGCCCAGAACTGCATCAAGGTCTGCCCAATGTCGATCCCGCTGACAAAGGCGATTTACGAAACGAACCGCGACATAACGGTTGACGCGTTGTTTGGATGGCTAAAGAGATAAGGGCAGGCCGTGACTTTCGAGAGCTTCTAGATGTTTGACAATTTTCTGTATCAGCCACTCCGGCGTCGATGCACCGGCCGTCACTCCAACCCGGTTAACACCGATCAGGTCATCAGCGTTGATCTCGTCTTCGGTCTCGATCAGGAAGCTTTTTTCGCATTGCTCTTTACAGACGCCGAGGAGTTTGACGCTGTTTGAAGAGTGGCGGCCGCCGATGATGTAGAAGGCATCAACCATGCCGGCCAGAGCACGCGCCGATTCCTGGCGATCGCGTGTGGCACTGCAGATGGTGTTTACGATTTGCACCTCGTCGGATGTACGAGTCTTAATAGCCTCGGCGGTCTCAAAGAAAGTCGTGGCTTTGATGGTGGTTTGCGAAACGACCAGGGGGTTGCGAAGCCAGGGCAAGCTCGCCACCTCGGTTTCGTCTTTTATGATGAAAGCATGGTCGGGCGCGTAACCCTTTACACCGATCATTTCGGGGTGATCTGCGCTTCCGACAATGATTACATGTCGGTCTTCAGCGGCCGCCCGTGCAGCCAGTTTCTGCACTCGGGTTACAAATGGGCAGGTGGCATCGACGACCTTCGTGGCTTTTTCTTCGAGCTCCCGCTGCACATCCGGCGTTACCCCATGAGCACGGATGACGGCGGTCTCGCCCCGGGTAATCTGCACCGGCGACTCGATGGCGGTCACGCCCTCATGAGCGAGCCGCTGCATTTCCTGCTTATTGTGGATTAGCGGGCCGAGCGATCGAACGGTCTCACCCGCCGAGACGGCCTCTTCGACCATCTCCACGGCACGCTCGACGCCAAAGCAAAAACCATATTCATCCGCCAGTAATACTTGCATTTTGACTAAGGGTTAATTACATTGTGGGATTACACTTTCCCCACTGTAATCTAAGCTTATCAGATGAATAACGGATACGAAACCGCTTTACGTCAATGCCGTTTTCTAGGCGAAGCGTACGTTCAGCCTCTTTACGAGGCGTTTATAGAGGCGTTTTCTGATTATGTGATCTCTTTCGCATTAACCGAGACGCAATTTAGGAATCATGTGAATCTCAACGCCGTGGACCTCGAGAGGACAGTTGGCTGTTTCGAGCAGGAACGCCTCGTCGCCTTTTCATTGTGCGGATTCGGCGATTGGGACGCTCTATCGACTGTCTACGATGCCGGGACAGGCGTTATACCGAGCCATCGGCGGCGGGGCCTGAGCGATGCGATGTTTGAGGTGATGGTGCCCCGGTTCCGAGACGAAGGAATTAAACAGTTTCTTTTGGAGGTCGCAACCTCGAATGAAGCCGCGATACGATTGTACGAGAAACTCGATTTCGCTCGTACACGCGAACTGGCGCTTTTGCAGTGCGACACGAAGGTCAAACTTACGAATCACGGATTTGAGGTACGCGAGATTCCGGAGCCGGACTGGGTTCGCTTGACAGATTTTTGGGACGCCAGACCGTCCTGGCAAAACTCAGTCGCTGCGATCGACCGCAGCCGCCCGCTGAAGAAAATTCTCGGCGCCTTCATCGACGATAGTTGTATCGGCTATATTATCTTCTCTTCCAAGTTCGGGCGTGTTGCCCAAATCGGGGTTGATCGGAACCGCCGCCGCCGGGGCGTAGGCACCGCTCTCGTGCTTGGCATGCAGGCCGAGATGAACGAAGGCTACTCGATGCAAGTGATAAACATTGATAAATCACTCGGCGGGACAGTAAAGTTCTTTGAAAGTCTCGGATTTTACGAGCGGCTCAGCCAGTACGAGATGCTTAAGACGATGTGACGGGCGCATCGGGTTAGCGCGTTCATCTCGGCCCGTAGCTACGCAAGTCACCGCACGGGTTCGCGGAGCATCGCCGTGGACGCGGATGCGGCGATCGCCGCCGCGGTGGGATTTGAATCTCTAAGATTTGCCAGTTGCCTAAGAGCCTCTCCGGTGCGGGATAGTAGACGTACGAGGTCGCCTTCTTCCGCTTTTGTGCGGTCGACCAGTTCGTCCCAATCCATCCCCGCCGTCCACCGCTCCGCCGCCGTCGCTGCCGAATAATTTATTTCTTCCGCCGGTTCGACGCCTTCTTTCCATTCAGCATTGGAGACCTGAACAACGATTTCTTCGAACTCCCCGAGGATATCGGACATCCGCCGGGACCCATGCATTTCGCCGTAACTGCGATCGGCATCTGAAGCCACCGACGCCATCAGACCCGCAGCGTGTGCGACGTTTAGCTCATCGAAAATCCCGCGACGCAACCCCTCGCCGACGAGAAGAGGACGGTCGATGCGCAAATCGGCAAGCCACTTGCCAGAATCGGTTACCTTTTCGTTTTCGTAGTCGAGGTATCCGAGCTTGTCGAGCACCTTTGCTCGCCGATCGAACGACTGCCATATGGGATCACTGTCGGACCGACCGCGAAAGGCAAAACTGCGTTCAGCTATTTCTCGCACCTGCTCAAAACTGCCGAATGCGTCCAGGAGGTTGAGCAGACTGGTATAAGTCGCTCGGAAACGGCTTTCCAGTGCATCAGGCGGTGATTTCAGCAGGTCGGCGATCTTTTGCGGATTTTGAAATTGGCCTGGAGCCAGGATAACACAGCCGACATTGTCACGGCCACGACGGCCCGCGCGACCCGTCATCTGCTGCAGTTCGCTTGCCGATAACGGCCGCCAGCCATCGTTACCGCGGGTATCCGCGTTACTGATTACAACCGCTCGTGCCGGGAAATCTACGCCCGCCGCTACCGTTGAGGTTGCAAAAAGCGCGTTCAATAGCCCGGCCGACATCATCTTCTCAATCAGTAGTTTCCAAGACGGAATATGCCCGGCGTGATGGGCGGCGACGCCCGCGTGGACGATCAGTTGTGCGTGTTTGTGGTCGAGCACTTCGGGGTATTCTTCCGCAAATCCAGTAAAGATAATCTGGCGCCCGGCCTGGCGCTCAGGCTCGGCCCGCTGCGACTTATCCAGCGCCACGGCCGAGGCTGCCTCGTCGCACTTTCGGCGAGTGGGAAGGAAGACAATTGCCGGAAGGAGATTAAAACCCCGTAACGCGCTTATCAATTTGTGCGGGGGGATGTCAGCTGGCCGCGAATTCATACTTGAAGAGCATAGAGCATCGCCCCAACTATCGCACACGGACTACCGCTTGCTATCATTCGGACATGAAAAGATGGTTGCGGCGGATCGGTATTACGCTTATTTTAGTCGCCGCGGCCGCCATCGTTTTCTTACTAGTGAACGAACTCGATACGCAAACACTGACAAGTCGTGTCAAGAACGAAGAACTTACCGTGGTCAAACCGGACTGGCCCGGCAATGCGGTTGATCAGAAAGGCCGATTCATGAATGATGAGTTTCCCTTTCTGTCGAGGACGAGCGACTTACTCCGTTGGAGGTTAGGTGGAAATCCTTTCGAGAATGAAAAGGCGTCTGACATCCGCCGTCTGGAGGTCAAAGATCCGAGTGAGTTTTTGTCGGGTGAAGCAGATGGCATTCTCTGGCTCGGCCACGCATCTTTCTATATACGAATGGGCGGTGTCGTGATTCTGACCGATCCAGTTTTTGGAGCACCGCCGCTCGTCAAACGAATCGTGGACGTACCGTCGCCGCTGAATATGATTCGACGCGTCGATTACGTATTACTGTCGCACGACCACCGCGACCACATGGACGAGGCCACGCTGCGGGCAGTGGCTGCAAAATTCCCAAACGCAAAATTGCTTGCTGGCCTGCGTTCCGAGGATGTCCTAAATGACTGGCGAACCGCCGCGAATCCTATCGCCACTGCGGGATGGTTTCAGCAATTTGATACTGGCGACGATCCGGTCAACATTCATTTCGTCCCCGTTCGACACTGGTCGCGGCGGTTTCTCCTCGATACAAACTGGCGTCTCTGGGGCGGCTATGTCATTGAGGGCGGCGGCCGAACGATCTACTTTGGCGGTGATAGCGGTTATGGGCGACACTATCAGGAAACCGGCGAGATTTTTCCCAACATCGATTATTTTTTAATCGGAATCGGGGCATACGAACCGCGATGGTTTATGGAGCCCAACCATAATTCGCCGGACGATGTTGTAAAGGCATTTCGCGACTCCGGCGCCCATACGCTGGTGCCAATGCACCATGGCACCTTCGATCTGTCGGACGAGCCGCCAGGCGAGCCCCTAGCTAAACTGCTCGATGGAGCGCGGGCAGCGGGCATCTTCGACCGCGTGAGGTTGCTGGCAATTAACGATGCGCTAGCTTTCGACGAATAATTTGTGGAGCATATAACGATGAGCAATCTTGATAGAAGAGAATTTTTACAAACTGCGGCCATGGCGGTCGGCGGATTGATGGCGGCCGGAACTGCGTCCGGCACAACCCGACTCGACTTGGCGGAAACTACGGTAGCCGAGCTGCAGGCGGCGATGGCTGCTCGTCAAATGACGAGTCGCTCGATTACTAACTGGTATCTGACGCGTATCAAGGAAGTTGATGCAGATCTCAACTCAATAATTGAGTTAAATCCCGATGCGCTCGCAATCGCTGCCGAACGAGACGGCGAGCGGCGCAGCGGCAAAGTCCGAGGTCCTCTCCACGGCATTCCGATTTTGATCAAAGACAATATTGACACCGCCGACCGGATGAAGACTACGGCGGGCAGCCTCGCCCTGGCCGACGCGCCGGTGCCCGCAAGAGACGCGTTTATCGTTACAAAACTCCGCGATGCGGGCGCCGTCATTTTGGGTAAGACGAATCTGAGCGAGTGGGCAAATTTTCGTGATAATGATTCGATCAGCGGCTGGTCCGGGCGCGGCGGGCAGACGCACAACCCATATATTCTCGACCGCAACCCCTGTGGCTCGTCGTCGGGTACGGGTGCGGCAATTTCGGCTAATCTCGCCGCGATCGGCATTGGAACCGAGACCGACGGATCGATTCTCTGCCCGGCCTCGATCTGCGGAATCGTCGGCCTCAAGCCGACGGTCGGCCTCGCGTCGCGGGCGGGCATTATTCCGATCTCGGCCACCCAGGACACCGCCGGGCCCATGACACGATCGGTCACCGACGCCGCGATCATGCTCGATGTGCTCGACGCCGCCGACCCGAACGATCCCGCGACCACCGCCGCCGGCAAGCGTCGAGAGCGTACCTCGTATAGGATGTCGCTCGACAAAGATGGCCTCCGGGGTGCGCGCATCGGTGTCGCACGTGATTATTGGGGGCGCCGCTCGGATGTCGATGCAATCACCGACAAAGCCCTGGAAACGATTGGCGCGGGCGGCGCGACCCTCGTAGATGTTAAGTTTCCAAATTTGAGAAAGTTTGGCGACGCTGAATTTATCGTGCTGCAATATGAATTTAAGGACGGCCTCGAAAAGTATCTTGCCGCTCGCGGCTCGCGTTACAAAACGCTTGAGGACCTGATCAAATTCAATAACGACAACGCGGCCCGCGAGATGCCGTATTTTAAGCAAGGCGTTTTTGAATCGTCCGCGAAAAAGAAGTCGCTCGCGGATAAAGAATATCGTGACGCACTGGCGACGTGCAGGAAGTATTCTCGTGAGGAAGGGATCGACGAGGTGATGGATAAAAATAAACTCGATGCGATAGTCGCGCCTTCCAACGCCCCGACCTGGATGATCGACACCGTAAACGGCGATTGCGGCAGCGGCTACGTCGGCAGCTCGTCGCTCGCGGCGGTCGCCGGGTATCCGAATATCACCGTCCCCGCCGGCATGACCCGCGAACTGCCGATAGGTGTCTCATTCTTTGGCCGCGCTTATTCGGAGCATACGCTTATCAAAATCGCTTACGCGTTTGAACAAGCGACGAAGGCACGCCGAAGACCTAAACTTTTGCCGACTTACAAATAACGTTCGCTGAGAATTCGAAGCCCGTCAAGCAGCAGGTTTTCATCGACCGTATCTAATGTTTTTTTCGTGTTCTCCGCGACCAGCTGCGCGTGCCCGCCGGTGGCGACAACTCGCACCGTTTGCCCAAACTCTGCCTGAAAACGTTCGACTATTCCTTCGGCGGCTCCCATGTGTCCAAAAAAAACACCGGAGTGAATCGATCCCTCGGTGGTCGTCGCGATAAGGGCCGGCGTGGCATCTACCGCGACCTCAGGTAGTCGAGCCGTCACCAGCGACAGTGCCTTTGCCATCGCAGCCAGTCCCGGTGCGATTGCGCCCCCGACCAACTCGCGATTCTCGTCTACTAGGTCAAAAGTAGCGGCCGTGCCAAAGCTGCATACGATGCACGGTGCGCCGTATTTCGCGACAGCCGAAAAGCAGTTGACCAGCCGGTCAGTGCCAATCGCGGACAACGGTTCGTAGCTTATCTTCAGCCCGAAATCGAAATCATTTCGGACTACGACTGCGTGAATGCTGTATTCGCGCTTGATCATCTCGGCCAGGCGAGCCTCGACAGAAGGCACGGCCGAGCAGATGATGACGCGGGTAAACGATTTATCGACGAGGACCCCGGTGACACGTTTCTCGAAAGATTCGGAGTGAGTCGAAAAAGAAGATTTAGCGGTGAGTAACGGCCCGTCGTAAAACCCGAATTTGATGTTCGTGTTTCCTATATCGACGGCAAGCAGCATAAGAAAACGGATAACTGGAAACGGAAAATAGAAAATGCACTAGAAGCTTCATCCAGTTTTCCACTATCCATTATCGTTGGGAAACTAGCCTTGTAGCGGCAGACCGTCGTAGATTACGTTCCAGCCGTTTTGTTTGCTTGTCCTCAGGCTGCGGGTGAACCACTCGACAGCCGCGGCCGCATCGTCATAGATCTGAACGGCGGGACGGTCTTCGCGCGGATCTACGCGGCAGATGGCGGCCCCGGCGGTTGCCGTCTTAATGCAGAGAAGGGCGATCATGTCGTTTTTCTGCATGATCGCGGTGCGCATCTTGATGCTCTCAAGTTCGTCGTCGAACTCGTCAAATTCGGCCAAGTCCTCGTCGAATTCGTCCTCAAGATCAAAATCCGCGTTGTATTCAAAATCATTTTCCATTTCGCTCGTACACTACAAGCTACACGCTTCACGGGCAAAACTCAATTCGTATTTCACCTCGGCAAAATTCTTGACCACAAGCTCCTCGCAAAGCCGATTTCCGGTACGCCGGTCGATGACCTCTCGCCAGATTTCGATCTCGCGATAGTCCTTCCCGCTCATCGCTGTAAAACGGTGATTTTTTTCGATTATGTGATACGAATGCTCGACAGGGTGGTCGGAGTTGATGGCTCCTTTCACGTGCTCGTTCGTGAGCCGGAGACGGAGCTGGAAAGTGAGCTTTGTGGGATTGAAAAAACGCAGGTCAATTTAATTATAGAACACACCGGCGCCGCTGCCGAAAGGCAGCACCCGATTTTCATCGGGAAACGGGTCAAAGCTGTGATGGTGGCGTTCGACAACCGTGAACGGCGTGTGCAATGCCATCCAGTACAACAGGTTAGCCAATTGACACAATCCCCCACCTATGCCGCGGACGACCTCGCCGCGCGATAACTGCATTCCTTCAAAATACCCCTTTTCGGCGGTCGGAGCGCCGATCTGCCGCCAGTAAGAGAAAGTTTCACCCGGCCTGATCAGCAGTCCGTCAATCGTCGGGCAGGCGATGCGGAGGTTTGTAATCTTATTTTCCTGGAGTTGAGGGTCTGAGTCACCGAGTTTGCGCCGAAGGGCGATTGGTGCTTTTTACACGTATGAGGAAAGTCGGCGGGCGAGATTTCACGGGCAAACTGGACGCGCCGGAGTATATCGCTGCCGCGACGGAACAGGCGCTTCTGCTCGATCCGTGCGGAATATAGAAGCGGATGGCTTTCAGAAAGCCTGCGTCTCATGTAGTTCGCTCCTAAGACGCTCGACATCGCCCGCCTGAATCGTGGAGACGCTTCCGTCGCCGCGACGCACGCGGAGTGCTCCATTCGACTCTAGCCCGTTCGTAACGCCGCTGATGACTCCGCCTGCTAGAACCACGGTTACCAATTTGCCGCTGTAATATGACGATCGCTGTCGCCACTCGGCCACAATATCGCGTGGGCCGTTCTCGCCGCCGAGCATATCGTAAAAGTACGACAAATAACCGGTCAGATGTTCCGAAAACTCGTCCGCCGAGACATGTTTGCCTGTTTCCGCCTCTATGGATGTTGCTGATCCGGCCAGTTCGAGCGGTAAATTTTTTGATTTGAGATTGACGCCGATGCCCAGTATTACCGCGAGGCCCGATGGCGTGTCCGCGGTCTCGGCCAATATTCCGCCTATCTTTTTCTCCCCGACGAGAAGGTCATTAACCCATTTAATGTCGGGGTTGCTTAGGTAGCCTTTGAGAGCGTCGAAAACCGCGACTCCGGCCATGAGTGTGATAAGCGGGATAAATTTTGGGGCAAGCCGCGGCCTTAGAACAACACTGAAATACAGGCCTATACCCTCGGTGGAAATCCACTCGCGACCGTGGCGTCCGCGACCCGCTGTCTGTGAACGCGCCATGATGCAGAGCCCTTCTTCTGCCCCCAGCCGAGCTTGTTTAGCCGCCTCGGTGTTTGTGGACTCTAGGGAATGATACCTGAGGATCGTAAAATTCATGAGGTCTCACGACGCGGCCTCCAGAGCGAATCAGTGTAGAAGTGCTCGGCGTCTATAAAATTTCGCTCGATCTCAAAGCCGCTTTCCGCCGCCAATTCTTCGATCATCGGTCGAGTATATTTCTGCGAGATCTCCATGAAGATCGCTTCCCACTGATCGAAATCGAAAGACCTGCCAATGGCGCCGACCGTGACCGTCTGCTTTTCACGACTGATTAGGAATGAACGCGCGGCGCACTCCTGAGGGCGATACTGAGCGTAATGGGAAAACTTGCCCAGGTCGAAATTTGCACCGAGTTCACGATTGATCCTTTCGAGTAAATTGAGGTTAAATGCCGACGTGACGCCCGCCGCGTCATCATAGGCCGCTACGATCACCCGTGGATCTTTCTGCATATCGAATCCAACGAACAGGCGGTCGTCGGGCATCATCACCTCACGAAGCTGTCGAAAGAAATCTAGGGCCTGATCTCGCTGAAAGTTACCAATGTTCGAGCCCAGGAACATCAGCACTTTACGTCGCCCCGTTGCGTTTTTTAGCGATGACAGGACGTGAAAATAATCTCCCGTATGCGGCTCCAAACGCAACTCGGGAAACTTTGCATTAAACTTTGCGGCCAGGGCATCGTTCGCTTCCTGCGAAATGTCGATCGGCGAATACGTGAAATCCACATTTGTTTGCAGGCAGTGCTCCACTAGAACGGCCGTCTTGGTACCATCGCCTGCCCCCAGTTCGATCAGATCCAGGCCGTTGGCATCTTTGGCGAATGCGTCACAGATTTCCTGGGTCTGTTCACTAAAAATCTTGAACTCGGCCCGGGTTAAATAATATTCGGGCAGCTCCATAATCTTCATGAACAGGCGCGACCCTTCGTCGTCGTAAAAATATTTCGACGATAGCTGTTTCGGCGTCGACGAAAGCCCGTTCAGAATATCCGCCGCGAAGCGGGACATTTCGTGCGAAGGAGAAGCGTGCATAAACCGTTTCCGTTCTATTTAGCGAGACGAAGCCCGGTGAACTGCCACCGCAGATGGGGATGAAAGAAATTCCTATACGTCGGGCGGCTGTGTCCCGCCGGCGTCACAACCGACGCACCGCGGAGCACCATCTGGTTGATCATAAACTTGCCATTATATTCCCCGACAGCACCAGGGACTTTCTTGAATCCGGGATAGGGCAGATATGCACTACCCGTCCATTCCCATCGTTTGCCCCAGTTAAACTTCTCAATCGAGACCTCCCATTCCGCTTCGGTGGGCAGCCGAAGGCCCTTCCACTCGGCAAACGCGGAGGCCTCATAAAACGATATGTGACAGACCGGGCTGGACGGCGGGAGGTCGCGCAGCCCGCCAAGTGAGAAATGCTGCCACCTATCATCCTTCCTCTGCCAGTATAGGGGCGAGTCGATCCTATTCTCGTTCACCCAGTCCCACCCCTCGGAGTGCCATAGGTTAAAATCGCGATAGCCGGCCGCATCGATAAACTCGATGAATTCGGAATTGGTGACAAGGCGCGTCGAAATCTCAAAACTGTCGACGAATACCTTATGCCGTGTCAGTTCATTATCAAAGCAGAAATCGGCACCGTCGTTGCCGATTTCCTTGACTCCGCCGTCGATTTGCACGAACCCTTTCACTCCCTCCGGGTCTTCTTCCGGAGCAAACCCGGCACGGTATGCGGGGAAAAGCGGATTTAAGCTCAGCGTGTATTTCAGATCGGTGAGCAAAAGCTCCTGGTGCTGCTGTTCGTGATTAAGGCCGAGAATAATGAGGTCGTGCACGTCCTCGGCCACGCCGTCGCTTAAGAGCGTACCCATCTTATCGTCGACATAGTGACGATACGCGTAAACGTGCTCAACGGTGGGACGGCTCAGACTGCCGCGGTGGTCGCGTTTGGTCCGCTCGCCGATCGAGTTGTAGTAACTGTTAAAAAGAAAACCAAAATCCTCGTCAAAGACCTTATAGTCCGGAGCATATTGCTTCAGGACCATCTCCTCAAAAAACCAGGTCGTGTGAGCGATATTCCATTTCGGCGGTGAGACATCGACCGTCGGCTGCGGGATATAGTCCTCAATCTCGAGCGGTTCGCAAAGAAACTCGGTGTGGGCTCGCACCTGGCTGTAAAGCTCGCGCAAATCAGGTTGCGGTCGACGTGTTCCGGCGGCTTGCATAGCGTAATTAGAACACAACCCGGCCTACATCAATGTAATGCGGGGCGCAGTCATCCGCTCCCATTTGTTGACCTGCCGGGCCCGGCGATTCTCGTATGCCGTCGCTAACGCGGCTATCAGGTCATCTAACTGATTTAAGTAGCCCGTTTGAAGGGTATTGGTGGAAAAATGTTCTGTCGAAACCGGGCCCTTCTTACGGCTCTGGTCATACCTGTTCTTTCGGCTAGTTGTCTGAGGGTTCATCGCCGTTGCCTCCATTTGCGGGCAGACGGTCGATTGCTATTTGTCAGTTCAAGTCGCGACCGGCTGCGTTTTGGTTGGTTTGATCATCAGGATTCGTAAAAGCTCTCCAGCGTCCGGAGGTTTTGGAATTTTATCACACGTTTCTTCTGCTGAAAACAAAAATATCCGATAAACTTAGAAATTTGCGGGCTGTCGTATGGACGAAAAATATTTCCCTAAAAAGATCGAGCAGAAATGGCAGCGAAAGTGGGCCGAGACGGGCGCGTTTGAAGCGAAAGTCGATCTTGAAAAGCCCAAATTCTATCAGCTCGAGATGCTGCCATATCCGTCCGGGAATCTGCACATGGGTCATGTGCGGAATTACTCTGCCGGAGATGCGGTGGCATGGTTTAAGCGGCTCCAGGGATTTAACGTCCTTCACCCGATCGGGTGGGATTCGTTTGGCCAGCCCGCCGAGGACGCGGCGGTCAAACGCGGCGTCAATCCCCGCGAATGGACCGATCAGAACATCGAGGTAATGCGCGGGCAGCTCGAGCGGCTCGGCCTGAGCTATGATTGGGCGCGACAAACATTTGCTCACCGGCCCGGGTACTACAAGTTTGACCAGTGGTTCTTTTTGAAGATGTTCGAGATGGGCATGGCTTACAAGCGTGTGACCAAGGTCAACTGGTGCGAGACCGATCAGGCAACGCTCTCCAATGAGCAGGCAAGCGGCGGCCTGTGTTGGCGTTGCGGTAATCCAGTCACAAAAAAGGATCTGGAACAGTGGTTTCTAAAAACGACGGCCTACGCGGATCAGCTTCTGGATGATTTTCGTCAAATCGAGTCAGGCTGGCCCCAAAATGTGGTCAAGCGACAGCAGGACTGGATCGGACGCTCCGACGGCACACTATTGGATTTTGAGGTGCGGGGCTCGGGCGAAAAGATCAGGGTTTTCACGACACGCGTCGATACGGTTTACGGCGTCAATGCGGTGATCGTAGCTGCCGAACACCCAATCGTCGAGGCCAAGCTGGCCGTGATGTCGGCAAACGTGGTCGACAAGATCGTAAAGATCCGGGCCGGCAACGCTAAGCCCGTCGAACACGAGGTCGAGGTCGAAAAAGACGGCGTCGACACCGGGCTCATCGCCGTCAACCCCTTTAACGGCGAAGAATTGCCGGTTTGGGTCGGCAACTACGTGATGATGGAGTACGGTGCCGGGGCGGTGATGAGCGTGCCGGGCCACGACGAGCGAGACCATGAATTCGCTAAGAAATTTGGTCTGCAGATTCGTCAAGTGATCGTGTCAGCAACCCCTGCGTCAGCAGCGGGGGGCCAGTCTGTTAACGGCGATTCCAATACTGGCGTTGAGAGCGCGGCGCCCGCCCGCCCGCCCGGTGATGCGGGCGGTGATGAGCGGGCGTTCGCCGATTATGGCGTCCTAACCAATTCGGGCGAGTGGACGGGCCACGCGAGCGAAGATGCCAAGCAAGGGATGACTGCATTTGCGGCTGACAATGGGTTTGGCGAGGCGGCGACAACCTATCGCCTTCGCGACTGGGGAGTGTCGCGTCAGAAATTCTGGGGTGCGCCGATTCCGATCATCTACTGTGATACGTGCGGCATTGTGCCCGAGAAATACGAAAATCTACCCGTACTGCTGCCTGACAATGTGCCGATCAGCGGCACGGGCGAGTCGCCGCTTGCCAAGCTGCCGGAATTTGTCGAGACCACGTGCCCAAATTGCGGCAGGCCGGCGCGGCGCGAGACGGATACGATGGACACATTCGTCGACTCGTCATGGTACTTCTACCGATATACCGACGCGGCAAATGAGGTCCTGCCTTTCGATAGTGAATTCGCAAAATACTGGCTCCCGGTAGACCAATATATCGGGGGAGACGATCACGCGGTCATGCACCTGATCTATTCGCGTTTTTGGACGAAGGTGTTGCGCGACCTTGGAATGGTGGAATTTAGCGAGCCATTTACCCGGCTGCTCACCCAGGGGATGGTCGTGGGCGAGACTTTCTTTGACGATGAGACGGGAAAGCGAGTCTATTTTCCGTCCTCCGATGTCAGCGTCGAGCGTGATGGCAAGGGAAAGATAACGAGCGCGGCGTCGACCAACGGACAATCCTTGAAATACGCGATCGAGCGAATGTCCAAGTCGAAGGGGAACGGCGTCGATCCCGACGAGATGGTCGAGATCTACGGCGCCGATGCCGCCCGCCTGTTCATATTGTTTGCTGCTCCGATCGAGAACGAACTTGTATGGAATGAAGCCGGCATAGACGGAGCCCTGCGCTTTATACAGAGGGTTTGGCGACTGGTCTTGAAGTGGGAAACCGCCATGGCGGAATCGCCGGCCTCGCAGGGTGGAACCGACCCAGGCACCCGTTCGGGCAAGCTGCGTCAGAAAACGCATCAGACGATCAAGCGGGTTGGCAAGAGTTTTGAGGCACTGCAATTCAACACGCCGGTTGCGGCCTTGATGGAGCTATCTAATGCTATCGGCGACCTCGGTATCGAGCCTGCAGAGGCAACCGCTGAAGAGCGATATGCTGTGCGAGAAGCGGTGACGTCGCTTGTCCTAATGCTGACACCCTATTCACCGCATGTTGCCGAGGAACTGTATGCCGTTCTGGCGGGAAACGAAGATGGAATTTTAGCGAACGGGGCTCGCTTTCCCGTGCCCGATTTGGATCTGGCAGCCGCGGATGAGATCGAAATTCCGGTGCAGGTAAACGGCAAGCTCCGCGCTCGGGTTATGGCCGCGCCGGGAACGCCCAATGCGGAACTCGAAGTGATGGTTTTGGCTAACGAGAAGGTGCAGGAGTTTACGAGAGGACGTGAGATCGTCAAGGTGGTCGTTATTCCCAATCGCCTTGTGAATATCGTCATCAAGATTTAGCGACGCCCGTGGTATCGTGAGCCCGGCGGAAGGCATGGCGATTAGTCCTTGATTGACTAAAGTAAAAAAACTAAAATCGTAACGTATCTGATGCTACCCGAGCCGACTGCCGCGCGATCAAACTCCCGCATCGAGCGAGGTCGTCGGAGTCCTGTGGTAAACGCGAACGCCTAATGAAGGAATGCCAGCTTTGTAAGACCTGTTACGGCGACGCCGTGACGACGTGTCCGACTGACGGAATGCCGACCGTGCACACCATCAGCGGTGAGCCCGTGCTGGAGGGCAAGTATCAGCTCGAGTGCCGTCTCGGCCAGGGCGGCATGGGCGTCGTTTATAAGGCTCGGCACGCTTATTTAAAGACCCAGCTAGCGATCAAGGTCATTCTGCCCGATCTCGTCGGTAACGATCCGCAGCTTGTCACGCGTTTTCGCCAGGAAGCCCTGGCCGCGGCGGCAATCAGGCACCAAAACGTCGTCAGCGTTACGGACTACGGCGTGATCGACGGAAGTTTGCCGTTTCTGGTGATGGAGTACGTCGAGGGCGAGTCGCTCCATGATCTGCTCGCGCGCGAGCAGTCGCTGTCGCCAGATCGGGCCCTCGACCTTATGTCGGCCGTATGCGCAGGCGTTGGCGCGGCCCATCATCAGGGCATCGTCCATCGCGACCTCAAACCGTTAAACATAATGATCTGCAGCGACAAGCCAAACCTCTCGCAGGCGGTCAAAATACTCGATTTTGGTCTCGCCAAGATCAAATCCGGTGAGTTGCTCGGCTCTTTTATCCAGGCGCAGACAACTGGGCTCATGGGCTCGCCCTACTACATGGCCCCCGAGCAATGGGCGGATGAGGAGCCTGATTCCCGATCCGACATCTATTCGCTTGGAGTGATGCTTTTTCAGATGCTCGCCGGTGATGTGCCGTTTAAGGGCTCGTCAATCCCCGCGATAATGAAAAAGCATATTACCGACGGCGCTCCAACCTTTGCCTCAGTCGGCGTCAGCATCTCACCCCAACTCGAAGCGGCGGTGATGCATACGCTGCACAAGGACAAGACAAAGCGCACGGCCTCGGTCGAGGAACTTGTCGATGAAATGCGTGAGGCGATCGCCCCCGGGTCTAATGCCGTTCATTCGACCGTTGGCGGTCGAAGCCTGCCGGTATCCTCACTTAAGGTTCAGACTAATCCTCCAAAATCGAACGTTTATGTTGACAATGTCGCGGTAGGCCAGACTCACGACAACGGCTTGCTGACACTTGAGGGCATTCAGAGCGGCAATCATCATCTGCGTATTAGTCACATGGGTTTTCACGACTGGCTTGGCGACGTCGTGTGCGATGGAAAGCCGCAGCAAGTGGTCGCAGAACTCCGGGCAGGGCACTTTGACTCTAGGGTTTCAATTCCTAAGCCCTCGAGTCCGGTTACCCCGGGAACTATGCCGCCACGCAGAGCACCCGCCTCCGACGACATGGCGGCCACGGTCCTGGGAAATCATGAGGTTAGTCGCTTCGACGTCTCCGTCGACACAATTCCGCCCCCGAAAAAGTCCCGCTTTTCCCCGATGCTTTGGGGAATCGGCGGCCTATTGGGCCTCTTACTTTTCGGAGTCCTAGGAATCGCGGCCGCGTATGCGCTGGGGTTCTTTGGAGGCGGTTCGACCCTCGCCAACCGCGGCGGCTCGCCCTCGCCTGTCGCCACACTCGCAGCGGCGCCCGCGTCGGAGCTCGCTGCGATTCCCGGTGGCTCCTTCAAAATGGGCCGCAACGACGGCCGGGAGAATGAACGGCCTGAGCATGTGGTCAGCGTGGAGCCATTTCGAATGGACAAGACCGAGGTGAGCAATGCAGATTACTTCGCGTTTGTGAGTGAAAGCGGTTACCGGCCGCTGCCTGCCCACTGGGTTCCCGACCGACCGGTCGCAGGCGAGGAGAAAATGCCCATCCGCTACGTCAATCTTGAGGATGCAAACGCTTACGCTCGTTGGCGGTCTAAGCGTGACGGCGTCACGTATCGCCTTCCAAGCGAAACCGAATGGGAGTACGCCGCACGCAACGGAGCCAAGAACAACCTATTCCCGTGGGGGAACACCTTCGACGAAAAATGCGCTGTTTCGGATAAGGAGAACACCGAGCCGGATGCCGTCGGCACTGCATCTTGTCCGAACGAATGGGGTGTTCAGGATTTAATCGGCAACGTTTACGAATGGACCGCTTCCAAGGCGAGTCTGTATCCCGGCAGCACGGGTACGGTTAAAGCCAGTGCCGAGCCGCGGTATATGATCAGAGGCGGGGCCGCCCTGAATAAATCGGCCGGTGAGTTTGGCATTACTTCCACTTTCCGGGCCGACGTAGATGCCAGCCGACGTGACAAAGAGCTCGGCTTTCGCCTTGTAACGGACAAATGAGATACACAAACTGCGAGGTCTTTATGCGAGGTCTGTGTCGAGTTTTATGCGGCATTTTTATTGCATTCTCGTTCACGATAGTTGTCGCGGCCCAAGATCTGGGCAGCAGCAACAGGCTCTTTGGCACAAAGAAAACCGCTCCGGCGACGAAAAAGCCCGGTGCAAAACCAAGGATCGCCACCTCGAAAACAAAGAAACCTGCGTCAGTCCCCAAGACTGTAGCTAAGAAAAGTGAGGCGTCGCCCGTCAGGAACTTCAAGCCCATCGCCGCGACCACAAAACCCAAGTCTCCGACAACGACCAAGACCGTCCAACCGGTCCGCGCATCCGCGAAAACGGCAATGAAGCCCAAACCGAAGACTTCGGACACGCGTTTTTCTGAATTCAGAGATGCGGTCGAAGCTCCGAGAGCCTCGACCGGTCAACCTCGCGAGCTTCGTCGGTCCGTCCCAGATGCGGAAAAACGGATTGAGCCGTTGAGAAATCCGTCCGCCGAGTCGATTGACCGCTTTGAAGATCTGATTGAAGAGGGTAACCTCGCTCGCGACGGACGCAACTATGTCGCAGCTGAGAACGCATACAGTCGGGCAATACCGGTCCTTCCGAGGGACTCCCGGGCGATCTACGGCCTCGGCAATCTCTACAGTGACCAACAGCGGTGGGAACAGGCCGAAGAAGCGTACCGCAAGGCCCTACAGATTGATTCGAACTCGGCGATCGCTCACATCGCTCTGAGCTACGTTCTTTCTCAGCCGGTGGCCGCTCGTGAACTGTCCGGCCGCTACGAAGAGGCCGAAAAGACGGCACGCCGGGCAATCCAGCTTGCACCGTCAAACGCTCTCGCTTTTGATCAACTTGGTGTTGCTCTCGAGCTCCGCGGCCAGATCGGAGCCGAGACCGAGAGTGCCTACCGCCGTGCGATTCTCCTCGACACCGCCTTTGCCCCCGCTTATGCTCACCTCGGGCGCCTGCTGCGTCGCCGCGGGCAAAATAAGGAGGCCGATGGATCTTACAAAGAGGCTGTCAAGCGTGCCAGGGATGCGGCATCTCTCGTGCTGGTGGCTGAAGTGATGCAATCCGAACAGCGATACGCGGATTCGGAAAAACTACTTGAAAAAGCTTTGGACGACGACCCGCGAAACCCCTCGGCACTGCTTCTTCTCGGGCGTGCGTTGACCGCCCAACGAAAGTTTTCAGACTCGGAAGTTGTGCTGCGAAGGAGCCTCGAGGTCAGCCCGGCCAGTGTCATGGCCAACAGCTTGCTGGGTGATTTGTATGCAAAACAGGGAAAATTCGAGATCGCGGAAAACTCGCTCCGCCTGGCCCTCCGATTCGCCTCGAGATTTGAACGCCGACTGTTGTCTCAGCAATTTGAGATGATCGGCGACGGTTACCTTAAAAATAATAAGCGTTCACAGGCAGAGCGTGCCTATCTCCAGGCGATCGAGCTTGACGGTGATCGCGAAACACTCCCAGGAAAACTCTCAAGAGCGAGATTCGGCGAGTAATTTAGTACCGAAGCCATCTTGCCAAGGCAACGCCGACTTTATCGAAAGCGGCGCGATTGCGAGTTTTGAAACGAACTACCACCATGTACTGCCCTAAATGTAACGAAAATTTCGAGGAAGGATCAAGGCGATTTTGCCCGACCGACGGGACACGTTTGATTTCCGAGGCCGCCGCCCGGTCCCGCGCGGCGGGAGGCATCTTTGCAAATCTTATTCCGAAAATCGGGGGCCTGGGCGATCTTACTAAAGAATCGGCGGCCGACTCACGCGGGCCACGACTGGCCGCGGTCGAATCGGAAAGCGAAAGCGTACCCTTCTTCGAATTTGACGATGACGAGCCCGATACGGTCGACTTCTTAAAACCGGTTGAGCCGCCCGCTGCAGTCCGAATCATTACTGAGGCGAATGTATCAGATAACCGTCCGATGGGCCGAAAGGTCAATGCATTTGAGATTCCCGCGGGGCACGTCGATATCGGGGAAGGTTACCGGCAGCCAGCATTCACATCGGACTTTAGGAACGAAGACCCGGAAAGTTTTGTCGGCCGAGTCGTAAAAGGGCGCTACAAGGTCACGGATTTCCTCGGCGGTGATGAGAATGGTCTCGCTTATCTCGCTGATGATAAGTTAGTCGAAGATCGCCTGGTGCTCGTTCGCATTTTGGGGGATCACGAAACTGACGAGATAATGGACAGCATCCTCGCCGAGGAACGCGTATCGCTCTCACATTTTAGCCATCCGAATATCGCTCGACTGATTGATTCCGGGCAGTTTACCGGCGGCACGCATTTTATCATTAGCGAGTACGTCGACGCCCTGTCCGTGGCGGATATCCTCAGCATTCACGGCCGCTTTAACCTGCCGCGCGCGGCGCGAGTGATCAAGCAGGCGGCAGGTGCTCTTAGCGAGGCTCATCAGCAAGGCATCATCCATCGTGATCTGCGGCCACAAAATTTGATAATCGACGCGACCGGTGACAGCGAACAGTTAACGCTCGTCAACTTTGGGGCGTCGAGCGGTGACCCGACCGAGCTGAATTTTGCTTACAAGGCTCCCGAAGTACTTGACGGACGTATCGCCACTACAGCGAGTGACACGTTTTCGCTTGCCGTGGTCGCCTACGAAATGCTGACAGGCCAAAAGCCGTTTGGCGGCGCCACTGTAAAGGAGATGAACAGGTCGCAGAATATTGGGTTCCTCTCCGATGGCCTGCCCCAAGGCGTCGATGGTGTTTTGAAAAAGGCCTTGTCAATCAATCCCGCCCTGCGGTACTCGAAAGCTCGCGACTTCGGCGATGCCTTCTCTGCGTCTCTCGCCGATGCAGGAACCGCCGCTCCAATCGAGGCGGCTGCTGCACCCACTTCTATCGCAGTCGCCGTCCTTCCGGTTTCGCGGTCAGAGATACTGTTGCCGTTGGTGCCGCCACTTGCTGAAGATAACCGGCCGGTCGTCGAGATGGTCGCGTCGCCCAGTGATGCCACGCCGGCGAGTGATGAGCCAGCATGGAAAGATCGCTCGCCTGAACCGCCCCAAACATCGGCTTCCAGGCCAATGACCATTTTTGCGATTGGTATGCTTGCCCTCTTGGCCGCGATCGCTTTTGGGTGGTATTTCTTCGCTCGCGACACGTTGACGCCAGAGCAGACTCGCACGGTCGACCAGGCAGCAATCTCAAATGGCGTCAGTAATGACTTTCCCAATGGCGATACCGAGATGCCTCCGCAACCGCGTACGATTCCACAGCCACGCGATACGGTTTTTTACCAGAACAGTAAGCAAAATCTAAAGGCTGATCTGCTGCGAAACTTTGTCGGTTTTACGATGTACTATCCTAAAACCTGGAAGGTCAACGGTCCGCAAGTCGGCTCGGCTCCAAACGCGCGTGGCAAATTTTTAGACATCTCCAGCCTCGACGCCGACCAGCGGCTGAAAGAGCAAATGCTCGTTAGCTACTATCCGAGTAAAGGCACGTTCACCTCCGACGCCGAGCGTTTCCCCGAGCTCGTTAGAGAGACGAATGAAACTTTGAAGAGGATCTTGCCCGGCTATGAGGTCGTTTCCGAGGGAGAGATAAAGATCAACGGCGACTGGCGTGGGTATGAAGTAAAATTCCGCGCAGGCGTCGATAAGCTGGCCCTTTATGGCCGGCGCATCTTCCTGCCTGCAGCCCGTCCTGGCGTCCGCAATGGTTTCGAAATCACTATGCTGACGACGTCCCTGGCTCCAGACATTCAAGGTGTGGACGACGTGGGTGTAAAAGGCGAACTAGGCCCGATCCTCTTTTCATTTGAACCAAGTCAGAATTTTTAACGCACTGGACTGCGAATGGGTTGCCCGCAGGTCACAAATACATCTATTCAAGCCCGACAAAATCCACATCTGCCAGATTGCCGTTGACCTGGATCGACCTAGACGCAAATCTAAATCTCCGAGACGTTACCGTAACGGTGTAAGGTCCGCTAATCGAAACTTGATCAAACGAATAGAACCCAAACGAACTGGTGGTGGCCGAACGCCGCACGCCAGCAAGGTCGGTTAGGGACACCGTGGCATTTCGTAAAGCGCGCCCGTCAGGAGTGGTTACCCGCCCGGAAACGGTCACGTTGGCTGCGGGCTGTGAGTCACCAAGATATCTAAAGATCGCGATATCGATCCGACTGCCCGTCGAGCTGGCCCCGGTCGTCACGATCTTGCCATCGGTCTGCAATGCGAGTGCGGCCGATGCCTGATCGGTGCCGCCGATATCCGTTACAGCCACACCGTCGTTCGAAAACGTCGAGTCTTGAGACCCGTCGGTGTTTAACCGTAGGACGAGATTGTCGCTCCCGGTTCCCGTGGAAGTCGAATTTCCGGTGGCCACAATCCGCCCGTCAGGCTGTATTTCAAGCGAGGTCAGCGCGTTGCCCGTCGAAGCGGGAATTTGCGGCTTAGCGACGCCATCGCCGTCAAACGTAGTGTCAAAGCTTCCGTTGGCATTGAAACGAGCGACCGCTCCGGTCTCCGACGAACAGTTGATACCAGAACACGTAATGCCCGATATTATTGGCTTACCATCTGCCTGGACCTCGACGTCAGACAACAGCTCACTCACGCCGCCGAGTGAAGTGACGATCCGTCCGCCTGTGCCGAAAGACGTGTCCAAAACACCCGCCGCCGAAAACCGCGCGAGGGCCACGCCGCCCGGTCCGCTCTGAGTTGCGTCTGCGGTCCCGGCCAGGACGATGCGGCCATCTGGAGCTACCGCGATTCCCGTTGGAATATCATTACCGCTGCCGATGTTGACCATTGAACGACCACTGATGCCGCCACCAAAAGTTCTGTCCGATGTGCCGTCCCGATTCAGCCTATAAACGGCAAACTCAAATGTCTGAGTGGCAAAATTGGGGCTTGCCGCCGCGATCAGGATTTTGCCGTCGCTCTGCAAAGCGATGTCCTGCGCCAGGCCGCCGCCGCCGGTTATCGCGCTAAACACTCTGAAACTAGTCCCGTTGCCGCCGAACGTCTGGTCTCGTGTGCCGTTCGTATTTAGTCGGATGATGTAAAACCCGATGTCACCATCGCTCTCGTTCTCGTAAGTGGCAAGGGCGACGATCTTTCCGTCAGCCTGCACCACCAAACCATTCAAATACTGAGTGGAAACGCCCGGAAACCCGATGCTCGAGATACCATCCCCATTTTGACCGCCGCTGAATGTCGTGTCGATCGCGCCGTCCGCGGTGTAGCGAAGGATCAGGCCGTTCGTATTCGTCGTAGTACGGTGGTCGTTCGCTCCGATAATGATCTTGCCGTCAGTTTGAAGTGCAACACTTCGTGCCTCGCTCGCTCGCGTCGGGTCATTAAAGGGATTTGTGACGAGATATCCAACGGAACGGAACGACAAATCGATCTCCCCGGCCTGCCCCACGGCGACGCTAACAAATGCTGCTGCAACAATTAGAACAAAGAATATCCTTAACAAAATCTCCCTCCCGGGCGTAGTACGTCTCCGATGCGCGCGCGCGCGCGCGCGCGCGCGCGCCTTGGAAGTTCGATTAGATGGCATCATCCAGCGAAGCTTTGCCCTCCAATTTTCGAATTGCGAGGTTCCATCGATGCCGACTAGGCTCCGAACTATTGTGCCGTCTGGATTTCACGGGCTTCGAGCCGGCGTCGTTTTCGGTGTTGGCGGTATGTGGATATGCCTTCGCGGGCGAGGCTGAGGATTGGTTTCCGATTGTCGAAGAGTAATTTTAACCACGCCCGGGTGCCCATTTGCGGGAAATAAATACCGCGGAAGAATAGGCGCGAGGCTAGGTGGCTTATTCGTGTGTCGATCGGGGCGTGGCGTATCGAGTTGATCGCTTCAAGGTTTCGTTCGGGGCTGTAGGAGCGCGACCACGCGTCGAATGTCTCTTTCTTGGCGTCCTCGATTGTCATCTTGAGGGGGTCGTGGGCCATTACGAAGGGAGCAAAATCGAGCCAGTGCTTAGGACGAGTGAGACGGCCTGATTTCGCGAGTCGATCATAAAGCGGAGTCGAGGGAAACGGCGTGAGCTGGCCAAAGACCGGCAGGCCCGGGGCCCAGCTTTCGATCTCGCTCACGGTCCGGTTGGCAACGCCGGGCGTATCATTGTCCATTCCAAAAATGAATGAGGTGATCGCGTAAATATTTCGCCGGGCGAGGCCGTCGAGGACGGCTTGATAATTCTCGGGCTTTGAAAAATTCTTGTTCACATCGGCCATATTCGCCGGATCGATCGACTCCATGCCGATAAATACCCAGCGTCCGCCCGCGTCGGCGATCAGATCGACCAGCTCTTCATCGGCCAACAAGTTGGCGCTAATTTGCGCCACCCAAGGCATCTGAGCACCCGCGGCGATGATGTCGCGCAACAGACCTTTTAGCCTCTTTTTGTTGATGGCAAGGTTGTCGTCGATAAAAAAGACGGCCATCTGGCCCTTTTCTTTTCGGGCACGAGCTTTGAGACGTAAAAGTTCTTCGACCACACTCTCATTCGATCGAAACCTTATCGAATCGCCGAAGAACCCTGTAACGGTGCAAAACTCACAACCATAGGGGCATCCGCGGCCCGTCTCGATAGGCACCACAAAGAATTTGCCCCAGCCCTCGCCAAGCTTCGACATCACACCCCTCAGAAATTTTGGCACCAACGAGAACTGCTCCAGGTCCAAAGATTCCCAGGGAATGTGCGGGTAGGGTTGCAAACTCGGCTTTATATCGTTGCCTTTTGGGTCGAGCTTTGGCTGATAGATCTCTTTTAGTTCGCCGCGGGCAGCGTCTTCGACAATGTCCGCCCAGTAGTCGTCGGCCTCGCCCAAAGCAACCGCATCTGCGTGACGCTTGCCGCCATCGCGGCCGAGGGCTTCGTCGGCACATTCGGTCACGTGCGGTCCGCCCATCACCACCTTAAATCCGGCCTCGCGAAGCGCATCGGCGACCAAATACGCCCGAGCAACCATACGCGTCATCGAACCGATGCCGACCAGGCCGATGTTCTCGTCCTTGCAGAACTGCACAAGCTCGGGCCTTGTCATCGCCTTGGCATTGCCGTCTATCAAGATCACCTCATGCTGCTTTGGCGTAAGCGATTGCAGCAGAAACATCCAAAGATGCGGCATGAAATTCCGCGTGATGCCGTTATCCGGATTGTATAAAAGGATTTTCATTCTTTAGAACACGAAGAACCCGAGAGAAGTACCATGAGCCTCGGATCGAATATGCGGAGAACGGTCGGGGCTAGCCTCAAAAAACGTTAAGTCAGTTTCTCATATTTCCGCCGGATTGTCATATTTTTCTTAGGAACAGCAGGAAATTGTGCACATATAATCCCAGATAATCGCAGAAAGATGTTGTTATATCCGCGTAAATCCGAGCTCATCTGTGCACAGCTCCCTTATGGTAAAATCGACAGCGTGAAATTCCTGCATATCTCAGACATCCACCTCGGCTGTACGCGTTATCAACTGGCCGAAAGCCCGAGAGATTTCTATGAGGCATGGCTCGACGTGCTAAATCGTTATGCCGTCGCGGAAAAGGTCGACTTTGTTATCATGTGCGGCGACTTTTTTCACAAGCGTGCCGTGCCGCCCGAGACAATGAACTACGCGGTAGAGGGCCTCTCAATGCTTCGGGATGCCGGCATCCCGGTCGTTGCTATCGAAGGAAACCACGACCAGAAACACACCGACAGCGACTTTAGCTGGCTGCGTTCTCTATCGAGATGGGGCCTTGTCCACCTGCTCGAGCCGACTAGCGAAAACGGTACGATCTCCTACCGGCCGTGGAACGAGACAGACCGAAGCGGCGGTTTCATCGACATCGGACGGGCACGGATTTATGGTTCGGATTGGTATGGCGCTTCAGGAAACTGGGCGATCCCGTTGCTCACCGCGTCGATTAAGCAGAATCGACGCGATGGAGCATTTCACATCCTTATGCTCCACACTGATGTTGAGGGCCACCAGATGCACCCGATCCCCGCCCTCTCGCTGGATGCCTTAAAAGAGCTGAAACAGGCCGTCGAGTACGTCGGGCTCGGCCATACACACAAGCATTACGAGATCGATAACTGGGCCTTTAATCCAGGGTCGATTGAGATCACGAATATCAGCGAGTTTCGCGAGACCCGCGGAGCCTTCGTCGTAGAGGTTGACGATGCCGACGTCATATCGGCCCGCCACGTTAGCGAATACCACCACCGGCCGTTCCAACAGATAGCCGTCGATGTGACTGACATCGAGGATGCAGCGAAACTGACTGAGCAGGTGATGACTCAAGTTACGACCGATGTCCGCGTTGCTGAGGCAGGTTATCCGCAACCCATCGTCGAAATTGGGCTTAGGGGTAGGCTCGGGTTTCCAAATTCGCTGCTCGAATTACAAAGAATACGCGATGAAACGAAGCGGATCACTGGCGCTTTGCACGTGAGAATGAAGAATCACACCGTCCCGGCCGAGTATTTTGACACGCGGGAGGGGTCCGACGACAACGGTCGTGACCGCCTCGAACGCCGGGTCGTTGACGACCTTGTGTTGAGGGATAATCGATACAAGACACGTCAATCCGACATCGCTGACGCCGTGATCGGTGCCAAAAGAATGGCTCTCGGCGACGACGAACCCGAAAAGATTGCGGAGTTTATTGCCTTAAAAACCGTTACGAGGGCTGCGGCCCCGGTCTCTGAAGCCTCGTAACTCGTAATTCGAAGCAGCAACTTTATGTCTCAAGCCCTCGAACGACTATCCGGTATCCGCAAACTGCCAATATTCCCGCTGCCGCTTGTTCTGCTGCCGAATGAGTTACTGTCGCTCCACATTTTTGAGGAAAAGTATCGGCAGATGCTACGGGATGTTGATTTAGAAGGTAGTTTTTTCGGCATTACGCTTTTCGAGCCTCAGGAACAGTTCGTCGAGCGTCCGACCGTCGGCACAATCGGCTGTGTAGCTGAAATTCGTGAGTCGGAAATGCTGGAGGATGGCCGTTCAAACATCGTCATACTCGGTCTCGCCCGGTTCCGACTTGTCGAGTACATGGAAACCGGCGATCCATATTTGGTCGCCGATATTGATTTTTTTGAAGATGACGCCGGCGACGCAGACACGATTGCGCCGCTCGCTGAGGAGGTGTTCACGCTTTTTCAACGGATGGCCGTCGCGGCGTTTAAAATGAGTGGCGGCCGGGGTCGATTGCCCGAGATTCAAAATACGGACGCCGAGGCGCTTTCGTTCCTGATCTGCGCGGCCTTCAATTTTGAGAACGAGAAGAAATACAGCCTTATCGAGATGGCCTCGACCGAGGAGCGGCTAAACGAGCTGAGAGAGATTCTAAATCGTGCTGTCGGGCAGATCGAGCAGAGTGCCGACATTCAGTCCGCTTCGCGAACCAATGGTCATAGCAAAAAGAAGCTCGACCTATAATTTATTCGCTCAGGGATGCTCGGAAAAAATCAATCAGCCGTTGATCATACGCGGCCGACTGCTCCATCGAGGCGTTAATGATACCAAAACCGGACGGACTGAGATCTGTTTTGCCCGCAACTCGGGATGTCGACGGGAAACACTTTGTCAGCTTCGACGTCGACTCTTGAAAGTGTGCCGCATCGACCCCCGCGAGCAGCAACACGTCGCGGTTGTCCATACTTCTGGCGGTCTCACAAACAGGCTGCCGCTGGTAACAACCGTCAAAGAAATACATGTATGTGCCCAGCTTGGCTAGTTTTGAGGTCGCAAAACTCACAAAGGGATAACGCCGCTCGACGGTCTCGCCGACGATCTCGTTTGAGTCTGCCGGAACCGAGTCGAGAGCCACTGCCTTTATCGAGGAGTTATCAGCCGCAGCTGTAATGGCGACCAGTGCTCCCATTTCGACCCCAAAAATTCCGATATTTTTGCCCACAAGTGTGATGCTGTTTGGCGTCTTGAGATTGCGCAGAAACTCGATCGCCGCATTGAGATCCTCGGTCTCGCAGCCTCCAAAAGAAGTATTCTGCACTGTCGGATTCTCGCCGTGAGCCCGCTGGTCAGGCATCAGGACGGTGAAATTTGTCGACTCGTTCATTTTTACGCCGAGATTCAGGACGTATGACCGGTCGGCTCCATATTTGTGCAGGAGAATAACGGCCGGACCGTTGTCTACACCGCGAAGCAGCCATCCCCGCGAGGCAGTGCCGTCGCGGTTGGCCCATGTCTCGTCCGTCACCTGGGCTGCACGCGTGCTCAACTGGCCATATTTTTCGGGCCGCACGAGGTAGGTCGATTTCACTGGTCGGGCAATGGTGTAGATCAGGTAGATCGAACCGGCGGCCACCGACATAAGTACGAGTAGCACGACCGGAAACAGCAGACGGGTGAACGTTTTCGCAAGATGTGCAGATTTAGTCATGGCGGATAAAGTTAATGCAGAACTTTGCCGAAAATCGGCATCGAAGAAGGTACTGAAAGCTCAGTGAATAAGAGCCCTCGTGAAAGTCCTTTAAATGCTACCATAATGGGCACCAGCAAGGAAGAAGTTTTTAAATGAGATTAATAAAGTTTTTACAAGGTTGTTCGTTGATAGGCGTTCTTGTCGTCTCTGCCTTTAGCCAGTATCAGAAGGTCGCAGACGTGAATAAAGGCGTGGTAGTGATGCCGGTCTCAGAGGTACGAGAAGGGATGCGCGGGACGGCCCGGACCGTCTTCCGCGGTAGCAAAAGCGAGGAATTCAACGTTGAAATTCTCGGCGTCGTGCCAAATTGGATCGGCCCGAAGCAGGATATGATCATCGGCCGCCTCAGTGGCGCAAATGCCGAACGGACGTCTGTATTCGCAGGTATGTCAGGCTCCCCGGTGTACGTGGACGGCAAGCTTGTCGGTGCGATCTCATACAGTTTTCCCTTTGCAAAAGAGCCGATTTGCGGCATTACTCCGTTTGATCAGATGACGTCCGTTGTCGAACAAGGCTCGGCCTCGGCCGTCGCGCGTATGCCTGTCCGCACGTTTTCATTGGCAGAGCTGACGGGTGATCACCGCTCGCTACGGACGGGCATCGGCAGCAGCGGATCTTTTGCGACCACTTTTCCCACCGATTCGCGCCTCTCCGCAATCGCGGGCCAGACATTTCTTCCTATTGCGACACCAGTTACGTTTTCGGGCGTGTCTAAGAGCACGATCGATCGATTTTCATCGGAATTTGCCGCAGCGGGCATGATATCGGTTGCGGCGACAGGCGGCGGATCCGCCAGAACTGCTCTGAAACCGGCCTCGGAAACAACGTTGCTCGGCGGTGATTCGGTAGTCGTACATCTGTCGCGCGGGGATGTCCAGATCGCGGCGGCTGGGACTGTCACGCTCCGTGACGGTGAGAAAATCTACGCATTTGGCCACCCCTTCTTTGGACTAGGATCCGCGAATCTGCCGATGTCGGAATCGCATGTCGTGACCGTCATTCCCAATGCGAGTAATTCCTTTAAGATAGCCGTGGCCGACGACATGGTCGGAACGATGACTCAGGACCGGGCGACGACGATTTACGGCACCTTAGGTACGGCGCCCCGAATGTTGCCGATCAAGATAAAACTCGCTACCAGTCGGGGGCGAACGGAAGAGGTCAACTTTGAAGCGGCGTTCGATGAGATTCTGACGCCGTTGATCGTGAACGTGGGCGTGTCAAACACGCTCCAGGCGAGTGAGCGAGGCCTCGGCCAAACCTCCGTCGAGGTGACCGGACAAATAACTATTAAGGGCGAGGAGCCGCTCATCATCCAGCGACGTTTCGCCGGCCCGCAGGCGACAGCGATGGCGTCAGCGGTCGCCGCGGTGCCGCTCGCCGCCCTTATGAAGGCGAATTTTCCCGGTGTCGACATCACCGGAGTTGATATTCAGCTGAAGTCCGTCGACGGCAGCACGACCGCGGTTCTAGATCGTATTTCAGCTGATCGGACGCAGGTGCGTGCTGGTGAGACGATCGAGATTACCGCTGTGGAGCGAACCGAATCGGGTATTCTAACCACACGAAAAATTCCGCTCAAAATTCCTTTGGATGTCGCGCCGGGACCGCTGTCTATCATGATCGGGGACGGCACGGCTCTTACCCAAATCTCGGCCGTGACGCTATTCACGCCCAGAACTGCGGCTGAGCTCATCGCCATGCTAAATAAGCTAAAGCGGCCAGACCGACTCTATGCGGTGATTACGCGCACGAGCAACGGCGCTGTCGTCGGTGCCAGCGAGATGCCAAATCTGCCGCCCTCAATGCTTGCGACGATCAATAATGACCGATCCGTCGGCGGCTCAAAATCGTCGGTCAACACGGTTATTCTTGAAACCGAGATGTCGAACGGTGAATACATTGTGACAGGCTCGCACACCTTGGCTATCGAAGTGATTCGCTAGACGCGGAAACCGTTTTGACAGCGATCGCTTGTGGATAGATTGGGGCTTTCGGGCGGGCGGAAATAATTACGCATGATCTCCCTCGATCCATTGCTCGCCGTCGGCGTAAACTTCCTTCTTCCATATCGGCACGGTTCGCTTCAACTCCGTGATTAGCCACTCGCACGCGGCGAAGGCGGCTTTCCGATGCGGGGCCGCCACCGAGATAACAACGCTCGTCTCCCCAATTTCGAGGCGGCCCAAACGGTGTACGATGCCGATGGTTGAGACCTCGAATTCCCGCTTGGCGTGGTCAATCAGTTTTTGCATCTCCTTAAACGCCATAGGCTCGTAGGCCTCATATTCCAAATAGAGCGTCTCCCGCCCGTTTGTGAATTGGCGGACATAGCCATCAAGCGTCACCGTCGCACCGCATTCAGGCGGCACCGCTCGGCGCGCGGCGCCACCGATGTCGATGGGCAAGGATGTGAGTTCACAGAAGTCCACGGTTGGCTTTACGATCAGTCTGTCCAGCTCCGCGAGGATTATAGGCACTGCCAACCGTAGACGAACGCAGGTTTTTCACCCGCCGCTGACCGGCGTAAAGATTGCAACCTCGTCGCCATCGCGGATGGTCTCGTCACCGGCTGCGTGTTCCTGATTGATCGCAAACTGAAGTTTATGCTGGGCGAGCTTTGGGTGCTCGCGGATTACACTTGCCACAAGTGTCGTAAGTGTTACGGTTTCGGTTCCGAGATTTAGCTGCCGCCGACCGGCGGCATCGGCTGTCGCTCCAAAAAATAGAACTTGAATCGGCATAGTGTCGTGCGCAGGCTTACTTTATCGCTCCCTGGATGGGGCTCGAGGCCGAGGCGTAAAGGCGTCTTGGCATTCGGCCCGAAAGGTATGCTAGGCGGCCTGCCTGGACGGCAAGATTCATGGCCGTCGCCATTTGCTCCGAATCACGTGCTTCCGCGATCGCGGTGTTCATCAGGATTGCATCGGCTCCCAACTCCATGGCTATCGCCGCGTCGGACGGGACACCGACGCCGGCGTCAACAATGATTGTGGCCTCTGGCAGCTGCTCCCGCATAATCCGCAGGTTAGATGGATTCTGCACTCCCATACCTGATCCGATTGGCGCGGCCAACGGCATGACGGCCGGGCAGCCGACGTCGAGCAGCTTCCGCGCCATGATGAGGTCGTCGGTGAAATAAGGCAGGACGATGAACCCTTCTTTGACGAGAACCTTTGCGGCATCGAGCGTCTGCTCGTTGTCCGGTAGCAGGGTCACCTGATCGCCGATCACCTCGAGCTTTATCCATTCGGTGTCGAGAGCTTCACGTGCAAGCCTCGCGGTCCGGATGGCATGTTCCGCGTCGTAACAGCCCGCGGTATTGGGCAAAATTCTCATCTTTGGATCGAGATGGTCCAAAAATGATTCGGCAGAGCCGTCGAGCGGAACGCGATTCACCGCCACCGTCACCATCTCGGCGCCGGATGCAGCGTGGGCGCTCGTCATTTCTCCGAACGAGCGGTATTTCCCCGTACCGATTATGAGACGTGAGCCAAAACTTTCACCCGCCAGGACAAAGCTATCGGACATGGATTAAGGATAAGGGATGATCGGCAAAGGATAAAGCCGCCGTAGATACGTCCGTGTGCGGTTGTGCGATGGGGCCCCCCTATCCGCCCCCGACGAAATGCACGACTTCGATCCTATCGCTTTGATTGACATTCGTAACCGGCCAATCCGCTCGACGTACGACCTTGTTATTGTGCTCGACGGCGATACGCTGTTCCGGAAGAGACAAGAAGTCGATAAGTGTGGCTATGGTGGAATCAGAGGGGACTCCCCGAAGCTCGCCGTTAAGAGTAATCGACATCTGCGCCATCGGATCAATCTTCGCACCCCCACGGCCATCTTCAAACTGGAATTGGAAATCCGGAATTAGCCCGGCGTTACTGCCCGACGCAGCTCAATCTCTTCGCCATTACTGATAACCCGTGCCAAAAGCGCCGCTCGACCAGCCTGAAAGTGCGGCAGCTGAAGATGTATTTTCGCAAGCCCATTGCCGTCGCTTTTCGCATGAAAAATGACTGGGCGAAAGCTGGACCCAAGCACTTTGATCATTATCTGTGCGTCCGCCACCACGCTGCGGTCGGTGCCGCGGCAGACCATTAGAGTCACCGTTCGGCGATCTCCGCCTTTAAGTTTGGCATCGCCCAAGAGTTCAAGTGATAGTTTTGTGTTCGCCGAACGCTCATCTCCCGAGAATTCACTGACGACGGCAACTGCCTCGGCCGGCAAGATGTGCACGTCTTCTACGATTTCTACTGCGTCAATCACTGTCTCGAGATCCAGCGGGTTCATCGACACTGGCGGAGGCGGCGGAGGGTGGGAACGCAGCACCACCGGCGTATCAACGATATCGAATTTCAGCGGCACTACCGCTAATTGGGGTCGGTTAACTGGGACAGTGCGTTTCGAGACAGGTCCGCGAGTGACCGCTCGGTCGCCATTTGTTGATATTTTTGCTGAGGCTGTTTCAATGCCGGCGCGACGCCCGTCAGACGCAGCCATGCCCTTGAGCTCGTCGATCCGTCCTGCCTTCACGGCGGCGCATATAAGTTTGTGCTGCTGGCCGAGCCTTTCGCTCAACTCCTTCTCGTCAAAATTAACGGTCGACAAATCATCGTAGCTCACCCTCTTACTGGCCAGAATGGTGCCTTTATCGTACACGAGCGACATTATCATCCGTTTGGACAGGCCTTTGTCCTCGGTCTGAACGTGATAGACCGTTCCGCCAAACTCGATGTCAGTATTAAACCCAGAGATCACTGCGTGTGGTATTTGAAAACGGGAGGACAGCCTTGGCAATCGTATACGTATTTTGCCATTTACCACGTTACCACACGCTTATTTTCAGGGTCAACGAATTATGAGTTTGTAGCGAGTTTCGCCCCGATATTTCGGCATTTGACTGCCTTGACACTATCTAAGGCTTAAACTACGATTTACCTTGAGCCAAGTTCAGCTTAGTCCGACCGTAATCGCGCCGCCGTAAAGGCGCTTTTTTACGGTCAGGGTGGGAATCGGATGTCGGAATATAACGTTTTCGATTACGTACCAATCGCGATCATGTTTATGGTCGCCGCAGGCTTTGGTGTCAGCCAGTTGCTGGTCACCCAGCTTATAGGCCCGCGCAAGCGGACCGCCACCAAGCTGATGCCTTATGAGTGTGGTAAAGACCCGGTCGGGTCGGCACGTGACAAGTTTTCCATTAAGTTTTATATCGTCGCCGTCGTTTTCCTTTTATTCGATATAGAAGTCCTGTTTATCATTCCTTTCGCGGTAGCGTTCAAGAGCCTTTTGGCGGACGAGGCAGTAAGCGGCGTGGCGTTTGGAACGATTGCGTTTATAGAAATACTCGTGTTCCTCGCAACCCTCGTAATTGGTTATATTTACGTTTGGAAGAAAGGCGTCTTCGATTGGGGAGTGCAGGCACGGGCTGAGGCTCGTGAGGAAGCAAAGCTCGCTGCCAGACGCAGACGGGAACAGGCCGCGACCGGCGTAAAGCTCGCGGCGTAACGCTGGCGAAAGATTATGGGGCTCGAAAATACACTATTCGAATCACTGCCTGACGTCGTGACCGTAAGACTCGATGCCGTCGTAAATTGGGCACGGAAATCGAGCCTGTGGCCGGCGACGTTTGGCCTGGCCTGCTGTGCAATCGAGATGATGAATACCGTCTCAGCCCGAAACGATCTGTCCCGGTTTGGAGCAGAGACATTTCGAGCGAGCCCGCGACAGGCGGATGTGATGATCGTATCGGGACGGGTGTCGCGTAAGATGGCCCCGGTTCTTCGCAGAATTTACGACCAAATGCCTGAACCGAAATGGGTTATCTCAATGGGAGCGTGTGCGACGTCGGGTGGTGTATTTGATAATTACGCGATCGTCCAGGGCGTCGACAAGATTGTACCGGTCGACATTTATGTGCCCGGCTGCCCGCCGCGGCCCGAGATGCTGGTTCACGCGATCATGATGCTCCAGGACAAGATCATGCAGGAATCGGTAAAGGACCGACGCGACACATTTGAGCCGGAATCAAGGGTGTCGCGTGTGCCCGGAACGCTGCCGGTGACTGAGGGTACGGCCCTCGAACGCGAGATGACAGCACGTGTCGATCGCGAAGACGCTCCGCGGCCTTACACTGTACCGTCGAGGCATGAAAAGAGAAGGTCGTCTTAACGAAGGCGAAGCTTAGGCATTGGCCATTCCGTCGTTAATCAAGGGCGATAGCGTGACGCATATTTATCATGACTGAAAAACTCCACGCCTATGTGGATGCGATCAAGAGAGAGAACGAGTCTTGGGTAGTCGGTGTCATCGAGGGGCACGGCGAAGTGACGGCAACAGTTCCGCGTGAGTCGATTGGCAAAGCCTGTTCATTTCTCAAGAATCAGCACGGCTTCGACATGCTCGCGGATCTCTGCGGCTGCGACCGCGGGCCGGAGGAAGATCCTCGTTTCGAGGTTAATTATCATCTGTTTTCGACGATTCATTACAACCGACTGCGGCTGAAAGTCCTTTTGAGTGAGGACGACCCGCATGTTGAGACTGTAACGAGCCTCTGGAAGACCGCCGATTGGCACGAGCGTGAGACATACGATTTGCTAGGCATAAAATTCGATGGGCATCCGGATCTACGCCGGATCTTACTGCCATCCGATTTTGACGGCCATGCGCTCAGAAAGGATTACCCGCTGAGAGGCTATGAGCCGTACAGCATGAATTAGCCGTCACTATGGGTGTAGTACTCGAAAACTCTGTCAATCAAGCCCACGTTCTCGACCGTCCTCTCGAGTCCGAGATGACCCTGTCGATGGGGCCGCAGCATCCGTCGACTCATGGCGTGCTGAGGCTGGATCTACGGCTCGACGGCGAGCTTGTCATCCATACAATTCCCGACATCGGCTATCTCCATACGGGCATGGAAAAGCTGTTCGAGTACAAGAAATATCAACAAGGTATCGTCATCACCGACCGGATGGATTATCTCAATCCGCTCGGCAACAATCTCGCCTATGTAATGGCGGCCGAGAAGCTGCTCGAGCTCGAAATTCCGCCGCGCGCTCAGGTCATCCGCGTCCTGTTTTGCGAGCTCCAGCGTATCGCCTCACACATGGTTTGGCTCGGGACGAGCGCACTTGATCTCGGCGCGATGAGCATATTCTTTTTCTGCTTTCGACAGCGTGAAAAGATCTTAAACCTGATCGAGGCGGCATCTGGCGGTCGCCTGACTCCAAGCTACTTTCGTATCGGCGGCCTGATGATGGATTTGCCGGCCGGATTTGAGAACCGATGTCGTCAGTTCATGGCCGATTTTCCCGAGGCAATGGACACGTTTGAAACGCTCGCAACCGGGAATACGATCTGGCAGAGTCGGACTAAGGGCATTGGCATTATCGAGCGGGACGAGGCCGTAAATTGGGGCCTGACCGGCCCGAGTTTACGTGGCAGCGGTGTTGAACTCGATCTGCGTAAAGCTAATCCGTACACCGGATACGAGACGTATGATTTCGACATACCCACCGAGCCGGACGGCGATGTCTGGGCGCGTTTCCGCGTTCGAATGCGCGAGCTTTACGAGTCGCACAAGATCGTACGACAGGCATTAGAGCGGCTGAAACCAGGACCAATCAAAGCAGACGCCCCCAAGATCGTGCTACCCGACCGCGACGATATGCGCAAGCATATGGACTCGCTCATTCACCATTTCTTGATCGTGGCCGAGGGCTTCAACGTGCCGGCGGGCGAGGTGTATATGCCGATCGAAGGATCGAAGGGCGAGTTGGGTGTCTATATGAAATCAAACGGCGGCCCAAAACCCGAACGCGTCCATTTCCGCGGACCCTCGTTTGTAAATTTGTCGGCCCTCCCCGTAATGTGTGAGGGTGAGATGATCGCCGATGTGGTTGCCATTATCGGCTCACTGGATATTGTATTAGGAGAAATCGATAGATAACGGTATTCAAATGTCTGACGAGAAAATGCTTGAGTCAATCTCCAAAAAGCTGGACGGCGTGGCCCACGACGTCCGATCTAGCTCGTTTCGCCTAGACAAAGTCGACGCGCGGTTCGATAAAGTTGACGGACAGCTCGATAAAATCGACGCACGGCTCGATAAAGTTGACACACGGCTCGACTCGGTTGAGGCGTCGATGGCGGCAATGTCGAGTAATCTGAAAATTGTGGGCGATCAGCTGAAGACTATCGCCGGACAGATGAGCTCGATAGTGGGTAAAATTATCGAAAACGACCATCGATTAACTAATGTCGAGAAACGTGTGGATATTTTGGAGGTGGCAACGCATTAATGGCAGCAGCAGTTGCGACAACTTACACTGATAAGGTCGTCTATAGCGACGATGTCGCGGAGTTTCCGGCGGCGGTCCTCGACGAGATGACGATGCATGTTGCGAAATATCCGGCGGACCGCACCCGTTCGGCTCTGATTCCGCTGTTGATGCTTGTGCAGCGTGAACGCGGCTGGATCGACAATCCGGGTGTGAATTTCCTTGCTCAGTTTCTGAACCTTGAGGTGACAGACGTCTGGGAAACGACGACGTTTTACTCGATGTTCCATATGCGTCCAGTCGGGCGGCATCACATCCAGATCTGTAAGACGCTGTCGTGCCGCATCATGGGCGAGCCGGACATTACCGAATATATCTGCTCAAAACTCGGCATCCATCCCGGCGAGACGACCGAGGACGAGAGATTTACTGTTTCGCTCGTGGAGTGTCTCGGCAGTTGCGGCACGGCTCCGATGATGCAGATCGGATTTAATTATCATGAGGATCTGACGGTGGCGAAGGTGGATCAGATTTTGGAGGCGTGTCCGTAGGCGCCGATTTACCGATGAGATTGAAGTTTGTCGCGGTTACTGTCGGAGTTTTGATTGCTAGCTGTGGGTATGTCGGGTTACACCATGCCGTAGGCGTTACGAGATCAATGTCTCCGACGATCGAGATTGGCGATCATATGTCCATCTTCGGGATAAAAGACAATGACGTAGACCCAATTGCAAGGTTTGACATCGTCGGCTATCACAGGGCTCCGGATGCTAAGCGGGGAATCGATGAGAAAACGATCTTCATCCACCGCATAATAGGCCTTCCCGGCGAAACGGTTGAGCTTCGAAATGGAACGGTTTTCATTAACGGTAAGGAGTTGGACGAAAGTTCGTTTGATAAGGTTCCGGCAACGGAAAACAGGAAGTTGGTATCAGTTTCCGCTGGAGAGTATTTTCTCCTCGGAGATAACCGACCCGAAAGTGAAGATAGTCGTTATACAGGAACCATAGGCCGTTCGGCGATTGAAGGAAAAGTTTCGAATATCATTCGGAAAGCTGATTACGACGCCGGTAAGCGTTGGTAGATATGGAAATCAGAGCAATAGGCTGCGAGCCGTTACAACTTAAGCGCGTGCACATGGAAAATGGGCACACTCTAAAGGTGTTTCAGGACACCGGAGGCTACGCTTCGCTCAAAAAGGCTGTCGGAATGGCGCCCGAGGCGATCATTCAGGAGGTCAAGGATTCGGCTTTGAGAGGGCGCGGCGGTGCGGGCTTTCCGACCGGAATGAAGTGGTCGTTCGTGCCCAAAGATTCGCCAAAGGCGAAGTACATCGTCTGCAACGCCGATGAATCGGAGCCTGGTTCATTCAAAGACCGCTATCTGATGGAGCGCGACCCGCATTCGATGATCGAAGGGATGATCATCGCGGCATACACGCTTGGCTCGCAGGTCGGTTACATTTACACTCGCGGCGAGTATAAATACCTGATCGACATAATGGACACCGCACTTGCCGAGTGTCGCGAAGCGGGAATCTTGGGCAAGAACATATTTGGGTCAGGATTTGATTGCGACATCTACACGCACACGGGTGCGGGAGCTTATATTTGCGGCGAGGAAACTGCCCTTTTGAGTTCGCTCGAAGGCTATCGCGGTCATCCCCGAATGAAGCCGCCATTTCCTGCTGTCGAAGGGTTGTACGCAAGCCCGACTATCGTCAACAACGTCGAAACCTTTACATCGATTCCGCAAATTCTCGAGATGGGCGGCATTGCGTGGCGAAATTTAGGAACGGAAAAATCAGGCGGCACGAAACTCTGGTCGATCAGCGGACATGTCAAGAAACCGGGCGTCTATGAGCTTCCGATGGGCTATGCCGATATGGAAAAGTTCATTATGGAAGACTGCGGCGGCATGCTTCGAGATGATAAGAAATTGAAAGCCGTTATTCCGGGTGGCTCGAGCGTTTACATAATGAACGCCGGGCAGATCATCGGCAAAAATGTGACGCTTGATTACGAAGGTCTCGTCGCCGCAGGCTCGATGCTGGGCACGGGTGGAATGATGGTGATGGACGAGACCGTCGACATTATGGACACGACCAAAAATCTCACCGAGTTTTACAAACACGAGTCGTGCGGATGGTGCACGCCGTGCCGCGAGGGCACCGATTGGCTGGTCAAAATATTTAACCGCATCTCGATCGGCGAGGGCCGCCCTGAGGATGCGAAGCTGATGCTCGATATTTGCGACAACATTGAGGGCAAAAGTTTTTGCCCGCTCGGCGATGCCGCGGCATGGCCAATCCAGAGCGCGATCCGGCAGTTTCCGGACGATTTCAAGATGTGGCTCAATAAAAAGGCGAACGCAAACGCAATTGAGGCAAACATTTAACTCGACTGATACAAGGAAAATTATGGGAAAAGGCGATAAACGAACAAGGCGCGGCAAGATATTTGCCGGCAGCCATGGCAAAACGAGACCAAAGTACAAGGCCACGATTGTAATACCCGAACCGAAACCGAAGGCCGCGCCGGTCGCGAAGGCGAAACCGGCTCCTAGGGTTCGAAAGAAAGAGGCGGCGGCCGTCGAGGCACCGGTGGAAAAACCGGCCGAGACCCCGGCCGTCGAATCACCGGCACCTGTCGAGGAGGCGTCGCCTGAGAGCTCGCCCGGGGCCGCGGAGGATGCGGCACCTGCCGCGTCTGCCGATGAACCGGCCAGTGAAGCTACCGAAAGCGGCGACTCGGAAGCCGCCGCTGCCGAAAAATGAAATTTGACGAGTCAAGAACTGACGGGCATCACGCCGAGCTGGCAAAACTTGTCGGCGATTGGTCGGGCGTGACCAAAACCTGGTTTGAGCCGGACGTGATTGCGGATGAATCGCCGATGTCGGGCACGATACGCCCAGTGCTTGATGGGCGGTTCGTCATTCATGAGTATCGCGGCGAAATGCAGGGCAAGGCATTTGAGGGTGTGGCCATCTACGGATTCGACTTGTCCACCAACAAGTTTCAGGCCGCATGGGTTGACAGCTTTCACATGTCTACCGGAATTCTATTTTCCGAGGACGATCCGGGGGAAAGATTTTCAGCCACCGGCAGCTATTTCGCCGGGGAGGGCGAGCCGCGTTGGGGCTGGCGTACGGAATTAGAAGTAGTTGATGACGACAATATTGTCATCACGGCCTACAACATAATGCCGGGCGAGCCGGAAGCGATAGCCACTAAAACCCGGTATTCAAGAAAAGCCTAATGTCAGAGCAGATAAACGTAACCATTAACGAACAGGAGTTCGCGGTAGATAAGGGAGCGCGGCTGATTGATGTGTGCCGCGAAAAAGGCTTTGGCATCCCGTCGTTCTGCTATTACAAGGACCTCGAGCTGCAGGCCTCGTGCCGGATGTGTCTCGTGCGGATCGACAAGATGCCCAAGCTGCAGACATCGTGCACGATCATCTGTACAGACGGCATGAACGTCACGACGCAGTCTGAAGAGGTCGAGAAAGCCCAGCGTGCGATGGGTGAGTTTCTACTCGCTAATCACCCTCTCGACTGCCCGGTATGTGACCGTGGCGGCGAATGCGAATTACAAGAAGTGATCTTTGACTGGGGCGATGTCGAGGAACGCTTTACCGAGAAAAAGAACGTTCAGCCCGAAAAATATCTCTCGCCGATAGTCGCGAACGATCCGCAGCGCTGCATTCTCTGTAAGAGGTGCACGCGCGTCTGCTCGGAATGGATGGGCGAGGACGCGATCGAGGCGGCCAACCGCGGCGCGAATACTGTGATCGGCACCTACGGCGGCTGGCTTGGCTGCTCGCAGTGCGGCAACTGCATCGAGGTATGCCCGACCGGTACTCTTCTAGACGGTGTATACCGTCACGAGACGCGGCCGTGGGAACTTGAGCAGACGATTTCCACCGACCCTTACAGTTCAGACGGAATGCAGCTATCCATAGGCTCGCGGGCCGGCGAGGTCCATCGAATCGTCGCCCGCGATCGATATGTCAACGGGCTCAATGGCGAGTTCCTAGACATCAAGGCACGATTCGCACATGGCTTTGTCAATCACGCCGACCGGATAAAAACCCCGATGATTCGGTATTCGAAAGGCGGCAGGCTGATTCCGGCGACATGGGATGCCGCCGTCAAGTTTGCAGCAGACGGACTGACGGCGGCGGGTGCCGTAGGCGTTGTAGCCAGTCCGCGGATGACAAACGAGGCTGTATACGCCCTAAAGAAGTTTGCTACGTGTGTTGTGGGGGCCGGAGGCTACGCCGTGTCCGACCTGCAGGACTTTTCGCCCGTTTTCGACAATCTAAGTGTTCCGCTCTGCACGCATGACGAAATACGCACGGCCGCGACCATCGTATTAATCGGAGGCGAACCCGAGGAAGAACAGACCTACACTGCAAAACAGATTCGGCAGGCCGTCCGCAACGGCGGCGCAAAATTTATTTGCATCAGTGACAAGCCGACCAACCTCGCCCGGCAAGCCGCCACGCAGTTCATTCACGTTAACAAGGGTTCGATGGACGCATTTGCATTGGCTTTTGTCGACGAATCGAACGACGATTTGATCGCCAAAAAATGTGGCGTCGAGATGGGTGAGCGGACGGGCTTGACACTCGATGAAACCAAAGGTGATCTGATCATAATGATCGGAGGCGATCTCTCAAGTGAGGCCCAGGCGATTATCGCGGCATCAGCGGCTGGGATGGTCGGTGAAGGCCGCCGCGTATTGCTGCACCCGCTCGTGCGATACAACAACTCCGTCGGTGCATTTGATATGACCGAGGGCCGTCGGGGCGTGGGTGAAGTACTGAAAAACTCTAGAGCCGCCTTGATCGGCGGCAGCATGCAAGACGCGACAGCTCTCGCCGGCAAAGACTTTGTTGTCGTGCAGGAGATGTTTCTGACTGAGACGTGCGATCACGCCGACGTTGTTTTCCCTGCCGCGAGCTTTGCGGAGGTTGACGGAACCTACACAAACAACGCGGGCAATGTCCAACGAGTGCGGAAAGCTATCGAGCCTCTGCATCAGTCGAAACCGGACTGGATGATCACCGCTCTGATCGCCCGCGAAATGGGCTTTGAGATTGTACACGAGTGGGCGCCGTCGGCCGTCTTTAGGAGCTTGGCAGACGAAGTGCCGGCATATAACGGCCTGCGGTACCCGGCGCTCAAAGACGAATCCGCGCCGGTTAAAGCCCAGTATGCGTTAAAAACAGAGTCCGATGTCTCAGCCCAGATCGCATCGCTCAAGCAGTCGGTGGAAGCTCTGCCCGACGATGGAGTCAAGGATGACGAGACTCCGAGAATCGGCCATAAATTGCACCGCATCACCACTATGACCGGGAAAACGCCGCAGTTTCATCTACTTGCGCACGGAAATCCGAAGCCGGATAACCTGCTGGTGTCGCCGCTAAAGCAGTTTGCCCTTGACGGCAGCCCAATCGAGCATGAGCGGGCCGGGGCCGCAGCGGTGGGTGTGGCGGATCGCATCGCTCCTGGAAATAATTTCTGATATGGAATTGGAGCCGATAGTAAAAACTGCTTTTCCATTCGTCGTTATCAGCGTCGGGGTTTTGCTCGCCTTTCAGGGCGTTCTGATGATCGTTGCCTACACGGTGCTGGCCGAGCGTAAGGTCTTGGGCTGGATCCAGGGCCGCATCGGCCCCAACCGTGTCGGGCCGTGGGGCGTTCTGCAACCGTTTGCCGATCTGCTTAAATTCATATTCAAGGAAGACATCGTACCCGATAAATCGACGAGATTTGTTTATTTTTTGGCGCCCATGGTCGCTCTCATCTGCGCCCTGATGCCGATCGTCGTGTATCCGTTTGGACCGGCGATCACGACGGTTGACTGGACATTCCTGCCGTACGGGCTCGGCGAAGGTGTCAAAGCTCTGCCGTTGACGATTGCCCGAATCGATGTCGGCGTCCTATTTGTGCTCGGAATCACCTCGGTCGGTGTTTTTGGGATCGCTCTCGCGGGATGGTCATCGAATAACAAATACAGTTTGATGGGCGGACTCCGTTCGTCCGCTCAGATGATCTCGTACGAGCTCGCCATGGGAGCGTCAGTAATCGGCGTTGTCATGCTGGCGGGCACGCTAGAGCTTGGCGGTATCATCCAGGCCCAGATCACCTCTCCGTTTCGCTGGTTTATTATTCCCCAGTTTATCGGCTTTGTGGTGTTCCTTATTTCGGCTTTTGCCGAGACTAATCGCGTACCGTTCGATCTGCCTGAAGCTGAGACCGAGCTCGTAGCCGGTTTTCATACAGAATACTCGGCCCTCAAATTCGCTCTCTTCTTCATGGCCGAGTACGTGAATATGTTCACGGTGTCGGTGATGTGTACCGTGCTGTTTCTTGGCGGTTGGTATGTTCCCGGTCTTGGCAACTTGGTCGAGCCGGGCTCGATCCCCTACGCTCTGATCAGCCACATCGCATTTCTCGGAAAGATTTGTTCGTTTTTGTTCTTGTTTATCTGGATCCGCGGAACGCTGCCGCGCTTTAGATTTGATCAATTAATGAATTTCGGCTGGAAGTTCCTGTTGCCGGTCGCGCTCGCAAATGTGATTTTAACGGTCGTGCTGGTTTATTTTCTGAATAGATAATGGTTTCGGAAGCTTTATTTTTTCTGTTTGCGGGCCTCGCGATCGCGTGCGCGATCTCGATGGTCTATCACCGCAACCCGCTGTACAGCGCGATCTCGCTCGTTGGCGTTTTCATTGCATTGTCGTGTATCTACGTAACGCTCGCGGCGCCATTTATCGCAGCGGTACAGATCCTAATCTACGCGGGGGCCATAATGGTTCTCGTCATTTTTGTGATCATGCTGCTCAATCTGGAGGAGGATCGACCTCTCAACCGTCTCCAATACCTATATGCGCTTGGTGGCGGGCTCGGCGTCATTTTGCTTGCGCAGACGTTCTTCATATTCTACGCCGTGATCCGAGCGCCAAATGTTGCCGCCGATCAGGCGATGAGTGCGGGGAAAACCTTAACGATTGGGCGGGCTATGTACACCGAGTACCTGCTGCCGGTGGAAATTGTGGGTGTGCTGCTTTTGATGGCGATAATCGGTGCGGTAATTCTCGCCCGACGCCTAACGCAGCCGCAGCTTGAGCCGGTGATCGATAACGAACTGGAAGCTCGTAACGAAGAGGACGCAAAAGACGGCCTCGGCATCGCTCTCTAAAGAAATGGAACCGAGTCTAGCGAGCTATCTCGCCTTATCAGGAATACTGTTCACGATCGGCTGCGTCGGCGTTATTTTTAAGCGCAATGCGATCGGGATGTTCATGTGCATTGAGCTGATGCTCAATGCTGTAAACCTGACGTTCGTCGCCTTTTCGCGGCACTACGGCGACACCACCGGACAGCTTTTTGTATTCATGGTAATGTCCGTGGCCGCCGCCGAGGCCGCCGTTGGCCTTGGCATCATCATCGCCTTCTTCCGAAACAGCCAGTCGGTCGATGTGGATGACGCGAGTATTTTGCGGAATTAGTCGGGTGGAACGAAAAAGAGAAGTCCAATGTTGAATGCCGATGTCATATCCTTTCGGGAATTCGTGATGCACGAGCCGCTTCCATTATCAAAAATTCAGGAGGCCGTCCTCGAATTCCTGCAAGGGCGCGACGACGCCGTGCTCTTCGGTGCTCAGGCGGTAAACGCGTATGTCAGCGAACCGAGAGCGACGCAAGACGTGGATATCATGTCGAACCGAGCAAAGGAGTTTGCCGAGGAATTGAGGTCTCACCTTTCTGATCGATTTCACATCGGGGTGAGAGTTCGGGAAATTGGTGATAAAGGCCTGCGAATATATCAGACGCGAAAAGAAGGCAATAGGCATCTGGTCGATGTGAGGATTCAACCGGAGTTACCGGCAACTCAGCTTATTGAAAATATTTCTGTGCTCACGCCTGCGGAATTGATAGCGAGTAAGGTGACTTCTTTCATTTCCCGCTATGGCAAAGAAAAATCGTGGACGGACCGGCGCGATCTGGCCGCGCTTCTGAGACGATTTGAGGAGTTGAAGACGCGAGACGGTGAGGTCGAACAATTGTTGTGCAAACAGGGTCGCGACAAAAAGGTAATGGACTTCTGGCACGAATTGGTTGATCAGGCACCGGTGATCGAGTTTGAAGACGACGACCTGAATTTTTAAATGGTTGAGAATAACCTTTTAAGCATAATAATCTTTGCCCCGCTGGCCGGTGCCGTTATCAATTGGCTGGTCGGCAGACGGGTAAAGAATGAGCTGTTTAGCGGCCTAGTGGCTTGCGGTGCTATCGCGGTTTCGACCGTGGTGGCCTTTATGCTCGCGTTCGGCCACGATGGAGCGCTGCACGCAGAACAGCCGATTCTTGATCATCTTTGGACGTGGATTCAGGTCGGCGAGTTCCGCGCGGATTTCGGTCTGGGAATGGATCGGCTCTCCGGCATCTATGCCTGCTTTATCACCTTTGTCGGGCTGTTGATTCACATTTTTGCGACGGGTTACATGAAAGGCGACAGCGGCTTCTACCGCTTTTTCGCTTATCTAAACCTCTTTATGTTCGCGATGTTGACGCTAATTCTAGCGGACAACTACCTCTTGATGTTTGTCGGATGGGAAGGCGTCGGGCTTTGTTCGTATCTGCTCATCGGTTACTACATCAAAAAGGACGAGGCACGAAGGGCGGCCAAGAAAGCCTTTGTAATGAACCGCATCGGCGATTGGGGAGTGCTGGTCGCTATCTTCTTAATCTATACGCTGACAGGCTCCATCTCGTTTTTTGATAAGACCGTCGACGGCCAGCAGGTGCAGAGCGTTTTCACCTTCGTGGTCGCTAATATGTCAGCGGAGCCCTTTACGTGGGGAGCGATTCTAGCAGGCGGCCTAACCTCGGTCGGCGTGTTGCTGTTCATCGGCGCGACCGGGAAATCGGCTCAGATTCCGCTCTTGACCTGGCTCCCCGATGCCATGGCCGGCCCGACCCCAGTTTCAGCACTGATTCACGCCGCGACAATGGTTACTGCCGGCGTTTATCTCGTTGTACGTTCGAACGCGATATACCAAATGTCGCCGACAGCGATGTGGATAATCGCGATCATCGGCGCCGCTACCGCGATCTTTGCCGCCTCGATCGCAATTGCTCAGAACGATATAAAGAAAGTTCTCGCATATTCGACCGTCTCGCAGCTCGGATTTATGTTCCTTGCCGCGGGCGTAGGAGCGTTTACGGTCGCGATCTTTCATGTGATGACGCACGCGTTTTTTAAGGCACTGCTATTTCTCGGGTCCGGCTCGGTCATCCACGGATTGCACCACGAGCAGGACATGCGCCGGATGGGCGGGCTGAAAAAGTACATGCCCGTCACCTTCATAACAATGGCGATGGGCTGGTTAGCAATCTCCGGCATACCCATCTGGGCGGGGTTTTTCTCAAAGGACGAGATCTTATATAAGACCTTCGCAGCCGACAAATATTTTCCGGCGGGCGCTTTTCCAGGCGAAGAGATGCTATACGGCGTCGCGCTGTTAACGGCAATGCTCACCGCGATCTACATGACCCGAATGATGGTCATGACATTTTGGGGCAAGGAACGCTTTCATGAGGTGCTCGCGGGCGAGGAGCACGATCACCAACCACATGCGACTGGCCCGGAGACGGCTAACATTGAGCATGAACCAGAGCAGGGCGATCAAGACGACCACGACGACGAGCACCACGCTCTGCCGGCGGGTTTTAAGCCGCGTGAGTCGCCTTGGTCGATGACCCTTCCGCTAATCGTTCTCGCAGTTCTATCAACGGTCGGCGGCCTGATCGGCGTGCCGTATGCGATGAGCTCTCTCGTCGGCGTAAAGGACGCTAATGCTTTCGAACACGTGCTCGAGCCGGTCGTTGCCGAGACAAAAATGGAAACGGCAGTCGCAGCCCGCGAGGCGGCTGAGTCGCACGCGCCCGAGGTGGTACAAAAAGAGCGCCTGCTTGCCGGGCTTTCCGTTGTGCTGGCGGCTCTCGGAATGATAATCGGCTGGTTCGGGTTCAGGAAAACCCCGCTGCGCCAGATGCCGAAAATACTGGAGCAAAAGTGGCGGCTCGATGAATTTTACAATGGCTATATCGTCGACCCGATCACGAGGCTATCGCGAAATGGTTTGTGGAAGGGTTTTGATGTCGGCTTCGTAGACGGAATCGTCAATGGAATCGGCCACTTTGTGATGGAATTCGGCGGTGTGGTGCGGCAGGTGCAGGTCGGTTTTGTTCGTTCATACGCGGCGATGATCCTTCTCGGTGCACTCGCCGTGATGGGCTATTTCATCTATTACGGAATGCAGCTCGTCGGCTAATCGCTTTTTGTTTTATCAAATGGACTTTCTCAGAGAAAATCTCTTAACGATCCTAATCGTGCTTCCACTAGTCGGAGCGTTGCTTACGCTCGGGCACCAGATGTTCTGGAAACAGGAATCCCAGCTTAAGTGGGTGACCCTAGGGTTCACGCTTGTTAATTTTGTCGTTTCCCTGATGCTCGTACTCGATAAGGGAGGTGCATCGGCAAATGGTTTTTTGTTCGAGCAAAATATTCCGTGGATCAGGGCGATAAACGCTAATTACCACGTCGGCGTCGATGGGCTGAGCATCTGGCTGGTGTTGCTGACAACGTTTATCATGCCGATCGCGGTCATCTCGACTTGGCACGCGGTCGAAAAGCGTCCGACGGCGTTTTACATATTTTTGCTTCTGCTCGAGTCCGCGATGATCGGCGTTTTCGTCTCGCTCGATCTTCTTGTTTTCTATCTGTTTTTTGAGGCATCGCTGATACCGATGTTTTTTCTCATCGGCATCTGGGGCGGGCAAAACCGGATATACGCGTCCGTCAAGTTCTTCATCTTCACAGCTCTCGGCAGCCTGTTGATGCTGGTCGCGATCATTGGCCTTTACTACGTGTACGCAGAACAAACCGGCGGTGCCGGATCGTTTGATTTCGTATCGATTTTGAATGCAATGAAATCGGGCGATCTTGTACTCGCTCCGCAGGCCGGGATGCTCCTCTTTCTCGCCTTCGCCCTGGCATTTTCGATCAAGGTTCCGCTCTTCCCGTTTCACACATGGCTGCCGGATGCTCATACCGAGGCGCCGACCGCCGGTTCCGTTATCCTGGCTGCTGTGCTCTTAAAGATGGGCACTTACGGATTGATGCGGTTTAATTTTTCGCTCTTTCCTGATCAGTCCCGTGAGACCGCGTGGATATTTATTACGCTCGCGATCATCGGCATCATTTACGGAGCGCTCGTTGCGATGGTCCAGCCTGACGTTAAACGTCTTGTGGCCTATTCGTCCGTTGCTCATATGGGTTTTGTGATTCTCGGTATGTTCTCATTTACCGAGGCAGGGATGCAGGGCGCACTCTATACAATGCTCGCCCATGGCGTGACCACCGGTGCGCTGTTTCTACTCGTCGGCTTTATCTATGAGCGGCGCCACACACGTGAAATCACGCAGTTTGGCGGGCTCGCCAATATCATGCCGGTATACGCGACGCTGTTTGTGATCACTACGATGGCATCCGTGGGCTTGCCATTTCTTAACGGCTTTGTCGGCGAATTTCTGATCATGGTCGGCATGTTTCAGTCCACCGCGCTAGGCACTACGGCGAGTGTAAATTGGAATTACATAGCGGCGATGCTCGCGGGCACAGGCGTAATATTCGCGGCTGTTTACCTGCTCTGGATGGTGCAGCGTGTGTTCTTCGGCAAAGTTACTAACGACAAGAATCGCTCGCTAACGGATCTAACGTGGCGCGAAATCGGCATGATGGTGCCGCTCCTGTTTCTGATGGTATACATGGGCGTGTACCCGCGTCCGATCCTGGATCGATCACACGAGTCAGTGAAAGCCATCCAGGAAAGGGTGATGCATCAAGCAGGCGGTACGATCGCCGCTGGCCCGGCAGATGACAAGTAAATGAACACGTTTTTCCTCACAGACCTAGTAACGCCCGACGCCAACGTCGCGATTATCCTCCCTGAGTTGATCGTGGCTTTTACTGGCGTCGTGGTGATGCTGTACGACAGTTTTTTTCCAAAACAACGCAGCGTAACTGGTGCACTTTCGCTGATTGGATTAACTGCGGCCGCCGTTGTACTCGGAATGATGTGGGGCGGCAATCCGCCGGCGGGTGGATGGAATGGGATGATCGCCCACGACAATCTAAGGTTGAGTTTTTCGTTCGTATTTCTCTTTGTCTCGGCCTTAACCGTATTGATCTCGACGATCTGGGTCGAGCGCGAGAATGTGCCGGCGGGTGAGTATCACGCGCTGCTGATGTTTGCGACCTTTGGCATGATGATGATGTCGGCCGGCAATGATTTTGTCATCATGTTCCTCGGCCTCGAGACATTGTCGATCGCTACTTATGTGATGGCGGGCCTGCGGCGCGGCGACCTGCGATCTAACGAGTCGGCGATGAAGTACTTTATCCTCGGGTCGTTCGCCTCGGCGTTTTTGCTTTACGGCATGGCGTTGGTTTATGGAGCAACCGGCTCGACAAATATAACAGAGATCGCCACGAGACTGGTCAGCCCAAACTTCCCCGGCCTACTGCTGATCGGCGGAGCGATGATGATCATTGGCTTTGGATTCAAGATAGCGATGGCGCCGTTTCACGTGTGGACACCGGACGTGTACGAGGGCGCTCCGACACCCGTTACGGCATTTATGGCTGCCGGGCCTAAGGCGGCCGCGTTTGCCTCCTTTCTGCGTGTTTTCGTAATCGGATTCCCCCTAATTGCCGGTTCACAGGCGTCGGGCTATCTGCATGAAGCATGGATCAGCGTCGTAGCGGTGCTGGCGATGCTGACGATGGTCGTCGGCAACGTAGCGGCGATCATGCAATCGAGCGTCAAGCGGATGCTCGCTTACTCGTCGATAGCTCACGCCGGCTATGCACTCGTCGGATTTGTCGGTGCTGGCATGGCCAAGACTGTTGCCGACCGTGACGAGGCTGTAGCCGCAGTGGCGTTTTATATGCTGACCTACGCGGTTACCAACCTCGGAGCATTTGCCATCGTCACGCTACTCGCGCAAAAAAATGACCGCCGGACCGAATTTGAAGACTACAACGGAATCGGCTTCAAATCGCCGGTGCTCGCCTTTTCGCTTTCGCTCTTCATGCTGTCGCTCCTCGGCCTGCCGCTGACGGCCGGCTTTATGGGCAAGGTGATGGTTTTCCGCCCGGCTCTCGAGGCGGGTGACTCGTTGCTCGCGATTCTCGTGGTCGTCGCCGTTGTTAATACAGCGATCTCGGCGTATTACTACCTGAGATTGATCGTCGTAATGTTCTTTCGCGAACGCACGTCGGACTGGGTCGAGCCCAGAATGCCCGCGAGTCTTAAGGCCGCTCTAGTGATCACGGTGGTCGGTGTCATCTATTTTGGGATCTTCAGTGACGGCCTAATCTCGCGATTCGCCGCCTCGCCGTCCGCTCCCGTGATAGCCGCCGACAGGTAAGGGCCCTCGAAAAGCATGAGCAAGGCCGCCGATATACTAGCCGCGCTCGGTGACGATTCAATACCCTCAATATACAGACGAATCAGAGCGCAGCGAACGCGTGCCTACAAGCTGGACCTGCCTCCGCGGGCGTCGCACGCAGAAATTCAATTCACGCTGCTAGGTATCGAGTTGAAAGTCGGACGCCGGAGGTTCGCCTGCCCTGATCTGTCGACGGCTAGGTACCTCCAGGTCTTTACCCGTTTGGGATGTGGAGAATTTGCCATTCCGTATGATATATCGCAAGTCTCGGCGGTGGCCGACGAACTTGAGACGTCCTGGCGCCGAACCCTTCTAATGCTCGCCCGAGGTAAGGCAACAGAGCGGCAGCCACGCCAAATATCGGCGGTTATTAAGCTGATTCGCGAGGAGATTACCGCTATCGGGGCGGGCGACTCCATGCCCGTTTTTGACCGAAAAACGCGGAATCGACAGTCGTAATGCGCCTCGGCATACCCTGTACGCAGGGTATCTTGATGGTATAATCGTGAAATTGGTTTTTCGCGTGATAAGACTTCGCGCATGAATCAGCGCGAAATTTAGACTGATATGTTTGATACCGTTACGCCAGTCAGCGAAACCGAGGTTTTGCCGTTCCCGCATAATAAGAGTAATTTCTGTCTCTACGAGCCGATCGAAAAGCGAATCAGTCATGCCAAGGTGCTGATCGTCAACGACCTGTTGCGCTATGACTCGGATATATCCGACCTCGCCCGCAAAGACTGGAATGGCATGGCCAAGGGCCGGCTGGAATTCGAGCGCAAAGTTTCGGGCATGGCCTGCAACAACATTGCGCAGAACGTCCTTCGCCTTGTTAAGAACCCCAAGACGATGACCGTGCACCTCTCCGAAGTTGAAGGCGCGGCGAGACAGTTTAGGCCTGACGCGATCGTGATGAGCGGAACGTTTGCCGATTTCGACTATTACAATCCAAAACATATCGACGGTATCTCCCAGTTTCTCCGCAAGACAAAGATACCGGTCCTCGCCATTTGTGGTGCCCACCAGCTTGTGGGAATTGCCTTTGGTGCCGGTCTAAAGACTCTTGACGATTTAGAGCCGGCCGAGAGACGTACCGACCGCGTAGTGGAGTATCAGTATCGTTTTGTGAAAATCGTCGATAAATCCGACCCGATCTTTGAGGGCAATGACGATCAGAAATCGGGTGTCTGGCAGGAATACACGACTCAGGACGACATTCTCCGCGTGTGGCAAAACCATGGCATTCAGGTTGATGGCGTACCGATCGGGTTTAAGCTGCTCGCGTCCTCGTACCTCTGCAAAAATCAGATGATGGTACGTCGTGAGGTCGGGCAATTAATCTACTGCGTACAGTTTCACCTTGAAAAAAGCTTCGAAGACTGGTCGAAAAACCCAACCCGGTGGGCACATCCTAATGAGAGCCGCGACGGGCGTATCTTGTTTGAAAACTTCCTCGGGCTTGCCTTGCGTCATAAGCAATAGCCTTCCAGTGCCCTCCATCCAGTTTCGAGTCCGAGCGACGGTGTCCCGCATATGCTGGCCGCGGTAAATCTCCTTATCGAACACGTCGTGATAAAATTCTGTCTTACGAATTAAGATAAGAATGAAGAGCTGTCCTCAATGTCAACAAACATTCCTCGACGAGTATTCGTATTGCTTGTCCGACCGGACCCCGCTCGTACCGGTTATCGAGGCCCCTGAACAAGCAACCGTTGTTATCACCTCACCGCCGGGTGCGTCGTCGCGGCCCGTCGTCGCGGGCGTCAATCCCATATTCGCATATCTGTCTATCGCGTTGCTGGCTCTAGTGGCCGGAGGAGCCGGTGTTTACTGGATGACATCCGAGTCAGGTAATTCTCAGTCCTCGAAAAACGACGGCGCCGTGACGAAGTCGCCGATATCGGAGCCGAACGCTGCCGGGAGCCCGGCTCCGTCGAGCCCGCAAAAAACGAACTCGCAAACTCCGCAAGCGCGGGTTGCTAATCAGCAGCAGAAGCCTCCGGCTGAGAGCAAGCCATTAAATGATCAGGACGACGGGTCCGAAGCGCCGACACCCGAGCACGCAGGACCCCAAGATTATCCAACCGCACGGATCAAGTTCCGTCGCGGACGCGTAGCGGAGACCGTCTCCTCAACCATTAGTTCGGAACGCGGTTACGTTCTCTACACGCTCGGTGGGCAACAGCTTTCAGCGAGGATCCGTTCTGAGGGCGATTGTGTGGTCTTTATGGATGGCTCAACAAGTACGAGCTACACGACAAGCAACGGCGACAGCTACCTGCGGCTTAAGAATAATTGCAGAGATGCCGCACGCTTTGGCTTAACTGTTCAGGTTCGCTAAGTCATCCCGTCAGACGTGGGTAGATCCGTTGCTGCGTGTCATATTTTGAGGCGCCACGTACCTTAATACCGAACATATGTCGCATCGTGGCCCCAGGATTCTCATCGCCGTCGCTTTAGCGGTTCTCTCAATTGCTAGCGATACCTCGGGCCACCCGGGTTGGGGCATCGCGGTTGATCGTCATAAGCCCGGAAGGAACCGAATTAGGCGAAGCAATTTTCAGGCACATTCTCGAGCGTATTTACCATCAACATATCGACGACTGCGTTAAAGTCCCCGCCCGATTCTTCATACACTTTGAGCTGGTCATCGGCCGAGGTGCCGCGCTGCAGAATGGTGTGGATGTGCTCGATCTCTTTTCGAGAGCCGAGCGGGTCGACTACCTCATCGACAAAATCCAGAAGTTCCATGATGAGGTCTTTAACCGGGACCTCTTTTTGTTTGCCTAGATCGAGCAGCATACCATCGAGGCCGTAACGGATTGCCCGCCACTTATTCTCGAGAATCAACCGGCGATGATAGATGCGAAAGCCGAGATTGTTGTCGATTAAGAGGTGAAGTTTGGCACAGATTGCCTGAAACAGGGCGGCCACTGCGATCGTATCGTCGACCTTGGTTGGAATGTCGCAGATTCTAAATTCGAGAGTCGGGAATAAATGGTGCGGCCTGACATCCCACCAGATTTTCGAGCCGTTCTGGATGCAGTTCATCTTGACGAGCAGGTCGACGTAGGTTTGAAACTGCGCGTACGACTCAAAGTGGTCGGGCATCTCCGTACGCGGAAACTTTTTAAAGACTTCAGAACGGTAAGATTTCAGCCCGGTGTTATGCCCGAGCCAGAATGGCGACGATGTCGTCATCGCCAGAATATGCGGCATGAAATATCTGGCCGCGTTCATGATCTGTATTCGCCGCTCAAGATCCGGAATGCCGACGTGCACATGGACGCCAAAGATCAGCAGGCTGCGGGCGACCATCTGCAGTTCGTCGACGAGCAATTTGTAACGATCGCCGTCGTAGATCTCCTGGTCCGACCATTTTGAAAACGGGTGTGTCGATGCGGCAACGATCGCCATTCCTTTTTTGCGGGCGAGGTGCGAGATGATGCATCGCAGCTTGGTAATGTCTTCGCGGGCTTCCTGGATGTTGGCACAGACGCCTGTGCCGACCTCGATCATAGATTGGATCATCTCGGGCTTGATCTTTTCACCGAGCAGCAGTTTACCCTCTTCCAGAATCTCCGAAACGTGCGATTTCAGTTCACGCGTGGCGGGGTCGACAATCTGAAATTCTTCTTCGATTCCAAGCGTAAATTGATCGAACATATGTATTGGGGGGGAGTTACAGCCCTTGCATTTCGCCGCTCAGGAACTGCGAATCGGCTTCGTTCAAATCCTTAAATCGCACGCCGACGCCGTGGCCCGGATCGGAATAAACCACCGTACCCTTTAGGTTCATTTCACGCTCGCCAACATTTAGCGTCATGACGATCGGGGTTCCCGTGTCGAGTATCGCCGTTGTCGTCATGTAGAGGCCGCCGACGCCGATGTCGCGCGTATTCGCGATGCCGGTTCCGTCGCCGCCCTCAAACCGCACGTCGACGATCAATTTCTTACGGTCAGTGCCGCGGCGCTCGGAGGCGGACCGTGCATCGGCGAGATCTATTTCAGCCATACTGGATAATCGATATTGAGCAGATTCGAGGTCCTTTTAAGAATACGGGTTGCTTTGCTCACATTCTAACTCAATCAAGCTGCAATGCGTAAACTGTTTTCGAACGTCCCCTATTAAATCGCCGAGCTCGCACATCGCAGGAATGCGGGTTTCGCGAAAGGCATGCCAAGGTTATAAAATCGTGCAGATAATATGGGTTTTTCTACAATCGCAATTCATGCCGGCAACGAGCCGGACTCGGCAACCGGTGCTGTCAGTGTTCCAATCTATCAGACATCAACGTATGCTCAGGAGGGACTTGGCCGGCATAAGGGCTATGAATATGCCCGAACGCAGAACCCGACACGGTCGGCGCTGGAAACGAATATCGCCGCTCTTGAGGGAGCTCGTTTCGGCTACGCATTTGCCTCGGGAATGTCAGCGATCGACGCTGCCCTCAAACTCGTCAAGGGCGGCGACCACGTAATCCTCGGCGACAACACCTACGGCGGCACATTTCGTCTTTTTAGCCGAATTCTGAGCGATTACGGTATCCAGTTTGATCTCGCGGACACGTCAAACATAGCCGACCTCGAATCCGCTTTCAAACCCAATACGAAAATGGTTTTCGTGGAGACGCCCACCAACCCGGTAATGACTGTGACAGATCTGCGTGCCGTCTCAGACCTTGCGCACGCGCATGGTGCCCGCGTCGTCTGCGACAACACCTTTATGTCGCCGTATTTCCAGCGCCCGATCGAGCACGGCGTTGATATCGTCGTTCATTCCACCACAAAGTATTTAAACGGACACTCGGACAGCGTCGGTGGCTTTGTTGCCCTCAATGACGAGAAAGATGCTGAGTGGATTGGTTTTGTACAAAACGGAATCGGGGCGATCCTTTCCCCGTTCGATTCATTTCTGGTGCTTCGCGGCACCAAAACGCTGGCCGTCAGAATGGAGGCACACGACAAAAACGGCCGTGTCGTCGCCAGTTTTCTCGAAGAAAATCCTCGTGTGCAGAAGGTTTACTATCCAGGCCTCGCGTCGCACCCGCAGCACGAGCTGGCAAAGCGTCAGCAGACCGGTTTCGGCGGGATGGTGTCTTTCGAAACTGGCTCGCTCGAAAACGCCCGCAAGGTCCTCGAATCGGTTAAGCTCTGCACGCTTGGCGAGAGCCTCGGCGGAGTCGAAAGCCTTATCTCGCACCCGGCGTCGATGACCCATGCATCGGTTCCCGCTGAAACCCGCGATAAACTAGGCATAACCGACGGCCTAGTGCGGATCTCGGTCGGCATCGAGGATGTCGAGGATATTATCGAAGATCTGGATCAGGCTCTCGCGTAATCGTGAGTCATGAGTCGAGAGCCTGAATTCAAATTTCGTGTCATTCGTGGTAATTTGATTGAGGTTCAGACTAAAGGCTCGAGACTTTCCTATCCTATGTTCACTGTCGAAACACACGCCACATCTCATGTCGGACGCGTTCGCAAAGGTAATGAAGACAATTATCTGCTGCTGAACATTCGCGATGCCAAATCGTGGACCGGCTCGCAGGAGGGCGGCGACTCAGGTGTCGAGAGCCAGCAATTCGAGATTGATGAGAACGGCGTCGTGATGGCGGTTTCCGATGGAATGGGCGGTGCCCTCGCGGGCGAGGTCGCGAGCACGATGGCCGTCGAAACGGTCAGTGAGAAGATGCTCGACGGCGATGGCGACGAGACGCTGACGCCGGAGGATCACAACCATTTTCTGATCAACCGTCTCTATAACGCGACCGTTTTTGCCAACTACCTGATACATCAGCAAGGCCGTACCGACCCGCAGTATCAGGGGATGGGCGCGACGTTCACCGGCATCGGCGTTACGCCGTCTGCGGCCGACATCATCCAGGTCGGCGACAGCCGTGCCTACCTCGTAAGGTCCGGTAAAATTTACCAGGTCACCAAAGACCAATCCCTCGTTCAGCAGCTCATCGACGCCCAGCAGATCACGGTCGAAGAAGCGGAAACTCATACATTAAAGAATGTGATTCTGCAGGCCCTCGGTGCCCAGAATGAGATCTACCCGGTCTCCGCTCGCATCGAGCCGTGCCGCAACGACGTATTTTTGATTTGCAGCGATGGCCTGTCAAATAAGGTCGGGGCCGCCGAGATGCAGGAGATAATCAACACCAAGATCGACGATCTGCCGTCTGCATGTACCGACCTTGTCACACTCGCAAACAAGAACGGCGGTGAAGACAACATCACCGTAATAATCGCAAAGTTTTCAGGGGATACGCTGCCCGAACCGACCGAGGAAAGCGTTAAGTTGGAACTTATCGACCTGGGCGGCATCCACGATACTGCCGACCAAGGCGAGACGGAGGAAAATACCGATGAATTCCCTGTCGACGGGAAAATTGAATCCTAGGGTTCGCGCCAGCCCGGCAGCTCGTTCGTGATTCGTTTCACGTAAATCGAAGAGCCCTTAACCTCGACCACCTCGACCTTTTCTCCCGCCGTCAGCGTAGACTCTCCTTCAATCGGAAACGCCGTCCATGTCGCGCCGAACACCTTCACCGCCGCCTCGTTCAACGCACCGGTGCTCGAGATAGCAACCGTCCCAATCTGTCCGGGCAACGATTCCGCGCCCGTTTTCATTCGGTCGGTCTCACCGTGCGCCAAGTACCTGGAAAATATTGTGCGCGACATCGAAGTTAGAGCGATTGAAACAATTGCAAACGTCAGGAATTGTCCGCCGAAACCGATGCCGGCCATTCCAACAAGAGCGGCCGCGATCGCAGCGATACCAAACCACAGAAGGACAAACCCGAGCGTAAACACTTCGGCAATTATCAGCCCGACGCCTAATATCAGCCACAACACCCACGCGTATTGATCCATAGAATTTCGGCTAAATCATACCATACGTACTTTCGCCGAAGTTCACCGTGTCGTCCCTCTGTGAGCTTTGTGTGGAGATCAAACGCAGCTAATACGAAACAACGTATTGCGACCTGCGGCCGTCGAACTATAGAATTAATCTATGAGAGCCCATTTCCTTAGAGCCATCCTTGTCGCCGCTTTCCTTTCGGTATTCTCTGCCTACGGGCAGGTTAAGAAGCCCGTCGGGGCGCAGTTTCGCGAGATTGTCATCGTGACCCAGCCAAAAGCAATTGTCTGGATCGACGGAGTGCGCTTTGGCCGTACCGGCGCGGATGGCCGAATGGTGGTTAAAACCATATCCTCCGGTCCGCACACCCTCCGACTGCGCGCGGATGGTTTCAAGGACAAGACACAGACGATCACGGCTGCGCAAAAAGGCGAGGTCAGCGTAACCCTCATCACAACCACCGACGAAGCCGAGCTCGCCTATCAGGAAGCCGAACGGCTCATAGGTGCCGACCGTGAAAAGGCCGCCGCCGAATATCGTCGCGCGATCGCCGCCCGGCCGACATACGCCGACGCTTATCTCGGACTCGCACGCGTCACATCAGAGGCCGGCGATCTCGATGCAGCCGAAAAGGCAATCGCGGCGTTGAGAAAGTTAAAGCCGGGTCACGCCGAGGCATCGGCCATCGAGGGTCGTATACATAAGGACAACGGCGACGAGGCAAAGGCCATCGCCTCATTCAAACGCGCAATTACGGAAGGCAAAGGCTATCAGCCCGAGGCCTACACCGGTCTCGGCCTGCTCTACAAAGACAAAGCCGAGGGCCTCGCCGGCTCAGGCGACACCGAAACCGAATCCGCCCACTACGCCGAGGCCGCCAAAAATCTGAAGATCGCCCTAAAGCAGCTCTCCGGCGCCCCCGACGCGGTCGTGATCTACCAACTCCTCGGCCTAACCTACGAACGCCAAAAAAAATACCCCGAAGCAATAGCCATCTACGAAGAATTCCTCCGCCTCTTCCCCGAAACCCCCGAAGCGACATCTGTCAGGTCATTTATTGTCCAGTTGAAGAAGGATATGAATGAACGATAGCGATTGTCAGCCTACAATCATCGATTATTGTGGCTTGCCACAACAAACAAAGTCAGAGTTATGAGTTCCAGGATAGTGCGACTTTTGATTTTCCCTCGTTTACCGCCCTCGATCTCGGTCCGCAATTTCCATGATTACCCAATATAGGACAATAACGACGGGACTTACCAAGGGAGAATTGCAATATCGGAGGCCTCCCCCATCTTCTGACCGTGTTCGGTAGTAATGCAGCCCAGTCAAGGAGTCGAGTTCTTTAGATGACCCCTCCAACGCCCCATGATCAATCCGGAAATCCAAGACTGCCTGCCTCCCCGTTCCATCGGAGCTTCCAACCAAGAGTATTGTTGATTCGCCACAAATCGGCGGCAATACCTTTCATGACCAGTTGCAAGCACTGCACACCGTCAACCCCACCGACAAACTTAGTCTTTTCATCGCCGACACCGGTAATTTGATAGAGAACGTAGTAGTCCTCAGAATCTTCAAATTGAGTTGGCTTGCCGATCCGAATAATTAGATGTCTACCATTATCCAAATCGCACTCAAGGTTTCGGCTCGCGATGATTTCATCGATTTTCTTAGTCATCATTGTGTGTGGCCTAATAAGTTATTAGCGGCGGTATATACGGCAGCTTCTTGTCACAGGCAACCCGCCTTTCCATGGCACTTTCCCAACACCGTCCACGCGCCCCAGCATTCGGCAAATACCGACAAATAGCCGAATCGGCCTCATACTGTATCTCGCACTCATCCTTATCGTCATAAGGTTCTTTGGGAAACGGTATTGCGGGTGATTTAGTCCACGGAATACTTCTTGGCATTGGCTGACAGGCCGGGCCGCTGTTTGGCCGAACAACGGACGGAGGTAGAGGCGGGATCAACGGATATGGCTCGCCGAATGAGGGTTTATAGGGATTGAAGGGCCAAGGACCCTGCACAACCGGGTTCCAAGGGCTTTGAGCAAGTGCTTCTCCGAGATGATACCCGCCGTACATGCCCGCGGCCCCGCCAACTAAAATTGCCCCAGCTGTACCGGCGAGCGCAGCCGCCCCGCCGATAGGCCCCCAAACCATCGGATTGTAGAGCACGTCAACAGCAGGTTGAAGACCCCTCGGATCACGCAGTTGTAGGGGTCGGTTCCTAACGTATCCATAAAGATTTATGTCCCCGCCCCCGAAACCAATAGGATCCTCAGAGGTAAACCGACCGAGGTTTGGATCGTGAAATCGTGCCCGATAATAGTTGAGCCCGGAAAGCGGATCGATTTCGCGGCCTGTGAACTGGTAGCGGGACGAGAAAGCTGAATTCGTAGCATTCCCAAACGAGTCGTAAGAGTTCGACGATGTGACGAGGCCGACGGCATTTGTGAGGCCGTTTGTTGAGCCGAGGTGGTCGGCGAGGAAATAACTCTCAACGAGAGTGGTTGTGGACTTGAGCTTGTTATCGATGCCCGGGCCGTTTTGATATTTCGTCAGCGTGCCGCCGATGTCGTCGAGAATTACGTCTTCGCCATCATGAGTATATTTCTCGACATTCACACTCTGCGTTCGTTTGACCCGACGGCCCAATGCGTCAAATTGGTAGCTAACAGATGCACTACCGTCCGACGCCGAGACCATTTTGTTCTCACGGTTCCAGCCGTAGGTCCAGTTTGTTGTGCCGACGCTCTTACCGATCACTGAGCCGTTGGGGTTGTAACTGTATGTCGCAGAGTTTGTTGCGGTCAGTCGGTTGAAGCTGCCGGTTGTATAGCTGGTGCTAAGATGGCTCGAGGTGCGGTTGCCCACAGCGTCAAAGGCATAACTCTCGCTCGTCCCGCCCGTTACCGAAGTGAGCCGATCAACATTGTCGTAGCCAAAGCTTCTCGTGAGCGATGGCTCGGCGATCTGTGATATCTGGTTCGCCGAATTGTACGAATACTGACGGTCGAAGAGAGTGGTGAGGAGTGTGGCATCCTTAAGCCGCTTTAATCGCGACATCCCGTCGTATTCGTAGGTAGTTGTTACCCCGTTGGGATATGTTCGCGAAGTCAAACGGTTGGCGCTGTCGTAAGAGAAATTGATCGTGTTCAATGCAGCCGGATCGGTGAGTGAAGTAAGCCGGTTCGCGTTGTCATAGGCATAGGTCGCATAGTTTGCCGCGCCCAGCTTGAGCGATGTGCGCCGGCTTGCGGCGTCATAGCCGTATTCGAGCACGCGATTGAATACGTCGGTTTCGGTCTTCAGTCGATTCCGGTTGTCATAAGTGAACGTCACCGTTCCAGCTTGGTTCGTTGCGGTGAGAAGCCGCGAGAGGTCGTCGTAAGTGTAAGTCGCGTTTTCGCTCGAAGCCCCCGCGTATGCTATGGCTGTCAACCGATTCAGATTGTCGTAGGTGTACGTCGCGTCGTCGCCGTTATAGTCCTCGCGTGTGACACTGTTGCCGACCGCGTCATACGTAAACGTCGTGGTGGTGCCGTTGCGGGTTTGAGTCAGTGCGCGACCGAATTGGTCGTAGGTGAAGGTGTATTCCTGGTTCAGGGAATCCGTGACCTTTGTCATCTGCGAGCTGGCGTTATAGGTGAACTGGGTCTGGTTAGACAGTGCGTCGGTGATCTTGGTCCGACGGCTAGCGGCGTCGTAATCATAGCTTGTTGTGCGTCCCGCCGTATCGACTTTCGTCTTAATATTCCCGACCTTGTCATAAGTTATAGTTTCCTGGAGCGGCGTCACGCCTGGTGACGGTTGGGGATATACGATCTTTTTCAAACGGTTGAAATCGTCGTATTCGAAATTCGTAGCATTGCCAAGAGCGTCGGTCTGAGAGATCAGATTCGACATAGTGTCGTACCCGAACGCCGTTGCGTGGTTCAAAGCATCGGTTATGCCCGTCAGACGATAGGCAGCGTCATACGCATAGGTCGTCGCATGACCAAGCTCGTCCGTGACCGAGGACCGGCGACCGGCAAGATCGTAGGCGATGTTGACCGCGTTCGTATCGGGATAAGTGATTTTCTTAAGTCGGTTATTGGCGTCATACTGGAACGAGGTCGTTTGACTGAGAGCGTTTGTCACGCTGGTTACCTGAGCACGGGCGTTATACGCAAAGGTTGTTTCCTTGCTATTGGCGTCCGTTACTTTCGTCATCCGTCCCTGCGAATCGTACGCGAATCCTGTCGTCTTGTCCCGCGCGTCTGTGATCGACGAAAGCCGTCCTACCGCAGTGTACGCAAAAGTAGTTGTATTGCCAGTAGATTGGGGCGGCGCATCGGATATTGTCAGCAGGTTGCCGCTTCCGCTGTAAGAATTTGTTATGCCTCCGCCCATCCGGTCGGCGTGGGTCAGAACCTCGCCAAAAGAATTGTATGTAAAACTCTGGGTGCCCAACACATCGGTGATGGTCAAGGGATCGCCGGTGTTATTGTAAGTATATGTTGTTTCGTTCAAAAGAGCATCAGTTGTTTTAACGAGGTTCAACCGGGCATCGTACTGGAAGGTTGTCACTTCGGAACCAGAACCGCCGCAGCCGCACAAGCCTTCGGTTTTGGTAACCACGCTGCGTCCTTTTGACCTGTCAAAATAATACTTAGAGACACGCCCCAGCCCGTCCGTCACCGTAGTGTAAGGAAGCAACGCGTTTGCATTCGTGTAGTCGAGAGTGTAGGATTCAACGCCGCCAGCGACCGCCGATGTGGTGGCTCGGCCGGCAGAATCGTATGCATGTGTCTCAAGAATATTATCGAGGGCGTCGCGAGCAGTGGTGAGAAAGGTTTTTGTTGCGCCGCCGATCACGATATCGGTGTATTCGAATTTGTGCTTTGATCCATCGGGGTAAGTAACGGTTTTGAGCAACGATGTGCCCGGATAATACTCGTAATCCGCTATCGTCCCCAAAGCGTCGCTGATCTGAGATACCGCTCCGTTTGTTTCGTATGTTAGTGTCAGGATGCGGCCCACCGCGTCGGTTACGCTTGTCAGAATGCCGCTGCCATTGTAATTCAGTGTCGTCTGATTGGCGTTCCGGTCACGCAGCCATGCAAGTTTGCCGGCCGAATCGAAATGCTGAACACGGCCATCCTTAAACGTGACGGTATAGGTGCTGTCCGCATTTTTAATAAACTGCCCATAAATACCTGCGCTCGCGGAAACATAAGTATTGCTCCCGATCCCACCAAAGTACATGTAGCGGCCATTGCCCGACCTGAGGGTCAAAAGGTCGTTATTTGAAATCGAAACCGTGGCGTCATATTCCGCACGCCAGCCGACGCCGAACAACCCAGCCGTTTGTAGTGAGCTATTATAAATCCTGTCGATTCGAAGGGCTTCCCCAATGCCGGGAAGAGAATAATCCGTCTGCCGCAGCCACATGTTGCCGTTAGTAACATTGACCGGTCTGCCCACATCAGTACTACAAGATTCACCGAGATTTTGCCGGTCGGCTTCAGTCGAAGTCGAATTAGTTACCAACGAATTTGCGAAGTTATCGTATGGATAGCTGCAGCTAGTTCCGCCGCCGACGCTCGATTGGTCGCCGGAAACACCCACGACATACGCATGTGACTCAAAATAGCTTGTGTAGAAACCCGTTGAATCTATGTAGCACGGCATCTCAGTTTGCCATCGACCGTTGGCGTCCGCTGTCACCACTGTGGCTCCAGAGTGCATCAGGATACGCTCGGGGTGGCGGAGCAGCTGAAACTTGGTGGTGATATAGACTTGCGTTCCAGGTTGAACGACAGTTCCTGATCCATTCACATAGTGATAAGACGTGCCGCCGACCGCGAAGTTATCGACAAAGACCGCGTTTTGGGCATTCGCTTGAAAGGGAAACGCAACGGCGCAAACCGCCAACAAGAAAAAACGCTTCGCGAAGCGTAGTTTGGTCATGGGAAACCTCGCTAATTAAGATCTTCGGGATACCAGTGCACTCACAAGATATTGCGATAATGGATATCTGTCAACCAACCCTGTGCAATCGTTTGCAAGTCCTCGCCCGTCCGCATTCATAACCGATTGGGGGAAGAAAATCTTTTTTGGCCGCAACCGACCCTTTACAGATTAGGTCAATGTGAACGACGTGCTCGGGTTTAGACTGTCGATCAACTCCACTTATCTCGAAAAGAAGCGTTGACTTTAATGTTTTCAACAATGTATTATTAGGAGTCAACGATGTTTAGCATCGTTTTCTTCTTCCACATATCTTAGTCATTTTGACCTGCTCGCCGAGTCTTCCTAATTAGAGATGTCAGCAAAACTTGGAGAAATACTTGTCCGCGAGAATTTGATTACCTCTACGCAGCTGCGCGAGACGCTGGAGTACCAGCGTGCCAACGGCGGGCGTTTGGGGTCGAATCTCGTTCGACTGGGTTATGTGTCGGATGATGTCGTGACGGCGGTGCTGTCGCGGCAATACGGTGTGCCCTCGATCAATCTCGACTTGTTCCAGATTGACGCCGGAGTCATCAAATTGATCTCGGAGGACGTTGCCCTCAAATACTCAGTTCTGCCCATTTCAAAGGTCGGTGCCACTCTCACGCTCGCAATGGCCGACCCGACGAATGTTTTTGCGATGGACGATATCAAGTTCATGACCGGGCTCAATGTCGAGCCTGTGATTGCATCTGAAACGTCGATCCAGCTTGCCTGCGCAAAGTATTACGGCGGATCCAACGAGATCGACATCTTTGACACCGCCTATGTGGCGGAGACGGCAAAAGTCGGCGGAAACGGCAAGAACGGCTATCAGAAAAACGGCAAAGGCACGGCCGTGCTCGAGGAGCGTATCACCGAATCTGACCTTGACGTCTCGCTTGACCGGTTTGAGTTTGGCAGCGCCGAAACCGAAGAATTTGAGCTCGTCGAGGATAACGATGAGATTGACTTGGCCGAGCTGGCACTGGCTAGCGAGGACGCACCCGTAGTTAGGCTAGTCAATGTGTTGCTGGTCGATTCGCTTCGCCGCGGTGCTTCTGACATCCACGTCGAGCCGTACGAAAAGGATTTCCGGATCCGGTTCCGCATCGACGGTGTGCTGTACGACGTGATGCACCCGCCGATGAAGATCCGCGACCCGCTCATCTCACGTCTTAAGATCATGGCGAAGCTCGATATTTCCGAGAAACGCCTGCCCCAGGACGGCCGTATCAAGATCAAGGTACGCATCGATAATCGCTCGCGTGAGCTCGATTTTCGCGTGTCGACGCTGCCGACGCTTTTTGGCGAAAAGGTAGTGCTCCGACTCCTGGATAAGGACAAGCTGATGCTCGATATGACCAAGCTCGGCTTCGAGCCGGAGTCACTCGAGAAATTCAAGCGCGCGATCTCTAATCCGTACGGCATGGTCCTCGTTACGGGCCCGACCGGATCTGGTAAAACCAACACACTATACTCGGCCCTGCAGACGCTAAACACATCTGAAACCAACATTATGACGGCCGAGGACCCGGTCGAGTTTAACCTCGAAGGCATCAACCAAGTCCAAATGAAAGAACAGATTGGACTGAATTTTGCCGCCGCGCTACGGTCATTCCTCCGTCAGGATCCGAATATCGTGCTCGTCGGCGAGATCCGCGATTTTGAAACCGCAGAAATTGCCATCAAAGCCGCACTCACCGGCCACCTTGTCCTTTCCACGCTGCATACGAATGATGCCCCGTCGACAATCTCGCGACTTGTGAATATGGGTATCGAACCCTTTCTGGTCGCCACATCGGTAAATATTATCCAGGCCCAAAGGCTCATCCGCCGTATTTGCAGCAACTGTAAAGAAGAGGTCCACGTGCCGGTCGAAGGCCTGGTTGAGGTCGGCTTTTCGAAAGAAGAGGCCGCCGAGCTGAAAATTTACAAGGGCCGCGGTTGCGACACCTGTAATAAAACTGGTTTCAAGGGCCGCGTCGGCCTGTATGAGGTGATGGAGATCACCGACGAACTACGCGAACTGATAATAATTGGCGCCAGCGCAATGGAACTACGGAGAAAAGCGATCGACCTCGGCATGGTGACGCTTCGCGGATCGGGTCTCTATAAAATACGCGACGGCATCACCACCATCGAGGAAGTGGTTAAGGAAACTGTCATATAAAAGGGGCGGAGGAATTATGTTGAGGGCAATTGCATTATCGTTGGCATTACTCATCGGAATGGGCGCGATCATCCCGCTCGCGACCGACCTGGCCGAGGCCGGGCCGAAAACTCAGAAGAAGCGTAAGCACGCCAAAAAATATAAAAAGTATTCGAAACGCTGGTGGCGACAGTATCGGGCGCGGATGAAAAAGAAACGCGCGCTCCAGGCTCGCAAGCGTGTGCTGAGGCTGCGGCAGCTACGCCTCGCCCGGACACATGCGGCTGAACAGGCGAACCCCTCGGCTCTCGCCAAATTGAATCCGCGCGAGGCAGTTCGACCCGCGACTACTGCAATTCTACCCTCGGGAGATAATGCACCCGTGGGCTGGCGTCCGGCGGTATCGACCCCGACCGAGCTCCAGTTCAGGGTTGACAATTCGGCCGGCGACCAGGTCGGGTCGGCCTCCATCTCAGTCGTGGGCCCGGCTAATCCCGAGCAGGCAGCCAACCGCAAATCGGTTGGCGGTGTTGCGACCACCTCGCTTCGCCGAGACGTCATCGACCGCATGATTCGCGAAAATGGCTGGGTCGTCAACGATTATCAACAGGAAATCAGCGGCCAGCAGGTGTATGTCGTTGTCGCACAGTCACAGGACCGCAGCGGCGGCATCCAGTCCCGAATGTTCTACTTTACCGAGGTCGATGGACGAATCTATAGCGTGGCGACAAACTCGCCCGTGCGGGAATCCCAGCAGCTTGCCGAGGAATCGGAAAAAGTGATCAATTCGCTAAAAAGCCGCGTCCGCCCCGCACTGCGCGCATCGACCAAAGATTAGTTCGCTGCTTGACCTTTGGGTCTTCTCTTTGTCGACTTTGTGAGAACGCGTTAATACCTTCACACAGAGAACGCCAAGAGAAGACACAAAGGACACAACGACAACCCCAATCCCGCCTCCCTATTAACCCTATGAGCTACGAACCAACCTCAGTCGAATCGCAGATCACGCTGCCCGACCTTCTCCGTAAGCTGACCGACCTCGGCGGCTCGGATCTGCACTTATCTACCAATTCCTGCCCCCAAGTCCGTGTCCACGGCCAACTGCAGGCCCTCGACGGTTTCGCCGCACTCTCGCCCTCCGATACAAAGCGTCTCGCCTATTCCGTGCTGACCGATGCCCAAAAGCATCGTTTTGAAGAGAATCTCGAGCTCGATTTTTCATTCGGGTTAAAGGGAATGTCGCGTTTCCGTGCCAATTTGTTTAATCAAAAGGGCGCGGTAGGTGCAGTATTTCGCTCGATTCCGTACGAGATCAAAACCTTTGACGCACTCGGATTGCCGCAGGTAGTTTCTGATATGTGCAAGAAACCGCGTGGGCTTGTCCTGGTTACCGGCCCGACAGGATCGGGTAAATCGACCACCCTCGCATCGATGGTGGACAAGATCAATATCGACCGTCACGATCACATCCTGACGATCGAGGACCCGATCGAGTTTCTTCACAGCCATAAAAATTGCGTTGTCAACCAGCGAGAGGTCGCGGCTGACACGCACTCGTTTGGAGCCGCCCTCCGAACCGCCCTGCGACAGGATCCTGACGTCGTCCTCGTCGGCGAAATGCGAGATCTGGAAACAATCGAGATGGCGCTGAGAATCGCTGAGACAGGCCATCTGACTTTCGCGACGCTACATACAAATTCGGCGTACTCCACTATCAATCGCATTATCGACGTATTCCCCGCCGTGCAGCAGGCACAGGTGCGGACGCAGCTCTCGCTCGTTCTTGAAGGCATTCTCTGCCAATCGCTCTTACCAAAAGCCTCGGGCGACGGCCGGGTGATGGCCCTCGAAATTCTGGTGCCGAATCCTGCTATCCGCAACCTGATCCGTGAGGACAAGATCCATCAGATCTACTCGATGATGCAGACCGGCCAAGACAAATTCGGCATGCAGACATTTAACCAGGCGCTTGCCACCCTGCATCATAAACGCCAGATTACGCTCGAAACCGCGATACAGCGTTCATCCAATGCTGATGAACTGAAAGAACTGATCGAGCGTGGTTCCGGGCTGAACGAGTCGTACGGCAACGGCGCAAGACCTGCGACCCGGCCGATGCCTCCCAGCGCAAGCCCCTACGCCCAAGGCCGGCCGATCGGCCAGCGTCCGCGGTAGTTTCAAACGCAAACGGAGGATGGAGAATGAGCCCCCGTACCGTATCCCTATGGCCCAGTGGCAGAGTCAGCTTTCGATCTGTAATTTTCCACTTTTCATTATCCATTCTCCATTAAACGTTCCATTTTTTTCCATCGGAGTAAGCCATGCCAACTTTTGTTTATAAAGGACGAAACCGACTTAACGAATTGATCGCCGGCGAACGTGAGGCCGCCACGCAGGACGAGCTGCGCGCATTGCTCAGGCGTGAGCAGATCGTGATGACCCAGGCCAATGAGAAAGGCCGCGAAATTTCCCTTCCCAAGCTGGGCCGCCGTAAAAAGGTTAAGGCTAAGGAGCTCGCGGTCTTCACGCGTCAGTTTTCGGTTATGATCGATGCCGGTCTGCCGCTGGTTCAGTGTCTCGACATTCTGGGCGAACAGCAGCAGAACGCATTCTTCAAGGACGTGCTCAGGCAGGTACGTCAGCAGGTCGAGGAGGGTGCGACGCTCCACGCTGCCCTGGCGACCCACCCTAAGGTTTTCGATTCGCTCTACACGCACATGGTCGAGGCCGGTGAAACGGGCGGTGTGCTTGATCTGATTCTGCAGCGACTCGCGACACTAATCGAAAAGGTCGTCAAGCTCAAACGGAGCATAGTCTCGGCGTCAATTTACCCTGCTGCGGTTATTACCGTTGCAATCGGAGCGATCGCGATCATCATGGTCGTTGTCATCCCGCAGTTTGAACAGATCTTTCAGGGCCTGCTCGGTCCTGGGAAAGCACTTCCCTTGCCAACCCGAATCGTAATGGGGATAAGCGGATTTGTCGCTGGCTGGGGCGGGCTTACGATCCTCGCGCTCCTGATCGGGTCGGGAATTGGGATCAAATATTACTACGCCACGCCCATGGGCAAGTGGCATATTGACTCGTTGCTGTTGAAAACACCCATTTTCGGCAGCATTCTCCGGAAGGTCGCGGTCGCCAGATTTTCGCGAATCCTGTCGACGCTTTTGTCATCGGGTGTCCCGATTCTCCAATCGCTGGATATTACGGCAAAGACCGCCGGTAACGTCGTAATCGAAGACGCTATTCTCAAGGTGCGGGCAGGCGTAGAGCGAGGCGAAAACTTCGTTGATCCGCTCAAAGCCACCGACGTTTTCCCGCACATGGTCGGACAGATGGTCGGCGTCGGCGAGCAAACGGGCGCCCTCGACGCCATGCTTGGGAAGATCGCCGACTTTTACGAGGAAGAGGTTGACACCGCCATTGCGGATCTCCTGGGGCTAATGGAACCGGTGCTGATCGCCTTTCTCGGCGTCACCATCGGCTCAATTGTCATCTCAATGTACTTGCCGCTGTTCTCACTGATCGGAGAACTCTCTGGCGGTGCGAAATAAGATTCTTTCCCGGAACGCAGGCACCCTTGCCTGCAACGCCGGTGGCTCCGGCGTGATGGGCGGCGAATGTGTGCCCACAGGCTAGCGTCCGGACGGACGCTGGCAGGCAAGGGTGCCTGCGATCCGCGCAGGTGGCCTAGGACATCATTCTTTCGACGTATTTGGCAATAATGTCGACTTCGAGATTTACGGGGTCGCCAGTGTTGAGCGAGGAAAGATTTGTCACTTCCCATGTTTTGGGAATTATCGCCAGATCGAAAAAATCGGCTTCAAGCGCGGCGATCGTTAGAGAAATACCCTCGACCGTGACTGAGCCTTTGTTTACAAAATAGCGGGCAATGTTTGCCGGGCAGCCTATCCTAATCGTCCAAAACTCGCCATCCCTGATCGACGAGACAAAGGTTCCGCGGGCGTCGACGTGACCTTGGACGATGTGTCCGCCCAAGCGGGTTGCGGGGGTCACGGCGCGCTCGAGGTTGACGGGTGAGCCCTCCGCCAAATTGCCTAGCGTTGTGACGTTTAAGGTTTCGGGAGAGACGTCGGCGGCAAACGAATCGGGTGCCGGGTCGAGAGCAGTCAGGCAGACTCCGTTCACGGCGATCGAGTCGCCTGGAGCGATGTCCGACGTGACAAGGCTCGCGGTGACGACGATCCGCGAACCCGCCGCGGCCCGCTCAATCGACTGGATGTGGCCTAGCTCCTCAATAATTCCGGTAAACACAATAATTCCAGTGGTATTTTAGGGAAAGCAAACCACGAAACAACACGAATCGCACGAGACAAAACAGATTTTCAAGTCGGGAACAATTCAAACTGATTCGCTACCAACAATTTACACATGATCGACGTCCGAGATCCCTCGCTGCTAGAACCAGCCTTTCTTGGCGAGGACGTAAGTGTTTGAAAATTCTTCGTCAGATTTCGTCAAGTACATAATGCCCTCGACGATACCGATTATGCTGATAACCATCGACGGGATTCCGCATAGAAAGATAAGCCCAAGCACCCAGATACCAAGCATAATCGCGCCCTCGGTGGTGTAGCCGAGGATAAATTTGTGTACGCCAAAGCCGCCTAGCAAAATGCCGCACAGGCCGGCCGCGAGTTTCTTGTCCGCACCCGCGGGCTTTGCCCCATAGCCGCCGTGTTGCTGCATCGGCATTCCCACCGACGGCAGCACCGAGCCGCAGTTGCTACATCGGCCGCCGGGCGACATATTTTGAGTTCGACATTGGGTACAGGTCACGTATTGAGTCTGCATTGTATTCTGGTGTCTCCGATGATTATCAAAAGCCGATTATAACGCGTTTGTTCTGACAAATTGTAAATCTCCGCCGATGTGAATAATCTGTTTGCTATGGCCGAGCCCGCAAGAACCGAAACCGAACCGCCAAAACTTGTCCTAATGCCGACGGGTCAGCCCGAAAATAATTCGCTTGCCGACGTGATCGAGTGGTTTCTCGCATACGACGAACGCACAGCCCGCATCCGCCATGCTCATTCGAACGAGCTTTTTCTATGGAAGCAGAGCGACGATAAGGCGAGCGGGGTGGATATTTATCCATTTGATAACGCCGAGGCTCGATTTGCAATCGGGGTCTTTCAGGCACTCGAACAAAACACCTCAGAGCCGCTTCTAAAACTTTGGATCACAGACGTTCTAAACGCGCTGCACGAATCGCGAGAGACAAGAACTCAGATCGCGGAAACCTATCGGCTGGACGACGTGCCCGACGCATCGCCGCTTGAAAAGGCCGAGAAACTTACGACTCGGGCCGAGAAACGGATATACCTCACAAGCTGCTGGCTCGAGGCCCTTTGCACCGCCGAGGCTCGCGTCCTAGGCTGGGTTTATCAGGAAATGTACGGCCGACCGTTTGCTGTTTAATCACACCGACGGGAACGCAGGCACCCCTTGCTTGCAAACGCCGGTTCCTCCGGCGTTGTGGCATCTGGTATCAACACTTGAATTATCACCGATGCCGTAAGCGTCCTTGCGAACGCTTTGCAGGCACCGTGCCTGCGCTCCCAGGTGCCGGCGTTTCCAATCACTCCAAACCGACGAAATTGATATTTGACAGGCTGCTGGACAAGGTCACGACGCGGTTGATGAATCGGTACCGTCTTGACGAGACTTTGATGGTATATGGCTGGCCGGTCGGCAGGTTTTCGACGGAGTAGAATCCAAACGAACTCGTGGTCGCCGTCCGACGGACGCCGAGCGAATCGGTGACGCTAACCACCGCGTTACGCAGCCCACCACCGGCCGGCGTCAAGACCTGTCCCGAGATCGAAGCAGAACCGGCCACGGCCGGTGCAAACTCCGACGAATTCCCGTCAGCGTCGGTAGCGGTCGCGGTGATCGCTCCGGCATAGCCGAGTGCCGCCGCGTTTCCAAGATTCTTTTGTCTGACTGCGAGCGCGCCGCCGCCGTAATCACTGATCAGATAGCGGTCAGACCCAAGCGAACCGCTTCCCTCGCCCGACGGGTCCGCGTTGAAAAACTCGACATAGAGGCCGCTCGTCCCATAAGCTGAATTTGCGGGTGCCGAGTCAACCTGAAAGCTAACGATCAGATCGCCGCCGGCATTGACAGCGACGCTTGTGATCGTCGGATAGTTTTGCAGATTGTTTGGCCCCGTGTCCGCGTCGGCCGGATCATTCGGCGTAAAGCCATTTTCGCCGAGGTCGATACCGACGCCGGTGTTGCCGGAAATGCTGTTTGCCCCGAACCGATTTCCGCTGCCTGCGGTTGATGCAAGAAAGATCCCGCTCCCGCCGTTACCCGAGATGACTAGGCCGAAGTTTGGATTTGCCCCACCGAGGGTGTTTTGCTGTGCCCCGTTCGACAATAAAATGCCGTGGCTGCCGTTGCCGTACGCTCCGATATCTGGCGATTCGGCCCGCAATTGGCCCGGTCGAGCCCCGAATCCGGGCGGCAATACGCCGATGAAGTTCCTCAGGAACGTGTTTTCCCTTGTTCGATCAAGGATTGACACGCCTTCCTGTGTGCTGGCAACGATGGTATTTGCCAACAGATCGGTATCGCCGCCGATCGTATTTCTCGCGGCACCGAGCAAGACGAACCCTTTTGTATTTGAGATCGTCGTTTGTAGATTGCCGGCGAGCCCGATAACGTTTCCCTGAAATGTATTGAATTGCGGCAGAGCATCTTCATTTGGATTTTCAGTCAGGGTTCCGAGTAAGATGCCGAAACCGACGGTCGCTGTATTTCCCGATACGAGATTATAGGCGCCGCTGGCCGAGCCGATCAGATTGTTGCGGGCATTCTCGCCGATTATCATCCCTATCGATGATCCGGGGATTGCGGCGTTTCGTGCCGCATTCAACCCAATGACGTTTCCGAATATCTGATTTCCGGTAGTATATGTTCCGCCCGCGCCATTCCGCTCCGGATGCTGCGCGTAACCGTCGACATACGCCGCGGTTTCGCCAAATCCCGCATTCGTGCCGACCAGGATCCCTAACGAATTGCCCGAAACGAGGTTTGACTCGACCCTGTTGTTCATCGCCTGCCTAACCCATATGCCGCCGCCGTTTTGGATCGCTGTGGTTCCGCTCGTATTCGTTCCCACAAAGTTCTCTTTGATCATGTTCGCACTCGCACCATCGGCAACCACGATCCCGAAGGCTCCGTTCCCGGAAACAACATTTTTCGCAACGGTGTTATCTTGTGCCTGGCCATTTACCCAGATCCCGAGTTCAGTGTTACCAATATCGGAGCTTCCGTTCCCGGCTGTGCAGCGCCGAGGTCGAGATGGGGACGCTCACAGCGTTAACGCAAGGTCTCGCATTGCCGCATGTCGCCGGATTGAAATCCCTTCTGGAAATACTGGACCCGCTGCGCGGCGGAGCCATGTGTGAACGAATCGGGGACGACAAATCCCTGCGTGCGTTTTTGGATCATGTCGTCGCCGACAGCCTGTGCGGCCCGCACCGCCTCCTCGACATCGCCGGTCTCGAGGCGGTTCTGTTTGGCGGCAAAATTTCCCCAGACGCCCGCGTAGCAGTCAGCCTGGAGCTCGAGCGCGACCGAGAGGCGATTGTTATTACCCGCACGCTGCACTTTGTCCATTATGCCAGTCAGGTTTTGGATGTGATGGCCGAATTCGTGAGCGATGACATACGCCTGGGCAAAGTCGCCGTCGGCGCGAAACTCCCGACGCAGTTCGTTGAAGAACGCAAAATCGAGGTATAGCTTGCTGTCGCCCGGGCAATAAAATGGCCCGGTCGCCGCACTGGCATAGCCGCAGGCGGATGAAACTTGCCCTTCAAATAGCGTCAATACCGGATCGCGATATCTCACGCGCGTTTGCTGAGGCAGGATCTGTTTCCAGCCGTCCTCAAGACTGCCCATGAGCAGTCCGACAAACTTTCGATTGTCATCCGGTGCCGCCGCTTTATTGGCTGCGGGTCCGGGCACGGGCGGCTGGCTATCGCCCGTGCCGAGCAGTGAGCTCGGGTCGCCGCCGCAAAGATAGATGACTAGCGCGAGCACGAGCGTCGCCAGTCCGCCGCCGCCGATTGCCAACCCGCGACCGCCCATACCGCGCCGGTCTTCGATATTATCGCTCTCACGCTGTCCGCCCCATCGCATATAATTCCCGCCTCCGTCGATGTATACTGCTGACCGATTCTAACACCTGGGGCTCAGCCTGAACATAGCAAGCCCAGTTGCAATTCGACGGGCGACCGCAAAATCTTGACAGATACGGAGTTACAGGATTAAGATTCACTGCGCACCCTGTTTTTCTCACTTCAGGCTTTCGTTCCCGTTGGAGGCAATAATGATCAAACTGGACATCGTCAACCTGGTCGCCGACCGCACTGGCGTGCCGAAACAAAAAGCCGAGCAGGTCGTAGACTCGCTGTTTGACGCGATGAAGCAGGCGCTTGCGGCAGGTAAGCGCATCGAGCTGCGCGGCTTTGGAGTTTTCGTCGTCAAACCGCGCAAGCGTGGCGTCGGGCGAAACCCGCGTACCGGCCAAGAGGTGCCCATTCCGGCCGGCAAGACCATACGATTCAAACCCGGCAAAGAGCTATCGGCGAAAGCCGTCGGTTAAAGCTATAATCTAAGCAGATCTTATTGGGGATCGTAGGCCAGCAGTCGATTTGCATCGATCAGGCAGCCTGCGATTTTTTTATTGAATGAACGAATTCGTCGAATCTGACCCGAGCGACCTCTACCGCACCCGCCCTGTCTTAAAACCGACAGCCGCGACGTGGATCAGGCATATTTTGCTGCTCGTTGTCACCTTTTGCACGGCGACGATTGCCGGCTCGATGTTTCCATTTGGAAGATACGACTCACTCCCCGAGGCCGATCCGCAGACACTCGACGAGATAGGCCAGTTTATTAACACAATTCCTGAACGCTATATCGGGCTGATAACGGGAGCGATTTCAAACCTATATAACAATCCTGCCGACCTCGTTTATGGCCTTAGCTTCTCGATTTCCCTGCTGTTTATCCTGCTCTGTCATGAAAGCGGGCACTATATCGCGTGCCGCATTTATCGCGTCGATGCAACGCTGCCATTTTTTCTTCCCACCCCGCCGATGATCGGGCCGGCCGGCACATTCGGTGCTTTTATCAAAATTCTCTCGCCGATGCCGTCGCGCAAGGCGGTTTTTGACATAGGCGTCGCCGGGCCGATCGCAGGATTTATCGCGCTGATTCCGGTCGCGATCGTCGGAGTCGCCACGATGGAGACGATCACTCCGGCACAGGCGGCTGTAAATCAAACAGGGTTGGTATTTGCCGATCCCATCTTTATGCGGGCGATTGCCGCGGGGTTTGGTATTGACGTTAGTTATGGTCTCAGAAATGCGTTTTATTTTGCCTCGTGGGTGGGGTTGCTCGTGACCGCTCTCAATCTGATCCCATCCGGTCAACTGGACGGCGGGCACGCGATCTACGCGGTATTCGGCGAAAGGGTTCACCGATGGACTGGCCGCATCGCGTTTGTCGTAATGGCGACTTTATCAATCATTGGCTTCTATTCTTTCAACAGTCCAAGCGGCTTTTTGATCTCCATCATCTTATTTATAATGATGCGGGTCCGCCATCCCCGCCCGTGGGACGACTCTCCGCTCGACAACAGACGTAAAGTGGTCGCGGTTCTCACGCTCATCATCTTTGCCCTTTGTTTCGTGCCGTTTCCGATACAGATCAACTAGACGCCTTGCGGCAGCAATCCTTTGATCTCTTTCACGATTCGCTCGACGTCTTCGTCGCCCTCTAAGGCGATCATAAAAAAGTCATAGCTCGTCTTAAAACAGACCATTCCGTTGCCGAAAAACCAAACGCCCTCGAGCAGTGGATTACCGCCGATAATATTTCCCAGCGGAAAACCGGTAACCGCGGCGGGATTGAGAACCTTGGTGAGCATGACTGCTCCAGAGGCGAATGAAAAAGCACCCAGCAGCGGGGCACCAATCCGTTTGGCTATGTCGCGTTCAAACTTTATTCGTTCGGCGTCGGCCTCGCTCAGCTGGCCATTTTCGATCATTACCTCTCGGCGCTTCAGATAGCCGTCAAAATTTTCCGCGAGCTTCTTCACCGACCATGTCGGAATAGCGGAATTAAGCAGCCAGTGAGAGCTGAGACCTGTAAAGACGACGCCAAGCCCGGCCCCGATGGCCATCGACACGCCCGTCGTTGCGGCCCGCAGCGGATCTTCCTGTACCCAGTCAGACGCCTTTTTTGCCGACCTCAGGCCTGCATCCATGGTGGTTGAGAGGCTGGCCCCAAAACCGACTACCTTTGCGACACGTCGCGCGTTCAGCTCGACCGACCCGCGATTTTCGTCGATGAAATCGCCGGCGCGACCCGCTGCATCCGCAACCACCCCGCCGGCTTTCACACCTGCGTCGACCGCGACGTCTCTGAGGGGCGTGCTGATATTCCAGGCCGTCTTGGCAGTTTCGCCGGCAGCGTTAAAGACACCCTCTGCAGCGTCGACGGCGCGTTTGCCCGCGTCGCTCTTACTCGCCTCGGTCCTCAAACGTTCGGCACCTGTTCGGGCCGAATCGACTACGACCCGCGCGCCGCCCTCGAGTTTGTCTTTGATCCCGAGTTGAGCATCGATCTCGTCGAATTTGTCCGTTGCCCGCTTCTGCCACCGCTCAAATTTTTCCTTATAGTCGTTCATAGTGTTCCACCGCCGTCAATTATACGATTTATCACTTGGAATGTTCGTCCCGATTGCTTACAAACAAGCCATCGGTTTGCTATCCTAGCTCCGCGTATGCCGATCGTGAATTGCCCGCAGTGCGGAAAGGAAAAGGAGTTTAGCGGCAATGAATTCCGGCCCTTCTGCTCGGAGCGCTGCAAGCTTCTCGATTTTGGCTCGTGGGCCGACGAGGCATACAATTTACCCGCCGAAAGCTCAGAACTTGGCGATGAGGATGTCGACGCCATAGAAAAGGCCATGGAGGCGAACCCGAAATGATGTTTTTACAAAATTTGGGCCCATTGAGCGGCACCACCGGCATTATTGCCGCGGTCGCATTCTTTATCTTTTTCGTAATAATGGCGGTGATCGTTTACAAAGTGCTGCGCCGCACAGTGAAGATGGCTTTTCGACTTGTGATGGTCGCCGTGATCCTGACGGTAGCGGTCGCAGGAAGCATTGCCCTGTGGGCCCTGGGCAGCGGTGGTGATCCGGCCCGGCCGGCTGCGAACCGCCCGCGGTAGCCTATGCCGGATAAGCCCGTCCAGTTAAAAGTGGGCCGCCTGAGCCGATACCGCAACCTGCCTAAGAACGTGCTCGCCCTGAGTACTGTCAGCCTGCTCAACGACACCTCAAGCGAAATAATTTACCCGCTGCTCCCCGCATTCCTCGCCTTGAGTCTGGGAGCGTCGCCATTCGCGATTGGGCTTATCGAGGGCTTTGCCGAATCTGTCGCGAGCCTCCTCAAGTTGATTTCCGGTTATCTGAGCGACCGTTTCCACTCACGCAAGTTTCCAGTATTCCTAGGTTATTCGTTGGCCGCCGTCACACGGCCGCTGCTCGCATTCGTGACCAGCTGGCCACAGGTCCTGGTCGTGCGCATGGCCGACCGAGTCGGTAAAGGCATCCGCGGAGCGCCTCGCGATGCCTTGATCGCGGGCAGTGTACCGAAAAGCGAACGCGGGTTCGCCTTCGGGTTCAACCGGGCTGCCGACCACCTGGGCGCGGTGTTTGGGCCGATCGCTGCATTTATCTTGCTGACGCTAATAGCGGTTGATACACAAAGTCCCACGGTTCGCGAATATCAACAGGTATTTCTTTTCGCGTCGATTCCGGTCGTGCTGGGCTTACTGGTCGTCGCATTCGCGGTCCGTGAAGAGCCCAAATCCGCGGCGATCGTAGCAGCCAACGAGCCGCCCACGCTTTCGCTAAAGGGTTTTGACGGGAATTTCAAACGATTCCTGGTCGTAATTGCCATTTTCACGCTCTCAAACTCGACCGACGCGTTTCTCCTGCTGCGGGCCGCGGAAGCCGGTATTTCGCCGCTCCTATTACCGCTAATTTGGATGACCCTCCATTTCAGCAAAGTGATATTCTCGCTGATAGGCGGTGACCTTTCAGATAAAGTGGGGCGAAAGACCCTGATCGCGACCGGTTGGCTGATTTATGCGGCGGTATATGTCGGATTCGCGTTTGTTACGTCCGAGTGGCAAATCTGGATCCTGTTTATTATTTATGGTGCCTATTTTGGCCTCACAGAGGGCGTCGAAAAGGCCTTCGTAGCGGACATGGTGCCCGAGAAGAGACGCGGAACCGCCTACGGGCTCTACAATCTCGCATTTGGGATCACCGTCTTCCCGGCGTCCCTGCTCTTCGGGCTGATATGGACAAGTTTCGGAGCCTCCACAGCCTTTCTGGGAAGTGCCGCTGTATCCCTGATTGCCTTACTTATGCTGGCCGGTATAAAGTCAGAGCCGCCCGCGCGGGCAGACGGCTCAGTATCAGGCGCGATTGAGGCTTAATATTAGTCGTTAAACCGAAACGAATTCAGCATAGTCCTAAACGAATTATTGTAGCTATACGCTTCACTTGTCGGTGCGACAGTGACGATATAGATCAGGTCGCCGCTCCGCAGCTGCGTGGTATAGAACGTTGTAGTTTCGGCACGGCCGGTGATAGGCGACTGGCCGCTCGCCTGCATGGTAAATCCGCGTCGGCCTCCAACGTACGTGTTCGTCAGGTTTGAACGCTGTCGGAGATACGAATTCGCCTGCAGAATCTCGTCCACATACTGCTGTGATGAACTGCGGAGATCCGACTGTTGCGATGGGTAAATACCGACCATCGCGCCGTGCGTTATGCCCTGGTCGCCGAATCCTCCGTCAGGGGCGAACTGGACACTCGTTTGCGACGCAAACTCCCGCCAATTCGTGGGAACGGTGAAAGTCGCGACATTCGCAGCAGAGTAACTTCGGACACTGTTCGATGGCAGCTGGACACGGCTTGTATATCGTCCCGACGCGGTCGGATTGCCGCCCGTCCCTCCGGAACCGTAGCCGCCCCGCTCGATCTCAGCCATCGTCGGGGCCCGCGGCAAGGTACGCAGGTTTGCTTTTACGCGTTCAAAATCGCGGGTGATCTTAATAGGATTACCCGAGACCCGTAAAAACTGTGCCTCGCGATTAATATTTTCATAGCGGTTGCCCGGATCAGGGTGGCTGCTCAGCCACTCCGGTCCACCGCCGCCCTGCCGCTCGCCCGCGATAGTGCGAAACATATTCGCCAGATCGCGCGGATCATAACCCGCGTCCGCCATAATGCGCGAACCCAAAACGTCCGCCTGGGTCTCATACTCGCGGCTGTATTTGGTCATCCACGCCTGGGCCGCCATGCCGCCAAGCTGCGCGCCCGTCTGACCGCCAAGAATCGCACCACCTAGAATGAGTCCCAGCGTACCCAGCGTATTTTTCGCACTACCCTGTTTCGTTGCCTGCGCCGTCGCGTGCCGGAGTGCAACGTGACTGATCTCATGGGCCATCACGCCGGCCATTTCGCCTTCGTTCCTGGCCGCCTCGATCATGCCCCGATTTACATACATGGGGCCGCCCGGCAGGGCAAAAGCGTTAATATCGCGAGCATTAACGACCCTAAATCTGTAATTAAATGCCGGCTGCTGAAATTCCGCGGGTATCGCGGCCACGAGTCGTTCCCCGACACGCTGGACGTAGGTTTGGGCGTCCTGGTCACGCAGAATCGGAAACTTCTGCTCGATCTCAGCGGAAGCCTTATTGCCGACCTGAACATCGTCCTGAACTTTATACTTATTCTTAGGCAGGTTGACGCGTGTTTGCGCAATCGCAGGTATCGCAAATACGACCGCCGCTACCATGAGTGCAGCAAAACGCTGCCGAAACATTTTCTTGTTCATATTTCCCTCCAACTGTCTCAAGCGAACGAGGCGGCTTTACAAGGCCGCGTGCTTTGGATGAGAGCCGGCATAGGGCAGGTTCGCCCCAAACTTATCGTAATGGGGAGGCGTCTATTACGGAAATGTTACGCCACTGTTACACGACCGAACGTGCATCGCACTTAAATCAGAAAAGTTAATTATAATGTAACCCTGACCGCGGCCGCCCTGAAATATAATCGTTCGAGCATTTGATGATTGGACTTTCGCATTCGAACGGGGTACTGCAGCCGCCGGGATTCGGCTCTCGCGACTCGTTATCGATGGAAACTCTCGACACCAGCGGCCAACTCGAAACTCTCCGGGACCGCGTGCTGCTGCTCGGCGGGAAGACTGAACAAGCCGTTCATCGGGCGATGCTTTCGCTGACGACCCGCGACAGTGACCTCGCGCGGAGCGTCTGTGCGGACGACGAGCAGATTGACCAGATGGAGCTCGCCATCGACCGGCTCGGCGTCGAGATTCTTGGCTCGCACCGGCCGACTGAGCACGACCTCAGGCTGGTGGTTTCAGTCGCGAAAATCACACCGATCCTGGAGCGGATCGCCGATCACGCGTCGAGCATCGCCGAAGCTGCCATAGTTTTGAACAATGAGCCCCAGATCGACAGCTACATAGATTTTTCGTTGATGGCCGAGATTGCGGCGGATATGCTGCGTGATGCCCTAAATGCTTTTACAGCCGAGGACGCCGCCGCGTCGAGGCGGATAATACAACGGGACCGGACACTCGACGAGAGCTACGGCCGTGTATTCGAAGGGCTAATCGCGACCATCGCCGAAAATCCCGCGGGCGCAAATGGCGTAGCCCGCCTACTTTTTGTGGCGAAACACATCGAGCGGATCGGCGATTACGTAAAAGATATCTGCGAGCTGAACGTGTATTTGATCGAAGCAGTGTTTATCAAACACGGTTCGCGGGTTTGACCCAAAGGACAGTGGTCAACTACATTCATTTTTCGATCCTACGAGGATAACTGGAGATACCGACTATGGCTTTTAGCTTGATACCGAGAGAAGATCACTATTTTAAGATGTTCTCGGAAATGACCGCGAAGATCCAGGAGGCGGCCGGACTGCTCGTTGAGCTCATGCAGGGCTCCGACGAGAACTATGATGCGCTCTCGAAAAAGATCAAGAGTGTCGAGCACGAGTGTGACGAGATCAATCATCAAATTACGACCAAGCTCAACAAATCATTCATCACGCCCCTCGACCGCGAGGATATATATACGCTCTCCGTCGCCCTCGATGACGTGTGCGACTACATCGACGCGGCCGCCCGCGCTGTCGTGATGTATGACATTCATGAGCCTGACGAGTTTGCCCAGCAGCTCGCGGTCATTCTCCAAAAGATGGCAAACGAAATCCACGCGGCGATCGGACTACTGCGCGATGCTCAGGGGCTCGGCCCGCATCTCCTTGATATCCAGCGCCTCGAGAATGACGGTGACGAGGTTTATTTCAAAGCGATGGCTAATCTTTTTAAGAACACGGCCGACCCGATAGCGATAATCAAGTGGAAAGAGCTATACGAGATCCTCGAAAACGGTACAGACCGGTGCGAAAGCGTCGGAAACATCATTGAGAGTATCGTCTTAAAGCACAATTGATCTGACAATTGGCCTTCGCCGCGATCGCCGGCCCGCCATCTGAATAATGGACACCCAAACAGCATCTCTGGCCCTTGTCATCGTGATCATCGCAGTCGCCCTCGTTTTCGATTACGTCAACGGATTTCACGACGCGGCAAATTCGATTGCCACGGTTGTCGCGACCCGCGTCCTCTCACCCGGCGTTGCCGTCATGTGGGCAGCCTTTTTCAATTTCATTGCTTTTGTGGTGTTTGGAACCGCCGTGGCGAAGACGATCGGCGGCGACATGATAAATATCGCCGCCATCCCGCAAGGCGATCAGCTGTTTGTACTTCTAGCCGGTGTTCTCGGCGCAACGATCTGGAACCTGATCACCTGGTATCTCGGGTTGCCGACATCGAGCTCCCACGCATTGGTCGGTGCATACGCGGGGGCCGCATTGTCCTCCTACATCTGGCATTTCGGGTTCGACAGCCCGCTGGTCGTGCTCAAGGCCGAGGGCTGGATCAAGACGCTAACATTCATCGTCCTCTCGCCCTTAATTGGAATGACCATCGGATTTGTACTGATGATCGCGGTCTACTGGATCTTTCATCGGGTTTCGGTAAATAGAGTGGACCGAGTTTTCCGGATCGGTCAGCTGTTCTCCGCAGGCGCGTATTCACTTGGCCATGGCGGCAATGATGCCCAAAAAACGATGGGCATAATCACGATCGTTCTTGTCTCGGGAGGATTCTTACAGTCTCTTCCTGATGGCAAACTGCCCGAGATTCCGCTTTGGGTTGTGCTCGCCGCCCACGCGGCGATCGGCTTAGGTACGCTGTCCGGTGGATGGCGAATCGTCAAGACCATGGGCACAAAGATCGTGAAGCTCCAGCCCGTGGGTGGTTTCTGCGCCGAGACGGCGGGGGCGATCACCCTTTTTGGTGCGACATACGCCGGAATCCCAGTTTCTACCACCCACACGATCACCGGTTCTATTGTCGGCGTAGGATCGGCAAAACGCTTCTCCGCCGTCAAATGGGGCGTCGCGGGCCGGATTGTCTGGGCCTGGGTACTGACGATTCCCATGGCCGCTCTCATCGCTGCGGCAACATACGGTCTTGTATTGATCGTCGAAAAGATGGTCGGAGCGATCTGATCGCGGTCCTGTCTCCTTTATTCCGCCTTTGTTCACATAACAAAGGCAACGCCGTTATTTTCCCCCGACATCCTACTTTTCCATTTACGCTCTCCTCTGAGTTACCCTTAAGTGAGGAATAATCATGGGAAATCGAACCGCTTTGATCTTTGCGTTTGTGTTGCTTTGGGCGTTCACCTCCTCCGTAGAGGGCCAAACGACCCGCGTCGCTAGTGATAAGAAGGTTATCACAAAATTCGAAAGCGACGCGGAACGAATACATGTGCAGCGGGAAACCTTACGGAGCCGCGTGCCAAAAATCTCGGTCGACGCCACGCCCGCGGAGATCGAAACGAATAAAAGGAGCTTGCTCGAGGCGATGGCGCTCGCCCGAAAAGACGCAAAAATGGGTGAGCTTTTTACCTCTGACGCGAAAAAGCTCATCCGTAAGATAATTCAGACAGAACTAAAAGGCTGGAAGCGAGACGAACTGCGGAAAACCGTTCTACAAGAAACGCGCGGGGTCGTCCTGAATGTTAACAGCGTCTATCCGCCATCGCGGGAACTCGTAGAGATGTCGCCCAGTCTTCTCCTCGCTCTCCCCCAGCTTCCGCGTTCCATGCGTTATAGATTTGCGGGACAATACCTCGCAATTCTTGATCGCGACACCGGCATCGTAATCGATTTTATGAAGAATGCGCTCGCGTAACTATTTGAGGTCGAAAGTAATGAAACGTTTTGCTGCTCTAATTCTCCTCTCAGTCGTAGTTTTCTCCGGTCAACTTTCGAGCGTGGGAGCCCAGACTGCGGTCGCTCCGGCGCCTTCATTGACGCTGCCCAAGGCCGAGGGCTCGATCAAATTTCTAGCTATCGGCGACACCGGCACGGGTGGCCCGCTACAGGCTGAATTGGCAAAGGTGATGGAGTCCTATCGAAAGGTTTTCCCATACGAATTCGTTATCCTGGTCGGCGATAATATGTATGGGGGCGAAAAGGCCGAGGACTTCAAGAAGAAATTTGAAGATCCCTATCGGCCGCTGCTAGATGCGGGCGTTAAGTTTTATGCCACCCTCGGCAACCACGATGAGTCCAATCAACGGTTCTACGAGCTCTTTAATATGAATGGCGAAGAGTATTACCGTTTTAAGAAAGGTGACGCGGTCTTTTATTCGCTCAACAGCAACTACATGGACAAGCGCCAGATCAAGTGGATCGGCGACGAGATGGGCAAGGATAAGGCCGACTGGAAGATTGCATTTTTTCACCATCCCCCGTATTCGTCCGGCGGCCGTCACGGGTCCTCGGGTGATCTGCGGAGTATTCTGGAACCCCTGTTTGTCCAAAACGGGGTCGATGTCGTTTTTACGGGCCACGAGCATTTTTACGAACGCCTAAAGCCGCAAAAGGGCATCACCTATTTTGTCACCGGAGCCGGCGGCAAGCTCCGCGCCGGGGATGTCAAAGACAACTCGCCAATGACCGCAAAAGCTTTCGACACGGACTTATCGTTTATGCTCGTCGAAATCGTTAAGGACACGATGCACTTTCAAGTGATCTCGCGGTCAGGCGCGACGGTGGATTCAGGCACGATTCGGCATCGGGACGATTAGAGATCTATCGTTTACAAGTCCCTGGCATTGGTGCCATCATTACCCATGTCCGCAGTACTCGACTCCGCGCGTACACTCGACGATTACCTGGTAATGCCTGACCGAGAGATGCACGCCCGCATCTCTGCCGCCCGGGAGGAACTAGGCTCCCGCGTGGTCATTCTGGGCCATCATTACCAGCGCGATGAGGTGATTCGGCACGCCGATTTGACTGGCGACTCGTACCAGTTATCCGTAATGGCCTCGCAGACGGAGGCCGACTACATCGTATTTTGCGGAGTCCACTTTATGGCCGAGTCTGCCAATATCGTGGGTAAACCGCGTCAGCGTGTGATCTTGCCAGATCTTGGCGCCGGTTGCTCAATGGCCGACATGGCTCATATCGATCAGGTTGAGGACGCGTGGGAACAACTCCGCGAGATCGGCGTTCTAAAATCGAAGGTTGCGCCGATCACATACATGAATTCGACCGCCGCGATCAAAGCATTCTGCGGCCGGAACGAGGGCGTTGTCTGTACCTCGTCAAATGCGATCCCGCTTTTCGAGATTTACCTCAAAGAATTCGACAAGATGTTTTTCTTCCCGGACCAGCATCTGGGGAGAAATACCGGTGCAAAATTTGGCATCCCGCTCGACAAGATGGCGCTCTGGAACCCGCACGAAGAGCTCGGCGGCAATACCGTCGAACAGCTTCGCGAAGCGAAATTGATCCTATGGCGTGGCCACTGCTCAGTGCACGGGCGTTTCAAACCGTGGCACGTCGAGCAGCGAAGAAAGGAAATTCCCGGTGTGCAGATTCTCGTCCACCCCGAATGCATGCGCGAGGTCGTCGAGCTCAGCGATCTCGACGGTTCGACTTCATTTATTATTAAGACTGTCGAGGAGTCTCCGCCAGGTTCAAAATGGGCTATCGGCACCGAGCTGAACCTCGTCAACCGCCTGCAGGCCCGCTTCCCCGATAAAGAAATTCATCTGCTCGCCCCGGACCTCTGCATGTGCGCGACAATGTACCGCATCGCCCCGCCTAATCTTGCGTGGGTAATGGAAAACCTGCTCGACGGTATTGTCGTGAATGAGATCGTGGTTGACGAGGAGACAAAGCACTTTGCGAAGATCGCTCTCGACCGAATGATTTCGCTAACCGAAAAAACAGTTTAGCCGCAAAAAAGGCACATAACCACGCAAAACGCTTTCAGGTCTTTGTCAGCCGCTTGTGCGTTTTTGCGGCGATCCTCTTTGCTTGCTTTCTAGGTCCTTGTCGAACAGAATAATTTTATGAACGAGGCCGAAACGACGATATCCCGCAAGCGATGCAGCGAGATAATGACAAAGAATGTGCAGACCGCGACCCGTGACGCAACACTGGGCGAGGTGGCGGTCATGATGCGTGATGGCGACATGGGCGCGGTGCCGGTCGTCGAGGGTGAGCGGCTGGTCGGCATCGTCACTGACCGCGATATCGTGGTGCGGGTGATTGCGACTGGTGGTGATGCGTCTACTCCTGTCGCTGACGCCATGACGAGCGAGTTGTTCACGGTCTCGCCGGACGACTTTGTGTTTGAGACCATACGTCTTATGGGCGACAAACAGGTCCGCCGTATTCCTGTTATTAATAAAGACGGGTCGCTCGCGGGCATTATCGCAATTGCGGATGTCGCCCTCGAAACAGAGGACGACCGTGAGATTGCCGAGACGCTCGAAGAGATCTCCAGCGGTGCAAGCTTCTGGAAAAAGTCTTAGTACTAATTCCAGTCGCCAGTATTGCCTCCCCTGCGGCGTCCTTTTCCCTAAAAATGGCCAAGTCCACTAATCGAGTATTTCAGTTCGTTGGCACGGCAAAGGCCGTGGGGTCGGGCCAGGTCTGGTATCCGGCGGCTGACGTTTACCTCGCCCCGGACGGCTGGGTCGTCAAAGTCGAGCTGGCGGGTGTTTCGGCAGAGGACATCGAGATAGAAGTCAAGGGAAACGCCCTATGTATTGCGGGGAGTCGGAAAGATCGGTCTTGCAGCGTCGGTATGTCATTTCAGCAAATGGAAATTTCCTATAGTAACTTCGAAAAGACCCTCAAATTCCCGTCGCCGCTTGCGGGTGTGACTATAGAGCACAACTTCGAAGATGGCCTGCTGATCATAAATCTGCGTAAGGGTTAAATATGGCCGACGATAACAACGAAATCTCGGTTGAAACGCCGGCCCTGCCCCGCGAGCTTGAGATTGCGATCTTGCCGCTTCAGAATACGACACTTTTTCCGGAGACGGTCGTGCCGCTGGCCGTCGGGCGCGAACGCTCAACCAAGGCGGTCGAGACGCAACTCGCGACCGAAGAAAAGCTGATCGCATGCGTCACGACCAAGACGGAAAACGTCACGGGTGACGACGCAAAATCCACGGACCTCTATACAATCGGCACAATCGTTAACATCAAACGCATGATGCGCAGTGACGGTATTATGCAGCTTATCGTTCAGGGAATGCAGCGATTTGAGATCGTTGAATGGACAGCCGAGCAGCCTTACTTGAAGGCAAAGGTAAGAGTTCTTCCTGAATTAAGCCGCGTGGACTCGGAAGAGATCGAGGCGCTAAGGCGCAACATATCCGGCATGATCCAGGAAGCCCTAGCCCTGCTCCCGCAAGTTCCGCCAGAAATCCGAATGGCAATCTCGGCACAGGAAAATCCGGTTCAGCTTTCGTACTTTCTCGCATCGGTTCTCGACCTCGGCACGGAGACAGAGCAGAAGATGCTCGAGTCGAGCACGGTCGATGGGCTTTTGACGCTGACACATGCGGCTCTGGCGCGCGAGCTCGAGATCATGCAGATCCGGTCAAAGATCGCGACCGAGGCACAAGGCGAGATGGACAAGTCGCAGCGCGACTACGTGCTGCGGCAGCAGATGAAGGCCATCCAAAAAGAGCTCGGAGACGATGAAGGCGGCGAAAAGGCCGAGGCCGACCAACTTCGCGAGCGGCTGGAGAAAGCTGACCTGCCTGACGAAGTCCGCAAAGAAGCTACCCGCGAGCTCAAACGCATGGAGGCCCTGCCCCAGGCCGCGCCTGACTATCACGTCATCCGAACTTATCTCGAGTACGTTCTGGAACTTCCCTGGCGAAAATCAAGTGAGGAAAAGCTCGACCTAAACGAGGCTCGGAAGATCCTCGACGAAGACCACTACGGCTTAGAAGACATAAAGGAACGCATTCTCGAGTCACTTGCAGTGGTAAAACTCCGGCCCGATTCAAAGAGCCCCATAATTCTCTTCGTAGGCCCCCCAGGAGTTGGTAAGACCTCTCTCGGCCGCTCGATTGCGCGCGCGCTGGGGAGAGAATTCGACCGGCTCAGTTTAGGCGGAATGCGTGACGAGGCCGAGCTTCGCGGCCACCGTCGAACCTACGTCGGAGCGATGCCCGGCAGAATAATACAATCCCTGCGACGGTTGGCCGTTAATAATCCGGTGTTGATGCTCGATGAGGTGGACAAGCTCGGAAATGATTTCCGGGGCGATCCCGCGTCGGCCCTGCTCGAGATCCTCGATCCGGCCCAAAATAACACGTTCCGCGATAACTACCTTGATTTACCTTTCGATCTCTCAAAGGTTTTCTTCATCGCGACCGCCAATCAGCTGCAGCCGATACCTATGGCGCTGCGTGATCGAATGGAGATCATACAGCTTGCCGGCTACAGCGACCGCGAAAAACTTAATATTGCAAAACAGTACCTCGTCCCGAGGCAGATCACGGAGAACGGCCTCGGCCAAGAGCAGCTTGCGATCACCGATGACGCGATTAACCAGCTGACGTCGCGTTATACACGCGAGGCCGGCGTCCGCCAGCTCGAGCGAACAATCGGAAATCTGGCTCGAAAGGTGGCGCTCAAGGTCGCTCAGGGCCTCGATGAAAAAGTGACGATCAGCGCCGAGGAGATCAAGGGCTATCTCGGGCCCGCAAAGGTGTTTCCCGAGGAGGCTCGCAAAGAGCTGCCCCCCGGCGTCGCCACGGGTATGGCTTGGACGGAGATGGGCGGCGAAGTCCTTTTTATCGAGGCGACGATGCTGCCCGGCGGCAGCGGCCTCAACCTGACTGGCCAGCTGGGCGAGGTGATGAAGGAGTCTGCGCAGGCCGCCCGAAGCTATCTGTGGTCACACGCACTTGAGTTTGGGATCGATGCCGAGCTGATCAAGCAAAACGGTATTCATATACATGTCCCCGCCGGATCGATTCCAAAGGATGGTCCAAGCGCCGGCGTAACAATGGCGGTCGCAATGGCGTCGCTCTACACAAATAGAAAAGTTCGCTCAGACACATCGATGACGGGCGAGATTACGCTGTCGGGCTTAGTATTCCCAGTCGGCGGTATAAAGGAAAAGGTACTTGCCGCCCATCGCGCGGGCATACGACGTATCATACTTCCGGCTCGAAACGAGGGCGATGTCGAAGACATTCCATCTGACGTTCTCGCCGAACTCGAAATCGTTCCCGCTTCGTGGATCAGCGACGTTCTTTCTGCAGCATTGGAGAATCCGACCGATACTCGAAGTCCCGTTTCGACAACACTGCCGCCGCCTTCGGCTGCCGACGGTCCCGTTTCGCCGGTCGTTCAGGCGAGCTGATCAAACAACACATTGTTCTGACCGTATCTACCAAGCATTCTGTCGTGTGAAGCTGACGGTGGTGTTTTATTTATAGACCCGCATTTTGGCTGCATCGCTCGGCGTAACCCGAGCATCTCAGACAGTTCGCTCAGGCAGTCTGTATGCGGTAATCAGACATGTCTTAGCAGGATCTGCGAGCCGCGAAATTTTGATTGACATTTTTTTTTGAAAGCCTAATAATACCTGGGGATCTCCCGATCCAATTTGCTTTGGTCTTGTGTGCCTCCGGTTGATCGCTAAATGATTCGTCACATCCGCTGACACCACCCCAAACCCGCTAATATAAGCGGTTCTGGCGAGTTCGCCGACAGTTTCGTCAGGAGGATATTATTAACACCATGAAAGTAAAAGTATTTTTTGTCGCGGCATTTTGCCTGGTCGCCATGTCAACATTCGCTCACGCACAGAGCAGTCGCACTGTCCGCGTCGTCGGCGTGAACGGAACTCCCGGAACGCAGGTTTCAGTTCCGATCGAGCTCAACGCCCTGGGCGATGAAGTTGCCCTGGGCTTTCAGATTATGTTTGACCAGTCGAAGCTTAGCAGTCCGGCCGTCACAATTGGCTCGGGTGCGCCTCCAGGACTTGCTTTGACGGTTAATGCCGGGCAGGCCGCCAATGGTCGGTTAATCGTGCTTGTCGATTCCTCCAATAGCTATGCAGCTGGAGTGCGACAGGTTGTAATCGTCAGATTCGACGTTGCACCCGGTGCGCCGGGCGGGCCTACAGTCATCGATTTTTACACAGGTGCGGGGCAGGGGGCGCCTAGCACGTCCGACGCCTTGGCTAACCTTCTACCAACGATCTACCAATCCGGCGCCGTCAACATCGCCGCGGCGGCGGCTAACGGAGATATTTCGGGCACGGTTTACACGACAAACGGCACATCCGGGCTTAGAAACGCCACCATCGTGCTCTCAAGTTCGACCGGCGTCCGTCGAACTGTGCTCACCAGCACGTTCGGATCATACTCTTTCTCTAACGTTGCGGGCGGTCAGACGTATACAATCTCGGTCGTCTCGAGACGCTTTCGATTCGCGGCCCGACAGATAACAGTCGATGGCAACTTGTCGGGTGTAGATTTCCAAGCTCTTGAATAATTCACCGGATCACTAAATGGCGAAAAGGGGCGACTCCTGTGAGCCGCCCTTTTCGATTTTGTGCAGCTGAGAGTTGTGATCTTTTTGCATCAAAACCATTGACGATTTCTGAACTTAAGCATATACTTCCTAATGTCTATCCGTTGTAATTTTGACTATTTAAATCCTATCCGGACGCCCCCCGACGCTCGTGGTATAGGATTCGTGGTATAGGATTCTTAGACCCGCCGCCCGTGAAGCTGGCTATGCGATCGTTCGGCGTTTTGATTAACGAGGTCTAAGTGCGGCGTCGGCCACCTGCCTCAAAATATTTGTCTTAGCTATACTGGTATTAATTCTAGGGGAGCGTAAATACAGTTTATGAAATCAGTTGACAGAAAATTCGTGTTCAACCGCCGCGTGATCGCGGTCTTCGGCGTTGTTTTGTGTGCAGTCACCTTCGGTATTTTTGGCTTGCAGAGCGGAGCGCAGACGCGTGCGGCCCGCGAAGTTTCAGGTCTTCATCCGCTAAAACAGGCCAAGATCCGAGCCGATCTTGAGATGCAGCAACTGGACGAGCTCAAACCGAAGGACAGCGGCATCAAAACGTTTTTAGTAGACGAGTTGCAGGCGCCGCAAGGCACCGGCGGCCCGATTCTATATATCTACGATTTTTCGACAGATATTCTCGCCACCATTAGGGCCAATGAACCGGAGATCATTCTTAGCCAACTACAGCTAACAGGCCTGGATGCAGCCAATGGCGAGGGTATCAGCGGTATCGACTTCCGCCCGAATGGCGGTATGCTTTATGGGCTCGCCTCATTTGGCTTTCCCTTTACCGAAAGACTTGTGACGATAAATCTGACGACTGGTGCAGTCACTACCGTCGGACCAACCACACGGCCGGCACCCGCCGGTGTGTTTACCGGCTTCGACTTTATCCCGACTTCTGATTTAATCCGCGTCGTAAACGATCAGGAGAGTAATCGGCGGATCAGTCCTATTACTGGGGCGGTGACAAATACAGATCCAAATCTGGCATATGCTGCCGGCGATCCGGGTGCGGGTACGAATCCCGACGTCGTGCATGTGGCCTACAGCAACAGCTTCGCAGGCGCCACGACGACGACTTTTTATGGTATTGAAGTCGCCCGCGATGTGCTCGTGACGATTAACCCGACGACAGGTACCCTCACTACCGTGGGCCCGCTCGGCGTCGCGGCATCTGGTTTTGGAGCATTCGACATTCAAGGCGGCACCAATTTGGCTTACGCTGCTTTGACAGTAATGAGTGAAAGCTTCCTGTACTCCATCAATCTTTCTACGGGCGCGGCCACGGAGCTTGGCTTGATTGGTGAGATTGCGGCCGGTGCTCCCCGAATCGACGGCTTGGCGGCGGTTCAGGGTGCGACTCCTACTCCTACTGCGACGCCTACTGCCACGCCGACCGCTACGGCGACCGCAACACCCACAGCGACGCCGACCAGGACGCCTACTGCGTCGCCGACGGCTACACCGACACCGAGCCCGACCGCTACACCGACGGCGACTCCGACGGCGACTCCGACGGCTACTCCGACGGCCACGCCGACTGCTACGCCGACTGCTACGCCCACGGCCACGCCAACGGCGACGCCCACACCCACGGGACCTGCTGATTTCTCGATCACAAAGACAAATGGTCAGACGACCTATAATCCTGGCCAGCAGGTGGCGTATACGATCGTAGTCACCAATAACGGACCTAACCGCGGTGCGGCAACCGTGACAGACAACTTCCCGGCAAATTTCGTCGGTTCGTTCACGTTCTGTACACCTTCCGGGGGTGCGACATGCCCGACGACCGGCTTTGGCAGCATCAATGCCCCGATCAACATTCCTTCGGGCGGAACCCTGACGTTTGTTACGACGGGCACTGTCTCGTCTAATGCCACGGGCGATCTGGTCAACACGGCAACTGTAATGGCAACCGGTGCGACCACCGATTCGAACACCGCGAACAACTCATCCACCGACACGGACACGCTCCGCACAACGGCGGCGGGAGTCGAAGTCGGCGGCCGGATTCTGACTGGCGACGGTCGCGGCGTGCGTAATGCCCGTGTAACGATCACTGATGAGAACGGCGTAACGCGTTCCGTTATTACAAACTCGTTCGGCTTCTATCAGTTCGACAATGTCGAATCGGGCCGGACATACGTGATGGCCGCTTTCTCTAATCGTCTGCGGTTTGCCGCACGCACGGTGGAGGTCGCCGATTCGCTCAACGACGTTGACTTTATCGGAGAATAGAATCTCTCGATAGGCTTTGGTAAGGCGGTCTTCGGGCCGCCTTTTTTATTCATTTGAACCGCGAACTGCTGCAACTATCATTCGTTATAAGTAATCTTAATGGGAACGGAATGGGCGGGTGTTATGAAGGTCGGACTTATCTATTTGAGCGCGTTGGTCGCAGCCAGTATCGGCGGCGGTCTCGTGACACCTTGGGAGGTTCGAGGTGTCGAGCGTGGGGAGCCGGGTTTCGCGAGTCCGACGCCGGAGCCAGAGAAAATGTCAAAATCCTCAACCATTGACGCTGGAGTCGCAGGAAAACCGGTCGCAGTCCAGGCGGTTGGCTTTGGAGTATCAAAACCGGTGTCGGAGCTTCCGACTGCGCCGCTGTCTGGAGCGGAAAGCCCATGCGAGATAAACATACGGAATACGGTGCCGCTCAAGACCGCAAGGCCGAAATCGGTGCGACGAAAGAAGCTCGGCGCCGGGCCTCGCGGCGGCAAATTGTAATCGTGCGACAGCGCATCCCGGGAGTCCGCCGCTCGGTGCATCAGTCCGCAAGCCCGAGGACCGCTTAGCCGTTGACTTTCATTGCCATTTCATCTAATTTTTGTACTGATATTAGGCATATTTGACGAGGTTTGTTTTAGCCTAAACCCGCCCTCCAGGTCCGCTAAACCAGCCGAAAACTGTCCAGGAGATCGTAAATGAAAGTCACACTTTTCGCCGGCAGGTACCGGGTCGCACTGTCACTATTTTCCCTTTGCTTGGCTGCCGGGCTGTTCCTCAAACTTTCTGGATCGGTGGCGTCCCAGGACATGCTGACCGCCGTCGCGAAACCTGAGGTTCGGCGGGAAAATGGGACCCCAATCTCCGGCACCGCGGTATTCGCGGGCGAGTCATCGACGGCACAAAGCTTACCTCTCTGGCAGCCCGAGGCTCTGGCGGCAAACGACCTTGGCTTATCTAGAAAACAGCTCAAGGCTAAGCGAAACACCATTTTCGAGTCGCCGGTCATCAACAAGAACAATCGGAAGGTAATTCGCAGTTCCAGCCGCTTCGGTGGGGCGGACGCAACGCAATTGTTCATCGATGAGGCCCTACCGCCGCCTGCCCGAGCCAACGCGCCGGATGCGACGATGCCGCCGCCCGTGCTGACTTTTGACAGCCCCAATTCAGGCGGCGGTGTCGTGCCTCCTGATACCACCGGCGACGTTGGGCTTACTCAGTTTGTGCAGCAGACAAATGCGGGAGCCGGCACGCCCTTTACCGTTTTCAACAAGACAACAGGTGCCGTCATTTCCGGCCCGACACTTATGGAGGCTTTGTGGCCCGCGAACGATCCCTGCGGGGCGAACGGCTTTACGTCCGGTGATCCAGTCGTCCTCTACGATTCTCTTGCGGATAGATGGCTCCTCAGCCAATTTACAGACCCGCCGGCGTCACCGTTTTATCAATGTATTGCCATCTCGCGCACCAGTGACGCCGCGGGAGCCTACTTCATCTACACTTTCTCGACGCCCGGATCAAACTTCCAGGATTATCCCCACTATGGTGTGTGGCCTAATGGCTACTATATGGCGGCAAACCAGTTTCTCGGTAATACCTTTAACGGTGTGGGTTTGTTTGCTTTTGATCGAGTGAAAATGCTCGCTGGTGATCCGTCCGCTGGCTACATCTACTTCAATAAAGACGATGGTTGCCCGACCTGTGAGTTCGGAGGCTTCCTGCCGACCGATTTTGACGGCGTCATCGCGCCTCCTGCCGGGATGCCCAATCTTTTCATGACCTTTAATGCCGACGAATTTGGAGCAACCGATCGTGTAGACGGTTTCTTGTTCGAGCCAAATTTTGCAAATCCGGCAAGTTCAACCATTACACTTACCGCCAATGTGCCGCTTGCGGCGTTTGACGGCCGATCGCCGAATACCCGTCAGGCAATTGAGCAAATGGACGGACAGAACCTGGATGCCATCGGCGATCGTCTGATGCATCGCCTGGCATATAGGAACCTCGGCACTCAAGCCGCCCCGGTCAACGCATTTATCGGAAATTTTATCGTCAATGTCAGCGGTGTCAATCCGACCACGGCGGCGACCTATCAAGCCGCCCCGCGTTGGTTTGAGTTGCGCGGGACGGACTCCCTGGCGGGCCCGACCGGACTCACGGTTTACGATCAGGGCACTCACGCACCCGATGCGGGAAATGGTTCGACGGGGTTGAATCGATGGATGTCGAGTCTCGCCCAGGACCACAACGGGCGTATTGCTGTCGGTTTCAGCTCGTCCAGCACCACCCAACGTGCAAATATCACTTGGGCAGGCCGCGACACGGGTTCCCCGACCGGAGCGTTAAACGCAACCGAAGTGACCTTTTATGCTGCGCCCGGCGCACAGACGTCCGCGTCGGGACGATGGGGCGATTATAGCCAGATGAGTGTCGACCCGGTAGACGATTGTACGTTCTACTACACGCAGGAAGTTTACAATGTCATATCGAACAGCCAATGGGATTCGCGCATTGGATACGCAAAGTTTCCTGCTTGTAGCCCGGTTGCTAAAGGCACGGTCACCGGCACCATTACTTCCTGCTCGACGGGCCAGCCTATAAATGGGGCAACAATATCGGCTATCGGCGGCTTTAGCCGGCTTACCTCGGTCCCCGGTACCTATTCCCTAATCGCGGGCCCCGGCACGTTTATTATCTCGGCCGTTGCGCCCGGTTTTTCATCGGCTTCTCAGCGAAACGTGGTGGTCAGGGATGGAGCGACAGCAACCTCGAATCTCTGCCTTACGGCGGTTCCTATTTTGAATGCGGGCGTCGCATCGATCATCGCGGAAAACTGTTCACCGGCAAACGGCGCGGTAGACCCCGGTGAAACGGTAACCGTGGCTCTGCCGGTGACGAACACGGGTCAGGCAAACACAGTTAATGATGTTGGTACGCTGCAGGCGACCGGAGGCGTGACAAATCCCGGCGGCGCGCAAAACTACGGTGTGATTACTGCGGGCGGCCCCGCGGTCACTCGCAATTTTACCTTTACGGCTGCGTCATCGCTGGCCTGCGGCACCAACATCACGGCTACTGTGGCCCACGTTGATAACGCGGCTAATCTTGGCAGTCTGGTATACGTCATACCGACAGGCGCTCGGACGAACATATTAACGGAGAATTTTGATAGCGTTACGCCGCCTGCGCTTCCCGCGGGCTGGACTGCGACCAATGCCATCGGCCCCGCTCCCCTATGGGTGGCGGCGACGGGGGCAAATGACACTCCGCCTAATGTTGCCTTCGTAGACAGCCCTCCGGTGATTGCCGATAAACGGCTTGACAGCCCGGCCTTCACCCCGACGGTCGGTAGTCAGGTCACATTCCGTCATAGTTGGGACCTCGAGGACACTTTCGATGGCGGCGTTCTTGAGATTTCCGTTGCAGGAGCGGCGTTTCAGGACATTATTGCCGCAGGCGGCAGTTTCGTCACGGGCGGGTATTCGGGCAGCATCGCTGTCGGCTCAGGAAGCCCGATCGGTGGACGCAATGCCTGGACAGGGACGCAGACTGCCTTTGTCACCACAACTGTTAACCTGCCGACGAGTGCGGCCGGACAGAACGCAATTCTTAGATGGCGGATGGCGACAGATGAGAGCGTGAATGAGTCGGGCTGGCGAGTTGACACAGTAAGCATCACCGGCCGAACGTGTTGCCTCGGTGGAGGCCCCACGCCATCACCGACCGCAACGCCGCCTGCGACGCCCATCCCCACGCCGAGCCCCACGCCGGCCTGCGGCACCGAACGGATCGCCGATGGCGGTTTCGAAGCAAATACGGGCTCGCCCGTCACCAATCCAAATTGGACCTCTACCTCGACGTTTTTTGGTACGTCGTTGTGTACCCTCGCCTCGTGCACATCGGGCGACGGGTCGGCTCCGCCGCGAACTGGCAATGGCTGGGTGTGGTTCGATGGCACGGGCACACCTGCCGCGGAAAGCGGCTCAGCCTCGCAGACGGTATTCATTCCGAACGGGCTGGCTTCCCTGCAGTATTATTTACGCATCGGTTCGGTCACCGCTCCGGCAACCTCCGTTCTGACGGTTCGCGTGGACGGGAACGTTGTCCAAACGATCACTGAGCCCCCGACTGGATCCCCGGCATATGCAGTTCGGACAGTGAACCTCAATGCGTACGCAAATGGAGCCAATCACGTGATCTCGTTCGTGTACGAACGGCCGGGAGGCACAACCGGGAGCGATAACTTTACCATTGACGATGTTAGTCTTAATTCGACCTGTACGGCTGCGATCGGTGGACAGGTTACCACACCTTTTGGCGGCGGTCTGCGATCAACCGTAACAGTAATCGATCCCCAAGGTGTCCGGCGCAACGTGCTGACTAATTCCTTCGGTTTCTACACTTTTCCAAATCTCCCGACAGGCGTCACATATGTTGTTCGGCCCATTTCCAGTCGATATCGTTTTGCCTCTCAGAATATTCTTTTAACCGGCGACAATCAGAGTGTAAACTTTGTGGGTCTTGAATAACGGTTTGCGATCGTTGCGGAAAGCGGCCCAATCGGGCCGTTTTTTTTTAGTTTTTCTTTGCCTAACCATAAAGTTTGGTGAATAAGTGAAGCTTTACGAAAAAACTTAAATGATGGTGGAAATAGGCACGACATAGGGTGTATCATTATTGGTTAGACATACCGGACGTTACTCAGCTTCTTTCTTTTATTCTAGCGGCAATTCTGGACTTCGGAGATTTCCCGCATAGCTGGCAGTTTGAATTAAAAAATGGCATTTAAGTCTCTATTCAGTTTGTTTTCCAGCGACCTCGCTATCGATCTTGGCACGGCGAACACGCTAGTTTACGCAAAGGGCCGCGGCATTGTCGTTTCTGAGCCGTCTATCGTCGCGATTAACAAGGTGACTAACCAAGTTGAGGCGGTCGGCCGCGACGCCAAAGAAATGCTCGGCCGGACGCCGGGCAATATTGTGGCGATCAGGCCAATGAAGGACGGGGTCATCGCCAATTTCGAAGTGACGGAAAAGATGCTCCAGCATTTTATCCGTAAGGCGCATAATGGCAAATCATGGGTACGGCCGAGGGTCGTAATCGGGATACCCTCTGAGATTACCCAGGTCGAGCGTCGGGCGGTAGAAGATTCGGCCTATCGTGCCAAGGCATCAGAAGTCTATCTTGTCGAAGAAGCGATGGCGGCGGCGATCGGCGCAGGCCTGCCGATCACCGAGCCACATGGCAATATGGTCGTGGATATCGGCGGCGGCACCACCGACATTGCCGTTATTTCGCTGTCGGGTATCGTCTACTCGCGAGCCGTCCGCGTCGCGGGCAATGAGATGGATGAGGCGATTACCCAATACATTAAGCGAAAATATAATTTGCTTATCGGTGAACGTACCGCCGAGGCCATCAAGATCGCCCTTGGCAGCGCATTTCCGCTCGAAGAACCTCTCTCGATGGACGTCCGCGGCCGCAACCTCATCGAGGGCATCCCCAAGACCATCACTATGAGCGACGAGGAGATCCGCGAGGCACTCTCGGATTCTATCGCGACGATCATAAACGCCGTCCGCGTCGCGCTCGAACGTACGCCGCCCGAACTCTCCGCGGATATCGTCGAGCGCGGAATCGTCCTGACCGGCGGCGGTGCTCTTCTCAAGAATCTGGACAAACGCCTGATGACCGAAACCGGCCTGCCCGTCGTCATCGCCGACGATCCACTCTCATCCGTCGTACTGGGCACCGGCAAAATGCTTTCGGATTTCGAACTCCTAAAACGCGTCAAGTGGGACAATTCATTGATGACTGGGAATTAGTCAGCAGTCAGCAGTCTTGAGTCTTGGTCCGGAAGAAAATCTCCCGCTCCAGGCTCACGACTCCAGACTCAAGAGCGATGGTTGAGCGTAGTCAAAAAGAAGTTTGGCGGCTGACACCTTGGCTGATGCTGGCCCTTCTGCTCGTCAACTTCGTGCTAATGGCCTTCAACGCACGCGACATTACGACCGGCGAGCGGGTAATTCGCTCGTCGACCCAGATTGCGGCTGATTTTATCCAGTCGCCCGTTACGTCGATCACCTCGTCGGTATCTAATTATTTCAGTTCAATCTCCAGCTTGCGCGGTGCTCAAACCGAAAATGACGAGTTACGGCAGCGGCTCCACGAGCTCGAGGTCGAGGTGCAGCAGAGCACAGGTCTGGCCGTTGAAAATACACGGCTTAAATCGCTGCTGGGGCTAAAGGAGCAGAGCAAGTATAAGCTTCTCACTGCGCGAATTATCGGCCGCGATCCGTCCGTTTGGTTTGATTCCTCGATCGTGGACCGAGGCAGTCTCGACGGCGTTCAGCTCAATATGCCGGTCATAACCGACGGTGGACTGGTCGGACGCGTGATAGCCATCAACCCGCTCACATCACAGATCGATCTCATTACCCACGACAAGTCGGGAGTGGGCGGCATCATCGGGCAAGTCGGGGCATCGAGTGCACTAGGGGTCGTCGCTGGCACCAGTAAGCGGGACGCTCTCGACATGCGGTACGTGCCCGGCTACATTTCGGTCGAACCGGGCCAGCCGGTTTTTACCACCGGCCAGGACGGCATCTATCCGGCCGGTCTGAAGATCGGTGAAATTGCAACCGTGGTCTCTGGTTCAGCAACGACGCCGCATCAAATTCAGATTCGCCCCTCGGCGAGGCTAAATTCGATGCAGGAAGTTGGTATCTTGCTCTATGAACCGCAAGGTAAGTCGGAATTCGAACAAAAATTACCCAATTCAGTTAAACGCAACTGACAGCACTAAGGTGACGATCGATGGAGGGAATTAGATTAACGATCGCAATGATCGTCGCTGTAGTTTTGCAATGGACGCTGCGAAACATTGCGGAGCCCCTCGCCTTCATCGACTTTCCGTTGATCGTCGTAGTTTATGCCGCTCTCCAGCGGAATTCGATCAGAGCCATCCTTTTTGGGACATTTGCCGGCTTAGCGGTTGATGCATTGAGCGGTGGACTGCTCGGGGCCAATGGATTCTCCAAAACGCTTATCGCTTACATGGTTTCGGAGATGGCACGTCGGGTGTACCTGGACAACCTAATTTTGCGGATTCCAATCATAGCTGGAGCGTGTTTTCTCGATGATTTGATATACCTCGGCATGCATCGTTTGTTTGGCCAGAACCCGTCCGCCGACCCGCTAATCACGGTCGCTTACTCTCTGATCGGAACCACCATCGTCGGCACTCTCGTTTATCTGCTTATGCAGAATCTCGCCGGGGAACGCCCGCGTTCACGTAAGCGCGACATGTTCGCCCCCCGGCGTCAGACTCGGCGTCGAAACCCCATTAGACTGAACAAATAACTATTATGAAGATCGGCGATCACGTGCAAAATCTAGGCGCCCGCGTCGGCACTATTCAGGTGCTCGCTTTTATACTGCTTGGGGTGCTGGGAGCGAGGCTCTATTACCTACAGGTCGTTAAGGGGGAGTACTACACCGACAGGGCTGAAAGTCAACGAGTGCGCTTCATTCCGATTCCGGCTCCGCGAGGGGCGATTCTCGACCGCCACGGCAAAATGCTCGTCGATTCGCGGCCGACGTATAACGTTGTGCTCTCTAACGAGCCGCTAAAAACCGTGAACGTCGCCGAACGCGTCGACGATTATTCCCGCGGTCTCAACCTCGATCGGCAATTCGTAGTCGAGCGTCTCAGTCTGATTAAGCAACAGAACGAGTTTGAGGCCATGGTGCTCAAAGAGAATGCCGACGTGCGAGACATCACGTGGGTCGAGGCACACTCGCTCGAGTTTCCCGAATTGCGCGTCGAACTGCAGCCACAGCGATTTTATCCACTTGGTGCAGTGCTGGCGCACGTTCTCGGATACGTAGGCGAGATCAGCCCGAAACAGCTCGAAGACCCGCTGATGCAGGAAAGAGGCTTTCGCCCGGGCGACATTATCGGCAAAGGCGGGCTGGAACAGTACTACGATGAGTATCTCAGGGGGCGTCCGGGCTATCGAAAGGTCCTGGTCGACAGCCGCGGCCGCGTCCAAAGCGAACTCGACGTCGTCCAGCCCCAATCAGGCCAGGACATGGTCACCACAATCGACCTCGACGTGCAGATAAAGGCTGAGGAGCAGCTCTCGAATTCAATCACAAAGCGTGGAACCATCATCGCGATGGATCCGAATAACGGCCAAATGCTTGCGATGGCCTCGGCTCCGTCTTTCGATCCAAACATTTTTGTCCGCGGCAGTTCGACCCCCGAGGGCCGCAAAGCTATCGCGGCGTATTGGCAGGATGAGAAGCGTCCTCTATTCAACCGGGCGATTCAGGGGCGATATCCTCCCGGCTCAACCTGGAAAATTCCCGAGTCAATCGCAGGCCTGCAGCAAGGCGCGATCACCGTCGCCCAATCAAATCTGGTCTGCGGCGGCGGGATTCAGGTGGGCAATAAATTTACACGCTGCATGGGCAGCCACGGCTCGCCTAACTTGAGCTACGCCATAACAAAATCGTGTGACGGTTATTATTATCGCCTCGCTCTCAAGATGAAGATCGAGGGTGTTATTCAGATGATCGAAACCTATGGCTATGACAAACGCTCGGGCATCGATCTACCGAACGAAAAGGTGCCGCAAACGCCCAAATCCTGGATGCCGTGGGTTATCAAGAACGAAGGCAAATGGAGCGATATCCGCACCGTCTATTCGGGAATCGGTCAGGACACAGTATGGGTCACGCCAATCTCGATGCTGCGTGCGGTCGCGAGCATAGGAATGCGCGGTCAGATGTACGTGCCGCATTTCCTCAAGGAGTTTAGGCCGATCGCTGCCGTCGGTACTGAAGGAAAGAGCGACTTTTTTGCGGCCAGGGTCGGCTTCGGATTCCAGAATGCCGAGCCAAAACTGATCGAGGCCAAGGAGGACCAATGGGACCTGGTCGTAAAGGGTATGTGGGGCGTCGTGAACGGCGGCGGAACGGGAGCCGGTATTCGTATTCCGGATTATGAAATCGCAGGCAAAACCGGCACGGCACAAGTCGCGGAGCTCGGGAAAGATGTTGGCGACAAGAAAGACCACGCTTGGTTTGTAAGTTTTGCCCCGGCTTATAAACCGGAAATCGCGGTGATCGCGTTGATCGAAAACGTCGGTTTTGGCGGTAGCCACGCGGCGCCGGCGGCGAAAGGGGTTTATGAAGCTTTTCGAGAAACGAAAGGCCATATCACCGATAGCAGTGCTCACTCAGAGGCTCCAGACAAAACCGTGGCCCTTCCTAAACCCGATTCGACTAAGACCCGGTGATGGCTTAGATGGTTGCGAGAATCGAAAAACGCGATGTGCGTGACTTTGACTGGCTAACCGCGCTGCTGGCCGTGGCCATTGCGGCCTTCGGCGTGTGGCAAATTCACAATGCACTGCCGTCGGAGGGTTACTGGTCAAAACAGATCCTCGGAATCGGAATCGCTCTTGTCGCGTTTTTTGTTGTCGCATTTAACGATTATCGACGAATCATCGACGCCGCGCCCTTCTTTTATGGTTTTGGTTTGATCCTGCTGCTGCTTGTATTAACGCCGCTCGGCGTCGAGGTTAATGGCCAAAAGGCATGGGTCAGGCTTCCGGTGGTGGGCCAGTTTCAGCCGTCCGAGTTTGTCAAAATTCCAACGGTCTTGATGCTGGCGAAATATTTTGGCGGCCGAAAAGCCAAGGATCTCAGCCTCAGGGAGATGCTGATCGGCGGGGCGATTCTCGCGGGCCCTGTCGGGCTGATCATGCTCGAGCCCGACGCGGGTCAGGCAATCACGTACTTCCCGATTCTCGCGGCCGTTCTGTTTTTATCGGCGATCAAAATGCGATACGTCGTTATAACTCTGGTGTTGGCCGCCGTACTCGTGCCGACCGCGTATTACGTTGGTGTACAGAGCGGATTCATCAAACGCTATCAGCAGGAACGAATCAACGCCATTCTCGACCCTGAGAGCGTCGATCCACGCGGCTACGGTTACCACACAATCCAGTCAATGATCACGGTTGGCAAAGGCGGGCTCGCTGGAAACCAGGGCGATACCGATACATCGCAGAGTGTCCTGAAATTCCTACCCGAGCCGCACACCGATTTCATTTTCGCGGTAACTGCGGAGAACACTGGGTTTATAGGCTGCATATCGCTTTTGCTTGCGTACGCTCTGCTTCTGTCTCGAATGATCGCGGGAGCAAGAGAAGCTTCCGACCGGGCGGGCATGCTTGTTATAATGTCCATAGTCTGCGGTATGGTCTTTCAGATATTCATCAACGTCGGAATGGCACTTGGGTTTCTCCCGGTGATCGGCGTGCCGCTCCCTTTGATGAGCGCGGGGTTGTCGGCGATTCTTTCGACTTTTATCGCGATTGGTTTTGTTGTCAGCGTGCGATTGAGACGGTTTGTTAACTAGCGAGGAGTTATGGCAGTAGATATCAAGAAATTTAAGTCGACAGAATCGAAGCCTATCGGTAACGGCAAACGGAGCTGGCTGACGAGTTTTACTTTTCTCTTCGCGGCCTTGCTGCTTGCGCTTTCGGCGGGTGCTCTGACTGGCGTTCTGGCGTCGTATTACTTAAATAATTCGCGTTATACGATCGAGGTTTCAGCCCTTGCCACCTATCGTCCGCCACAGGTTACAACGATTTACGCTGACGACGGTGAGACGATCCTCGCGGAGTTTGCTATCGAGAAACGAATACCGATCAAGATCGGGGACGTTCCTGAAAAGGTCACGGATGCACTGATCGCTATCGAGGATTATCGTTATCGAGACCATATCGGCATCGATCCGTACCGCATCGCCGGCGTCGTTTTCAAGAACCTGACCTCCAGCAAGACCGAGGGTGCGTCAACCATCACTCAGCAGCTGGCAAAAAACCTTTTTCTCTATAAGGACCAAACCTACACGCGAAAGGTAAACGAATGGGCAGTGGCATTACAGATCGAGCGTCTTTATACCAAAGATCAAATTCTCGAGATGTATATGAATTACGTTTTTCTCGGGGCGGGCGCCTATGGTTTTGAGGCGGGATCGAGGACGTATTTCGGGAAGTCGGTGCGCGACTTGAGTCTCGAAGAGGCCGCTCTGCTCGCGGCGATTCCCAAGTCCCCGTCTGAGTACTCGCCAACCCGCAGCATGGAACGTGCAAAGGCAAGGCGAGATCTTGTGCTCGATCAGATGGCTAAATACCTGCCAGAGAAATACGCGCAGTCGGAGGTCGATGCGGCCAAGGCCAAACCTATCAACCTTGCCGGAACCGCCTATTATCAATCGCAGCCCAAGTCGACAGCCTGGGATTATCCTGTGGAGGAGATTCGCAAATACCTCGAAGAAAAGTACACGACACGCGTCGCCCAGGGTGGTCTTAAAGTTTACTCGACAATCAATGTCGAGGCGCAGAAAATCGCAACTCGGACGATTCGCGAACGGTTGCGGGCATATGATCGAGGTCGGTCTTGGCGCTCGGAATATAAGAACATTCTGGTCGATGCCGAAGATCAGCCATTGACCGATGAAAAGGAAATCGCTAAAACCCTCGACGTCTTTAAGCACCCGGATTGGTACGGTGACGACTATAAAGAAGGTGAATACATCAAAGGGCTTATCATGCGGGCGAATGCTGGGGCAGACGAAGTCGGAGTCCGATTTGGTAAGTATAAGGCGATCGTGCGCGCTGCGCAGATGGGCCGCAGCGGTAAGCGCCCCCGCGAAGAGCTGAAACCCGGTTTCCTGGCAGAATTCCTCATCAAAGGCGTAGACAAGGAACAGGGAATGCTGGAAGTTGAACTGACACAGGTGCCCGAGATTCAGGCGTCGATCGTGTCAATCAATTCTCATGCCGGCGAAATCGTATGTATGGTCGGCGGCTACGATTTCCACACCAATAAATTCAACAACGCGACGCAGGGCCTGCGTCAGACCGGTTCGGCCTATAAGCCATTCATCTATACGGCGGCGGTTGAAGACGGCATGACTCCGGACATGACCGTGAGCGGAGCGCCGATCAAACGCGGCGGGTGGATGCCGCACAATTTTGACGGTTCCTTGAGCCATGGCAATGTGCCGTTAAAAATCGCTCTCGCCAAGTCCTACAACATCGCAGCCGTCCATCTACTGGAGCAGGTTGGCATCCAGGCTGGCGGCCAGATGGTGAGGCGGTTTGGAATTACTAATCCAATGGCTCCGTCATTGCCGTCCGCTCTCGGGGCGAGCGAGGCTTCGCTGCTCGAGATGACGGCCGCATATTCCGTCTTTCCAAACAAAGGCATTCGAATGACGCCGCACCTTATACGAAAAGTGTATAACCGCGATGGCAGCCTCCTCGAGGAGTCTGACGGAGCGAGCTCAAAGGTGACCAATGAATACGTTGCCCTAACGATGGTACAGATGATGCGCGGCGTTGTGGCTGGCGGCGGGACCGCTGCCGGCGCAAACGCCGGCGGCCACCAACTCGCCGGTAAAACCGGCACCGTCAACGATCATACCGACGTATGGTTTATCGGGTATACCCCCACATATGCGACGGGCGTCTGGATGGGAAACCCCGAACGAAAGGAAAATCTAGGCGGCAAAATGACAGGCGGGCATGGTGCGCTGCCGTACTTTAACGCTTTCATGATTCCTTTTATGAAGGATAAACCGAAGGATACATTTCCCGCTCCTCCGCCAATGCCCTCGGAAGTAAAGCGGGCCAGCGAGCTTAGAAAACGTGAGGAGGTGGAGAAACTGCAGGAGGCGGACCTCGCCGGTCGGCGGACTGGAATAGCATTTACTCCCGGGACAAAGATCAGACCCGAGGCACCGCTGCCGACCGACACCGCCATCGACACGGCCAAGCCGGCGGACACCACGCCCGCCAAATCAGTTGACACGACACCTGAAAAGCCGATTGTTGTTCGCCCGCCGACAGTGCAGTCGACCCCGCGTCCCGAACCGCGGCCCGAGAAGCCCGACGGCTCCAAACGAAAGGGGAAGAAGGGCGACGGATAAATCGACGTGAATAGTAGGTCGGTCCGGCATTTGGAATTGGTCGAAACCGCACCTCAGCCTTGTTCAACGAGAAATCAAGTGAGTGAAAATAAATCAAAATTATCCGAATACATCCAAGAGATCTTCGGATCAAACGCAACCTACGTCCAGGGACTACTCGAGAGGTACAAATCCGATCCGAAATTGGTCGACGAGTCGTGGCAGACCTATTTCGCTGAGCTGATTGCCGGAGGCAAGCCGTCAATTGCGGAGGCTGACGCCGGCACACCCGCTGCTCCGGCCGCAGCAGCAAAAGCAGTAGGTGCCCCGTTAAAACCTGCCGTCTCCACCCCCTTGCCCCCAGACACTGAGCCGAAACCAATAACCGGTGTCGCGAAAAAAATTGTCGAGAACATGGAGCAGAGTTTAACTGTTCCGGTCGCCACGAGCTTTCGCACCGTGCCGGTCAAGGTCCTCGAGGAAAATCGAAAGGCCATCAACGACCACCTCGCGTCACAGGGGCGTGGCAAAGTGTCGTTCACGCACCTCATTGCCTGGGCGATTGTGCAGTCCGCAAAGACCTATCCGCACATGAACTTTGGTTTTGGAATGGTTGACGGCGTGCCCTCACGCCTTGAGCACGAAAATATCAATCTTGGTATCGCAATCGACATCGAAAAAAAGGACGGTTCGCGAAATCTATTAGTGCCAAACATCAAGGGCGCCAATGCAATGGATTTTGCGGCGTTCTTCGAGGGCTACAATACACAGGTGAAAAAAGCCCGCGAGGGTAAGCTCGAGATTGCCGATTTTCAAGGCACGACCCTATCTCTGACAAACCCCGGCACGATCGGTACCGCGGCCTCAAACCCGCGTTTGATGTCCGGCCAGAGTGCGATCATTGCCACCGGTGCAATAGAGTATCCGCCTGAATTTCAGGCGATGACCGCCGCCGCCCTTTCCGCAATTGGTGTCAGTAAAACAGTTACGATCACCAGCACCTACGACCATCGCGTGATTCAGGGCGCTGAGAGCGGGATGTTTCTTGCTCGCATTCACGAACTGCTCAAGGGTCAGCATAATTTCTACGACGAGATCTTTACCGCTCTCGACATCAATTACCCGCCGCTTCGCTGGGCAGAGGACAACAATCCGACGCTCTTTGGGAACGAACGCGAACAGATCGAGAAACAGGCAAATGTCCTTCAGCTAATCAATGCATACCGCACGCGTGGGCATCTGCTAGCTGACATCGATCCGCTCGGCATGATCCCGCATCACACCTCGGAACTGGACCTCGAAAATTTTGGCCTGACCATTTGGGATCTCGATCGCGAATTCATTACAGGCGGCCTGCACGGCGAAAAAACGGCTACGCTGCGGCGGATTTTAGAGATCCTGCGGCGAGCGTACACCGGCAAGGTCGGCATCGAGTATCGCCATCTGCAAAGTACTACAGAGAAGGATTGGATCCGATCAAAGGTTCGCGAGCAGTTCGTCGACACGCAGCCGCTCACCAGCGATAAAAAGATCGAGCTGCTGCAAAAATTGATTGAAGCCGAACAGTTTGAGCAATTTCTCCATAAGAAATACCTCGGGCAAAAGCGATTCTCGCTCGAGGGCTGCGAAACGGTGATACCGATGCTCGATCAGCTGGTCGAGGGGGCATCCGCCCGCGGCGTCGAGGAACTGTATATGGGAATGGCTCATCGCGGCCGGCTCAACGTGCTGTCAAACATCATTGGCGATCCGGAAACCGGTGACATGGCCGAGCGAATTTTCACGGTCTTTGAGGGCACGTCACACCCGAGCTTCCCGGCTGATGAGGGCGACGTAAAGTATCACCAGGGAGCTATCGGCAATCGCAAAACCAAGGCCGGCAAGGTTTTACGCATTCAACTTTCAAGCAATCCGAGCCATCTGGAGACGGTTAATCCAATTGTCGAGGGCATGGTCCGCGCTCGCCAAGACAAACTGCGGACTGGCGGGGGTAAAGGACGTGAAGAAACCTATAACCTGATCATGCCTCTTCTGCTCCACGGCGACGCAGCCTTTTCGGGGCAGGGAGTTGTAATGGAGACGCTGCAGCTGGCCGGGCTCCCCGGTTATCGGACGGGCGGCACGATTCATCTCGTTATCAATAACCAGATCGGCTTCACGACGTCGCCCGGCCTCGGCCGGAGTTCGCTATATTCCACCGACGCCGCTCACGTCACGCAGGCGCCTGTTTTTCACGTCAATGCCGACGATCCGGAAGCCGCGTTTCGCGTGATTGAGATTGCTCTCGACTATCGGCGCGAGTTTCACAAAGATGTGGTGATCGACCTAGTCGGTTTTCGCCGACTCGGGCACAATGAAGGCGACGAGCCTAGCTATACGCAGCCACTGATGTATGCCCGAGTAAAGGCCCACCCCGGTACCCGGCATCTTTACGCACAACAGTTAATTCGTGAGGAAGTCATCTCCGAGGACAAGCTCGCCGCGATGACGGGCAAGGTACTGGACAAGTATGAGCGGATCCTCGCAAATGCCAAGAAGATCGCCTCCGACAAACCGGCGCGTGCAAAACTAGCCGCAGAGATCGAGGACGAGGATGGCTCAACCATCTTCGAAAGCGGCGCGAGTGCCGATGCGATAAAAGCCGTCGCAGAAAAAATTTCACTCGTGCCCGAAACGTTCCATATCAATCCAAAAATGGTCGGCCAGCTCGCCCGCCGGGCAAAAATGGGCTCGGGCGAGATCCCGATGGACTGGGCGTTTGCCGAGGCTATCGCGATCGGGTCGCTTGTCCTTGACGGCTCGCCCGTTCGATTGAGCGGTCAGGATTCGGGTCGGGGCACGTTTTCGCAGCGGCACGCATCGATGTATGACACGATGACTGGCCAGAGGTGGGCGCCGCTGAACGAGCTGCGGAATGAGCAAAATCCTGGTTCACGAGCCGTCGTTTTCGACAGCAGCCTGAGCGAATATGGCGTCCTCGGTTTCGAGTACGGCTATTCCGTGATCTCAAACGAAACTCTGGTTGTGTGGGAGGCCCAGTTCGGCGACTTTTCCAATGGCGCTCAGATCGTCATCGACCAGTACATCTCATCCAGCGAAGACAAATGGCAGCAAAAATGCCGCCTCGTCATGCTGCTCCCCCATGGTTATGAGGGACAGGGCCCGGAACATTCCTCCGCCCGGCTGGAACGCTACCTTCAGCTGTGTGCCGAGAACAATATGCAGGTCTGCTATCCGACCACGCCCGCCCAGTATTTTCATTTGCTGCGCCGACAGGCGCGTCAGGAAATAGTGCGGCCGCTGATAGTGATGACGCCCAAAAGCCTGCTCCGCCTCCCGGCGGCGGGTTCTACAATCGCTGAGCTCGAATCCGGTGGATTCCAGCCTGCTATTGACGACGCAAAGATAGCCGACCGGTCAAAGGTGACGCGTATCGCGGTCTGCAGCGGAAAGGTCTACTACGATCTAGAGGTCGCCCGAGAAGCCGCGAAAACCGACGACGTTGCCGTCGTACGGCTCGAGCAGTTGTATCCATTTCCTTCAGCAAAGCTGATTGAAATTTTTGCATCTTACCCAAGCACGGCGTCCGTCGTTTGGACGCAGGAAGAGCCGCAGAACATGGGCGGCTGGACGTTTGTAGAGGCACGATTGCGTTCGATACTGCCCCCGGGGGCTTCTTTCAAATACATTGGCCGTGCGGCATCGGCATCTCCGGCGACCGGCTCGTACGCAATTCACGAACTCGAACAAAAGAAACTCGTCGACGAAACCCTGATGGCCGAAACCGACGAAATATCTGCCGCCAGTGAGCCCGAGGTGTCGGGAAAGATCGCTCCGGCTGGTGCGTAGGCACTGTAGGCATTGCCGTATGCGCCTGTCGCCTTCCCTAACTACGATGCGCTGTTTCGCCTACTCAATTGTCCTGCTCGCTTGCCTCCTGTCCTTGGCATGCGACCCTAAGATTGTCCGCAGCGAAGAGCCGCCGCCGCAGCCTGTTGCAAACGCCACGCCAAAGGGTAATGAGCCGATATCCATCGCAGCGGTCGGCGACATCATGCTCGGCTCGCCCTATCCGAATGAAAGCCGGATGCCGCCGAATGACGGTGCAGACCTGTTGAAAGAGGTCACGCCGGTACTGTCGGCGGCCGATATAGCTTTTGGCAATCTCGAAGGGCCGATGGTGGACAGCGGCCTGTCTACGAAGTGCAAGCCCGGTTCCACCCGATGCTTCGCCTTTCGTGTGCCGACGCGCTACGGCCGGTACCTAAAGGAAGCCGGGTTTGACGTGATGAGCCTGGCCAATAATCACGCCGGTGATTTTGGCGATTTCGGCCGCTCGACGACAAGGCACACACTGGACGCCCTCGGAATCAAACACGCGGGCAGCGACAAGGCTCAATTTTCTACGGCGGTGCTCAGTGTCAAGGGCAGACGCGTCGCTTTTATCGGCTTTGCGCATAACAACATCACGCCGAACGTAAACGATCTCGATTTTGCCAGGCAATTGGTCGCCGAGGCCCACAAACGCGCCGACATCGTCGTCGTGTCGTTTCACGGTGGTGCTGAGGGCACTAATGCACAGAACGTGCCGATGCGTACTGAGCTGTTCGCCGGCGAGTCGCGCGGAAACCTGCCGCTGTTCGCACGTACGGTTGTAGATGCCGGCGCCGACTTGGTACTCGGCCATGGCCCACACGTGATGCGTGGGGTGGAAGTTTATAAGGACAGGCTTATCGCTTATTCCCTCGGCAATTTTGCGACGTATGGATGGTTTCAGCTTGCCGGCGAAACCGCAATGACGATGATACTGGAAACGCGGCTCGCCCCCAACGGTAAGTTCATCGGTGGCCGGATTCACGGCGGGCGACAGGAGGGCCGCGGGATTCCAACTCTCACCGGCGGCGAGGCGTCGATCAGAAAAGTCCGCGACCTATCTATGACAGACTTTGGCCCGAATGCACCGAGAATCTCCGACGACGGTACGCTATCACCAAAATAACACCTGCATATTCTCGCCCGTACCCTATCCGCGTTAAAAATTGCCGACCATCAACCAATTTTTTGCATCAAAATCAATTATCCCCCGGGTGATTCTATGCTCCAGATCAATAAAATAACCGCGGCGAAGCTGATTTTGATTTCATTAGCTGGAGCGATGGCCTTTACCGTCGGCTTAAACAGCCACGGCGCTCGCGTTAGCGCCGCGAGCAGCGGCCCGTCACCCTCGTACACTAACGCCCCCAACGAGCTCAACTGCACTCTCTGCCATATATCTTACGACCTGAATAAAGGTTCCGGTAGCGTTCAAATCGCAGGCGTACCAGCCACCTATCTGTCTGGTCAACGGGTGCAGATCACGGTCACGACAACTCAGGGGGATGCCGTGATTTATGGTTTTCAAATGACGGCCATCGATAGTTCCGGGGCGAAGGCGGGTGATTTTGCCGTGTCCGACAACGGTTCTCCGGAGACGCAGCTTAAGGATGGACTCGTTGACGGCGATGTCCGCCAGTACGTGGAGCACACCGCCCAGGGTACCGTGCCGACTGAGTTCGGAGTCAAATCGTGGACATTCATGTGGACGGCGCCCGATCAGACGCGTGGACGCGTCGATTTTTATGCGACCGGCAACGGTGCCAACAGCGACCAGTCCTCGGGCGGTGATTACATTTACTCGACGACGGCCTTTTCAACGCCTGCCAATTCCACTTTTTCCGTGGGCGGTCAGGTGACCACTCCAGCTGGCAGCGGTCTTCGTAATGCCGTTGTCCAGATCATCGGGCCGAGCGGGGCGTCGGCAAAGATTATTACGAACTCATTCGGCTTTTACCAGTTTCCAAACGTTCCGGCAGGCCCCAACTACACACTTCGAGTCTCGTCCAAACGGTATCGCTTTGCCGCCAGACAAATATCTGTCGACGGGAACCTTTCCGACGTGAATTTCACCGGCTTGGAATAGCAACGCCCCCTGTGGAGCGTCCTGCATTGGCCGCGAGAAATACTCCAAAACGTAAAAAGACCCGTCAGGCAAGATTTGCCTGACGGGTTTTGAAGGAAACAGTTGAACCGAACCCTACGGTTTGATGGGTACCGTCACGAGTTCGGGGCGTGGCTGGCCCGGGGCTTGTAATACTACAGGCTGCGCCTGAGGTATGGTTGACGGTGATGAGTTCGACGGCGGGTTGCCCATCGGCACCGGCTGGATGATTCGCACAGCCGGCGGCGGGCCATTATACACCGCGTTGTAATCCGGTCGCGTTATCCTCGGTGTGATAAAGAAGAGGATTTCATTCGTATTTCGCTGAACTCCTTTACGTTTAAAGAGGTTGCCGAGAATCGGGATGCTCGCTAGGCCCGGCGTGCGGTCTTGGCTTTCGCGTTCGTCGTCAAATAAGACGCCGCCAATCACGGTCGTTCCGCCATCTGGTACTGTGACCTGCGTCGTCATGCTCTGACGGTTGATCGCCGGATTTGCTCCGCCGACGATTGACGCAGTGGACGCATTTTCGGCCACAACGTTGAGAATGACGGTGCCGAGACCCGTGATCTGTGGCGTAATTGCAAGACGCAGCGGCACGTCCACATATGTGGTGGTGGCGATGACCGCCGATCCGCTGCCGCCGGGCTGGATAGTTGTCACGGGTATTTGAGATCCGCTCTTGATCTCGGCCGGACGGTTGTTCAGGGCGGTGACGCGGGGGGTCGCGATGACCTTTGCCTGTCCTTTCTGCTCACCAGCGGAGATGATGGCACTCAACTGGGCTGTGCCAAAAACACCGGTCGTTAGACCGATCGCCGTATTGGCGATCTTTGACATCAGGTCTCCGTTGATCGTTGGATTTGGCGTCAGACCCATATCCACGCCGCTTCGGGTTCCGGGTAGAGTTCCGCCGCCGATGCCGCTGCCGCGTGCTCCGCCCAGTAGGGCTGTAAGCTGAACGCCGATATCGCGGCTGAAGTTTCGCGATGCGACGACGATACGAGCCTCGATTTCGACTTGCGGCTCGGGCTGGTCGAGGATTCCGATCAGCTGCTTGACGGCCGCCAGGTTGTTCGCAACATCGGTAATGATTAGCGAATTGCTTCGCGAGTCAATCTCGATCGAGCCCCGTCGGGAAAGCCGGCGTTTGATAATTGGCAGCAGTCCGTCACCGCCCGTGTTCTTGCCGAGGTTACTGTCACCGTTGCCGGCACCGCTGTCGGTGGCCAGGCCGCTCGTGGTCGTCCCCGCACCGAGTGCACCGGCCGCGGTTGCGTAGTTGAGACGAATCAGCTCGGTGACCAGCGGCGATGTATCGATCTGGTTGTCCATACGCGACCTGAGCAGCTCGCCTTCGGTCGCCAGGACCTTGGCATCGGCGACACGTAAAATGTTTCCATTTACCTGCACCCCAAGCTCCTGCGCCTGCAGAATCGAGTCGAGCGCTACGTTCCAAGGCACGTCTTTCACCTTGACCGTGACCGGCGTCTCTTTCACCGATTTGTCGATAACAAAATTGATGCCGTACTGGTCCGTTATATAGGACAGGATCTCTCGAATGTCGGTATTGACGACGCTGAGATCAATGACCTCGCCGCGAAAACCCGCGTCGCCGTACATTCGGCCCTGGTCCATGGGTGCGACCTTTTGGGCCACTGCTGCGAGGCTTAAGCTGATGATAATTGCCGATGCCAAAACGAGTGTTCTGAGCGAGCGGCCGATTGAAATTAGAGAATCCATGTTTCCTCCGTACTGAAGCAGGCAATTGCCTGTAGAAATGAGCGGGTGGGTCGGTTAGTTTTTAGGGACCGTATTCTTTGCGAGTTTGATCGGCTTTTTGGCTGGAGTCCGAATCTTGTCTTTTGAGCTCGCAACCGGAGTTTCTGGCTGGCGACTCATCTCATCGACTGGCGAGAGAAAGGGGTTCGACGAGGTCCGGCTCGACCGAATAGTACCCGGCACGGGAGCAGCGGCTTGCGGGGCAGGCGTACTCGCAATCTCGGCCGTTTTCGACTGGCCGGACTCGGCAGCTGCCGTCCCCTCGAGCTGTGATTTGATCGAGTACTGCCTAAGCGGTTTGTTCTCCACCGCGGCAACAAACTTTCCTTCGCCGACTTTTGTCACTTTGCGGAACACCAGCCGGTTTTCCTCGACCGCGACAAGCTGCCCGTCAAAGAATTTCTCGCCTGGATAGACCGCGTACGAAAGCTTGATCGGCGTCACTTCGACCGTCGCACCCCAACCCCGCGGCGTTTTGTAAATACCGGTCACGGCAATCTCGCTGAGCGTCATAACGGTCGTCGGCTTGGGCAGCGGAAGCCCGGCTGCTGCGGCCTCGGCACGCATGCCCTTAAAAAACTCAAGGCGTGCCTCAACCGGTGGAGGGCCGTAGTTGACCGGCGGAGGAGCAGCCTTTACCGGTTTACTCGAGCTACTCGAGGCCGAGGCCGTTACCGGCTTTCGGACCTTCATAAAGCTTGGCTTCTGAAACGGGTCACGCTGGGCACTGACCTCTGACAGACTTCCGCTTGCGAGCATCACTGCCGCACCTATGGCCATCGCGGCGAAAAGACGTTTTGGTGTCGATGTGTTGATCATGACTTTTCTCGGTTAAATCTGGAATGAATCGTCTAGAGGGCGGGCTTGGCGGGGGGAGCCGTGGCTGGTGCTGTAGAACCGGGTGCGGTCGCGGGCGCCGCGCCCGGCGCCGCCGGGGGTGCACCAGGAGCCCGGGGAACGGCCGGTTTTACATTCAAATCGGTCGGTGCCGCGTAGTATGCCGTAAGCAGAAACTGTGCGTGCAGCGTTTTCACGTCGTTCTGTTTGTCGAGCTGATTGATCTTGAAATCCGTGATCGACACAATTCGCGGCAGCTTTGCCATCTGGTCAAAAAACGCACGCAGATTTGTAAAGTTGCTGTCCACCTCAACCTCGACGGGCTTAGCCATAATCGAGTCCTGCGGCACATCTTCACGAGGAGCGAAACGCATCATGACCATTCGGCTGCTGTTCGCCTCGTCTTGCAGGCCCTGCAGTACATTGGTGATCTCACGCTGCTCGGGCAGGAGCACTTTCAGTTCCTCGTATTCTTCGGCTTTGCTGGCATAGAGAGCGCGAAACTCATTGATACGCTGAGTCGCAACTCTTGCCGCCTCGTTCTTGGACTGCAGCTGTACGACCTGTTCCATAATGGTCGCCGTCTCGGCCCGCGTCTCGCTGGTCACAAAATACCACACGCCCATATACATGACCGTGGCAACGGTTACCAGAATCATCAGCTGAAAATGCCACTTGAGATCTTTGATTTTGTCTAGCATTGTCTTTACCCTTAACCGCCCTTGTAGGCGTTCATAGACTAGTTTTTCGCAACCTGTGCCGGCTGGCCGGCGGCCGGGGCCGCACCCTGGGCCGAGGCGGTCGTTACGCCATTATCGGCACCGGCGGCCTTAGAAGGCGTGTAGGCACATTTGATGATGAAGTTGACGATCTGTACTTTCGGCGTTTCGCCATCAGCGTTCGGCTTCTGCGAGACGTTGTTGTTTACGACATCGGCGCGGTTTGTCTCGATGTTTAGATTTGAGAAGAGCCCGTTCGAAAACTCAAGGCTGCGACCGAACTGGGTGACTTGCTGCTCATCCGGGGAGTTGCCTTTTAGCACGATACCGTCGGCACTCTGCTCGATACTCTGGAGAAAGAGACCGGGAACCATTGCGATCCGCTCCCGCATCGCATCAAGTACGGCACTCGGTCCTGCCTGCGATGAACGTATCCGCTTGATCGCTTCAATACGCCCGTCGATGCTCGCGATCTTTTGCTCGAGCTCCTTCTGTTCGTTCATTACCACCTCAAGTTCGGCGGCGATCGTTTTCTGCTCGTGCAGCTGACGCTCGGCGTCGGTCTTTTCCATATTGCTGCTGATCACGTCCCACCCTACAACCGCGGCAAGCAAGACTGCCGTAGCGACCGACATCAAAACGAGGCGTGAAGTGCTGCTCGAGAGCCTGCGATCGACCGCGACGATAGCGCCGCTTTGCCGCTCGGTAACAGAATTAAGTAGGTTGATCTTGATCATTGATGGTTACACTCCCCTGACGGCCAGGCCCACGGCCACCGCCATTTCGGGCACGATCTCGCTGAGATATTCCGGGTCGAACTTACTGCTGTCGACGTTTATATTGCGAAAAGGGTCGAGCACCTCGACGGGCAGCTCAAGCCTCTGCGAAAGCTCGGCCGCCAGGCCGTTGAGCTTTGATCCGCCGCCCGAGATAAGAATTTTCTGCACGATCGTTTCGTTGTCTTCCGTCGTAGCACGGTAGAAATCGAAGGTCTTCTGAATCTCCATCGCGACGATCTCGGTCACGTTGTTCATCAGCGGCTCGATGCTTTTTTCGTCAACGCCCTCGACCGCGTCGACCACACCGCGCTTGACGGCCTCAGCCTGCTGAAAATTCAGCCCAAGGCTTCGCTGCAAAACGTCGGTAAACTGGCTGCCGCCAACGGTGATGTCACGCGTGAATAGTGATCGCGTACCCTTGACGATATTGACGTTCATCGTCGAAGCCCCAATATTCAGCAGCGTTACCACTTCGTCATCCGACGGGTTGTAATTCACCTCGTAGCAATTCTGGAGGGCAAAGGTGTCGACGTCGATAACTACCGGCGTCTTGCCGGCAAGCTGGATGGCCTGTTTGATATTGTCTATTCGCTCGCGCTTGCATGCAGCGATTAGGACGTAGGTCGAGTCCTCGGTCTCGGCGGTCACCTGGTAATCGAGGCTGACGTCGGCGAGGTCGTATGGAATGTGTTCTTCAGCATGCCAGTCGATCGACTCCTCAAGCTCTTCGCGGCTCATCGAGGGGAGCACAATATTCTTCAAAATTACTGAGTGTCCGCTGACACCGGTCACGACGTTGGTCGCATTCACGTGATGGTTTGTGCATACGCTCTGGATCACGTCCGATACGGTGTTCAGCTCCATGATCTGGCCGTCGATGATTGTATCGCTCGGGAGGTTTTCAAAACCAAGGCTCACGAGATTCAGGCTGTTCAGCTTGCCGTCAAGCTCGACCATCTTTATCGAGCTCGAACCGATATCCAGGCCGGCGACGCTCTTACTCTTTTTACCGAACATTATGTTTCTTGCTCCTTAGTGTTAGCAGCTGTTATTTATCGAAAAGTTTTTCTTGGATCCCGTCCGTCTGCTGAGCGGATTTCGCGTGAGTTAGCGAGGAACGTTGCCACCATTCTTTTTGTTGTCCGACGTGAATCTATCGACAGGTCAACCTGGGGTGAAGTGTCGAAACCCGCATGTTTTCGGAAGGGTCGGCCGGAGAAGTCGGCCTACGGAAAAAGGTGTCCAAGAAAACTTGTTCGCATCAGGTGGCGAAAGGTGTCACAGCCCCTGTGAACCGCAACAGGTATGAATTTACAGGAATGTTGAATAAGTGTCAACAGTTTTTTTGATTGTTTAACGCATAATGCAAGAATAGTCGTCACCCCGAAATTGTTTTTCGGTCATATTGGCAGAGGGAAGGCTTATGAAGCTAATTAAGTCGAAGCTTTTCCGGACGTATACCATGATCATTTCGGCATCAACTCCATCTTCGCAACCGATTCAAAATGCACTTCGTCGGGCCCGTCGGCGAGCCGTAATGACCGGGCATAGATCCAGAACTGGGTGAGCGGGTAATCTTGCGAGACGCCGCCGCCGCCGTGCGTTTGGATCGCGCGGTCGATGACCCTCAGTGCCATTTCAGGGACGACTGCTTTGATCATTGCGATCTCGCGGCGTGCCGCCCTGCTGCCGGCGGTATCCATCAGCCACGCAGTCCGCAGGACAAGCAGCCGTGCCTGTTCGATGGCGAGCCGCGCCTCGGCTATCCACTGGCGGACGACGCCCTGCTCCGCGACGGTCTTGCCAAAAGCGATGCGGGTCTTTGCCCGAGCGCACATCATCTCGAGCGCCCGCTCTGCAACACCGATCAGCCGCATGCAATGATGAACCCGGCCGGGGCCGAGACGTCCCTGAGCTATCTCAAAACCGCGACCCTCGCCGAGCAGCAAATTCGTCATTGGAATGCGCACATCCGTAAAGGTAATCTCCGCATGTCCGTTTGGGGCGTCGTCAAATCCAAAGACGTCCAGCATCCGCTCGACTTTTACGCCGAGAGTGTCCATAGGAACCAGCACCATTGATTGCTGCAGATGCTTCGGAGCGGCCGGATCGGTCTTGCCCATGAAGATCGAGAGCTTGCAGCGGGCATCGCCGCCGCCCGTTGACCACCATTTGCGTCCGTTGATGATGTACTGATCCCCGTCCGGCACTATCGAAGACTCAATATTTGTAGCGTCGGACGATGCAACATCCGGCTCGGTCATCGAGAAACACGATCGAATCTCGCCCGCGAGCAGCGGTTCTAGCCACTGTTCTTTCTGTTCGTCGGTACCATACAGATGCAGTACCTCCATATTGCCCGTGTCGGGCGCCGAGCAATTAAAGATTTCGCTCGCCCACACCACCCGGCCCATCGCCTCCGCCAGCGGTGCGTATTCGACATTCGAAAGCCCCGAAACATCCGGCAAAAACAAGTTCCAGAGCCCTGCCGCCTTGGCTTTCTCTTTCAGTTTTTCGATTAACTCGCTCGGCTCCCAGCGATCGCTCGAATTTATCTCGTCCAAGTAAACACGCTCGTTCGGGTAAATGTGCTCGACCATAAACGCCTGGAGCCGAGCCAGATAGTCTCTCGTCTTTTCGCTGACGGCAAAATCCATGTCTCACAAAATAGCACACTCGACTCTCATGTCGACAAGCCGCGTGAGAATGGGGGAGCTCACGCGTCAAAACGTCCCGTAGAAGCTCACGCAAATTCAAGGTCTTCTTGATCGTCGGCCCGCAGACTGCGTTATCATTCTTGCCACAGGGAGTGAGCGAGAGAATGAACGAGACGAGGCCTGTCCGCGAAGGCGAAGAAATAGATCGCGAGCGTTTATGCGTCTATCTCGCCGCGAGGCTCGATGCCCCAAGCCGGGAAATTGAGGTAACGCAATTCCCGGCCGGCAGCTCGAACCTGACGTACCTGATACGCCTGGGAGGTGCGGGTCAGACGCAGTCCGACAGCTTGCGGTCCGACGATCGGGGACGCACCGAATTCGTACTACGTCGCCCGCCGCACGGCAACACCGTTAGATCGGCCCACGATATGCGTCGCGAGTTCGATGTCCTATCGAAACTCTCGAAGGTGTACGAACCGGCTCCGAAATCGCTGCTGTTCTGCGAAGACGAGGCGGTAATCGGCAGTGAGTTTTATTTAATGGAACGCCGCCGGGGCTTAATAATCCGAGGCAAAATTCCTGGCATGCACGATGATTGGCCACACACGCCGGCTGGCACCCTGCGTTCCGACGGCCTGCGGCCCAACGAGATGTGCCGAGCCTTTGTCGAAAACCTCGCTCGACTTCACCGCCTCGATCCGCGACAGGCCGGCCTCGAATCCTTGGGACGCGCTGACGGATACAACCGCAGGCAGGTCGAGGGCTGGACCAAAAGGTATCTTGCCGCAAGAGTGAGTGACGTCCCGGAACTAGAACGGGCGATTATTTGGCTCCACGGCAACATTCCCTCCGAGTCCGGCTCGTCCCTGATACACAATGACTACAAATTTGACAACATAATGCTCGACCCGCTCGATTTGACCCGGATCACCGCCGTGCTCGATTGGGAGATGGTCACAATCGGCGACCCGCTGATGGATTTGGGGACGACGCTCGGATATTGGATGTCAAAAGATGCTGGTGACGAGATGTTGGGCATGCCGTTCAACCCGCGGGTACTGATGGAAAACGTGTCGCGTCAGGAACTCGTCGAGATTTACGCTACCTCGTGCGGGCGCCCGCTACCCGATATGCTCTTCTACTACGTCTTCGGTACATTTAAAATCGCGGTGATCGCCCAGCAGATCTACGCGCGATTTGTAAATGGTTCCACTCGTGATCCGCGTTTTGCAAGGTTTGATCAATTTGTCGCTGCACTGGGGCGCATCTCCAATAGTGCCATTGAGTCAGAACAAATTTAAAGATCGGGTTGGTCAAGGCATTCAAGAGTTTTTTGCCGTCCGCTCGCGCCAGCTTTGTGTCGGGCCGCCTGCGTCGACTCGTTTCATTGTTATTGCACCGGGCGAGGGGCAGATGAGGGCGCATAGGTTGCAGCCGACGCATTCTTCCTCCACTACATATGGATAGCGGACGCCATCGACCTCGTGGAACTCAAAGCTCTGATGTGCGCCGTCTTCGCAGGCGACGTAGCAAAGGTTGCATCGGATGCAGTGCTCGTTGTTGACGTGGGCCTTGACGTCGTAGTTGAGATCGAGATTGCCCCAGTCCGTAATGCGACCGACGGATTTGCCGACGATGTCGTTGACGCTCCCGATACCTTTATCATCGAGATAATTGTTAAGGCCGTCGATCATGTCCTCGACGATGCGATAGCCGTAATGCATCACAGCCGTGCAGACCTGTACATTTGCAGCTCCGAGCAGCATAAACTCTACCGCGTCGCGCCAAGTGTTAATGCCACCAATGCCGCTGATCGGAATACTAAACTCTGGATCGCGTGCGAGCTCGGAAACCATGTTCAAGGCAATCGGTTTGACCGCCGTCCCGCAGTAGCCCCCGTGCGAAGCCATTCCATTAACATTGGGGTAAGGGATCATCGTATCGACATCGACACCCATCACCGAGTTGATTGTATTGATCAGCGAAACGGCATCGGCGCCGCCTTTCTGCGCGGCGCGTCCGGGCGGCACGATGTGCGTGACATTGGGCGTGAGCTTGACGATCACCGGCAGGTTCGATACTTCCTTGACCCACTCCGTAACCATGCAAGTGTATTCAGGAACCTGACCCATTGCGGCGCCCATACCGCGTTCCGACATTCCATGCGGGCAGCCAAAATTTAGCTCGAATGCATCGCAGCCCGTGTCCTGCGTTTTCTTTGTTAACTCCTGCCACGCTTCTTTTTTCGACTCAACCATCAGGCTCGCGATGACGGCATGATTTGGATACTTTTTCTTACACTCGGCCATCTCCTTGAGATTAACCTCGAGCGAACGGTCGGTAATCAGTTCAATATTATTAAGCCCGATCAATCGCACCGGTCCCTGATCAAGCCCCGCGAGCCGCGACGAAACATTCGTAATCGGGTCGCCCAAAGTCTTCCAAACAGCCCCGCCCCAACCCGCGTCAAACGCCCGCTCGACCATCGAACCCATATTGGTAGGCGGCGCACTTGCGAGCCAGAACGGATTTGGGGATTTTATTCCCGCGAAATTTGAAGTTAGATCGGCCATGGATGTGTTTGACAGGATCAAGACTAAAGGACACCAGCAAATTTCACGCTCTCATTGTTAAGCGTAAAATGAATTCCCTGCGCAGCAAGCTTACCCATTTGAGCAGCATCGACCGCCTCGGCTCCGCCGTTGGCACAGTCGCCGCCCGCGAAGATTCTTGGATTTGACGTCTCCATCTGATCGTTGACCACGACCCGGCCTTTGTCGTCGACATCCAGGCCGGCGGTGTCACGGAAGAATGAGACCATTTTCGTCTGACCGACGGCCTTGATTACCATGTCGCAAGCTATGTCGAAAACCTGGAGCGACTCGTCGGTTTTTTCGCAACGCAGAGCGGCAACGCGTTCGTTTGCGTCGTCGGCGACAACGGCAATCGGGGCCGCTTGCCAGATAAACTCGACACCGTCTTTTTTGGCGAGTTCGAGTTCATAATCATAAGCCGACGCATCTTTTTCGGTTCGCCGGTAAACCAGTATCACCCTCTCGGCCCCTAATCGCTTGGCCTGAGTAACCGCGTCAATCGCGGTATTGCCAGCACCAATTACGGCTACGGTTTTTCCGAGTGGAACGGTGGGCCAATCGCGGGTTTTTATCCGTTCGATAAAGTCGAGAGCATCGTAGACACCCTCGAGTTCCTCGCCGGGAATGTTTAGCCGGTTCGTTACACCGAGCCCAACCGCAAGAAAAAGGGCGTCGTGCCGGGCATCAAGCTCATTGAACGAGAGTGTTGAAGGGGTGGCCGTTGAGCGCCCGGCGGTGCCAGATTTGCCCGTGCTGGTCCGATGCCCACCCGTATCGTCGGCAGCGATAATAGTGTTCAACATAAATTTCACGCCGATCTTTTCAATATGTTCGACTTCAGCCAGCGACACGGACTGACTCATCTTGTACTCGGCCATGCCGTAGGTGTCGAGGCCGCCCGCTTTCTCACGGCGTTCATAGACGGTCACGTCGTAACCCAAGCGAGCAAGATAGGTAGCACATGACAGGCCGGCCGGGCCCGACCCGACGATACCAACGGATTTGCCGTTGGCCGGACCGGCTGCGTAGATCTGCCGGCCGTTATCTATCGCGTGGTCGGTAGCGTACTGCTGAAGCCGGCCGATCTCAATAGGCTTTTGCAGCAGCGTCTTCTCAACGCAAGCACCCTCGCACAGTACCTCGACCGGGCATACTCGGGCACAGGTCGCACCTATGGGATTGGCATCAAATATCACGCGGGCGGAGCCCATCAGGTTGCCGCTCGCGATCTTTCTGATAAACGACGGGACGTCGATGTGCGTCGGACACGCATGCATGCAAGGGGCGTCATAACAGTAGAGGCAGCGATTGGCCTCGACGCCGGCCTCCGCCACTGTCATCGCTGGATTGATCTCGGCAAAGTTTCGTTCGATCTGGGCAATGTCGAGCGGTGAGCAAAAATCGTTATTCATGGTAATTTGCGAAACTAATCCGCCACGACCGCCCCATACGCATCGGGCCGGCGATCTCTGAAGAACTGCCAAGTGTTGCGAACCTCGCGGATCTTGTCCATATCGAGATCGGCGACAACTAGTTCATCCTGATCGCGTGAACCCTCGGCGATGATCTGGCCGCGCGGGTCGCAGAAATAGCTCTGGCCGTAAAATTCGCCAATGTTCCACGGAGCTTCCGTACCGACGCGATTGATAGCACCGACGAAATAGCCATTCGCAACCGCGTGGGCAGGCTGTTCGAGCTTCCAAAGATATTCGCTCAAACCCGCAACGGTCGCCGATGGATTGAAGATAATTTCGGCTCCGTTCAGGCCGAGGCATCTTGCTCCCTCGGGAAAATGACGGTCGTAGCAAATGTAAACGCCGATCCGCGCAAATGCCGTATCGAAGCACGGATAACCGAGATTGCCCGGGCGGAAATAGAACTTTTCCCAGAATCCCGGAGCGACGTGCGGAATATGCGTCTTGCGATACTTGCCGAGATACGTGCCATCCGCGTCGATTACCGCCGCCGAATTGTAATATACGCCCGTCTGCTCTTCCTCATAGATCGGTACTATCATTACCATGCCGTGCTGCTTGGCCGCGTCCTGCATCAGCTTGACGGTCGGACCGTCGGGAATTCGCTCGACCGCTTCATACCATCGGGTCTCCTGTTCGGCGCAAAAATACGGCGTCGTAAAAATCTCCTGAAAACAGAGCATCTGCACACCCCGCTTCGCCGCATCCTCGACCATCTTCATCTGATGATCGATATTTGCCTGCCTGATCTCGGGAATGGGCGCATCGGTCGGTGCGACGTTGTGAGACTGGATCAGTCCGCATTTGACTATTCTTGACATAGATTAATTTAACCGCAGCGACGCAACGACGGGAGAAAACGCAAACAAAAAAGAATGTCTTATACGCTCCGGACAAGGTTATCGATTAATTTGCTTCCTCTGTGACTTCCCGTCTCCGCAGTGAAAGTCCCTGTGGTGGAAGGGCGGTCATCAACCCCCAATGCACCAGAAACGCAACACCGAAACCGACAAACCAAGCATAGTCGTAAAGCACTCGAAGAGTTGGAATTATCAACCCAATCCACGCAAAAAAGCAACCCAAAAGCGTCGCCACGACGGCCCGCCAATTCCAGCCGGCATAAACGCCGTGTTTCCGATACAGATCGCCAAGATCCAGCTCACGCCGGCGAACAAGCCAATAGTCGGCGATTAAGACGCCGGCGATCGACCCGAGTCCGCCGGAATAGCCAAGCAGCCACGAGAATATGTAGCCTGACGGGTCGGCGAGAAGTTTCCACGGCTGCATCAGGATGCCAATGATACCAGTTATCAGGCCGCCTGTACGAAATGAGATCAGTTGCGGAAATGCGTTTGCAAAATCGTTGGCGGGCGAGACAACGTTGGCTGCGATGTTCACCGAAAGCGTCGCGACGACGATGGTAAACATCGATATCGCGACCACGACCGGCTGCGAGAATTGGGAGACGAGCTTGACCGGGTCCCATGCGTCCGCCGGATTCATGTTTGGGAAAACAACGACAGCCGCGGATGTGATCAGAATTCCCATTCCGGCAAATACCGTCATCGTCGTCGGTAACGCAACGACCTGCCCAATGACCTGCTCGCGTTGACTCTTACCGAAACGAGTAAAGTCTGGCATGTTTAGCGAAAGTGTCGCCCAGAATCCGATCATCGCAGTCAAGCTAGGGATAAATATCGGCCAGAATTCGCCCAGCGTTTGAAATTTGCCCGGCTCATTTAGCAAAAAGCCGACGCCGCCGGCTTGGTATAAAATCCAAGCGAGTAGCAGCCCAGTCATTATTAGTACGTACGGTGCGGCCCAATTTTCGACCATTCGCAACAAATCCATGCCACGAAAGATGATAGCGATATTAAGTCCCCAGAATAACAAAAACGAAATCCACTCGGTCGGTGTGTGGCCGCCGAGCGGACCGCCAAGCAGCGTCGCCCATCCCGGAATAAACGCCGCGAAAAATGTCTGCAAAGCCTGCCCGCCGATCCACGCCTGTATGCCAAACCACCCGCAAGCAACGATAGCACGCATCAACGCCGGCAGATTTGAGCCAATGGTGCCGTACGCTGCCCGAGCAAAAACAGGAAACGGAATGCCGTACTTCGTTCCAGGATGCGAGTTGAGCAGGATCGGAACAAGCACGATAACATTACCGAGCAAGATCGTGATCAACGCCTGCCACCAGTTCATCCCCGCCGAGATCAGCCCCGACGCCATCATATATGTGGGGATGCAATGCGCCATCGAGATCCACAACGCGGCGTAGTTATACGTCGTCCAATTGCGCTTTTCGACGGGAACAGGCGCAAGGTCTTCGTTATAAAGCGCAGACGTCTGTATCGACTGCAACGCCGCAGGCTGTAACTCGACGCGTCCGTCGTCGTGTTGGATTGTTTCGGTGTATGTCATGAAATGCGGTTGCCCGTTATCTGAAATCGGTAATCATCACCACATCATTCGTTGATTCGCCGCGCACGATTGCCACTCCGCACATCATTTGGCGAGCGGAACGATACGCGACTTGAGAATTTTTCGATCACGGGTTAGCAATGGGATTCCCTCAACGATGCTTGTGGCCGCGATTATCTCGTCCGCGGGGTCAGACGCAAAGTCCAGGCTAGTACTCTTTCGGGCTATCTGGATCGTGATCGGAACGATCGTGAGATGACGCAAAGAACGGCGAAAAGCCACACTATCCATATCCAGCTTCAGCCTTCCAAGTTGGATTAGCTTGGCTAACTCCCAAAACACAATATCCGAGACGGCTAGGCTATCGTTTGTGACTAGTACTCGTTCGCGAGCCGTCAAATCGCCGGCCAGCGAGGCGACCAGAATATGCGTGTCAAGATTTAGCATTCCATTTGACTCCGGTCGAGAAAATATCGCCTTTAACCGTGATCGACCCTTTCATCGATCCGATTAGGCTGGAATTATCATCTGGCGCGATGGGTATAACTTTGGCAACAGGCTTTCCGCGCTTTTCGACAATGATTCCCTCTGACTCTAGCTCATCGAAGATCTTCAAACACTTCGCTTTGAACTCGCTGGCACTGATAGATCTAACTTTATTATTAATCATAACCAAATTTACCACAATGACCAGTCATATGACCAGTGCTGTACACAATATGCCTCCGTCCGTTTTCACCGATCTCAAACCGTTTTCGCTTCCTGGATGAAAGGATTCAATTTATCGGCATCTTTGCTGAATTCTTCGTTCAAAAATTTAATCGCCACTTTTCTATCAAGTTTTGTGTCCTGAGCCAAAAAGACCTCGCCCATTCCGCCTTTTCCAATCGCGGAGATGATTTTGTATTGATTGATAATTGTTCCGTTTTCCATCTTCATTTTTTCAAGGTCATTCGGGCAGATTCATCCGTTTCAGCAAATCCTTATAGCGCGGGTCGTGGCGCAAATAATCGTAGCCCGGTTCGACTTTGAGAGATGTCAATTGAAAGTCGCGCTCGGTGTAGGCTTTTTCGAGCGAAGCAAACGCTTTTTCCTTATCACCGAGCGCGGCGTAAAGAATTGCCAGTTCGGTTGGCGAAACATATTTTTCAGTCGTTTTTAATTTATCGAGAATAGCCATCGCTTCATTACGCTTGCCGGACAGAGCATAGACCCGACCCAGATAAATCAACGCGCTGGTCGTTTCTTCTAATTTAATTGACGTTTGATATGAGAGAATCGCTTCCGCATACTGCCCTTTTTGAACGTAAGCGTTGGCGAGTTCCAAGTGGGCGAAAGGATTCTCCGCCGCCAACTGAGCGTGAATTCGCTTTTTCGCAATGGCTTCGTCATACCGCCGGGCGTGATAGAAAATGAGTCCTTCATTGCCGACTAATCCGGTTCGCAACGGGTCGAGTTCCTGCGCCAGTTTAACTTCGCGCAAGGCTTCATCGAATCTGCCTGACCGCGACAGATATTCTGCATAAA